>CAXTAT010000001.1:0-345806 GCA_964242415.1 uncultured Acetobacteraceae bacterium
CGCTCTACTCGGCCGGCACGCAAGCCTTCTCCGTGACCAGCACGGCTGCAACGCCAGTGCCGACGCCCGTTCCCACGCCAGTTCCCACGCCGACACCCGTCCCGACGCCTGTGCCGTCACCCACGCCAACGCCCGTCCCAACACCGGCACCGACCGCCACTCCAATATCCGCGCCGACGTCTGCCCCCTCGCAAAACGGGGGCTACCATGTCGCAACCAACGGCAGCGACGGCGGGAACGGCAGCGCCGCCAACCCGTTCGCAACGCTCAGCCACGCTGTTGCGGCGGCTGAAGCGTCGGGAGTCAAGAGCATCACCGTCGCGGCAGGCACCTACTCCGCCGGCTCGACACTGCACCTGGGCAGCGCCGATGCCGGGCTGACCATCGCCGGCAGCGGAACCGTCGTGCTGGACGGCGCGGGGCAGCAGGGCATCGTCGCCATCCAGGGAACCTCGGGCGTCACGCTGTCCGGCCTGACGTTCCAGAACTCCGCAGGCCCGGCGGTGCTGCTGGACAGCAGCACCGGCGTCAGCATCACCGGCGACACCTTCCGCAACAACAGCGAGGATGTGCTGCTCCAGAATGGCGCCAACACGAACACCATCGCCGGCAACACGATGCTGTCCACCGCCGGCAGCGCCGTCGAGGCCAAGAATGGCAGCAACGGCAACATCCTGGACAACAACAGCATCAACGGCGTGGGCGCGACCGAGACCTCCGGGGGCGCTTTCTACCTGCATGGCGCCAGCGGCAACCAGATCACCCACAACCTGATCCAGAACACCCAAGGCGCTGGCATCAACCTGTCGGACTTCTACTCGAACAGCACGGCCACGCAGAACATCGGCAACACCGTCGCCAACAACGACGTGCTGAACACCGACCTGTCCTCGACGGACTCCGGTGCGATCTATATCCTCGGCCGGTCGAACGCCGACACGCAGACGACGGTGTCGATGAACTTCATCGGCGGCACCGGCTCGTCGAACCAGCACAGCGTCGGCATCTACCTCGACGACAACACCAACGGTGTCACTGCGACAGGCAACATCGTCACCGGCATCGGATCGGACGGCTTTGAGATCCATGGCGGCAGCAACAACACGTTCAGCGGCAACATCTTCGACGTCGGCACCGGCAACGCTACCGCCGGGCTGTTCCAGGCGCAGCCTTCGGACCAGCCGAACCCGAACCCGCTGCAGAACAACCGCGTGACGGGGAATATCGTCCAGTCGGAGAACGCCAGCAGCCGGAACCCCCTGTTCGCCTCCCTGGCCGGCGGCAACCCTACGGTGTCAGGCAACGACTATTGGAGCACGACTGGGGCGGCGCTCAACACCTCTCCCGACACCAAGGCCAGCTACGTGGCGCCCGGGTTCGCCGGCGGCAGCTATGCCACGGGCGCGGACGGCATCGGTTTCGTTTCGATAAACCAGGCAGCCATCGGACTACGTACAGCCTGACCCCGGCCTCCCAGGCGCTGACGGCGCGCCGGCCTATTGGCCGGCGTTGCCGTCAGGCATGCTCCGGACCGGCGTCGGGCGGAGGAACAGCTTCAACAGCCCGGCCTTCTGCAGCAGGATCAAGCCCAGGAACGCCGGGTTGTTGCGGAAGTAACGCCCGGCCAGCCGCCGCGGCTCCTGCGCCGTGCGGTAGGCCCATTCCAGCCCGGCCGTTTGCAGCAAACGCGGCGCCCGCCGCTTCAGCCCGGCGTTGATGTCGAATGCCGCGCCGACGCCGATCAGCACCGGCGCTGTCAGCCTCCCCCGATGCTCGGCCATCCACACCTCCTGCTTCGGCGTGCTCAGGCCGACCCAAACAATGTCGGGCTGGCAAGCGTTGATGTGCTCGACCGCCTGCCGGTCCTCCTCCGGCGTCATCGGGCGGAACGGCGGGGCAAGGGTGCCGGCCACCTTGGCGTGCGGGGCGGCCTGCAGCAGCGCACGTTGCAGGCGACCCAGCGTGTCCTCCGTCGCGCCATACAGGAAATGTCGATAGCTGCGGTCCTGCCCGGCTACGACAAGGGCGGGCATCAGCTCCGGCCCGCAGACCTGGCCGGTACCGCGATGCCCACCCAGGCGGAGCAGCCAGGCCAGGGGGCGGCCGTCCGGCGTCACCATCCCAGCCTGGTTGTGGATGCGCCGCAGCGTCTCCGACCGCCAGCTTTCCATCACGCCATGCACGCCGGTCACGCAAACGTACTGCCGGTCGCCCGTTCTGATCCAGCGGTCCACGACGTCCAGGGCTTCGGCGAGGTTGACCGCGCTCACGCCCACGCCAAGCACGTTCTCGCGCCGGGGTTCGCCGGTCATGGCGCACACATGGGCGCGTAACGCCCGGGTCAGGCCGTTGCCGCAGCGTGCTGGCGCGCGATGGCCGCCTGGCCCGGCAACGCCTCGGCTGCCAGCTCGTCGTAAATCCAGCGGTAGGTCTGCTCCAGGCCGGCCCGCAGCGGGATGGACGGCGCCCAGCCCAGCGCCGCCTGCACGAGGGTGTTCTCGCTGTTGCGGCCGCGGACGCCTTGCGGCGCCGACAGGTTGTGGCTGCGGCGCAGCCGCACGCCCGCGATGTCCGAGACGATGTCCACAAGCTGGTTGATGCTCACCAGCTCGGCGCTGCCGATGTTGAGGGGAGTGCGCACGTCGCTGTTCGTAAGCCGCAGCGTGCCCTCCAGGCAGTCATCGATATACATGAAGCTGCGCGTCTGCTCGCCATCGCCCCAAATCTCGATGTCGTGCTGCCCAGACAGCTTGGCGGCGGCCACCTTGCGGCAGATGGCAGCGGGCGCCTTTTCCCGGCCGCCCTCGTAGGTCCCCTGGGGGCCGTAAACGTTGTGGTAGCGCGCGACGCGGGTTTCCAGGCCGAAATCCTCGGTGAAGTGGCGGCACATCCGCTCGCTGAACAGCTTCTCCCAGCCGTAGCCGTCCTCCGGTTCCGCCGGGTAGGCATCGGTTTCCTTCAGGGGTAGTACGGCGGGCGACTGCTGGTGGCCTGCGGCGTAAACGCAGGCGGACGAGCTGAAGAAGAACCTCGAAACCCCGGCGTCGCGCGCCGCCAACAGCAGGTGCGTGTTGATCAGCACCGACAGCATGCACTCGGCCCGGTGCGCCTCGATGAAGCCCATGCCGCCCATGTCGGCGGCAAGGTTGTAGATCACGTCAACGCCCCCCGCAGCCGCTTGGCAAGCCTCCAGGCGCGACAGGTCGGCGACGACATTGTCCGCGGCCGGATTGAGCTGGTGCCACTCGGCAAACGGCTTGCGGTCCACGGCGCGCACCCGGCAACCCTGCGCCAGCAACGCATGAACCAGGTGGCCGCCAATAAAGCCGCCCCCCCCTGCCACTAGGATCGAGCCGGCCAGCCCTGGCGTTTCGCCGCGTTGCAGGGTTCCGGGCAACGCCGTTGGCGCCGCCGTGTTCCTCACGTGCCAGTCTGTCACGTGCCGGTCTGTCACATGCCGGTCTGCCATGGCATTTCCCCTCGTGGCGCATCATCAAAATCGGACGCCGCCCCAGGCATAATCCTGCGGTTTCAGCCCGATAGGACTGTCAAAGAGGGTTGACCCCCCATAAGGGGTAGGAAACGGCCCAGCCCGAACGGTGTTAAGTCGTTCGGGCGGGTATGGTGCTACAACACGCGGAAGTTGGCGGTGCTGTAGGCGATCGGCAGGATGATGGCGAGGAACTTGGCCAAGTCGGTCGAGGGCGAGTTGGACACGTAAATCAAGTCGTCGTCCCGCATCGAGAACTGGTTGGCATGGAAGTAGCCAGCAGGGTCGTTGAGGTTCACGTAATAGACCGTAGGGATAGTGGCCGGGGTGTCGGGCTGTATCTGCACGCCGACGCTTGCCAGGGCCGCGCGCTGCTCGAACCGGTAAACAAAGGCTGCCCTGGCATTGGCCCGGTCATCGGACAACCCGCCGACCTTGGCGATGGCCGACGCCAGTGACAGCCGGGTGTCCTCGAACGGCAGGCGGCGGTTGACCAGGCCGAGGTACTGTCCAGGCCCAACCGCACCGAGTGCCAGGTAGTAACGCGGCGTACGGGCCACATAAACGGTGTCCCCGGGTTGCAGACGTATGTTTTGGTCGGGGTTGCGCAGGATCTCGGACAGGAACGCCTTGGCGGTCGTCGAGCCTCGTTGCAGGGTGACGAGGGACTCGTAGGCGGGGAACTTCGGGCCGCCGGCGCGGGACAGGGCGCCAAGGATGCGCTCGCCACCCGGCTCGATGGAGAAGTGCGCGGACGTCGTCACGTCGCCAGTGACGTTGACGGAGTTCGACCGCCGTTCGGTGACGGTCACCACCGCCTGCGGCTCCAGCGCACGGCCCGCCAGCTTGTCCTGGATGTCGCGCGCCACGGCCTGGGGCGAGCGCCCGACGGCGCGCACCTGACCGGCGAACGGCACGAGGATGTTGCCGGAGCCATCGACCTGCTGGGGCGGCAACTGGACGAAGTTCCCGGCCCGGCTTCCTGCCTCGGCCGGAACGAACAATCCGCCGGCGCCGGCCTCAAAAATTGTGACCCCGACGAAATCACCGGTCCCAATCCCGCTGGAGCCGCCCTTGCTGGAACCCGAGAGCAGGCTGGTGTCGAACGTCGGGATGGTGTCCTCCGACTGGAGGCGCCGGAGCACCTCGCCGTCAACCTTGATCAGTGCGTAGGCAAGGTTGGTATTCGGCCCGGCAGACCCGATCCGCAAGGACGCCCCATCGATCACGTCGCCATAGTGCGGTCCGTCCTGCGGCAGGTAGGTGTTGCATCCCGCAAGGGCCAACGTCATGAGGGCAAAAGTACGGCGGGTTAAGCTGGGGTCCGGCACAACTACCTCCTTGTTTCCAGGAACTTGTCCTTGAACTCGGCTCAGAGAGCCTTCAAGGCAAGGATTGGTGGGGAGAAAGCCTCCTGATCCAAGTCTTTCTGGCCCGATTCTTGCTTACTACCTTCTGGCAGGCCCGTTACAGCGCCGTTCTGGTTGCTGGCGGAACTTTCAGCAGAAGCTTTGATAGCGTAGGCGTTATTGACCGCCCAAATCGCCGCTTGCGTGCGGTTCTGCAATCGCATCTTCCGCAACAAACCTTTTAGGTGAACCTTGACGGTGGCCTCCGCGATGTGCAAGTCGCGCGCAATCGCCTTATTTGACGCGCCGTTTACAAGGCATTGAAGGATCTCAGCCTCGCGGTCGGAAAGCTTGACCGCCCGGTCGGATAGACCGTCTGCATGCACGGACGGCAAAGGCAGGTTCGGCGTAGCCTGGCGTTCGGTCAAGGCGTGTTGCTTCGTCGCCAGAGGCCCATTCTGGACCCCGCCTGCGGCCATGGCGGTTGACCCGTTTCCCGTCTTGGTCAGGTCTGCCGCGGTAGGCCTAGGCTGTGGCGCAACCCTTTCCGTCGCCCGCCCGCCCGGCAACGGCGGCGCAACGCGGGGTGGCGCAGCACGGGGCGGCAGCACAATGGGTAGCGGCTCGCTCGAAACCGTCAGGTGCGCGGCAAGCTCCCACGGGACCAGGGAATGCCCGAGCATCACCAACTCGACGACATGATGCAGGATTTCCGCCGGGATATCCTGGAGCAGGATGCTGTCGATCCCGGCGCCGACAGCACTGCGCAGAAGGTTGGCCACCGGCATGTTGCACAGCACGATCCATCGGGTGCCGGGCAGTCTCGACCGCAGCACTTGCAGCTTTGTCAGGTCGCTAAGGTCGTCGCCGCTTTGGGCGCCCACGACCACAAGATCGGGTTTGTCGCAGCCTTCCAGTGCTCCGGCAACATCGGCCAGGGTATCGCAATCAGCGACGATAGTCATGTTCGCTGCTTGCAGCATGCTTTTTAGCCCGTCCCGAAACAGGCGCCCGGAAACGATCAGGAGGACTTTGCGCATTGGAAGTCCACCCCTTTGTGCAGGACGCGACGGCAACAAGATACCATTGCCATAGATTGGAGAAGCCTCGTGCAGTGCCGGCGCCGCCCTTAGCTGAGCCATGAGCGTATTGCCGTCACGCAAGGGAATTTAGTCGAGAATTCCACATCGGCACAGCTTCCGGCCACTCGAGCCCAGTCGAAACTGTTAAGCTCTGCTTATCCCACATCGCCCTTCCTCCCTGGACGTGCCGAGCGTTGTGCACACTTGTTGGCACGCTTATGTCTAAAAACGAAGCGCACAATCACGGATTTCGCACAGATCGACGACGTTGTATATCACAAAATCGTGAGCATCAAGGGCTTTGGGCGATATGGCAGATGTACTGCCGCTCCTGTCTCAAATTCCGATCGGACTACTACTGAACAGGATAGCCACTTGGCTCCCCTTAGGCTGGATGGCAGGCTGTTCCCGGGTTTGAAGGGGAAGGCGCACCATGCACAGGGGAGCGATGATGCCTCTCTTTTGGACAGCCGTGGTGTTATGCACGTCTCCCGCCTGGACGGGCCGGACCTGCTGCGCCTATGCAGCCGAACCGGACTTCGCGGCACCTAACCTGCACGTCCCTGCAAGTGTTGCGCCACCTGCTTGGCAGGCCAGCGCAGCAGGGCAATGCCAGCAGGCCTCCGATGCCGATGCGGGCGCGATCTTCGCCTCGCCCCATGGAGATGATGCCCAGGACGGCAGCGCGGCTTTTCCTGTGCTCACCCCAGGCCGTGCATTGGCCCTCATGGCGGAAACCGGGTTGAGGACAGCCTATTTCCGCAGGGGCACCTACCCGCTGACCCAGCCTGTCCTGCTCGGTGCCGGACAGGCCGGCATGCGCCTTTTAGGCTGCAATGGGGAGCGACCGGTCTTTCAGGGCGCCCATGATCCGCCTGAAGCCCTTGTTGTCGTTTCTGACACACATGACGTCACGGTCGCGCACATCCTGTTCGGCCCGACGACGCCTGGCGGCACGGCGTTGGAGCTGGTGCATGCGCGGGACTGCCTGATCGAGGACATCGTGAGCAGCGACGCCGGGACCGCCATTCTGCTCGACCACGCCAGCGGCAACCGGCTTGTGCGCAACATCATCCGCAACGCCGCGCGCACCGGCGTGGAGCTGCGCGATGCCAGCGACGACAACGTGGTCGCCGGCAACTGGATCAACGGCGCCGGCGCCCCGGAAACCCACGGCGGAGGCATTTACCTGCACGGCGTGCGAGGCAACCGGGTCGCCTCGAACTTGATCGAGAACACCGCCGGGATGGGGATCGGCATTTCCAACTGGGATGCGGCGACGGTCAATGTCGGCAATGCGGTGATCGGCAACACCATCCGCCGGGTCAACCTGACGGCATGGGACAGTGGGGCGATCTACCTGCTCGGGCGCAGTCAGGTGGACACCCGCGCAGTGATCGCGTCCAACTGGGTGGACGGCGTCGGGGTGCCGGACCCAGATAAGCAGCGGCATAACGTCGGCATCTACCTCGACGACTCCACCAGCGGTGCCGTGGTCGTCGGCAATGTCGTCCGCAACGCTGGGTCGGACGCAGTGCAAATCCACGGCGGCAGCGACAACCTCATCGCGAACAACATCCTGGACCTTGGGCCAGGCAATCCTTCGGCAGTGCTGTTCCAGGCCGCGCCGGCCGACACCGATCCCACGAATGCCCAACTCGGCAACAAGGTCACCCGCAACATCATCCTTTCGACAAGCCCGACGCCCAAGGTTTATGTCTGGATCGAGGGCGGCCAACCAGTGATCGAAGGCAACCTTTACTATAGCGCCCTCGGCGCAGCGATGACGGGAAGCGCGCAGGTTGCGGACGCCGGCCCTGTCCTGGCGGGTCCCGGCTGCGGCTGCCTGCTCCAAGAGGAGGCGCTGGACGCCCATGCGCTTGCCCGTGGAACGCCGGCGGCGCTGATCGGCTTCCACCCGATCGACCTGCCGCGCACCCCGGCCGTGGCAAATCCCGCCGGTCAGTAGGTCGATTCGCGTTCGAACAAGATAGAAAACACCGTCAGGACCATGATCTGCAGATCAAGGAACACAGACCAGTTATCTATGTAGGCGAGGTCGTGCTCGACCCGCCGCTGCATCTTGTCAACCGCTTCCGTTTCGCCGCGCAGGCCGTTGACCTGCGCCCAGCCCGTGATGCCGGGCTGCACCCGGTGCCGCCCGAGGTAGTCATCGATCAGGCCCGAATAAAGCTGGTTGTGGGCGACGGCATGGGGCCGTGGCCCGACCAGCGACATATCGCCACGCAGGACGTTGAAGAGTTGGGGCAGTTCGTCGAGGCTGGTGCGGCGCAGGATGCGCCCCAGGCGCGTCACCCGCTTGTCATTGCGGGTCGCCTGCGGAACACCAGGCTCCGCATCCCTCCGGTGCACCATCGTGCGGAACTTCAGGACAGTGATGACATTGTTGTTGAAACCCTGGCGGGCCTGTCGGAACAGCACCGGGCCTGGACTGTCGAGCCTAACCAGCACGGCAATCAGCAGGAGCACCGGGGTCAGAAACACTGCCGCAACGCTGGCGAGCACTAGGTCCTCGATCCGCTTGAACGTGCTCTTCCATCCTCCGAGCGGGCGGTGGTGGACGGTGAGCACGGGATGGTCATGCATCAGCCCGGCTTCCCGGATCGGTGCGTGCGCCAAATCCGGCAGCACCGGGCAAAGCCGGACGTTCGCCGGGATCGTGCCCAGCAGGCGCAGGATGGCTGGCACGTTGGCCGTCGTCTCGCCGGACACCAGTATGAACACGTCATCAACGCGGAACAGCCCGGCCAGCGTGACGAGGTCATCCAGCGTTCGGCCCGGGGAGGGGTGGGGGGCGCTGCCCAGGACGGGGCCAGGACTGAACACGCCCAGCAGCCGCACATCGGCGCCGCTCCGCATCAGCTTGCGGGCGAAGTCCTGGCCATGGCCGCACAGGTCCACCACCGCCAGGGTGGAGGCAAGCCGGCCCCTGCTGCCCAGCCGCTGCAGCCTGGCCTGGGCGGCGACGCGCACCAGGACCAGGCCGAACGCGACCGACACGTACCAGGTGACGGCCCAAAGCCGCGAGTACTCCTCCACCGTCTTCGCAAGGTAGCCGATGACCACCAGCAGCACGACAACGACGGTCCAGGCCTGGACCACCCGGCCGGCCTGGATGGCGACCCTGTTCCCGGGGCGGAGCGCGTAGGCACCGGACAGGTACAGGGCATTGATCCCCAGCATGGCGGCAAGGGCCGACGTCACCAGGATCTCGGCCGGGATGGCCTGGAGACCGTGACGGAGCATGAAGGCGGCGACCGACAGCCCGAAGATGACGGCCGCGTCACCGATCCCGGTGACCGCCGTGACCACCAGCAGCGGGCTGTGGCCCATGCCGTGCGCCTGGGCGTCGGATTGCGCCTCGCTCCATGCCAGGGCGGCGGGGGCCGGGGCGTTCGGGGGCGGGGGCGGGTGCCGGGGGGTGGCCAGGCCTCCCGCACGGCTCCCGCCACCCTGCCTTGACGACCGCCTTAGCGACACAAGGCCCATGCTGCCGGTCAGGCCGAGGCCGTAGTGACGTCGATGGCCTGCCGCCCGTCTGGGGCCTGCCGCCCGTCTGGGGCCTGCCGCCCGCCTGGAGGCGGCTTTTGGGCCGGCGCCCTCGGGGGCAGGGCGCCAACTCGGGCGCGCGCCACGGCCCGCATGGCGTCCAATTGGACGGGCGTCGCCGTCAGGGCAGCGTCCAGCACATCCAGCGTCTCCGTGGCGGAGAAAGGGTCAAACAGCCATCCGGTTTGGCCGGGCACGACCAGGCTTCGGACCCCAGGGTTCCGGCTGCTGCCGAGCACCACAAGCCCCGCCGTCATGGCCTCGGCAAGAAAGGGCGGCCAACCGCGGGACAAGTTCGGCAGGACCAGCAGCCCGCTGCGCCCGAACCGCTCTGCCACCTCGGCAGGGGCGAGCGCACCCGTGAATTCCTGCACCAGGTTGGCCGGCAGCGGCTGCGCCATCAGCACGCCGCGCAGGCTTCCCTCGCCGATCCAGCACAGCTCCAGGCGCCGGCCCGGGTTGCGCTCGGCCCATGCTGCCGCGCAGAGCAGGAAGTCGGCCACGCCACTCGACGGCGAAAGCTGGCCGGCATAGGCCACCCGGTGCGCATCCGCTGCAGGCCGCGACGCCGGAAGCCGCGCGAAGCACGACCCGGCGTCCCATGCCGCCCCATCTTCGGCTCGGCCGTCCTCACAGTCCTGCATCCTGGCCGGGACCGAGCGTATCCGGATAAGCGGGCCACCCTGCAGATGCAGGAGGCGGCGTGCGATGGCATGGAGGGACCGAAGGCCGAAGCGCGTGTTGGGCGTGCCCGGATGGAAGGCGCCCAGGGAAGGGCAGGGGTCGGCATCGTGGGCTTGGCGTGGGTCCTCGTCGCGCGTAGTTGCTTGCGTCACCATTCGTAGCGCCTCGCATGTGTTGCCCGGACCGGGCAGTTCGAAACATCGGAGCCGGAACGATAGGGCTGCGCCGGTGACGCGATTCTGGCGGCAGCACCCAATGTTCCTTACCGAAACCTAACAGTGCGGCGGGGTGCCGCGACTGGGGCGTGAGGGGTACCCCTTCGGTTTGGGACCAGTAGGCCGCCTCCTGTTCGGTCCACCCCGTAATGCCGTTCGACAAATGCGGCCGTGCGCCCCTACGACGAACACCAAGGTGGCCGAGCAGGAACTTCGTTGGACGATGTAACAGGGGCGGCTGTGGGCGACCTTGGAGCGGCGTCGCCTGCGGTTGTGCCCAACAGGCTCGCCAAGGCCGTCCGGGCATCTGCGCGCCGCCTGGGTCCGCTGGTCTTCTACGCCGCCATGCCGGCGCTGAGTGCGGTGAACGCGGGCGTCGGTCTGTTGCTGCCGCTGCTGCTCGAACCCGTGGAGTTCGGCCGCTACGCCGTCGTCGTCACCCTGTTCCAGTATGGCCTGATCTTCGACCTTGGCCTGTCGCAACTGACCGACCGGCGGGCGCCGCTCCTGCTTGGGAGCGGCCAGCACGAGGCATTGGTGCGCTTCCGGAATCACGTCCTCTGGACGCGCCTCTACCTGGCGGCGGTTCTGCTTGCCGCCGGTGCCGCGGCGTTCCTGGCGGTGCAGGGCTGGGCGGTGCAGGGCGGCAGGGACTTTCCTGCAGGGGCCGGTTTCCTGTCGCTTGCAGCAGGCGTGTTCTTCATGCTGGTGCTGGGGCCGGCATCGTTCCTCCGTGCGACCTCGGACCGGCGCGGCTTCGGCCGGATCAACATCGCCGTCATGTTGATCCTGGCGGTTGCCCGGCCGGTGGGTGTCCTGCTTGGCGGCATCGTCGGCTGCTTCGCGCTGCTCGGGGCTGCTTACGCCGTGCTTGCGGTCCGGGTGCAGGCGGCGATGCCGGTGTCACGAGCCGGCCGGCCCGCCCTGTTGGACGCGGCCAAGCTGCTGCTGCAGGGCTTTCCGCTGTTCCTCACCTCGTTCATCTGGGCGTTCTACATGACCGCGAACCGCTGGGTCGTGTCCGGCCTCGCCAACGACCTGGACGTGGGGCACTTTGCGTTCGGGTCGAACGTCGTGACCCTGACCGTCGGCGCCATCGGGGGGCTGGCGCAGTTCTACTACCCTCGGATCGTCACCCAGTGCGCGGCGGAGGGGCCGTTTGCCGTTTCGGCCCGGATCAGGCGCGATTTCTGCATCATGGCGGTCGCGATGGGCCTGCCGACCGTTGTAGGCATCCTGGCCGGTCCCGCCTTGATCGCCGCGTTCTACCCCAAGTTCATGGCCTCGGCCGCCGTCGTCCAGATCCTGCTGCTCGCCGTGCCTAGCCTGGTCGTCGCGTCCTGGCTCATGCCCGTGGCGCTGTCCACCGCCAACCGTCCCTGGGTGGAGGGGCTTGTGGTCTATCCCGTGGCCCTGGCCGTGTTGCTCGCTGTGACGCGCATGGGATTTGGCCTGGACGGCATCCGTGGCGCCGCCTTCGGCCTGGTGGCCAGTGCGGCGCCGCTCCTGGTGCTGCAGCTATGGACCTTGCGCCTGGCCCGCCTGCTGACATGGGGCGACGCCGCGGCCATCTTGGCCACGACCGCCGCCGTGACCGCGGTCGCCGCGGCGCTGCCCGCCTGAACGCAAGCTGCCTGAAAGCAAGCCGCGTAAAGCAGGCAGGGCCTGCTCGGCTCCCGGGGGAGTACCTCTCCTGAGACTTGGGAATTGCGGCGTGCGGATGGTAGCAACCTCCCTGCCGTAGCGCGGACTATGCCGAAACGACCGGCAGCGGGCGGCAGAAGACCTCATGGTCATCCGTAGGCGGCAACCTAGGAGCAGTTGACGTCATGTCGTTCGACTACAACAGCGTCGCGTTTCCGCGCCCGCCCGGCGCCTCTGTTCCCCTGCGGCCGGCCCTGGCCCAGCCCGCCCTGAAGCTCCGCGCCATCGGGGAGATGCTGCGCCGGCGCAGCAAGCTGATCGTGCTGGTCACGACGGCGCTCACGGCGGTCGCCTTGGCCGGGGTGACCCGCATCACGCCCCGCTACACCGCGCAGGCGGACCTGATGATCAGCCCCAGGCAGCAGCAGGTCGTTGACCTGAAAGCCGTCCTGGCCGGCCTGTCCGGCGACAGCGAGGTGGTCGAGAGCGAAGTCCAGGTTCTCCGCTCGCGCGAGATTGCCCGGAGCGTCGTCCAGCGCCTCGACCTGGACAAAAGCCCGGAGTTCAACCCGGCGCTGGCCGCGCCTGGCCTTGGCACCAGGGTCAAATCCTTCCTGGGCGCCCAGGCACGGACGCTGGAAGCCATGCTGCCCCGGTCGTTGCTAGGCCCGCCCCAGCATGAGGCCGCGGAGCTCGACCCTGCCTTGAGCGCCAAGGCGGACCCCCTGTCAGTTCCGGTGGACGCTTTCCTGCGCCGGCTCGGCGTCACGCCCAAGGGCCATTCCCGGGTGATCGGCGTGACATTCGACAGCGCCGACCCGGTTCTGGCCGCAAAGGCCGCCAACGCGGCCGTTGACGCCTATATCGCAGCCCAGGTGATGGCGAAGCGGGACGCCACCATCGGCGCCCACAAGTGGCTGAACGAGCGCGTGGCGGAATTGCGGGAGCAGATCCTGACCGACGGTGCGGCAGTCGAGGCGTTCCGCAGGCGCGCCGGGATGACGCAGGGCCGGAGCGGCGCGCTGGTTTCCGAGCAGGTGACGGAGGTCGGCGAGCAGGTCATCAGGGCCAAAGCCGCAGTTGCCGAGATGGAGGGGCGGCTGAACGCCGTCAGCGGGGGTGGCCGCCTGCGCGCGCAGGGACTGGAGCAGGCCGCCCAGGCCGCCCGCGACCGCTTGGGATCGCTGCAAACCCTGTTCAGCCAGTTGCAGGAGCAATCCTACCGCGGCAGCGACAGCGATGTGGAGCTACGCGCCCTGCAGCACGACGCCGACGCCGACCGCGCCCTGTACGACCGGCTGCTGACCCGGCTCAAGGAGACCAGCATCGAAAGCGGCCTGCAGTTGCCGGACGCCCAGGTGCTGTCCCGCGCGGAAGCGCCGGCCGAGCCGGCCTTCCCGAAGCTCTCGGTCATCATCCCCATCGTCATCGTCGCAAGCTGCCTGTTCGCGGCACTTCTGGTAGTGCTGCTCGAAAGCCTGGACCGCGGCTTCTCGACCCTGGACCAGGTCGAGCTGGCGCTGGGCATCCCGGCGATCAGCGTGGTGCCGCTGCTGCGCCGGCGCTTCCGCAGGCAACTGACCCCGGAAGCCTGGGTGACGCAGCATCCGGAGTCCAACTTCGGCGAGATGATCCGCGGCCTGAACACCAGCCTCGCGCTGTCCAGCCTGGAGCGGGCGCCCAAGGTGATCATGGTGGCCTCCGCGCTGCCGGGCGAGGGCAAGTCCTCCATCGTGCTGGCATGGGCCAGGATGATGGCCGGAGACGGCAAACGGGTGATCATCGTGGACTGCGACCTGCGGCGTGGCCGCTTGCACCGCATTTGCGGGGTGTCGAGGAACTCCGGGCTGTCCGACATGCTGACCGGCAAGGCCAGCATCGTCGATGTCATCCACAAGGACGGGCTTTCAAGCGCCTGCGTCATAACGGCCGGAACCCCCAACCTGATGGCGCCGGACCTGATCGGTTCGGAGACGATGCGCAAGACGCTGGCGGCACTGAGCGAATGCTTCGACCTCATCCTGCTCGACACTGCCCCGCTGCTGGCCGCCTCCGAGACCCGCAGCCTCTGCCGCCTGGCGGACAAGACCGTGCTGGTCGTGCGCTGGCAGGACACCACACGGCTGGACGTGGTGTCCGGCCTGCGGCTGCTGCTTGGGGCCGGGGCGAACATGGCGGGCTGCGTCCTCTCGATGGTCAACGTGGACCGGTATTCGCGGTATGGGAGCCGCGGCACCTACGGACGAAAAGCCGGACTCTACCTCAGCCGGTGATGTCGCCGGCGACGATGCCAAAGACGACGGTGCCCAAGATGGCGGCCCCACTATGAAAGGCTGAATGCCTATGCGCGTTGCGTTGCTGATGAACTTCGTCGCACCCTACCGTGTGCCGCTGTTCGAGCGGTTACGGGACTTGGTCGGCGAGCTTCGGGTCATGATCTCGACGCCAATGGAGAGCGACCGGGCGTGGGTTCCAGACTGGGGCAGCCTGGACGTCGTCGTGCAGCGCAACGTGACGCTGCGCCCCACCGTCACCGATGTGTTCGGCTTCCGCCGCAACCTGCAGGTCCATTTCCCCTACGACACCCTGCCGCGGCTGTTGCGCTACCGTCCGGACGTGGTGATCTCTGCCGAGCTTGGCCCGCGCACGCTGCAGGCGCTGGCCTACAAGATGCTGCGGCCGCGCACCCCGCTGGTGGTCTGGTGCCTGCTGTCCGAACACAGCGAGCGCGGATGGGGACGTATCCGCCGGACGGCGCGCCGGGCGATCATGCACTGGGCCGATGCCGTGCTGGTCAATGGCGAAAGCGGCGCACGCTACATCGCGCGCTTCGGGGTGCCGGACGGGCGCATCATCCGCATCAACCAGCCGGTCGAGGTCGCCCGCTTCGCCGCTGCCCCGCGCACCCGGCCGGACGGCGCCGTGGAACGCCTGCTCCACGTTGGCTTCCTGACGGAGCGCAAGGGCGTCGTGCCGTTCGCCGAGCGCCTGATCCGGTGGGCGCGGCGCAACCCGTCGCGGACCCTTGAAATCTGGTGGCTGGGCGACGGCGACCGGCGGCATGCCTTGGAGGGGCTGGCGTGGCCGGACAATCTGCGGCCGGTTTTCCTGGGCAACAAGCCCTATGAGGAGGTGCCCGGCATCTACGCGGAATGCGACCTGCTGGTGTTCCCGACGCTGCTGGATGAGTGGGGCCTGGTCGTGAACGAGGCGATGGCGGCCGGGCTGCCCGTGCTGGGCAGCATCTACAGCCAGGCGGTCGAGGAGCTGGTCTCCGAGGGTGAAACCGGATGGGTGTTCGACCCGCTGGACGATGCATCGGCGGAGCCGGCGCTGGACCGGGCGCTTTCGGCGCCGCCGGCGCTGCTGGCGGAGATGCGGACGCAGGCGCGGAGGCGGATCGCCGGCCTGACGCCGGACACCGCAGCCCGGCGGATCGCCGATGCCATGCGCACGCTGACCGGAACCAGGCAGCGTGAACGGGTGGGCCGAGGCGGCGGCGCCTTGGAAGTCCAACCGTGAGCCGCAACTTCGGCCATCGCCCGACGATTGAGCTTGAGCCGATAAGCAGAGGTGGCGCTTGGGCCTTGCGGGATTTGGCGCCTGAGCGGCCCAACCCGTCCCGAGGCGGCAGCGTGTTGAAGCTGCTGCTGGCCGCCCTTGCCGGCGCGGGTGTTGCTGCGGTCACGCTGTGCGTCGTCCTGCCCAGCCTGTCGCAGCCAAGCTGGGGCCAGACGTCGCCCTGGCGCCGCCTTGCATCACGGGAAGCACTGCCGTTGCTGGACGCGGTGGCTGTGGGCTCGGAAACCGGGATGCCGTTGTACGCCTGCCGGGCTGTCTATGCCGGCGGAATGCTGGTCGGCCGCTACCGCAGCGATTTCGGCGGCTGCCATATCGGCTATGACGGCAAGGAGGTCGAGGTCGCGCCGTTCGAGGTGCTCAGCCCGTCCTGGGCAGACGCCGCCGAAGGGCCGTTGACGGGCGCCCTGATAGGGGGCGAGGTAGCGGACAGCCCCCCTGGCAAGCCCTTCGCGTCCCATACGGTGTCGCCATGCCGCGTCAGCTACCAGGGTGGCGTGCATCCGGGGTCCTGGATGGCGTTCGGCAAGACTTGCAGCTTCGGGTTCGGTGGGCGGGCCATCGCGTCGGAGAACTTCTCGGTCCTGCCATCGGCGCCGTGGATGACCTGGAGCATCGGCGTGCCGCTTGCGTTGTCCGAGGAGGCCGTCATCGGCGGCCAGGAAGGGGGGGAGCCATTCTTCATCTGCCGCGCCCCGACCGATCGGGGCACGCTGGTGGGCAAGGTGAAGGCATCCTCGCCCGGGTGCAGCGTGCCGCACGACGGGCAGGAGCAGGTGGAAAGCCGGTTCGAGCTGCTGGTGCCGCATTGGCGGGTCAGCAGCGGCGGCGCGGTGCCGGTGGGCGCCGTCGCCGGCGGGCGCGAGGGGGCCAACCTCCAGTATCTTTGCCGCGGGCACAGCCGGAACACCATGCAGCCCGGCCGCGTCAGCGACGGCCTGCCCGGCTGCCGCGTGGGGATGCAGGGCAAGGAGACCGTGCTGCAGGATTACGAGGTGCTATCCCAGTGATGGCGGAGACGTCAGGGCGAGCGTAGCAGCCAGCGGCCGGGATTACCCCTTTTCCGCCTTTGTGCCCGTGCCCCTCGTTACGACTATGCTTCAAAGTGGTGGAAAACCTGGAGGTTGGGATGCGGACGACGCGGCAACGAGTGCTGGTGACTGGTGGCGCTGGCTTCCTTGGATCGCACCTGTGCGAGCGCCTGCTGGCCGCAGGCAACGATGTGCTGTGCGTCGATAACTTCTTCACCGGGCGGCGGGACAACGTCGCGCACCTGCTGGATGACAGCCGGTTCGAGCTGATGCGCCACGACGTGACGTTCCCGCTGTACGTCGAGGTGGACCAGATCTATAACCTGGCCTGCCCGGCGTCCCCCGTGCACTACCAGTTCGACCCCGTGCAGACGACCAAGACCAGCGTGATCGGCGCCATCAACATGCTGGGCCTCGCCAAGCGCATCAAGGCCAAGATCTTCCAGTCTTCCACCAGCGAGGTTTACGGCGACCCGACCGAGCACCCGCAAACCGAGCACTACCGGGGCAACGTCAACCCTCTGGGACCCCGCGCCTGCTACGACGAGGGCAAGCGGTGTGCCGAGACGCTGTTCTTCGACTACCGGCGCCAGCACGGAATGCCGATCAAGGTGGCGCGCATCTTCAACACCTATGGCCCGCGGATGCATCCCGATGACGGCCGGGTGGTCAGCAGCTTCATCGTCCAGGCGCTGCTGGGGGAGAACATCACCCTGTTCGGCGATGGCAGCCAAACGCGGGCCTTCTGCTTCGTTGACGACCTGATCGACGGCTTTGTCCGGCTGATGGCCACCGGGGACGATGTGACAGGGCCGGTGAACCTGGGCAACCCGCACGAAATCTCGGTGCGCGAGCTAGCCGAGCGGATCATCGTCCTGACGGGGTCGCAATCCCGGCTGGTGTTCCGGCCCTTGCCGCAGGACGACCCGTTGCAGCGCTGCCCCGACATCACGCTAGCGCGGTCGCTGCTGGATTGGGAGCCGAAGGTGCCGCTGACCGAGGGCCTGACCCGCACGATCCGCTACTTCGAGCGCCTGTTGGACACGGGCGGCGCGGTGCGGCTGCCGGATCACCTGACAACGGCATGATCCGCGCCGGCTTCCCTGGTCGCGACCGCGCTACGCTGCGGGACACGGCGATCGTTGGCGCTGGAATGCTGGTGATGGCGGCGGTGATCCTGCTGTCGCTTCGCCTGGGCCAGGAGACGGTGGGCTTCGCGTTGCTGCCGCTGGCGCTGGTGGCGGCCGCGGTGGCGGGCTGGGTGTTCCTGCTGGCCTGTGCCGGCAGCGTTCCGGCGATGCTCGCCTTCCTTGTCGTCCTGGTCTTCGTCAACGACGCCCTGTTCCGTGTGCGCGACCCCGGGGAGGTCGGGCTTGACTGGCAGAACGCCATGAAGTTCGCCCTGTGGGCCGGCGCCGGCGCGATCGGGGCCTGCACCCTGCCGCGCTCCCTGCCGCTGCTGCGGGGCGGCGCCATGGGGTGGCTGATGGCTTACCTGGCCTTTGCGATGCTGTCGTCGTTTTACTCCGCGGCGCCGGTGTTCAGCTTCGCCACGGCGTTCGGCTTCGCGTCCATGGGCCTGTTCGCGGCGGCACTGGTGGTCGCCGCCAGCGAGAAGCAGATCATGCTTGCCTTCGCATTGTCGCTGCTGGCCTTCACGCTGGCGGGCTGGGTCGCCTACTTCGCATTGCCGGAGGTCGGGCGGTCGCTGTTCATCACGTCGCACGGAACGGTGGTGGAGCGCATGTGCGGCCTGGCCGGGCAGCCGAACGCGCTGGGCAACGGCCTGGCCGTTTACATCGCGCTGGTGTTCCTGCTGTGGTATCGCGACCATGTCGGCTGGGCCGTCGCGGCGATGCTGGGCGGCGCCGGGCTTGTCACCCTACTGGTGGCAGACAGCCGCACCGCGCTGCTGGCCGTCATGGCAGGGATCGCGGCCGTCATCCTGCGGCGCTCGGTTTGGCTGTGGGGCAGTGCGGCGCTCGGGACCGCCGTGCTGGCCCTGCTTGGGCTGAGCGTTCAGTTGCGGGACGTGATGAGCCTGTCGGGTGGGCTGAGCCGGTCCGGCGACCCGAGCGAGCTGTTCACCCTGACCGGGCGGACCGAGATCTGGGAATTCGCCTGGGATAAGATCGTGCTCAATCCCTGGATCGGCTACGGCTACAACTCCAGCAAGTTCATCCTGCCGGAGTTCGACGGCCTGCCCGGGCTCAAGGTGGACGAAGCGCATAACATGCTGTTGCAGAACCTGCTGGCCGTGGGCATCATCGGCACGGCCCCGCTGCTGTGCATGATCCTGCAGATGCTGGTTGACTTCGTCCGGGCGCCGGACCCGCGGCGGGACGTGTTCACCTTTCTGATGCTCGTTTGGGGTGTCACCGTCGCCGGGGCATTCGGCAGCACCCCCACCGTGCTGTCCTTGGCCATATTCTTCGCGCTGGCCTTGTCGCGCCGCGATGCCGTCTCAATGCCCTAAACCCGTCGCGAGGCACTCATGAGCGTGCGTCAGTTCGCCAATTCGCTCTCCATCATCCAACGCAGCGAACATGCCAACCGGCCGGTAGCATTATTCCGCCACCTGTATTGGCAGGCCCGCAAACTTAGGTTTCCGCGCCCGGTGCGGCTGCGGCTGTCGCAGTCGCTGATCATGGATGACGAGCCTGGGGGCGTCATCAGCATGGTGAACATGCTGGGGATGTACGACTACAACAACATGCACCTGGTGCAGCGCGTGCTGGTGGGCGGCGGCAGGTTCGCCGATGTGGGCGCCAATATCGGCGCCTACACCCTGATCGCGTCGGAGAACCCGGCCGTCGCCGTCGTCAGCCTGGAACCCAACCCGACCGCCTACGGCAAGCTGCGGACGAACGTCGCGCTGAATGGCCGGCCAAACGTCAACCCCGTCAACCTGGGCGCATCCGCCCAGCCCGGCACCTTGCGGATGACCAACAACAGCTCCAACCCGATGAACCGAATGGTCGGCGACGGGGACAAGCTGGACGGCACCATCGCGGTCGAGGTGGATACGCTCGACAGCATCTGCCGCCGGACTGGGGGCCTGCCCAGCCTGATCAAGATGGACGTGGAGGGGCACGAGCCGCAGGTGCTTGAAGGGGCGGGCGACTGCCTGGCAGGGGCGCTGGCCTGCATCATCGAGGATGGCGAGCGCGATGCGGTCACGCGCATCATGCGGCAGCATGGCTGGCGCGGTCCGTTCTACTACCGGCATGATCAGGCCACCCTGGGGCGCAGCCCGCAATCGTTGGCGGAGGACTCGGTCTTCATCGGCCCGGGCTTTGAGAATGCTGTTCCCGGGATCACCGTCGAACAAGGCTAGCCGGCGCCGAATTCCTGGCTTGGGATAACGTGTTGCCCGGGGTAATGTATTCAATACCGCAACGTCTGAGTTCTAGCACCCAACCCAATCCGCCCCGCCATCGCATCCATGCGGCACCGGGGCAGCGTCCAGACGGCCAAAGAAGGAAAAAGCCCAAATGGCTGGCACGACCCCTACCACAATCCTTGTCACTGGTTATGGCGTCGCCGACGCGGGCGGCTTTCCGGTCCTGACACTCATAGTCGATGGAACGCCGATCGGAGCGCAGACGCTGACGGCGACCTCGGCGGGGTACAGCTTCACCGCCGGCCTCACGCCGGGCGTGGCCCATGACATCCAGGTTGGCTTCTACAACACCTACGGCCAGCGGTCCCTGCAACTGCAATCCATCACGGTCAACGGGGTAGTGATCCCGGCGACGAGCCCGACTGAGACCTACACCTCCCGGGTCGGGACAGTGACCGGGTCGGGCAATATGCAGTACGGCGGGGTGGCCGACTTCATGGTGCCCGCAAGCGTGTTTTCGGGAACGCCCACGGCTACACCTGCGCCCACGCCGACGCCCACGCCAGCCCCCACACCGACGCCGACTCCGGTCCCAACGCCTGCTCCCACGCCAACGCCGACCCCGACGCCAGCCCCCACACCGACGCCGACTCCAGTCCCGACGCCTGCCCCTACGCCGACGCCAACTCCGGTCCCGACACCTGCTCCAACGCCTACCCCGACGCCGACGCCAGCCCCAACGCCCACTCCGGTTCCCACGCCGTCTCCGGCGCCGACCGGGGCCGGGGTGATCGGCGTGACGGCCTACGGCATTTCCGACGGCGGCTACCCAAACCTGCAACTCATCGTGGACGGCGCGCCCGTCGCCCAGCAGACCGTCACTAGCAGCCTCGCAACCTACAGCTTCAACGAGACGCTCAACCCCACGGTCGCCCACACCATCCAGATCGGCTTCTACAACACCAACGGTGCCCGCGCCCTCGAGCTGCAGTCCATCACCGTCAATGGCGCGACCATCCTCGCCACCGATCCCTCGGAGACCTACACCTCGCGCGTGGGCACCGTCACCGGGTCAGGCAACCTCGCCTACGGCGGCGTTGCGACATTCCAAGTGCCTACAGGCTTCGGCAGCACAACACCAACCCCGACACCCACGCCCGTGCCGACACCGGCTCCGACACCAACGCCGGTTCCGACACCAACACCAGTGCCCACGCCAACGCCCGTGCCGACACCGGCTCCGACACCAACACCAGTGCCCACGCCAACGCCCGTCCCGACCCCCACGCCAACGCCTGTGCCAACACCGACCCCAACGCCCACCCCGCCGCAGAGCGGGGCCTACTACGTCGCAGTTGGCGGCAGCGACAGCGGGGATGGCAGCGCCGCCCACCCATTCGCAACCCTGAACCACGCCCGCATTGCGATGGAGGGCAGCACGGTCCACACCACCCTCATCGAGGGCGGCACCTACACCGAATCAGCCACCCTTAACCTGTCAGCCGCCGATACCGGCTTCACCTTCGAGGCTGCCGCCGGGCAGAAGCCGGTCCTGGTGGCCAGCAACGGCCTGCAAACGCTGATCAGCCTGAACGGCACGACCGGTGCGACGTTGACCGGGCTGACGTTCACCGGCGCCGGCACCGGGGCGCTCACGCTGACCGGTGCCAGCGGCAACGCGATCACCGGCAACCTGTTCCAATCCAACTCGACCGCAATCGTCCTGGATGGCTCCAGCACCAACGTCGTGGCCGGCAATGAGATCGACCAGTCCGCGCAGGCCGGGATCGAAGTCAAGAACGGCAGCAACGGCAACCTCATCGACAGCAACAGCATCAACGGCGTTGCCTCGCTTGGAACGCAGGGCGGCGCCATCTACGCGCACGGCGCCAACAACAACACCATCAGCCACAACCTGGTCCAGAACACGGGCGGCGTCGGCATCGCGCTGGACAACTTTGACGACTTCGCCACGATCAACCTTGGCAACACCATCGACTACAACGTCGTCCGCAACACCGGCGATGCGACAAGCTACGACAGCGGCTCGATCTACGTGCTCGGCCGGGCCGGCGTGAACACCATGACCTCGATCCACGACAACTACGTGGACGGCGACGGACCCGGCGGCGCGGCCCACGACGTAGCGGTTTACCTCGATGACAGCACCAGCGGCGTGAGCGTTTACAACAACATTCTCCGCGATGTCGGCACCCACGGCCTGCAGATCCATGGCGGGAACAGCAACAGCTTCACCAACAACATCGTCGATCTCGGCACCGGCGCCAATTCGGCCGCCTTCATCCAGCCGCTCGACGGCAGCGCGGCCTCGTATGCCGCGATGTACAACAACGTCATCAGCGGCAACATCGTCACCTCCGATCAAGCCGATCACCAAGTCCCGTGGGAAAGCTACAGCAGCAGCCTGCAGACCATCAGCAGCAACCTGTATTGGGACTTTGCCGGTGGCGCCTGGTGGGAGGAGGCCGCCGGCACCGACTCGGCGCAGCACTACGGCGACCCCCTGTTCACCAACAAGGCTGCCGGCAACTACAGCTTGCAGCCGGGTTCTGCGGCAGCGCAGATCGGCTTCCAGGGGATCAACCAGGCCGCGATGGGCCTGGCTCCAACCACGGCGCATTGGTATGCCTGACCGCCGCAGCACCTCCTGCTTGGCCCGGAACGCCCCCGCTGCCATGCCCGGCTGCAACCGCCTCCCTGCGACCGGCAATGGGGTGACCGGGCGATGGGCGCACGCAATCAGGGCGAGGCTGTTGCCATCCGCACGCATCCATCGAGGGCAGTGAACCCGGCGTGGCACCAGGCTCTGCTAGGGCCTGATCCAACCCATGGTTGCCACGAAGCAGAGCACGCCTTTGAAGAATCGGCTGAACTTTTCATAGCGGGGCGAATGCCGCACCAGCCTTCGCCCTCGCGACATCGCCGCAGCCCCAGGATATGCAAATTGGAGAACTCAATGCGCAAGCAGCTTCGGTCTCTCAGCAAGGCTGCTTTCCTGCAAATCCACACCACCATGCTGGGCCTCGGCATCATAGTTTTGCCGAAGCACTACTACGCGCCTGTCCCCGACATCCGGGAGCTGCGCAAGACGCGGGATCGTTGGGCGCGGCGGTCCGATATGCTGGGGGTCCACGTTGACCTTGACCGGCAGCTTGCGGCCTTGCGAAGCATGGCCAGCAGGTTCGAACCCGAATACCGGGACAACGCGGCCTTCCGGCACGGTACGGCGAAGGGTTTCGGACCGGGTTTCGGCTTCATCGAGGCGCAAGCCCTGCACGGCGTGATCCGTGGCGCCCGCCCGTCCCGCATCATCGAGGTCGGCTCGGGCGTTTCGACGCACTGCATGCTCAACGCCGCCGGGCTCAACGCCGCGCAGGGCAGCCTGTGCTCGATCACCTGCATCGAACCTTATCCGAGCGACTGGCTGAGGTCCGCACCCGTCACGCTGATCCCCAAGCCGGTCCAGGAGGTCGAACTCGACGCGTTCGACGGCCTGGCCGCGGGCGACCTGCTGTTCATCGACTCGACCCATGCCGTCCGGACGGGCGGCGACGTGATCCATATTGTGCTAAACGTCCTGCCGCGCCTGCGGCCCGGCGTCATCGTCCACTTCCACGACATCTACCTGCCCTACGATTACCAGCGCGATGCCGACCGCTCGCTGTTCCAATGGATGGAAACCGCGCTGGTGCACGCCTACCTGATCGACAATGCCAGGATGGGTATCCTGTTCTGCCTGAGCCAGCTCCACTACGACCGGCCCGAGGCGCTGCGCGAAATCTTTCCGGAATACCGGCCCGAGCCGAACGAGAACGGGTTGCAGACCGAGCCGCCGGCCGGCCGGCATTTCCCATCGTCGCTTTACCTTGAGGTGGTGGAGCCGACCGGCGGTCCGGCCCCCGCAAGCAAGGCTGCCGCCGTGGCGTGACCGCCAGGGCCGGCCGGCGCCGGGGCCGCCGGCCGTGGGGACCGCCTGCTACTCCGCAGCCCTGGCCATCCGCCCGCTGAGGCCGGCCACGATGTCCTCGATGATCGCCTTGATGTCGTAGCGGTAGCCCCATTCCGGGTAGTGCGCCTGAAACTTCCGGACGTCGCTGATCCACCAGATATGGTCGCCGACCCGGTTGGTGTCGTTATACGTCACCTGCATCGGGCGTCCGGTCAGCGCCTCCGTCATGCTGATCGCCTCCGACATCGAGCAGTTGGAGTGGGTGCCGCCGCCCATGTTGTAAACCTCGCCGGAGCCGGGGCGCTGGAAGAAGCACCAGAACGCCTCAACCAGGTCGCGCGCGTGGATGTTGTCGCGCACCTGCTTCCCCTTGTAGCCGAACACGGTGTACGGAGCCCCGGTGACGTTGCACTTGACCAAGTAGGCGAGGAAGCCGTGCAGTTGCGCCCCGGAATGGCCGGGGCCGGTCAGGCAGCCGCCGCGGAAGCAGGCCGTCCTCATGCCGAAGTAGCGCCCATACTCCTGCACCAGCACGTCGGCCGCCACCTTGGACGCGCCGAACAAGCTGTGCAGGCAGCCGTCTATGGACATCTCCTCGGGGAAGCCGTGCTCCGCCCAGGGATGCTCGGGCGACAGGGAGAAGCGCGTCTCCAACTCGACCAGCGGCAGGTGGTTCGGCCGGTCGCCGTAAACCTTGTTGGTGCTGACGAAGACGAAGGCGGCGTCCGGCGCGTGCTGCCGGGTGGCTTCCAGCAGGCAAAGCGTGCCGTTGGCATTGACGGTGAAGTCGGTTGCCGGTTCGCGCGCCGCCCAGTCGTGCGATGGCTGCGCGGCGCAATGGACGACCACGGCGATGTCACGGCCGTATTGCGCGAACAGCGCGTCTATCGCCGCGGTATCGCGGATGTCAGCATTCACATGGCGGTATTTCGGGTGGCTGCGCTCCAGCGCCTGCACCTGCCAGGATGTGCTGGCCTCCTGGCCGAAAAAGTAGCGGCGCATGTCGTTGTCCACGCCGACGACGGTCAGCCCCCGTTCACTGAACAGCCGCACGGTCTCTGCCCCGACAAGGCCGCCGGACCCGGTCACGATCGCTATGCTCATGCTGCCTACCTCCAATGAGTTACCACCATGCAACGATGCCGGGTTGCAGGAATGCTATGCTTAGGGATTAGCGCATTATTGAAGTCTACTACCCAATTAACATAGTTGTGGAATGCATAGACACGTAACATCATGCGGATGGAACGTCAATATAAACAACGCCTCTGACCGGTTTTGGCTGAAACGAGTCAGTCATTGCATATGATTGCATTGTTTTCAATTGGCCATCGCTACACAAGGGCAACGCATGCGCAGCCACTACCTACTTGGCGTTGATGTGTGCGCCACGGATTACTCAGAAGCCTGCGAGGCCGTCCGCCAGGCGGCCACCTCGCGCCAGCGCCTGACTGTCACCGCGCTGGCCGTCCACGGCGTGATGACCGGCGCGTTGGACGAAGGGCACCGCAGGCGGCTGAACGCCCTCGACGTCGTGCTGCCAGACGGGCAGCCAGTGCGCTGGGGGCTGAACCTGTTGTTCGGCGCAGGCCTGCGCGACACGGTGTGCGGACCGGAACTGACGTTGCGCGTGTGCCGCATGTGCGCGGACGAAGGGCTGCCGGTCGCCTTCTACGGCAGCCGACCGGAGGTGCTGGCCGACCTGACCGCGAACCTCGTGGCGCAGTTCCCCGGCCTGCAGGTCGCGGCAGCGATCCCGTCGCGCTTCAAGCGCGTCACGCCGGAGGAGCAGGCCGCCATCGCCCGGACCATCGAGGACAGCGGCGCCAGGGTGCTGTTCGTCGGACTTGGCTGCCCGCGTCAGGAGGTCTGGCTGTATGAGAACCGCACCAGGCTGCAGATGCCGACCCTGGCCGTTGGCGCGGCGTTTGACTTCCATGCCAAGCTCCTGCCCATGGCGCCCCAGTGGATGCGGGACAACGGCCTGGAATGGACGTTCCGCCTGGCACATGAGCCGCGGCGGCTGTGGCGGCGCTACCTGTTCCTGAACCCGTTGTACCTCCTCATGCTCGCGGCGCAGAAGCTGCGGCTGCGGCGCATCGATCCCAGCCGCGACGAGAGCAAAGTATCGTTCGAGGGCTATGCTTGACGCCGCGATGACCCCGGCGCTGGCCACGCCAGCGGCCGGGGCGCCGTTCCGGCTGGCTGTTGCCGCGCACTTCGTGCATGCCGGCCGGGTCGGCGGCGCCGAACACATGCTCTATAACCTCCTGCGCGGTTTCTGGCGGTCCAACACGGCGCTGACAGTCCTGTGCAGTGACGCCGCCCGCCTCGACCCGGCGTTCCTGGACGAGGTGGCGGCGCAAGGCGACCGGGTTCGGCTGGTCGAGTGCGGCGGGTCGGGACCGCGGTTCCTGGCGGAGCAGCGCGCCTGCCTCCTCCCGGGGTTGGAGGCGGACGCGGTCCTGTTCCCGAACTACTTCGTGCCGCCCGTGGTGCCCCGGCACCTCGGGCAGGTGGCCTGCGTGCTGCACGACATGCAGTATCGCCACCTCAGCATGAACTTCTCCCGCCGCAAGCGGGCCTGGCTGCGGCTGGCGCACACGCTCGCAGTGCGCCGGTGCGATCGGCTGATCGTGATCTCCGAATTCGTGCGGCAGGACGCGCTCCGCTTCCTCGGCTCCCGGTTCGAGGACAAGGTCACCGTGATACCGAACCCGATCAGTTGGGAGCGTTTCGGCCCGGCTCGGCTGGAACCTCCAACCGGGCCGGTGAACCCAGGGCCGCCCCGCATCCTGTCCGTGGCGGCACAGTACGACCACAAGAACTTGGCAACGCTCATCCGAGCCTTCGCGCAGGTCGCGGCCCGGCTGCCCGAGGCGCGCCTGGTGCTTTGCGGCCAGGACTACAACCAGTTGCGTGGCGTATCGGGTGTGCGCGGCACCCTGGCCAGCCTCGCCGCAAGCCTCGGCATCGCCGACCAGGTGGAGATCACCGGCTACATCGACGATGCGGCGTTGGGGCAGCACTTCCGCACGGCGACGATGTTCGCGTTCCCGTCCATCTTCGAGGGCTTCGGCATGCCGCCGGTCGAGGCGCTCGGCTTCGGGTTGCCGACGCTCACGACGCGTTGCGCCGCGCTGCCAGCGGTGACGCTCGGCCTGGCCAGCCATGTGGACGACCCGCATGACGCGACCGAGTGGGCCGACAAGATCCTGACGATCCTCGCCAGCCCCCGCCGTTACGCGCCATCCCCCCACCAGGCCGCGCAGTTGCGCGCGCACTACGCCCCGGACCGCATCGCATCTCTGCATCTTGCCGCCTATCAGGGCCGGTAGCGTCCAGCGTCCCTATGGGACATCCGCGCCGAGGCGCCCTGAAAGCGGGCGGGGGCGGAGCAGGCTGGTGACGCTGCGTGGGCAGGACCCGGCCACTCCCGAAATCATGGCTGCCGCATGAGCGCCCCCGTCCGTTGGCTGACCGAAAGGCTGCGCGACGTGCCAGCGGCGCGGGCGGCGGTGGTCCGGCTTCGCACGCTCGGGAAGACGCAGGGCGGGGCCGGTGATGGCGTGCTGATCCTTTGCTACCACCGGATGCTTGCCCGCGAGCGCAGACGCTTTGAGGACCAGCTCCGCCGCCTTCGGGGCCTGGGCGACATCATCGGGCTTGAGGACGCGGTGAACCTGCTGGGCAGCGGACGCGCGCCCGGCCGCTTCATTTGCCTGACATTCGACGACGGACACCGCGACGCGTACGAGCACGCGGTTCCGATCCTCGCAAGCCAGGGCACGCCCGCGGTGTTCTTCGTCGTGTCAGGCTGGATTGACGAGGGACGGCCGGGCGTCATGAGTTGGGCCGACTGCCGGCGCCTCGTGGCCGGCGGGATGGAGGTTGGGTCCCATTCCGTGACGCATCGCCGCCTTGCCGGCCTGTGCGGGTCCGAGGTGGATGCGGAACTCAGGGCATCACGGGCGCGGATTGAAGCCGAGCTCGGCCGACCCTGCACGCACTTCGCCTGTCCCTGGGGCCAGCCAGGCAGGGACTACGACCCGGCGCATGCGCCGAGCCTCGCCCACGCAGCCGGTTACCGGTCCTTCCTGACCACGGTGCCGCGCCGTGCCCATGCAGGCGCCGACCCTTGGGGCTTGCCCCGCGTGCGCATGGAGCCGGGCTGGGGAGCCGCGGAGCTGCGCTATGCCTTCTCACGCTGACCAGCCGGGGCGGCGATGCGGCTACCGGGCGTGCCCCCATGGCACCATGCGCTTAGCAGGACCTGGCCTGGCAGCACTGGCCATGGGTCCGGCTTGCCGCTGATGCCGGTTCGCTTGCCATCCGGACCCCAGGTATTGGCAAACTTGGTCGCGATGAACACCCGGTCGCGCACAGGCTTCAACTCGCGCCCGACCAGTTCCTCGTTGGCGCCGTTGGCGTATGCATCGGCACTGTCGAAGAACGTCACGCCGAGTTCGACGGCCCGGTGCGCGTCTTGACACTCTCATCCCCGTCCCGCCCGCCGTAGAACGCCGACATGCCCATGCAACTCAGGCCGACAGCGGATAGCTCCGAGCCATTGCGGCCTAACTTACGTTCCTTCAAAGGCTGGCCTCCGATGGCGTAGGGCTGGGAGCTGGAAGTGAGGCGCTAACCCTCGGGAAAGTCGGCGCTGAGCGTCGTTGCTTCCCAGGCGTCGAAGTTTTCCCCCAGCGCCGCGAGCTTCTTGCGGGCGATCTCAAGCGCGGGCTTGCCCAGCAAGAGATGCAATGGGGGTTCCGGGGATTGCACTGCGGCAATGATCGCCTCGGCGGCCCGCACGGGATCACCTTGCTGCTTGCCGCTGCGCGCCTCGGTCTGGGCACGGCGAACGCCGGCCGTTGCTTCATAGTCCGCAACGCGCGTGCCGGACTGCTTGATGGACAGCCCCGCCCAGTTCGTGCGGAATGGCCCCGGCTCGACGATGACGACTTTGATGCCGAGTGGGGCGACTTCCTGCGCCAGCGACTCGGACAGCCCTTCGACCGCGTACTTGGTGGCGTGATAGTAGCCGGTCGCGGGAAAGCTCGCGAGGCCGCCGATCGACGAGATATTGACGATGCAGCCGCTCCGCCGGGCACGCATGCCGGGAAGCACGGCGCGGGTCAGCGCAGCCAGGCCGAAGAAGTTGGCCTCGAACATGGCGCGTATTTCCCGGTCCTCGCCCTCTTCGATGGCGGCCAGGTAGCCGTAGCCCGCATTGTTCACCAGCACGTCGATCTGACCGAAGCGCTCCTGCGCGGCCGTTACAGCCGCTTCGATCTGGCCGTCGTCGGTCACGTCGAGCGTCAGGGCAAGCGCGTTGCTCTCATGGCCTTGCACAAGGTCGGCAACCTGGGCCGGGTTTCGCGCAGTGACAACGGCACGCCAGCCGCGCTCCAACACAAGGCGGGCCAACTCGCGTCCGAAGCCGGTGGAGCAGCCCGTGATGAACCAGACCGGCGAGCTTGATTGAGACATGGGACCATTGTTCCTGGTTCAGCGCATAGGGGCGGCGCTGGCTGTGACCGGACGTTGCTTGGAGATCGCGGCGCCGCCTTGAAGGTAGGGCAGCACCGCGCCAATACCGCGGCGTTGGTACATGGTTGCGGCAACTTGCTGAATTTGCTGATCATCCTCGGGTTGTCCGTTTAGGCTAACCCGTCGGACTGGCATGAATGCCACGGGGCCCACACACCAGCGGCGGCATCGATTCGTCCGCGAAAGCCGCATCAATGCATAGCAAGGCTGTCGCCCGCAGAAGCTCGGTCATCCCCACGCTCAACGGGGAGGCGGTCGCCACCGCCCCCGTCCGTCTGGACCGAACCGCTGCGTGCGACGCTCAATCAGCCCGTGCGGCCTGTTTCTGGGTGTCGGCCGTCACCCGCCACACCGTGTTTCCGACATCGTCGGCGATCATCAGCGCACCCGCCTTGTCCAGCGCCAGGGCAACCGGGCGGCCGCGTGCGTGGCCGTCCTTGTCCAAGAACCCGGTCACCACATCCTCGGCCGTGCCATTCGGCTTTCCATTCGAAAAAGGAACGAACACGACCTTGTAGCCATTTAGCACTTCCCGGTTCCAACTGCCGTGCTCACCGACAAAGGCGCCGCCGCTATACTTTGCAGGCAGGCCGTCGCCGGTGTCGAACACGAGGCCGAGCGGCGCCACATGCGAACTCAACGCATAGTCGGGCATAATGGCCGTTGCCACCAAGTCTGGCCGTTCCGGCTTCACCCGCGGATCGACATGCTGGCCGTAGTAGCTATAGGGCCAGCCGTAGAACCCGCCGTCCTTCACCGAAGTCATGTAGTCGGGAACAAGGTTCGGGCCGAGTTCGTCGCGCTCGTTGATGACGGCCCAGAGGGCGTGGCTCTGCGGCTCCCAACTCAAGCCGTTCGGGTTGCGTAGGCCGCCGGCAAAGATGCGATGGGCACCGGTCGCCCGGTCGATTTCCCAGATAGAGGCCCGGTCAAGCTCGGCACCAATGCCGTTCTCGGTGATGTTGCTGTTCGAGCCGACGCCGGCATAGAGCTTTGTGCCGTCCTCGCTGGCAACCAGGCTTTTGGTCCAGTGATGGTCGATGGGTCCCCCGGGCAACGGCGTCAGCACGGTGCCCGGCTCGGTGATGCTGGTGGCGCCCGTGGTGTAGTGGAAGCGCAGGATAGCGTCGGTGTTGGCGACATAGAGGTCATTGCCGACCAGCGAGACGCCAAACGGCGAATACAGGTGATCGATGAAGACGGTACGAAGATCGTACGTGCCGTTGCCATGCGTGTCGCGGAGCAAGGTGATGCGGTTGCTGCCGCTGCTCGCTCCGGCCGAGGTCACGAACGACTCGACCCACCTCATCACGACGGTCTTCGGGCGGCTGACCGGGTCGAGGTCGGGGCCGCGCGACTCGACCACCAGCACATCGCCATTCGGCAGCGTATAGACCGAGCGCGGGTGCTCAAGCCCGGTTGCCATGGCCGTGACCTTCATGCCGTTCGGCACTGTCGGCACCTCCCCGTCCTTCCAGCCTATCACCTGCGCGAGGTGCATTGGCGGCACCAGATACTGCTGCGGCTCTGGCAGGACGGGGTTAGGGCCGATTTGCGTCCTGATGTCGAAATCGTCGGGGGCAGCGGCGGTAAGGGCAGCGGCGGCGACACCCGCAAGCGCGAGCCGCGGCATCAGTTTCGAAAGTCTGGCTGTCATTGACGTACTCCTGAGATTGGCATTGCCACCCCCTGCCGACGACCTGTGCTGGAAGCGAGCCAGACGGTCGCCAGCATGATCAGGACGGTGACGGCTGATAGTGCAAGGCCAGTTGGCATGACCGAGGTCCAGGCATCGCGGGTGTGCACTAAGTTGTTGAAAAAGGCGATTACAAGGACCAGCAGGCTACCAAGGATGATGGTCCAATTGGACCGCTGCGTGCGGCCACGGCGACCAGTGACCAAACCTACGACACCCGCGATGGCCGCCACCACGCCGCCGGCCATTCCCGCCGCCAGCAGCCAAGCGGAGAAGTCCACCCACATGACATTGGTCGTCTGCACATAGGCGATGTCCGTGAGCAGCGCGCTGGTGAAGCAGGCAATTGGGAAGGAGGTGAGTATGCGCAAGATAGGGTGTCCGCTGCGCTGTGTCGTGGACGCGGAGGTGTCGCTGTTCATCGATGCTTCCTGCTGCTTGAGTGCCGCCCGAGTAAGCTGACCTTCCGGCATTATACGAAACCGCGGCGTGGGGGTTGCCTCAACGTCCTGTATCGGCCGTCCGTGCTTGGCCTGCACGTGAACTCCGGTGACCCGTACGGGGCGGTGTCAGGTTGGCAGGCTCGGCCGGGCCACGGCAGCGTGCGAGGCATAACGACATCGCCCAATCCCTCCAACGCTGCCGATTGGGACGACCGCGAGGCCGACGCGATCGGCGACTGCGCCCACCATGCCCGAGTAGGCGTCAAACGGCGCCTCCTCCGCAGCAGCACGCTCATCATCGGTTGCGGGCGGCAGGATCTCAGGATCGAACGTGATCGAGGGCCTCAGAGATGTAGAACGCCAAGCCGCGCCGCGTGCGCGACAGCATCGGTGCGGCCGGTCGCGTCGAGCTTGTCCAAGAGCTGGCCGACATGGAACTTGGCGGTGTGGACCGAGATGCCGAGCCGCCGCGCGATCACCTTGTTCGAGGCGCCTTCAGCCAGCAGCGTCAGCACCTCGGCCTCGCGCGGCGTCAGGGGCTGGTCGAGGTCGGCGAGGCCATCACCGCCGTTCGGCCCGACCAGGCTGACATCTGCGCGCTCACCGGGGGCTGCAAGCCGGAGGCCCGGCACGTCGGCCAGCAGCGCCGTCAGCCGGTCGGCGAGCGCCGGGTCATCGACCGCGAGCGCGATGACGACCGCGTTGGCCTCGGCGCTGCCGTCGATCAAGGCTCAGGGCCTTTCGCCGACGACGAGATCGACCGTGCAGGTGTCGCCGCCCCGCCGCAGCGACAGGGCGACGGTGGTGCCGACGCTGGCGGGCCCGAGCGCGCGCAGCATCAAGCCGACCGACCCGATCGGCTTGCCATCCAAGGCGGCGATGATGTCGCCCTGGTGGACGCCGGCCTTGGCGCCGGGCCCGTCGGCGTCGACGCTCATCACCATCGCGCCGACCCCGCCGTCCCGATCGAGCCGCACCGGCTGCAGCCCGAGGCCGAGGTAGCCGCGCCCGACCTTGCCGCGGGCCTCAAGCTGCGCCGCAACCCGCGCGATCGTCGCGCCAGGAATGACGAGCACGCGCCGGCGCGGCCCGAACACGGTCATGCCGAATGCCCGGCCATCCGAGTCAAGCGCCAAGCCGCCCTCGGCCTGCCGGCGGAACGAAAGGTCAAGCTCGATCCGCGCATCGATCTCGCCGCCGCGCATCGAGCGCCAGGCGGGACCGGAGATCGCAGCAATCCCCAGCGCCGCGACGGGGTAGCCGTCCTGACCGCCCACGGCAACGGCGAGGGCGCCCGCGGCCGGCGGTGCTGCATCGAACGCGATCGCCGTCGCGTCGCCGGCATCGGCACGCAGGAGCGCGATGTCCGTGGTCGGATCGCGGCCGGCGACAGTAGCTGCGATGCGCTTGCCGCCGGCGAGCGTGACCGCGACCTCACCCTCCTCGGCCAGCGCTTCGTCGGCGGTGACGATCAGGCCCGACTTCCAGACGAAGCCCGAGGATAGCGCGCGGTGCGAGTGGACGGACACGACGGAGCGCGCCGCAGCGGCCACCAGGCCGGTAAGCGATGCGGAGAATTGCTTGAGCGGATCGAAATCGGGTGCTGCGGTCATCGGGATCTCCTGGCTGTCGATCCCACGGTGCGTTTGCGGCCGCCTCCCGCCTACTGCCCGCTTGGGCAGGTCAAGCGCAGGGTCGGCGCGGATAACATCGTCTCGCGCCTGAAACCCCTCTTTCATAAGCATCAGCCATGACCGACCGGCAGAGCCATGTCAAAGCCTCGCCATGCTCGGTCAAAAGCTCAATATGCGCCTGCAACGGTCGCCCGGCGCTCGTCCGAGTGCGCGCGCAACTCGTCGCCGATCACCTGCTCCCACCTGTTCATGGCGGCCTCGGCCTGGGCTTGCCTGCTGTATCCAGACGCGGCATGCCACGACATAATGCCTGATTTCGTGGGCTTGTCGTCAAAGGCAGCTCCCCATTTGACGAACTGCGGCGATGATGCGGTGACCGAGGCCGGACCGCTTCGTGGTCAGGAAGCCCGGCAGCTCCATAAGGCAGGTCGTCCGTTCGCCATGCAGCAGGTCACGCCGATGCAATTTAGGCATTGGCGACATGGCTATCAGCGCCTCGGCAAGCGTTGAGAACCGCATCGTCATGCCCAGGCAATCGATCAGCACGATCATGGAATGCAGGGCTTGGAGCGCGAATGCCGGCGCCTGCCGCCCCGGGCAATGGACCACGAGCAGCTCCTCGGCCCCTTGCACATCCAGGGCGACGGAGACTTGGTACCCTGCTGGCCTGGCAAGATCACCCCATCGCAACGCAAGCTCATGCTCCTCTATGGAAAAGGCGCGAGTTCCTGCCTGCAGCGCCGTAGGGAGCATCGTGCCAGGCTCACGCATCACTGCTGCTCCCGCATATGCTGCACATGAACACGCGTCAGGTCATAGGCGACCACCAGGGGGCCAAGCCAAAACCGGCAAGCATAAGATTGCTGAAGCAAATTTCCCCGAGATACAGCAGCGTGTTTTCCATCAATGTCACTTTCCAGATCATGGGACGCATCGACCCGAACCTGCGCGTCCAGAGAAACGTTGCGGATAGGGCAGCCAGATGGAGCGCCAGGCGTACCTTGGCCACCTCCGCCGCCCCCGTCCAGAGGAGCAATCCGACAACCGCCTCACGGAGGAGCGCACCCGCTATGAGCCTCGTCCTCCCGGCAAACCCGTCTGGCTGGGACTGCCGCATCGGGAAGTTTCCGCCGGGTGGAAGCATGCCATGCCGGCTCATCCCATGCTGGCTCATCCCATGCTGGCTCGTCCCATGCTGGCTCGTCCCATGCTGGCTCGTCCCATGCTGGCTCGTCGAGGAAGGCGCTCCATCGCCCTCACGCCACCCGTTGAACTCGGCCGCAGCATCGCGCGTCATTCACGATTGCAATTGCATCGCTGCATCTGCAAGCCGGGACAGGGCGATGAACACCAGCACTTCATCCCAGCCGTTGAGGCTGCCTGTCGCGAAAGGCTCCCGGCGCAGCGAGGTGAACAGCGCGCTGAACATCGCTCCAAGCGCGAAGATGGAGGTCAGGCTGGCCATGAGCTCCTGCAGGGATTGCTTGTGAGCAAGGTAGGGCCAGGACACGAGGCTCGTCAGCAGCAGGATCTGCAGCAGGAACCGGCTGGCCCGTCGCCTTGAGGCCGGATCAAGCGAGCCTGGCAGGTCGTCCGCCAGGGTTCGACGCGGATCGCTCATAGGCTCCCCGTCCTGATATGCCGGGTCGGACGGCCCGTTGCAGACGGCAGCAACCGCTCGAAGCAGCCCGGCGATGCCGGCGCGTGGCACCTTGCCAACGAAAACGGCCAGACCCGGCCGAGGGTGGCGTCGAGTCCCACGGTCACAGTCCGGACCACTGGAGCCGCAACCAGCGCGATCGCGAGCACCAGCGCCATCTGCACCGGCACTCCGGCGTCGGTCAGGCGCAGCATGGCGCTATGTCACCAGGGTCAGCCGAGGCAGCCTGGCCGCTTCGTCTTCGGATCTGATCAGTTCGGGGAGCAGCACACCCAAGACGTCGAGGGTGGCGCTCGACGCGCGGGTCAACGGCAGGCGCAGCGCCCCGTCGCACAAGCCCGCCATGCACAGGGCGGCCTTGATCGGGATGGGGTTGCTCTCCCGGAACAGGGCCTGGTGGAGCGGCGCAAGCAGGTCGCGCAGCCGGCCGAACTCGGCTAGGTCGGCCCGGTCCCATGCGGCATGCATCCCCGCGCACAGCGCCGGCGCCAGGTTGGCGGAGACGGAGATGCACCCATGCCCACCCATGGCCCGGTGCGCCGCCGCAGTCGCGTCGTCGCCTGTGAACTGGATCAGCCCGGCGCCGCAGAGGGCACGCAGGCGCGCAGGCCGCGAGAGGTCCCCAGCAGCGTCCTTGACCGCCACGGCCAAGCCGCTGTCATACAAGCGCGCGACGGTTTCGTCCGTGATGGCCGTCCCGACGCGGCCAGGCACGTCATAGAGGACAACGGGCAGGTCGGCCGCATGCGCCACCGCCCTGACGTGCGCCACGATGCCATCCTGTGTCGGCCGCGAGTAGGGTGGCGGCGCGCACAGGACGGCACTCGCCCCATTCCGCGCTGCCAGTGCCGCCAAGTCGGCCGCAGCCTCGGTCGCCGGCGCCCCGCAGCCCGCAATGACCGGCACCCGGTACGAGGCAGCCTCCACCGCTGCACTCACGATGCGGGCGTGCTCGGCGGGCGCGAGCGCCGAGGCCTCCCCCGTGCTGCCGCAGACGATGAGGGCCGTGGTTCCTCGCCTGATCTGCCGTTCGCACAAGGCCGCCAGTGCGGCGCCATCCACCTGTCCGTCATGGAAAGGCGTCACCAAGGCTGTGACCGATCCCCTGACCCCCAGAAGAATGCCGGCGGACTGATTGCTTGCGCTGCGTCCCAGGGCGGACAGGCCAAAGCTTATTCGCATGCGGGCCGTCCAGCGGGCGGCAGTTCGGCACAGGATGCGAAGACAACATTCACGTTTTGGAACACAGGACGGCTCCTGATGGGGACAGGGTCTGGACGGGGCTGACCCGTTCGGTGATGCGATGAGGACGCCATGCACGACGACGATGGCCGCGCATTGCTTGCCCGATGCCTCCATGGGAACACCGCTTTCCCGAGACACGAGAACTTATCTGCTCGGCGATAACTATTCGATAAGCATCATTTGCTGTTTGCATAAACAAGGTATGTGCTCTGCTAGCGATTGCCGGGTGCTGCACGGAAGCGATGCTTGGCGCAGCACCCGGCGTGGCCATGTTACTTGGCGGCAGCCAGGAAGCTCGGGGTGGGGAGGGCGCCGATCAGCGCCTGCTTGGATGGCCCGGCTGCCGTCCCTGGTGATCCGGCGACGGCCCCCTGAACCGCAGCCACCTGTCGCGTGACCAGCGCCGTGTACTCGCCCTCTACGGCTCCAGCCATGCTGGTCGTGGCGGTGAAGCCGTCGATCTGCGACCCGGCGGCAACCGGCTTCGTCACGGCCCAGGTCAGGTTGGGCGTGTTCGGGACATCCACCGGCAGCACCGCCGGGTAACCATTGCGCGTCGGGGTCCGGCCGAACTCCTCGGACGAGAACTCCCAGCCCGCCGGCGACTTGGCCGACCCGTCAACCAGGCCATAGAAGTTGTAGATGGTCACGAAGTCGCCCGTCTCCTTGGTCGCGCCGGGCATCAAGGTCTCGCCCGGGTCCAGCTTGACGACAAAATGGTAGGTCATGGACCCGTTGGCGTTCTTGTCCACCTGCGTGACGGTGGTTTGCAGCGCAAGCGCCGGGGTGACGTCGGCCAGTCCGACCGCCATAGCCAGGGCGGTCACAAAAATCTTCAGCACGTAGGTTCTCCAGATGTGCGACAGCACGCCGCACATCAGGCCGATCAGCGCATAAAAGGGCAATATGGGTTCACCATTCCGCCCATCAACGCGCAAACCAGATCGGTTCGGCGCATTTGTTGATCCCGCCGATCGTGTGGGCAGCCTTATTTGTCGATGGTAGGAGGCTGCATACCAGGGTGCCTGCGCCGATATGAGCGGCGCATAAAACACGAACGCCTGGACCTGCGTCGACGCCTTATTGCTTATGTTACTGCCACGTAAGCCGCACAATTCGGCAGTAAAACAACTATGAACTTTTTGCCGCCAAAATTCAGCAGCCCTGGATAAGGGTGTTGGTGCAAAATCGGAGACGGTAAGTTTTCTTGATTAGGCGGCGGAGCGTATAGGGCCGCTTCTTCGTTCTTTGGGTGATCAATGCCCTATAAGGCCAATGAGGCGCGCCGTCACATGATCCATGCAACAACTGGCCCGAGCGCGCCGGCCCGGTGGTGCCGCCGACCGGGCACTCGACGAAAGCGCCGCCCGCCTGCCTCACCGCCTCGGCCAGCGCCTGCTGCGTTTCGGGCCGGACGGTGCTCATCTTGATGAACAGCTTGCCCGGCGCTATCAGGCGACACGGTAAACCCATCCGGCGCGTGTTGCCTTAAGAGGCAACGCTACCGGGCATCTCCGTGTCGCCCCTCGCAGCCGCCTTGTTGGCAGCATGCACGGCGTCCGGCGCAGCCCCTGCCATGAGCACCAGCGGCAGCGGACCCAGCACAACCTCACGCGCCATCGTCGGCCAGCGCGACCCATTTGCGGATCGGCCTCGCCATCGGCTCGAACTTCTTGGCAAGGTCTTCTGGCTGGCGGCCAGCACGGACCAGGTCAACACTCTGCCGCCTGAACTCCGGTGAACACGGGGGACGGGTGATGGGCATGGAACATACCTCCTGCAAAAGCATGAAAGGCTCCATGAGGGCGAGGCAACTCCACCGATACCCACCGGCCGAGCGTGCTGTTCGACCACGCAACGGCACGGCTGGTGACCGGGACGGTGTTGCGGTCGTCTGATCAGGAACCGAACACCGCCCGCTCGGTGAAGGCGGTGTCTCCGAGGTGGGGGCGGTTTGCTCCGCGATAGTATTTCGGCCTCATCGCTTGATACCGCCCCGGCACGCCCGCGAGCGGTCCATTTGAGTCCACGACCACAAGCAGGAAGCCGCGCCGGGCCAGGTAGCGGCCGAGCGGGCCGGCGCAGCGCTCGAAATCGGCGAGACCCCTGCAGTAGGTCAGCACGGCGAGGCCGACGATGCCCGCGCGGATGCGTGGCGCGAAGACGAAAGGACAGCGCCGGCCGCCTTCGGTGCAGACGACGGAGATGCAGCCCCAGGCCGCATGGTCGCGCAGCAGGGCGATCTCAGCCGGGTCGATGTCGTCCCCGGGTTCGGCCGTGGCCGCCGCTACGACCGTGCCCCGGCCGCGCAGCGAAAACATTGGCAGGGCGAGAACGCGGCCTTCGCAAAAGCGGACGAAGCCCTGGGCGTCAAGGATGGGCCAGGTGTGCGGCGCCGGCGTGATGTTGAGATACGTTGCCTCACGGTGCCGCAGAGCGCGTGTTATGAGCATCGATCCGAATGCCCGGAATGGCTCGGCCACATACCAACTGGAAAGATTGCAGCGCAGGACCACGCCGCGGGGGCTTGGCACATGCGCGAAGATCAGCAGAATCACGCCGACCACCGCGCCGTCACTCTCAAGCAGATAACCAAAACGCGGACATCCCGCGATCGCGGGACGCGCGACAAGGCGGGCCAGCGCTTGTTCCCAGAACGAACGGCTGCGCTGGTCGCGATAGCCATCCGTGAGCACCGCGACGACGGCCGGAATGTCGTTTGTCTCGATAATACGACATATCACGGTTGTGATTCAGCCCCTCCGTGTTCTCGTTTCATGTGCCAAGGCTCATATTTACAACAGAAAATGAGCGGTGTAAACGAGTATGAGCGGTCGGAGACCCCGCGCCATGGCTATTTGCGATGAGGTCGTTTCCGAGTTCGAGGGCATGGCACGGCCCAGGATGGGAAACTATTGCGCCCGCTGATGGACGAGCTGCCGCTGCTCGACCCCCTCTGTTTCGCGATCGTCGTGACCCGGCTCGGGGATCGGCTCGGGCGCGATCCGTTCAGCGATGGCGAAGAGCTGGCGTTTCCCGTCACGTTCGGCGACTTCGTGCGGCACCGCCGGCTTGGCTCTCCCCCAGCCCTCTCCCGGAGGGAAAGGGAGCCAGCGCGGTCCCCAGGTCACGCCCGGCTGCCTTGCCGCGAAGGGGCGGCATACCTCAAGCCCGCAGGCGCTCTGAACGGCGGCGCAGCAGCTCCACGGCGGCCAGCAGCAGCGTCGCCACCAGGATCAGCACGGTCGCGGCGGCGGTGATGGTCGGCGACACCTCCTCCCGGATGCCGGTGAACATCTGCTTGGGCAGCGTGCGCTGGTCAGGGCCGGCGAGGAACTGCACCAGCACCGTCTCGTCGAACGAGGTGACGAAGGCGAACAGCGCGCCGGAGATCACCCCGGGCAGGATCAGCGGCAGCGTCACCCGAAAGAACGTCACCAGCGGCCCGGCGCCCAGGCTGCTGGCGGCCCGGGTCAGGTTCACGTCGTAGGTGCTGAGCGTGGCCGTCACGGTGATCACCACGAACGGCACCGCCAGCGCCGTGTCGGCCAGGATGAGCACCGCCAGGGTATTGAGGATGCCGAGCCGGCCGAAGAAGAAGTACATGCCCACCGCCGTGATCACCACCGGCACGATCATCGGCGAGATCAGCAGCCCCGTGACCAGCCCGCGCCACGGCATATCCCGCCGGGCCAGCCCATGCGCGGCCAGCGTGCCGAGCACAGTCGCCAGCAGCGTCGTGGCGGCCCCGACGACCAGGCTGTTGCGGATCGCTCCCGTCCAGCGTGGGCTGCCGAAGAACTCCTGGTACCAGCGGAGCGAGAACCCGGCGAGCGGGTAGTTGAAGAACGGCTGCGAGTTGAACGACAGCGGCACCACCGCAAGGATCGGCGCGATCAGGAACAGCAGCACAAGCACGGAGAACACCCACAGCCCGGCACGCGCCGCCCGTTCAGCCCCAGTCGTGTAGGCCGGCGTGCTGTACGATAACTGCGCCATCAGCCGAACCGCACGCGGTCCACGCCGAGCAGGCGCGCATAGACCAAGTAGATCGCCAGCGTGATCACCAGCAGCAACGCCCCGAGCGCCGACGCCATGCCCCAGTTCAACTCGCGGTTCATGTAGGACGCGACGAACGAGCTGACCATCTGGTCATCGGGACCGCCGACCAGCGCCGGCGTGATGTAATACCCAAGCGACAGGATGAACGTCAGCAGGCAGCCCGCCGCAACCCCCGGCAGCGTCAACGGCGCATACACCCGGCAGAACGCCACGAACGGTGTCGCCCCGAGCGACCGCGCCGCCCGCGTCAGGCCTGGCGCGATGCCGCTCATCACGCTGTAGATCGGCAGCAAGGTGAACGGCAGTTGGATATGCGTCATCGCGATCAGCGTGCCCGCGCGATGGAAGATCAGCGGCAAGGGCTGGCTGATCGCCCCCAGCGCCATCAGGGTGTCGTTGATCACGCCGTGGCTCTGCAGCAGCACGACCCAGGCCGTCGTGCGCACCAGCAGCGACGTGAAGAACGGCAGCAGCACCAGGATCAGCAACGGATTGCGCACCCGCGCCGGCAGGGTCGCCAGCAGGAACGCGACCGGGTAGCCCAGCACCAGGGTCGCCAGCGTCACCAGCCCGGCAATCAGCAGCGTGCGGGCGAACACCGTGACGAACACCGCGTCCTGCGGCGGCACGCGCACCAGCCGGCCGTCCACGTCCAGGTGCATGTCGATGGCCTGGAGCAGGTAGAACGGCGTCAGGCTCCGCTCCGCGCGCTTGATGACGGCCCAGACATCGCGCTGACCCCAGATCGGGTCGGCGGCGATCATGGCGTCCTTGTAGGGTCCTTGGCGCAGGCGGCCCATTTGGCGCACGGTGGCGATGACGGCGCTGCGAGCGCCGGGCAGCTCGTAGTTGATGCGCTTGCCGATGGTGCCGGCCGCCTGGTTGGCCTGCGCGGCCTTCAGGTCGGCGGCCATCGCCGCGAACGCCGCCTCGTCCGGGACGCTCTGGCCGTCCCAGCCAGACAGGACCGCGGCGGTGCGCGGCGCCAGCGTCGCCATGTCAGGGTCGTACACCGCCCGGGCCAGGATGGCGCCCAGCGGCACGATGAAGATGACGGCCACATAAAGCAGCAGGGGCGTCACCAGCAGCAGCGCCATGGTCCGCCGCGCCCGGCCGGCCCGCCGCACCTGGTCGCCCAGCGCGGCGCTGTCCAAGCCGGGGCTGCCCATGCCAGGGCTGCCCATGCCAGGGCTGCCCACAGCCGGGACGCCGAGGGACGCGGCCCCGCCCCGGACGCTAGCCGACACGTGCGGCGGCTACTGCGCCAGCCAGGTGTTGAACCGCTTGCGCAGCTCTTCCCCGTGGTCGCCCCAGAAGAAGTAGTCCTGCACCAGCTCGGTCTTAGTGTTCGCGGGGGCCGTCGGCAGGTCGGCCAGCACGCCCGGCGAGATCTTCGGGATGGCTTCGGCGTTGGTCGGGCCATAGGCGATGTACTTGGACTGGTTCGCCATGTTCGCCGCGTCGCTGGCGAAGGCGATGAACTTGTACGAGTCGTCCAGGTGCTTGGCGCCCTTCGGGATCACCCAGAAATCGTAGTCCGGGACCTGGCCGTCCCAAACGATCTTGAAGTTCTTGCCGTCCGTCTTGGCCGCGTCATAGATGCGGCCGTTCCAGGCGGTGGTCATCACGACCTCCCCGCTCGCCAGCAACTGCGCCGGCTGCGCTCCGGCTTCCCACCAAACAACCTGGCTTTTGACGGTGTCGAGCTTCTTAAACGCCCGGTCCACCCCGGCCGGGGTCTTCAGCATCGCATACACCTGCTCGCGCGGCACGCCGTCCGCCATCAGCGCGAACTCCAGGTTCACGAATGGGCTTTTCTGCAAGCCGCGCTTGCCCGGGAACTTCTTCAAGTCGAACAGGTCGGCCAGCATCGTCGGGCCGGGCTTCAGCTTGTCCGCGTCATAGGCCATGATCGTCGAATACACGATGGTGCCCACGGCGCAGTCGGTCGTCGTGCCCTCCAGGAACTTCTTCTCGTCGCCGATCTTCGACCAGTCTAACTTCAGGAACAGGCCATCCTCGCAGCCCTGCAACGCGGTCTGGGTATCGACGTCGATCACGTCCCAGGTCACGTTGCCGCTCTCGACCATGGCGCGGATCTTGGCGATCTCGCCGTTGTATTCCTCGGTGGCGATCTTGCCGCCGTCCTGCTTCTCGAACGGCCGGAAATACGCCTCGTCCTGGCTGCGCTGGTATGCGCCGCCCCAGGACACGATGTTGAGGCTGGCAGCCCGCGCCGGGCCGCCGGCGGACAGAAGCAGGCCCGCGGCTGCCAAGGCGCCCATGCACGTCAACCGGCTCAACATCGCTGTGGTCCCCCTATGTGGTTCGTTCCAACGCCGCCTCACGCATCCAGAGCGCGGCAGTCGTTCCAGTGCCAGCCCACCGTCACCGCCGCCCCAACCGCCAGGTCGCCATGGGCATGGCCGGCCGGCACCTTGACGATGAAGTCGTCCCGCCCGGCCAGCGCCAGCCGCACGCGGCGGTGGTCGCCGAGGTAGATCATCTCCTCCACCCGGGCATCGAAGCGGTTGCCGCCGACGGAGTCCGGCGGATCGATCATCGCCCGCTCCGGCCGGATCGACAGCACCGTGCGCGGCTCGCCGGGGCACACCGCCAGCGCCTCGACCTCCGGGCCGCCATCCAGGCGCACCCGCACGCGCGGCCCGTCGCGGCCGGCGACGGCGCCGGGCAGCCGGTTGTTCTCGCCGATGAACTGCGCGACGAACGACGTGGCCGGCCGCTCATACAGCCCGGCGGCGTCGTCGAGCTGCTGGATGCGGCCCTCGTTGAACACGGCGATGCGGTCGGACATGGTCATCGCCTCGCCCTGGTCGTGCGTGACATAGACCATCGTCACGCCCAGCCGCTCGTGCAGGTGCTTGATCTCGATCTGCAACTGCTCGCGCAACTGCTTGTCCAGCGCGCCCAGCGGCTCGTCCATCAGCACCAGCTTGGGCTCGAACACCAGCGCGCGGGCCAGCGCCACGCGCTGCTGCTGGCCGCCGGACAATTGCGCCGGGCGGCGGTCCTCCAGGCCCGACAGGCGCACGGTCCGCAGCACGCGGTCCACGCGCTCGGCAATCTCCAGGCGCGGGCACTTCCGGACGCTGAGCGGGAAGGCGATGTTCTGCCGCACCGTCATGTGCGGGAACAGCGCGTAGTTCTGGAACACCATGCCGATGTTGCGCTTGTGCGGCGGCAGCGCCTCGATGGACGCGCCGTCGAGGAAGATGCGGCCATCGGTCGGCGCCTCGAACCCGGCCAGCATCATCAGCGTGGTCGTCTTGCCCGACCCGGATGGCCCCAGCAGCGTCAGGAACTCGCCCCGCCGCACCTTGAGGTTGAGATCACGCACCACGAGGCTGTGGCCGTCATAGCTTTTTTGCAGGGCGACGAACTCGACGTAGGGGCGGTCTGCGTCCTGCAACGCCGATTCCTGCAGCGCCGGCGCTGCGTGCCGGTCGAGGGTCGCCGTGTTCATGTCGCCACCCTCCGCTTGCGATACCAAAGCCTGGGGCATGCCAGACGCTTCCGGCGCCGAGGGTCATGCAAGGGCGATGCCATCGGTGCGCATGCGGAACCTAAGCAAACCTCTGCAGGTTTGCGCACAGATGAGAACCTAAGCAGGCTTGCGCGGCTTGGCACGAGCGCAGGCCATCTGTGTGACAAGCCGCGCAAGCCTGCTTAGTCGGCCGCCGCCTGCTGCGCGAAGAACGATGCGCCTTTCGGCTTTTGCGGCAGCCGCATCGCGAATGGCACGCTGCGCACCGACCCTGTCGCCTCGCCGTGCACGATCAACCCTTCATGACGGCTTGGCAGCGGGTTGGCGCTGAGCGGGATGGCGTCCTCGGCCGAGTAAACGGCGATGTATAGCGTGCGCGCCCTGTCCGACCGGTTTGGCGCGGAACCGTGCAGCAGCCGCGTGTGCATCAGGCAGACCGACCCGGCCCTGCCGGTGCACAATACCGCCCGCGCCCGGCAGCGTTCCGTCGTTGCCGGGTCAACCGCGCCGGTGAAGCGGCCCTCATGCCACAGGCTTTCGAGCGGCCCCTTGTGGCTGCCTGGCAGGACCTCAAACGGGCCGTTCTCCGCCGTCACCTCGTCCAGCATCAGCAGGGCGGTCACCAGGTCGTCGTTGCTATGCGGGGTGAACGGGAAATCCTGGTGCCAATCGACCTTGGTCGCCGTCTGCGGCAGCTTCGAGTTGATCTTGGCATGGTGCAGCTTGACGTTGGGTCCGATCAGCCCGGCAACGGCGTCCACCATGCGCGACCGGGTCATCGCCTCGTGGAACGCTTCGGACACCTCGGCCGGAGACGACACCCGCCGCAGCCCCGGCGCGGCGGCGGTGTGCCCCGGCTCCAGGTCGAACCGGGGGCGGCCGTCGATCGTTTCGCCGTATGGGGCACGGTGCAGGCGGCTTTCCTCGACCCAGCCGTTGAAATCCTGCCGCAGCCGCGCCAGCAGGCCGGGCGCCACGACGTCATCCACGACGATGTAGCCATCCCGGCCGAATGCCTGAACCTGGTCCGCCGATAACATGAGGCCCTCTCAGGATGGGGCACCGTCGATGCTCGGCTTGAGCTTGCCCGCTGCTGTGGGGCCGTGCACCCTAAATCCGCATCCAGGATACAATCGGGCGGTGTGCTTTATACCGACCGCCATCTGCTCTGACCCTCGACGCTGCCGCACCAGGTCTGCCGCCGTCATTGCGAGCCGGCTTCGGCGTGGCAATCCAGGGATCACGGGCTGCGGTCCCGGTCTTGCACCCCCTGGATTGCCACGCCGAAGCCGGCCCGCAATGACGGCACCGGATCTGATGCAAAATCGTAACATATAAAGCGGAGGGCCATTGGTATCATGCCGAGTCCACCCTTGCCGCCGGAGCGGCTGCTGCTGCCATTCAGCCCCGGGCCGTTCCGCATGACGCTGGGCCTGGTCGGCTGCGCGCCGGAGAACCTGGTCGAGATCGACGACCGCTACCCTGCCGAGATGGCCGAGCGGCGAAGCCTGCTGGCAACCCGGCACGCCGACGTGTTCGCCGCCGGGCGGGGATCGGACGCCGCAGGGACCGAGGTCTTGGAGGTGATGGCGGAACTGCTGCCGCGCCGCAGCCCCGGATGGTTCACGCGCGACGGCGCCCTGCTGCGCAACGGCCTGACAGGCGAGACCTGGGACATCGGCCGCCCCGCCTGCGACCCGCTCGAACTGGCGGGCCGGCTCGTGCAAGAAGACCTGTGCCTGATCGACACCTCCGGCGGGCCGCCGGTGCTCAGCGCGGCCATCCTGTGCGCGCCGTCGCGGTGGCGGCTGGATGAGAAGATCGGCCGCCCGCTGCTGGATGTGCACGAGGCGGTGCCGTTGTATGCGGACCGGCTGTCATCCGCGGTGGACCGGTTCATGGGGGCGCTCGCGCCGGGCAAGGTGGCCGAGCGGCTGAACTGGAGCATCGTGGACGACGGCGCGCTGTTCCAGACCGGCGGCAAGCACCGGACCGCGCACGACCCAGCCATCACCCCCGCCAACGTGCCCGACACGCTGTTCCTTCGCGTCGAGCGGCAAACCCTGATGCGGCTGCCGCGCTGCGGGTTCGTGCTGTTCGCGATCCATGTGCACAGCTACCCGCTCCGCCGCGTGCTGGCCGTGCCCGGCGCGGCGGCGGACCTGGCCGCGGCGGTCCGCGCGCTGCCCGGCGCGATGGCCACCTACAAAAGCCTGCCGCCCGTCCGCGATGCGCTGCTGGCGTGCCTGGGCGGCGGTTGATGGCCCGGTCTCCCCCGCTCCGGCCGCTGTATGCCGACACGGCCGGCCCGGCGCCCGAAACGCCGAGGCTGGAGGGCGACGTGCGCGCGGACGCCGTGATCGTGGGCGGCGGCTTCACCGGGCTGTCCGCCGCGCTGCACCTGGCCGAGCAGGGCGTGGCCGTCAGGCTGGTCGAGGCGCATGACGTCGGCTGGGGCGCATCGGGCCGCAATGGCGGGCAGGTGAACCCGGGCTTGAAGGCCGACCCCGGCCAGGTCGTGCGCGATTTCGGCGCAGCGATGGGCGGGCGCATGGTCGGCCTCTCCGGCGCTGCGCCAGGGCGCGTGTTCGACCTGATCGAGCGGCACCAAATCGTGTGCGGGGCGCACCGCGGCGGCACGATCCGCGCCGCAAAGAACCGGGGCAACGCCGAGACTATCCAGCGCACGGCCGAGTCGTGGCTGGCGCATGGCGCCCCGGTCCGCGTGCTGGACAAGGCTGCAATGGCCGAGGCCACGGGCGCCGGACGATACCGCAACGGCCTGCTCGACCCGCGGGGCGGCAACTTGAACCCCTTGGCCTACGCCCGCGGCCTGGCCCGTGCGGCCCAGGGCGCCGGCGCCCGCATCCATGGCAGCAGCCCCGCGCTGCTCGTCCAGCCCGGCGCCGCCGGATGGCGCGTGACGACGCCGGCCGGCCGTGTCGAGGCGACGTGGCTGGTGCTGTGCACCAATGGCTACACGGACGGGCTTTGGCCCGGTCTCAAACGCTCGATCATCCCGGTTTACAGCATGATCGCCGCGAGCGAGCCGCTGCCGGACGACCTCGCCGCGCAGGTGATGCCAAGCCGGTCGGTGCTGTTCGAGATCGCCGGCATGACGGTGTACTACCGGATGGACGCCTCCAACCGGCTGTTGATGGGCGGCCGGTCGCCCTCCCGCGACGTGGTGGGCCGGGCCGGGTATCAATACCTGATCGACTATGCGCAGGCCCTGTGGCCCCGGTTGAAGCCGGTGCGCTGGCCGCATGGCTGGAACGGCCAACTGGCGGTCAGCCCCGACCACTACCCGCATTTCCACGAGCCGGCGCCCGGCGTGATCGCCGTGCTCGCCTACAACGGCCGCGGCGTGGCGATGGCGACGGCGATGGGCGCGCAGATCGCCGCCCGCGTGCGGGGCGCCGCACCGGGCGACCTGGACATGCCGGTGACGGACCTCAAGACGATCCCGTTCCATGGCCTGTGGCGGACGGTGGTGAGCGCCCGCATGGCCTACGGGCGGATCAGGGACAGCCTTGGGCTTTAACCGCTGGGCCAGGGATCGTCGTGCCGGGCTGGATGCCGCCGCGCTCCCAGAGATCGCAGGCGAACGACGCGCCAGCCTCCGTCACCCGGCGCCGGCCCAATGGCCGTCCCGAACCGCCGGCTGCAACCGTCCAGGCTGGATCGCCGGCGATGCTGCCGTTGCGGCCCCCCAACAGGATGCGCGTGCCGTCCGGCGAAGGACGGTAGCAGTAGTGGCTGGCGGGAGTCGCCGCCCATCATCCGACGCAGCATCAAGTTGCCCATCAGCTTGGGCGACAGCAATGCGGGGTCATGGCCAGGGTCACGACTGGTACGTTGCTTGCGTCGCCGGCCGGCCTGCACGCCAGTCTGCACGGAGGACGCCGCGCCCATGCCCCACCCCTTCCACCTCGGCTGGTTCCTGCAAGGCTCCAGCGCCCAGGCCTGGAACGAGCCGTGGACCGGCGGCATCGGTGCGGACTGGCGCGTGCCGGAGCTGTTCATCGACCTGGCCCGCGCCCTGGAACGGGCGTGCTTCGACTACGTGCTGATCGAGGACTCCTCCTACGTCGGCGAAAGCTATGGCAGCTCGCGCGACATCTACCTGCGCAACGCGCTGTCCGTGCCGCGGCAGGACCCTTCGGTGGTCGCCAGCATCCTGACCCAGGCGACGCAGCGGATCGGCATCGTGCCGACCTTCGCCACCTTCGCCTATCCGCCCTACCTGCTGGCGCGGCTGGTGGCCTCCCTGGACCAGGTGTCGTCCGGGCGCATCGGATGGAACATGGTCACCGGCAGCTCCGACGTCGCGGCCCGCAACTTCGGCCTGGACGGCCTGCCGGAGCACGACCTGCGCTATGACATGGCCGACGAGTACATGGACCTCGTGAACCAGCTCTGGGCCTCGTGGGAGCCTGGCGCCATCGTGGCGGACGCGGAGACGGGCGTGTTCGCCGACCCGGCGCGGGTGCACTCCATCGACTTCGAGGGGCGCTGGTACAAATCGCGGGGGCCGTTGAACTCCGGCCCCTGCGTGCAGGGCCGCCCGGTGATCGCGCAGGCCGGCGGCTCGCCGCGCGGGCGGCAGTTCGCGTCCCTGCACGCCGACACCATCATTGCCGCAGTGAAGGGGGTTGACGCCATGCGGGCCTACCGCGACGACCTGCGCGCCCGCGCCGCCGCGCAGGGCCGCGACCCCGACGGCTGCAAGCTGCTGTTCCTGATCGCCCCCATCATCGGCGAGTCCCAGGACGACGCCCTGGCGCAGCGCGCCCGCCGGGCCGAGTGGGCGGTGCGGCGCATGGACCAGCGCCTCGCCCACTTCAGCAAGATCACCAACATCGACTTCGCGGCGCTGGACATGGATGCGCCGCTCGGGGAGCTGACCACGAACGGCCACCAGCAGAGCCTGAACGAGTTCCTGCGCAAGGCAGGCCGCCGGACGTTGCGCGAAACTATGGCGGACCCCGACAGCACGGTGCAGTCGGTCGAGCTGGTTGGCACGCCCGACGCGGTTGCGGCGCAGATGGGCGAGGTAATGCAGGCGGTGGGCGGCGACGGCTTCCTGTTCTCGCTGCCCAATGTCAGCCGGCGCACGGTCGCCGAGGTTGCCGACGGGCTGGTGCCGGCGCTGCAGCGGCGGGGGCTGGTTCGCATGGCCTACGCCCACCCGCACTTTCGGGACAACCTGCTGGAGTTCTAGGTGCCTGATCCCGGCATGGGGTAGCCCCGGCGCTGGCTTGCGGCCGGACCAGAAGGCACTCCCCTGCCGGGACACGGAGGTGCCCGCCCCGGTTCAGTAGCCGCGAACGGGGTCGAACAGGTTGGGCAGCGCCATCCCTGCCTCCAGCCGCCGGATCACCTCGGCCACGTAGTGCGCCCGGGACCGGCGGCTGGCCAGGCTGGCCAGGTGCGGCGTGACGGTCACCAGCGGGTGCGCCCACGCCGGGTGGCCCGGCGGCAGCGGCTCCTCGGTGAACACGTCCAGCACCGCGCCGCTCACCCTGCCCGCGTCCAGCGCCGCCGCAAGGTCCTCCCACACAAGCTGCGGGCCGCGCGCCGCGTTCACCACCGCCGCACCCGGCGGCAGCAAGGCCAGCGTTTCCGCCCGGATCGCCCCGCGCGTGTCCGGGGTGTCCGGCAGCAGGCACACCAGGATGTCCGACCGGCGCAGGAAGGCGTCCAGCCCGGCCCCGCCCACATGGCACTCCACGCCGGGCACCGCCTTGGGCGAGCGCGCCCATCCGACGACGCTGAAGCCGAGGGCCACGAGCATCATGGCCGACTTGCTGCCGAGGTTGCCGAGTCCCATGACCCCTACCGTCACCTCGGGCGCGCAACGCCCCGCCTCGATGTTCTCCCAGCGCCCCTTCGCCTGCGCGAGCGTGATCCGGCGCCAGTCCCGCAGCAGCGCCAGGCAGGCGAGGCACACGTACTCGCCCATGCGCTGCGCCGGCTCCTCGCCGCCCATGCGCACCAGCGGGAGGTGCGCGGGCCACGCCGGGTCGCGGGTGATGTGGTCCACCCCCGCGCCCGGCGAGACGATCAGGCGCAGGTTCGGCAGCGCGGCGAGCCGGCCCGGCTCCGGCTCCCAGGGGAAGGCATAATGCACCTGCGCCGGGTCCGCGGCCGGGTCGTCCCACCCGTGCACCGCCAAGCCTGGCGCGGCCTCGGCGAAGTGGCGGCGCCACTCGGGCAACGCCGCCGGGCCACCCGACTTGACGAGCAGGATGCTCACTTGGTTGCGCCGAAGGGCCTGCGAACCTTGCGCAAGCCGTCCGCGGCAGATGCCGGTTCGAGGGGATGACGTGGGATCAAGGTCGAACCTTCAGGTCAGGTGAGGAGAGCAGGCAGCCTTGGCTGGACGGACCGCGCGCCGCCATGCCCGCAATCTTGCGGGGTTTGGCCCATGGCGGCTTAGCCTGTGGCAGCCTGGCATCGCCGCCGGCCTCCTGTCATGCGCGGCAGGTGGTTGCGGGATTACGGCGGCGCATACCCCTGCACCGTCTTGAACCGGCTCAGCAGGTAATCGCCGGACTTGACCGGCGCATGGCGCGGCGGGTTCCCGGGCGACGACAGGCCTGGCAGGCAAGCAACCGGGGCGTCGTAGTCGAGGTTGAGGAATGTCAGGATCGAGTAGAGCTCCCGGCCCGCGCGGTCTCAGCCATCAACCCGGCTACGCCCCACCGCCCCATAAGCCGCCATATCGGGTCGCGTCAGGCTTTCGGAAAGTCGTAGAGTTCTGCAGGATTGTCCACCAGCACCCGCTTGCGCACGGCCTCGTCCGGCACCCAGTCCGTAAGCAGGTCGAACAGCACCGCATCGTCTGGCTTGTTGTCCAGCTTCTCGGTCGGGTGTGGCCAGTCGCTCCCCCAGACCATGCGGCTGGGCGCGGCGGCGGCAAACGCCCGGGCCACGGCGCTGGCATCGGCGTAACCCGGCGGCCCGACCTTGCTGTCGGCATAGGCGCCGGACAGCTTGACCCAGGTGTTCCCCTTGTCGAGAAGCTGGCGGAGCAGCTTGAACGTGTCGCTCTGCACCCCGTCCGGCTGGGGGCAGTGAGCCAGATGGTCGAACACCAGCTTGCCACGGATGCGCAGGAAGGTGTCGGCGGCTGCCACGATCTTGTCGCCGGGCATGTTGACCTGGCAGTGCCAGCCCAGCGCGTCCACGCGCTGCGACAGCGGCTCCAGCATCTCAAGCGTGGTGGCGCCGGCCTGTGCCAGGTTGAACCGGATGCCGCGGATGCCGAGGCCGTGCAGCCGCTGCAGCTCGGCATCGGTGACGGAGGTGTTCACGACCGCGACCCCGCGGAAGTTCGGACCCAGCGCCGCCATGCCTTCGAGTGTCGGGCGGTTGTCCACGCCATACAGCGAGGGCTGGATGACAACCCCGCGCGTCGTGCCGGTCCGCGCCTGCAGCGCACGATAATCCGCCGGCGAGGCGTCCGGCGCCGGCAGACCGCCCGGCGCCGGCGGGAAGCGGCTGTCGTAGATGTGGAAATGGCAGTCGGTGGCGTTCGCCGGGGCGCGGAGCTTCGATGCCTCGGTTCCGACGGAGTAGCGGACGGCACCCTGGGCAGCGGCAGGCCGCGCCGTTGCGCCAATCGATAGGCTGGCGGTGACGGCGGCCGTGACGGCCAGTAAATCGCGCCTGCCATGCAGGGAATGGCTCATGTCTCTCTCCCGGTTGCCGCATTCCAGCAGCTTACTTGCAGCCTAGCCCTCATTGAGGCACGGCTGCAACGCGGAGTGACCCATCCTGCAGTCGGTTGTGACTGCGATAGGCGTTGGTGCATGAACGCAGTAACTCATTGTAGGTGTTGATTATCTTCGGATTATCCGTGTAGGCTAACCCACTAAGATGGCAAAGTTATCACGAGGCCCCTGCAACAACGCCTTGCGCTGGCTGTGGCAGCACTGGGGCACCACCGAGGTGCTGCGCGGCGTGCAGGAGGGCCGCTACGCCACCCTGGGCCACCACCCCGTGCTGCGGCAGGACCCGGGCACGCTGCACCTCAGCTTCTGGTCAGCCGACTGGACGCCCTGGCATGCGCTGGCCGCGGTCGCCGGGCGCTGGACGGCGCTGCGCTTGAACACCCAGCCGAACTACGGCGGGCCATGACGACGTTGCCCGGTTCCTGCCGCGGCTTTCGCGTCCCAGGGCGTTGGCGTCTGATAGGATGACGCACCGTAAATATTTAGCGCGGTTCAGATCAGAGTAACACCCAAAACAAGAAACCCTTTCACCATCCAAACTCTATCGATTTCCGGTGGTGCTCGGAGATGGCGCTTCTTGAATCGCGCTCAGAAAGCATGTTCCAGGCAGGGTTTACTGAAACTTCATCCCCTGGGGAGCAATCTGAAACGAACATACGAGAACCCGATGAAGCACGCCGCCGTCCCCTTGCCCCTGCTTGAAGTCATCGAGACTGCCCGCATCGCTGCGCTTGCGAGCTACAATGTTCTCGATACCCCGGCGTCGCCGCACTTCGACCAAATGGCCGAGTTCGTGGCCAGCAGCCTGCATACCGCGATTGCGCTGATCAGCCTCATCGACCGGGACCGGCAATGGGTGAAGGCGTCCACTGGCATCCACGTCGTCGAGCTGCCGCGGCATCTCTCGTTCTGCCACCATGCCATCGCAACCGACACCGGTACCCTCGTCGTGCCTGACACGCTGGCCGACGTCAGGTTCAACCGGCACCCTCTTGTCCAGAAAGCGCCGTTTATCCGGTTCTATGCGGGAGTGGCCCTGGCCGACCAGGACGGCTACCGGCTCGGAACAGTCTCGGTCATGGGTCAGCAGCCAGCCGAGCTGAGCACGGCGGACGGTGAGTTGCTGCGAGGGGTCGCAGGCCGGGTCGTGGACCTGCTCGTGCTCGGCCGTGCTCGGGCCGGCCAGGATGCGAACGAAGCCTTGCATTGCGCAGGGCGGCCCATTGCTGGTCCCGCAGGTCACTTCGCAGGTGATCGCAACCCCATGGCTGCCATACCGCTTGAGCTTACGGGAGCCGCGGCACCCCGATCATTGCCGTCCAGCTTGGTTGCGCTGAATTCGGCCTCCTTCGTGGATCGCGAGGTCCCGCCCCCAGGGCGGGGGTGGCTGGGAGTGAAGACCGAACTGGCGCGGCCGCTGCCGGATTCCGGTGATGTCGGTCGCCTGATCGTCAGGATCGCCCGCAACAGCCCCGCCGAACGCGCTGGCCTGAAGGTTGGCGATATCCTACTGGCCATTGATCGGCAGTTGACCCGGCGCGGCAGTGATATCATGACAGCGATGGCGTGCTGCGCCGTTGGCGAGCAGGCGGAGTTGCGGCTCTGGCGATCGGGAAAGGTCATGCAGACGGTCATCGGGGTCGAGGCTGCGCCGCCTGTAGCGCGATAGTCTGGGTAAGAAGCGTAGTGCCGGCACCGTCGAATTGGTGGCTGGCCGGGCGTTGTTGCATCGATCAGTTTCAAAGCGGCGTGAAAAACCCATGCCTGCCGAGGCAGGCGAGCGAGAAATTCCTGCTTATGCCCCCCTTGCCGCCCGGCCGCCGCGGACATGCAAAATTAGGAGGTTGGACGGACGATCGAAACCGAGCCATTGCCGGGGATGCCACCTCGTCCGCTCAACCCAGATTTTAAGCCGGGGTGCTACAGCACGGGTTGGCAGCCCAACCTGGCCAGGCCATCAAGCCCTGCCGCCTGGCCCAGCACCGCCGCCGCCTCCGCCCGGGACAGCGACGCCATGGCGTCCTCGACCGTGTCGGCATCCGCCAGCTTGGCCATGCCGACTGCCAGGACCGGATCGACAGGACCTTGGCCGCGGGGCCGTGGCGGGGGCAGCATGGCGCGGTGCCGGGCCAGCAGCGCCGGATCGCGCAGCAGGCGCGGGATGGCCGGCTCGGACGGGGCGCGCAGCTCCCGCGCCAGGGCGGCGGCGCGCAGCAGCACCGTGGGCGTCTGCCGCTCCTCCGGCGTGCTCAGCAGCCCCAGCCGGCGCAGCCCCAGCCCGGCGCCGCGGCTGCCCGTCAGCAGCACCAGCGGGATCGCCAACCCCAGTCCCAGCAGCACCGGCAGCATCCACCCGAACAGCGCCGGGGACACCGCCCACACCGCGCCGCCCAGCAGCAGCCCGAACCCGGTGAAGCGCCAGTAGCCCCGCCACACCTGGCGGAACGGCACCCGGCCGTCGTCCCGCTGCTGCGCCGCCCAGCCGCCGTCCCGGCCCAGCAAGATGCCGGCAACCGCGCCCGTGTGGATCAGCATGGCCACCGGCGCGACCAGCCCGCCCAGCAGGGTTTCAATCAGCACGCCCAGCCCGGTCCGCACCATGCCGCCGCAGCCGCGCCGCAGCGCCCCGTCCCGCAGCAGGGCGGCGTATGCCATGGCCTTGGGCGCCAGCAGCACCGCCATGGTGCCGATGAACACCCACTTCGCCAGCACGGGATCGACCTGCGGCCAGGACGGGAACAGCGACCGCCCCTCCGGGAAGTACTCCGGCCGGATGAACCTGGATTGCAGCGAGATCAGCACCCCCGCCAGCAGGAACAGCAGCCACAGGGGGGAGGTCACGTAGCTGCCGATCCCCATCAGCAGGTGCAGCCGGCTGACCGGGTGCAGCCCGGCCGCCCCCAGCACGCCCGCATGTTGCAGGTTGCCCTGGCACCAGCGCCGGTCGCGCACCGCCACGTCGGTCAGCGACGGCGGCCCCTCCTCGAAGCTGCCGCCCAGCCCCGGCGCCATGTGGACCGCCCAGCCCGCCCGGCGGATCAGCGCGGCCTCCACGAAATCGTGGCTCAGGATGTGGCCGCCGAACGGGGTGCGCCCGCGCAGGGTGGGCAGCCCGGCCGCCGCAGCGAACGCGGCGGTGCGTATGGCGGCGTTGTGGCCCCAGTAGTTGCCCTCCGACCCATGCCACCACGCGATCCCCTGCGCGATCAGCGGCCCGTACACCCGCCCGGCGAACTGCTGCATCCGCGCGAACAGCGTCGAGGCGCCGACGATCACCGGCAGGGTCTGCAGGATGCCGACGCCGGGGTTCCGCTCCATTGCGCAGGCCAGGCGCACCAGCGTCGCGCCCTCCATCACGCTGTCGGCGTCCAGCACCAGCATCACCGGATACGCCGCACCCCAGCGCCGCACCCAGTCGGCGATGTTGCCGGCCTTGCGCTCGGTGTTCTTGGCCCGGCGCCGGTAATGAATGCGGCCCTCCCCGCCGGTCCGGTCGAGCAGCGCCAAGAACGCCGCCTCCTCCGCGATCCACACGTCGGGGTCGGTGGTGTCGCTCAGGATGAACAGATCGAAGGCGCCAGCGTGGCCGGTGGCGTCCAGCGACTCCCAGGTGGCTTGCAGCCCGGCCATCACGCGCGCCGGGTCCTCGTTGTAGGTCGGCATCAGCAGCGCGGTCCGCAGGCCCGGCGCCGGCAGCGGGCCATCATCGATCCCCAGCCCCAGCCCGCCGCGGCGCAGGATGGACCACAACCCGCCCGCGGCGCTGGTGCAGGCCAGCGCGATCCAGGCAAACAGCACCGTGAACAGGCCCAGCACGATCCAGCCGAGCACGCTCTCGCCGCCGCCGTTCAGCACCCAATACATCCAGTAGGCGGCATACCCCGTCATCCCCACGGCACCGCCGACCACGAAGATGCGCCGCGCGAGCAGCCCCGCCGGGCGCGTCGGCGGCGCCGGGCCGCGTGCGGGGGCGGCCCGCAAGTCCTGCACCGGCATATCCAGCGGCGCGTCGTCCGGCAGCGTCCTGAACGGTGGGGCCTCGATGTCCACTATGCCGTCCAGCGATACAGCCAGGTCTCCGACAGCGGCCCGGCCTCCCCCAGCAGCACGCACCGCAGCTCCGACACTTTTGCGCCGTCCGGCTGCAGCTCGAAGCTGACGCGCCAGCCGCCGGTCTCGGGGTTGGGGACGCTGAACACGGTGCCGACCTTGCCGGCGCTTGCGGTGATGTCGGGCCGCACCTTGGCGTCGGGCGGCAGGCCCCTCACCGGGTCGCCCACGATGTCCAGCACGAAGACCCGGCTGCCGCGCTCGCCCCCGGCGCCGGACCGCGTGGCGGCGATGCGGGCCAGCTTAGAGGGCACCGGGGCGTCCCAGCCCCAATGCATCCGGTAGGTCGCGCTGTATTCCCCACCCTTGCGCAGCGGCTCCTTCGGACGCCAGAAGGCGACGATGTTGTCGTTGGTCTCATTGGCGGTGGGGATTTCCACCAGGTCCACGGCGCCGGCGCCCCAGTCACCGATCGGCTCGATCCACAGGCCGGGCCGCCGCTCGTACTGCGCCTCCAGGTCCTGGTAGTCGGCGAACGCCCGGGCGCGCTGCATCAGGCCGAAGCCGCGCGGGTTGGCGTCGGCGAACGTGCTGACCTGCAGATCGACCGGGTTCGCCAGCGGACGCCACAGCGCCTCGCTGCCGCCGGTCAGCATCTGCAGGGCGTCGTTGTCGTGCACGGCGGGGCGCCAATCATCGCGCGGCCGGTCGGCGGGGCCGAACAGGTACATGCTGGTCAGCGTCGCCAGGCCAGGCTCGGCGATGTCGGTCCGGGGATACAGCACGCTTTCAACGTCGAACACCGTGGTCTCGCCGGGGCGGATGGTGAAGCGGTAAGCGCCGGTGGTGCTGGCGGTGTCCAGCAGGGCGTGCACGACCAGCGACGCCGCGCCTGCCGCAGGGCGCTCCAGCCAGAAGGCGCGGAAGCGCGCGAACTCCTCCCCCCGCGGGTTGCCGGTGCCGATGGCGAGGCCGCGGGCCGACAGCCCGTACACTTGGTCCTTGGCGACGGCGCGGAAGTAGCTGGCGCCGAGGAACACCACGGCCTCGGTGAAGGCGTCCGGGCGGTTCAGCCGGGCGTGCAGGCGGAAGCCCGCGAATCCCAGGTCTGGCAGGCGCATCGCCACGTCCGGCCAGTCGAACAGGTCGGGCGAGTACGGCACGCGCGCCGATTGGCCGTCCACGACCTCAAACACCTCGATGGCCGGCCGGTACAGGAACCCGCGCGGGAAGAACTGCACCTGGAACGGCAGCCCGTCCCGCCACAGCGCGCGGTCCGGCCGGTAGGCGATGGCGCGGTATTGCTCGTAGGTCAGCTTGTCCACCGGGCCGGGCAGGGCGGTGTCGGGCGCGGCATAGGGCTGCTTGGACAATGCCAATGCCATCCGGCGCACGGCAGCGCCGTCGAAGGGGCCAGTGCCCGGCCCAGGCTCCGACGCACCTGCCGCGCCGCCGAGGACGGAGGCTGCGGCTAGGGTCGCGCTCGACAGCAGGAGGTCACGTCGGTGCAAGATTGATCCTAGAGGTGGGGCTGCCGTGCAGTTGGCGGACAGGGCCGCGCATCTAGGACTGGACGCCTACCGAATGCGTTTGGCAACATTAAGGCCGGCTTGCCCGGTCCAGGCGTTCATCGCCTGATGCCGCCCCCGTCCGCCATGGCTTGAGGCTCGCTTGCATCCCTTCTCCGTGCCGCCGCCGGGGACCTCGCTATCCGCCGCCGCAATCCTGTCGCGTGGTGACCCGCCCCGGCAGACGAGCGCGTGCAGCGCCATCCACGCCTGATCCAGCCCGCTGCCGACCCCGGGCAGGGTGCGCCCGCCCACGTCGCCTCCCGGTGTGCAATGAGCGCCGGCTTGGTTTTGGGGATGGTCCTGTCCGCGCCGGCGCTTTCCTGACGGACGCCTCCGGTGGGCCGAAGGATGCGGGAGGTCTGGCAACGGCCGCAGGATCGAGCGCCGCTAGGTGCCCAGCCGCATCCCCTCCAAGATGGGCACCTTCGCCAGCGCCAGCTCCAATGTGCCCAGCTCCCATGCCCCGCCCAACGACCGGGCCAGGAACACCGTGCCGCAGTCCGTCGGGTTCATGGAGTAGAGAACAGCCGCAGGGTGGCGAAGGAAGATTTCAGCGACTTCCAGGAAGTCCTGGTGGTGCGTGACGATCCTCATGCGTAGGCCCAGCGGACGCGCGCAGTTCCATTTCATGATGGTTGCGACCTGGTCGAGCGTGAACGCCGGATGCTGGGGAACGGATCGTGGGGTATTGGTTTGCATTGATGACTTCAGGTTCTGCTTGCACTCGAAGGACACCACGGCGGGACGGGGACAGTCACGTTAGGTTATGTCGATGCAAGTCGGGATCGCTCCTGCACGCTGCAGCCGGTCCGTTTGGGATGGCTGGACCCAGGCAGGCGGGGTAAGGTTGGAACTGCGATCCAGACTAGGGGTTTGGTCCTATCGCACCCACGATACACACCTTTATCGCCTACTCCCACGTCAGCACCGACAAGCAGGGGTAGTCCGGCCTCGTGCTGGACGCGCAACGCACGCGAAGCGGGACGGCAGGCGGGGCATGGCGAAATCTCCTAGCGGGACCCGCCAGCGCAACGCACCACTCGCCTCGCCACCCAGCCCCCCGTCAGCCCACCCAGGACCGGCCAAAGCCACATGAAAACTCGGGCCATGTGCGGCCGCCATGTCTCAGCCCGACCGGCCGCCAAGCGTGGCAGCCGGTGCAGACGGCTCTACTTCAGCTTGATCGAGAAGTGCTTGAACACCTCTTTCTCGATGGTCCAGGTGCCCTTGAAATCCGCCTCGACCACGAACGCGTCTCCGGCCCTCACCGTCACCGGCTGGCCACCGTCGGGCGTGATGATGATTTCGCCCTCGATCATGTGCACGAACTCAGGCGCCGCATAGGTCGCATGATAGGTGCCGGGCGTGGCGGCCCACCAGCCCGAGATCATCGAGCCGTCCTCGGACGTATACTCGATCCATGTCTTCATCGTGGGGTGGCCCTTGATCTTTTTCCAGCCGTCGAGGTCGCTCTCGATCGGCTTGGCGGCTTTCATGCCGAACTTGGTCACGGGTGCAGTCATCGTCAGACTATCGGACATCTTGACCTCGTTTCCTTCTGATCGTGCTTTGGGACCGAGTGCATCGGCACACGATCGTTTGGCGCTCCACCGAAGGGCGGAGCTGTTCGACCGGCCTCGACCTCGGACGCCCGGCCGGCCGGCAGAAGTGCCAGCCTCGAAAGCTTCCATGGTGCCAGCGGGCTGACGCGCCCCGGCCGCGGTCGCTCCACGCCACTGGTAAACAGGCATAGGCGGCGGCTGTCGTTGACGATGTGCGGCGTGGATACCCCGGAGGCCATGCATCGCCGTAAGCCGCCGGCCTCGTTCCGCGTCGCCGTGGTTTCGGGAGCAACGGCCGCCGGGACCCGGCGGCCGCTCCGATGCAGGCGGCTACTCGGCCGGGACCACCGACATCGCCGCCGTGTACGCCATCGCCGCCAGTGCCGCGGGGACCGCCTCGATCTGAACCAGGTTATCCGAGTAGGCCCCGGCCTGGCCGAGGTTGGCGTGACGCTGCGCCGTGGTCGAGTTGACCGCGGTGCCCGTCCTGTTCAGGCCCGGCCAGTGGCCGACATTGGTCACCACCAGTCCCGCGCCAACATCTTCGCTCAGCATGGCGACCGCCTCGAAGGTGCCGCGGTCGTTATAGACGCGGACGTAGGCGCCGTCGGCAATCGAGCGCGTCTCGGCGTCGGCCGGGTTGATCATGATGCGCTGCTCACCCTGGTTGCGGCGCTGCATCTCCTCGTTGCCATACTGGGTGTTGAGGAAGGCGTGCGGCTTCGGCGAGAGCATGCTGAGCGGGAAGCGCCCCGGCACCGCAGCGGGGTCCTCGGCCTCATGGTCGTGCGGCGGTATGTAGGCGGGCACCGGATCGACGTAGCCACCCTCCTGCATCCCCGTGTACCCAGAGCGCCAGACATCGAGGACGAAGTTGCCCTTCTCCGCCATGCTCGCCTTGAACTCGCACTTGCCTGAGGGCGTCTTGAAGTTGCCCTCGGCATGCGGCGCGCGCTCCGCCGGCAGTCCGACGTTGAGGCGCTTCCACCCGTCCCGCTTCAGGACTTCAAGGGTAATGCCCTGCAGCGCCGGCGCATTCCAGTCGTAGGCGAGCGTCAGCCATTCGTCGTCCGTCAGGTCCCAATAGGCGTCATCGAAGCCCATGGTCTTGGCGAGCCGGCGGAACATATCGATGTTGGGCATGCACTCGCCCGGCGCCGGGATCGCCGGCAGGTTAAGTTGCAGGTAGAGGTGCCCCCAGGTCACCATGATGTCGTATTGCTCGGCCTGCATCGTCGCCGGCAACAGGATGTCGGCATACTTCGCGGTGTCCGTCAGGAACAGCTCGCTGCAGACGGTGAACAGGTCCTCCCGCATCAGGCCGCGCACCAGCTCGCCGGCGTTCGGCGCCTGCGACACGGGGTTGGAGTTATAGACGAAGACCGACTTGATCGGCGGGTCGAGCGGGATTTTGCCCGTGAGTGCCGGCCCGAGGTCGAGCTCGTTGACGACGCGGGTGCCGGGCCTGATCCAGTCCGGCCGCGACACGTGCGCCACGCTCATCGGGAACTCGTAGATCGGCATCTCGACCGCGCCACCGCCGGGGTGCCGCCACGCCCCGACGAGGGCGGGAAGGCAGGTGATCGCGCGGACGGCGTCGCCGCCCCCCGGGCTGCGCTCGACGGCGACGCCCTCGCGGATGGCTGCGACCTTCGCCCTCGCATACTCCCGCGACAGCGTGAGGATGTCCTGCACGGCGAGGCCGGTGATCCCTGCGACGCGCTCGGCGGGGAACTCCGCGGCGCGCGCCTTCAGCTCATCGAAGCCGAGCGTGTACTTCTCGACATAGTCGTGGTCATAGAGGTCTTCCTCGATGATGACGTTCATCATCCCGAGGGCAAGCGCACCGTCGGTGCCGGGCTTGATGGCGAGGTGCCAGTCGGCCTGCTTCGCCGTGCGCGACTTGTAGGGGTCGATCACGACGACCTTGGCGCCCTTCGCCCTGGCCTCCAGGACGAACGGCCAGCCGTGCAGGTTCGTCGAGACCATGTTCATGCCCCAGACGATGATGTAGTCCGAGTAGGCGAGGCTTTCGACGTCGAGGCCGCCGGTCGGCCCGACCGTCATGACCCATGCCGTCGAGGAACCGGACTCGCAGTAGGTCTTCTCGGCGACCGTCGATCCCAGGCGGTTGAAGAAGGCGTCGCCGGCCGTGAGGCCGTTCGCCGTGCCCTGGTTGCCAAGGTAGGCATGCGGCATGATCGCCTCGGCGCCGTACTGGTCGATGATCCCGGTCCACTTCGACTTGATCGTGGCGAGCGCCTCGTCCCAAGTGATGCGCTCATATTGGCCGGAACCCTTGGGTCCCGTGCGCTTCATCGGGTGCAACAGGCGGTCGGGATGGTAGTGGTGTTCGGCGAAGTTCTTGAGCTTCACGCACAGGCCGCCGCGCGTCATCGGATGGTCGGGATCGCCCGTCACCTTGGTGAGCTTGCTGTCCTGCACATGATAGAGAAAGGCGCAGGTATCCGGGCAGTCCTGCGGGCAGGCGCCCCGGACAATATGGGTTTCGCTGGAGTTCAACATGGTCGGCTCCTCAAGGAGGTAATGCCGGCACGGTTCAAGCGGGCCACGCCGAGCCACATTTCCAGCGAAGTCTGCGCTGGCCCATGCAAGAATAAGGCCGTCCTCAACTGCCGGAAGGTCCAGTGGCTGAGTATTCGATGGGCCAGTGTGCGTGTGCAGGACGGCATACGCTGGAGGACCCATGTTCTCGTGTCCAGCGTATGCCAGCCCTGGCGTTCCACAGGGATTTGCCAATGCGGCTTGATCAAGCGTTGCACGCCGTCCAAGCAGCCGGGCACGAGTTTGCACATGAAGGTGGCAGGGTTCAGATCACGCGTCATCTACCTTGGCTGCGAGCCGTCTCTTGTAGGCCGCCGGTAATCGGCGGCAAACGCGCTTTCGACTATTCGCGTTCGATATCTGAAGTGATCTTGCGCATCCTGCTTATGATTGGGGGCTACGCCTCACGTCGCCAGCATGGTCTGCAATAAAGGTTATCCCGCTTTGTCGTTCGCCACGACACTCGCTGCACCCAGCTCGGGCATTTCAGGCCCGGAGAGTTCCCGCGATCTTCGCAAATCCCTCCGCTATCTGCGCCTCGGTGAGATGCGTGTAGCCCAATACGACAACCCGATCGGAGTTCGGGAAAACCTGGTGATGAAGGACTGCCCCTCCCTCAAGGGGATGCAGCCCTACTCCGATGGCCCGGGTATGGCGCTGCAGGCCCATGGCGTTGCCGAGCGCGTCCGGAAGCCGCCAAAGCATATGCGTGCCGCCCTCCGTTCCGCTCAAGCGCGCCTCCCCGAAGTGCGTGCCGATGGACTCGATCACGGCGTCGCGCCGGCGCATGTACGTCTGGCGGACCCGCTTTAGCTGGCTGGCGAGGCTTCCGTTGCGGATGAACTGCGCGAGCGTCGCCTGCTCTAGCCAAGGGCACCCGTTGTCAACCAATCCCTTAAGGGTCGTCGCGGCATGGATGAGGTCGTCTGGCAGGATCATGTAGCCCAGGCGCAGGCCGGGACCGAGCGACCGTGAGAAGGAGTTGAGGTAGATGACGCAGCCGTTGCGGTCGAGGGATTGCAGGGACGGAAGGATCGGACCCTCGTATCTGAAGTCAGAGTCGTAATCGACTTCGAGGATGTAGGTGCCGGTGCGCGCCGCCCACTCGAGCAGCCGCAGCCGGCGTTCGAGGCTCATCGTCACGCCCGTCGGGAACTGGTGGGAGGGCGTCACATAGACGAGCTTCACGCGGTGCGCGGGCAGCTTCCCGACGTCGAGGCCAGCGTCGTCGGTGCCGACCGGGATGACCTTGCCGCCGTAGCACTCGAACAGGAACGCCGCTCCCCGGTAGCAGGGCGCCTCGATGACAATGGGCGTGTTGACGCCGACGAGCAGGTGCGCGGCGAGGTTGATCCCCTGCTGCAGGCCGCTGACGATGATGATGCTGTCCGCAGTCGTCTTGATGCCGCGGGCCGGCCCGACGAAATCGGCGATCAGCTCGCGCAATTCGGGCAGCCCCGAAGGGTCGTTATAGCGGCTGATCCGTTCCGCGGCGCCGCCAAGGCATTCGAGAACGAGCCGGCGCCAGGTCTTTTCCGGAAAAGAGTGCGCGTCGGCGCGGCCGAAGCGGAAGTCGATCCCAATCGACGGATCCGATGGATGATAAAGTCCGGGCAGCCCGCGTGCGGAATAAGGCAATGGCAGGTTTACGGCGATCGGTGCGACGCCCTTGTCGATCATCCTCTTGGCGCCGCTCGACAGGCCGTCCTCGGGAATGACCGAGCGGACGAAGGTGCCCTTGGCGGGCGCCGTGTAGATATAACCGTCGGCGAAAAGCCGTTCGTAGGCTTCCGAAACCGTGTTGCGCGATACGCCGAGCTGCCGGCTCAGTTCGCGGGAACTCGGCAGGCCGCCGCCGACCTTTAGCTGGCCGCCGCGGATGAGTGAGGTCATCTGCTCGAAGATTTGCATCTGCAGGCTGAGGCCGCTGGCTGGGTCCAGATGTATCGCGATCTGCATGCTTACCGACCCGTGTCGCGTTGTTGCACGGATGATTCGTAGACTCATCAGTGTCGTAAGCTACGCCAGAAGCACGTCTTGGGCCAAAATGGCGTAGGTCATTCTGGATCAGGTGGCCTGTCCGAGCTGTTGCGACCTTTTATCAGCTACGCCTCGCCGACGCCGAAGGTATCTTGCTGAAATCGCTCGGTAGCCTCTCCAGGCTCAACTGCTGATCCATGCAACAACGCCGCAGAGGGGGCCAATTCGCGCTAGCCGCTCTGACACCTGACGATGAAGCCTCATCGGTCCTGCGGGCCGGCGCCCTCTTGGCCGTGCTGGAGCACCCGGACACCGGCTGGCCTTGATGCGGCAGTCAGCCGTTCTCGATCAGCCCGCCGATCAAGGCCACTCTGCCATCGCAGCAGGCTGCCCACCAGCACCGCGAACGGAAGCCACGGCAACGGGCACTGATGGCAGATGCTCCTGGGCAGCCACGCGTCCTGAGCAAGCTTGGCACCCTGGTCGGGTTGTGGTTAGGGTCCCCCCCGCTTACGCAGGAGAGCAGCAGACATGGCGACTGGGACAGTCAAGTGGTTCAACCCGGAGAAGGGCTTCGGCTTCATCCAGCCGCAGGACGGCGGCAAGGACGTGTTCGTGCACATCACCGCGCTGCAGGCGGCTGGGATCAACAGCCTGAACGACGGCCAGAAGGTCAGCTACGAGGTCGTGACCGAGCGTGGCAAGCAGGCCGCAGCCAACTTGAAGTTGGGCTGACCTGCGATGCTGCGCGGCTTGGCCCAGCATCCGGTGACGACACCGGTTCCGCTCGTCAGGGGGCACTCGCGGTTCCGGCTTCGGGTCTGCCTCAAGGGGGGCGGCGTCAGGCCCTATGGCTGGGAGATCTACGACGAGGAGGACGGCAGGAGCGTCCGGCAGTCGTCGCAGCGGTTCCGCACATCGGCCGAAGCCTGGGAGGCAGGCTCGGCAACGTTGGGTAGCCAAGAACAAAGGCCGTGATCAAATGACTGCTTGCTTTTGGGGGAAACACCTGATGCCCGTTCGGCATAGCCGTATCCCGGGACGACGTTGAGCGCCTGTGCGCAGATGGGCGTTCAACGCCGGTGCTTGATCATCATGGGAGGATGGCGTTCGCAACCGCTGGCCTGGGCATCTCCAATGCCTCCACCTCTGCCTGCCTCATGTTGCGGCGAAGAACGCCGTCTCGTCGTGGCCCATGCCATGCAGGGTGAACACGGCCTTGGATGTGTCGAGGCCAATGCGCTCAAGGTTCATGCAAACGGTCCCCCAGGTTCGGATTCTGACAACCAAACCTTGGCACAAGACGCCGTGGGGCCGTCCACCCCAACATGGATGCTGCCTGTCATACCGCAGCCAGGGGCAATGTAAGCGACTCGTTCCTTCTCAGCTCCCGGGATGCCCACCTTGCCGTTCAAGCTGAACCAAGACCGCCGCCGCCACACTCCCAAGCAGACGCGCAAGGTCACGAGCTCGCTGGGAGCGCTGCTCCGCAACTGGCGCGCGTATGACTCCGGCTTGCCCCAGCGCGGCAGCCTGACCGTAGCGGCTTGCGCTTATCGGCCTGACCCGGCTCACACTCGCTGGGACTGAGCGGGCCGGGCAAGGAAGCCGGGGCTTTGTTGCCCGCCACGTTCCGGCGGCGCGGGACCGTGTAAACACCGGGTCTGCCGGGCAATGAACCCGTGTAGGCTTTCAACGTGTCCGAACCGAACGCCCGCGCGGGTTTCCTGCCTCGATCACCGCCGAGGTCATGCCACGCCCGTGAGCGTCACTCCCACCACATCGGGACGATGGACACGACGAGCAGGAGGCCCAGCCCGGCATTGAGCACCCGCCACTGCCGCGCGGTCCGCAGCAGCCGGGCGAGCAGCAGCCCGGCCAGGCACCAGAGTGACAGCGACACGGCCGCGGCAAGGCCGAAGGCCGAACCCAGCAGCACGGCAAGCTGCAGCGGCCCGCTTCCCAGGGCGGCGAACGACGCCGCGGCGCCAAGGGCCATGGCCCAGCCTTTCGGGTTCAGCCACAGCAGGCAGGCCCCGCCCAGGAAGCTCGTCGGCACCCCCATGTCCGCCCGCAGGCGTGGCGGCCCGCTCCCCGCGATCTTCCAGGCGAGCCACAATAGGTAGGCCGACCCGGCCAGCCGCATGGCCGTTTGCAGGGATGGCGCCGCCAGCAGCAGGCCAGCCAGCCCGGCCGCCGCGGCGGCAGCCAGCGAGGCCAGGCCCGCGGCGATGCCCGCCATGAGCGGCACGGAGCGCCGGAACCCGAACTGCGCCCCCGACGCCGTCGCCAGCGTCGTGGCGCCGCCCGGCGTGATGGTCGAGACGACCACGAACAACGCAAGCGGCAAGATCGTGTCAGACGCCATGGTGCCGGGCTTCTCCGTCGGGAGCGGCACGCTAGGTCCGTTGCTGGGCTGATGTGAAACTAATGTTCGTCATGCCGGACATTAGCAGGCATGATGCCAAGCATGACGCGCAATCTCGACACCAGCCTGATCCGCACCTTCGTGGCAGTCGCGGACACGGCCAGCATGACAGCGGCGGCGAACGCCCTCCACCTCACGCAGGGTGCCGTCAGCCAGCAGGTCAAGCGGCTGGAGGAGGCGCTCGGGTGCAGCCTGTTCGAGCGCGACCGGCGCGGCCTGCGGCTGACCCTGGCCGGCGAGCGCCTGTTCGGCCGGGCCAAGCGGCTGCTGAGCTTGAACGACGAGATATGGGCGGAGATGACCACGGATGCCGTCGAGGGCCGGGTTCGGCTCGGCGCGCCTCCCGACCTGGTGGGCACGCGCCTGGCTCCCGTGCTGAAGGCGTATGCGGACGCTTTTCCGCGGGTGGAGGTGTCCCTGCTGTGCGGGCCGTCGCCGGACCTGGCCCGGGCGCTGGCGGCGGGGCAGGTTGACCTTGCCATCATAGAGGAACTGGTCGGCCTGTCTGCGGGCGAGTGCCTCTGCATCGAGCGGCTCGTCTGGGCCGGGGCCAAGGCCGGCGCCGCGCACCTGAAGCGTCCCCTGCCGCTGTCGATGGTGGCCGACACCTGCGCGTTCCGCCCCGTCGTCCTGGCGACCTTGGGCGAGCGCGACCTGGCGTGGCGGACGGTGTTCGAGACCGGCAGCATGGAGGCGACGGTTGCGACCGTGCGGGCGGACCTTGCGGTGTCTGCCTGGCTGGCGTCCACCGTCCCGCCCGACCTGGACATCCTGCCCGCCGGCTCCGGCCTGCCGGAGCTGCCGAACTTCGCGGTCAGCCTGCACGTGCCGCGCCATCAAACAGGGGCGGCCACGGAACTGGCCTGTTACATCCGGGACGGCCTGGTGCGGCGCCGCCACGCGGCCTGACGGACAGGTGTGTTCAGACCCCTCCGTTTCCCTGCCCGGCGGCACCCCATCCAGGACGGCGCGCATCCGTCCAGTCGGCTCAGTCCCAGCGAGCGTGAGCCGGGGCTGGTGATTGCAAGCCCGTCCCACCGTGTTCGCGCCCAGGGTCACGCGACGGTTCTTGGCTACTTTCGATGACTCACGGCTGGACCTGCGAGGAGCGCCGCAGGGCCGTGCCAAATTCGCACTGGCACCCTCATCTAAAGTGGCCAAGAGCCCACGCGACGTGAGTCAGGCGCACCCGATAATCCCAGCGAGCGTGAGCCGGATCAGGCAGATAAGCGCAAGCCAGCCTGCGGATGAATGCAAGCCGCTATACTTGAAGCCTGTTTGAGCGTGCAATTTCAGAGTTTTGCTCTACTGCCCCGGCATCCCGCCCGATGCTCCAAGGAACATGGCGGGGTCAGGCTACGGCCCAGCCCCACCTTCAGTCGCCGGTTGCGCGCAACCGGCACTCAAGCGGCGTGGGCCAGCCCACGCCCAAATACCCTGTCCGTTGCCTAGAACGTTGTTATCATCATCTCAAACAGGCTTTTAGTTCGGCTCCGTATAGAATTAGGGTAACGAGTATTCTTACTCCCCTCCTATGTCGGCAAGGCGATACCCAGGAGCCGGGCATCCTGAGCTGGAACCGTCAGGTCAGGGCAGCAGAGCGTGACCTCAAGCGTGTCCGCACCTTCCGAAAGGGTCACTTCCGCGCGCAAGGCGGTCGCCCCCGGGTGGCAAAGCGTCAACGTGCCGTTCACCTCCACGCCACAGGCAGCGGCGAAGCCCGGCCGGCTCTCCAGCATGAATGGGATGTCGATATGCAGGCTCACGGCAGCCGAGCCTGGGCCTGCAAGCTGCCAGCTCATGTGGCGCGCGCCGGTCCAGCGGAACGAACCCTTGGGACCAGCCTCGATCCGGTGCCAGTCTGGGGACGGCTCGCCAACTGGGGCCACCAGCCGCAGCGGGAGCGCGCGAGGCCCGATGGATTGCGCGATCCGCGCACCATCGCCCGCCATCTCCGCCTGCCATGCCCACAGCCAGCCATTGCCGTGCCACACACCACCGTTGGACATGGCCAGCATCGCGGCCACGGTGAAGGTGCTGACATGGCCGTTGCGGGGCGCGATATACCACCAGGCGCCACGTACGGACTCGATATTCAGCGGCTGCAGCGACTCGCTGGCGATCACCAGGCCGTCGGATGCCAGAAAGGCGCGCACATCGTCGAACGTCGCGCGCGGCTGCAACGCGTGCTCCAACACCTCGAAGCAGGTGATGATGTCGAATTGGCCTTTGGGCCGCACGGGCTGGCTAAACGGATCATAGACCTCCGCCCGGGTGAACCCGGCCGCGCGCATTTGTTCCGTGAAGCGGCCGGTGCCGCCACCATAGTCCAGCAGGCGCAGGCTTTCGCAGCCGGCCAGAAGCCGCGCCGCTGTCCGCGCCAGCCGGTCCGCCCGGGCGCCACCATATTCCGGGTCCACCCTGATGTAGTCTTCGTTATAGACAAACCGCGCGAGCGCATCCTGCGGCCAGTCATCGAAAATGGGTGAGAACAGAAAGCCGCACTGCGCACAGCGAAAATAGCTGACGGCGATGCCGGCCAAGCCGAATTGGTATTGCGTCGCATGGCCGCAATGCTTGAGAAAATCCACGGTATCGAAGAACCCTGCCGGGGAGCCGCATAGTTTGCAGGGCCGTGACATCGGCTGCGGCGCCAGGCGCGGCAGCGCCACCACGCGGTCCAGGGCATCAGTCATGCGGCCATGCTCCTGTGCCGCTTACCTTGCCCCGGTCTGCCTTTTCCCGGCCCGCCTGTGCCAGACCCGCCTGTGCCAGACCCGCCTGTGCCAGGTCCACCTGTGCCAGGTTCGCCGCGAGCCAGGTCCGCCGCGAGCCAGTCCCGTTCGCGACGCAGCACAAAATCATAGCAGATGAATTCCGCGCCATTGATGTCCACCATTGCGCGGCGGACATCGCAACGATCGACGTCCACCGTGCCCTCGGACACATTGGCCAACGCGAGCCCGCGTCCGCCCAGATCAACGCCCAGGTGCCTCATGGCCCGGCCGAAGGACAGGCCAAGCCATTCATGGCTGAGCACCAAATCGAACCGCGCCAGCTCCGCCAGCGCGGCCTCGATCGCGGCGTCGCGGAGGGCTCGCGAGAGGAATTGCCGATGGCTGATCTCGGCCAGCAATGCGTCGGGCAGGAACTGCCGGATCTGGCCGAGGCGCAGATGTTCGATGAGGAACGGCGAATCGGAATAGATGAATTCCATCAGCGGGCGCCCACGTGCCAGCTCAACGGCCTCGCGCATGAAGCCGTCGCCCATGGGCGCGGGGTCCAGCGTCCGGTAATAGCGGTAAAGCGAAATGGCGCGCTCCACCGGGTCACGCATGACCGTGAACAACAGCGTGCCCTCCGACAGCCGCGTGTAGTCCCTTCGGTAGGCGTGGCCGGCATAGAAGCGGTAGGCCGCCAACTGGTCCGCGCCGTAGCACGCGTAATCCAGCGTTGTCATCGCAGGCAGGCTTTGCGGGCCATAAACCGCGCGCAGTGTTTCAGTGACCGCGGTGCCGGCGGTCTTCGGCACATGCACAAAGCAAAGGCTGGGCAGTGCGCAAGGCTGGCTCACTTGCGCACGCGCACGCGCCGTCCACCCCGCGCGGTGGTCTCCTCCGGTTGTAGATCGGCCACGATGGGCGGTGCGGCATCATGCGCAGCTGCGGGTTCGAGCGCCCTGTCCTCGCCGTCGAGGTAGAACAGGCCGCCGAGCGAGCCATGCAGCCGGGCGTGCCCGGGACCGGTCAATGGATCGATACGAAACCGCAGCTCCTCAGTCGTCGCCAAGTCGAACATCAGGGCCACCGTGGCGGACTCCGCGCCGGTGGCTAGAACGCGTACGCGCTCATCGCAGAACGGCTCACCGCCCTTGGCCCAGAAAATCTGCGCATGGCCAGGCTCGGTGGTCGTCACGGTCAGGCGCAACTGAACCCTGGCATCGCGACCATGCAGCGGTGGCAGCAGCAATTGTGGATCGTCTTCGCTGGTGGAAATCTCCAGCCACTGCCCGGCGACGCGGGTCTGGCAATCGACCGCCATCAAATTCAGTTGGCCGATCTGCACGATGCGTGTGGCCAGATGTGTGTCCGGGGCACTGCCACGCATGATGAGCTTGGCGCGCGCCTCATCCAGCGCGATCCGGGCCAGAAACAACTCGCTCTGCACGCCGCTCAGTTGCCGCTCCACGTCCGACAGGGCGGCGGTTTGATACTGGGTCCGGAACAGGTGGCTCACCTGCTCGGTGATCGCATAGACCAGGTTACTCACCTGCTCGTTGGGTGCCTGGGAAGGGCGGAACAGACGCTCGGGCGGGGCGGGGTGGTGGCGCAGCAGACGCAGCATTTCGCCCTGTAGGGCGGTGAAGCGGGCGTACATTGGCGCCCAGTCGAAGCGCCGACCCTGGTCCATGTCCGCCAACAGGGCGTCCAGCTTGCCCGCCTTCGGCCCCTCGGTGCAGGCCTGGTCCCTGCGCATGCAGAACGGCACGCTCGGTTCCAGATGCCGATGGTAGCAGCCCAGGCAGTCCAGTTCGGCCTGAATGGGCCACAGCTTGGCTTCGTTCCAACTGCGCGCCAGCGGGTGCACCGCGCCGAAAAACACCGCCGCAGGCACGCCGGCAGCGGCGGCGACGTGCGAGGGAAAGGAGTCGATGCCAACGAACCAGCCGGCTTTGGCCACGACCGACATCATGTCGAGTACGCTCAGCCGGCCCTGGAGATCGACGACCACATCGGCGCCCAGCCCCAGCTCGCGCGGGAAGATGCGCCGCTCCCGCCCCAGCAACGCGACGCGGCCAAAGCGGGCCGCGGCCTGGCGCAACAGCGCGGCGGTGGCCGAGATCGTCATTGCCCGGCCTTCATGATCGCGTTCGAATTCGGTGTGGAACGCGCAATAGCCGCCCGGCGCCAGATCGAGACCGAACGACATCGGCAGCGCCTTCAGCCTGGCCGCGAAGCGGCCGAACGTGGCCTCGTCGGCCGCCGGGATGCCCAGCGCGCTGGGCAACTGCGCATGCATGTTGAAGGGCAGCGAGAAGTTGACCGCCCGCGTGCTGCGCAGCGTGGCGATCCCCTGCAGCGTGTAACTGGCGCGCAGCCGGTCCAGGTTCGCCTCCCGGGTGACCCGCAGGCCTGGCATCCCGAACAACGCCGCCAGCTCCGGATGGCTGGTGTTGACGACGACGGTGGCCAATCGTTCGGGCGGCAGGTTTTCCAACCGCGCCAGCACATGCGGCAGGGCGCAGAACACGTCGCCCATGCCGTCGCTCCACAGATCGAAGATCTCCATGCGCCCTGGCACGCCGGCGCTGAAGCTGTCGCCCCAATTGGCGAAGAAGGCGCTCCGGTTATGCTCCAGGATCGAGGATTTCACCGGGCCCGGAAGCGCGTTGAAGCTGGTGCTGCGCCAGTGCTGGTGTGGGATGGCGATATGGGCGATGCGTAGGCCAAGCTGCTGGACGCGCAGCGACAGGTCGGCGTCCTCGCACATCGCCCATTGGTAGTCGGCGTGGAAGCCGCCCGCCAAGTCGAAGGCGCGCCGGCTGAACAGCAGCACCGAGGCCTCGGCATAACTGATCAGTCCGGCGGCGAAGGTGTCCGGCAGTGTCCCGTTCGCGAACAGTGGGTTGATCCGCTGGGGACTTTCCTGTGCGCCCACGCAGGCCAGCTGCGGGTCCTCGCGCAGCATGCGCAACGCGGTGTTCAGCCACCGCATGTCCGGAAAGCCCAGGTCATCGTTCAGGATCAGGATGTAATCGGCCGGCAAGAGTGCCGCGTTGGCGTTGTGGCCACCGCCGAAGCCGGTGTTGTGGCCCCCGGTGACCAGCGTGCATTGCAGAAGCGGCAGCGCTTCGGCCAGTTCGGCGATACGGACCGCGCACGGCGCGAAATCGGTCTGCGGGTCGTTGTTGCGGATGACCAGATGGCATGTGCAGGCGGCCTGTTCGCAGCATTCCATCAGCCAGCCGGGCGTGTCCTCAAGCAGCCTGAGCACGTTGTCCAGCCGACCAAGGCTGAGCACGGAGACCAGCAGCTTCGGCTGCAGCACCCGTATGGGTTGTGGCGCAGGCATGGAACTGCTCGTGACAGGGATCATCCCGTGGTCCTTCTCGCTCTATGGTATCTTGCACCCACGCGACTGCAACCGCTAGTGATTTCGGCATAGAATCAACCTGAAGGCGGGCGGGGCGGGGAGGGGCGGGTCCGGTGGCAACGGAACCGAAAGTGCATTTCAGCTCTCAAACCCTGAAAGTTTGTCGACGAGAGATAGATGCATGATATAATGCGCTCGTAACCCGTATAAAACTCGGTTTTTCTTCAGATCATCCGTTTACTAGCGACCCCCTAGGGTCTAGGGACAAAATTTGAGTTTCAGCCGCAGGTTCAGCAGGGCTGCGGCGAAGCAGGCGAACGCCCGGAAGCTGGTGTCCGTCTTGTCCAGCCGCAGGCTGAGACGGCGGTGGTCCTTCAGGCAGCAGAACGAGTTCTCGACCCGGTGCCGGGTGCGGTAGAGGGCTTTGTCGTAGGGGTGCTGAACCAGGCGGTTGCTTTTGGGCGGGATGCACACGCCAATGCCGCGCGCCTGCCAGTGGGTGCGGAGCTTGTCGGTGCCGTATCCCTTGTCGCCGACCACGGCCAAGGGCTGCAGGCCCGCGGTCAGTGCTCGTGCGCCAGCATGGTCTGCCACCGCCACGGCATCGACCTTCCGCAAGCCGGCATCCGGTCAACGGTATTCGGGACCTCCCCAGGGCCGCAGGTGACGCCGGGCGGGCTGGTGATTGCCGGACCTGACCATCAGCCGCCGGCTGGATGGCGGCTACAGCGTCGCAGCCGCTAATCGCCGCCGGCTGGAGGTCACGCCGCAGGGAATGCGTTATGCCCGGCAGTTCTGGCCCACCTTCAAGCCCCGCCGCAGCAACCTGCGGGTCGGCATCGGTCGCAGCGTCGTGGAGGGTCCGGACGCGTTGATCAGGACCTTCGAGCGACCACGCTCCCCCTGCCTGCCCCCTGCGGCGCAAATACGCTTCACACCTGCATAGGATGCAAGCAGCTTTCAGAGCACAATCAGCCTGCAGGGACCGTCGTGTTTGAACAAGAATGGGAGGATTGTCATGGTCAGGCTTGACCCGTCCCCATCCTTTCCAGCAACACCGGGCCCCGTCCCTGCGGACCGTTTTTGCGTAAGCCCGGCTGTTCCCGAGCCACCGCGTGGGTGCTCCGGTCAAGCTGGAGGATGAGCCTCCTTGTAGAAGCACGCATCCGAAGGCCCCGGAACCAGCCCGTCACAGGCCGGCCCATGGCATGGGACTTGCGTCATCGACCGCGAGGCATTGCGCAGGAGAGCTCGCATGATGTTCCGAACTGTGGCGGCCCGAACTGTGGCGGCAGCGTCCTTGATGGCGGGCTTGGCCATCGCCGCGGCGGTCGCACGGGCGGCACCGGCCTGCGAGCCGGGTAAGCTTGCCGAGAAGTACCCGAGCCTGGTCGGCAAGACCATCAAGATCGGGGCCGACCCGCAAACACCGCCCTATGCGATGCGCGACGGGAGCGACTTCACCAAGGTGACCGGATCGGATGTCGATCTAGCCAGCGCCGTGCTGGACTGCGCGGGCATCAAGCATGAGATGTTCCTTGGCGGCTGGTCTGGCCTGATGCCGGCGACTGCCGGCGGCCAGGTCGATATCTTCTGGGACAACCTCTACTACACGCCAGAGCGGGCCAAGCAGTTGGATTACGTGATGTACATGCAGGCCGCGACAGGCGCGCTGACCCAGGCAGGGAACCCCAAGGGGATCACCGGGATGGAGAGTTCATGCGGGGCGACCTACGCGGTCGGCCTTGGCACTGTCGAGGAGGTCGCGGCCAGGAAGCAGGATGCGGCCTGCGCGGCAGCGGGCAAGCCGGCCATCACCGTCATGACCTACCCGGATATGGCGTCTGGCCTTCGCCTCCTTCAATCTGGCCGCGCCGACATCATGATGACTGACTTGGCCGTGGTGGATCAGTTGGCCGCGGACAACCCGAAGACCTACGAGCGCGCCTACAAGATCATGACCGGGTTCAACATCGGTGCAGCGGTCAAGAAGGGCAACGCGGACCTGTTGCACGCCATCCGCGATGGGCTGCAGGTCATGCAAGCCGATGGCAAGCAAAAGGCGATCTTTGCCAAGTACAAGATCGACACGGACATGGAAGTCTCGGCGGTCGTCAAGACGGAGTAGGGTCTCTGCCGCGTATCGCCGCCCAGGCCGCCGTCATGCTTATGCTGGGCATGACGGCCGCCAGGGCCGCGCCACCCGGGGACGGTGCGCAGGCGTGGCTGGCCGACTTCGCGACCTACGCCACCTCCGGTTTCCTTTGGAACGGGGCGCTCCTCGCCGTCGAGATCACCGCCGCGGCGATGAGTTGCGGCCTCGTGCTGGGCCTGGGGCTGGCCCTGATGCGGATGTCGCGCATCCGGGCGGTTCGGGCGGCGGCCGGGTTCTACATCTTCGTAACCCGTGGCACGCCGCAATTGCTGCAACTGGTCTTCATCTTCGATGCGCTGCCGTTCATCGGCCTGCGCCTGGACAGCTTCAGCACCGCGCTGATCGGCTTCGCCTTGAACGAGGCGGCGTTCAGTGCCGAGATCATCCGGGGCGGGATCATCTCGGTGAGCGGCACGCAGTCCATCGCGGCGGCCTCGCTCGGCATGGGCACCGGGCTGACGCTTCGCCGCATCATCCTGCCGCAGGCGATGCGCGCCATACTGCCGGGGCTGATCAACGATACGATCAGCATGCTCAAGCTGACATCGATCGCCTCGGTGATCTTCGTCAACGAGCTGACGTTCCGGGCGCAGCAGATCGTTGGGCAGAACTTCAAGTTCTTCCAGGTGTTCATCGCCACGGGGGCCATCTACCTGGTGCTGACGAGCGCCATCACCGCGCTGCAATCGGTGCTGGAGCGGCGCTTCGACCTGGACCGCGTGCCGTCCGGTCCCTCCGTCCTGCAACGCCTGCTCGGCTTCAACCGCTTCGCCGCCGCGCCCGCGTCCGCGCTGGCCGCTCCCGCCCCGGCGCCGGACGCGGCCTGGATCGGCAGCCTGATCGGCAGCACCGACCCCGGCCAGCGCGGACAGCCCTTCGTCGTCGGGCGCAACGTGCAGAAGGCCTATGCCGGCCGCGAAGTGCTGTCCGGCGTCGATTTCAGCGTCGCCCAGGGCGAGGTGGTGGTAATCCTGGGTCCCAGCGGGTCCGGCAAAAGCACGCTGCTGCGCATGATCAACCATCTCGAAGCCCTGGACTGGGGCGACATCACCGTCGGCGGGCGCCCGGTGGGATACCGTCCGCCGAATGGCGGCCCCCCTCGCCCGGTGCGTGACCTGGCCCGTGCGCGGGCCGAGGCCAGGATCGGCATGGTGTTCCAGCACTTCAACCTGTTCGCCCACCTGACGGCGTTGCAGAACATCACGGAAACGCCGACCCGCGTGCATGGCGTGCCACATGCCGAGGCGGAGGCGACCGCCCTGCGCCTGCTCGCCGCCGTGGGCCTGGCCGGGCATGCCCATCACCTGCCGCACCGCCTGTCCGGCGGCCAGCAGCAGCGTGTGGCGATCATCCGCGCCCTGGCGATCCAGCCGAAGCTGATGCTGTTCGACGAACCGACCTCCGCGCTGGACCCGGAGCTGGTCGGCGAGGTGCTGGCGGTGCTGCGGCGCTTGGCCGACGCCGGGATGACCATGGTGGTGGTCACGCACGAGATCCGCTTTGCGCGCGAGGTCGCGGACCGGGTGATCTTCATGGACGAAGGCCAGGTGGTCGAGCAAGGCCCCCCCGAGTCGGTCATCGACAGCCCGAAGCATGAGCGCACCCGGCGCTTCCTGCGCATGGTCGAGCAGGAGGAGGCCGCGGATGGCGTGAGCTGAAGCCTGCCGAAGCGTTCTTCTCGAATTGGAGCACACGGATGCAACATCACCATCTCCCGGTTTCGCCGGCCGCCGGGCCGTTCGAGGCCGCTTTCCTGCGCGGTTCCGGCGGGGACGAGGCGACCGCGCCGATGCTGGTGGCCGCCGATTTCGGCGTGACCCAGCTCGTGGATGCCAACTGTGGCCTGCACGGCTCGTTGCGCAAAAATATCTTCACCTGCACCTGAGAGGCTTCGATGACCGGTCGCCAAACCTTCGAGGCCGCCGACTTCGCATTGCAGGGCGGCGAGGGCCTGCCCCTGGCGAAGCTCGTATACAGGACCCTCGGCACGCTGTCGGCGGCACGCGACAACGTGGTGCTGATCCCGTCCTGGTATTCCGGCACCGACCGCGAGGCGGAGCTGTGCATGGTGGGCGGTGGCCGGGCCATCGATCCCAGCCGCCACTTCGTCGTGTTCACCAACCTGCTCTCGGGCGGCGTGTCGTCCTCGCCCAGCAACACCCCGGCGCCGTTCGAGGCCGGGCGCTTCCCGCGCGTCACGCTGCATGACAACGTCCGGCTGCAGCGCATGCTGCTGGACTCGCTCGGGATCGAGCACATCAGGCTGGTGGCCGGCTGGTCGATGGGCGGCTGCCAGGCCTACCAGTGGGGCGCGCAATACCCGGACATGATGGACGCGATCGCCCCGCTGTGCTGCTCGGCGCGGACGGCGCATTTTAACAAGATCTTCCTGTTGTCCCTGCGTCGCGCCCTTGAGCTTGATCCGGCCTTCGAGGACGGGTTCTACACAAGGCCGCCGGTTCGCGGCCTGCGCGCCTTTGCGACGATCTATGCCGGGTGGGGGTTCTCCGAACCCTTCTACCGGACCGAGGCCTTCCGGCAGTTTGGCGCCACGACCGCGGCCGAGTTCTCGGCGCGGTTCTGGGAACCGGGGTTCCTGCACCTTGACGCCAACGACTTGCTCGCTCTGCTGCGTTGCTGGGAGGATGGCGACATCAGTGCAGGCCCACAGTATGGCGGCGACCTCGACCGCGCACTGGGCGCGATCACCGCACGGGCGATCGTCATGCCCGGCGAGTACGACAGCTACTTCCCCCCGGCCGATAGCCAGGCCGAGGTGGCGCGGATGCCGAATGCGGAGTGCCGGCCCATCCGGTCGATCTGGGGGCACATGACGATGTGGAACCCGGCCGATCGGCCCTTCATCGACGCCGCACTGCAGGACTTGCTCGGTGACTGAGCAATATGGCCACGGTTTCACAGGGCGAGCGGCACGCCGACATCGACCCCAAGCAGGGCGGTAATCGAGCGAAGCAGGCCCTCGGTCTGCCGCCATGGACGACGGCCAAAGGCCAGGCGCAGCAGGAGCCAGGTCCCGGTCGCTGTTTCCGCGTCGTCGCGGGGGCGACCACGCTGACCAGTGTGGGGCGGACGCCACGCCGCGAGCGCCCCAGGCGTCACCTAGGCCGCAGGGTTGCCGCGCTACTGTAGCGCCCTGTCATGCCCCGGCCAGTTGGCGACCTTGCAGCGCGCCCGCGGGATCGTGTGGCAGCGTGCCTTGTCGGGCATCAGTCATCCGCAGAACCGGGGAGCGGTCCTATACGCCCGTCCCGCAGGTCGCCAGAGCCAGCAGACCGCAAGTTATGCACCAAGGGTCCCGCGCCGGAGCTGCAGCTCGCCGATTGCGCCCACCGATAGCGTCCAGCCGGTTGGCAGGTATGTCGTGGCCGACATCTCCTCGATCACCGCCGGGCCAGGGATCGTCGTGCCGGGCTGGATGTCACCGCGCTCCCAGACATCGCAGGCGAACGACGCGCCAGCCTCCGTCACCCGGCGCCGGCCCGATGGCCGTCCCGAGCCGCCGGCTGCAACCGTCCAGGCCGGGGCCTCGACCGGGATGCGGCCGACCAGGCGCAGGTTGACCAGCTCCACGCCACGGCTGCTGTCCCGGCGGCCGAACTGGCGCTCGAACGCGGCCTCGAACAGCTCGGTCACCTCGGCCAGCCCGGCGCCGGCGGGCGCGGTGACCGTCAGCTCGTGCGCCTGGCCGCGGTAGCGCAGGTCGAATTGCCGTTCCGCCGTCATCCCGGCGACGGCAGCGCCCTCGGCCGCGAACTCCGCGCGAATGCCGTCCGCCATGGCCTCGAACGCGGTTGCAGCCGACGCCAAGCTGGCGGCATTGAGGGCCGCAAGCGCCGTGCGGGACCGATCCTTGGACAGCGCCGAGCACAGCGCGCCAAACGCGGAGAACGCCCCCGGCGATGGCGGCACGATCACGCGGCCGATGCCGATCTCCGCCGCGACCAGCGCCGCATGCAGCGGCCCGGCGCCACCATAGGACAGCAGCGCGAACTCCCGCGGGTCGAAGCCGCGCGCGACCGAGATCTCGTGGACGGCCGCGGCCATCTTCGCCACGCCGAGCCGCAGGATCGCCTCCGCCACCGAAGCGGCGTCCATCGACAAGGCCCGGCCGATCGGACCCATCGCGGCCCCCGCGGCGGCGGCGTCGAGGCGCAGCGAGCGGCCCAGCTCCTGCCCCGGCCCCAGCCGCCCCAGCACGACGTTGGCGTCGGTGACGGTCGGACGGGCGCCGCCCTTGCCGTAAGCCGCCGGGCCAGGCGCCGCGCCCGCGCTTTCGGGGCCGACCTGCAGGCTGCCGCCCGCATCCAGCGCCGCCACCGAGCCGCCCCCCGCGCCGACCGTGTGGATGTCCAACTGCGGTAGGCGGATGACCAGCCCCTCCAGCAGGGTCTCGCGCTTGAGCGGCAACGCCCCATCGGTGATCAGGGCCACGTCGGTGGAGGTGCCGCCCATGTCGTAGGTGATCAGGTTCGCGATGCCCGTCGCCCGCGCCAGGTGCACCGCGGCAGCCAGCCCGGCGGCTGGGCCGGACAGCACGGTGCGTACCGGCTGCGCCACCGCCGTCGCCGTGGACAGCAGGCCGCCATCGGACGCGACGGTGTAGAAGCCGACGGCCGGGTATGCGCCGCGCACCGCCTGCGTCAGCCGGCCGACGTAGCTCGCCATCACCGGCATGACGTAGCCGTTGATCGCCGCGACCGAGAACCGCTCGAACTCGCGGATTTCGTTCAGCACGGCGGTCGAGCGCGTGACGTGGGCAAAATGCCGCAGCAGGATCGCCGCCGCCTGCTCCTCGTGCAGCGGGTTGCGGTAGGCGTTGACGAAGCCGACCACGACCGCCTCGACGCCAGCCTGCTTGAGCGTGCGCGCCGCCGCCTCGACCGCCGCCTCGTCCAGGGCAGTGCTGATGCCGCCGTCGGCCTCGGTGCGTTCGGCCACGGTCAGGCGGTCGCGGCGGGCGATCAGCGGAGCCGGGCGCTCGAAATACGGGTCGTACAGGCTGTTGGGCACCAGCCGCGTGGTGCGCCCCAGCTCCAGCACGTCGCGGAACCCGGCGGTGGTCACGAAGCCGGTGCGCGAGCCGCGGCGTTCCAGCAGGGCGTTGGTCGCGACCGTGGTGCCGTGGACGATCAGCGCCACTTCCCCGGCCGCCACCCCGGCGCAACCGAGCGCACACAGCACGGCGCGGTCGGGCGCCGCACGGTCGGAGGGAACCTTGACCGTACTGGTCGTGCCCGAGCCGGGGTCATACACGATCAGGTCGGTGAACGTGCCACCGACATCGATGCCGATGAACACACGTAAAGCCGGCACGCTCACGGCCGGCCGGCAAGGCGGCGGATGCGGTGCGGCCCGGCCGGCGCCGCCAGCACCGTGCCGTCATCGAGCGCGGCGTCGAACGCCTCGATCCATAGGCGCATGGCCGGGCCGGACGCCGCGGTAAGCTCGACGAGATCGCCAACAGCCGCACCCAAGGCCCGTCCCAAGGCGGGCGACACCCGGCAGTGGTTCGCGGCAACCGCGGCATCGGCCGTCACGTCAACCAGGGGGGCGGCGAACCGGTAAGGCCCGCGCCCACCCTCCGTCACATAGCCGTCCGCGAAGTCATCAAGCTGCGCCGCCGCGGCCCGGTCGGTCGGCTCGCCGAAGCCGCCGCCCCCCGAGCTTTCCATCACCACGACATCGCCGGGCCGCAGCGGGAAGTTGGCGACCTTGCCCGGGAAGGCGCCCGGCTCGATCATCGCGCCATCCCGCCGCACGCGGAACCGGTTGGGCGCGCCGGACGCACCGCCGTTGACCCCGGCAGGCGGGATGATGTTGCGGTCCGACAGCACCGACAGCCGGGCGTCGGCGCCCAGCACCTGCACCTCGCGCACCAGCCCGCAGCCGCCGCGCTGCCGGCCCGGGCCGCCGCTGTCGGGGCGGACTTCCTGGCGCAGCACCCGCAGCGGGAAGACGCGCTCGACCATCTCGGTCGATTGGATCGAGACGTTCTCGCCCTCGTTGAACGCGCGCACGGCGGTGTTGCCGTCATGGCTGGCCCACGCGCCCGTGCCGCCGGACGGATACTCGTAGAAGATGAAGCCCCGCCCGCCGATGTAGGTGTGGTTGGAGGTGCCGCGCACGTCGCCCGTCATCCGCTGTGGAATGGCCTGGCCCAGCGCGCCCATCACCGCGGCGTCGCAGCCGAACCGGACCTCGTTCAGCCCGCCGCATGGCGCCGGCGCGACGGCGTTGACGATGGTGCCGGGGGGCGTGACCACCTCGATGGCGCGCAGCGTGCCGGACGTGATGGGGCCGCGCGGGTCCAGGAACGACTTCACCACCGTCATCACCGAGGTCGGCGCGATCGCCGGCCCGGCGTTCAGCGGCGCCGCGACCTGCGCCGAACTGCCGCCGAAATCCGCCCGCAGCCAGCCGTCGCCGACCGTCAGCCGGACGTGGACCTCCAGCGGGTGCAGCGTCGCGGCGTTGCCGTCGATGAAGCCGACATGGCTGTAGTCCCCGGGCGGCAGGAGGCGGATCGCGGCGCGCATCCGGCGCTCGGAGGCATCCAGGATGTCCTCGCCCGCCGCCTGCATGGTGGCCAGGCCGTGCCGCGCCACCAGGCCGCGCAGCCGGCGCTCCGCCACGCGGCAGATGCCCAGCACCGCGCGGAAGTCGGCCGCCGCCTCGGCCGTGGCGCGCACGTTGTCGAAGATCATGCGCAGCAGCTCGGAGGCGCCCTCCTTGGGCAGCTTCAGGTAGTTAAGCCGCAGCCCTTCCTGCAGGATGTCCGTCGCAGCGCCGTTCAGTGAGCCCGGCGTCATCCCGCCCACGTCGCCCCAGTGCGACCGCACCACGACATGGAACACCGGCTGCCCGGCCTCGTGCACCGGCCAGATCACCGCGACGTCGTTGAGGTGCGTGCCGCCGGTGTAGGGGTCGTTGTGCAGCAGGATGTCATCGGCGCCGATCCTGCCATGAATCGCCAGCGCTCCCGCCACCGCGCCCGCGACGGGGATGATGTGGAACGGATGGTCCTCCCCGGATTCCGCGATCAGCCGCCCCTGGCCGTCGATCAGCACGCAGGAGAAGTCGTAGCCCTCGTAGATGATCGAGCTGTAGGACGACTGCACCATCGACCGCCGCATCTCGCGGACGACGGAGTTGAGCTGCTCGCGGATGACGGCACTGGTCGCCGGGTCGGTGCGGCGGAGGACGGCGCCTGCGGTCACCCGATCAGCTTCCTCAACCGCATCGGCCTGATCCTCACACCCGTCATTGCGAGCCGGCTTCGGCGTGGCAATCCAGGGGCGGCACGGACCGCGCATGGGCCTCCTGGATTGCCGCGCCGCAAGCGCGCCTCGCAATGACGGTGCCCCATCGCCCGTCGGAACGTCCGGCGACCGGCATCAGGCCATGGCATCCGCCAGGTCCTTCATGGTCGGCGCCAGGATGTCCGGCTGATGGGGTGTCTCGCCGAACGGGCGGCTGCGGCGGTCGATGAACGCCGTGTGCATGCCGGCCGCCTTGGCGCCGATGCAGTCGAAGGCGTGGTTGGCGACGAACAGCACCCGGTCCATCGCCACGCCCGCAAGCTCCGCGGCCTTGGTGTAGGTGCTCACGTGCGGCTTGAACGACCCGGCCTCCGCCACCGAGATCACCTGGTCGAACGGCACCTTGTGGTAGTGCTTGGCGGCCTCCAGCATGTCGGGATCGCCGTTGGACAGCACGACGAGCCTGTAGCGCGTCTGCAGCCGGGCCAGCGCCTCGGGCACTTCGGGGAAGGGGCGCAGACGCTCGATCTCGGCGACCAGGGCGCGCACCTCATCGGGCGTGTGCGGGATGCCGGCCCGCTGCAGCACGTGGGCCACGGCGCGCTGGCCGATCTCCCGGTACGGCGTGTGCGCCCGGTGCAGCAGGGCGTCGATCATCGAGTTCTCGAAGTGCGTGCGCCGCCACCAGGTGACGAACGAGTTGGGATTGCCGGCCCAGCCCTTCGCCTTGTGGTAGGGCGTCGCGACCTCCACCAGGCCGCCCTGCATGTCCACCACGGTGCCGTACTGGTCGAGCATGCAGACCTTGACCGTGCGCTTCAGGGTTTCAGCGTCGGACATGCATCAGCTCCCGCATGGCCCGGCTGCCATGTTCCTTGACCACACAGTTTCGCACATTGTATACAAACCGGCAATCGGCGGAGACCTCCATTTTGCCGCAGGCCAAGATCTACGGTATCCGCGAGCACCTGGCGCCGATCCGCGCCGCGCTGTCGGACGCGGTGAACGAGGCGATCCACGTCGGCCTGGTGTTCCCGCGCGAGCGTCGGCTGCAGCGCTTCTTCCCCATGGAGCGCGAGGATTTCATCTACCCGGCGCATGAGCGGTCCGAGCGCTACACGATCATCGAGATCGAGACGTTCGAGGGCCGGTCGAACGAGGTGCTGAAGACCCTCGTGCGCGAGATTTACGCCCGGGTGCCGGCCGCGACCGGCATCGAGCCGCGCGACCTCGACGTGATCATCACCCAGCAGCCCAAGCACGCCTGGGGCCTAATGGGCGAGTGCGGCGATGAGCTGAAGCTGACCTACAAGGTCGAGATCTGACGCACCGCTTCGAGGACGGACTCTATGCTGCTGGGCGCGGGAGAGGCGGTTGTGTCTAAGACTGTTGACACGATTTCGAACAGATTGAACCCGGACAGACCCCGCCAAAGCCCCATCCCACCAGGTTAGGAACCGCCGATGGCCCGCGATGCCCGCTACGACATCCTGTTCGAGCCGGTGCCCTTCGGCCCGCTCACGCTGAAGAACCGGCTCTACCAGGTGCCGCACTGCAACGGCCTCGGCTCGGACCTGCCATACAGCCACGCCGCCATGCGCGGCGTGAAGGCGGAGGGCGGCTGGGCCGCCGTCTGCACAGAAATCCTGTCGATCCACCCCTCGTCGGACTCGACGCCGTTCCCGCAGGTCAAGCTGTGGGACGCCGATGACGAGCGATCCCTGCGGCTGCTGACCGGCGCCGTGCACGAGCATGGCGCGTATGCCGGGGCGGAGCTGGCGCATGGCGGCTGGGCGGTCGCCAACCGCTACACGCGCGAGTACCTGCTGTCGCCCACCGAGATCCCGTCCCGACGCGACCCGGTGCAGGCCCGCGCGATGGACAGGGCGGACATCGCCGAGTACCGCCGCTGGCACCGCCGGGCGGCGCTGCGGGCGCGGGAGGTCGGGTTCGACATCGTCTATGTCTATGCCGCCGACGACCTGGAGCTGCTGCAGTTCTTCCTGTCACGCCGCCGCAACCACCGCGACGACGAGTACGGCGGCCCGCTCGCCAACCGCGCCCGGCTGCTGCGGGAGGTGATCGCCGACACCCGGGACGCCATCGGCGACACCTGCGCCGTCGTGGTGCGGATGACCATCGACGAGATGGCCGGCCCCGACGGCATCTGCGCCGGCGAGGAGGGGCGCGACATCGTGGCCCTGATGGCGGAGCTGCCGGACGCCTGGGACGTAAAGGTCAGCGGCTGGAGCAACGACAGCGAGACCTCCCGCTTCAAGCAGGAGGGCTACCAGGAACCCTATGCCCGGCACATCAAGGGGGTCACCACCAAGCCGGTGATCGGCACCGGGCGCTTCACCTCGCCCGACACGATGGTGTCGCAGGTGCGCCGCGGCATCCTCGACATCATCGGCTGCGCGCGTCCGTCCATCGCCGATCCGTTCCTGCCGAAGAAGGTGGAGGAAGGTCGGTTGCAGGATATCCGCGAGTGCATCGGCTGCAACATCTGCGTCTCGACCTACAACCTCGGCGCGCCGATCAACTGCACGCAGAACCCGACGATCGGGGAGGAGTACAAGCGCGGCTGGCATCCGGAGCGGTATAAGCCCGCCGGGTCCGGGGACGCCGTGCTGATCGTCGGCGCCGGGCCGGCCGGGCTGGAGTGCGCGCAGGCGCTGGGGCGGCGCGGCTATGAGGTGCACCTGGCGGAGGCGACACGGGAGCTGGGCGGCCGGGTGCTGCGCGAGAGCAAGCTGCATGGGATGGGCGAGTACATCCGGGTGCGGGATTGGCGGGTGGGCCAGTTGGCCGCCATGCCGAACGTGTCGGTGTACCGCGAGAGCGCCATGACGGCGGCGGACGTGCTGGGGCTGGGCGTGCCGAACGTGATCCTCGCCACGGGCGCGACATGGCGGCGGGACGGCTTCGGGCGGCGCAACCACAAGGCAATTCCGGCCGCGGCGGGAGTTTCGGTGCTGACGCCGGATGACGTGATGGGCGGCAGGGCGATCACCGGCTCGGTGCTCGTGTTCGATGATGACGACTACTACATGGGCGGCGTGCTGGCCGAGACGCTGCGGCTGCTCGGGCATGCGGTCACGCTGGTCACGCCGTCGCCGCTGGTGTCCGCCTGGACGGTCAACACGCTGGAGCAGGAGAAGATCCAGCGCCGTGTATTGGAAGCCGGCATCGAGGTGGTGGCCAACGCCAACCTGGCCGCGGTGCGGGTGGGCGAGGTGGACCTGGCCTGCGTGTTCACCGGCCGCCAGCACACGCGCCGCGCCGACAACGTCCTGCTGGTCACGGCGCGCACGTCGGATGCGGCGCTGTATGACGAGCTTATGGGGCAGGGTGCGGACGCGCTGAAGTCGCTGGTGCGGATCGGCGACTGCATGGCGCCGGGCACGATCTCCTATGCGGTGTTCTCTGGCCGCCGGGCGGCGGAGGCGCTGGACGAGCCGGCGTCCGACATCCTGCCGTTCCGCACAGAGCCGGTGGCGACGGAGCGGCCCCTGCGGCCGGCGGCGCCCTGGCTGCTTGCCGCGGAGTAGCCGGGCTGTCCGACGTGCTGGATTTCTCGCTGGTGCCCAAGCGCGTGGCGGACGCGCTGGAGCAGGACATCATCATGGGCCGCCTCGCGCCCGACGCGCGTATCATCGAGGAGGACATCGCCGAGCGGTTCGGGGTCAGCCGCTCCCCCGTGCGCGAGTCGATCCGGCTGCTGGAGCGCGACGGGCTGATCGTCCGGGCGGAGCGCCGGGGGTCGCGCGTCAGCCCGGTGAGCCGGCGCGACCTGGACGAGGTGTATGCGTGCCGGGTGGCGCTGGAGGGTCTGGCCGCCTCCGAGGCCGCCGAGCGCCATACGGCGGCCAGCTTGCAGCCGTTGCAGGACGGGGTGGCCCGGCTGCGGGAGGCGTTGGAGGGCGGGGATGTCGCCGCCTACTTCCATGCCAACGTCGCGTTCACCGAGGCCGTGCACCGGGCGGCGGACAACGCCACGCTGCGGCGCTTGCTGGGCGGGATCGGCAAGCAGGCGTTGCGCTACCGCTTCCTGGCATACCGGACCGCGCCGGAGCTGATGTCCACGTCGCTGGAGGGCAACCGCGGCCTGGTGGACGCCATCCGCCGCCGCGACAAGGACGCCGCCCGCCTGCGCACGGAGCGGCTGATCGAAGGCTCCTGGCGCACCGTCCGGCGCTGCCTGCCAGAGGAGCCTTCTTCCTCTCCCTCCGGGAGAGGGCCGGGGTGAGGGGGTCTTATAGCGCGGACCTACCGGCCCGGGCAGCCCGGTTCTGCCGGCATCGGACGGCGCGAAGCAAGACCCCCTTACCCCGGCCCTCTCCCAAAGAGGGAGAGGGAGCAGGCAGCGTCCTCGTGCCCCCATCCTGGCCTCCCGGAGGAGCGCGGGTTTGACTTCGTGCATTGTATACAATATGCTCATCCCTCAAGCAAACCCAGGCCGCACGCCATGAACGCCGCCACCCAACGCAGCATCGGCCGCAACGGGCGCCTCTCCTCGCTTGAGAGCGAGCAGTTCGTCATGGCGTCCCACGCCCTGCCCGGCGGCGCGCTGGGCGGCAACGCCCTGCACCCGGACACCCGGTTCGTCGTCAGCCACGGCAAGGGGCCGCGCTTCTGGGACACCTCGGGCAACGAGTACATCGATTACGTCCTCGGCTCCGGCGCGATGTTCCTCGGCCACGCCCACCCGGCGGTGCAGCAGGCCGTCGCCGACCAGGCCGGGCGCGGCACCATGTTCTTCGCCTACCTCAACCAGCCCGCCGTCGATCTCGCCGCCCGCGTCACGCCGCACATGCGCTGCGCCGAGCGCATCCGCTTCACCACTTCCGGCTCGGAATCCACGTTCCACGCCATCCGCCTCGCCCGCGGCTTCACCGGCCGGAGCAAGGTCCTGAAGTTCGAGGGCGCCTACCACGGCACCCACGACTACGCGCAGTTGAGCACCGCGCCGAAGCAGTCGTCGAACTTCCCCACGCCGCAGCCCGACACCGCGGGCATCCCCGACGTGGTGCGGGACCTGATGCTGGTCGCGCCGTTCAACGACCTCGACGTGCTCGCCTCGCTGCTGGAGGCGCACGCGCACGAGCTGGCGGCGGTGATCGTGGAACCCATCCAGCGCATCATCTCGCCGCTGCCGGGCTTCCTGCAGGGGGTGCGGGAGCTGACGGCCAAGCACGGCGTCGTCATGATCCTGGACGAGGTGGTCACCGGGTTCCGCTACGGCATCGGCGGCGCGCAGGAGTATTTCGGCATCATGCCGGACCTGGCCACGTATGGGAAAATCATCGGCGGCGGCCTGCCCGTGGGTGCTGTGGCCGGCCGGGCCGACATCATGGACCAAGCCGACCCCGGCAAGAAGGGCCAGCCCGGCTATGTCTATCAGAACGGCACCCTGCAGGGCCACCCGCTGGGCTGCGCCGCGTCGCTCGCGGTGATGGACGTGCTGGAGCAGCCGGGCGTGTACGACCGCGTGTTCGCCATGGCCGACCGGCTGCGCGCCGGGCTGCAGGAGGTGGCGGACCGCAACGCCATGGGCCTGACCGTGTTCGGAGAGGGGCCGATGTGGCACTTCCTGTTCGCTGACCAGGTGCCGGTGAACTACGGCGACATCCTGCGCAGCGACCTGAAGCGTCAGGCGGCGCTGGAGGTCGAGATGCTGCGCCAGGGCATCTTCGTCCTGCCGAACAACCGCCGCTTCATCTCCATCACCCACACCGGCGACGACCTGGCGCAAACCTTCGAGGCGTTTAACCGGGCGTGCCGGGCCTTCAAGGCGTGATCCGGGCCGGCGCGTTGCGGAAATCCGCACCTCCGGCCTTGCCCCGCTGCTCGTTGAGCAAACAATGGCTATTGCCGGGCAGGTCGCTGACCGTTTCCTGTTCATGGCGGAGGGGCGCATCGTGGCGGAGGCCGACGCTGCCCGGCTGGCCGCCGATCCGGGGCTGTTCGACCGCCATCTGGGCCTGTACCTGGCCTGAACGATCCCCGCACCAATGGTGTTCGGCCGCGCGCACCAGGGCAGAGGCGCCCAGGCTTTAACACCAGCCAGGCTTAACACCAGAAAAACAACCTCGATGGCGAGCGCAGGCAGCACGACGCCCGCGGAGGGCGCGCCCGCTGCAAGGCGGCATCTGGAGCCGCGATCCCGTGCTGCCCCGCAGCGGCTACGCCTGACTCCGTCCGGGCCGGCAACGCCCCTACCACCCGCCTCCGGCCGTCACCGGCCCGATGGCCGGGCACTGCCCGAGAAAGGCGGCCTCGTCCTCCAGCGTGCGCAGGTCGAGGCGCAATGCCCCGTTCGCGATGTGGCCGATGACCGGCAAGGGCAGGGCGCGGAACGCGGCGGCGGTGCGGTCCAGCCAGCGGCCATTGCCGCGGCCCGGGACGGCCGGGAAGATCGCCAGGCAGGCGCTGGGCAGGGTGCGCAGCGGCAGGGCGCCACTGCCGATTTGGCTGGCGCACGGCTCCACGCCCACCTGTGCCAAGGGTCCCAACGCGCGGGACAGATGCGGCTGCACCCGGTGCGCGGCGGCCGTGATGTCGGCCTCCCCGCGGGCCAGCAGGCGCAAGGCCGGCAGGCGCTCGGCCAGGCGGTCGGGGTTCAGATACAGGCGAAGCACCGCCTCCATCGCCGCGATCGTCAGCTTGCCCAAGCGCAAGGCGCGGGTCAGCGGGTTGCGCCGGATCTTAGCGATCAGGTCACCCCGGCCGACGATGCAGCCGCATTGCGCACCGCCTAGCAGCTTGTCACCGCTGAACGTCACCAGGTCCGCGTGCCTCACGGCGTCCCGCACCGTCGGCTCGGGCGGCAGGCCCCAGCGGGACAGGTCCACCAGGGTGCCGCTGCCCAGGTCGTTCACGAAGGGGATGCCGGCCGCACGGCAGATCGCCGCCAGTTCGGCCTCCGGCACCGCGGACGTGAAGCCCTGTATTTCGTAGTTGCTGGTGTGGACCTTCATGGCCAGCGCCGTATCGGGGCCGATGGCATCGGCGAAATCGGCGGGATGGGTGCGGTTGGTGGTCCCGACCTCCCGCAGCCGCGCGCCAGCGCGGGCCATGACGTCCGGGATGCGGAACGACCCGCCGATCTCCACCAGCTCCCCGCGCGACACGATGGCTTCGCGGTCCCGCGCCAACGTGTTCAACAGCAGCAGCACCGCGGCGGCGTTGTTGTTGACGACGGTGGCAGCCTCGGCCCCCGTCAAGCCGCACAGCAGGGCTTCGAGGTGCGTGTCGCGGTGGCCGCGGCCGGCGGTGTCCAGGTCGTATTCCAGGGTGCAGGCGCCGGCAGTGGCGGCGATGCGCTGCAGGGCCTCGGGCGGCAGCGGCGCGCGGCCCAGGTTGGTGTGCAGGACCGTGCCGGTCAGGTTGAACACAGGCCGGAGGGAGGGCCGCACCAGTGCCGTCAGCCGGGTCCGGCACAGCTCTGCCAGCGCCGCCCCGTCCGGCACCGGCCCGCCGTCGGCACGCAGTCCGGACAGCACGGCGCGCAGGTCGTCGCGGGTGGCGGTCCGGCCAAACTCGGAGGCCAGGGCGACAAAGCCTGGCTGGCCCAGCAGGGAGTCCACGGAGGTTGGGCGGATGCGGACGTCTGACATGCTGCTACCGGCCTAGTGCTGACGGAGGAAGGTGGTACTGGCGGAAGGGAGTGGGAGTCGAACCCACCAAGGACCGCCTCGCGGCCCTACCCGGATTTGAAGTCCGGACGTCCCACCAGGGAGCGTATCCCTTCCACGCGCTAAGCTATCAAGCCGGCATCCCTTGTCAAAACGCCGCAGCCTGGTCGAACAGCGCGGCACGGCCGGGCCGGACGTTGCGCCCGTTCGCGCGGCGGGTGGTCAGGCCCACCTTGTCGAAGAACTCCAGCACCGGCATCGTCACGTTGCGCCCGATGCCCGTTGCCTCCCGGAAGCGCCCGACCGTCAGGATGCCGCCAGGGCTGTCCTGCGCCACCACTTCCGCCGCCCGCGCCAGCCGGGACAGGGCGTCCGGCAGCACGTAGTAGCTCGGCGAAACGCGGCACAGGCGGCCGATGCCCGCCAGCTTCCGCAGCAGCGGCATCAACTCGTCGCTTGGCACCTGCAGGCGCTCCGCCAGCAGCGCCGCACGCGGCTGGTCCATGCCGGCGTCCTGCAGCGCGCCGCGCACCTCGTCCCACAGGTTCTCCTCCGCCGCCGACAGTCGCACGGCATGGCCCGGCAGATGCAGCAGCGGCCCGAAGCGGTGCAGCGCGCCGTCTGCCACCAAGTCCCGCAACGCCGCCCGTCCCGCCGCGCGCATCCCGGGCGGCAGGCGACGCAGCAACTCCTCGGGCGGGCAGCCTGCGCTATCGGGCTGGGCCGCCGCATGGTCGGCGGCGGCGGCCAGCACCCGTGCCCGCAGGGCGGCGTGATGCGCCGGCGAGAAACCGAGCGGCCCCACGGCCACAATGCCTGCAGACAGCCCCTGCATCTCCCCCTCGGTCAGGTTGCGGGCCAGGCGGAACCACTCCAGGTCCAGCCCGGCCTCCGCCTGGTCCAGCAATGCGTGCAGCGCCACGGCGGTGTCCGGCCGGTCCAACGCCAGCAGCGCACGGCGGCGCTCCGGCTTGCGGGCGCCGCGCCGGGGCGGGTGCGGGTCCACGACGTGGCCGCCTCCCAGGGACCGCTGCGCCGACTGATCACGGATGACGAAGCGGTCGCCATAGGCCGCGACGGTCGGCGCATCCAATACGAGCTGCGCCCAGGCCATGCCGCCCGGCTCCAGCGTGCGGTCGTCCAGCAGGCCGATGCGCCCGGGGATGTCGGCGGCGCCCAGGTGGACGTGCACCGGAGTCCAGTGGCGCAGCGCCCGCGCCTCGCTGCGCAGCAGGCGCAGGCGGGCGTCCAGGCGGGTGGTCGGGGCGTGCAGCGCCGGGTCGGTCAGCCAGGCGCCGCGGGTGGCGTCGGCACGGTCCAGCCGGGGGCCGGTGATGTTCAGCGCGATGCGCTGCCCGGCCTGGCCGCGTTCGGCCGCCTGGTTGCCGCTGTGCAGGCCGCGCACCCGCACCTCCAGCCCGGCCGGCGACAGCACCAGGCGCTGCCCGGCCTGCACCGCGCCGCTGTGGGCGGTGCCGGTGGCGACCAGGCCCACGCCGGGCAGGGTGAACGCGCGGTCCAGCGCCAGGCGGAACCCGCCCGTGGCGGCGCGTGCCTGCAGGGCCGCGGCGGCGTCCTCGATGGCCGCGCGGACCTCCGCGATGCCGCTGCCCGTAACGGACGAGCACGCCAGGATGGGCGCCGCCGCCAGCGCCGTGCCGCCGACCAGCTCCTGCACCTGCGCGGCCACCGCGGCGAGGCGGCCCGCATCCACCCGGTCGGCCTTGGTCAGCACGACAAGGCCGCCCGGCACGCCCAGCAGGTCCAGGATGGCCAGGTGCTCCAGCGTCTGCGGCATCGGCCCGTCATCGGCCGCCACCAGCAGCAATGCGAAGTCCACGCCGACGATGCCGGCGACCATGGTGTGCACCAGGCGCTCATGGCCGGGCACGTCGATGAAGCCGATGGAGGCGCCGCACGGCGCCGTCGTGTAGGCATAGCCCAGGTCGATGGTGATGCCGCGCGCCTTCTCCTCCGGCAGGCGGTCGGTGTCCACGCCGGTCAGCACGCGGACCAGCGCGGTCTTGCCGTGGTCGATATGCCCGGCCGTCGCAACGATCATGCGGCCTCCATCAAGGAAACGGGGGTCCCGGATGGGACCCCCGCATAGGCACGTCGCACAGGCACGGCCCGCTAACGAATGGTGGTCTCCGCCAGCTCCGACATGCAGGTGTCGTAGGCGACGAAGTTCACCCGGTTGCTGACCGCGAACAGCGAGTGCGGCGAGACCAGGAACAGCGCGCGGGCCTGGTCGAAGACATACTGCTCGACCTCCCGCACCACGCCCTCCTGCTCCGGCTGGTGCGGGGTCCGCAGCAGCTTGGCGTACAGCGCGTCGAACGCCGGGTCCGCCGGCATGGCGCGGTGGGCGCCGTTGCTGCCGAAGAACTCGCGGTGCACGACCCCGACCGGGTACTGCGGCGACCAGTCGAAGTGCCACACCAGCTTGATGTCCCACCCCTCCGGCTCGGTCTTGCTGTAGTCGGCGCGCACCGTCAGCCCGACCTTCGCCAGGTTTTCGGTCAGCACCTCCACCACGCCCTGCCAGTCCGGCGAGGCCAGCAGCAGGATTTCCTTGCCCTTCAGGCCCGCCTTCTCCAGGGCCGCCGCAGCAGCCTCCGTGTCCAGCTTGTAGGCCGCCATGCCCGGCACCGCGCCGTAGCGGCCCGGCTGGATGAACGCCGGCATCACGGAGGCATAGCCATCGACGCCCCGCTGTACCACCGCATCCCGGTCGATGGCCATGTTCAACGCACGGCGGACCTCCAGGCTGCCCCAGGGCGAGTCCGGCTTGTTCTCGTTGAACACCCCGGTCAGCACGGTCTTGGCCGGCTGGGCCTGGATCGCGGCCACGCTGCCGCCCTGGAAGGCGTGCGCCTCCGCCGGCGACAAGTCGGTCACGACATCCACCCTGCCGTCCCCCGCGGCGACGGACTTGATCGCCTCGTCCTTCGTGATGGCGTTCTCATAGACGATGCGGACCTTCGGCGTGCGCTTCGGGTCCCAATAGGTCAGGTTCGGCTCCAGCACGACCTGCGGCGAGCGGCTGTCAAGCGTCGAAATGCCATCAGCGAGCAAGAATGGGCCAGTCCCCCACGGACCGGGCGCATCGATGACTCACCAGTGGCCTTCGGCCGATCCGGTCTTGGGGTCGATGAACCCCCACTCATTCCAGAACCGGGTCGAGGGGATGTGCATCCCGCGCAGCTTCATCAGCGCCGCAGAGTCCCCGCCGGGAAAGCGCATCCGAACGGTGTGGTCGTCAACGACGGTCAGCGTCGTGTCCTGGGCGAAGTTCAGGAAAGCGCCCGGCGGATGCGGGTTGGTCCATTCCTGCACCTTGTCGAACGCCAGCTTGAAAATGCTCGCGTCGTACTTCTCGCCGTCCTGGAAGACGGTGTCGCGGCGGATGTCGAGCTCAAGCGTCTCGTCGTCCACCCAGCGCCAGCCGGCGGCGAGGCTGGGCTGGCCCATGCCCTCGTGATCCACGCGGTTGGCTTCTTCCATCGTGTTCCAAGTGATGGACAGCCAGTTCACCGGTGACGGGTCCACCACCCGCACGGTGTTATGGGGTCCCCAGGGCGGCGCACCGCCCAGGGCTTCCCCGGATTGAGGTTCCATCGTCGTTGCTCCCGTATCGGTTTTGCGACGACGCCAATCTACGGACCCACAAGGAATGTGCAAGGAGCGTTGAACAAACCCAGCCGCAGCGGGAGCCGCCTCACCGGACCGCTCGATGAGGGCTGGCCGGCGCGCCCGCCTTGCCATTCAAGCTGGATGCCGCCCGCCGTCACCACCCGAAGCAGAGGCACAAAGCCACCAACTCGGCCGCGTGGGGGAGCGTGGTGCATGGATCAGGCGTGCGGGCGCACCAACACAGCCCGCGTCTGGGATCAGGCGACGCGGACGTAGCTTGGGCGTCCCAAGTCCAGCTTGCGGTCGAAGGCATACACGGCTGCGTCGGTGCAGACCCGCCCGCGTCAGAACTCCCGCAGCACGTCGCGCAAGGTGCCGCCCTCGTAACGGGTCCGCACCAGCCCGCGGCGCTGCAGCGCGGGCACCAGGCCCTCCGTGATCTCCACCACCACCCGGCGGCTCGAACGCTGGAAGGGCGTGCTGACCAGGAAGCCGTCGCCGCCGATCGCCTCCATCGCCGCCTCCATCTTGTCCGCGACCTCCTCTGGCGTTCCCACCATCTGCAGCCCGCCATCATACCGCTCGGAGGCGAGCTGGCGCAGCGTCTTGCCGCTGCCCCATTGCGCGAACTTGTCCAGCGAACCCTGCTCCCCGTTGGTGGTGAGCGGCGGCAGCTCGCGGTCCAGGTCGAATTGGGAGAAGTCGATGTCCGTCACCGTGCCGATGGCGGCCAGGCCCGCCTCGATGAAGGCCGGGGAACCCACCATGCGGCGGTACTTGGACCATGCGTCCTCCGTGGTTTCGCCGATCACCGGATAGACCAGGAACAGCACCTTGATGCTGTCCGGGTCCCGTCCGGCCGCGGCGGCGCGGGCCCGCACGTCGTCACGGTAGCTCTTCATGCCGGCATGGCCGTTGGCGGTGGCGATGATGCTGTCGGCGGTGCGGGCGGCGAACTCCCGCCCGCGCGGGGAGCCGCCGGCCTGCACGAAGGTCGGCCGCCCCTGCGGCGAGCGCACGGTGTTGAGCGGGCCGCGGCAGCGGAAGAACTTGCCCTCGAAATGGATCGGCTTGACCTTGGTGTGATCGGCATAGGTGCCGGTCGCGCGGTCCATCACCACGGCGTCCGGCGCCCAGGAGTCGAACAGCCGGCACACCAGCTCCACATACTCGTCCGCCATGGCGTAGCGCTGCTCGCGCGGCGGCAGTTCGTCCATGCCGAAATTCTGCGCCGCGGCGTCCTCGCCCGAGGTCACAATGTTCCAGCCGAACCGCCCGCCGGCGATGTGGTCGAGCGTGGAGGCCAGCCGGGCCAGCATGAACGGCGGATAGGCCATGGTGGACATGGTTGCCACCACCCCCATCCGGCTGGTCGCCGCCGCGATCATGGCGGCGAGCGGCATCGGATCATGCTTGGGCGCCTGCAGGGCGTGCTTGAGCGTCGCCTCCGACGTGCCGCGCCAGGCTTCGGACACCATCAGCGTGTCCTCCAGCATGATGTAGTCGAAGCAGGCGCGCTCCATTGCCTGCGCCATCTCGACGTAGAACTTGCCGTCCCAGGGCGACGTCGGCGGCGCGTACGGGTGGTCCCACTCGCCGGCAGAGAAGTTGCAGAACCAGGCGAGGTGGAAGCGGTTGGGCATGGGCGGTCTCCGGATTCGTTCTCTTGCGGCGTTGTTGCGTGGATCAGCAGTTGAGCCTGGAGCGGCCATTGCGCGATTTCGGCAAGGTAACCTTCGTCGCAGGCAAGCGTAGCTGGCAAGCGCTCGCAACAACTCGGAACATTCGCCTAACCCGGAATGATCTATGCCATTCTACGTCCAAGACGTGCGTCTGGCGCAGCTCACGGCATCGACGGCCTCACGGATCGTCCATGCCACAACGCTGACGGGGCGGCTCACGCGCGTTGCTCCAGGGACGGGAGGACGAGGCCCTGCTCGCGGGCGCACGCGATGGCGGCCTCATAGCCTGCGTCGGCGTGGCGCATGACGCCGGTGGCCGGGTCGTTCCACAGCACCCGGGCCAGGCGGCGGGCCGCATCGGGCGTTCCGTCCGCCACGATCACCATGCCCGCATGCTGGCTGAACCCCATGCCGACGCCGCCGCCATGATGCAGGGACACCCAGGTGGCGCCCGACGCCGTGTTCAGCAGCGCGTTCAGCAGCGGCCAGTCGGACACCGCGTCCGATCCGTCCGCCATGGCCTCCGTCTCGCGGTTCGGGCTGGCGACGGAGCCGCTGTCCAGGTGGTCGCGCCCAATGACGATCGGAGCCTTGAGTTCCCCCCTCGCCACCATCTCGTTGAACGCGAGACCAAGGCGGTGCCGGTCCCCAAGTCCCACCCAGCAGATGCGCGCCGGCAACCCTTGGAACCGGATGCGGCTGCGCGCCATGTCGAGCCAGCCGTGCAGATGCGGGTTGTCCGGCAGCAGCTCCTTCACCTTGGCGTCGGTGCGATAGATGTCCTCCGGGTCGCCGGATAGCGCGACCCAGCGGAACGGCCCGATCCCGCGGCAGAATAGCGGGCGGATGTAGGCCGGAACGAAGCCCGGGAAGTCGAAGGCGTCGCCGACCCCCTCATCCAGCGCCATCTGGCGAATGTTGTTGCCATAATCGACGGTGGGCACGCCCATGCGGTGGAAATCGAGCATGGCGCGGACCTGCTCGGCCATGGACCGCTTGGCCTCGCGCGCCACCCCGGCGCCGTCGGCGTCCCGGCGCTTCTCCCATTCGGCCACCGTCCAGCCGCGTGGCAGGTAGCCGTTCACCGGGTCGTGCGCGGATGTCTGGTCGGTGACGCAGTCCGGCCGGACGCCCCGCCGCACCAGCTCGGGGAAGACATCGGCGGCGTTGCCCAGCAGCGCGACCGAGACCGGCTTCCGCTCGGTGCACGACCGCTCGATGATCGTCAGCGCCTCCGCCAAGTCACGCGCCTGGACATCCACGTATCCGGTGGCAAGCCGCATCTCGATCCGGCTTGGCTGGCATTCCACCGCCAGGCAGGACGCGCCGGCCATCACGGCGGCGAGCGGCTGGGCGCCGCCCATGCCGCCCAGCCCGGCCGTCAGGATCCAGCGTCCCGCCAGGCTGCCGCGGTGGTGCTGCCGCCCCATCTCCACGAACGTCTCGTAGGTGCCCTGAACGATGCCCTGGCTGCCGATGTAGATCCACGACCCGGCCGTCATCTGGCCGTACATCATCAGCCCCTTGCGATCGAGCGCGTTGAAGTGCTCCCACGTCGCCCAGTGCGGCACCAGGTTGGAGTTGGCGATCAGCACGCGCGGGGCGTCCGCATGGGTGCGGAACACGCCAACCGGCTTGCCGGACTGCACCAGCAGCGTCTCGTCCGCCTCCAGGTTGCGCAGGGAGGCAACGATGCGGTCGAAAGCTCCCCAGTCGCGCGCCGCACGGCCGATCCCGCCATAGACGACGAGTTCGCCGAGCCGCTCCGCCACCTCCGGGTCCAGGTTGTTCATCAGCATCCGCAGCGGCGCCTCCGTCAGCCAGCTCTTGGCCTGCAATGCGGTGCCGCGGTCGGCGCGGATGACGCGGCTGTTCTGCCTGTCCATGGCCTGCTCCTCCTCATTGGCCGCGCCAGAGCCCAAAACGGCACAGATCATGTCAGATCGGGCGATTTTTCCGGATTGTTGCGAAATCTTATCAGCTACGCCTCACCTACGCCGAAGGTATCCTGCCGAAATCCCCCAATATCCCCTCCAGGCTCGACTGCTGATCCATGCAATAACGCCCCAGGTGCGTTTGCGATCCGCTGCAACACGGGCAAGGCGACCGGATCGAGCGTCTCGGCCTGCTCGACCACCAGGACGATGCAGCCCTGCATCCCCCGGCGCTCCTCGACGAGGCGTACCACGTCGGCGCGTCCTCACCCCCCGTCCAGGCCCATTTGGATCAGGATACGCTGCAAGGCCAGAGGCGAAGGCTGTGCCTCCTCGCCGGCATCGAGTGAGTCTGCCATCGCATCACGTCCAAAACGCAGACTACATGACACAGCAAACTTCTGCTTCAGCACACTTGAGCATGTTTGGTGTCTCCACTTGCACCGAACATGCTCTAGACCGCACTGCACGCGTAGTGATGGAGCTTCCAGGATGAAACGTCTCGCCTCGATCGCCTGCCTCGCCACCCTGACCGCTGCGCCGGCAACCCTGTCGCCAGCCTGGGCGCAGTCGGGCACGGCCATGCAGGTGTACGGCCCCGGCACGGCGAGCTGCGCCACCTACCTGCAGGACCGCTCGCTGCGCATCAACGCGGATGGCTGGATCCTGGGCTTCTGGACCGGCAGCAACCGCACTGCCGAGGATCACAGCGTCGGGCAGTCCACCGACAGCCGCGGCATCGTCGGCGAGGTCGCCCGGCGGTGCCGCGACCAGCCCTCGGCCTCGCTGTTCCAGACGGCGAAGGAGGTTTACGACAAGCTGAAGGCGGAGCACCGCTAACGCCGCCGCCGCACCCCGTTGATCGCAGCGGCGAGCGATGCGCCGTATTGCTCCAGGTCCATGCCGCGCGGCGCCGGGCCGCCGATGCGCACGGCGCGGCTGCGCTGGGACACGCGGACGTTGGCGCGGCTGCCGTCGCGGGTCGGCAGCCGGCCATGCCGGGTCAGGCACAGGGTGGTGAAGACACTGCTGTAAAGGCCGACCACCTCGGCATGATCGACATGGGTCCAGGGGATCGACGCCTCAATCAGGCCGGGACAACGGAACCCGTCCGGCGTGATCACCAGGTAAGGGATCGCCCGGCGCCGCAGCCGGACCGCCATGACCGGCAGCAGGCCGCCCCCAAGCAGCACGAGGAACGCCAGCAAGCCCCACAGCAGCGGGTCGTGCAGCCCGGCGCCGATCACCAGGACCAGACCCACCAGCCCGGCAGCGAACATGAGCATGCCGAGGGCAAGGAACAGCAGCAGCGGCTTGGGGTCCTCGTAGAACGCCGTCTCGCCGGCCGGCTCCGGGCTTGTCATCGCGGTCCCGGGGCAGGGGTCCCGGCGCAGGCGCGCGTCCGCGGGGGCGGCCCCATGTGCAGGCCCCGCACGATGAGCAGCCCGTCCATGATGACGGGAACCGCCCTTGACCCGGACGCGGGCACGCTGACCGTGGTGAGCGTGCTCCCCATCAGCAATGCGTTGGAGGATCGATGACGCGCCGGCGCCTTCTCGGCCATGCCTGCGCAGTGGCAGGGCTGGCGGTTGCCGGACCGGCCTGCCACGGCCGGCCCTGAGCTTCTTCGCGCTGCCTGAGAGCTTGCCTGCCCAGCCTGGACGCCTACAGGTGGTCGCCCAGGAATTTCTGCACGAACGGGTTGTAGTTGGCGCCGTCCAGGTCGATGCCCATCGTCAGCGTCCCATCCAGGTCGATCGCCAGGGATTGCCTGCCGTCCGCGATCACGCAGTTGAGCGATTGTCGCGGATGGTCGTCGAGGGCGCGGCGCGGCTCGACCACTTGGTGGGGCGGCTGCTCGACCTGGCGCGGGCCGACATGGTGCGCGCCAATCCGCAGGGCGGCCCCGGCACCGCGGTCGGCCCGGTGCTGGCCCGCGTTGCCGCGCGGTTCCGGGCTGGGGCCTGGCGATCGAGGCCAATGGCGCCGGCATGGCGGCGACCGGGGATGACGCGCTGGAAGCGGTGCTGACCACCCTGGTCGAGAACGCCGCCACCCACGCGCCGGGCGCCGCCGTGCGCCTGGCCGGGGAGATGCAGGACGGCCGGGTGCCCGCATTACTCAATGAGGCCAGTTATCCTCGGCTCTCAGGACAGCCAAGTGAACACCGCGACCATTGCAGCGTAGGCCCCGCCGACCAACGCGACGCCACTGGCGCCAGCACGCCCCGCCACAAGCTCGGACGGCTGCAGCCACCACCTGAGCCGCCGGCTGGTCCAGGGGACCAGGTAGTTCAGCAGGACGATGCTCACCACGTTGCCAATGAACAGTGCCGCCGGGAACGGAATGCCGGCACGCCCGGTCAGCAGTGGCGTTTGCACGAAGGCGCCGAACAGGAACACGACGGGATACAGCAGCATCAGGACAACCATGTTCTGCTTCCAGGCAGGCACAGGCGAGCCGCGGGCAGCGCCCGTGACGTCGAACCACTGGTCGAACCCAGTCTGCGCGATCCGGGTGTGGGACTCCTCCGTGAACGGCCCGGCCGTCGCAAGAAGCCGCGCCCGTTCAGCGCTGCCCAGCCACGACTGGAGGCTCGCATTCCCATCGAATTTCACGACCGCCAGCCAGTCCTCCTGGACTCCCGGAATGGGCGGCTCCAGCCGGTAGCCCTGGAACCCCGGCGTCTGTGCCTGCGCCGCGGCGATCCGCTGCTCCCACTGCCGATAGGCCGCCTCCTGGCCGGGCTTCACGCGGGTCGAGATCACGGCCGACACCGGCGACGGCACCTCGCCCATCCCGTCGCCGGAAACCAGGTGGACGTCGTCCCGCCCGACCACCAGCGCCTGGACGATCTCTGTCCGCTCCAGCCGCGCGCTGGACCGCAGCCAGTCCACCGCGGACTGCCGGTCGGCAAAGTGCTGCAGGATCACCCAGTCCACCTGGGTCGGCGGGCTGGGCGGCAGCACGGTTTGGCGCAGGAAACCCCGGAACCCGGCAACGACCCGGCTCGTCTCGGTCTGCCAGGAGGCGAAGGCCTCCGCACGCCCGGGCGCCGGGCAGGTCTGGGTGACGATCGTCGTGCCAGCGTCGCTCATCCCAGTAGCGCGCGTTCTGGCAGTGCCCGTTCTGGCAGCGCGCATTCTGGCAATGCGCATTCTGCCGATGCAAGGTCGGCGAAGATGCGGTCCGGCGTCAGCGGCAGGGTCGTGAACCGCACCCCCACCGCGTCGGCGATCGCGTTCGCGACTGCCGGGGCGACCGGATTGATGGCGCACTCCCCCTGCGATTTCGCGCCTAAAGGCCCGATCGTGTCGTAGGTGTCGGCGAACATCACCTCCGTCCGTGGCGTGTCGGCATAGGCGGGGATGTGGTAGTTGCGGAAGGCGGCGTTCACCACCCGGCCCGCCGCCGAGTGGACCATGTTCTCGGTCAGCGCCCATCCCAAGCCCATCGCAACCGCCCCGTCGATCTGGCCCCGGCACTGCAGCGGGTTGATCAGCCGGCCGATGTCGGCAGCGTGCACGCTCCGCAGGATCTGCACGGCGCCGGTCAGGCGGTTGACCGCGAGGCGGATGCCCTGCGCGTTGAACGCTACCGTGCGCGGCGAGAGGTACGCCTTCCGCTTGGCCTGGAACCGGTGGCCCGCAGCCTGGCCCGCCTCGTGCAAGTCAACGAGCGAAAGCCGCCGGTTGCCGCTCGTGACGTACCCGTCCGCCAGGGTCCAGGAAGCCGGGTCGGTTGCCGTATGCTGCCCGGCGAACTCCAGGATGTTCGCCCGCAGGGCCACCGCCGCCAGCCCGACGGCCTGGCCGGCCACCACGGTGCCGGTGCTGGCGAACGTGCCGGTGTCGTAGGGCGTGCGGTCGGTGTCGGCGTTGATGATGTCGATGTCCGCCAGCCGCCCGCCCAGGTGCGACGCCGCGATCTGCATGTGCGAGGTGACGGACCCGTTGCCCATCTCGGTCGAGCCTACGGCGAGGTGGAACCGGCCATCCGGCAGCAGGCCGATCTCGACCCCCGAGCGGTGCTCGGTCGGCGGCCCGCATTCCAGCATCGCCAGCGCGAAGCCGGTGCCCTCGGCCCACTCGTCGCCCTCGGGCTTCGCGGGTCCCGTACCGTCGGCCAGCGCCGCCTCGACCAGGTCGATGCACTGGTCAAGCCCGTAGCTGCCAAAACCCACGTCCGACGGGTCGCTCCAGGCGGACTCGATCCAGTCGGTCGGCCTGATCATGTTCTTGCGGCGGATCGCATAGGCGTCCATGCCGAGCGCCCGTGCCATCTCGTCCATCGCGCACTCGATCGCGAACGTGCTCTGCGACGCGCCGTAGCCACGGAAGCCGCCGCCCGGGACCAGGTTGGTATAAACCGCGTAACCCATCGCCTTCTTGTTCTCGCAGCGGTACAGGCTCATCGGGCTGCCGAGCGCGGCCCCCAGGGTTTCCCCGGCGTGGCCGCCATAGGCCCCGGTGTTGGATACCACCCGGATCTCCAGCGCGGTCAACGTGCCGTCCCGCTTCGCGCCCATCTTGACGTGCGTCGTCATCTGGTGCCGCGTCGTGGCGCTGGTGAACTGCTCCTCCCTCGTGAACTCCAGCTTCACGGGCCTGCCCGTCTTCAGCGCCGCGAGCACGCACAGGTCTTCAGTGATCATCTCCTGCTTGCCGCCGAAGCCGCCGCCCACCCGCTCCGTGAAGACGTGCAGATTTCGCGCCTGCAGGCCGAACAGGTGGACGAGCTTCTTGTGCGTGATGAACGGCGCCTGGGTGCTGGTACGGACATGCACGCGTCCCTCCGTGTCACGCCAGGCGATCGAGCCGTGGGTTTCGAGGTGCGCGTGCTGCACGCGGGACGTGGAATAGGTTTTCTCGTGGACGGCGTCGGCCTCGGCGAAGCCTGCGGCCACGCTGCCGACCTCGCCATGGATGTCGGTGTAGATGTTGCCGCGATACTCGCCGCCTTTAGTGTGCAGCACTGGCGCGTCCGGCAACATCGCCTCCACCGGGTCGAACACGGCCGGCAACGGGTCGTACTCGACAATCAGCGCCCGGCACCCAGCCTCCGCGGCGCCCTCCGTCTCCGCGACCACCGCCGCCACGCGCTGGCCGACGAAGCGGACGACGCTGTCCAGCATGTAGGTGTCGTCCGGGTCCACCAGGTGGTCCTCGTGCGTGGCCGTGCTGTAGAGCCGCCGCGGCACATCCTCCCAGGTGAACACCTCGACCACGCCCGGCACGGCCAGGGCCGCCATCCGGTCAATGCCGCGGATCGCAGCATGCGCGTGCGGGGAGCGGAGCACCTTCATGTGCAGCATCCCCTCCATGGCCACGTCCATCGTATATCGGGCGTGGCCGGTGACGATGCCCTGGCTGAAAGGGTTCGGCAGGCTGGCGCCGCAGGCCCTGCCCGCCACATCCGCCTCGGCCGCGACCACGCCGTGCAGCGCGTCGGTGATCGCGCGGTACCCCGTGCAGCGGCAGAGGTTCCCCTTCAGCGCGCGCGGTAGGTCGTCCCGCTGCTCCGCATCCAGCGACGCCGCGGTCATGATCATCCCGGCGGTGCAGAAGCCGCACTGGAAGGCTTGCGCGTCCAGGAACGCCTGCTGCATGGGATGCAGCCCGCCGCCCTCGGGCGCGAGGCCCTGGATGGTGGTCACCGCATGGCCCTCGGCCCGGAACGCGGGCACCAGGCAGGAATGCACGGGTTTGCCGTCCAGCCACACCGTGCACGCCCCGCAGTCCCCGGAGTCGCAGCCCTTCTTGACGCCGAAAACACCCTGGTCGCGGATGAACGTCCGCAAGCACTGGCCCGGCCGCGGCGTCGCCACGACATCCTTGCCGTCGATCGTGCAGCTCATGCCTCGGCCCCGCCGAGTTCCCTGCGTATCTGCTCGGCGAACAAGTAGGTGAGGTGCCGCTTGTAGGCGGGGGTGCCGTTCACGTCGTCGAAGAACGCATCATCGGCGACCTTGGCCTGGATTGCATGGCGCAACGCGGCCGCATCGGGAACGCAAGGGAAGTAAAGCTGCAGGGGCCGTGGCGTCGCAGCAGTGATCGTCAGCATCAGGTCGGCGCTCCCCGGCGTCTGCGTGCCGATCAGCACGGCGGCCGACCGCCCCAGGTGCGTCAGCGTGGCCCGGCGGAAGGCATAGCGCTTCACGAGCGACGACCCGGGGATGGTGACGCCGCGCAGCAGCTCGCCCGGCTGCAGGATGTTGCGGTGGTCGCCCAGCACGAAGTCGGCGGCCTGAACGGTCCGCGGCTCGCCGTCGCGCGGCCACAGCGTGTATTGCGCTTCCAGTGCCACCGTCAGCGCGATCAGTGCCCCGGCGGGAAGCGACATGCAGATGTTGCCGCCCACCGTGGCCGTGTTCATGATCTTGAACGAGGCCAGCAGCGACCGGCAGCACTCCCGGAGCAGCGGTCCCGCCCTCCACTCGGCGGGCGGCTTGTAGCTGTCCAACTCGATGATGCGGCACGTCGCGGCAACCTGCAGCCCACCGTCGATGACCGCGAGCGACGGCCACCGGAACCCCTCCACGTCCACAAGGGTGTCGAGCCGTGGCTGCGGTTCCGAGAACAGCCAGGTTCCCCCACCCAGCCAGGCATGGCCCGGAGGCCAGCCCACGACATCGCCGGGCACAGCCGGGCGCATCACGCGGGTAATGGTGTTCAGGTCCATATGGGCTTTCCTGGCATTGGCTGTGGAAGCGCCTTGGGGATGTGGAAGCGCCTGGCTCGGCCCTAATGAAGCTCGGCGAGAGAGGTCGGACCTGGGCCGGAGGTCACCAGCATCGGCCATTGGTGCGAGCCGAACGGCACGGGCGGCGGCAGGTGCGTGGCCATCCCGCGTGCCTTCGTCTCGGCCAGGATGGTGTCGCGGGCGTCGCCGCCCATCAGCTCGTAGTCCATCAGGGCCGCGTCGCCGAAGAACGTCTGGCCAACGGTGCGGTCGGAGATGATCCGGGTCAGCGACTCCAGCATGTCGCCTGGCGTCGTGGTGAACGACATCGTCTCGATCAGCAGCAGCCTCGCGTTGATGTCGTCGGGCGCGAAGAACTGAGCCAGCACGCTGAACAGCACGTTGTTCTGCCGGGTGACATAGATCGTGTTGCTGGCTGCATAGACCCGGCCCCAATCGGACCCGAGCTGCTGCTTCCAGTCGGCCAGGACGCCCATCCAGTGCTTGACCTGCGTGTCGGCGGCCCACTGGATGTTCCGCCTGAGCGGCTCTTTCTGCCTCGCGGCAAAGGCCTGCACCGCCGCGAACGAGATCACGCCGTCCGCCGTCACCCCGTCGATGAACGCGATGTTTTCCGAGATGAGGGCACGGTTGTTGCCGCGCCACTCCTCCGGCATCGTCGTGGCATCGATGCTGTCCAGCGCCGCCTTGAGGCGGACGCGGTAGCTCGCGAGCGACGGCCGCCATGACTGGTCGCCGGGCTTGCCGATGTGCGGCCCCACGACGACGCCCAGCGCCATCACGCTGTGGCCGATCGATTTCAGCATCTGATAGGCTTCGGGCACGGATGCGCCCTCGATGGGCGGCTTGCCAGGGCGGTAGAGGATGAACCGGCCGCCGGTGCCCGAGAACAGCCTGGGGATCACCGGGTGCTGCGCCAGGATGCTGCCCTGCACGAGCTGCCCGGCCTCGCCATACAGCTCGAACATGCCCGTGTTCAGTGCGAGGACATTCTGCTTCGCCGCTGCCGCCGGATTCGGTACGGTGGCGCCAACGATCACCTCCATATACGCAGGCACGTTGGGCTGCGCGCTGGACCCGCTGTGCATCAACACGGTGGCAACGAGCACTGCCGACAGGACGGTTGCTGGTCGGGTCCTTGCCATGGCGCTCACGTGATCGCACTCCAGAGATGGCTTCTAGAATGACTTCTCATGCCATCCCCGCTTCCCAGAACTATGAGAAGGAAACCTTCGTGGCATGGACCGTTGAAAGAACACAGTTAGGGTTTGTCACGCTATGGTTGCCGGGGTTTGGAACGGCATTGATGCATGGACAGCGCTGTTGCTTGGATTTGGTTGGTTGAGCTGCGGGCAGCCGTCTTGCATGGACCGGGGCTGCGGGCGCAGTTGCCCCAGCCCCGCTCGTGGGTCAGACGACGCGGACGGGGGATCGGGCGTCCCGGCTCCAGCATGCGGTTGAGGGCGTGGACGGCGATGTTCACCTCGGTCGCGCGACGCCGATCCGTGCGTGCGCGTAACCCGTCGCCGATCACCCGCTTGAACCGGCTGCGCCTCTCTCACATCTCGACGCGGCCGCGGCACCCGAAGGCGGACCCCGTTGGCGCAGGCGTCTTTCAGAGTGGGTTCGCCGCTCCTATGACCGCAGCCTTGCCCGCAGCCGTGCGCAGCGCGGGCACGCCGATGAGGTCTGGGTCCAAGATGGTCAAGGGCCGAAGACGCTTGACAGCGCCGGGCAGCAGGGCACGCCCACCCATGTCTGGGCCGAGCGCGGCAGCCGGCCACATGCCCTGAAGGACCTGCGCCGCGAGTGGGCCTACCTGTTCGGCGCCGTCTGCGCCGAGCGCGGCGTGGGCGCCGCCCTCGTGCTGCCCCATGCCAACACCCATGCCATGACCCTGCACCCGGCCGAGATCAGCCGCAGTATCGCGCCCGGCGCGCACGCCATGCTGATTTGCGACGGCGCCGGCTGGCACAGAACCGGCGGGCGCCTGCGCACCAACAAGCTCAGCAACAGCGTGTTCGACACCTACGACACCATCCATCGAAGACGACGGACGGACATCGTGGACCGCTGCTGCACCGCCTGGACCTGGCTTATGGACGCCCCCGACCGCATCCGCTCCCTCGCAACCACGCCGTGGACCAAAACGGTCAAAGCAGGGGGCGACTGGTATAAAAGGTCTTAAAAAACCTGGCTTCATCCACATCCGATCGATCCCGCCTATACCAAAACCCCTTCTGTGCGGCAATCCATCAGGCGTTTTCGACCCGCAGCCTGATTTTTTCAACCACTCCGGCCTACGTCGCCACCCCGATCAGCCGCCGCCGAACCCGCCCCGACAGCATGTCGATAACCGCCACCGTCGCCAGGATCAGCAGGATGATGAACGCCACCTGGTCCCAGTACCGCACCTTGATCCGCTCGGCGATCTGCAGCCCAATGCCGCCCGCGCCCACCACGCCCAGGATCGAGGCGCTGCGGACGTTGCTCTCGAACTGATACAGCGCTTGCGCCAGCATCACCGGCAGCACCTGCGGCAGCAGGCCGAAGCGCACCGACAGCACCGGGCTGCCGCCCGCGGCCTCGATGCCCTCGCGCTGCTTGGGGTCGGCGGTCTCGATGGCCTCGGCATACAGCTTGGCCAGCACCGCGACCTCCGCCATGAAGATCGTCAGCACCCCGGCCAGCGGCCCCAGCCCGACCGCGCGCACGAACGCCAGCGCCCAGATGAGCTGGTCCATGCCGCGCACCCCATCAAACACCCGCCGGATGGAGAAGTGCGCCAGCGCGTTCACCACCACGTTGCGCGCCCCGAGAAACCCCAGCGGCGCCGCCACGACTGCCGCGACGAAGGTGCCCAGGAAGGCCATCGCCACGCTCTCGCCCATGCCGCGCAGGATGTCCCCCCATTGGTCGCCGGGGCGGGGCGGCACCATCTGGCGCAGGATCACCAGCAGGCCGGACGCGCCGTGCGCCAGCCGGGCCGGAGTGATGTCGAACCACCAGCACAGCGCCAGCACCCAGGCCAGCACCGCCGCCGCCGCCAGCCAGCGCAGCGCCACCCGGTCCGGCGTCGCGCCAAACGCCCCGGGCACGCGCAGGCGCAGGGCGGCGATCTCGGCAGCGGTGGGGGTCATGCGGCGCCGATGGCCCGGCGGCGGATGGCCTCGCTGGCGAGGTCGATCCCGCTGACCGCCAGCACGATCAGCACCAGGATCGCGCTGATCTCCTGGTAGTAGTTGAGGCTGATGACGGTATAAAGCTCCTGCCCGATGCCGCCCGCGCCGACGAAGCCGATCACCGTGGCGCCGCGCACGTTGATCTCGAACCGCAGCAGCACATAGCTGAGGAACCCCGGCAGCACCTGCGGCAGGATGGCGTAGCGCACGCCCTGCGCCCAGGTGCCGCCCGCGGCGCGGATGCCCTCCAGCGGCCGCATGTCGGCGTTCTCCACGATCTCGGCGAACTGTTTTCCCAGTGCGCCGACCGTGTGCAGCAGGATGGCGATGATCCCCGCCAGGGGTCCGACACCGACTGCCCAAACCAGGATCAGCGCATAGACGATGTCCGGCACCGTGCGGAACAGCTCCAGCCCGCGGCGGCACAGCACGTAGGTGATGCGGTCCGGCGCCAGGTTGGCGGCAGCCGGGAAGCACAGCGGCAAGGCCAGCAACGCGCCGCCCAGGGTGGCCAGGGCCGCCATCTGGCTGGTCTCGAACAGCAGCCACAGCCAGCTATCGAGGCGGTAGAACCAGTAGGCGACCGACCCCTCCGCCTTGGGGCCGGACAGCAGGGCGTCCCAGCGCAGCTCCGGCGACAGCTTGGCGAAGTACTCGCCCACCCGCGGCAGCCCGGCGGCGAGGCTGGACGGGAACGCCTCCGATACCCAAGCTGCGGCGACCAACGCCGCAAGCAACGCAGCGCCCGCGGCCAACCCGGCCCGCAGGCGGGTGCGGCGGCGGTGCTGGTATTCAGCCTCGAAGGCCGTCGTTGCCATCAGGCCACCGTCATTGCGAGCCGGCTTCGGCGCGGCAATCCAGGAGCGGCTTGGACTGTGCCTTCAGCCTCTGGCTTGCCACGTCGCTGCGCTCCTCGCAATGACGGCGGAGGGGGCATCGGCCGCAGGAGGTATGCCAAACGCAGGGGCTGCACTGCTGGCCGCCAGTGCTACCCGCGCTGGCGGCGGTTGGCGGCCTCCTCGCGGCGCAGGTCGATGAACACCTGGAAGTCCTCGTGCCTGACCGGCTGATACCCCTTGCCGCCGCCGCGCTCGATCTGGGCGTAGATGTCCGGGTGCGCCGCCGGCAGCGCCAGGTGGAACGCGGTCATGTCGCGGCGGAACTCCTCCGGCGTGTCTTTGCGGGCGGTCAGGGGTCCGTTCAGGATCGGGCCGCTGGTCCACAGGATGCGGAGGTCGCTCATCTTGAGCAGCCCCTTGGCGACCATCTCGTGCAGGTTGCCCCGGGTGTAGCCCTCGGCAACGTCGCCGACGCCGCTGGCCCAGGTGGCGGCGCCGTCGTACTGCTTCTGCAGGACCGCCACCACCGCCTGCTCGTGCCCGCCGCCGAACCCGGTGCGGCTGAAGTACTTGCCGGGTTCGGTGTCGATGCCGGCCTTCTTCAGCTCGCTGCGCGGGATCAGGTAGCCCGAAGTGCTGTTGGGGTCGGCCCACGCCAGCGACCTGCCCTTCATGCCCGCCAGGTCCGCGATGCCGCTGTCGGCGCGCACCACAAGCACGCTGCGGTAGCTGATGCTGCCGTCCTGCTCGACCGCGACCACCAGCGGCTCGACGTTGCCGCCGGTGTCCACCCAGGCCCCGGCGTAACCGGACGCCCCCATGCTGGCCAGCTCGATCTGCTTGGCGCCGAACGCCTGGATGACGCCCGCGTAATCGGCGGCGGGGAACATGCGGACCGGCACGTCGAACGTCGCCTGCAGCAGCTTGCCATAGGCGTCGTAGCGGCCCAGGCGGTCGCTGTCGTTCTCCCCGCCGAGCAGGCCGATGCGCAGCGTCGGCACCTGCGCCGCCCAGGCGCGCTTGCCCGCCGCCGGTATCTCGTCCGCCAGGGCGCGTCGTACCAGGGCAGGCACGGCGAGCAGGCCGGCGGCACCCAACAGGGCATGGCGGCGGTTGATCATGGCGGACCTCCTTGGCCGGTTGCTCGTTACGCCGGGCCAGTGGCGGGCGGATGACAGATATGTTTCATGTTGATGGCAACTCCGGCGTTCAGGCCGCCGTCCTTGCGTCACCTGAGCCTGCGCCGCACGTTGGCAGCGGCACGATCCCGGAGATGCACGATGAGCCAGGCGCAGCACCTGCCGATGACCCCCGAGGAGTACCTCGCCTGGGAGGACCGTCAGGAGTTCAAGTGGGAATTCGACGGGTTCCAGCCCGTCGCGATGAATGGCGGCACCTGGGCGCATACGCGCATCCAGGGTAACATCATCACTGCGCTGAACGTCCGCCTCCGCGGCAAGCTCTGCCAGCCATGTGGCTCCGACATGCGGGTGCCAACCATGCAGGGTCGCTACCGCTATCCGGATGCGCTCGTGACCTGCACGCCGCAGCCCCTGGACGGGCGTGACGTGACCGATCCCGTTGTCATCTTTGAGGTCTTGTCGCCCAGCACCGCCGACGATGACCGGACGGTGAAGCTTGGCGAGTACCAGTCCATACCATCGCTGCGGCGTTACATCATGCTGGAGCAGACGCGCATCTTCGCCACCATCATCATCCGTGCGGCGGCAAGCTGGGAGATCGTTCTCGCCGGCCCAAACAGCATGATCGCCATGCCAGAGGTCGAAGTGGACCTCCCGCTGGCCGAACTCTACGACGGCCTCACGTTCCCCGCGTCCACGCCCTAAGCAGGCTTGCGCGGCTTGTCACACAGATGGCCTGCGCTCGTGCCAAGCCGCGCAAGCCTGCTTAGGTTCTCATCTGTGCGCAAACCTGCGGAGGTTTGCTTAGATGACCGCCACCGCCGGCCGCGCCGGCACCGCCTTGCGCCCGGCGTCGTCGTGGAACTCGTCCTCGCCGACGCCATAGACATCCCGCACGCGGTCCGCCGTCAGCTCCGCCGGCGTGCCATCAAACACCACCCGTCCGGCCGCCAGCGCCACGATGCGGTCGCAGTAGTGCCGGGCCGTGTCTAGGTGGTGCAGGTTCACCAGCACCGTCAGCCCGTCCTCCCGGTGGATGCGGCGCAGCGCGTCCATCACCACGCGGGCGTTGCGCGGGTCCAGGCTGGCGATGGGTTCGTCGGCCAGCATCAGCCGCGGCTCCTGCAGCAGCGCCCGGCAGATCGCCACCCGTTGCTGCTGCCCGCCCGACAGGGTGCCGGCGCGCTGCAGCGCGGCGTCCGCCAGGTCGAACCGCTCCAGCGCCTGCAACGCCATCGCGCGCTCCCCGGCGGTGAACAGGCCGAGCAGGCTGGCCCACTGCCCCCGGTGGTTCAGCCGGCCCATCAGCACGTTGGTCAGCACGTCCAGCCGCGGCACTAGGTTGAAGCCCTGAAACACCATGGCGCAGGCGCAGCGCCAATCCCGCAGCGCCCGGCCGCGCAGCGCCGCCACCTCGGTCTGGCCAAAGCGTATGCTGCCGCTGGTCGGCTCCTGCAGGCGGTTGATCATCCGCAGCAGGGTGCTCTTGCCGGCGCCGGACCGGCCGATCACGCCGACCATCTGCCCGGCAGGGATGCTGAGCGTGATGCCGTCCACCGCGGCGGTCGCCCCAAAGCGCCGTGTCAGGTCCCTGATCTCAAGCATGGCGGCCTCCATACCGGGACGGCCTCACCGTCAGCGTGACGATTGGATGACAGCCGGGTGGGCGCCAGCCTGGTGGGTAGCAGCCTGGCGCGTCGTGACGGCCTACACCAGCAGCGTGCCCGCCTGCGCCTGGCCATAGCGGGCGGCGACGGCATCCCAGTTCACCACATTCCACCACGCCGCCAGGTAATCCGCCCGGCGGTTCTGGTACTTCAAGTAGTAGGCGTGCTCCCACACGTCGTTGCCCAGCAGCACGCGCCCGCCCTCCATCAGCGGGGTGTCCTGGTTCGGCCGCGAGGTCAGGGACAGCTTGCCTGCGGGATCGACCGCCATGAACACCCAGCCGGAGCCGAACTGCGCCAACCCCAACCGGTTGAACGTGGCGCGCATCGCGTCCATGCCGCCCAGGTCGCGGTCGATCGCCTCCAGCAGCGGGCCGGTCGGGGCGCCTCCCTTGCCGCCCATCACCAGCCAGAACATCGAGTGGTTGGCATGGCCGCCGGCATTGTTGCGCAGGGCGGTGCGGATGGCGTCCGGCGTCTCGGCCAGGCGGGCCAGCAAGTCCTGCAGGGGCAGGGCCGCCAAGGCGCCCTGGTCGCGCAGGGCAGCATTGAGGTTGGCGACATAGGCCGCATGGTGCTTGTCGTGGTGCAGGCTCATGGTCATCGCATCGACATGCGGCTCGTTCGCGTTGGGCGCATATGGCAGCGGCGGCAGCGTGAACGGGCCGGTGGACGGGGCGGGCGCCTGGGCGCGTGCCGCACTGGCGGCGAGCAGCGCGGCGCCCAGGCCGAGCATCGTGCGTCTAGTCTGCATCAAAGCCCTGCTCCCCCCGGTGCGCCGTCAACGTAAGTGATGCACCGGCAAAGGCAACCGCCCCAGCCCTTCCCCGTTCCCGCACCGATGAACCCGTCGTTCGCCCTTCCCGCCGTCAATTTCTTCATGGCCGACGTTGGCGGCGGCCTGGGCGCGTTCCTGTCCACCTGGCTGGCGCAGGTCGCGCATTGGAACCCGCAGCAGATCGGCATCATCATCGCGGCCGGGTCGTTGACCGGGGCGGTGCTGGCCGCGCCGGCCGGTGCGCTGGTGGACCGCGTGGCCCGGCTGCGCCTGCTGCTGGCGACCTCATGCATCACCATCGTCGCAGGGACCCTGCTGTTCCTGCCGGCGCGGGCCTTCCTGCTGGTGCTGGCGGCGCAGGTGATCGTCTCGGCCGGGGGCGCGCTGGGTGCGCCTTCGGTCAGCGGCCTCAGCCTGGCGGTGGTGGGCAAGAAGGGCTTCCCCCGCCAGCAGGGCACGAACGAGGCGGCGAACCACGCTGGCAACGTGGTGGCGGCCGGGGTAATTGCGGCCCTGTCCTGGGTGCTCGGCCCGGTGCGGGGGCCGATGGCGCCCATCGTCGTGCTGGCGCTGATGGCGACTTCGACCCTGATCGTGCTGCGCCTGATGGACGGCAGCGCCATCGACCCGGACCGGATGCGCGGCCGGGGCCGGCGCGAGAAGGACGAGAAGCGCGGCGCCACCCGCGATATGTTCAGGAACCCGCGGCTGCTGCGGCTGCTGGCGGTGGTCGGGCTGTTCCAGTTGGCCAACTCCGCCATGCTGCCGCTGCTCACCCAGCGCATCGTGCACGAGGGCAGCAGCAACGCGACAAGCTGGACCTCCGCCTGCATCATCGTGGCCCAACTGACGATGGTGCCGGTGGCGCTGGTGGCCGGGCGCATCTCGGACCGGGTGGGGCGGCGCTGGCTGCTCGTGGCGGCGTGCGGGGTGGTGGTGGCGCGGTGTGCGATGGCGGTGTTCGCGCAGGGCAACTGGTGGCTGATCCCCATCGAGGTGCTGGACGGCATCGCCGCCGCCTTCTTCAGCGTCGCCGCGCCGGTGGCCGTCACCGACCTGACCTATGGCAGCGGCCGCACGCAGACCGCGCTGGGCGGGATGGGCACGATGCAGGCGGGCGGCGCGGCGTTGGCCAGCGTGGCGTGGGGGTTCGCCACCAAGCAGTTCGGCTACGGCGTGACGTTCGCCGGGATGGCGGCCTTCGCCGCCGGGGCCATCGTGGTGCTGCTAACCTTCCACCTGCGGGATGAGGAGCCGCAGGACAGGCAACGCGAGCCTCAGTCCGGGAACGCCGCCGCCATGAGCGCCACCGTATAGGGGTCGCGCGGCGCAGCGAACACCGCGGCGGCGTCGCCCTCCTCCACCACGCGGCCGGCGCGCAGCACCATCACCCGATGGGCCAGGGCGCGCACCACCGACAGGTCGTGGCTGATGAACAGGTAGGCTAGGCCGTGCCGGGCCTGCAATCCCCGCAGCAGATCGACGATCTGCGCCTGCACGGAACGGTCGAGCGCACTGGTCGGCTCATCCAAAACCACCAGGCGCGGCTTCAGCACCATGGCGCGGGCAATGGCGACGCGCTGCCGCTGGCCGCCACTGAACTCGTGCGGGTAGCGTCCTGCGGCCTCGGCAGGCAGCCCGACCTCCTGCAGCGCCTCCGCCACGCGGGCGGCGCGGGCGGCGGCGGGCAGCGCGGGTTCGTGTACCAGCAGGCCCTCGGCCACGATGTCGCCCATGCTCATGCGCGGGGACAGGCTGCCGTACGGGTCCTGGAACACGATCTGCATGCCCTGCCGCAGCGGACGCAGGGCGGTCTGCGACAGGCGGGTGATGTCCCGTCCGGCAAAGGCGATGCGCCCGGTGCCCGCCTGCAGGCGGAGCAGGGCCAGGCCGATGGTGCTCTTGCCGGACCCGCTTTCCCCCACCAGGCCCAGCGTCTCGCCCTCGCGGATGTGCAGGCTCACGCCGTCCACCGCGCGCACGTCCCCCGTGGCCCGGCGCAGCAGGCCGCGGCGGATGGCGAAGGTCACGCCCAAGTCTTCCGCCCGTGACACCACGGGCGCGCTGGCTGGCACCGGCCGCGGCTGGCCGCTGGGTTCGGCGGCGATCAGCATGCGGGTGTAGGGGTGCTGCGGCGCCGCGAACACGTCGGCGACGCGGCCGGTCTCGACGATGCGACCGTCCTTCATCACGCATACGCGGTCGGCGATGCGGCGGACCACGTTGAGGTCGTGGCTGATCAGCAGCAGCGCCAGGCCGCGCGCTGCGCGCTCGCGGGCCAGCAGGTCCAGGATCTGCGCCTGGATGGTCACGTCCAGCGCCGTGGTGGGTTCGTCGGCGATCAGCAGCTTGGGGTTGTTGGCCAGCGCCATGGCGATCATCACCCGCTGGCGCTGCCCGCCCGAAAGCTGGTGCGGGAAGGCCTCCAGCCGGTGTTCCGCGTCGGGGAAGCCGACCTGCGCCAGCAGCGCCGCCACCGCGCCGCGGGCCGGGCGGGCGCCGTCCGCGGCACGATGGAGCGCCATGGCCTCGCCCACCTGCCGACCGATGCGGTGCAGCGGGTTCAGGCTGGTCATGGGTTCCTGGAACACGATCCCGGCGGTGCCGCCGCGGGCCTGGCGCAGGGCGGCCGGGCCGGCGCCCAGGATCGGCACGCCGTCCAGCACGACCGACCCGGTGCAGGCGGCGCCGGGCGGCAGCAGTTGCAGCAGGGACAGCGCGGTCAGCGACTTGCCGGAGCCGCTTTCCCCCACCAGCGCCAGGGTCTCGCCCGCGGCAAGCTGGAACCCCACGTCGTCCACCACGCGCCGGGCACCGAAGCTGACCGACAGGTTGGACACTTCCAACGCCAGCGGCCTCAAGCCTTGCGCGATGCTGCCGGGCCGTTGGAGGATTGCCGTCATGGGCCTTTCCGCGGATCGAAGGCGTCCCGCACCGCCTCGCCGATGAAGATCAGCAGCACCAGCATCCCGCCCAGCACGGCGAAGGCGGTAAACCCCAGCCACGGCGCCTGCAGGTTGTTCTTGCCTTGGCTCACCAACTCCCCCAGCGACGGCGACCCCGGCGGCAGGCCGAACCCCAGGAAGTCCAGCGTGGACAGCACCGTCACCGAACCCGACAAGGTGAACGGCAGGAAGCTCATGGTCGCCACCAGCGCGTTCGGCAGGATATGCCGCCGCATGATGGCCGCGTTGGACACCCCCAACGCCAGCGCCGCCCGCACGTAGTCCAGGTTGCGTCCGCGCAGGAACTCCGCCCGCACTACCCCCGTCAGCGCCATCCAGGAGAACGCCAGCAGGAACAGCAGCAGCGTCCAGAACCCCGGCGTGACGATGCTGCCCAGGATGATCAGCATGTAAAGCTGCGGCATCCCGGACCAAACCTCGATGAACCGCTGGAACAGCAGGTCGGTCAGCCCGCCATAGAACCCCTGCACGGCGCCCGCCGCTATGCCGACGACCGACGACACGATGGTCAGCGTGAAGCCGAACAGCACCGACAGGCGGAAGCCGTAGATCACCCGGGCCAGCACGTCGCGCGCCTGGTCGTCGGTGCCGAGCAGGTTGCGGCGGCTGGGCGGGGCCGGGGCAGGGGTGGCCAGATCCTTGATGACGGTGTCGTAGCGGAACGGGATGGCGGGCCAGATCATCCAGCCGTTCGCGTTGATCGCGGCGGCCAGTTGCGGGTCGGTGAAGTCGGCCTCGGTCGGCAGGAAGTCGGGGCCGAAGGTGTCCTCGCTGAGGTCCTGCAGCACCGGCACGTAGAAGTGGCCGTCGAAGCGCACCAGCAGCGGGCGGTCATTGGCAATGCCCTCGGCGAACAGGCAGACCAGGAACAGGCCAGTGAAGATGATCAGGGAGTAGAAGCCGCGGCGATGGCGGCGAAAGATCGCCAGGCGGCGGCGGGTGACCGGGGTCAACGCCGGGCCTCGAAGTCGATGCGGGGGTCCACGACGGTATAAAGCAGGTCGCCGACCACCTGCAGGATCAGGCCGAGCAGGGTAAAGATGTACAGCGTGCCGAACACCACCGGGTAGTCGCGGCGGATCGCGCTCTCGAAGCCCAGCAAGCCCAGGCCGTCGAGTGAGAAGACGATCTCCACCAGCAGGGCGGAGCTGAACAGGATGCCCAGGAACGCCGACGGAAAGCCGGCCACGATCAGCAGCATCGCATTGCGGAACACGTGGCCATAGAGCACCCGCTGCTTCCCGGCGCCCTTCGCGCGGGCGGTGACGACGTACTGCTTGCGGATTTCGTCGAGGAAGCAGTTCTTGGTCAGGATCGTCAGCCCGGCGAACCCGCCCGCCACCAGCGCCGTCGTCGGCAGCACCATGTGCCAGGCGTAATCCCCGATCCGCGCCGGCCACCCCCAAGCCTCCGACCCCGGCGTGGTCAGGCCGCGCAACGGGAAGACCTGCAGGAAGCTGCCGCCGGCGAACAGCACGATCAGCGCGATGGCGAATAGGAAGCCGGGGATGGCATAGCCCACCAGCACCGCGGCGCTGCTGGCCACGTCGAATTGCGTGCCGTCGCGCACCGCCTTGGTGATGCCCAGGGGGATGCTGATGAGGTAGATCAGCAAGGTGGACCACAGCCCCAGCGACACGCTGACCGGCAGGCGCTCCAGCACCAGCGCCAGCACCGTCTGGTCGCGGAAAAAGCTGCGGCCGAAGTCGAAGCGCAAGTAGCCCTGCAGCATCCCCACGAACCGCTCGCCGGCGGGTTTGTCGAAGCCGAACTGGTGGACGATCTCCGCCCGCTGCTTGGCGTCCAGCCCGCGGGCGCCGCGATAGGTGCCGCCGTCGCTGGCGCTGCCGCCGACATCGCTGACGGCGCCGGTGATGCGTGCGGTGGCGGCGCTGCCCTTGCCGCGGGCCTCCGCCATGGCCTGCTCGACGGGGCCACCGGGGGCGAGCTGCACCAGGGCGAAGTTGATGGCGATGATGCCGAGCAAGGTCGGCACCAGCAGTAGCAGGCGGCGAAGGATGTAAGCGCCCATCAGCCTTCTCCCTCTCCCTCCGGGAGAGGGCCGGGGTGAGGGGGTCTTAACTGTGGAGCGAGGAGCGCCGGTTGCCGCTGGACCATGGCTCGATCACGGCAAGGCCGGTGCTGGCCCGCCCCCTCACCCCGGCCCTCTCCCGCAGAGAGAGGGAGAAGCAAGCTCATTGCGACGTTCCGCGCGCCGCGTCCACCACGGCGGCGCGGGCCTGGTCCACCCACCAGCTATCGAGCACGAACCCGTCCCGTATCGGCTTTCCAGGGTCGCCGAAGCGGTCCCACTTGGCCACCTTGAACACCTCGTCGTGGTAGTGCGGGATCAGGTACCACTCCCGCAGCAGCACCCGGTCCAGCGCCCGCCCCGCCGTCGCTAGCGTCTCGCGGTCCTGCGCCTGCACCAGCTTATCGACCAGGGCGTCCACCACCGGCTCGCACACCCCGGCCAGGTTGCTGCTGCCGGTGGTCTTGGCGCCTTCGCAGGAGAACTCGTCGCGCAGCTCGTTGCCGGGCAGGGTGCTGCCGGGGAAAATCATCGTCGTCATGTCGAAGTCGAAGTCGTCGGTCAGCCGCTCGAACTGCGCGGTATCGACGGTGCGGATGCCGACCTCGATGCCCAGGCGCTGCAGCCATTGCTGGAACGGCAGGGCGATGCGCTCCAGGCTGGGGTCGTTCAGCAGGATGGTGAAGTTCATCTGCGCGCCCGAGGCGTCCACCAGCTTGCGCTCCTTCACGGTCCAGCCGGCCTCCTTCAGCAGCGTCAGCGCCCGGCGCAGTCCCTCGCGGTTGTTGCCGGACCCGTCGGTGACCGGCAGCGTGAACGGCTCGGTGAACAGCGCCGGCGGCAGCGCCTCGCGGTAAGGCGCAAGCAGCGCCGTCTCCGCGGCATCCGGCAGGCCCTTCGCCTCCTGCGGCGTGTTGCCGAAGTAGCTGTGGCTGCGGACATAGGCGTTGTAGAACAAGTTGCGGTTGGTCCACTCGAAGTCCCACACCTGGCCCAGCGCCTCCCGCACCCGCGGGTCCCTGAACACCGCCCGGCGGGTGTTCATGACCCAGCCCTGGATGCCGATGGGCAGCTCGTGCTTGATCGGGTCCTTCACCACTAAGCCCTTCTCCACCGCCGGGAAGTCATACGCCGTGGCCCACTGCTTCGAGATGTTCTCCTGCCGGTAGTCGATCTGCCCGGCCTTGAACGCCTGCATCGCCACCGTGGGGTCGCGGAAGTACTCGATCCGCACCCGGTCGAAGTTCTGGAAGCCGCGCCCGGTCGGCATGTCCTTGGCCCACCAGTCGTCGCGCCGCGCATACGTCACGGTGCGGCCCAGGTCGAAGTGGTCCACGCGGTAGGGGCCGCTGCCCATCGGCGCCTCGGTGAGCGGCTTGGTGAAGTCGCGGCTCTCCCACCAGTGCTGCGGCAATACAGGCAATCCGCCGACGCTGAGCGGCAGGTCGCGGTTCCCGTTGGACTTGAAGTGGAACACCACCCGGCGCTCGCTCTCGGCGACGCAGTCCTGCACGTCGGCGTAGGCGACACGGATGCTGGGGCGGCCCTTCGTCATGAGGGTATTGAACGTCCAGGCCGCGTCGGACGCCAGCACGGGGGTACCATCGGCGAACTTCGCCTCGGGCCGGATTTCAAACGCGATCCACATGCCGTCCGCCGGGCGCTCGATGACCGCGGCGAGGTGGCCGTAGCCAGTATCGGGCTCATCCGCCGAGCCGACCAGCAGGCTTTCCCAGACGTGCCCGCCGGCTGACCCGGCGGCGGTGCCGCCCACGCCGGGCTGCCACTGCGCGCCGGTGCCTATGGCGGCATTGCCGCGCAGGATAAAGGGGTTGAAACCGTCGAAGCTGCCGATCTGGGCGAACACCGCCTCGCCGCCCTTCGGCGCGTCGGGATTCACGTAGGGAAAACGGGGGAAGTCAGCCGGCAGCGCCGGGGTGCCCAGGATGGTGATGGCGTGGCTGCGGGTCACGGCGGGCTGCGCCAGGGCAGGGGTGGCGAGCAACAGGAACAGGAGGGCACGCAGCATGAGGGTCTCCGGCAAGGTCGGAAATCCATAGCAGGTGGCGCAAGCGATGGCATCCTGCTCCCTCTCCCTCCGGGAGAGGGCCGGGGTGAGGGAGGCGGCAAGCGCGCGTGTCGTTACAAGGGGCGTGGCGGCGCTGTCCCATCTGGGGCCGGTGCTGCCTGGCTTCCCTCACCCCGGCCCTCTCCCGGAGGGAGAGGGAGAAGAAGCGGTACGGCCGCCGCGGTCAGCGCCGGGTCGCCGACGGCCAGCACCGAGCCGTCCCCATCCGGGCACAACGGTCCGCCCGCCCAGTCCGTCACCCGTCCGCCAGCCCCCTCGATGACCGGCACCAGCGCCGCCCAGTCCCACAGCTTCAGTCCCGCCTCGGCAATCACGTCGATGCCGCCCAGCGCCAGCAGGCCATAGGCATAGCAGTCCCCACCCCAAGACGTCCGGCGCGTTGCCCCAGCCAGCCGGCGCCAAGCCGCCTCCTGCCCGGCGGTGAAGATCTCCGGCGCCGTGCACGACAGCTCCGCCTCCCCCAGCGCGGGACAGGGCCGGCACCCCGCCCGGCCATGCGCCCCCCGGAACCGCGTCGGCCGCCCGGCCACACCGACCCAACGCTCCCCCGTGATGGGCTGGTCGATCACGCCCAGGATCGGCGTGTCCCCATCCAGCAATGCCACCAGCACCCCGAACGTCGGGCGTCCCGTTATGAAGGCGCGGGTGCCGTCGATCGGGTCCAGCACCCAGCGGAACCGGGCGCCGGGCCGGTCCCAGCCGAACTCCTCGCCCAGGATGCCATGGTCGGGAAACCGCTGCGCCAGCAGGCCGTGCATCGCCTGCTCCGCCGTTCTGTCGGCGACCGTAACCGGGCTGGCATCACCCTTCAGCTCCGCGCCGATGCCGCACCGGTAGAACGGCCGGATCGCCTCCCCAGCCAGATCTGCCGCAGCCTCCGCCGCGGCGATCAGCTCATCCATCGCCACCGTGCCCCTCGTCGAGCCAGGGGCCTACTTCGTCACCGAACTGGCGCCCTGCCCCGCCTGTGCCTTGGCGGCCGGGCTGCTCACCGGCCCCTGCGCCTTGTTGACGCCCGAGGGATCGTTCACCGGCGTCGGCGCCGAGGGCGGCACCTCCCGCACGTTGCCGGGCTGGTTGCCCTGATTCTGCTGCAACTGCGGCGTGTACTGGGACATCGACGGCTGGGTCATCTGCTGGCCCTGCGCCTGGCCCTGGCCCTCGTTGTTGCCGCCGATGGACCCCTGCCGCTTGGTGGCGCCGGTCGAGTCCCCCGTCTGCGGCGTGGCGCCAGCGGGGCCGACCTGGCGGGCGTTGGCGGGCTGCTGGGCGTCGTTCTGCTCAGCCTGCGGCGAGGTGAAGCTGGGGGCCGCGCCGGTGACGGAGGGCTGCGGCGCCTGCGCCGATGCCGGCCCAGCCAGCAGCAGCAGGGCCGCGGCCCCAAGGTGAAGACGTGTCATGTCATGAAACTCCAAGGAGGCGGACCCGGCGTTGCGCCGGTCCGGCACCCCACCTAATGTGCGCGCAAGCCATGCGAACGCCCCCGCCCCGCCAACGTTCCTGATCCCTTCCCAGTGAACCCCATCATCGTGATCCCGTGCCGCATGGCGTCAACGCGCCTGCCGGGCAAGCCGCTGGCCATGATCGCCGGGCGGGCAATGGTGCTGCATGTGCTCGACCGTGGGCTGGAGGCCGACATCGGCCCCGTCGCCGTCGCCTGCGCCGATGCGGAGATCGCCGACGCCGTGCGCGCCGCCGGCGGGGTGGCGGTGATGACCGACCCCACGCTGCCATCGGGATCGGATCGCGTCCACGCCGCGCTGGCGGTGCTGGACCCGCAGGGCCTGCACGACGTGGTGGTGAACCTGCAGGGCGACCTGCCGACGATCCCGCCGGTGCAGTTGCGCGCCGTCATCACCCCGCTGTCGGACCCGGCGTTCGACATCGCCACCCTGGTCGCGCCGATCACCTCGGCGGAGGAGGCCGCCTCGCCCTCCATCGTCAAGGCCGCTTGCGCGTTCGACCGGGGACGGGCGGTGTCGGCCGCGCTCTACTTCTCCCGCGCCGCCATCCCAGCCGGGGAGGGGCCGCTATGGCACCATATCGGCATCTACGCCTATCGCCGCGCCGCCCTGGCCCGCTTCGTCGCCCTGCCGGAAAGCCCCCTGGAGCGCCGGGAGAGCCTTGAGCAACTGCGCGCCCTGGAGGCCGGCATGAGGATCGCCTGCGCCCGCGTGGACCATGCCCCATTCGGCGTGGACACCCCGGCCGACCTTGAGCGCGCGCGCGTTATCCTTGGCCGCACTGCCTGGGATGACGATCTACACACAATTGAAAGTCGCAGAGTGTGAATGGGAGCATTCCAACGATCCACTAGTGCAGACACAACCGCTCTAGGGTGTAGCCCCAGGTGGCATCCTGTTCACTCACACTCCGCATTATCATTATTGAGCTTAGTGGGACGAAGTGCAACCGCCGACTGGCCCGACGTCTCGTAACCTAGCCATTTTGGAGTCCTATGAGCCGAATCGCCTTCCAGGGCCTTCGCGGCGCCTATTCGCACCTGGCCTGCCGCACCGCCTATCCCACGCTGGACCCGCTGCCCTGCCAATCGTTTGAAGTCGCGATGGCCGCCGTGCTCGACGGCGACGCCGAACTGGCCATGCTGCCGTGCGAGAACAGCCTCGCCGGCCGCGTCCCCGACATGCACGCCCTGTTGCCCGGCAGCGGCCTCTCGCTGGTCGGCGAGCACTTCCAGCGCGTCGAGCACTGCCTGCTGGGCCCGCGCGGCGCCACCCTGGCCGGGGTGCGGCGCGTCCACTCGCACTCGGTGGCGCTGGGCCAGGTCCGCAACATCCTGCGCGAGCTGCACGCCGAGCCGGTGATCGAGGAGGACACCGCCGGTGCCGCCAAGCTGGTCGCCGATTGGAACCGCCCCGAGGATGCCGCCATCGCCTCCACCCTGGCCGCCGAGATCTACGGCCTGGACGTGCTGCGCCCCAACGTGGAGGACGCCGTCCACAACACCACCCGCTTCTACGTCGCCGCCCGCGAGCCGCGCACGCCGCCGCCGGACACGCCGGACCTGATGACCACCTTCGTGTTCCGTGTCCGCAACGTGCCGGCGGCGCTCTACAAGGCGCTGGGCGGCTTCGCCACCAACGGCGTGAACATAAGCCGTCTCGAAAGCTACATGCTGGGCGGCCAGTTCACCGCCACCCAGTTCATGTGCGACGCGGACGGCCATCCCGACCAGCCGGCCCTGCACCGCGCCCTGGAGGAACTAGGCTTCTTCTCCCGTGAGATCAGGGTGTTGGGTGTCTATCCCCGGGCGGCATTCCGGGGGCGCCAGGGCGGGGATTAAGCGGTCGCCACACCAGCCGCCATCTGCCCTGACCCTGCCGCATCAGGCCGACCACCGTCATTGCGAGCCGCGCTTGCGGCCCGGCAATCCAGGGCCAAGAGCACCGCCCTTGTTGGTGTGAACCGCCTTCGCACGGCATCTACGTGCCATGATGGAGCCGTTGAGGCATCATCAGCGGACACCATCTCGGCCAGCGGCCTCAACCCCGCGCCAACAGACCAGGCACATGGACACAGCAAAGCCGATCCAAGCCCGCGCCCCAAACCCTTGCAAGCAACAGGCCGTCCACACCCGGATTGCCGCGCCGCAAGCGCAGCTCGCAATGACGGGGCAGGCATGCCGGCTCCAAACACCCCACGGCTGGCCGAAGTCAGCGCACGCGACGCCAACCGTCTCCGAGACGGAGAGCGAACAGCTTAACGCCGTATGCGCCGGACCCGGAGCGTAGTACCCCGATTAACCGCGCGGCTGGCGCATCGGGGCCGTGTTCGAGCCGGGCGGCGGCGTCAAGGCGCCCGGCGGGATCGCGGCGGGCGGCGGGGGCGGCGTGCCGACCGGATAGCGCGGGCCGGTGTAGTTGCGGTCAAGCTGCATGTCGTTTAGGCGGTCAACCTCGCTATCGCCGGTGTTGTTGCCCTTGTCGTTGCTGCGGTCGATGTTGCCATAGGGGTTGCGGGCGTTGGCAGCCTGGGCGGCCGGTGCGGCAAACACGGCCACCGCCAGGACGGCGGCAGATGCAAGCAGGATGGACTTCATGGTAAGGTCTCCTCGATGTTGGCAAGGGCATAACGCCACGGCCAGCGAAACGATGCATCCTGCCGCCGCATCCCGTTTGCGAAGGCGTCCGCAGGTGCCAGATCGGGTCCACCCTCGGCTGCAATACCCTGCATCACTCGTCCCATCCCGCCGCCGCGGCGTTGAGAAGCGCCTCAAACCTGGGAGTGCGCCCCCGCCCCGAGCACCGCCTCCCGCATCCGAGCCTGCAAGACGCTGCCCTCGCGCGGCGGCAGCACCAGCGGCGCCGGGCCGGCCCCGATCTTGGCCAGGGCAAACAGCAGGCCGGCTTCGTGCATCGCCCGGCACAGCCCCGGCACGTCGCCCGGCGCCACCGCCAGCACCGTCCGCCTGAACCCGGCGCCGCGCGCGATCGCCACCAGGTCAACGCCATGCGCCGTGTGCGTCTCCTGCATCCCCGTCTCGCCGTACTGCTCGTTGTCCAGCACCAGGATGCCCAGGTTTGGCGGCTGCCTCACCGCGATGGTCGCCAGCGCCCCCAGGCCCATCAGCATCTCCCCATCCCCGGTGATCACCAGCACCCGCCGCCGCGGCTGCGCCAGCGCCAGGCCAAGCCCCACCATCGCCGCCCCGCCCATGCCGCCCCACAGCGGCAGGTTCTCCGGCCGGTCCCCTACGGCGGTGATGTCCCAGGCCGGCGCTCCCAGCCCGGCGATCACCAGCGCATCCCCGCGGTCCGCCAGCACCGCACGGCATAGCTCCCGGCGGTCCAGCCGTTCGTTGGTGTGCGGCATGCGGTCAGTTCCCTCCATAGACACCGGCCTTCTCGAACGTTCCATACCAACGGCCCCTTGCTGCGCCCGGCTCACCTGTCCCCTGGTTCGTTATTGCCTCGGCCGTCATCGCAAGCCGCACTTGCGAGGCGGCAATCCAGGGAGCGCAAGACCAAATTTGCAGCCCATGCCCTCCTGCATTGCCACGCCGCAAGCGCGGCTCGCAACGATGGCGGAGGGCTTGGTGCGGGAGCGTACGGGTCACCCCGGAGGGCCATTGGCGCCAGACGTTCCGAACGTCTTGGCGCCCAGCACGCGCTGGCCGATCAGCGTCGCGGTCGGACGGCCCGTGTTGAAGGCCAGGCGGAGCATCGCGTCGGCGGTAGGCGCCACGTCCTCTGCCCGGTCGGCGCGGCGCACCACGGCGCCCATCGCCTCCAGCACCGGCTGCGTCGCCTGGCCCATGGGCACCTGCGCCGGGTTGAACTCGCCCCAGTCGCCGCGCATCGTCACGATCATCGGCAACGGCGTGCGGTGGGTGACGGCCAGGGACAGCATGTTGACGCAGTTGCCCACGCCCGAGCTTTGCATCAGCAGCACGCCCTTGTCGCCGCCCAGCCAGGCGCCGAGCAGCAGGGCGACGCCCTCCTCCTCGGTGGTCAGCGTGACGACCTGCATGGCCGGATCACCGAGGCAGCAGCGGATCAGCCGCGCGTGCCCGGCGTCCGGCACCAGCGCGACCTGGCGGATGCCGTGGGTCCGCAGCAGGTCATGCAGTGCGTCCGGCCAGGTGGCCTGTTCGGTCCCGTGTGCGTCCATCGTGTCCCCCTCCTACCCAGGATTAGCGCATTTGCGGCGGGAGCGCCGCCCTCCGTTCCCTCCTGAACAGCGCTAGGCGAGGCGGGTTGATCGCCGGCTACTTCCACTTCGCCGTGCGCCCGCGGGACGTGCGGGTGGGCGCGTGGAAATCGTCGGGCTTGGTCCTCACCCAGGCGACGAAGCGGGCCAGCTCCGGGTCGTCGCGCAACAGGGCCGGGTCGGCAAGGCGGCGGGCGATCTCGGCCTCGGTGTAGCGGGCGTGGATGGCCGAGTGGCAAATTTGATGCAGTCGCACGGTGCCAAGGTGGGCGCCGCCCTTCAGCTTGGGGACCAAGTGGTGTTTGGAGGACTTCGCCCCCAGCGGGATGGGCCGCCCGCATAGCGCGCAACGCGTCTGCTCCTGGAGGTCTGCCGTGTCCTGTTCGGGTCCCGGCTGCCGCCGGGCCTGGTTCTGCCGTCCCATGTATGGAAAATAGGGTTGGAGCTGCGGGGTTGAACCCGCTGTGCCGTTGAACTTCGATTGCACGCCAAACCCATCGGTCGGCTTGCCATGCAAGCCGTCCCAGGTGGCCGCAGGCTGAAACCCGCTCGGCGAGGCAGGGGCCGTATCCGCGCGCCACCAAACAGGCCGCCCAGGGGGTGCCGCCGGTCATGCCGGGTGGCCCCAGCCCTGACCGGCGCCGCCGTTAGCTGCTGCCGATCAGGATGCCGGCCGCCAGCACCAGCGCGCCGCCCAGCATGACCTTCGCGGCGGCGGAGAACGGCGGGGTATCCATGTACTTCCACTGGATCCAGGCAATGGTGAGCAGCTCCAGCACCGTCACCCCGGCCGCCACCCCGGTGGCGGTCCAGAAGTCCGCGATCAGGAAGGGCAGGGTATGGCCGATGCCGCCGGCAATGGTCATGAGGCCGCACACCAGCCCGCGCAACAGCGGAGTGCCGCGGCCTGACAGCTTGCCGTCGTCGGCCAACGCCTCGGCGAACCCCATGCTGATGCCAGCGCCCAGCGACGCCGCCAGGCCGACCAGGAAGGCATCGTGGCTGTTCTGCGTCGCAAACGCCGAGGCGAATACCGGCGCCAGCGTGGACACGGAGCCGTCCATCAGCCCGACCAGGCCGGGCTGCACGATCTGCAGGATGAAGCGCTTGCGGGCGCCCTCGTCCTCGGCGTCGCGGGCCTCGCCGGGCAGGCGCTTCTGCTCGATGGCGCCGGCGATGTTCTGGTGCTCCACCTCGGCCGCGGCCAGGTCGCCGAGCAGCTTGCGGATGCCGGCGTCGCTGCTGCGGGCGGCGGCGTCGGAGTAGAACTGGCTGGCGTCCACCTCCATCTGCCGGGCCTGGCGGCGCACCGCCTCGATGCCCAGGGGACGGACCTGCCATGCGGGCCGGCGGGCGACGCTGCCGCGCACGTCCTGCCGGCGGACCAGCGGGATGTGGCTGCCGAACTTCTCGACGAAGGTGTCGATCAGCAGGCGGCGGTGCTCGCTCTCCTCTAGCGCCATGTCGCCGAACACCTTGGCGCTGTCGGGATACTCGTCCCGCAGGCTTTCGGCGAAGTCGGCATAGATGCGGCCGTCCTCCTCCTCGCTGCTGATGGCGAGGGCCAGGATTTCTTTCTCGTCTAGGTCTGTGAAGATTCTCATAGCCTGTAAATGGCGAACGCGGCCGAAACGATCAAGCCGCTATCGTAATGGTGCGAATGCTTCGCAACTGCGGAATCATCAGGCAGGCCGGGTGGCGATGTCCTCGGCGAAGCGCAGCAGAGTGCCGTCCGGGTCCTGCACCAGGAACTCACGCTGGCCGCCCTCCTCGGCGCCGACGCGGTACCAGCTTTCTTGCACCGGCCGGAACAGCGGCCAGCCGGCAGCGTCCAACGCGGCCAGGATCGGAGCAAGGGCGCGAACCGTGGTCTGAAGGTTGATGCCCCGGCCGAACGGGCGGTCCAGCGGCCCGGTGTCCCAGTTGCCGTTTCGCAAGCACAGCATGACCTGGGCACCATCCCGTTCCAGGTAGGCGCCGGCGGCAGGACGGTCATAGGCGACGGCACCCAGCAGGCCGCACCAAAAAGCCAGGCTGGCGGCCAGGTCGGACACGCCCAGCTCCGGTACCAACACCCCGAAGCCGCCTGCCGGACGGTTGCCGCTGCCCGGCGCGCGGGCGCGGTCCTGCTCGCAGGGCTGCGCCACCTACGCCCGGACCAGCGGGCACCCACCCTGGTTCAGCGGCCGGAATGCCTCCTCGGCCGGCGTGGTCGCGACCAGCTTCAGCCCGTCCCATTCGCCCCGGCTTTCCTCCGGCGCCTTGGCCTGGAACAGGTAGCTCGGGTGGATATGCCGGCCGTCCGCGCGGATGCTGCCCCGGCCGTAGCAGTCGTCGTCCGTCGGCATCGCCTTCATGCGGGCCACCGTCGCGGCACCGTCCGCCTTGGCCTGCGCCGGGCCGAGGTCCGCCACCGCCTTCAGGTAGTGCAGCGTGGCCGCATAATCCCCTGCCTGCACCATGTTGGGCCACTGGTTCGGCGTCTTCGGCCGGATGCGGTCCATCCAGGCGCGGGTGCGCGGGTTCAGGTCCCAGTAGAACGCCTCGGTCAGCAGCAGGCCCTGCGCGATGGGCAGGCCGACGGCGTGGACGTTGCTGTTGTACATCAGCATCGCCGCGATCCGCATGTCCTTGCTGATGCCGAACTCATGCGCCTGCTTGATGCAGTTGATGGTGTCGTTGCCCGAGTTGCACAGCCCCAGCACCTTCGCCCCCGACGCCTGCGCCTGCAGCAGCAGCGAGGAGAAGTCGGTCGTGTCCGGGAACGGGTACTCGCGGCTGCCCAGCACCGTGCCGCCCGCCGCCCGCACCACCGCCGAGGTGTCGCGCTGCAGTTGCTGGCCGAACACGTAGTTGGCGGTGATGAAGTACCAGCTATCGCCGCCGGCCCGCACCATGGCCCCGCCGGTCGAACGGGCGAGCATGAAGGTGTCATATGTCCAATGCACGGTGTTGGGGCTGCACGCGATGCCGGTCAGGTCCGCGGTCGCGGCGCCGGAGTTCAGCATGACCTTGTTCTTCTCCCGGCAGATGGTGTTCACCGCCAGCGCGACCGAGCTGGTGGGCACGTCCACGATGACATCCACGCCGGCCTGGTCGAACCACTGCCGGGTGATGCCCGCGCCGATGTCCGGCTTGTTCTGGTGATCCGCGACCAGGACCTCCACATCGAAGCCGCCGGACGACCCGCCTCCGGAGGAATGGTCGCCGAAGTCCTGCACGGCCTGGCGGACGCACGCTGCGCCGGTCGGGCCGCCATCATCCCGGTAGGGGCCGGACTGGTCGTTCAGCACGCCGATGCGGATGACCGTGCGCTGGGCGCGGGCCGGCCGCGGGGACAGCGCGGTCAGCACGGCAGGGGCTGCGGTGCCGACCAGGGCGCGACGGGTCAGGATAGCCATGCGTGTCCTCCGGGGGCGCTTGCTGCGCCTTGCCGACAGGATGCCGCACCCGGCCGCCGCGGCGCACCGCAATTCGTTGCTGCGGCGCAGCAGTCCCGCAGGTGCTGCGCCGTGGCTCAGGCCCGCGCCGCCCGCCGTCCCGTCAGCCCAAGCGCGGCGTCCCCCGCCCAACGCATGACCTGCCGCGTCGGCACCTCGATGGTGAAGTGGGCCAGGCCGGCCAGCAGCAGGGTCGCCGGCAAGTAGGCCGCCAGCATCAAGGGCCAAGGCACCCCCTCGACCGGCAAGGCCGACAGCAGCGCATAGTGGATCAGGTAGATCGCATAGGACAGCACGCCCAGCCCGTGCAGCGGCTGCACCGTCAACAGGCGCCAGGCCCAGCCGCGGCCCAGGTGCATCCCCAGCACGATCACCGGCAGCAGCGCCAGCATCAGCAGGTCGTTCGCCTGCGCCAGCATCAGCCCAAGCAGCAGCAGCAGGCCACCCGGCCCGGTCCACGGCGCCTCCGCGAACCGCCGGACCATCGGCGCCGCTCCGGCCCGCCAGGCCAGCATGCCCAGCACGAACCCAGCCACGCACCGGAGCACCGGCAAGACGCTGTAATTGTAATGGATGTCCAGCAGCCCGCGCCGCCCCGGCCCAGCCGGCGGCGCCAATCCCAGGCAAGCTGCCAGCGCCGCCGCGACGATCACCAGGCCCAGCACCACGCCGAACCGGCTGCGCAGCACCGCCGGGGCGAGAATGGGAAACAGCAGATAGGCAAACAGCTCGGCGCTGATCGACCAGGCGGGCGTGTTGACCTCCCCGCTGATGCCCCAGCCCTGGACCAGCACAAGGTTGACCAGGCTGAAGCGGACCGAGAAGCCGTGCCTGTCCGCCGCAGCCAGCCCGATCAGCACCAGCACCACCACAACGTGCAGCGGCCATATCCGGGCGACGCGCCGCATCAGAAAGGCGCCGACGCGGGCAGCCCACGCCTGTCCGGCGACCGCCGCCCCGAACCAGCGCCCGTAAACCATGGATATGACGAAGCCGCTGAGCACGAAGAACAGGTCCACGCCGAGGTAGCCCCGTCGCAGCAGCCCACCCAGCACGGGCCATCCAAGGTCGCCGCCGAAGTGCAGGGAGAAATGGTGCATCAGCACCAGCACGGCCGCAATGCCGCGCAGGCCGGTCAGCGCGCGGCTTTCGGGAATGCCTGCTGCTGGGCCTGCTTGGTCCATGCCGTGTCGTACCTCAAATCAACCTTGCCCAGCAACCGGCGATCCCGCGCAACTACGGTCCTGAGCGTGAACAGGCCGGGACACCGCCAACTTGCGACACAACAACTGAATGGGCCGTTAAGACGGAGGCGGGGTGCAGGCAAGACTTGCTGCGTGCTGTGCCGGACCGCTCCCCATCAAAACGAATAATTAACCGTTACCTCTCAAGATCGTGATCAGCGGCAATAGGCCGTGCCCCTCTGGTCGGGACGATGGAAAAGATGACTGCACTCTGGACTGCCCTGCGTGCAACGATGCACGCGAACCTGCTGCAACGCCCGGCTCATCAGCGCCTGGCCCCGGAACGGCTGGCGCGGGTCTTTGTGCTGCTCGTCGGCTCCTCGATCCTCGGCGTCGCCGCATGGCATGTGCAACTGGCGCGCGACCTGGCGCTGCAGGATGGCCGGACCGAGGCGGCCAGCCTCGCCAGGTCGCTGGCCGAGCAGGCGCACGCAACGGTCGAGGCCGCCGGCATCGTGACCGCCGACCTGGTGGAGCGGCTGGAGCACGACGGAGCCTCCAGTGCAGCGGCCGGGCGGCTGCATGGCTATATGGCCGCCCGGGTGGCCGCAGCCTCCCCGGTGCGGGACTTGGTCGTCTGCCGGGCGGATGGCGGCCTGCTATCCAGCTCGGCGTCAGCAGCCCTGCTTGGATGTGATTGGGCGCGCGAGGCCCTTGCTTTCCACAGCACCCGTGCCGACCGGGGCGTCTACATCGGCCCGCCGCTGCAGGAGCCAACGAGCGGGCGGTGGATGCTCAACGTCTCGCGGCGGTTCGACCAGCCGGACGGAGCCTTCGCCGGCGTCGCGCTGGCCACGATCGACCTCGACGAACTCGCGGCGTTCTATCGCAGCTTCGACATCGGCGCACACGGGGCGGTCACTCTGGCGAGCGACGACGGCATCTTGCTGGTCCGCGTGCCCGCAAGGCCGGACCTGATCGGCCGCAGCCTCGCTGGCAACGGCTTTCTGACGGATCGCCGCGGGCATGACCCGGCCGCTGACGCGCGGGCCACCTCGCAGGTGGATGGCATTGTTCGGTGGACCAGCTTCCGCCGGGTGAATGCCTATCCGCTGGTCGTGTTCGCCGGCCTGTCCGAGCAGGACATCCTGGCCGGCTGGTGGCAGAGCGCCTGCACCACCATGGCGGTGTCGTGCGCGGTCGCGCTAGCGCTGGGCTTGCTGGGCTGGCGCTTCGCGGACAGGATTCGGTGGCAGCGCCTGGCCGAGGGCAGCGCGCACAGGAACGAGGAGCAGTTCCGCCTGCTGGCCGACAACGGCACCGACCTGATCACCCAGTTCGGGCCTGACCGCCAGTGCACTTACGTCTCGCCGGCCAGCGAACGGCTGCTGGGATACCTGCCGGAGGAGCTGATCGGCTGCGATGCCAACGAGGCCGTTCATCCAGATGACCTGCAGGTCTTCACCGCCAACCGGGACACCCTGTTCGGCTACGGCGAGGCGCCGCCGGTCAGCTACCGCGCCCGGCGCAAGGACGGCAGCTTCGTCTGGGTGGAGGCGGCGGGACGCAAGCTGGCGGACGGACCCAACTTCGTCATCGCGATCCGGGACGTGACGCAGCGCAAGGAGATCGAGGCGCAGTTGCACCAGGCCAACAACCAGTTGCAGCGGTTGACGATGCTGGACGGCCTGACGGGCATCGCCAACCGGCGCTGCTTCGACACCGCGCTGCAAAAGGAGGTCCGCCGGGCCACGCGCGCCGAGCTGCCGCTGGCGCTGCTGATGATCGATGTGGACCATTTCAGGTTGTTCAACGACCTGCATGGCCATTCCGCTGGCGACACCTGCCTGCGCGCCATCGCCAACGCCATCGGAGGGCAGATGCATCGGCCGGCCGACCTGGCTGCCCGGTATGGTGGCGAGGAGTTTGCGGTCGTGCTGCCCGAAACCGGTGAAGCCGGCGCCCTGGCGTTGGCCCAGCGTGTGCGCGAGGCGGTGCGCAGCTTGGGCATCGCGCACCGCGGCAACCCCGGAGGGATCGCGACCGTCAGCGTCGGCGTGGCCACAGCCTGGTCGTTGCGCGAGCAAGGGCAGTCCGCGCAGGACCTGGTCGCGATGGCCGACAAGGCGCTGCTTCAAGCCAAGGCCGCCGGGCGGGACCGGGTCCACCCGGAGACCTGGACGACCCTCAATGGGGCAGGCATTGAAGCAGGAGCCAAAGCAAGGCGCACCTTGCCGGAGCTGGTGTTCCACGCCGCGCCGTAGCAGTCCTCCGCGCCATCTTGCCTGCCGGCAGGATGGCGCGGCGCTACTCTCCCCGTGGATCGAACGCCTGGCGCAGCCCGTCCCCGAGCAGGTTCACCGCGATCACCGTCAGGAAGATCAGCAGCCCCGGCAGAACTGCCAGCATCGGCGCCTCCGTCACCAGCTCCTGCGCGTTGTTCAGCATGTTGCCCCAGCTCGGCGTGGGCGGGACGATGCCGAAACCAAGGAAGCTCAGCACGGACTCGAACAGGATCACCCGGCCGACCGTCAGCGTGATGGCCACGATCAACGGGCTGGCGACGTTGGGCAGCACATGGGCGGCCACAACATACAGCGCGCCGCCGCCGCTGGCCTTCGCGCTGGTCACATACTCCCGGTCGCGGACGGCCAGCGTCGCGGCGCGGACCACCCGGGCGACGGCGGTCCAGTCGAACAGCGCGATGATCACCACCACCCGCCAGAACCCGGCCGCGCCGGACCGCGCGAACTCCTGCGACAGCCCCAGCTTGGTCAGGTCCAGCGCGCCCAGCACGATCAGCAGCGGCAGCAGCGGCAGGGCGAGCACCCCGTCGGTGAAGCGCATCAGCACCGCGTCCACGGCGCCGCCGCAGTAGCCCGCGGCCACCCCGATCCCCACGCCGGCCACGGCGCCCACCGCGGTCGCGATCAGCCCGACCAGCAGGCTGACCTGCCCGCCGACCATCAGCCGAACCAGCACGTCCCGCCCGGCGTCGTCGGTGCCCAGCAGGTGCACGGGGCCTGGCGGGTCGAACCGGCCCAGCAGGTCCGTCGTCGTCGGATCGACGCCGAGCCATGCCTGCACCGGCCAGGCCGCCAGGCAGAACAGCACCAGCAGAACCAGCAGGCCCAACGCCGCCATCCCTGTCCGATGCCGCCGGAAGCGGCGAAGCCGCAGGCGCCATGGGCTGACCGCCGCCTCGGTGCTCATGCGGATGCCTGCTGACTGGCTGCCCCGAACCGCGATAGGGAACTCTTCATTGCGAGCCGCGCTTGCGGCGTGGCAATCCAGGGGCGGCAAGCGCGGTCCTGGCAGCCCTGGATTGCCGCGTCGCAAGCGCCCCTTGCAGTGACGCGGAGGCAATGACGCGGGGGAGGGTCATTCCAGCGAAATCCGCGGGTCGAGCCAGCCATAGGCCAAATCCGCCAACAGGTTGCTCGCCAGCGTCACCAGGGTAGCGAACAGCAGGCCGCTCAGCGCCAGGTTGAAGTCGTTGCCCAGGATGGCGTCGTAGATCATCTTGCCCATGCCGGGCTGGGCGAACATGGTCTCGGTGATCAGCGCGCCGCCGAACAGCGTGCCGAAGCTCAGAGCCATCACGGTCACCACGGGGATCATCGCGTTGCGCAGCGCATGGACCCGCACCACGCGGCCCTCCCCCGCGCCCTTGGCCCGCGCCGTCCGTACGTAGTCCTGGCGCAGCACGTCCACCATCGCCGCCCGCACATACCGCACGAACTGCCCGGCCGTGCTCAGCGCCAGCGTCAGCACCGGCAGCACCAGGTGCCGCAGCACGTCCGCCGTGCCGCCGTCGCCGACCGTCGCCGCGCCCCCCGCCGGCAGCCAGTGCAGTTGCACGGCAAACACCAGGATGAACAGCAGCGCCAGCCAGAACACCGGCACCGACACCCCCGCCAGCGCCACCACGCTGATGATGCCGTCCGCCCATCCGCCGGGCCGCAGCGCCGCCAGGGTGCCGAACGCCAGCGCCAGCAGCACCGCCAGGGTGAAGCCGCCCAGCATCAGCTTGGTGGTCTGCCACAGCGCCGGTCCCATCACCTCCAGCACCGGGCGGGAGTGGATGCGGCTATAGCCGAGGTCGCCGCCCAGCGCCGCCTGCAGCCAGTGCGCGTAGCGGAGCAGGACGGGCTGGTCCAGGCCATAGATGGCGCGCAGGCGCTCGGCGGCGGCGGGGGTCATGCCGGGGTTGCTGGCCATCATGAGGTCGATGGGATCGCCGGGCATCAGGCCGATCAGCCCGTAGATGACAAAGCTCATCACCAGCAGCACCAGCAGGGTTTGCAGCACCCGGCGGAGGATGAAGCGCGTCATCAGTATGGAAAATGGCAGGCCGCGGCCTGGCCCGGCGCCAGTTTGCGCAAAACCGGCGGGTCGGTGCGGCAGACCGCGGCGGCCTTGGGACAGCGCGGGTGGAACACGCAGCCCGGCGGCGGCGCAAGCGGGCTGGGCATCTCCCCCCGGATCGCCTGCCCCCGCGCCCGGCGGCGGCCGATGCGCGGCACGGCGTCCAGCAAGGCCCCCGTGTAGGGGTGCGCAGGCCCGGCGAACAGGGCGTCGCGCGCCGCCACCTCCACCAGCCGGCCGAGGTAGAGCACCGCCACCCGGTCCGCCAGATGGCGCACCACGGCCAGGTCATGGCTGATGAACAGGTAGGCCAGGCCGTGCGCCGCCTGCAGGTCGCGCAGCAGGTTCAGCACCTGGCTCTGGATGGACACGTCCAGCGCCGACAGCGGCTCGTCAGCGACGATCAGCCGCGGCGCGGGAGCCAGGGCGCGGGCGATGGCGATGCGCTGGCGCTGGCCGCCGCTGAACTCGTGCGGGTAGCGGTTCAGCGCGTCCCGTGGCAGGCCGACCTGCTCCACCAGCTCCGCCGCCCGCGCCCGGCGGTCCCCAGGGGTGCCGATCCGCTGGATGCGCAGCGGTTCGGCAACGATCTCCGACACCGGCATCCGCGGGTCGAGCGCGTCGTAGGGGTCTTGGAACACCACCTGCACGGCACGCTGGCTGACGCCGTGCAGCCGCACGCCGCCCCGGGTCGGCGCCCGCAGCCCGGCGACGACGTTGCCCAGCGTGCTCTTGCCGCTGCCGCTCTCGCCCACCAGCGCCAGCACCTCGCCGGGCGCAATGCCGAAGCTGACATCCTCGACGGCGCGCAGCACCTGCTTGGCGCGGAACAGGCCGCCGCGCTGCGGAAAGTGGACGCTGACCCGCTCGACCGCGAGCATCACGCGCCCACCCGGATGCACGCCGCCCAATGCCCCGGCGCATGTTCGTCCAGCGGCGGCTCGGCCTCCAGACAGGCGGGGATGGCCCGCGGGCAGCGGGGGGCGAAGCGGCAGCCGCGGACCGCGGCGCCCAGGTCCGGCACGCCGCCGGGGATGACCGGCAGGCGGTCCACCCGCCGAGCCGGGTCAGGCAAGGTGGCGAGCAGCCCAGCGGTGTAGGGGTGCAGCGGCCGGCTGAACACGGCGTCGGCCGGCGCGCGCTCGACCACGCGGCCGGCATACATCACCACCACCTCGTGCGCGAGTTCGCTGACCACGGCCAGGTTGTGGCTGATGAACTGGATCGCCGTGCCGGTCTCCTCCTGCAGGGCCAGCAGCAGGTCCAGAATTTGCGCCTGGATGGTCACGTCCAGCGCCGTCGTCGGCTCGTCGGCGACCAGCAGCGCCGGGCGGCAGGCCAGCGCCATGGCGATCATCGCCCGCTGCCGCTGCCCGCCGCTGAGTTGGTGCGGATAGGCCCGCGCCCGATCGCGTGCGGCGGGGATGCCGACCTGGTCCAGCAGCCCGATCGCCTGATCGCCGGCCGCCGCCCAGCCCAGGCACCCATGCAGCACCAGCGCCTCGGCGATCTGCCGGCCCACTGGCATTACCGGGTTCAGCGCCGACATTGGCTCCTGGAACACCATCGCCATCCGTGCACCGCGCATCGCCCGCCAGGCGGCCGGAGACTGGTCCACGATCTCCCGGCCCTGGAAGTGGATGCTGCCGCCGACGCGGCCGGGCCGTGGCACCAGGCCCATCAGCGCCAGCGCCGTTATCGACTTGCCGCAGCCGCTCTCGCCCACCACGCCCAGCGTGCGGCCGGCCGGGATGCTGTATCCAATGCCCGCAACGACGGTTCGGGAGCCGCCAGGCAGGTCGAAGGCGACGTGTAGGCCCTCGACGTGGAGGACGGGTTCGGTTGCCGCCGCCGTCATTGCAAGAGGCGCACCGACGTGGCGGTCCAGGGGCCGCAGGTCCCACCGTCCAGCCCTGTCGGCCCCTGGATTGCCACGCCGAAACCGGCTCGCAATGACGGCCCGGAGGCGGTCAACAACGGCGCCGGAGTCACTGCATGATCAATTACTGCGCCGTCCACTGCTCGACGAAGTTGCCGACGCCGTAGCCGTTGCCCAGCGGCTCGTAGCCATGCAGCCACTTGGGGATGATGTGCGGCTCGGCGCGGAAGAACAGCGGCAGCACCGGCACCTGCTCGGCGTAGATGCGCTGCATCTCGGACCAGTCGGCCTTGGCCTTCATGGGGTCCAGCTCGCCCTCCACCTTCGCGATGTCGGCATCCACCTGGGCGTTGCTGAACCCGGGGAAGTTCGAGCCGCCGAAGTTGTTGGCCTTCACCGGGATGTCGCCCGTGCCGAGCGTGCGGCGTGGGCTCTCGCTGATGCTGCTGGACCAGGCATACATGCCCATCCCGGTGTAGGTGCGCTGCTTCAGCGTCTGGCCGAACAGGGTCCGCGCCGGCTCGTTCTTCAGCGCCACCTCGACGCAGGCGGCCTTCCACTGGTTCTGCAGCACCTGCTCGGTCAGCTCGCGCAGGCGGTTGCCGGCGGTGGTCGCGATCTCCAGCGACAGCCGCTGCCCGGCGGCGTTGCGGCAGACGCCATCGGGGCCAGGGGTCCAGCCGGCCTCCTGCAGCAGCCGCTTGGCGCCGGGCAGGTCGAACGGCGCCGGCTGCACCCCGGCGTCGTACATCGGGTGCAGCGGGTTGACCCAGGTGGCGGCGACGGGCTGCAGGCCCTCGAACAGCCGGGTCACCAGGGTCTGCCGGTCGGTCGCCAGCAGCAGCGCGCGCCGGGTCCGCACGTCGGCCAGCAGCGGGTTGTCCAGGTTAAAGTCGATGTGCTCATAGGTCAGGCTCGGGCGGAACTGGTAGTCGAACCGGCCGGGCGCCTGCTTGCGCAACGCCAGGGCCTGGTCGATGGTCAGGCCGACGCCCTCGCCGGCGACCATGTCCACGTCGCCGGACAGCAGGTTGGCCTGCAACGCGGCGGTGTTCTCAATAGTCCGCAGGACGATGCGGCGCAGGGCGGGCTTGGGGCCGGGCCAGTGCGGGTTCGGCTCCATCACAAGCTGCGCGCCGGACTGGTACTGCGTCACCATGTAGGGGCCGTTCCACAGCCCGGCCGTCGCCGGCTCCCGCGCATACAGCGTGCCCTTGATGTAGTCGCCCGGCGCGGATGCTGCGGCGGCGACCGGCCCTTCCAGGTGCTCCGGCAGGATTTGGTTCCACATCATGTAGTCGCTGAGCACCCGGTCGGTGTGCAGCACCGCCGTCGCGTCATCGACGACATCGACGCTGCTGGCGCGTCCCCACGGATAGGCGTTGCTGAACCCGGCATTCGGGTCCGCCGCCAGGTGCCAGGTGAACGCCAGGTCCCGCGCCGTCACCGGATGGCCGTCGCCCCAGGCCAGGCCGGGCCGCAGCTTGATGGTGATCCGCATCCCCGTCTTGCCGTCCGGCCGGTCCTCCAGCGCCGCCAGCCCATTGTCCAAGGAGGGCAGGTCGGTGCACAGCAGGCACACCGGGCGCCAGTCCTTGTCGTAGCCGCTGATGCTGCGCTGGGTGAACGCCAGCACGTAGTCGCGGATCACCTCCGCATCCAGGAACGGGTTGAGCGTTGAGGGGAACTGCGCCGCCCCGATCACCAGGTCCTCCTTGGCCTGCGCCACGCCCCCATGCAGCAGTGCCAGCAACAAGGCCGGCACGGCGGCGAGCATGGCGTGGCGCAGGCGCATGGCGAGGTCTCCAGGAGTCGAGCGGCGCAGCATAGCCGGACGCGCGTCGGCTGCGTCAATTGCCGGCGGATTGCGGCATGTCCGGGATGCCGGCCGGGGCAGGCTCGGTCAGCGCCAGCCCCCGATAGAGGGCTGCCAAGGGCACTTCGACGCCAATCTCCGGCATCGCAAGCGTCCCATCAGGGCCGACAAGCACGTGATCCCAGCCGGTTTCGGTGCGGGTGATGACCGTGGCGAAAACCCGATCCTGCCCCAGCATCACATAGCGGCGGACAGAGCGAAGCGACTTGTATTCCGCAGCCTTGACCGTACGATCATCCATGGCGGTGCTGGCCGACAAGACCTCAAATACTACGACAGGCTCTGCGACGATGGTGGCGTCATCCGGAAATGGCGTGCAGCTTACGGACACGTCGGGATAACGATAGCTCGGCCCAGTTTGAACCTTGAGGTCGCTGCCATAAGCCTGGCAGGGCCTTCCATCCAGGCGTGCATCGAGCGCTGAGAGCAAATTCCTTTGCACGACCGAGTGCGCCCGTGTGCCCCCGGTCATCGCGACAGGCTGGAAGCCGTCAAACTCCCATTTCAGCTCCTGCTTGGCTTCCCAGGCAAGGAACTCATCCGCCGTCATCGGCGCCAGGCCGGCGTGGCCCACCGCCCCACCCGGTCCTGGACCGGTATCGGCGCTGCCTTGCAGGTCAGGGCGCAAGTCATGGCGCAGTCTTCTCCGTCACAGCAGCCAGGGCGCGGCGCATGCCGCCCGCCGCAGCATAGCATGGCCCAACGCCGGCCAGGACACGGACAGCACCGCCGCCGTCACCGCACCAGCGCCTGCATCCCGCGCTCCAGGTGGTCGGTCAGCCGGTCGAAGTGCGCCAGCAGCACCTCGCTCCAGCGGGCGATGCCCTCGCGGCCTGCGGCGGTGCCGGGCTGCGCCAGGGCGGGCAGCAGCGCCTCCCATGCCGTCACCGCCTCCTCCAGCTCCCGCGCGATCTCGGCGTTGCTGAGCGGCAGGGTCTGCAGATAGATCAACCCTTCCAGCAACTCCTCCTCTGCCGCAGATTTGAGCGGGCAGTCCGCGGCGGGCAGCAGCCCGGCGATCAGCGCCTCCTTCGCCAGCCGCTGGCACAGCATCCGCTGCCGTCCCGCCACGTTGATCACATGCAGCGCCGTGGCGAAGCCGCCGACTTCAAGGTTCTCGGTCAACTGCTCGGCCTGCACCAGCAGTTCCTCGGCCAAGCTGTCCACCTCCGGCAGGCGGCGGGCGACGGCCGGGGTGCCCAGGGCGGACCGCAGCCGGCTCCAAGGCGTCAGCACGGCTTCCAGCAGGTCGCCGAAGGTGGGACGCGACAGGATGCGCCCCAGGATCGCCAGGTTGGCCTCGACCTGGGCCATCGAATCAGCGAACAGCCCGGCCGTCTCCCCAGCCGTCACAGAGCCGCGCACGCCAACGCCGGCCCCCATGCAGGCCAATGCATACAGCTTCACCAGCCGCTGCGAGAGCATACGCAACTGCCCGGCCCGGTTGACCGCCTCCCCATACCGGGCGGAGTCGATCACCACCTGCGCCACCTGGCCGATGCGCTGCTTGTTGTGCATCGCGGCGCTGCGCAGGGCGCGGTAGGCTTCTTCCTCCCGCAACTGGCGCGCGCCCATCAGGATGCCCTTGGCGCGATCGACCAGCTTGCGCTCGGCAAAGCGCTGGCTCACCTCGGCCAGCTCCCCGCGGATCATCTGGTCATGCTGGAAACGCGCCTGCGCCAGGTGCAGCACCGAGCGCAGGCGGCCGCGGCTGTAGCCGCTCACCACGTAGGCGTGCACGCCGGACCGGGTGGCAAGGGCGATCTTCTCGGCGTCGGGATCGTCGGTGAACAGGATGACCGGCCGCGGCGCCGCGGCATTCAGGGCGGCAATGCCCTGGAAAACGGCAGCGTCCGGCGCAGCATCGTAGATCACGACGAAGTCTGGCGATTCCTTGATCACGTCCTGCAGCAAATTAAGGCAGTCGGTCTGGCCAAGGACCGCAATGCCGACCGATGCAAGATCATCCGCGAGCGCGGGCGCACCGGGTCCAAGGCTGGACGACACCAACGCAGACGGCATTCGATCCCCTTCGCAGGCCGTTATGCCGCAGTGCAACGCAAGTTCCGCACCAGAATGCCGACTTGGCATGAAACCTGCTTAGTAGCAGGCGGGACACAATGATGTGTCCCGACCAACGTTCACGCACTACGCGTCATGGCCACACCGTTGTGGCCTTCCTGTGCCTCCCGCCCCGGCCCGACGCCGGGGTTTCCGCTTGGAGGTCCCTTTGTCCGAGTCCGCCACCGTCGAGACGAACAACGCCCTGCTGGTGAAGAACAACGCGCTGCTGCAGGGCAACGCCACGGCGCTCAAGGGCAACAACGCCCTGCTGGAGCAGAACCACGACCTCGTTGCGGGCAACAGCGCCGCGCTGGCCGGCAACAAGAAGTCGCTCACGGCCAACACCGCCATGCTGGCCTCCAACAGTGCGCTGATGGAAGGCAACAAGGCCGGGATCGCCGAGAACCACGAGATCCTCGCCGCCAACTCGGCGTCGATCAAGGGCAACGCCGCCGTGGTCGAGTCCAACCGCAAGGTGCTTGCCGCCAACTCCGACCGCATCGGCGCCAACAGCGAGGTGCTCGGGCGCAACGCGGCGCTGCTGGCCGACAACAGCGCGACCGTGAAGGCGAACAGCGAGGCGCTGGAGGGCAACCACGGCCTGCTTGAGTCCAACAAGGACCTGCTCGGCACCAACGCGGCCAAGCTCGCCGCCAACACCGAGGCGCTGACCCGCAACAACGTCCTGCTGCAGTCCAACGCCGCCGCCGTGTCGGGCAACGCCGAGACGCTGGAGACCAACCACGCCCTGCTCGAGGCCAACAGCCGCCTGCTCAAGTCCAACTCGGACATGATGCGCGCCAACCACGACCTGCTGACGCTGATCGCCGCCAAGCTCGGCGTCGCCGCCTAACCCACGGTTGCGGCCCGGCTCCCACGAGCCGGACCGTGACGGCCAGCAAGACAATCCCAGCAAAACAACCCCTGTCAGGACATCCTCAATGGTATCCAACAAGGCCACCCGCATCGACCTATTCAGCCTGCGAACGCCGCAGATGCGAGCGTTCCACCTGACTTGGATCGCCTTCTTCGTGTGCTTCTTCGCCTGGTTCGCGACCGCCCCGCTGATGCCGGTCATCAAGGGCGACCTGCATCTGACCAATGACCAGGTCTACTCGATCGGCATCGCCGGCGTGTTCGCAACCGTGCTCGCCCGCTTCGCCATCGGGCCGATGTGCGACAAATATGGCCCCCGCCTGACCTACACGCTGCTGCTCTCGCTCGGCGCCATCCCCGTGATCGGCGTCGCCTTTGCGTGGGACTACGCATCGTTCCTGATCTTCCGCCTGATGATCGGGGTGATCGGGGCGAGCTTCGTGATCACGCAGTTCCATACCTCGGTGATGTTCGCGCCCAACGTGGTCGGCACGGCGAATGCCACGGTCGGCGGCTGGGGCAACGCAGGCGGTGGCGTGACGCAGAGCGTGATGCCGCTCATCCTGGCCGGCGTGGCCGCTTGGGGCTTCAGCAGCGGCCTGGCCTGGCGCTACTCGCAGATCGTTCCGGCGGTGCTGATGCTCGTGGTTGCGGTGCTGTACTGGAAGTACACGCAGGATACGCCTGAGGGCAACTTCGCCGACATGCGCCGCGCGGGCCTGTCCACGGACGTCGGCAAGAAGGGCGGCCTGGCAACCATGAAGGAGGCGGGCAAGAACTACCGCGTCTGGCTGCTGGGGGCCTGCTACGGCGCCTCGTTCGGCGTGGAGCTGTTCGTCCACTCGATCGCGGTGACCTACTACTTCAACCGCTACTCGATGACGGTCGAGAGTGCCGGCTTCGCGGTCGGCGCGTTCGGCTTGCTGGCCCTGTTCGCGCGGGCGGTCGGCGGCCTGATGTCCGACAAGGTCGCGCGGACGCGGGGGCTGGATGGGCGGACCTGGCTGCTGTTCAGCCTGATGATCGGCGAGGGGGTATTCCTGATCGTATTCTCCCAGGCGAGTACGGTCACGGTTGCCGTCTCGACGATGCTTGTCTTCGGCCTGTTCACGCACATGGCGTGCGGCTCATTGTATGCCTTGGTGCCGTTCATCGACCGCAAGGTCCTCGGCGGCGTCTGCGGCATCATCGGGGCCGGCGGCAACATCGGCGGCGTCGCGGCCGGGCTGCTGCTGCGGGGCACGGGCGATCCGCAGCTCTGCTTCATGGTCCTCGGGATTTGCGCCATCGTGTGCGCCTGCGGGGCGGCGGCGATCCGCTTCTCCATTAAGCACAAGCAGGAAGAGCAGGCGCTGTACGACATGGCCGTCGCGCAGCGGTCGGCGGACATGGCGGGGGCGGGCATGGTCGGCGCCGACTAAGCCCGGTCGCTGGGTGCGGGTTGGCCCGCACCCAGCGGAAGCCGGTTGCGAGATGCCGGTTGCCTGCCCACCTGCTTCTCTCAACCAGGGAGGCGCCGGGGATGCAGCAGCCAGCATTGGAAGCGGTCATCATCCCGCGCGCCCATGACCTCGGCGGCTTCGAGGTCCGGCGCGCCTTGCCGTCGCAGCAGCGGCAGATGGTCGGTCCGTTCATCTTCTTCGACCAGATGGGGCCGGGCGAGTTCCTGACCGGGCGCGGCCTGGACGTCCGCCCGCATCCGCACATCGGCCTGGCTACCGTGACCTACCTGTTCGACGGCGCCATCCTGCACCGCGACAGCCTGGGCACCGAGCAGAGCATCACCCCGGGCGACGTGAATTGGATGACCGCCGGGCAGGGCATTGCCCATAGCGAACGAACGGACGCCGCCGAGCGGGTCCACAGCAACCGGCTGTTCGGCATCCAGTCCTGGGTGGCCCTGCCGCGCGACGCCGAGGAGGCCGCGCCGGACTTCGTCCACCACCCTGGAGCAACCCTGCCCATCCTGCAGGACGGCGGAGTGCGCCTGCGCTTGATCGCCGGCACTGGCTGGGGCCTGCGTGCGCCAGTCGCCACCCGGTCCCCGCTGTTCTACGCCGACGCGGCGCTGGCGCCCGGCGCCGCCGTGCCATTGCCGGCCGGGCACGAGGAGCGGGCGGCCTACGTGCTTGACGGCGAGGTCGAGGTCGCGGGCGACCGCTTCCTGCCGGGCCGCATGCTGGTGTTCCGCGCCGGGGACCGGTTGGCGCTGCGGGCCGGCCCCGCCGGCGCCCGGGTCCTGTTGCTGGGCGGCGCCGTGATGGACGGCCCGCGCCACCTGTTCTGGAACTTCGTCAGCTCCCGCCCCGAGCGGATCGAGCAGGCCAAGGCCGATTGGCGCGCCGGCCGCTTCGGCCCCGTGCCCGGCGATGACAAGGAGTTCATCCCGCTGCCAGAGCCATCCCCGCCGCCAACCGTCATGTAGCCGGCCCCTGCACCGCCGCCGTGCCGGCCGCGGTCTCGACTCCGCGCTGACGTCCGGGTCTGTTATGCGACGGTAGGGACGGGCCTTGACCATGCTGCTTTCGCAGGCCCGGATGCTGTAAGCAGGTTCGGCCGGAGGGCGGCCTTGTTGGCGGTGGTGACGATGGCGGCATGTCTGTTGGGATGGCGAAGCTGCGGGGCCGGGCCGTGATCCGCACCGAGGGGCTGTGCAAGGGCTTCGGCGCAACGCGGGCGCTGGACGGAATCACCCTGGACGTGGCGGCAGGCAGCTTCGTGGCGCTGCTGGGGCCTTCAGGTTCGGGCAAGACCACCCTGCTGCGCGTGGTGGCCGGGCTGGAGCAGCCGGACGCCGGCAACCTGTGGATCGACGGCCGCCCGGCGCTGGACCTGCCGCCGGGGCGGCGCGGGGTCGGGATGGTGTTCCAGGGCTATGCGCTGTTCGGGCACATGACGGTGGCGGACAACATCGGCTTTGGCCTGCGGGTACGCGGGCAGGGCCGACAGGCGATCCGCGCCGCGGTGGAGCGGCTGCTGGCGATGGTGCACCTGGAAGGGCTGGGCGACCGCCTGCCGGCGCAGCTCTCCGGCGGGCAGCGGCAGCGCGTCGCCCTGGCGCGCTCCCTGGCGGTGCAGCCGCGCATCCTGCTGCTGGACGAGCCGTTCGGGGCGCTGGACCGCCAGGTGCGGGAGGAGCTGCGGACCGGGCTGCGCCGCCTGCAGACCGAGCTTGGCATCACCGCGCTGTTCGTCACGCACGACCAGGAGGAGGCGCTGGCGCTGGCCGACCGGGTGGTGATCCTGAACCGCGGCCAGGTGGTGGCGGACCTGACGGCGGGCGACCTGGTGGACGGCGCGGTGCGGGGGTTTGCGGCGCGGTTCCTCTCGCTGGGGGACGCGGAGGGGGCATAGTCCCGGCCCCCGGGTGCGCAGCCCAACGGCCATTGCGGCGAAACCAACCGTGCGGCGGGCATCGAGGTCTGGCTGCCGTACCTCGATCCCTGCGATGTCGGCCTCCAATCAGCCGCCGTCATTGCGAGCCGGCTTCGGCGCAGCAATCCAGCGGTGCACGGACCGGGGTTCCGGTCTTGCACTCCTGATTGCCGCGTCGCAATCGCTACTCGCAACGACAGAGGGGGCAACGACAGAGGAGGCAATGACAGATTGGGCAATGGCAGACGGGGCAATAACGAACGAGGAACCAGACAGACCGGTCAGTGCAGGCAGCCAGTGATATCAGACGCAAGTCACCCAAGACCGCTGCCGGTCATGCTGGGGCGCCCTTCAACATCGCAGACGGCCCAACTGAGGTCGTTGCCATGTCGAAAAATCGTGAGTTGATCTTGGGGCAACATGAAAGAAACCTGGTTTGGCCCTTATAAAGCCAGTAGACGAGCATCACACTGTACGGCGTAAGGCAGATTTGGGCTGCATCAGCTAAGAAACATTCCCGTCAGGCCTTCTTAGCCTACGCAATTCGACTAAGGTTTTACGACTCCGGACGTGCCATCTCCGCGGCAGGACCCCTGGTCCGTGTGGTGGCGCACCCGTTTTTACACTGGAAACGGCACATGCTGCCCTTGGCCCCGACAATCTTCCGCAACACCATCCTGGCAGCGCTGCCAGTGGCGGAGCTGGCGCTGCTGCGGCCCCACCTGATCCGCACCTCGCTGGTGAACGGGCAACCGATCCATGAGGCTGGCGAGCGCGTCGATCAGGTGTACTTCTTCGAGCACGGCTTCGCCTCCATGGTCGCCGTCGCCGATGACGGAGGCGGCTCGGTGGAGGTCGGACTAGTCGGCTTCGACAGCATGGTTGGCCTGGGAGTCCTGCTCAACCCCTCCGCCATCGCCTTCAACCGCACCATGGTGCAGATGCCCGGCGTCGCCTACCGCATGTCCACCACCGCGCTGCTGGCCGCCGTGGAGCAGGCGCCCAGCCTGCGGGCCACCCTGCTGCGCGCTCTGGAGGTGCTGATGGCGCAGGTCGCGCAGACCGCCGCGTGCAACAGCCGCCACGCCCTGCCGCAGCGCTGCGCCCGCTGGCTGCTGCTGGCGCACGACCGGGTGGAGGGCGACGAGCTGCGGCTGACGCAGGAGTTCCTGTCGCTGATGCTCGCCGTCCGCCGCTCCGGCGTGACGGTCGCGTTGCAGACCCTGCAGTCGGAGGGCTTCATCCGCTCCGGACGCGGGCGCATCGTGGTGTGCGACCGGGCAGGGCTGGAGGGGGCAGCATGCGAGTGCTACGAGCGCGTCAAGACGTTCGCGGCCGCAGTGAGCTTCAACGCCCTCGCCCTGGACGGCCATACCTCGAAGAACGGCGTGCTCGCGAGCGCTGCGACCTGACGCCAGGGGCAGCGCGGCCAGGCAGCGCGGCCAGGCATCGCCGACGCGTGCCGCCTCTCCGCAGCGTGAGCGGCCGCGGCACGAAATCGCCGGCGTTGCAGGACACCATGCCGCGACCGCGGCGTTGCTGGGCTGACGCCATCCAAACCCGGCCCGGCGCAACGCCAGGAGACGCAGATGTCTGACATGACCAACCCCGGTCCGATGCCGGGCTCAATGACTCCCGTCCCATCCCGAATGGACGGCATGAGCGCCGTGCTGGCCCGCAACTGGTGGGCGGTGGCAGCGCGCGGGGTGTTCGCCATCCTGTTCGGCCTGGCGGCCTTCCTGCTGCCCATCGCGACCCTGGGCGCCCTGGTGCTGCTGTTCGCCATCTACATGCTGGTGGACGGGGTGTTCGCCATCGTCGCCGGGGTGCGCGCGGCGGCGCACCATGAGCGGTGGGGGCTGCTGATCCTGGAGGGCGTGGTGAACCTGGGCGCCGGCGTGGCGGCGCTGCTGCTGCCGGGGTTGACCGTCCTGCTGCTGGTGACGGTGCTGGGCATCTGGGCGGTGCTGTCGGGCATCACGATGCTGGTCTCGGCGTTCCGGCTGCACTCGGGGCATGGGCGGGGGCTGCTGCTGCTGTCCGGGCTGGTGTCGCTGGTGTGGGGGGCGCTGCTGTGGTTCTCGCCGATCGCCGGGGCGCTGGTGCTGACATGGTGGCTCGGCGGTTACGCGCTGGCCTTCGGCGTGCTGCTGCTGGTGCTCGGGTTCCGGCTGCGCGGGCGGCGGAGCGGGATGGCGCCCGCCTAGCCCGGCGCAGGCGCGAAACCATACAGCGCTGCCGGGTTGCCCACCAGGACGGCCCGGCGCGCGGCGGGATCGGGCAGCCACCGGCCGAACAGGTCCAGCAGGTCCCCGACGTTCATCATTGCCGCCCAGTGCGCGACATGCGGCCAGTCCGACCCCCATAGGCAGCGGCCTGGCGCCGCCGCATACAGCGCCTTCGCCAGCGGGACCGTCTCGGACCACGGCGCGTCAGCCAGCCGGTAGGCGCCGCTCAGCTTCACCCAGGCGCCGTCACGCACCAGGGACAGCAGCGTGGCGAACCCCGGCTCCTGCACGCCTCCGGCTGCCGGGGAGTGGCCCATATGGTCCACGACGAACGGCACTGGCAGGGCGGCCAGGCGTGGGGCCAACCCCGGCAGGGTGCGGGCGTCGAGCAGGAACTGCAGGTGCCAGCCCATGTCGCGGCACAGGGCGCCATAACGCTCCAGGCTCTCGAAGCCGACGCCGCCGCCATACAGCACATTCAGCCGCAGCCCGACGACGCCGGCGTCCTTCAGGGCGATGCAGCCGCGCTCCGGCAGGTCGGGCGGGATGACGGCGATGCCGCGCAGGCGGGTTTGCTGGGCGCGCAGGGTCTCGGCCAGCAGGGTGTTGCCGGTGCCGTGCACGCTGACCTGGACCAGCACGCCATAGGTCATCCCGGTGGCGTCCAGCATGGCCAAGTAGGCCGTGGCCGGAGCGGCTGGCGGAGTGTAGCTGCGGCTGGGAACGAAGGGGTGTGCGGGCGGGACGCCAATGACGTGGGCGTGCGTGTCAACTGCGCCGGGCGGGACGGTGAAGGTGCGGGGGCCATGCGGCGCCGGGTCTGGGCCGGGGCAGGGCGGCGGGCTGGTCATCGCCCCCTCAAGCCTCGCCGAACAGGTGCAGGACCAGCTCCCGCTTGTGCAGGCCGGAGCGGTGCTCGAACACATACAGGTCCTGGAACTCGCCGAACACCGGGCGGCCCTCCTCGACTGGCACCACGACCTGCACCTGGGTCAGGGCGGCGCGAAGATGCGCGGGCATGTTGCCGGGGTTGTCCTCGTCGTGCCGGTACAGGCCCTTGCCCTCCGGGGCCAGGCGGATGAAGAACGCCTCCAGGTCGGCCCGGACCCCGGCGTCGGCATTGGCCTGCACCAGCAGCGAGGCCGAGGTGTGCCGGCACCAGACCGTCAGCAGCCCGGTGGCGATGCCCTGGGCGGCCACCCAATCGCCGATAGGCTTCGTTGCGGTGAACAGCCCCCGGCCGAAGGTGTGGACCACGATGTGGTGGATGGCCTGCTTCACGGGCGGCCCGGCCCCAGCGCCATATCGGTTGTGGAGTAGAAGTCCGGCACCTCGAACCAGCCCTCGATGGAGGCAAGGCGCAAGCGGCCCGTGACTTGCTCAGGCACCGCCGGCCAGTTGCCATCCGGCAGGCGCCCCAGCAGCTCGGCGCCGATCTCCAATGAGCGCACGATCAGGATGTCCTGCACGGAGGGAATGGTCGTGTAGGCCCAGATGGCCTCCCAGGTTTCCTGCTCGTTGCTGGGCGAAAGGATCTCCACGACCAGCACCGGCTCGGCCAGCAGGCGTTCGCGCCGGGAGCCGGGCCTGCACGCGACGGCCAGGTCCGGCACTCGGACATTCGACTCCGCATGTATTCGTGGCGACACGCCTGGAGCAGTGATCACCCGGCACGGCAGCTTGCGCCTCAGCAGGTGGTTGCCGAGCAGCCGGCCGATCTCATTCTGGATCGAACCGTGCGTTTCCGACGCCGGGGCCATCGCCACCGGCTCCCCGTTGATCAGTTGCCACACCTGGCCATTCGGGTCCGCGGGCCAATCCAGGAACTCGTCCACCGTCATGCCGGACATCAGCGGCGTTTTGGGCAATGCGACCATCGTTTGATCCCCTCCGCCTGGCAGTTTAACACAAGCGGGCGCCGCAGCAGCCGGACCTTCGCACCGGGGCGATACCTGCACCCTACCAGCCCTCCTGAGCCTGACCGATGACGGCATGCCGTCATTGCAAGCCGCGCGTGCGGCGTGGCAATCCAGGCGGCAAGCGCGGTCCTTGCCCGCTGGATTGCCGTGTCGAAGCCGCCTCGCTATGACGGCACGATTCGGCATAGCGCCGGTCAGGGTCAAAGGCGGTTGGTCCAAGCCTCCGCATTCACGCCAGGGAACGCCTGCATGGCGCTAAAGGCGCGCCTGCTGCGCCTGGTGCAGGAGCGGCTGCCGCAGGTCACCCTGATGGACCACCTACAACGCACAGTCGAACGCGCCGATGCTGTCCATCAACGCGGCCGGGCCTCATCCGGCACAAGCAGGTCGGCACCTACCAGATCGGCCCGGACGCCCTGGCGGCGCGGCTGGCTACCCGAACGCCCCCACCGAGTGCGTGATCGCGCCGCCGATCTCCCGCAGCATGTCGAACAGCCGGCGCATCGGCTCGAACACCGTGTTGTGCTCGGTGGCGTAGGACCCGCTGCGCGGACCCGCGGCCTCGGCATAGTCCAGGTCCGCACCCGGCGTCGGCCCGGCGGGGAAAATCTCGGTCAGCAGCGCCAGCGCCGCCGGCACGTCCAGCCGGATCAGCCGGTCCATCATGCCCTGCGGCGTAACGCCATGCCGGGGCGAGAAGTCCGGGACCGCCGTCGCCAGCAGCCAGATGCGCTGGATCAGCGCCAGGCGCAGCGCGTGCAGCAGCACCTCCGTATCCGCCATGCGCGGCGCGTCGGCCCACACCGCCTGCAGCGACAGGTGGTCCGCCTGCACCCGGTGGAACATCGCCGCCACGTCCGACCACAGGCCCAGGCGCTGCAGCGCGCGGGCGATGGTCACCAGCCCCTCCCGCCGGCCCGGCACGACGGCATGGGCGGCGCGGTCCAGCCAGGTGCCGGGGTCCAGCATCGCAACCGTCGCCCGCAGCACGTCCAGGTCCGAGTGCAGCAGGCCATGCGCGGCCAGCTCCATCGCGGCGCTGAACCGCGGGCTGTTGCGGCGCAGCTCGGCAAACGGCTCCGGGTGGCGCAGCACCGCCGCGCCCAGGCCGTGCAGCGTGTTGGCGCACCAGCCGACCTGCTGCAGGATGGCGTTGTTCGGGATGGCGCGCAGCTCGCGCGGGTGGCGGATGACCGGGGGGCCGCCGGTGTCGGTCTGCCGGGCGCTGGGACGCGATCCCGTGGCGTCCAGCAGCGCCGGGCCGAAGGTGCCCAGCAGGGCGGCATAGCCGGGGTCCTCCACCAGGCCGCGCATCGCCTGGCCGATGGTGGCGAAGAAGTCCACGGCGAAGTCCGGGTCTTCGTAGATCGGGTCGGCGACTTGCGGCACGTCCTCGAAGGCGTGCTCGGCGATGCGGGCGATGGTGGCGAGCGCCAGGGCCGGGGTGCCGAAGTGCAGGTAGCCGTCGCCACCCTGGAAGGCGCTTTCCTCCCGCACGACGACGCCGGCGCGGGCCATCGCCTGGCGGCTGGCGGTGGGAGACAGGTAGCTCAGGCGATGCCGCATGCTGACCGGGTGGCCGCCGCGGCCGATGCCCTCGCCATGGGTGTCGAACAGCACGACCTCAATGCCGTCCATGCCGTACCGGGCTAGGGCGTCGGCCACCTTCAGGCGCAGGCGCTCGATGAGGTAGGAGGCGTCCAACTGCCCGACGTAGCGCCCGCTGTCGGAGTAGCCGAACTGCAAGCACAGCCGGCCGGTCTGCCGCAGGTAATCGCGCCAGTGCGGGGAGCGCAGCGCCTCCTCCAGCACGCGGCCGCCGGCCTCCAGTGCCTCGGCGGTCTCGAACAGCGGGCTGATCTCGATGTTGCGCTCGCAGCCGAACAGCCGGGCCAGCCAGAGGGCCGAGAGCAGGGTGTAGCCGCTCTCGGTCTCGGCGATCAGGAAGCGGATCGGGCTGGCGGTGTCGATGTGCTTGGCGATCTGCGCCACGGTCATCATCAGGCGGACCGCGGAGGCCTGCTCGGCCAGCAGGGCGCCGAAGTACACGGGGACGGGGCGAACCTCATCCAGGGCGATGTTGATGGCGGCCAGCAGCGCGCGGCGGCGCACCGGGTCGCCGGGCGGGTCGTTCAGGCCCAGGCGCTGGCGGACGGCGTTGTGCAACTGGGTGGCGTTCAGCCGGACCTGGGTGTGGGCGAGCGACATGCCGTGGCCGACCAGCCCGGCGCGGGCGACGCACAGCGCCATGCGGGCGTCGCCCTCGGCAGCGTTGATGGCCTGCTCGAACAGCGGCAGCAGGGGGGCCGGGGAGGGCAGGGCGGCGTCGCGTCCGCCGACCAGGGCCTCGGCGAAGGCGGCGATGGAGTCGGGGTCGGCGCTGGTGGGGGCCAGGGCGAGTTGCGCCTCCACGGCGGCCAGGGCCTCGGCGACGCGGGCGGTCAGGGGGCCGTCGGCCTCGACCTGGGCAGCCAGCCGGGCCAGTTGCAGGTGCTTCATGTTCAGGCGCAGGCGCAGGGTGTCCCACCAGCCGATGTCGGTACGGCCGTCGGTGTCGTAGCCGACCCAGCTTGCCAGCACGACGGGGCAGGGAACCAGGGCGGCCCAGCGGTCGAGCCAGATGTCGCGTGCGCCGGCCAGCAGCGCCTCTGACAGGGCGTCGAGCGCGTCGCGGCCGCGCTGCATGGCGGCGACGGCCTGGTCGAACTCCTGTCCCAGGGTAGGGGTGAGAGGGCGGTGGCTGGCGAAGGGGGGCAGGGGTTCGCCGCCCGCCGCCGCCGCCAACGCGCCGAGGACGGCGGGCGGGGAGGAGAAGGTGGGATGGGCGGTGAATACGGCGGCGAACCGGGTGCGCTCGCAGGCGGCGCGGAACTGGGCGAAGGGGACGGGGCTGTCCAGGGGGTCTGGTCGGGCCAGGTGCTGGGCCAGGGCGGCGAGCGCCAGGTGGTCGGTTTCGGCGGGGCCTTTTGCATACGCGCCAAGGCGGGTTGCGCGTTCGGCGAAGGCGCTGTCGCGCAGGATGCGGACCAGGCCGGCGACGCGGTCCAGGTCCAGCTCGCCGCGGTCTAACTGGCGGGAAATCGCCAAGGCCACGAGCAGGACCGGGTTGCCGAACGGGTCCTCGGTCGCGCGGGCGCGGGCCGCGGCGACTTGGTGGGTCAGCGTCTGGGCCAGGCCCTCGACGGTGGCGTGCTGCTGGTCCATGGCGCCTCTTGGTGCGATGCAGCATAGTTTGGGCAGCAAACGGTGGGGGATGCAATGGGGGCGTTAGAGGCGACGTCATGAAACGGGCAGACCGCACGGTTAACGGTAGGCATGGGAACACGGAGCGGCCTGGCGCTGGCCAAGAGTCGTCGTTGATGGCAAGCGGGCATTCACACCGGAGGCGGCGCTACAGCACCGAACGCCAGACCAAGCGCCAGGACAAGGCAGAGCGGACTGTAAAGCCAGGTATCGAAGGCAGCAAAGCGCGTTGTTCTGACGCTTTTGAAAATTCCGACAAGTCTATGCCAGCTTACCGCCCTTGCGAAAAAGAGGATTGCCCAAATCCCGGTAAAAACTCGAAGCGGGAATGCTAGGAGAGGCAGGACAATGATGTTGAAAACGGCGAGTGTGGACAGCATGACGATAAGGAGAATGAAACCCACCGCCATTGTTGCCAGTCTACCAGGCTCAGCAACCAGCGTTCCATCCGCCTCTGTCGGTAGGGAAACGCCTAAGCCTAGCGTGCCGCCCGCACCCCAGTAGATGTGAAAGGCAGCCGCCGCAAAGAGAATAGCCGCGCAGAGCAGCCCAACAAGAATTCCCATCCCACATCAACGGGGAGCGAGGTTCGAACGTTGTATTTGCTGATCGAGACGGCCTGTCACATCGAGCGCAAGCATGCGCAGGAGTGCAATTGCGCTCCACAGTGGCCGATCAGCAAATGGTTTATTGCTGTTGTGTTCCATCAGTGGATGTGTGAGAAATGCAACAATGTAGAAGAAGGGTGCCAAGATAAAGAACGCCCACCATGCCAGAAAGACTGAGGCTGCAAGGCCGACGATGGGTGCAAAAAACAGCCCGATATAGTGCAGCACGCGCGTCATCGGTCTGGAATGACCTGCAAGATATGCCAGCCAATATTCGTCAAACGATATTATGTTCATGTGGCGGCCTTTCTGTCAGCACCAGCCTCAACCCTGATGGCATTCCTCATAAAGCCCCTTGTAGAGTTCATCATCGACAACTTCGGCAAGGGACCAAGTGTGGTTTCTTAGGGTGTCCGCGAGCCGTCATGTGACTGGCACCCTTGTCCTAGCCAAGCCTTTCTCAAGCAAAGGACATGCAAGGCGTTCTATCTGCCGTTCTGACAGCGCGATCTCTGTCACACCCCGCCCGAATACCGCTCCTCCGCCCACGGGTCACCCCGATTGTGATACCCGTTCACCTCCCAATACCCAGGCCGGTCCGCAGCGCGGAACTCGATGCGCGCCAGCCACTTGGCGCTCTTCCAGAAATACAGATGCGGCACCACCAGACGCAGCGGCCCGCCATGCGCCTCCGTCAGCGGAGCGCCGGCCCAGCTATGCGCCAGGATGCCATCCTCAGCCGCAAAGTCCCGCAAATCCAGGTTGGTCGTATAACCATCATAACTATGCAGCACGACATGCGCCGCCTCCGCCCGTGGCGACACCGCCGCCAGCAGCTCCCGCGTCGGCACCCCGTCCCATTGGTTGTCATACCGCGACCAGGTAGTAACGCAGTGGATGTCCGACACCCGCCGAACCTGCGGCAAAGCCTCGAACGCCGCCCAGGTCCACTCCACCGGGTGCTCAACAGCGCCGAACACCTGCAGCCGCCACCGCTCCCGCGGAACCGCCGGGTGACGCCCCAAATCCAGCACCGGCCAGTCCCGTACCAGATGCTGCCCCGGCGGCAACCGCTCGCTCTCCGGTCGGGCCACGCGGCCGGTCAGGAACCGCCCCTCCTGCGCCCACCGCCGCTTGGTAAGCGTCAGCTTGGACGGGTCCGGCGCCTCATCGCTCACGCCGCCGCAACCAGCCGCGGCGCGGCCAGCACCCCCTGCAACCCCGCCAGGATCTCATACGACCGCAGCCGCGCCCGATGATCCCAGACCGCCGACGCCACCATCAGCTCATCAGCCCCCGTGCGCTGGATGAACCCCTCCAACCCCCGCCGCACCGTCTCGGCGGAACCCACGAAGGAGCACGCCAGCATGGCCGACGCCTGCGCCTTCTCCCCCGGAGTCCAGTACCCCTCGATGTCGGCGATGGGCGGCAGCAGCTTGCCGCGGGTGCCGCGGAACAGGTTGGTGAACGCCTGCTGCGCCGAGGTGAACAGGTGCTGCGCCTCCGCATCCGTCTCGGCCACGAAGACATTGACGCCCACCATGGCGTGCGGGCGCTCAAGCTGGCGCGACGGCTCGAACCCGCCCCGGTACAGCCGCAGCGCCGCCACCAACGCCTCGGGCGCGAAGTGCGAGGCGAAGGCATACGGCAACCCCAGCATTGCTGCCAACTGCGCGCCGTAGGTGCTGGACCCAAGGATCCACAGCGGCACCTCGCTGCCTGCTCCCGGCACCGCCTGCAGCGCCTGACCCGGCTGCGCGGGGGCCAGCAGCGCCTGCAGCTCCAGCACGTCATCCGGGAAGTGGTCGGACGCGCCCGGGTCCCGCCGCAGCGCCCGCCAAGTCCGCCCATCGCCGCCGGGCGCGCGGCCCAGGCCAAGGTCGATGCGCCCGGGATACAGCGCATCCAGCGTGCCGAACTGCTCGGCGATCACCAGCGGCGAGTGGTTGGGCAGCATGATCCCCCCCGCGCCCACGCGGATGGTATGGGTGCCGCCCGCGACGTAGCCCACCACGATGGACGTCGCGGCGCTGGCAATCCCAACCATGTTATGGTGCTCGGCCAGCCAGTAGCGTTGATACCCCCACCGCTCCGCATGCTGCGCCAGGTCGAGCGCATTGTGCAGGGCGTCCGAGGGGGTGCTGCCCTCAGGGATCGGGGCGAGGTCGAGGATCGATAGGGCGGTCATGCTGCTCTCCGCAGGTCTAGCGCAGTACATCAGCGCCCGCCCCCGGCGGTGCAAGGGGATGCGCCAGCCCGCCCGCTGCGGCCCTGCACGGCGTTGTCATCATGTCCCCCCCCGCGTCAGACCCCCCGCGTCTCAGGCCAGCGAGTGAATGGCGCGGGTAGCCAGCCCCAACCCGGCCAGGTCGGGTGCCGCCGCCGCCTGCCGGGCCAGTTGCAGCGCAGCGGCGGCCTCGGGCTGGCCAGCCGGATCGGACCCGCGCACCACCGCACCGGCCAAGGCCATCTGCCCCTGCATAAGGTCGGCCAGCAGGGCGGCCTTGGCGCGTGCGCCGAACGGGCCGCGGGCGGGCAGGGCAACGATGGCCTCGCGCAGGTCCTCGATGCCCAGCGTCCGTCCCACCCCGGCCCACACCGCGGCGGCATCCCGCAGCGGCGTCCCATCGCGGGCGGCCAGGCGCACCACGGCCGGAGCGGTCGCCAGGCGCGGCGCGGCAGCGACCTGCGCGGCCAGGCTGCCCGGCAGGCCAGCATCGCGCAGCGCCAGGGCTGCCGCGCCGGACGCCGCGTCCTCCGACGCCAGGGCAGCGAGGGCGGCGATCCCCGGCCGCAGCGCCGCGACGGCGGCCCCGAGCGGCTGGTCCAGCTCCGTGCCGCCGAGCAGCGCCCGCGTCACCTCCTCATGCAGCCGGCGCACCGTCAGCAGGGCATCCAGCCGCACCCCGGCGCTGGCCGGCGCGGCGTCGATGGCATCGCAAAGCGGGTCCAGGTCGAACAGCGCACCGGCCAGCCAAGCCGCGCGGACCACGGCGACCGGCCCGGCGTCCCGCGGCCCGGCCTCCCCCGACAGCCGGCCGAGCGCCGCCGGGCCAAGGCGGTTCGCCACCTCGTTGACGACGACGGTCGCCACCAGCTCGCGCCGCAGCCGGTGCCGCCTGGCCAGGCGCGCGAAGCCGTCCCGGAGCTGCGCCGGAAAGTACCGGAGCAGCAGCGGCTCGAAGGCCGGGTCGTCGAGCATACCGTGTGCGCCCTCGACCGCCTCGGTCAGCCACAGCTTGGCGACGGGCAACAGCGCCGCAACCTCCGGCCGCAGCAGCGCATCGCCGGCCGTGCCCCGGGCAGCCATGGCCGCCGCGCCCGGCAGGCCGGAGACGGCGCGGTCCAGCACGCCCTCCGCCTCCAGCCGGTCCATCAGCGCCGCGTGGGCCGGCAGCTCGCCGCCGCCGCCGCGCACCTCCAGCGACACCGCCAGGGATTGCTGGTGGTTGTCGCGCAGCACCTGGGCGCCGACCTCCGCCGTCATGGCGGCCAGCAGGTCGTCGCGCCCACGCCGGGTCAGCATGCCGTCCCGCTCGGCATCGGCCAGCAGGATCTTGATGTTCACCTCATGGTCGCTGGTCGAGACCCCGGCGGAGTTGTCCAGCGCGTCGGTGTTCACCTGTCCGCCCGCCCCGCCCGCGCCCAACCGCGCATACTCGATGCGGCCAGCCTGGGTGATGGCGAGGTTGGCGCCCTCCGCCAGCACGCGGGCGCGGACCTCGGCGCCGTTGACGCGCAGGGCGTCGTTGGCGCGGTCCCCGGCGTCCACCTCCGCCGCCGCCTTTACGTAGGTGCCGATGCCGCCGAAGTACAGCAGGTCCGCCGGCGCCCGCAGGATCGCCCGCATCACCGCCGCCGGCTCGTGCGGCCCGGCTGGCAGCCCCAGCAGCGCCGCCGACGCCGCGGGCAGGGTGATGCGCTTGTCGGCCCGGGAGAACACGCCGCCGCCGGGGCTGACCAGCGCGGGGTCGTAGTCCATCCAGGAGCTGCGCGGCAGCGCGAACAGCCGGGCGCGCTCGTCGTAGGCGTCCGGCCCCGGCTCCGGGTCGATGAAGATGTGCCGGTGGTCGAACGCCGCCAGCAGCCGGGTCTGCCGGCTGACCAGCAGGCCGTTGCCGAACACGTCGCCGCTCATGTCACCCACGCCGACGCAGGTGAACGGGTCGGCTTGGATGTCCAGCCCCAGCTCGGCGAAGTGGCGCGCCACCATCACCCAGGCGCCCTTGGCGGTAATGCCCATGGCCTTGTGGTCATAGCCCTGGCTGCCGCCCGAGGCGAAGGCGTCGCCCAGCCAAAAGCCCCGCCCGACCGCGATGCCGTTGGCGATGTCGCTGAACGTCGCGGTGCCCTTGTCGGCGGCGGCGACCATGTAGGGGTCGTCGCCGTCGCGCCGGACGATGCCCGGCGGTGCCGCGGCCCGCGCGCCGTCGAGGTTGTCGGCCATGTCCAGCATGGCGTCGATCAGGATGCTGTAGCAGGCGATGCCCTCCGCCATCAGCGCCTCCCGCCCCCCTGGCGCGTGCTTGAGCACGAAGCCGCCCTTGGCCCCGGTCGGCACGATGACGACGTTCTTCAGCCGCTGCGCCTTCATCAGGCCCAGGATTTCCGTCCGGAAGTCCTCCCGCCGGTCGGACCAGCGGATGCCGCCGCGCGCCACCGGCCCGGCGCGCAGGTGGCAACCCTCCATGCGGGCGGAATGGACGAAGATTTCCCGCCAGGGCCGGGGCAACGGCATATCCCCGGCGGCGGCGCTGTCCAGCTTCAGGGCGATATAGGCCGCGTCGGCATGGAAGTTGGTCCGCAGCACCGCCCGCAGCAGCAGCATCAGCCGCGTCAGGATGCGGTCCTCGTCCGGGTTGGCGACCCCGTCCAGCAGGGCGGTCCAGGCAGCGTCCAGGGCAGCCTCCCCCCGGTCGGCCCGATCCGGCGCGAAGCGGGCGTGGAACAGGTTCACCAGGATGCGCGCCGCGTCCGGATGGGCGGCGAGGGTGGCCTCCACGCCGGCCTGGCTGAACCCGGCGCCGACCTGCTTGGTCCAGCGGTGCATCGCCCGCAGCAGCCAGCACTCCCGCCAGGTCAGCCCGGCCCGCAGCACCAGACGGTTGAAGCCGTCCGCCTCCGCCCGGCCATCCAGCAGGGCGTCCAGCGCCTCCAGCAGCGCCGGGAACCGGGCCGGCAGCGCCTCCGCCCCGGCCCGCAACGCGAACACCTGCAGCACGACCTGCCCGGCACCGGCGCTGTCGAGGTAGTACGGCACCTCCTCCATCGCGCGCAGGTCCAGGCTTTCGAGCAGGGGCAGCACGTCGGCCAGCGGCAGGAACGCGCCGGGCTGGGCCAGGCGCAGGGTCAGCGCGTCCGGCGCAGCCCCGGCCGCCTGTTCCAGCCAGGTGGCGGCGCGGCCGCTGGTGGCCGCACGCTCCGCCAGCGCCAGGTCGGCGGCGCCCTGCGCGGCGGTGGCGGCGTCGCGGTAGGCGGCGGGGAAGGCGTCGCCCCAGCGGGCCAGCAGCCGGGCCGCGGCGGTCTCGCCCTCGGCGTCGGTCACGGCCTCGGCCAGACGGTCGCGGAAGTCGCGGGCGGCCTGGCGCACGACCTGCTCCAGCACCGCCACGTCCACGTCCGGCACCGCACCGGGCGTGGTGCCGATGATGTAGTTCACCCGGGCCAGCGGCTCGTCGCCCACCGCGATGTAGTGGGCGTTGATCCGGCCGGCGTAGGCCCTGACCAGGATGCCGCCCACCGCCTCGCGCAGCCGGGTGTCGAACACGTCGCGCGGCAGCCAGACGATGGCGGACACGAACCGCTCGAACGGGTCCAGCCGCACCACCAGTGCGGTGCGCGGGCGCAGGCGCAGGTCCAGCGCGCGGCGGGCGCCGTCGAGGATCGCGGCCTCCGGCGCCTGGAACAGCTCGTCGCGCGGCCAGGTGTCCAGGGTGTTGCGCAACGCCCGGCCGTCATGGCTGTTCGGATCGACGCCGGAGGCGGCCAGGATGGCGGCCACCTTCTCCGCCAACATCGGGATGGACCGCGGGTTGCGGGTGTAGGCCGTGGCGGCGAACAGGCCGAAGAACACCCGCACGCCGACGACCGCGCCGCCGCCGCCGAAGATGCGGGTGATGATGGCATCGCCATGCTGCGCGCGGTGGACGGTGGAGCGCAGGTTGGCCTTGGCCACCACCAGCGGCGTCGCCTGCAGCAGGGCAGAGCGGACGGCAGCCGGCATGGCGCCCAGGTCGGACAGGGCATCGAAGGCGGCGATGTCCAGGCGCCGGAGCACCCCAAGGTTCTCGGCCGCTGCCACCGAGAGCGCACCGCTGGCTGCGACCTCGATCCGCCGGTGGCCCAACACGATGAAGTTGTCATCCGCGAGCCAGGCGAGGAACGCCGCCGCCGGGCCAGCCTCCGGCGCTGGACCCGGGATGGCTTGGCCGCCGACCTCGGCCGCAGCCTGCCCGATCAGCGCCTGCATGGCCTTGCCGTCCCTGTCGGTCGCGCGCACGTCGTCCAGCACCCGGCGCAGCATCGCATCCAGGCCCGCATGCCCGGCGTCCAGCCCGGCCGATGCCGGATGCCGGGTCGCAGCCGCCAAGTCGATCCGCATCCAGCTTTCCAGGGTCCCGCCGGCGTCCGGCCCAGCGGCCCAGCCCAACAGGCGCCCGTCGGCGTCGCGCCGGACCGGGAGGACAGGATGCAGCAACTGCCGCACGCCATGTCCGGCCTGGGTCAGTGCGGCGACCGTGCTATCGACCAGGAACGGCATGTCGTCGGTCACGACCTCGGCCATCGCCGCGCCGGGCAGGGCGGGGCTGCTGCCAGGGCTGGTCACACGCACCAGCGCCTCGCCGGGTTGGCGATGCAGGGCCAGCGACCATAGGCTGGCGGCGGCGGCGGCCATCGCCTCGGGGGTTAGGTGCGCCAACTCCGCCGTCGGCAGGCCGGCGTGCAGCCAGCCGATGAGGGCCGCCGCGGCGGGCGGCAGGGCAGGCGCAGCACGGGCGAGCGCGCCGGCGGCGGCGTGCAGCATCTCGGCCCGCATCGTGTCGCCTGGCGGGTCCAGCATGGCTTGGTTTTGTGTTGCCTGGTCTTGAATGGCTTGGTCCGGCATGGAACGCCTCCAAAGGCCGTAGCAGGGACAAAAGCAGGGGTAAAGAAACAACACAAGAACGCGCTGGCAGGTCCGAACAAATATCGAACATTAAATGAACAAAAACAAAACTTCGAGCGGGACCGGAAGATAATCAGTTTTTGTCGAGCTTTAGGCTTTCGCCAGCCTAGCCTCGTGCTGGTATAATTGAAAGTGCCCGATTCGTTGGGCAGACGCCAGGGTTGGCTCTGGTCGGGATTGGCTTGGCTCCGGGCCGGACGCAATGGAAACAGGATCAGAGATGGCGCACGTTGCAGCTTCCGACGACGGTTCCCCTATTACCCGGCTGCCGCCCGTCACCCATGCGGAGTGCCTGACTCTTCGCAATATCCTTCTACGGACTCCTCCAGCCAGCCAGTGGGAGGCTGGGTTCATCGAAAGCATGGCCTCCCTGCTTCAGGAGGCGGCGCGGCGGTCGTCCGCAGGCCCTGGCCCCAGCCTTGGCGCCGGGGACTGATGCCAATCGCCCTCTGCTCTGACCCTTACTTCATCGTACCGGGTCTGCCGCCGTCATTGCGAGCCGCGCTTGCGGCGTGGCAATCCAGTGGGTACGGGCGCTGTTTTCGGTTGTGCAGCTTCTGGATTGCCGCGTCGCAAACGTCCCTCGCAATGACCCATGGAGCTGGGAAAACCGGCCATAGTCAAGGACGGCTGGTATGATCGCGCCCGCTATCTATCCGGCGCATGGACCGGCCGGCGCTCGGTAATTCGGTCGCGAGAAATTTCTGCGCTGAGTGGAATGGCTTGACGGCAACCTGCTCTGCGCTTCACCCACCCCGCGATTTAGCTATGCTAAGCAAACCTCTGCAGGTTTGCACACAGATGAGAACCTAAGCAGGCTTGCGCGGCTTGGCACGAGTGCAGGCCATCTGTGTAACAAGCCGCGCAAGCCTGCTTAGGACTGGCTTCGCTGGACGATTGGTCAAAGCCTGGCGTCTGACGCAGATGCGGACCTGCAACGGGTGGCTCCACCCATCAGCGGTGCCGTGCCGAAGCTGCACAGGATGGCAATGTCCGTTAAAGCCGGGTTGCCAACCTGCTAGGTGTCCACTGCCCTGTCCACAACTCTGTCCCCTACTTTATCCCCTGTTCGCTGTATGTCTGGCAACCCCTCTCAAGCAAGCGACCGCTACCGAACCGAACAGTTTATGTCGTGCGGGAGGGCGCCACGCCTGCCTAGATAGAGCCAGGATGGCGATCGATCCGTTGCTACCCTGACTCCCCAGGGAGCATCGCCTTGCAACATCTCTGCCAAATCCTGGCTGTCGTCCTAAGCAGGCTGAACGAAGCGGACAGTAAAGCGGTCTGCGACTTCCTGCTGTCCGAGGTGTTCGCCATGTCCAAGATGGCGAGGACGCTCCCAGCGTCTGTTCCGCCTGCCACTATATTGATGCTCTGACTGCAAGGATGGACTGATGCCCGATGGACCGATGAACGAGCCACCCCCATCATTTTCGATGAGGGCGCAGATAGCCAACCTGCAAATGAATGAGACATACAGCCGTAGTGAGCGCATCGACTTCGACACATGCACGCGCGACAGCCTGCGCGATATCCTGGAGTCGCTTCGCAACACCATCTCGCCCGCCGTGGCGCGAGCGCGCAAGCAGACCGGCTACGAATACATGGTGGAGGGCGGCGAGTGGCGCACGCACGATCGTGACATGATAGTGACTATGTGCGTGACGCGGACGGCATGACGCAAGCCACGGCAATCCTCTACACCAAAGGAACGTGGTAGCTGGAACCCAAAGAGGGTAGGGTTGGTGGGCTGTGACGCGCCTGCCCGACACGGATCCGGCGTGAGCACTGTGCGGACGCTGCAGATCGCAGGCGACTGGGACGGCGCAGCAGTCAGCACGGCCCTTGCCCTGCCGCAGGCCGAACGGGCTGCCATCCTACTATAGGACAGGAGGGGCACCATCCTGTCGGCCGCCATCCCGCGTTAAGACACCTGGCCTACCCAGCCGCCCCCGCAGCCCGGCAAGGCAGTCGCCCAGGATGGTGCAGCACCGGCCGGGCGCGGCTGAACGTCGGGCGGCCGGCCTTCAGGCCCCACAGCGGCTGGGCGATCTCGGCCACCGCGCCCTCGGGCGTCAGGGCGTCCAGCGCCACCAGGTCCGCCGGGCCGCCGACGCGGATGCCGTAGTCGTCCGCGCGCAGCAGCCGGGCAGCGCGGCCGGTGACCATGTCCAGGCAGGCCGCCAGCTCCGCCGGCCGCGCGACATGGCAGACGTTGGCGTAAAGGTTCGCCATCCGCAGCAGGTTGGCGTCCCCATACGGCGTGAACGGGTTCAGCACGTTGTTGGTGGCGACCGAGCAGTTGACCCCCGCCGCCAGCAGCGGCCCGGCCGGCACCACGCCGCGCGGCACGGCATGGCTGTGCGGGCGGCCCATCAGGAACAGGTCGGTGGCCGGCAGGATGGTCACCGCCACCCCGGCGCGGGCCAGCGTGGCGGCCAGCGCGTCCAGGCGCGGGCGCTCCACCAGGGACATCTGCGTCACATGGCCGACGGCGACCCGGCCGCCCCAGCCGTAGTCCTCGGTCTTGCGGCAGACGTACTCCACCTGCATCCCGTCGGGCGTGTCGCCCATGTCGAGGTGCATGTCGATGTCCACGTCCCACTCGCGGGCGATCTCGAACACCCGGTCGATCTGCCCGCGGGGATCGGTGTCGCAGTACGGCACGGCGCCGATGACGCGGGCGCCGCGGCGCAGGCCCTCGGTCAGCAGGGCGTCGGTGCCGGGGTTGTTGAGCAGGCCCTCCTGCGGAAACACGCAGATGTCCAGGTCCACCGACCCCGCATAGTCCTCGGCAAGCTGCTGCACCCCCTCCAGCCCGCGCAGGCCGATGCCGGGATCAACCTCGACATGGGTGCGGATGCGCGTGGTGCCCCAGCCGATGCAGCGCTCCAGGGTGCGCCGCCCGCGGTCATATACGTCCTGCGGCGTGAAGTCCCGCTTGGCGGCGGAGGTCAGCCGCACGGCCTCGGCGACCGATCCCTCCGCAGCCGGGCAGCGGTCCAGGATGCAGGTCTTGTCCAGGTGCAGGTGGGTCTCGACCAGGCCGGGCACCACCAGGCCGCCGGCCACCAGGTCCGGCGGGCCCGGGGGAAGGCTGGGCGCGATGGCGGCGATGCGCCCGGCGGCGATGCCGATGTCCACCGGGCCTTCGCCGCCGGCCAGCCAAGCGCGGCGCACGATAAGGTCCATCATGCGGCCGTCGCTCCCAAGTAGCCGTCCTCCAACCCGTCCGGCATCGCGGGGGCCGGCCCGGTCGGCAGCACGCGCCCGCCGGACCGCACGGTGCAGCGATCCGCCAGCAGCACTGCCGGCCAGGCCAGCAGGCCGCGGGCGATGGATGTGGCGGACCAGCCGGACAGGGCGGCGGCCAGGCCGAGCTTGACCGGTTCGGCGGCGCGGCAGGTCAGGACGGGGGACATGGCAGGCTCCTCGGATGCGGTAGGGCCAGGCACCCCCAATGCCACTGGAACGCCCTCCATAAACAGCGGCGGCCTTCACCGGTTCTTAAGCTCGATGCGTCATCTTCCTCGCACGCCGGCAAAAGGCGGCGAATGAAAATGCAGGTTGCTCCGGCTGGGCCGGTCGCCGCCTGATGTGAGGCAAAACACCATGTCATTGAACTCGGTCAACACCAACATCGGCGCCCAGGTTGCCCTGGAGTCGCTGAACAGCACCAACACGCAGCTGCAGGCATCGCAGAAGCGCATCTCCACCGGCTACCGCGTGGCGGACGCCACGGATGACGGCGGCGCGTTCGCCGTGGCGCAGCGCGTCCGGTCCGATACGGGCGTGCTGACGAGCGTCAACCAGCAGCTTGGCGGCGCCCAGGGCTTGGTCTCCAACGCCGCGGGTGCGCTCACGGGCCTTTCCACCACCATCAACGCGGCCGGCGCGCTGCTGGGCAAGATCGGCGACGCCAGCATCTCGCAAACCCAACGCGACCAGTACGTAACGAGCTTCAAGACCCTGGTCGTGCAGGCCGCCAACTACGTCGATGGATCGACCTTCAACGGCCAGTCGCTGCTGGGCAAGGTCTCTGGAACCGTCGCCGGAACCGACAAAACGGTCATCAACAGCGAGACCGGTTCCACCCAGACGCTCAACAACGCCGACAACAGCGGGATCGCCCAGACCTTGGCGGGCCTGATCGGCGCGACGTTCACTCGTAGCGCCGCTGGGGTGGACACCTTCACCGCCGCCGCCGCCGGCACGGACCAGACGGCGGCTGCGACGGCGTTGACCGCCACCACGGGCACCACCGCGTATGCGTCCGCGTTGACCACCATCGCCAACCAGCTCAACCAGAACGGCGCCGATTCGAACCTGCTGACCGCGACGATCAGCTTCAACAGCACCAAGATCAACAGCCTGAACGCCGGGCTGGGCGCGCTGATCGACACCGACTTGTCCAAGGAGTCTGCCAACCTGCAGGCTCTGCAGATCAAGCAGCAGCTTGGCACCCAGGCGCTTTCCCTGGCGAACCAGGCACCGCAGTCGCTGCTGAGCCTGTTCAAGTAAGGCTCACGTCTAAGCAAATACTGTCTTACACGACGTCAAGCAACTGGACCCGGCGGCACTACTTGCCGCCGGGCGCCAGCCTCCAGGCAAACGTCCGGACGCATCGGAACCCCCATGTCGCACCTGATCCTAGAACTGCACGCCGGCGAGGCCATGATCGTCAACGGTGCCTGCCTGCGCTTCCGCACCCGCAGCCGCGTCGAGTTGACCACCCATGCCCGTTTCCTGTTCGGCAAGCAGATCATGGCGCCCGAGGACGCCGACAGCCCGGCCCGGCGCATCTACTTTGCCCTCCAAATGGCCTACATCGGCGCTGACGAGGAGCGGCCGCACGGCGTCGCCCGAGCCCGCGAGGCGATCCACGAGTTTCAAGCCGTGACCACCTCGCCGCTGGCGCGAGACATCCTGGATCGCACCTTGGCGCTGGTCGAAGCCGACGAGTGCTACGCCGCCCTCAAGCTGGCCCGGCGCATCATGCGGCATGAGGACGGCGTGCTCGGCCGCATGCCGGACATGGCCCGCCCCGGCCCGCAGCCCGCTGCCCCGGCCCGTCCGGACCGGCCGCACGACGCACCCGCCCTGCACCTCACCTCCGTTCCGGCATAGGACCCAAAATGGCCTTCAGCCCAGCCGTGTTTCGCGCCTATCAATCCGCCGCAGGCCATCGCAACCCGCGGGACCAGGAGGCCGACGTCTTCCGCCTCGTGGTCGGCAGGCTGCGTGCCGCAAAGGCCGACCCAGGTCGGCGCGGCGCGGCGGTGGCCGACAACTCCCGCCTCTGGCTGATGGTCGGCGACCTGATGCGCGACCCTGCCAACGCCATGCCGCCGCCGTTGCGCGCGCAGATCGTCTCGGTCGGCCAGGCGTTGCAGCGGGAGATGGCGCTGGCCGAGCCTGACCTGGATTTCCTGATCGCGGTCAACGAGAACATCGCGTCCGGGCTGTCCGGCGCACGGTGATGCGGCCAACCGCATGATCCGCCGTCCGCTTGGCTCATGCATTGATCGCCCTCGGCGGGTTAACGCCAACCTTGCGGCAGGCGCCAACTAATCGCCACGCCGCCCGAAACCGGCCGGAGGCAGCGTGCAGCCTCAACCATGACCTCTGCCACCTCGGACGTCGTCCGGCGCCGCTGTAGTCAGGGAACGGCGTGGGCGCCCGGCCATCCGGACGGTGAGGCAATCGGTTGATCGAGGTCCAGCGCCGGAGCGTCCAGCGCCTGCACAACCGTCGTGATGGTATCCGACACGCTGGCAAGCCTCATGCCGTTGCGTCCGGATCGCTTGACGGCATACAGCGCCGCGTCGGCGGCCTCGACGAACGCTGCCGGGCCGATCGTACCGACCGGCGGCATGATGGCGGCGCCCCCCACGCTGACGGTGACGATGCCGAATGAGCACCCGGAATGCCGCAATCCCAATTCCTGAACGCTCTGCCGGATGCGCTCCCCGGTCAAGGCCACGCCAGCCTCGTCGGTGTTGGGCAGCAGGATCGCGAACTCCTCCCCGCCATAGCGCCCCGCCAGGTCGGTGGGCCGGCGCAACACCGCCTTGATCGTGTCGGCAACGGCGCGGATGCAGATGTCCCCGGCGGGATGGCCGTACGTGTCGTTGAACGCCTTGAAGCAGTCGATGTCGAGAATGATGATGCCAAGCGGCAACTGCAGCCGCTGCGCCCGGCGGAACTCGATGCCCAGCGCCTCGTCGATGTGACGGCGGTTCGCCAGGCCCGTCAGCGGGTCCTGCATCGCCTGGCCACGCAGCAGGCGGTTCGCCTCCTCCAGCCGATGCTCCATCTCCATGCGGGCGGACACGTCGCGCGTCACCACCACATACCCGGCGCCCGCGGGCAGGCGGCGGCCGATGGACTCCAGCCACACCAGGCTGCCGTCCTTGCGGAACGCACGATAGGTGGCGCGCGCCGTCGAGCATCCGGTCAGCGTGGGCGTGGTCAGCGTGTCATCCACCCAGGCCAGGTCCTCCGGATGCACCAGGCTGTTCGACGGCTGCCCAACCAGCTCCTCCGGCTGGTAGCCCAACAGGTCCATGCACGCCGGGGAGACGTAGGTGCGGCGCACCGTCGCGTCGATCAGGGTTATCATGTCGCTGCTGTAGGTGGACAGCAGGCGGTAATGCTCCTCGCTGACCTGCAGGTCGGTCTGGATGCGCGACAGGTCCTGGTCCCGCGCCTGCAGCCGTCCCGTCATGTCATCGAAGCCGCTGCCCAGGGCGCGCAGCTCCCGCGCAGCGCCCGGCAGGCCGGCGACACGGACGCCGAGCTGGCCGCCGCCCAGGCGCTCGGCGGCGTCGGCCAGTCGGCGGACCGGGCGCAGCAGGGACCGGTTGGCGACCAGCCACGCCAGCATCAGCGCCAACGCCGCCGCTGCCACGGCACCGGCGGCGTTCATTGCCAGGCGGCGGTTCGCCTCCGACAGCACCTGCTTGCGCGGCAGGCCCACGGACAGCACGAGGTTGCCCCCGGTGCCCGGCAGCGGCGCGAAGCTGGTGATCCGGTCGATGCCGGCAGGGTCCGGCGCCTCGACCGTGCCGCCGCCCCGGTTGGCCCGCGCCGCCGCGGCCAGCCCGCGGTCCGGGCCGCGCATCGTCATCGACGGCTCCGGGCGGTCGCCTGGCCTGCTGCCGGATGCGCCGGCCAGCCAGGTGTCCGGGGCGCCCTGGCCGCGCACGAGGGCGCGGGCGAGCGTGCTGCCGTCCCGGACGTCGATGATCTGCACCAGGTTCACCTCCGCGCCGGGCAGGCGTCCGGCGAGGCGGCTGAACCAGTCGAGGTCCATCGCCGCGATCAGCACCGCCTCGGGCTGTCCGCTTGCATCCCCGCCCTCGGCCGCACCCCCAGGCCCGAACAGCGGCACGGCGGCAATGATGGAGGCCTTGCCGGTCACGCGGCTGGTGACCGGCGTGCTCAGCACCAGGTCGTCCGTCGCGGCATGGATCGCCTGCTGGAAGTACGGCCGGTCGGCCAAGTTGAGCCACGGCTCGTCGTCCCGGCTGTTGCAGGCGACACGCCCATCGCGGTCGACCACAGACACGACGCCGATGCGCTCATGATCCTCCTCCACCCGTTGCAGCAACGCATGGCAAGGCCCGTCATGCGGATGCCTGACCTCCTGCACGCGGGACAGCACGCGCAGCAGCGTGGTGGCCTCCTGGATCATGTCGTCCTGCTGCTCGGCCCCGAGGGCGGCCAGGTTGCGGGCGCGGGTGGCGGCGAGTTCGATGACCCGGCCGCGCTCCGCCACCGCGCTTGCGAGCAGCAGAAGGATGAGCGGCCCGCACGCCAGCGTGGTCAGCAAGGCGAGCTGCGGGCGGATGCCGGTCAGTGTGTCCGGCCAGTGCAGCCGCCGCCAGGCCGCGGCGGCCGGGCTGCGGTGGCCAAGCTTTGCCATGCCAGGTCGCGGCGTACCAGGTTGCGGGGTATCAGCCTGCGGCGAACCAGGCCCGTGCAACGCCGGCATGGCCTGGCTCACCAGGTGGCCTGCAGTGCGCCGAGGTCGGCAGTTTCCCCCAGGAACAGGCTGCTGCGGTCCAGCCGCTGCTGGATGGCCATCCGCTCGGGCGTCATCGGCCCGGGCCGGGCGATCAAGTAGCCCTGCACCTCGTCGCATTGATACGCCTGCAGGATCTCAAGTTGCGCCTGGTGCGCAACGCCCTCGGCGCAGACCTGCATGCCCAGCCCGGCGCCGAGCTGCAATACGGCGCGCGTGATGATCTCCGTCCTGCGGCAGGTGCTCAGCCCGTCGATGAACAGCCGGTCCAGCTTCAGGCGGTCGAAGGCGATGGTCCGCAAGTAGCTGAGCGAGGAGAAGCCGGTGCCGAAATCATCCAGCGAGACGCCGACCCCAAGCGCCCGCAACTGCGCGAACTCCTTCTTCGCCGCCGCGTCGTTGCCGATGAACACGCGCTCGGTCACCTCAAGCTCCAGCCGCCCGGGGTCCAGCCCGGTCTCCAGCAGCACCGCCTCCACGGCGCGGGACAGGTCCTCGCCGTGGAACCACAGGGCCGAGACATTGACCGCGACGCCGATCGCCGGCGGCCAGTGCGCGGCCTCCCGCAGGGCGTGGCGCAGCACCCAGAGGTCGAGCTGCTGGTGCAGCCCGAGCGACTCGGCGATCGGGACGAACGTGGCGGGGGCGACCGGGCCGGTGCCGGGCCGGTCCCAACGGATCAGCGCCTCGAACCGGAGCAGGCGGCCAGTGATGCAGTTGACGATCGGCTGCCAGTGCAGGTGGAACCCGCCGGCCGCCAGCGCCTCCCGCAGGTCGCGCTCCAGCTCGCGCCGGTTGGCGACGCCACGCGCCCCTGGAGCAGACGGCTCCGGCATGGGAGGAGACTCGCCCTGGATGCTGGCCGGCATAGCCGGGGCGTCGATGTTCGGCACTGAACCATTCGGCATCGCTGACCCCATTACCAGGTGTGCGCCAGGCATCCTAACCTAGTCTTCATCACAAACCATTATCATGGCTTGCAATCTATGGTTGTATTTCGTCAGAAGGCTCGCCTTGATGCAGGTCGGCCACAGCTTTGTCCTCATCCCGGGTGCCGCAAAGCCGGGGTCTTGCAAAGATTGTAACCTTGGTTACATCGTGGCGATGGACACCTGCCATAACACCGCCGAAGCCTACTTCGACGCCTCACCCACCCGGACCTTCGGCTTTCGTCTATGGCACGTGCATCATGCCTTCATCCGCCATTTGGAGGCGGCGCTGATGCCGCTCGACCTGACGCACATCCAGTACGTGATCCTGCGCTCGGTGGACTACCTCGCCCAGGCCGGGGAGCGGCCGACGCAAACGCGGCTGGCCGAGGTGATGGGTACCGACCGCATGATGGCCAGCAAGGTCCTGCGCTTGCTGGAGGGCAAGGGCCTGGTGGTCCGGCCGGTCCATCCCGAGGACTGCCGCGCCCACCATGTCGTGCTGACCGAGGCCGGGCGTCGCCTGCTGGCCCGTGCGGTCCCGCTCGGCCTGCAGGCGCAGCAGCAGTTCTTTGGCCGCTTGGGCCCGGCCGGCATGGAGACGCTCAGCGGCCTCCTGGACGAGCTGCTGCAACTGGACGGCAATCCGATTGCCTCGGCTGATATTGTAACCGTGACATCAAAGGACGCACCGTGATGGATGGCGGCCAGGGTTCTCCACTCCTCCTGACTGCGCCGCCGGCAACTCCGGGCCGGTGGCGGCGGCGCCTTGTTCTAGGCGCACTGGGCCTGGTGGCGCTGCTCGGCGCCGGCGCCTACGGCACGCACTGGTGGACGACGCTGCGTTTCTTCGAGGAAACGGACGACGCCTACCTGGCCGCTGACGCCGTGGCCGTCAGCCCCCGCGTGGGCGGCCAGGTGCAGGAGGTGCTGGCTGCCGACAACCAGCGCGTGCAGGCCGGGCAGTTGCTGGCCCGGCTGGACGACGCCGATTACCGGGTGGCGCAGCGCATCGCCGCGGCTGACGTGCAATCGGCCGAGGCCGACGTGGCGAGCCTGGCGGCGCAGATCGCTCTGTTGCCGACCGCCATCGCCCAGGCCGAGGCCGACGTCGCGTCCAACGAGGCGCAGGTCGGCTTCGCGCAGTCCGACGCCCGGCGGTATGCCGACCTGCTGCACACCGGGTCGGGCACGCAGCAGCGCTCGCAGCAGGCCGACGCCGACATCAAGCAGAAGCAGGCGGCGCTGGCCCGGGCGCAGGCGATGCTGGCGGCGGCGCACGGCCAGGTGACGGTGCTGGCCGCCAACCTGCAGCGTGCGCAGGCGCAGGCCGAGCGGGCGCGCGCGGCCCTGCAGCAGGCCGGGCTGAACCTGGGCTACACCCGCATTACCGCGCCGGTGGCCGGTGCGGTGGGCGACCGCAGCCTGCGGCTGGGTCAATATGTCGCACCGGGCACCCGGGTGCTCGACATCGTGCCGCTGGGTCAGGACATCTACGCGGTCGCCAACTTCAAGGAGACGCAGTTGGCGCACATGGCGGCCGGCGAGGCGGTGTCGATGCAGACCGACATGCTGCCCGGCGTCGAGCTGCGCGGCCGCATCGACAGCCTGGCCCCCGGCTCGGGCGCGCAGTTCGCGTTGCTGCCGCCGGAGAACGCGACCGGCAACTTCACCAAGATCGTCCAGCGCGTGCCGGTGCGGATCACCATCAGCACCGCGGGCCTGCCGCCGGACGTGCTGGCCCGGCTGCGGCCGGGCCTGTCGGTGACGGCAAGCGTCGACACCCGCACCCAGCCGCCTGGACCCGTCCGGACCCTGGCGTCTGAATAATGCCATGAGCGCCACCCTCGCCAAGGCACCCGCCGCCGCGATGCCGCCGGCCGCGGCGCAGGGCAGCCTGCGGGACTGGGTCGCCTACCTGGGCGCGGCCATCGGCGCGTTCATGGCGGTGCTGGACATCCAGATCACCAACTCGTCCCTGGCCGACATCCAGGGCACCCTGGGCGCCAGCCTGGACGAGGGGAGCTGGATCAGCACGGGTTACCTGATCGCCGAGATCATCGTCATCCCGCTCACCGGCTGGCTCGGCCTGGTATTCGGCCTCAAGCGCTACCTGCTGGTCAACGCCGCCATCTTCCTGGTGTTCAGCGTGCTGTGCGGCACGGCGACCAGCTTGCCGGAGATGATCCTGTTCCGCGTCGGCCAGGGCTTCACCGGCGGCGTGCTGATCCCCCTGGCGTTCACCGTGATGCTGATGCGCATCCCCCCCGCGCGCCGGGCCATCGCGGGCGCGATCTTCGGGCTGACGGTGACGTTCGCGCCGGCCATCGGCCCCACGATCGGCGGCTGGCTGACTGACAACTACTCTTGGCACCTGATCTTCTACATCAACGTGCTGCCGGGCCTGTTGCTGCTGGGCATGGTCGCCTGGGGGCTGGACGGCGCGCCGATGCAGCTGCACCGGCTGGCGCGGGGCGACTGGTTCGGGATCGCCGCCATGGCCGCCGGGCTGGGCTGCCTGGAGTACGTGCTGGAGGAGGGCCAGCGCAAAGACTGGTTCGGCGACGACCGCATCGTGCTCGCCGCCGCCGTCGCCGCGGTGTCGCTGACCGCGTTCCTGGTCATCGAGCTGACGCGCCGCGAGCCGTTCATCGACCTGCGCCTGCTGACCCATCGTGCCCTGGGCACGGCCAGCCTGGTCAACTTCGCCTCCGGGCTGGGGCTGTATGGGTCGGTCTATATCATGCCGCTGTACTTGTCCCGGGTGCAGCACTACGACGCCCTGCAGATCGGCCTGGTGCAGATGTGGATGGGCTTGCCGCAGCTGTTCATCCTGCCGTTCCTGCCCCTGGTGCTCAAGCGGTTCGACAGCCGGCTGGTGATCGGGTTCGGGCTGGCGCTGTTCGGCGTGAGCTGCGGCATGAACGCCTACATGTCGCCCGACACCGGCATCGACCAGCTCAAGGTGTCGCAGCTCGTGCGGGCCGCCGGGCAGCCGTTCATCATCGCGCCCCTGTCGCAGATGGCGACGGTTGGCATCTCGCCCGCGCAGGCCGGGGCGGCATCGGCGCTGTTCAACATGATGCGCAACCTCGGTGGCAGCGTAGGGATCGCCGCGCTGGGCACGGTGGTCGATAAGCGCGAGCACTTCCACTTCAGCATGATGGCTGAGCGCATCACCCAGAACGCCGGGCGCACGACGGAGCGTCTGCGCGGCATGGCGCATGTGGTGGGGTCGAACACACGGGCGTTGGGCGAGCTGGCCAACCAGGTGCGGAGCGAGGCCTACCTGATGGCCTACAGCGACGGCTTTGCAGTGATCGGGGTCGTGTTGCTGCTCAGCCTGCTGGTGGTGCCGTTCCTGGTTCGGCTGCCAAAGAGCGGCGGTGGAGGCGGGGGCGGCGGGCATTGACCGCGACCGGCGTGGTGACGTGCTGCGCTCCGTCCGGTAGGGTTCGACCCGGCTACCCCTTTCGTAAGGAACCCTCCATGTCTCGACTGCTCGCCCTGCTCGGCACCGCCACGCTGGTCACCACCGGCCTGCTGACCGCCGTGGCCGCCCATGCCGAAACCATCACCTTCAAGGCCAGCCTGAGCGGCGGCGTCGAGGTGCCGCCGAAGGTGACCGAAGGCAAAGGCACCACGACCGCCACGCTGGATACCGCGACGAAGATGCTGACCTACTCCGAGGATTACACCGGCCTGAGCGGCCCCGCCACGGCGGCGCACTTCCATGGCCCAGCCGAGCCTGGCGCCAACGCTCCCGTCGTCGTGCCGTTCGCCAGCCCGGTCAGCCCGATGCAGGGCAGCGCCACCCTGACCGACGCGCAGATGGCGGACCTGATGGCCGGCAAGTGGTACGCCAACGTTCACACCGCCGCCAACCCGGCCGGGGAAATCCGCGGTCAGTTGACGCGCGCCCAGTAAGATCCCGGTAAACAGGCAAGGTCTGGGCGGCGCCGGGTCCGGCGCCGCCCATTTCCTGACACATCCGCAGTCGCCCCGGCCGCGAACCCGCGCTATGCTGGACCCCGGCATCACCAGGGGCACAGCCGATGTGCGGGATTGCGGGCATCTTCCACCAGGCCGGGCCGTCCGGGATCAACGAGGCGCTGCTGCGCCGCATGACCACCGCCATCGCCTATCGCGGGCCGGATGGCGACGGCTTCCATGTCGAGCCAGGGGTCGGTCTGGGCCACCGCCGTCTGTCGATCATCGACATCGGCGGCGGCGCGCAGCCGATGTTCAACGAGGACGACTCGGTCGTCATCAGCTTCAACGGCGAAATCTACGACTTCGCCGCCCTGCGCGAGCGGCTGCAGGCGATGGGCCACCGCTTCCGCACCCGCAGCGACACCGAAACCATCATCCACGCCTGGGAAAGCTGGGGGCCGGACTGCCTGCAGCACCTCAACGGCTTCTTCGCCCTGGCGCTGTGGGACCGCAACCGCCGGCAGCTTTTTCTCGCCCGCGACCGGCTGGGCAAAAAACCGCTGTATTACGCGCACGCGCCGGACGGCAGCCTGGTGTTCGGGTCCGAGTTGCGGGCATTGACCTGCGTGCCGGGCCTGCCGCGCCGCATCAGCCCGGCCGCCGTGGATGACTATTTTGCCCTCGGCTACATCCCCGACCCCGCCACGATTTATGAGGGCGTCCACAAGCTGCCCGCCGCGCACTACCTGCTGCTGCAGCAGGGCGAGGCCGGGTGCCAGCCCCGCCGCTACTGGGACGTGCCCACCACGACGCAGCCCGTCGAGGATGCCGCCGCCGTCGCGCAGCTCACGGAACGGCTGACGCAGTGCACCAGCACGCGCATGGTGTCGGACGTGCCGCTGGGCGCCTTCCTGTCCGGCGGCGTCGATAGCAGCGCCGTCGTCGCGGTCGCGGCCGGGCTGCGGAGCACGCCGCTGAGCACCTTCACCATCGGCTTCCCCGGCGCCGAGGACGAGCGCGGCTTCGCCCAGATGGTCGCCACCCGCTACGGCACCGAGCACCGGGCCGAACCCGCAACCATCGACTACATCGACGCCGCCCGCGACCAGGCCCGGGTGTTCGGCGAGCCGTTCGGCGACGTGTCCAGCGTCCCCACCGGCCACGTCTGCGCCCTGGCCCGGCGGCACGTCACCGTCGCCCTGTCCGGCGACGGCGGCGACGAGGTGCTGGGCGGCTACCGGCGCTACCAGTGGCATAAGATGACCGAGGCCGTGCGCCGCCTGCTGCCCGGACCCGTGCGCCGCCGCGTGGTCGGGGAACTCGCGCGCATCTACCCCAAGCTGGACCGCGCGCCGCGCTGGCTGCGGGCCAAGCACACGCTGACGGAGATCAGCCTGGACGCCGCGCTGGGCTACTATCGCATGGTGTGCAAGGTGCAGCACGACCGCCGCCGCGCGCTGTTCTCCGGCGCCCTGGAGGCCGGGTTGGATGGGCATGACCCGTCGCGGCGCATCACGTCGCTGATGGAGGGCTGCGGGTCCGACGATCCGCTGCTGCAGGCGCAGTACGTGGACATCAACACGTATCTCGTCGGCGACATCCTGACCAAGGTGGACCGGGCCAGCATGGCGCACAGTCTGGAGGTGCGGGCGCCGATGCTGGACTACGAGTTCGTCGAGTGGGGCCTGGGCCTGCCGCCGGGGCTGAAGCTGCGCGGGCGCGAGGGCAAGTGGGTGCTGAAGCGCGCCATGGAGCCGCTGCTGCCGCACGAGGTGCTGTACCGGCCGAAGCAGGGCTTTGCGATGTCGCTCGACCAGCAGTTCCGCATCCAGGCCGGGCGGCTGCGGGAGCGGCTGCTGGGGGAGGCGATGCTGGGGTCCGGCCTGTTCGAGCAGGACACCATCGCGCAACTGATCGACGAGCACGAGGCCGGGCGGTTCAACCATGCCGGGGTGCTGTGGCTGCTGCTGGTGTTCGAGGGGTTCCTCGCCGGGGAGGCCGTGAGCCAGGCGCACCCGGCGCTGTCGGCTGCGGCCTGAAGCGGAGCGCGCGCAATCCACGGCCTTGCCGACGACCAGCCGCTGCGGCTGCTGACCTTCTCGACGCTGTATCCCAGCGCCGAGCGTCCCAACCACGGCGTGTTCGTCGAGAACCGGCTGCGCCACCTGGTCGCAACTCAGCCGGTGCGCAGCACGGTGATGGCCCCGGTGCCGTACTTCCCCTCCGGTGCCGCGGGTTTCGGCGATTGGGGACGGCACGCGCGCGTCGCCCGGCACGAGACGCGGCACGGCCTGGAGGTCTATCACCCGCGCTTCCCCCTGCTGCCCCGGGTGGGCATGACGGCGGCGCCGTACCTGCTGTATTGGGCCAGCCTGCGGGCGGTGCAGCGGTTGATGGCGGCGGGGCTGCAGTTCGACGTGATCGACGCGCACTACCTGTATCCGGAGGGGGTGGTGGCGGTGTGGCTCGGCCGGCGGCTCGGGCGTCCGGTGGTGCTGACGGCGCGCGGCTCGGACGTGACGCAGATCGCCACCTACAAGGCGCCGCGCCGGCTGATCCAGATGGCGTTGCAGGCGGCGGCCGGGGTGATCACCGTCAGCAGCGCGCTGCGGGACGGGGTGCTGGCGCTCGGGGCGCCTCGGGTGGAGGTGCTGCGCAACGGCGTGGACCTGGACGCCTTCCGTCCGGTGGACCGCGCCGCGGCCCGGCAGGCCCTGGGGCTGACCCGGCCGACGCTGATCTCCGTCGGCCACCTGATCGAGCGCAAGGGCCACGCCATCACCATCGAGGCCATGCGGCTGCTGCCGGAGTGGGACTTGGTGATCCTCGGCGAGGGACCGGACCGGGCGGGGTTGGAGGCGCTGGTCGCGCGGCTGGGTCTGCAGGACCGGGTGCGGCTGCTGGGCGCCCGGCCGCATGGGCAGTTGGCGGCGTGCTACGGGGCGGCGGACGTGATGGTGCTAGCGAGCAGCCGCGAGGGCTGGGCCAACGTGCTGCTGGAGAGCATGGCCTGCGGCACCCCGGTGGTCGCCAGCGACATCCCGGGCAACCCGGAGGTGGTGGGGTGCCGCGATGCCGGGCTGATTGCGCCGCGCACCCCGGAGGGGATCGCCGCCGGGGTGCGCGACCTGTGGGCGGCGCCGCCGGACCGGGCGGCGACGCGGGCCTATGCCGAGCGGTTCGGCTGGGACGAAACCAGCGCGGGGCAGTACGCCCTGTTCCGGTCAGTCACTTCCCCCTCTCCCTCCGGGCTTGGGCCGCAACGCGGACCAAGGCCGGGGTGAGGGGGCAGACAGCTTGTTTTTCTTGCTACACAACTGACCCATGACCTCGCCTCGCTCCCGCGCCGAAAGCTTCTGCCGCCGCTTCGGGCTGCAAGTGCCGATCCTTGAGGCCCCAATGGCGGGCGCCTGCCCGGCAGAACTCGCCGCCGCCGTCGCCAACGCCGGCGGCATGGGCGCTTTGGGCGCGTTGCTGACCGACCCGGACGGCATCCTGGCCTGGGCGTCCAGCTTCCGCGCGGCCAGCAACGGCGCCTTCCAGATCAACCTTTGGGTGCCCGACCCGCCCCCCGACCGCAACCCCGCAGCCGAAGCCGCCATGCGCGGCTTCCTTCTGCAATGGGGACCAGCCGTTGCGGATGGGGCCGGCGACGCAACGCCCCTCGATTTCACCGCCCAATGCGACGCGCTGCTGGCCGCCGGCCCGGCCGTCGTCTCCAGCATCATGGGCCTGTTCCCCCCGGCCTTCGTGGACCGCCTGCATGCCTGCGGCATCGCCTGGTTCGCCTGCGCCACCACCCTGGCCGAGGCCCGTGCCGCCCAGGACGCCGGCGCGGACGCCGTCGTCGCCCAGGGCATCGAGGCTGGCGGCCACCGCGGCGCCTTCAACGCCGCCGCCGCGGAACGCCAGGGCGCCGGCCTGCTGGCGCTGCTGCCGCGCCTGGCCGACAACCTGCAAATCCCCATCATCGCCACCGGCGGCATCGCCGACGGCCGCGGCGTCGCGGCGGCGCTGCTGCTGGGCGCCAGCGCCGTGCAGGTCGGCACCGCCTTCCTGCGCTGCCCCGAGGCCGGCACCCCCCCTGCCTGGGCCGATGCGCTCGCCGGCCTTGAGCCGGAAGCCACCGTCCCCACCCGCGCCTTCAGCGGACGGCTCGGCCGTGCGATGGCGTCCGCCTACACTGAAGCCGCTGCGGCGCTGGCCCCCGTACCCTACCCGGTGCAGCGCGGCCTGACGGCGGCGATGCGGGCGCAGGCCAGGACAGCCGGCGATGCAGGCCGCATGCAGGCCTGGGCCGGCCAGGCCGCCGCGCTGGCCCGGGCCGAACCCGCTGGGGACGTGGTGCGCCGCCTGTGGGCGGAGGCGTCGCCGCTGCTGCCGTAAGGGGTTTGGCACCGGCGGCACGCCGGGCTAATTGGGGCGTCAGGGGGATGAGCAATCCCCGGGGAGGGGTCAGCCGTCCCCCGGAAAGGGGTCAGTAGCCCCGGAGATCAGGGATCACGCCATGGACACCACGCCAGCCGCCCACCAGGCCGACGCCAACTCGATCTGGGACGACCGCTACGAGAAGGGCGAGCACGTCGGATCGAAGCCGGTGATCGAGGGCGACCCCATCGACTTCACCCAGCACAAGTTCCTGTACTCCCACGCCGTCGCCAAGCCGATGACCGGCTCCCTGGACGGCTGGTCGGTGGACGCCATCGCCAAGCAGTGGTTCAACCCGGCCCCTGCCAAGGTGCTGGCCATCGGCTCCGGCATGGCGTTCCTGGAGGAGTACCTGGTCCAGAACGACTACGCCGGCCACGTCACCGCCTATGAGATGTCCCGCACCGCCATCGAGGGCGCCCGCGCCCGCGTGGCCGGCAAGCCCTACGCCAGCCGCCTGGACCTGCGCACCGGGGACGTGCTGCTGGAGGACCTGCCGACCGCCGCCTACGACGCCGTGTTCGTCCAGGCCGCGATCCACCACTTCGACCGCATCGAGGAGATGTTCGCCCTCATGCACCGCGTCCTCAAGCCTGGCGGCTTGCTATGGTACGACGAGTACGTCGGCCCCGACCACCACATGTACGAACCCGAAGTCCTGGCCATCATGGACGAGCTGAACGACTGCCTGGACGCGCGATTTCGCTGGGACGTGCTGGCCAAGCACACCCGCACCATGGTGCCCCGCCCGTCGCTGGAGTTCATGATGGGCCACGACCCCTCCGAGGGCGTGCACGCGTCGCAAATCCTGCCGCTGACCTACCAGTGGTTCGACGTGGTGCACCGGCAGGACTATGGCGGGGCGATCATGCGGCCGTTCTTCACCGGCATCCTGCCCAACTTCGACTGGGACAACCCGCGCGACCAGACCATCGCCCGGCTGATCATCGCCACCGAGCAGTTGCTGACCAAGCACGGCGTGCTGCCCAATTATCACACCGCCGTCGTCGGCCGCCGCCTGGACCAGCCGCGCCCGCCGCTGACCCCCCAGGAGGCGACGCGCATCAACTATTCCAACTGGCCGGGCTTGCAGCCGGTGCCAGCGCCGCCGCCGCGCCGGGGAGGGCTGCGGGCGCTGCTGGGGCGCGGCTAGCCGGATGAGGTTGCCCGTGCTGCATCGCCAGCACGACTCCTCTGCCGTCCCAGTCCGCGGCGTTGTGGCACGGCGGCTGGCCGCGCTGGACATGGCGGTGGAACGCCTGGCTGCGCCGTTGATTGCAGCCACGTTCGTCCTGGGATCGGCGCTGGTCCTGGCTCGCTACCCGAATGGGCAAAACAGCGACGGGCTGATCCCCACGCTGTTCTCGCTGCAGAAGATGACGCTGTTCTTTTGGGGGCAGGACCGCTTTGCCAACCTGCTGCCGGGGCTGACCGTGCTGGTCCGCGACCCGCAGGCCAACGCCTTCTGCCAACTCGGCTTGCGGACCGTGCTGGGCATGCTGTCGCCGCTGTTCTTCTGCCGGCTGGCCACGCAGGGCGCTGCGGCTGCATGGCGCGCCACACTGGTTTCCAGCGCGTTGCTGCTGGCCCTCGCGCCGCAGCGAACCCTGCATGAGGCCTTCATCGAGGCGAGCCCCTACGGCACATCGCTCGCGCTGGCCGGGCTTTCGCTGCTGGCGTTTGATGGGGCGGCCGTGGGAGGCCGCATGGCCCGTGTGGCCTGGGGCGCCATCGCCCTGGTCTTGGTTTGCACTGCTTACCTGGTCAACGTGTCGCTGGCGCTGGTTGCCGTGCCGCTGGTGCTTGGGGAGGCGCTGGTGTTCGCGTCCGTCCCGGCGATCAGCTTCGGCCTGGCCAGCCTGGTGGCAGGGGGGGTAGCTTGGGCGTTGATGGCCGCCGCCGCCGTGGACGCCCCGACCCCGCTCGGGTTTGGTGAGACCACCGCCGGACTGGCATACTACTGGGCTGCCATGCTGGCGAAGCCGGGGCGGTTCATGTGGAGCATGCTGCTGGTCGCCGCCGCCGTGCTGGCGCTGCTGCGGTGGCGGCGCGACCCTGCGGCAGGTGCGAGCCTTGGGCACGGCTTGATCCTGGTTGGGACATTTGCAGTCAGCTTCGTGATGATGGCGCTGAGCAGTTGGGTGGTCGCGAACTATATCCACCCGCGTTACCTCGTGCCGCACTACATCCTTGCGGCTGCCCTCGGCGGCGTGTCCCTGCTCAGCCTTGCGGGGACCATGGTCCGGGCGCACGCGGCACGCGATGTCATCGTTCTTGGCGCATGCGCGTGCCTGCTGGCGGTCGCGGCCCTGCGCAGCCCCCCCGCCAGCCCGGCAAACCACGACATTGTTGACGCCGCCTACAAGCCGGTGGCGGACGCCGTGGCTGCGGCGGTGCTGGAACGCTCCTTGGATGGCATTGCCGGCAGCTACTGGGACGTGTGGCCGGCCGTATTCCAGGCGGAGCAGTTGGCGCATGAACTGGGCCGCCCGCCGGGTGAGGTGTTCGGCGTGAGTTACCGCGGGGAGGCCCGCCGGCCGGCGTTCGTCGCCCGCCTGCTGCAACGGGGGCATCTCGGCATCGCCTGCATCGGCGGTGACACCGGCTGGTGCAACGCTCTCCTCGTGGGAACGATGGCGTTGCCGGACACCCGGCTCCACGTCAATTCACCGTCGCTGCAGCTTCCGGATGGCAGGGTGCTAAGTTTCCTGACCATTGAGCGTCCCCCGCTGGACCGGCCCTGACTGGCGCGTCCACAGCCGCGTCCAGGCCAGCACTGCGCATCAGGAACCAGGATGCGTGGCTGAAATCGGAGACGCATACCGTTTCAGGCGGGCGCTACGCCTCCACCAGCTACAGCGGCCGCCGCTTGGTCTCGTTGAAGATGCGGCCCAGGTACTCGCCGATGATGCCGAGCGTCATCAACTGCGCCCCGCCCAGGAACAGCACCACCGTCAGCAGGCTCGGGTAGCCCGGCACGTCCGACCCGAACAGCACCGTCCACACGAATCAATGGCGACGCCCTCATTCACCTCGCGGAGCATCCGGACCAGCCGGGGCGACATCGAGGCTCATCAGGCGCACCGGCACGGGGCGGCAGGGCTTCAAGGGGTTCATGTCAGGCGCCAGGTCGAGAGCCACCCGGAACACACCCGCCGCCGCCTCCTCGGCCGTGAACCCGACGGTTGCCACGGCCGGCTCGTCGTCGCGCGCCTCCACCCGGGCCACATCCCGCTGGTCGGCGCGCAGCAGCACCGTCCGCATCCGGGGGGCGCCGCTGGGGCGGACAGGCTGGAAATGCAGGGTCACACGCACGCCGCGCCCGGGCGGCAGGCCGTCCAACGTGAACAGCAGCGTGGCCAGGCAGCCGGACGATACCGGCGCGCCCTCGGCATCCATGGCCCAGCCGTTCGCAAGTACCGGCAGCAGCGCTTTCCCGGCCAGGCCGGCGGTGACGGCAGCCAGAGGGGCCACCTGGCCCATTGCGGTGACCGGAGTTCCGGGGACAGGCCCCCGGCTGCACACCGTCACCGCGTCCACCTGGCCGCATCGCGCGCCGGCGCCGAACCTCGCCAGGCGGAGTTCGGGCGCAAGGGCCGCCTGCGTGAACACCCGCGCCTCGCCTGCTGCAAGCGGCGTCTCCATGGCGTCCAGCCATGCCTTCTCGCAGCCGAAGCCGCGCGGCGGCCGGGCCAGGCCGGCATCGCCCAGCCGCATGCCGGCCCGTGCCCCGTGCAGCAGCAGCGTCGTGGCGGTCTCGATGGCCGCCTGGTCCCTGGTGCACATGATCGACGGGACCGGGGTCACCAGCGTCGTGCCCGGCGGCACCTGCACGCTCGCCGCCTGGCTGTTATGCTGTCCGGCAAGGTTTTCTGCGAGACGGCCGAGCAGTGGCCCGGCATCGATGTACTGCAGCAGGACGGCGGCGGCGAATATGGCCATGCTCGCCCACCGTGGCAGGCGCGCCGTTGCCACTACGGCGACACCGCCGATCAGCAAGGCGTAGCCTACGGGCCAGAACAGCCGTCCCGACGCACGGACCGGCGCGAAGACCCGGCTCCACGGCTGCTCACCGAAGTCGAGCAGCAACCGATGGCCGGCATAGACGTGGCTGCTCAGCGCCAACGCCGTCAGCCCTGCCAGGCACAGCAGCAGGCCCGGGTGCAGCCGCGGCAGCCGCCGCGCCGCCGCCAGGGACACTCCCGCAGCAACGAGGAGGAACAGCAGCCCGGCCCCAAGATAGTTGAAGCCCTCCTCCTGGCCGGGCCTTGCGATAACCGGCGGCAAGTCCGGCCCGAACACCCCGGACACCTGCGGCCACACTGGCGAGAGCAGGTTCATCGAGAAGTACCCGAACCCGGGCGCCCCGCCCTCGAAGTCGCCGTTCAGCAGCCGGAACAGCGCGAACGGGATCACGCAGGCCAGCACCAGCCCGGTCCAATGCCGCCAGGCGGAGCGGCGCCACAGCAGCGTCGCCTCGGCCGGCACGGCAGCCAGCACGGCAGCGGACATCAGGAATAAGTAGGGATGGAACAGCAGGCCAGCCAGCAGCACGCCGGCCGCCTTGGCCCATCCCCGCCGCACCCCGCGCCCCAGCATCCGCAGCGTCAGCCCCAGCGCAGCCAGGATGACGAAGTGCCCCATCAGGTTGACATGGCCAAGCCGGGCCAGCCAGGCGAGCGACATCACCGACAGCGCGGCAATCGCCAGCGACGCCAATGGCCGCCCGCGCGTGACGCCGCGCAACGCGAACACTGCCGCCACCGGCTGCAGCAAGACACAGAGTGCGAGCCAAACGCCGAGCAGGTTGACCGGCGCCAGGCCGAACCCGCGGGTGACCGCCTTGGCAAGCATGGAGAGCAACGGGTTGCTGTCGGCCATGGCGATGCTGGCGCCATGCGGCCACAGCAGCAGCCGGGTGGTCAGCAGCGGCCACCGCCAGGGGTCCGCCTGGTAGGCGAGGTGCCCGGCCAGGCTCAGCGCCATGTCGCCGAACGGCGCGGCCCAGATCGCCCCGGTGCCCAGCACCGCCGGCAGGGGGAACAGGGCGATGACCGCGATGAGCCCAACGGCAAAGGCAAGGGCATAGTCCAGCACGGCCACGTCGGCACCGCGCCTCAGCCGGTCCTGCAGGTCGGCAATCTCCCGGACCGCAATAGCGCCTGGCCTCCGTGCCGCCCGCCGGGCAAGCGCCGCCGCTGGTTCCGGCCAGGCCAGCTCCGGCAGCGTCGGCATGTCCATGCCATCCCGCGGGCGCAGCGCGACGTCGGCCATGCCGCGGTTGTGGACGATAAGGTCATGCAGGAATCCGAAGGCGTCCGGCAACGGCGAGACCCGGCCGTCCGCCTCCGGCTTGCCAACCTCGAACGCCAGCCAAAGCGTGCGGGCCAGGGCGCCCGCGCTGTAGCCGGCGAAGGCCGACAGGCACCAAAGGTTGACCTCCATATAGACCAGCGGCCGGTCGCGGGCCAGCAGCCGCCGGGCGCCGGCCAGCACGTCAGGCTCGTGCCCCTCGGCATCGACCTTGATGAACGCGACCGGTGGGAGAGTCTCGCTGTCCAGCGTCACCGCGGGCACCTCGACGGTTGCCGTGGTTGCGCCCGAAACGTGGCCGGACGCGACGACGTGGGACCCCGCGCCGAACTGCGCCACATGGAACCGGAGCGTTCCCGGCTCGCTCGACGCCGCCGCGGCCCTGACCTCGACGTTGGTGATCCCGTTCAGCGCCAGGTTGCGGCGCAGCAGGGCGACGTTCGGCGGCGAGGGCTCATAGGCGATGACGCGCCGGGCCAGCCGGGCCAGCAGGATCGTGGACAGGCCGATGTTGGCGCCGACATCGATGACGGTCGAAGACGGCGGCACATGCCGGGCCACCAGCGCCGCCAGGCCGTCCAAGCCTGCCGCATGGTGTTCAACGGCCTCGAAGTACGGGTCGTCAGCGGCGCCCTCCAGCAGCGTCCGCACCCCGCCGAGCATGACTGGCTTGGCGCTGCCGGGGCTGCTCGCGCCGCCGACGCCGGACTGCGGCTGGGTGACCTTGTTCATGGACGCTGCGTGTCCATCGCTGTCAGGCCGGCGTCGATGGCTGGCTGAAGGTTTGGCGCCCCCCGTTGCCCGGCGTCATGCCGTTTCGGCCGGCAGCAGCCATGGGTTGCGCCAGCCCTGCACGCCATCGACCACCACAACCGGACCCTCCGGCTCCATCGCCAGCAGCGCCGGCCGCTCGATCTCCAGCCGCCAGCCGGCGCCGAGCAGCATCGCAAACAGCTCGCCCTCCGTCTCCCGGGAATGCGTGCCGATCAGCAGGTAGGCGACCTTGTCCCGCAGCACGTCCAGCGATCCCGCGAGCAGCCCGGCCTCGCCGCCCTGGATGTCAACATGCAGCAGGTCGATGCGCGAGTGCGGCCCGGCCAGGTCCCGCAATGCGATCACCCGCAGCGCGTCATGGCTTCCGGTCCGCCGCGCCTCGGCCTGCGCCGCCGCATCGGCGCCGAGCACCGGCTCCGATCCCCAGGACCCATCGGCTTTGCGGGGGAACAGCGCGATGCCGGGCACGGCAGCCGCGATGCCCTGGTGCAATGCCACCTGGTCCGGCTGGAACCCGTTGGCGGCCATGGTTTCCCGTGCGAAGCCGATATGGACCGCATCGGCCTCCACGCCGATCAGGTGCACCTGCAGCCCGACGCGGCGCGCCGCAGCGCCGGTGATGCTCATCCAGCAGCCCCAGCCGCATCCAAGCTCGATCATCGTGAAGCGCCCGCGCGCCGGTATCGTGAAGCGCTCGCGCCCCAGCATCATGAAGCGCCCGCGCGCCAGGTCCACGGCGCGCAAGGCCGTCCCCCACTCGGCGATGTCGGCATGCCAATTGTGCGGGATGGGCAGGCCCTCGACCGTGCCCTCCCGTCCCCGCAACGCCCCGGGCAGGAACTTCGGGTCGATCAGGACACCCAGGCAGTTGGTCACGTAGCCCGGCTGCGGCTGCAAGTCCGGCACGGCATGGCGGCGGGTCACCGCTATCGGGTCGAAACAGGTGTTGTAGTGATAGAAGGGGCTATGCCTGCTGCACCGCAGGTCGGCAAGCTGGTGGTTCGCCTCCTCCAGCCGCACCTGCGCATCGACCAGCCGTTCCACCACCTCCGCCCGCTCCGCCAGCAACTGGTTCCGCGCGTCCTGCAGGCGGCGGATCGGTGGGATGCGCGCGACCAGGGCGTGCGCCAAGCTCATTCGGCCGCCTCGCCGAGGATGGGCACGGCAGCCGGCCGGTCGGCGGCGCCGGGCTTCCATCGCAGCGCCGGCCGCTCCACCAAGTGCCAGGACAGCGCCGCGAACGGCACGGTCAGCACCATGCAGGTCAGGATCGGATGCTCGTTGCCATGCATCGCCCCCAGGATCACCTGCTGCACCGGGAACGCATACAGGTACATCCCGTATGACAAGTCGCCGAACCGCCCCGCCCGGCGGATCACCGGCATCGACCCCCTGCCGAAGCACAGCACCATGTAGGGCAGCGTGACCCACTCGATCGGGATGTTCCACCAGCCATACCAGCTCGCGACCATCCAGTTCAGCGAGTAGCCCAGGATGGCGAAGTCCGCCCGGTAGAAGTGGGGCACCCGGTCCTGCAGCAGCCGGTACAGCGCGCCGATGAAGAAGAACGGCACCTGGACCAGCATGTACTTCACGTCGGTCGCGTTGATGACGAACACCTCGCCCGTGTAGCCATAGAACAGCCACAGCCCCAGGGTGCCCACCAGCACGCCGCCCACGCCCAGCGCCCACATGCGGGGCCGCAGCGCCAGCAACGCGAACAGCGGCACCGTCAGGTAGCACAGCACCTCGGGGAACAGGCTCCACAGCGAGCCGTTGACGGCGCCGCCCAGGTGCATGCCCTCGAACACACCGGGCAGGTAGAGCACCGGGTGGAAGGCGATGTTGCCCAGGTACTTGAAGGTGTTGTGGCTGGTCAGGTACTGCCCCAGCGGCAGCCGGGTCAGCCGCGCGCCCAGTACGTAGGTCGAGAACACCACGCAGGCGGCCAGGCCCGGCAGGATGCGCAACGCGCGCTTCTGCAGGAACCCCAGCAGGTCCGGCGTCCGCATCCAGCTTCCGGTGACCATGTAGCCGCTGATGCTGAAGAAGATGTCCAGCCCAATGCGCGCGAACGGCACGCCCCAGAAGCCCGGCCCGGTGTTGGTCGAGAGCACCCAGCCATGCCCGTAGATCACCATCAGCGCCGCAAACAGCCGCAGGAAGTCGAAGTTGTTGTCCCTGCTGCCCCCTCTCCCTCCGGGAGAGGGCTGGGGTGAGGGGGTCTTCAAGCGCAATCCCTCAGGCCCAGGCAGCCCGCTTCCGGTAGTACCCGCGGTTCCTGGTGGCGCAGCAAGCAAGGCCCCCTCACCCTGGCCCTCTCCCGGAGGAGGAGGGAGAAGGCGCGCGTTGCGCCTGGATGACGTCCAGCACCGCCTGCTCCCAGCGCGGCGCCAGGGCGGGGGCCTGGTACAGCGCCGCCCGCCGCAGCCCGCGGTCGCGCATGTCGGACAGGTGCCCCCCTTCCCGCGGCAGATCGACCAGCTGTGCCAGGATCTCCGCCAGTTGCTCGTCGTCGTAGGGATCGAAGTACTCGGCGGCATCGCCGTACACCCACCGATGCACCGGGATGCCGCTGGCCACCAGGGGCGTGCCGCACGCCATGCCCTCGACGCCGCTGTAGTCGAACCCCTCCGCCCGGCTCGGCGCCACCACCAGGTGCGCCATCGAATACAGCACCCGCAACTCCGACAACGGCACGCCGGACACGTGGTAGGCACCCTCCCGCACCAGCAGCTTCAGCTCCGCCAGCTCAGCGTCCGACCGCCAGCCGGGGTTGGCGACGATCAGCAACTGCATCGGCGTCTTGGTCATCCGCCGGGCCAGCTCGAAGCCGCGGAACAGCCGCAGGTAGTTCTTGCGCGGCTCCAGAGTCGAGCACGCGATGATCAGCTTGGGCAGCGGCTCCCCCGGCGCCTCCCGCCGTCCCCCCGCCGGCGCCGTCGCCGTGCTGGCCCGGCGCCGCAGGATGGTCCGCAGCTCCGCATCCGGCCGCACGTCTGGGCGGTACTCGGGGGCGACCAGCGCGGGGATGGTGTGGATGCGCGGCTCGGCATAGGGGAACAGCGCCAGCACGTCCTCCCGCACCGGCTCGCTGTCGCAGTAGAAGTGCGCGCCCTGCTCGATGTTGCGGCGCATCATGCTGGCGTGGCTGTTGGCGTGCGGCCACGGCTCGCCGATGGTGTGCGGGCTGAGCAGCGGCAGCGCGTCGTAGTAGCGCACCATGAACGCGGTGCCCGGCGAAGGCTTGTACGGCGACACGGTGGCGCCGAAGAACACGTCCCACCCGGTGGTGTTCAGCTTGCGCTGGAACGCCAGCGGCAGCAGCGACAGCGACCGCGCGTTCTCATGCCCCAGCGCCGTCGCATAGTACTCGGCCCGCCCGATCAGGTGGCGGTCCGACGGCGCCAGCGTGTTGTCGAACAGCTTCATCCACAGGTAGTCCTCGAACAGCACGGGATCGATGCGCAGGTCGAGCTGCTCCTCCCGGTGCGCCAGGCTGAGGATGGTGGTGACATGGTGCATCCGCCGCCGGATCGGCCCGGGCAGCAGCAACGACAGGCCCGGCGGCGCGTGGTGCCGCTTGGTGTCCTGGCTGATCAGCACGCGCGCCTGCTCCAGCGTGCGGTCGAACGGCGTGTTGGCGTTCTTGCGGCGGCGCGGCGGCGCGGCGAAGTGGATGCCCGACGCCAGCCCGCCCAGCCGCGCCAGGCCCATGTCGGCGAACATGGCGAACAGCAGCCGCGTCTCCTGCGGGATCCCCGCGAAGCCCTCGTAGCACGGCCGCAGGTCCACCAGCACGGAGGGCCGGCCGGGCAGCGAGGCGGGCATGGTCGAAGACACCGGCACAGGGGCCACGGCGTTCATGTTCGTTCCTTTTGGAAGGTAGGCCCAGCCTGGAGGCTAGGCCCCGGCTGCAGGCGCCGCCGAGGGGCGTGCTGCTGCGGCTCCAGCCCGTCCAGCACGGCCAGCAGGGCGCGCCGGGCGGCGTCCTCGCTGTAGCGGTCGCGCAGCACCGCCTGCCCAGCGGCGGCCAGCGCCGCGCCGCGGACCGGGTCGCGCCACAGGGCGACGATGTCCTCCGCCAGCGCGGCTGCGGTGTCGGCGACCATCGCCTGGTGCCCGTCGGACAGGTCCAGGCCCTCGTTGCCCACCGAGGTCGTCACCACCGGCACGCCGGCCTGCAGGCTGGCGACGATCTTGCCCTTCACCCCGGCGCCGTAGCGCAGCGGGCTGACCGACATGCGGGCGCGGGCATACAGCGGCGCGATGTCGGGCACGAAGCCCGTCACCTCCACCCGCGGCCCCGCCAGCGCCTGCACCTGGAACGGCGGCGCGCTGCCCACCAGCAGCACCCGCGCCTCGGGGACCGCCGCCCATACCAGCGGCATGATGTCCTGCACCAGCCAGACCGCCGCATCGACGTTGGGGGGATGGCCAAAGCCGCCGACGAAGATCACTGCATCGCCGGGCAGCGCGTCGCCAGCCGCCGGCGGCTCTCCGGGCTGTCCGGCCTCGGGCACGATGTAGGGCGGGATCACGAACGGCTTGGCCGCCGGCACGGTGGCGGCGATGATCCGCGCCTCCTCCGTGCTGGGGGTCATCACCCGGTCCACACGGGCGAAGATGCGCTCCTCGATGCGTTGCAGGCGGCGGCTCTCCTGCAGGGTGCGCGGGTCGCCGTCCAGCACATGGCGGCGCTGCTCGCGCAGGTAATGCAGGTCGTGCGTGTAATAGATCACCGGCGCCCGGGTATGCGTGCGGATCACGTCCAGCAGCGGCGCGGTCACGTCCGGGCGGGCCGTCCAAACCAGGTCCACGTAGCGGCCGTTCGCGGTCAGCCAGTGCAGCAGGGTCTCCGGCGCGTGCAGCACCTCGATCCCATCCTGCTGCAGCAGCGCCGTATAGGGCTGCAGGTCGGAGGCGTCGGCCGCCGGCAGGAAGGCCACCCGCCAGCCCATGCGGCGCAGCAGGCGCAAGTACTGGCTGATGGTCAGGCCGCCGGCGTGGCGGTCCCACTCCGGCACGCGGTCGTCGATCACCAGCACGGTGCCGGCCTGCGGCGGGCGCTCGCGCTGCTGGAACGGCGCCGCCGTGGGCGCCGGCTGGCCCGCCAGCACGCGCGCCCACTTGGTGCAGAACTGCGCGTGGTTGCGGGCGCTCTGCCGGTCCCGCGCCGCCGCGCCATAGGAGTTGCTGCCCCAATGCGTCACCTGGCTGGCCGGCTGGTACAGCGTGCGGTAACCGGTCTCACGCAGGGCGAAGGCGAGGTCGAACTCCTCATAGAACGCCGGGGCGTAGCGGTCGTCGAAGCCGCCCACCCCGTCCCACGCCGCCCGCCGCACCAGCATGCAGGCGCCGACAACCACGTCCACCTCGCGCACCTGGTTATACTGCGGCAGCGCCGGGTCATCGCCCGCGCCGTACGGCTGGCCCCAGCCGTTGGACAGGATGGCGCCCCCGGCCTCCTGCAGCGTGCCGTCCGGGTTCAGCAGCTTGGACCCAACCAGGCCCACCCGCGGGTCCGCATCGGCCAGCCGCACCAGCGGCGCCAGCCAGTCCGGCCGCACGGTGGTGTCGTTGTTCAGGAACAGCAAGTAGCGCCCGCGCGCCCCCCGCGCCGCCGCATTGCAGCTCCGCAGGAAGCCGAGGTTCTCCGGGTTCTCGATCAGGTGCAGGCCGGTGCAGCGTCCCGCCAGCAGCGGGGCGATGCGGTCGCCCGGGTTGTCGTCGGCAACGATCACCTCATAGGGGACCGCATCGCCGCTGCACGCCATCACCGAGTACAGGCAGCGCATGGTGTCGGCCAGGTGGCCATACACCGGGATGATGATGCTGACGTCCGGCCGGTCCTGCTCCGGGAACGCGATGGGCCGCTGCACCCCACCAGTCAGCGCGAACAGGGGGGAGGTGGGCAGGCTCCGCCCACTATCGAGCCAGTGGGCCAGCGGGTCCGCGGCGCCCAGCCCGTGCTGCGCGCGATACCAGGCCGCATCGAACAGCGGACCCGGGTTCAGCCCGGCGCCCGCGCCGATGGTCCACCAGTGCAGCAGCGGCGTCATGCCGTCCCGCAGGGCCTCCGGGTGCTCGGACGCATAGGCTTGGGCGTCCATGCCGGGGTTTGGGTCGTGCCCGGCCGGGGCGCCGATGCGCAGGTAGTGGGTCAGCGGGTCCAAGCCGGTGGCGGCCACCGCGTAACGCGCGCAGTACCAGTCCACGTCCAGGAAGGCGTTCGGGTCCAATCCCTCCGCCGCCCCGGTCCGCAGCCAGTGCAGCAGCGGGTTCTCGCCGGACGCCGCCACGGCGGGGTTGCGGGCCAGGTAGCGGGCCGTGTCGAAGTATGGGCTGGGCTGGGCGCCGGCCGCCGTGCCGACCCACGCGAAGTGCTCCGCCGGGTCGTGCCCGGCCGCCGCCAGCGCCGGATACTGCCGCAGGTAATACGCCGCGTCGAACAGCGGAAAGGCGCGCAGGGCGACGACCTCCGCCTTGCGGCGCGCCACCATGCGGCGGTGCTCGGCCAGGCGGCCGCGCAGCACTAGCCCGGCCAGGGTCCTGGCCCGGCGCAGCGGCGGCAGCCCGCCCAGCCATCGCACCGGCCAGGTCAGCCGCCAGGACAGCGAGCGCAGCATGGCCGCCTGCATCGCCTGCGCCTGCGTCAGCTCCGCCCGCAGCCCGGCGGCCTCGGCCTGCAGCCCGGCCAGCACCGCGTGCACCCGCTCCCAGTCCTCAGCACGCTGCGCCAGCAGGGTTTGCAGGTGGCCAGCGTGGGCGTCGCCTGCCGTGGTGCGGGCCTCAAGGGCCGCCTGGTAGGCCCAGCTCTCATGCAGCCGGTCCAGCGCCTCCTCATGCTCGTTCCCCAGGGCGTCCAGGTCCTCGCGCTGCCGGGCGGACAGCTCTTCCAGGTCCCTGGCCTTGGCGCGGAGCGGCTCGAATGCCGCGACCTCTCCGGCCAGGCCGGCGTTGCTCGCCTCCGCCCGGCGCTGCGCCGCCAGGGCCTGGGTGGCCTCGAAGTGCTGCATCCAGCGTTCACCCAACTGACCGAAGCGGTCGCGGATCAGGGCGACGCCGGCCGGGTCCGCCGCGCACAGGTCGCGCAGGGCCGCCGGGATGTCGGCGCCCACCGCCAGCACGCCCAGGCCGTGGCTGTGCAGGAACTCGAAGCCCGGATGCTCGGCCCGCAGCTCCGCCCACAGCCGCCAGACGCCGAAGTCGGCCCGGCGCTCGTTGGTGTCGTGGAACAGCACCACCGCCCGCGGCGACAGCTTCGGCCGCCAGGACAGGAAGTCGTCGCGCACGGCCTCATAGGTGTGGAAGCCGTCGATGTGCAACAGGTCGATGGACCCGTCGGCGAAGTGCGGCAGCGCCTGGTCGAACCGGCAGCGCATCAGCTCGGAAAAGGCGCCATACAGCGGGTCGTGGAAACGGCGAAGGTCCTCGTAAACCCCATCGCCGTATTCGCCCGCGTGCTCGTCGCCCTGCCAGGTGTCCACGGCGTAGCAGCTCGTGTCCAGGCCCAGGCGGGCGACGGCGCCGCAGAACGCAGCATAGGAGACGCCGTTATGCGTGCCCAGCTCGACCAGCCGGCGCGGGCGGATGGCGGCCACCAGCCACTGCGCGAACGGCACATGGCCATACCAGGCGCTGGGAACGCCGGTGCGGGCCAGGCGCAGGAACACGGCGTCCAACACCGGGTCGCATAGGCGCGCAAGGGCGGCCTCCGGAGCAGGGGTCAAGCTATGATCCACGGCCACCTCCCTCCCGACCCGCGGCGCTGCCTGCTCCCTCTCCCCCTTCGGGAGAGGGCCGGGGTGAGGGAGGCCGGGAGGGCCAAGCCTGCCCGATGCAGGACGGAGACTCGCTCCCAACCTGGCGGGGTTCGGTTCTTGCGGCTTCCCTCACCCCGGCCCCCTCCCGGAGGGAGAGGGAGCAGCAACGGGGGCTGGTCATCCCGCTTGCCCCCCTGTTGCCGGCTGAACCTGCCAGGGACGCACATGCCGCGGCGGCGCGAGCACCAGCGCATGGTCGGTGGCCGCCAGGTTCGGGTTCAAATACGGGTCCTCATCCGCCGCCACGCCCCAGGTCGCGCGATAACGCGCGGCATCGGCCCTGAAGCCCGCCACGCGCGCCGGGTCGGCCGCGTCCAGGCCGCGGGTCTCGCCCTCCAGGTGCAGCACCACGGCGTCCGGCGTCCACAGCACGCGCAGCCCGGCGGCGCGCACGCGCTGGCACAGGTCCACGTCGTTCCAGGTCACCGGCAGGCCCTCGTCCATGCCGCCCACCGCGTCCCAGACCTCGCGACGCAGGGCCATGCAGGCGCCGGTCACGGCCGACAGGTCGCGGGTGCACGCCAACTGCCCCTCGTAACCCGGCGCATCCAGCGGAGCGCCACGCAGGACATGCGTCGCCTGTCCCCCGGGGCCGAGCACCATGCCACCATGCTGCAGCGTGCCATCCCGGTACAGCAGACGCGCACCGACCAGGCCGACATCGGGCCGCATGGCGTGCCGCACCAGGGCGCGCAGCCAGCCGCTGTCCGGCATCTCGGTGTCGTTGTTGAGTAGCACCAGCACCGCGTTGCGCGCCGTCTGCACGGCGGCGTTGTTCAGCGCGGAGAAGTTGAACGGCCCAGGACGCCGCAGCACGCGGACGCGCGGGTCGCCCGCGATCCTCTCCAGGAGGGCCAGGGCGTCAGGGTCGGTGCTGCCGTTGTCCACGACCAGCAGCTCAAGGGCCGGATAGTCCGTACCGTGCAGCACGCCAGCCGTGCTGGCGGCGAGCAGGTCGGGCCGGTCCCGGGTCAGCATGATGACCGTGACGCCCGGCAACGGGTCCGGCAGAGCGGGGCCAGGGGATGCGGAGCCAATCGACAAGGCGCCGGGCGGTGCAGCAGGGGAGGGTGGGGCGGCAGCGCGATGGCACAGCACCGCGGGCACATGCGCCACCGCCGGCGCGCCGGCCGCCGCGGCGGCGCGCAGGGCAAGGTCGTGCTCCGGGTCAGGTCCGGCGCGCAGGCCGCCCAGTTGCATCAGCAGGGCACGGTCGTACAGCGCGAGTTGACCGACCGTGATGCCGCTGCGGTGCGCGTCGGCGCTGTAGTCCGGCTTGAACCGCGGCGCGCAGCGCTGGCCAGCGAGGTCGGCCTGGTCCTCGTCGGTGAACAGCATCCGGATGCCGGGCCGTGCGATCCAAGCCTGGACGGCCTCGTACAGCCCGGTGGGCGGCAGCATGTCCCCGGGTGCAATCAGGCCGACGACGGCGCCGGAACAGGCAGCCAGGGCAGCGTTCAGCGCGTCGGTCGCACCGCCGCCGCGTCCATCCGGCATCAGGCGAAGCCGAGGCTCGGTCGCCGCCGCCGCCGCCAGGGCACGCTGCGGCCAGGCGGAATGCAGCCGGTTGGCCAGGCAGACCTCCCAATCCTGGTAAACCCCGGCCTGCAGGCTGGCGACGGTCCGCAGCGCCGCCTCCGCCTCGCTGTCCCCGGCGAGCATAGCCAGGCTGACGCGCGGGCCGGCCAGCGGCGGGAGACGGGCCAGCGCCTCCGGGGAGGGAGTGTCGTGCGCCGCAACCCAGAAGGCATAAGCGACGGGATCATCCGGCGGCACATCCGGGAACAGGCCGGGGAGCAAGGGGGACCGGGCGCGCACCGGCGCCGCCTCGGCGATGGCGGCCACGGCTTCCGCCCTCGAAAGCCCGGCCATCGCGGCGGCCAGGCTCGATGCAGCGGGATCATCTGCCCTGAAGGCGTGAACCGCAATCCGTGCAGCCGTTGCAGGGGTGGCAAAGTCGTCCGGCGACCCGGGGCCATGCGCGTTGCGGAACTCATCGGTCCCGGCCAGGACGCGCGACAGCTCCGGCGGCCTTGCGCCACGCCGCCAGGCGGCGACCAGTGCAGCCAGGCCTGAAGCATCGGGATCACGCCCCAGGGCGGCACGGTGAAGACGGAGCAGGGGACCGCCCACATCGCGGGCCTCGGCTGCGGAAGTGAACGGATTTGGGGTCACGTCCGCTGTATGCAGAAGCAGACCGGATCAGGCAAGCCGCCGGCCCCGCAGGGCCGGCGTCACGCTGGCGCTAGTTCTGGGAGGTGGATGCCGGCTGCGCCTGCTGCTTGCTGGCCGCCTTGTTGGCCTCGTGATGGCCGACGGCGCAGCCCGCGGCGGCGCCGAGTACGCCATGGTGCCCGGCCACATGCCCGGCCACGCCACCAACTGCGGCGCCCTTGAGGCAGCCGGCGGCATCTGCCGGCGACGCGGCGGCCAGCAGGGCAATGCAAGACACGGCGGCGGCGAGAACGAGTTTCATATTAGACTCCGATCAAGTTTATGCATTTCGGAAACGCACCGGAGCACCCCGGGTTTCCGGCATCGCCAAAATGGTTGCCATGGCCGCAGCCCCGGCCCCGGCCAGCACCAGCAGCGCCGCCCCGATGCCGAGCCGGTCCGCCACCAGCCCAGCCAACCAGGTGCTGACCGTCGCCCCCGCACCGACCGCCAGCCCCAGCAGCCCCATGCAGGCGCTGAACCGCCCCGTGCCCCGGGACAGGTCCGAGGCCACCAGCGGCAGCATGACCCCGAACACCGCGCTGCTGATGCCGTCCAGCGCCTGCACCGCCACGATCCAGGCCGGGTCCGCCCCGAGGGCCAGCAGCACCCCCCGCAACGGCAGCGCCGCGAAGCCCAGCAGCAGCACCGGCCGCCGTCCCCAGCCATCGGCCTTGCGCCCCACCCAGGGCGACACCAGCGCCACCACCGCCTGCGGCGCCACGATGCACGCCGCAATCACCAGGTTGGCGCGCGACCCGGCGCCGCGCGTGACCTCCCCCGCCACCAGCGGCAGCATGGCGGCGTTGGCCAGGTGGAACAGCGCCACGCAGGCCGCGAACACCAGCAGCGGCCGGCTCAACAGCGCCCGAGGGTTGCCACGCTTCGGCAGCTCCGGCTCGGCCGGGGCGCCGGACGGCAGCGCCACCAGGGTCAGCAGGCCCACCGCCATCAGCCCCGCCGTGGCCCAGAACACCGACCGGCTGGAGACCCAGGTGCCGATGCCGCCCAGCACCAGCGCCGCCACGGCGCTGCCGACCGAGGCGAACCGGCTGTTGCGCCCGAGCCGCGCGCCCATGCCGGCCTGGCCCGCCAGTTGCAGGCTCATGGCGGCGATGCCGGGGCCGATCATGCAGCTTGCAAAGCCGTGCAGCACCTCGGCCACCATGACCGGCAGGCGGGCGGGGGTGGCGGCGAACAGCAGCGCGCTGACGGCCACCGCGGCGCCCCCGGCGGCGACGGCCAGGCGCTTGCTGCGCATGCGGTCCACCAGGGCGCCGGCCGGCACCTGGCTGAGCATGGCGGCAATGGTGCCGACGCTGAGCGCCTGGCCGATGTCGGCCTGGGTCCAGGCCCGGGACGTGAGGTACACCGCGATGAAGGCGCCGAACCCGGTCTGGCTGCTCGCGACCAGGGCATTCAGCGCGTCCAGGCCGCGGCCGCTGCCCGTCACTGGCCCACTGTCCTGGCGACGGTCACTGTTTCGGCGGCGGCGGCGTCGGGGCAGGCGGCGGCGAGGCCACCAGCACGGGGCTGGTGCTGCTGGGCTTATACTCCGGGACGGCGGCGATCTGGTCGGCCGACAACTCAAGGATGATGGTGTGGTTGGCCGGAACGAAGTGCAGCGCCAGCCAGGCAATGGCGACCCGGCGCTGGCCGATGCCCAGGAAACCGCCGAAGTCCACCACCGCCGCGCGGACCTGGCCGAGACCATCGACCAGCACGTCGATGATCCGCCCCGCCGGATGTCCCGTCGGGTCCTGCACCTCGCGTCCCAGGATCGAGGTGGCCTCGTCCTTCTCCATCGGCACATTCGCAACGGTGGCCGGCTGCCCCAACGCCGGGACGGCCAGGGCGAGCGCCAGGGCGAGGGACGGGGCGAGCAGCGTTTGGGGCCGGACCGGCATTCACCGACCCTGGGTGGGCAGGGCCGCCTGTGTCAACTATCCTGTGGCAGCGTGGGGAGACAGGCTGATGGAATATGCGTCCGGGCGGATGCTGGCGGCGGTGCAGGACGGCGTCGGGCTGCTGACGTTCAACCAGCCGGAGAAGCGCAACGCCATGTCGGTGGAGATGTGGGACGGCCTGGCCGCCATCCTCGAAGGGTGGGGCGAGGACGACGCGGTGCGCGTGGTGGTCATGACCGGTGCCGGGGACAAGGCGTTCGTGTCCGGCGCCGACATAAGCCAGTTCGGCGAGCGGCGGGGCAGTGCCGAGGCGCAGCGCGAGTATGACGCCCAGGTCAGCGCCGGGCGGGCGCAACTGGCCGGTTTCGCCAAGCCGCTGATCGCCCGCATCCAGGGATTCTGCCTGGGCGGCGGCCTGGGCATCGCCATGCAGGCGGACATCCGCGTGGCCGCCGAGGGCAGCAGCTTCGGCATCCCCGCCGCCCGCCTGGGCATCGTGTACGGCTTCGACATGACGCGCCGGCTGGTCTCCCTGGTCGGCCACGCGCAGGCCCGGCTGATGCTGCTCGGCGGGGAACGGATGGACGCCGAGGAGGCGCTGCGGATCGGCCTGGTGGACCGGGTGGTTCCGGCAGCCGGGCTGCATGCGGCCGTGGACGCCCTGGCGCGCGGCATCGCCGGCAACGCACCGTTGTCCGTGCGGGGCAACAAGCTGGTGGTGGACCAGGTGCTGCGCGACCCGGCCGACCGCGAGATGGCCGCGGTGGACGCCGCGGTCGCGGCCTGCTTCGACAGCGCCGACTACCGCGAGGGCCGCACGGCCTTCATGGAGAAGCGCCGCCCGGTGTTCCGCGGCGCCTGACCCGACTCGGTTGACCCGACTCGGGGCGCATCGCTACGCCGCACGGCTTGCCTGAACAGAGGGGGGCCGCATGGCCGTCAAGACCGCCGAGACCCTGGACGACGACCCGCTGGACGAGCAGCAGGCCAAGGAGGCCCAGGTGGGTGGCGTCGCGGCCGACCGCCTGCGCAGCCTGATCGAGCGGATCGAGCGGCTGGAGGAGGAGCGCAAGGCGCTCGGGTCCGACATCAAGGACATCTTCGCCGAGGCGAAGTCGGCCGGGTTTGACGTGAAGGTGATCCGCCAGATCATCCGCATCCGCAAGCAGGAACCGGCGGACGTGGAGGAGCAGGAGAGCCTGCTGGACGTGTACCGGCGCGCATTGGGAATGTGACCTCTTCTCCCTCTCCCTCCGGGAGAGGGCCGGGGTGAGGGAGGCGGCAAGGGCCCAATTTGCCCGGCGTAGAGCGGAGCGTGCTCTAGCTCGGCACAGTTCGGCGCTTGCGGCTTCCCTCACCCCGACCCTCTCCCGAAGCGGGAGAGGGAGCAGATGGCGCTACCGGGTCCGCCGCCGCCGGGCCATCGTCAATCCGGCGATGCTCATGCCGAGCAGTGCCATGCTCGCCGGCTCCGGCACCTCGAAGGCATACAGCGCGTCGCCCAACGCCGCCTGCACCGCCGCCGTCGGGTGAATGGGGTCCCAGTAGTAGAACTGCCCGATGTTCGCGGCCTGGCCCGTCGCCGGGTCGATGGACCCGCAGGCGGGGTTGATGACCAGCGGAGCCGGCGCTGTCACCCCATAGCTGACATAGCAGGGCGCGGTGGTGTTGGTGATGCCCAAGCTGCTCGCATTGGCAAGCACCGCGTCATTCGTATCGAGCAGGTCGAACAGCTTGATGTTATCGCCGGGGGCCGCGGCGGTGATGCCCGCAACCCCAGCCGCCAGCGCCGCATTGTAGGCGTAGCTGTCCTGGGTCGCCGTGGCCGCCTGCCCGGCCGGCGAGAACGTCGTGAACTCCGGGATCAGCCCGACATCCGGCACGTTGACCACCAGCAGGTTCTTGGCGCCGGCGGCGACCAGGGTGTTGATCTCGGTCAGCTCGGTGCTTACGCCCTGCGTCACGTAGGTCGTGCTGCCCTGGTGCGCCGCGGTGCGGACGTCGTTGCCGCCGATGAACACGGTATACAGCGCGTTGGGGTCCGCCACGCCGCCTGACTTGGCCAAGTATGCGCCGACCTGGCCGGTGAGGTTGGCGCCGGGCACGCCCTCGGAGGTGGTGGTCCCCGGGGTGGCGCCGGGCACGGGAACGTTGCCCGCCGTCGCGCCGGCCACCGCGTAGTTCGTGCCGGACGGGTAGCCCAGCCCATGCACGTCGGCGAACCCCGTCGGGAACAGCGACGGGTCCTCGGTCAGGCCCATGAGCTGCGCCATCACCTGCACCGCAACCGGGCCGTTGGTGAAGCTGTCGTGGAACGTCGGCGGGCTGGGCAGGTGGCCGCCCAGGGCGTCGGCCAGATTGCCGCGGTCCGAGAGGCTGTCGCCGAACACGTAGTCTGCGCTGAATGGCCCGGCCCGCGCCGCACCCGAAGCCAGAACGGCTCCAACGACCACCGCAGCCATCCCCGAACGCTTGAGCGCCATCCTGTCTTCCCCCCGGCGGCTGCCGCACCGGTGTTGCCCTGGTGCTTTGAACGTCCGCTCGACAAAACTTAACCAGCTTTGATCGCAGGGGGCAACGGCCTTCCGCAAGCGTCAGCCCGCCAGGGCCGCCCCGTGCGTCCGCAGCACCGCCACGCGGCGTATCTTGTGGCTGGGCGTCAGCAGGCCGTTCTCTATGGTGAACGGCGGGGCTAGGCTGTGGTGGCGGATGCGCTCGCTGGGCGGCAGGCGGCGATTGAGCCGCGCCACGGCGGCGGCGACCGTGGTGGCGTCGCCGCCGTCCGCCGGCACCAGCAGCGCCGACAGCGCGGCCTGGCCGTCGCCGGCGATGACGGCCTGGGCGATCTCCGGCTCGCCCATCAGCAGGCCCTCGATCCGGGCGGACGACACGTTCTCCCCGCTGGACAGGACGATGATGTCCCGCTTGCGGTCGGTGATGGTCAGCGTGCCGTCCGCGTCCAGGGCGCCGATGTCCCCCGTGTGCAGCCAGCCGTCGCGCAGCACCTCGGCCGTCGCCCCCGGCTGGCGCCAGTAGCCGTCCATCACCAGGCCGCCGCGCACCATGATCTCGCCGTCGTCCGCCAGCCGCAGCTCCACGCCGTCCAGGGCGCGGCCGACGCTGCCCGGCGGGTCGCTGAGGCGGTTGGCGGCGCTGATCACCGGGCCGGCCTCGGTCTGGCCGTAGCCCTGCAGCAGCACCACCCCCAGCGCCTGGTAGAACCGCCCGACCTCCGGGTCCAGCCGCGCCCCGCCGGACATCGCGGCGCGCAGCCTGCCGCCGAACCGCGCCCGGACCTGTTGCAGCACCACCCGGTCCAGCACCGGGCCGGCCAGCCGGTCGGCGAGCGTCATGCGGCCCTCGACCCGGCGCACGCCCACGTCCAGCGCATGGTGGAACAGCCGCTGCCGCCACGGCGGCTCCCGGCCCACCGCCAGCAGGATGCGGCTGCGGATCACGTCCAGGATGCGCGGCACCAGCGTCATGATGGTGGGGCGGATCGTTAGCATGTCCGCCGCCAGGTGCTCGATGCCCCGGCAGTAAACGATCTCCGTGCCGATGCTCTGCAAGAAGAACATCGCCGCCGTGTGCTCGAAGCTGTGCGACAGCGGCAGGCAGGACAGGTGGACCTCGTCGCGCAGGCGCAGCGGCCGCACCAGCTCGAACGCGCCGCGGCAGTTGGACAGGATCGCCCGGTGCGGCAGCATCACGCCGCGCGGCAGCCCGCTGGTGCCGCTGGTGTAGATCAGGCAGGCCAGCGCGCCCAGCGGGATCAGCTCCGCCTCGGCGGCGATGTCGTCCGGGGGGGCCGGGTCGGCCTCCAGGGCGGCGAAGTGCGGGTGCGGGCCAGGCTCCATGCACAGCAGCAGGTCGAGGCCGCCGGTCAGGTCCGCGCCCGCCTGCACACGGGCGGCCAGCGCCCGGGTGGAGGCCACGGCCACCCGGGCGCCGCTGTCCAGCAGCAGGTGGGCATGATCGGCCGGGGTGTTGGTGACGTAGGCCGGCACGGGGACGGCGCGGATCGCCATCAGCGCGACCTCGAGGATCGGCACCTCCGGCCGGCTCTCGCTGCACAGCAGCACCCGGTCCCCGGCCGATACGCCCCGCGCCCGCAGCCCGCGCGCCACCGAGGCGGCGCGGCGGGCGAACTCCTGCCAGGTCACGCCGTGCCAGGCGCCGTCGCAATGGTGGCGCAGCATCGGCCGCGGTCCCCAGCCGCGGGCCAGGCCGAACATCATCGCGGCCAGGTTGGGCCAGTCCGGGTAGGGTTCCACGATGCCTCGTTGCTAATTGCAGGTTGGGGCTGTTTGCAGGTTAGGCTGCTTGCCGGGAGGCTGCTTGCCGTGGGTGCCCGCCGTCCCACCTTGAGGGGGAGCCACTACCAGCACGACAGGACCAAAGCCAGATGACCCGACCCGGCTACGCACCCGATGGCCAAGCCGCCGCCCCCGTCGCCACCGCCGACGCCTTGCCGTCCTGGGACCTGACCGACCTCTACCCCGCCCCCGACAGCCCCGAGCTGACCGCCGACCTGGACCGCGCCGAGGCGCAGGCCCGCGCCTTCCAGTCCGCCCGCGCCGGCACCCTGGCCCGGCTGCCCGGCGCCGACCTGGCCGCCGTGCTGCGCGAGTTCGAGGCCATCGAGGAAACGCTCGGCCGCCTGGTGTCCTACGCCCAGTTGCAGTTCAGTGCCGACAACCTGGACCCCGGCATCGGCCGCTTCTACCAGTCGATCACCGAGCGCGTGACGGCCATCAGCAGCAACCTGATCTTCCTGTCCCTGGAGCTGAACCGCATCGACGACGCCGTGCTGGACGCCAAGCTGTCCGATCCGGCGCTGGCCCGCTGGGCGCCCTGGCTGCGCGACCTGCGCGTGTTCCGCCCGCACGAGCTGTCCGACGACCTGGAGAAGCTGCTGCACGAGAAGGAGGTCACCGGCCGCAACGCCTGGAGCCGCCTGTTCGACGAGACCGTTGCCGGCATGCGCGTCCCGGTCCGCGGCGAGGACCTGACCGTCAGTTCCGCGCTGAACAAGCTGTCTGACGCCGACCGCTCCGTGCGCCAGGATGCTGCGTCTGCAATCGGCGAAGCGTTCGAGGGCAACATCCGCCTGTTCTCCCTGGTCACCAACACACTCATAAAAGACAAGGAGATCATCGACACCTGGCGCCGCTACCCGCGCCCGGCCAGCTACCGCAACCGCTCCAACATGGTCGAGGACGAGGTGGTGGACGCGCTGGTCGATGCCGTCACGGGGGACTACGCCCGGCTGTCGCACCGCTACTACAAGCTGAAGGCCAAATGGCTCGGGCTGGAGCATCTGGAGCACTGGGACCGCAACGCCCCGCTGCCGGACCAGGCGGACGGGCACATCTCCTGGGACGAGGCGCGGGACCGCGTGCTGTCGGCGTATGGCGACTTCTCGCCGGAGCTGGCGGACGTGGGGCGGCGGTTCTTCGACCAGCCGTGGATCGACGCCAAGCTGCGCCCGGGCAAGTCGGGCGGCGCCTTCGCCCATCCCACGGTGCCGTCCGTGCACCCGTACCTGCTGGTCAACTACCACGGCAAGACGCGCGACGTGATGACCCTGGCGCATGAGCTGGGCCATGGCGTGCACCAGGTGCTGGCGGGCGGCCAGGGCTACCTGCAATCCGGCACCCCGCTGACCCTGGCCGAGACCGCCAGCGTGTTCGGCGAGATGATGACCTTCCGCGCCCTGCTGGCCGGGGAGACCGACCCGAAGCGCCGCCGCGGCATGCTGGCGGCCAAGGTGGAGGACATGCTCAACACCGTCGTCCGCCAGACGGCGTTCTACCAGTTCGAGAGCCTGTTGCACGCCGAGCGCCGCACGGGCGAGCTGGTACCCGACCGCATCGGCGAGATCTGGATGCAGGTGCAGACCGCAAGCCTCGGCCCGGCGTTCCACTTCACGCCGGAGTACCGCGTGTACTGGTCCTATGTGCCGCACTTCATCCACTCGCCGTTCTACGTGTATGCCTATGCCTTCGGCGACTGCCTGGTGAACGCGCTGTATGGCGTGTTCCAGGGCGGGCACCCGGGCTTCGAGAAGAAGTACCTGGACATGCTCCGCGCCGGCGGCACCAAGCGCCACAAGGAGTTGTTGGCGCCCTTCGGCCTCGATGCCTCCGACCCGGCCTTCTGGCGCCGTGGCCTGGATGTCATCAGCGGCTTCATCGACGAATTGGAGGCCGAGTAATGGCAGACGGCGGTGATCGCGGCCCGAACCTGTTCGGTGAGATCAGGCGCTTTGCCCGCACCTCCGGCGCCGTGGGCGGCATCGCCGCACGGGTTGCCGGGGAGAAGGTGTTCGGTATCAAGACCGATCGCAACGCCCACGCGGAGGACCTGAAGAACATCCTTGGCGGCCTGAAGGGGCCGCTGATGAAGGTGGCGCAAATCCTATCCACCATCCCCGACGCCCTGCCGGACGAGTATGCGGCGGAGCTGGCGCAGTTGCAGGCCAATGCCCCGGCGATGGGCTGGTCCTTCGTCCGCCGCCGCATGGCCGGGGAGCTGGGCGCCGACTGGCAGGGCAAGTTCAGCAGCTTCGGCCAGGAAGCCGCGGCGGCGGCCAGCCTGGGCCAGGTGCATCGCGGCACCCTGCCAAACGGCCAGGACGTGGCGTGCAAGCTGCAGTACCCCGACATGCCCAGCACCGTGGACGCCGACCTGCGGCAGCTCCGCCTGGCGATGAACGTGTTCAAGCGCATCGACAAGGTGATCGAGGGCGACGAGGTCTATGCCGAGATCGCCGAGCGGCTGCGGGAGGAGCTGGACTACCTGCGGGAAGCCGCGCAGATGCGGCTATACGGGCTGATGCTCAAGGACGAGCCGACGGTCACCATCCCCAAGCCCATCGAGGGCTACTGCACCCCGCGGCTGCTGACGATGACGTGGCTGAAGGGCAAGGGCATGCAGGCCCGCATCGACGAGAACCCGCCGCAGGAGGTCCGCAACCAAATCGCCAAGGCGCTGTTCCGGGCGTGGTATATCCCGTTCTACGGCTATGGGATCATCCACGGCGACCCGCACCTCGGCAACTACCAGGTGCGGGAGGATGACGGGCTGAACCTGCTCGACTTCGGCGCAATCCGGGTGTTCCCGCCCAAGTTCGTCCAGGGGGTGATCGACCTGTATCAGGCGATCCGCGACGGCGATGACGAGAAGGCGCACCATGCCTACGAGGGCTGGGGCTTCCAGAACCTGACCAAGGCGCAGATGGCCAACCTGAACCAGTGGGCGGCCTTCGTGTACGAGCCGCTGCTGCAGGACCGCGTGCGCCCGATCCAGGAGAACGACGACCCGCAGTACGGCCGCAGCGTCGCGGAGAAGGTGCACGCCGGGCTGAAGGAGAGCGGCAGCGTGCGCCCGCCGCGTGAGTTCGTGCTGATGGACCGGTCCGCGTTGGGCCTGGGCAGCGTGTTCGTGCGGCTGCAGGCGCAGCAGAACTGGTACAAGCTGTTCCACGAGCTGATCGACAACTTCAACACAGCCCAGGTCGCCGAGCGCCAAGCAGCCGCGCTGGCCGAAGCCGGCGTCCCCCCAAGCCTGTAGCCTGCCTGCTTCTCCCTCTCCCTCCGGGAGAGGGCCGGGGTGAGGGGGCGGGCAAGCACGGTGCTTGCCAACGCAGGGCCGCTTGCTTCCTGCGTGCCTCGTTCACCGCTCCGCAGCCAAGACCCCCTCACCCCAACCCTCTCCCGCAGGGAGAGGGAGCAGGCGCAGCCCCTTGCGCCCTGGTGCCCGTCCGACGCATCTTAGCCGAAAGCAATGAGGGACGGAGACCCATGCGCCTTGCGGTGCTGAAGGAACATGCTGCCAATGAGACCCGGGTGGCAGCCACGCCGGACACGGTGAAGAAGCTGGTCAGCATGGGTCTGACCGTCGCAATCGAGGCCGGGGCAGGGCAGGCCAGCTCCCTCTCCGATGCCGATTTCCAAAACGCCGGCGCAGAAATCGCCCCGGACGCAGCAACGGCGCTGGCCGGCGCGGAAATCGTCTTCGCCGTGCAGGTCCCCGCCGAGGACGTGCGCGCCCACATCCCCCGCGGCGCCCTGCTGGTCTGCATCAGCAACGCCTTCGCCAACCCGGATGTGGTTCCGGCCCTGGCCGCCGCCGGCATCGACGCCGCCGCCATGGAGCTGCTGCCCCGCACCACCCGGGCGCAGGGCATGGACGTGCTCAGCAGCCAGGCCAACCTCGCCGGCTACCGCGCCGTGATCGAGGGCGCCGGGGCATTCGACCGCGGCTTCCCCATGATGATGACCGCCGCGGGGACCGTGCCCCCCGCCCGGGTGTTCGTGATCGGCGCCGGCGTCGCGGGCCTGCAGGCCATCGCCACCGCCCGCCGCCTGGGCGCCATCGTCTCCGCCACCGACGTGCGCCCGGCCGCCAAGGAAGAAATCAAGTCGCTCGGCGCAACCTACGTCGGCGTGGACGACGCGGAGACGGCCGGGCAGACCGGCGCCTACGCCAAGGAGATGTCCGACGCCTTCCGCCAGAAGCAGGCGGAGCTGATGGCCACCACCGTCGCCAAGAACGACCTGGTGATCTGCACCGCCCTGGTGATGGGCCGCAAGGCACCCGTCATCGTCAGCCAGCCGATGGTGGACTCCATGCGCAGCGGCAGCGTGGTGGTCGATCTGGCGGCGGAGGCCGGCGGCAACTGCGCCGCCACCGTGCCCGGCGAAATGACCACGACCGCCAACGGCGTGAAGGTGCTGGGCTTCCGCAACTGGCCCAGCCGCATCCCGGTCGCCGCCAGCACCCTGTACGCCCGCAACCTTCTGACGTTCCTGGTCGCCTTCTGGGACAAGGCCGCCGGCCGGCCCGCCCTGCCGGAGACCGACGACATCATCCAGGGCGTCATGCTCACCCGCGGCGGCCAGGTCGTCCACGCGCAGTTCCAGCCCGCGCAAGCGGCATAAGACGAGGCTTCATGGACCCGAACCAATACGCGGACCAGGCCGCGCGCATCGCCAATGCCGCCGCCGCCCTGGCCGACCAGCTCCACGCCGCCGGCACCGGCGCCGTCCTTGTGATCGAGCCGGTGGCAACGGTGGTCGAGCCGTTCATCTTCCTGCTCGCCATCTTCTTGATGGCCTGCTTCGTCGGCTACTACGTCGTCTGGAACGTCACCCCGGCGCTGCACTCGCCGCTGATGGGCGTGACCAACGCCATCTCCTCGGTGATCGTCGTCGGCGCCATGCTGGCGGCGGGGCTGTCGGACAGCAACTGGGCGCGGGGCTTCGGCTTCCTCGCGGTGTTGCTGGCCAGCGTCAACATCTTCGGCGGCTTCACCGTCACCCAACGCATGCTGGCGATGTTCTCGGGCAACAAGCCCCGCGGCGCCAAGGGAGCGCGCAAGTAGCATGAGCGCCTCCCTCACGTCGCTCGCCTACCTCGTCGCCGCCGTCCTGTTCGTTCTGGCCCTGCGCGGCCTGTCCAACCCGGCGTCGTCCCGCCAGGGCAACCTGTTCGGCATGATCGGCATGGGCATCGCCGTCGCCGCCACCCTGGCGCAGCGCGGCATGTCCGGCACCGGCTTTGTGCTGATCCTGCTCGCCATCATCATCGGCGGCGGCGTCGGCGTGTTCGTCGCCCGCCGCATCCAGATGACGGCGCTGCCGCAGCTCGTGGCAGCGTTCCATTCGCTCGTCGGCCTGGCCGCGGTGTTCGTCGCCGCCGCCGCCCTCAACGCGCCCGCCGCCTTCGGCATCGGCGTGCCCGGCGCCATCTACACCGAGTCGCTGGTCGAGATGTCGATCGGCTTGGCCATTGGCGCCGTCACCTTCTCCGGCTCGCTGATTGCCTTCGGCAAGCTGCAGGGCACCCTCAAGGGCGCACCCGTGCAGTTCAAGGGCCAGCACCAGTTGAATGCCGGGCTGGGCATCCTGCTGCTGCTGCTGATCATCGTGTTCGTCACCTCGGGCAGCCAGGTCGTGTTCTGGCTGATCGCGCTGCTCGCCCTGGCGCTGGGCTTCCTGCTCATCATCCCGATTGGCGGCGCGGACATGCCGGTCGTGGTGTCGATGCTGAACAGCTACTCCGGCTGGGCGGCGTGCGGCATCGGCTTCACCATCCAGAACCTCGCCCTGATCATCACCGGGGCGCTGGTCGGCGCGTCGGGCGCGATCCTGTCCTACATCATGTGCAAGGGCATGAACCGCAGCATTCTGAACGTGCTGCTGGGCGGCTGGGGCACCGACTCCGGCGTCGTGGCGGCGGTGGGGCATGGCGGCGAGCAGCGGTCGGTGCGCGCCGGCAACGCGGACGACGCGGCGTTCATCATGAAGAACGCGTCGAAGGTCATCATCGTGCCGGGCTACGGCATGGCGGTGGCGCAGGCGCAGCACGCGCTGCGTGAGATGGGCGACCTGCTGAAGAAGGACGGCGTGGAGGTGAAGTATGCCATCCACCCCGTCGCCGGGCGGATGCCCGGCCACATGAACGTGCTGCTGGCCGAGGCGAGCGTGCCCTACGACGACGTGTTCGAGCTGGAGCAGATCAACAGCGAGTTCAGCACGGCCGACGTGGTGTACGTGATCGGCGCCAACGACGTGACCAACCCGGCCGCTAAGACCGACCCGAAGTCATCGATCTACGGCATGCCGATCCTGGACGTGGAGAAGGCCAAGACGGTGTTGTTCATCAAGCGCAGCATGGCGTCGGGCTATGCGGGCGTGGAGAACGAGCTGTTCTTCCGCCCGAACACCATGATGCTGTTCGCCGATGCGAAGAAGATGACCGACGAAATCGTGCAGGCGCTGGGGCACTAGCCCGCGGGCGACACCCCAGGCTGCCGGTGGTCAGGCTGGCCGGCGGCGCTCCCAGGCTGCGAAGCCCAGCAGCGCCGCCAGAACGGAAAGCAGCGGCCCCATCGAGGGCGGCTCCGGCACGGCGCTGGCCGCTTCCGCCACGGCGCTGGTCTGCAGCATGGAGCCAGTCTGGGTGAAGCCGGGATCGACATAACCGGCGGTATAGTTGTCGGACTCGAACCCGCCGCCGCCGGTCTCGGTGAGCTTGATCTCGTCAAAGTAGCCGCCCAGGTCGAAGAAGTTGACGTAGGCGAACTGCTCGTTCGCGTCCTGCCCGGTCGTGGGATTGCCGCAATAGGGGTTGCTGCTGCTGGGGCAGGCGCCGAGTTGGGCGATCATGTTAGCCGGCCCGTACTGCCCGACTTGGACGCTGTTACGGTAGAACGTCAGCGTGTTGCCGGCGTCCAACGCGGAGATTTGCAGGCCGAAGTCGTTGATCCTCGGCAGGGCGGCGGTGTGGCTGAGCGTCAGGTCGATCCCACCCGACGCATAGGCGACGATGTAGTTGCCCTGCCCGCCGGCGCCGCCGTACTGGTCGGCCGGGTTGATGCTGAAGCTGCCGCTGAATGTGCCGGTGATGTTGGCCCCAAGGTTGGCCGAGGCCGCGCCGCCAGTGTTGAAGTTCGTGGTGAAGCCGGATGACGGCCCCGTGGCCTGGCCATCGAAGGTCTCGGTTCCGAACACGGGGCTGGTCGTCGAGGTGGCAGGCGTCAACTGCGCCGCGGTGACCGCCGCCACCTTGGGCGCCGAGTACGTCGGCACGATCTGGTCTGCAAAGGCCGCTGGCGTCAGCGCGCCGATGAACACGCAGACCGCCGCGGCCTGGGACGCCCGCCGCTTCGTGCGCGACATCGCCGCAGTCCGCGATGCGGCTGCTGCGATAAGGGCCTGCGGAACGTCCCTGGCTGGCGAGCGCACCACCGGCCCAAAGGCCCTCACGCGAAGGCTGGCCGGGCAGGGCGTCAGTTGCTGGCGCCCCGACGCGGTCTGGTCGGGACGTCGAGGCAGGCTGGGCTCGTTCATCGGAAGGCTCCGGGAAGCCCGCGGGACACAGCGCCCAACGCAGCTTCTACGGATATCTATTAGCAACGCTTTCGCATTTTACCTATAAAATCTTGTCATATAGACCTTCTCCGCCCTGTGTGAGGCAGGCTTCAAGGCGGCTGACAGAATGGAGGCTGACCAGCCCGGCGCTGCAACCTTCATGTTGACCCGTGGGATCGAAGCTCTACGACCTGGCCGGCACGGGCGTGACGGCAGCCGACGCAGCACAACCGCCCGAACCGTCTCGGTGCCGTTCACCTCGCCGCCGCAGCCATCCGGCTGAATGCGCGACACGCTTCACCGTGCGAGCAACGCCATCTGCCGCAGGCGGCGTTGCCAGGCCGTGAGGCTGGCCAGCGCCGCCAGCGCGGCCAGCAACGTCGCAGTGGAGGACGGCTCCGGCACGTTGGTTGCCTGGAACACGGCGTTGGTATCGACATACCCGACGGTGTAGTTGTCGGACTCGAACCCGCCACAGCAGGTCTCGGTGAACTTGATCTCGTCGAAGTAGCCGCTCAGGTCGAAGAAGTTGACGTAGGCATACTGCTGGCTTGAGTTCGCGCCGGTCGTGGGATTGCCGCAATAGCCGTTGCTGGCGCTCGGACAAGCGCCGACTTGTTGGATCAAGTTGGACGGGCCGTATGTCCCAACTTGAACGCCCGAGCGGTAGAACGTGAGCGTGTTGCCGGCATCCAAGGCCGAGATTTGTAGGCCTATGTAGTTGATGCCGGGCAGGGCAGCAGTGTGGGTTAGCTGCAGGTCACTCCCGGTTACAGAGGATGTGGTGATGTAGTTGCCTATACCGCCAGCACCACCGTATTGGTCATGCGGGGCGATCGTGAAGCTGCCGCTGAATGTGCCGGTGATGTTGTTCCCAAGATTGCCGGACATCGTGCCGGTATTAAAGTTCGTGGTGAAGCCAGTGGACCCGGCTGTACGCCCATCGAAAATTTCCGTGCCATAGTACGGGGTGACGGACGAGTTCGCAGGATTCAACTGAGCCGCGCTTATCGCTTCTACCTTCGGCTGCAGGTAAGTCTGTGCAAGCTGGTCGGCGAAGGCGATAGGCGTCAGCACGCCCAGGAACACGCAGACCGACGTGGCCTTGGAGGCCCGCCGCTTCATGCGCCGGATCATCAAGTCGCGCGTTGTAGCCACGGCGATACAGATGTCCGGGATGATCCCGACCGGCAAGCGCGCCATCCGCCCATAAACCTTCAAGCGGAAGCTGGCCCGGCGGCGCGCCGATTGCTGGCGCGTCGTCAGGCGGTGGCCCGGGTAGGTGTGCAGGCGTGGTTGCGTCATCTGAGAACCCCAGAGCGCCAGCGTGGCACCTTAGCCACCGCAGCATCTCCAGCCCTCTATTAATGACACTCTGACCTTTTAATTGGTTAATAACCGTCAAGGTTTCCTATCGAAGGTCATCGCGTCCCAGTCGCCACGCCAGTCCACGAACGGCCAAGCGCAGCCCCAGCCCGAGCAAGCCAAGCAGGCACAGCCGGAGCGTCGAGGCCTGCACCCAGCCGCCCGCCGCCAGGACAAGCAATGTCAGCATCGCCGCCCAGGCCGCCCACAGGCATCAGCGGCCAAGCACCACCCTGATCTCGTCCAGGATCGCCGGGTCGTCGATGGTCGGCGGCGGCGGCGCGGCATCACCGTCGGCCAGCTTGCGAATGGACGCGCGCAAAATTTTGCCGGACCGCGTCTTGGGCAGCCGCGCGACGACGCGGGCGTCCTTGAACGCGGCCACCGGTCCAATCCGGTCCCGCACCAGCGCCACCAGCTCACGCGCCACCTCCGCGCTGTCCCGTTCCGCCCCGGCCTTCAGCACCACTAGGCCGAGCGGAACCTGGCCCTTCAAGGCGTCCGCCGCGCCGACCACGGCGCACTCGGCCACGTCGGGGTGGCTGGCCAGCACCTCCTCCATCGCGCCGGTGCTCAGGCGGTGCCCGGCGACGTTGATGATGTCGTCGGTGCGGCCCATCACCCATACGTCGCCGTCCACATCGACCTGCCCCGCATCTCCGGTGCGATACCAGCCGGGAAAGTCCACCAGGTAGGCGGCCCTATACCCCTCGGCATTCCGCCACAGCGTCGGCGCGCAGCCCGGCGGCATCGGCAGCCGGATCGCCAGGTTGCCGACTGTGCCCGGCGCCAGCAGCGCGCCCCCGTCGTCCAGGGCCTGCACGTCATAGCCAGGGCAGGCCCGCCCGCCCGCGCCGGGCTTGAACGGGAACAGTCCCAGGCCGCGGAACCCGGCGGTGATCGGCCACCCCGTCTCGGTCTGCCACCAGTGGTCCACCACGGGGCGGTCCAGCTTGCCTTGGATCCACAGGGCCGTGGGCGGGTCGCACCGCTCGCCGGCCAGGAACAGCGCGTCCAGGCGCGATATGTCATGCCGCGCCATGTGGCTGCCCTCCGGGTCCTGCTGCTTGATGGCCCGCAGCGCCGTGGGGGCGGTGAACAGCACGCGCACGCCGTGCTCGGCGCAGACGCGCCAGAAGGCGCCGGGGTCGGGCGTGCCGACCGGCTTGCCCTCATAGAGCACGGTGGTGCAGCCGGCGAGCAGCGGCGCATAGACGATGTAGCTGTGCCCCACCACCCAGCCGACGTCGCTGGCGCACCAGTACACGTCGCCCGCCCCGACGCCGTAGATCATCCGCATCGAGTGCTGCAACGCCACCGCATAGCCGCCGGTGTCGCGCACGACGCCCTTGGGCTTCCCCGTCGTGCCGGAGGTGTAGAGGATGTAGAGCGGGTCCGTCGCCAGCACCGGCACCGGGGCATGCGGCGCGGCGGCAGCCTCGACCTCCCGGAAATCCCAGTCGCGCCCGGGCTGCATGTCGGCGGCCAGCATCGGGCGCTGCAGGATCAGGCACGCGGCGGGCTTATGGCGGCTGATGGCGATGGCGGCGTCCAGCAGCGGCTTGTAGGCGACGATCCGCCCCGGTTCCAACCCGCAGGACGCCGACACGACCGCACGGGGCTGCGCGTCCTCGATCCGCTTGGCCAGCTCGGCTGCCGCGAAGCCGCCGAACACCACCGAGTGCACCGCGCCCAGCCGCGCGCAGGCCAGCATGGCGATCACCGCCTCCGGCACCATCGGCATGTAGATCACCACCCGGTCGCCATAGCCGACGCCGCGCTCCGCCAGGGCGCCCGCGACCCGTGCGGTGCGGTCGCGAAGCTGCGCATAGGTGAACGTTTCGGTGCGCCCGGCCATCGGGCTGTCCCAGATCAGCGCGGCCTGCCCGCCCCGCCCGGCGTCCACGTGGCGGTCCAGGCAGTTGGCGCTGACGTTCAGCCGCCCGCCGGCAAACCATTGGCCGAAGGCGCCCAGGCTGGGATCGAGCACCTGCTCCCACGGTTGCAGCCAGTCGATCTCGGCGGCGGCGGCGGCCCACCATGCCTCCGGGTCGGCCTGCCATGCGGCATAGGTGGCGGCATAGGAGCCGGGCGCAACGGTTTCGGTCATGCAGGGTTCCCCACTAAGCAAACCTCTGCAGGTTTGCGCACAGATGAAAAGCTAAGCAGGCTTGCGCGGCCTGGCACGGTCGCAGGCCATCTGTGTGCCAGGCCGCGCAAGCCTGCTTAGGTAAATTCTCTTTGCAAATCCGTGTCGGGGCCGTCAAATTGCGCACAACAAAATAATGGGAGCAAAACGTTGGACGACGCGCACCTCAAGCGGATCGAGGCCAATCCAGACTTCATCGAGCTGGTCCGCTCCCGCCGGACCTTCGGCTGGACGCTGACCATCATCATGCTGGTGATCTACTACGGCTACATCGCGCTCGTCGCCTACGACAAGCCTTTGATCGCACAGCCGCTGTTCGGCGCCGTGACGGTCGGGCTGGTCATCGGCCTCGGCGTGATCGTCAGCGCGGTGCTGCTGACCGGCATCTACGTCCTGCGCGCCAATGGCAAGTTCGACGAGCTGTCACGCCGCATCATCAAGGGCAACGCAGCCAGCGCCGTCCGCTTCGACGGCCCGGTCCGCCAGCCGGTTGCCGCCACGCTGGGGGAGGCGCGATGAGGCGGCTGCTCACCGGCCTGCTGCTCCTGCTCGCCAGCACGGCGGCGCACGCAGCCGGGCCGATCGAGGCCGGCACCCGGCAGGCCACCAACTGGGTGGCGATCGGGATGTTCGCCGGGTTTGTGGCGCTGACAATGGGCATCACCTATTGGGCGGCGGGACGCACCAAGACAGCCAGCGATTTCTATTCGGCCGGCGGCGGGATCACCGGGTTCCAGAACGGCGTGGCCATCGCGGGCGATTATATGTCGGCGGCTTCGTTTCTCGGTATCTCCGCGATGTTCTACACATCCGGGTATGACGGGATGATCTACTCCATCGGCTTCCTGGTGGGCTGGCCGATCATCATGTTCCTGATGGCCGAGCCGCTGCGCAACCTCGGGCGCTTCACCTTCGCCGACGTGGTGTCCTATCGCCTGCGCTCGACGCCGATGCGGGCGATGGCGGCGACGGGCACCCTGGTGACAGTCGCGTTCTACCTGATCGCGCAAATGGTCGGGGCCGGGCAGTTGATCGAGCTGCTGTTCGGGCTGGATTACAACTACGCCGTGGTGATCGTCGGCGTGCTGATGATCGTCTATGTGACGTTCGGCGGCATGATCGCCACCACCTGGGTGCAGATCATCAAGGCGCTGCTGCTGCTGTCCGGCGCGACGCTGATCTGCATCCTCGTGCTGTCCAAGTTCAACTTCAACCTCAGCGACTTCCTGGCCAAGGCGGTCGAGGTCCACCCGAAGCACGGCGCGATCATGCTGCCGGGGCCGCAGGTGGCGAACCCGATCTCGGCGATCTCGCTGGGTATGGCGCTGATGTTCGGCACTGCCGGGCTGCCGCACATCCTGATGCGCTTCTTCACCGTGAAGGACGCCAAGGAGGCACGGAAGTCGGTGTTCTGGGCGACGACGTTCATCGGGTACTTCTACCTGCTGACGTTCGTCATCGGCTTCGGGGCGATCGTGCTGGTCAGCACCGACCCCACGTACCTCGACGCGGTGAAGGGCGGGCTGCTGGGCGGCGGCAACATGCCGGCCATCCACCTGGCCCACGCGGTCGGCGGCGACGTGATGAAGGGCTTCATCTCGGCGGTCGCGTTCGCAACCATCCTGGCGGTGGTGTCGGGCCTGACGCTGTCGGGGGCAAGCGCCGTCAGCCACGACCTGTATGCCAGCGTGTTCCGCCGGGGCAAGGTGTCGGACGGGTCGGAAATCCGGGTGTCGAAGATCACCACGGTGCTGCTGGGCATCTTCGCCATCTGCCTGGGGATCGCCTTCAAGAGCATCAACGTGGCGTTCATGGTCGGACTGGCCTTCGCCATCGCAGCCAGCGCCAACTTTCCGGTGCTGCTGCTGTCGATGCTGTGGGGCGGGCTGACGACGTGGGGGGCGTTCCTCGGCGGGTTCACCGGGCTAATCGGCGCGCTGGTGCTGACGGTGCTCAGCCCGGGCATCTGGGTTGCGGTGCTGCACTACCCCGCGGATTCCGTGCTGTTCCCCTACACCTCGCCGGCTATCTTCACCATGCCGGCGGCGTTCCTGGTGTGCTGGCTGGTGTCCACGCTGGACCGCAGCCGGTCGGCCAACGCCGAACGGGCGGCGTTCCACGCGCAGTTCGTCAGGTCCGAGACGGGGATCGGCGCAGAGGGCGCTGCGGCGCACTGACGCGGCTCGACGTTACCGGGGCGGTATGGTGCCGCCCCGATGACGCCGTGATTCGGGCCGTTCTTGAGGGTGCTGGCAATAACGCCGGCCCCCAGGACGCTAGACCTGCCCTGACTCCCTCTCCCTCCGGGAGAGGGTTGGGGTGAGGGGGCCTTGGCCGCGGAGCCGAGCGCGGTAGATCCAGCAAGGACGCAACCCACTACTGGCAAGAGCGCTTGCCCGCCCCTCACCCCGGCCCTCTCCCGGAGGAGGAGGGAGCAGGCAGGAGGCTGCCTCATGGCGTGCGCTTGGGCCGTGTTGACGGCCCGCCCGCAACCCTCGATCATTCGCAGGCGAACGACCGGATCGAGGCGCGATTTGCCACAACCACAACCCGATCATGACCCGCTCGACGGCTACGAGCTTGACGGCCAAGTCGGCTTCCTGCTGCGCCGCGCCCATCAGCGGCATGTCGCGCTGTTCCAGGACGGCATGGCCGCCGCCGACCTGACGCCGACGCAGTTCACCGCCCTGGTCCGCATCGTCGCGCTGGGCCGCGTCACGCAGAACCACCTCGGCCGCCTGTCCGCAATGGACCCGGCGACCATCCAGGGCGTCGTGCGCCGACTGGTGGCGCGCGGCCTGGTGACGCGCCTGCCCGACCCGGCCGACCGCCGCACCGTCGCGCTGGCGCCCACCCCCGCTGGCCTGGCCCTGGCAGCCGGCGCCATCCCCGCCGCCCACGCTATCACCGCGGCAACCCTGGCCCCGCTGCGGCCCGACGAGCGGCGGCAGTTCCTGCACCTGCTCCGCAAGGTGGCCTGACGTGGCGCTGTCCGCCGGGCCGGAGCGCCAGGCCGGCAAGCTGGTTATCCGCAACATCGGCCTCCTGCTGTCCGGCAAGCTGGAGGCGCCGATCCTGGACGCCGACACGGTCGTTGCAGAGGACGGGCGCATTGCCGCCGTCGGCCGCGCCGCCGACTGCGACACCGGCGGCGCCCGCGTCACCATCGACGCCCATGGCTGCGCCCTGGCCCCCGGGCTGATCGACAGCCACGTCCACCCGGCCTTTGGCGACTGGACGCCGCGGCAGAACCAGCTTGGCTGGATCGACAGCACCCTGCACGGCGGCGTCACCACAATGGTCTCGGCCGGGGAGGTCCACCTGCCCGGCCGCCCGCGCGACATCGTCGGCCTGAAGGCGCTGGCCATCACCGCGCAGCGCGCCTTCCACAACCACCGGCCCGGCGGCGTCAAGGTCCTGGCCGGCGCCCCGGTGATCGAGCAGGGCATGGTCGAGAGCGACTTCTCCGACCTGGCCGCCGCGGGCGTCACCCTGCTGGGCGAGGTCGGGCTGGGCAGCGTCAAATCCGGCGCCGAGGCCCGGACCATGGTCGCCTGGGCGCGGAAATACGGCATCCAGAGCACCATCCACACTGGCGGCCCCAGCGTGCCCGGCAGCGGCTACATCGACGCCGACACCGTGCTGGAGGCCGACGCCGACATCATCGGCCACATTAACGGCGGCCACACCGCCCTGCCGATGCGGCAGATCCGCTGCCTGTGCGAGGGCTGCGGGCGCGGCATCGAGATCGTGCACAACGGCAACGAGCTGGCCGCCTTGACCGCTCTGCGCTACGCCCGTGAACTCGGCCAGATGGACCGGGTGATCCTTGGCACCGACGCCCCCGCCGGGTCCGGCGTGCAACCGCTGGGCATCCTGCGGATGATCGCCATGCTGTCCTCCATCGGCGACGCACCGGCGGAGACGCTGTTCTGCTGCGCCACGGGGAACACCGCCCGGATGCGGCGGCTGGACTGCGGCATCATCGAGCCGGGCCGCGCGGCGGACTTCGTGTTCATGGACCGGGCGCAGCACTCGGCCGGGGCGGACCTGCTGGCCAGCGTGCAGGGCGGCGACCTGCCCGGCATCGGCATGGTGGTCATCGACGGCCTGGTCCGCTGCGGCCGCAGCCGCAACACCCCGCCCGCCGAGCGGGTGCCAGAGGTGGTGGCATGACCGGCCGTCCCATCGGCCCCGAGGTTGATGCCGCGCCACGCCCGCTGCCCGCCCGCGTCGCCCTGCGCGGCGCCCATGTCGTGCTGGAGCCGCTGCACCGGCGGCACGTGGACGAGCTGTGGGCCGTCGCCGGGCCGGAGGCGGATGCGAGCTGGGACTACATGGGCTATGGCCCGTTCCCGTCGCGCGAGGCGTTGGCGGCCTTCGTGGCGGACAGCGCCAGCCTGCACGACCCGATGTACTGGGCAGTGCGGCCGGTCGCCACCGGCAACGTGTCGGGCTGGCTGTCGCTGATGGACATCCAGCCGAAGCACGCCGCGGTCGAGATCGGCAACATCTGGTTCAGCCCGGTCATGCAGCGCACCCGCGCCGGGACCGAGGCGATGTTCCTGCTGATGCGCCTGGCCATGGACGACCTCGGCTACCGCCGGATGGTATGGAAGTGCAACGCGCTGAACGCCCCGTCCTGCCGGGCGGCGGAGCGGCTGGGCTTCACCTATGAGGGGACGCTGCGCGCGCACTACGTGATGAAGGGGCGGCTGCGGGACAGCGCGTACTTCAGCATCGTCGGCGATGAATGGCCAGCCTGCCGGGCGGCGCTGCAGGCCTGGCTGGACCCCGCCAACTTCGCCCCGGACGGCACCGCCCGGCGCGGGTTGGCGGAGATCAGGGCTACATCGGGGGCGTAAGCCCGTCCCGGCCCACGGCGACGCGGGCGGCCGACAGGGTGCCGTCGGCCGACGTCTGCGCGCCGATGAACACATGCGCGCCGGGCGTCAGCATGTCCGTCGTGCCCGGCGCGAACGTCACGACCTGCGCGGCGGCGGGCACGGAGACCTTCAGCTTCTCGCCCTTGGCGTTCAGCGTCAGCTCCTGGCCTTCCACCTCGGTGGACTCGGACTCGATGGTCGCGTTGGTCATGGTGCTCTCGGGCATCAGGTCCCAGGGATAGTGGCCCTCCCCCGTGCCGCGCATGGCCTCGGGGAAGATCAGCACCTCGACGGCGCGCAGGTTGGTCTTGGGGCCGGTGGCGGCGGTGCCGATGAAGGTGCCGGGCTTGGCGTCGGCCAGCAGGGCAGGGATCACGGCGGCCACGGTGTAGTTGGGCGCCAACTGGATGCGCAGCGTGTCGCCCTCGCGCGCCAGCACGGTCAGGGTGTTGCCCTCCAGCGCCTGCACGGTGCCGCGGATGCGGCGGACCGGCGTTTGCGCGGCGGCGTTCAGGCTGATGGCGAGGGTGGCCAGCAAGGCAAGCATGATCGGGCGGCGCATGTGGTGGTCCTCATCTCAGGGCATGTACGTCATCGCACGGGTTGGGAGCTTTGTTCACCCCCACCCTAATCGCTGCTCCCTCTCCCTCCGGGAGAGGGCCGGGGTGAGGGAAGCGGCAAGAGCCGAACTGCAGGTGTTTGGGGGCGGGTGCCGTCCTCGACCAGCACACCAGGTGCCTCCCCCCTTCACTCCGGCCCTCTCCCGGCGGGAGAGGGAGAACATGCCGTCCCCACACCACCAATGATCACCCCGCCCAGCCAAGCACCCGCTTGACCCGGCCCGCCGCATCTGCCGCAATCCGCCGCATGGACAGCAGCAACCCCCTCCTCCAAACCTGGACCACACCCTTCCAGGTTCCGCCCTTCGACCTGATCCGCCCGGAGCACTTCGCCCCGGCCTTCGACCAGGCCATGCGTGAGCACCTGGCCGAAACCGCCGCCATCGGCGCCGACCCCGCCCCGCCCAGCTTCGCCAACACCGTCGAGGCTCTGCAACGCAGCGGGCGCCTGCTGGACCGCACCTCGGCCGTGTTCTCCAACCTGGTCGTTAGCCTCGGCGGCGACGCGCTGCAGGCCATCGACGTCGAGATGTCGCCCAAGCTGGCGCAGCACGCCATGACCGTCGCCCTAGACCCGGCGCTGTTCGCCCGCATCGACGCCCTGCACCGCCAGCGCGACGCCCTGGACCTCGACACCGACCAGCGCCGCCTGCTGGACCGGATGCACCTGAACCTGGTCCGCGCCGGCGCCGCCCTGCCGCCGGAGGGCCGGGCGCGCATGGCCGCCATCACCGAGCGCCTGGCCGTGCTGCACACCGAGTTCGGCCAGAACGTGCTGCATGACGAGAAGGTCTGGCACCTGCCGCTGGCGGAGGCCGACCTGGACGGCCTGCCCGACGACCTCCGCGCTGCCATGCGGCAGGCCGCCGCCGAGCGCGGCCTGAACGGTTACGCCGTCACCCTGGCGCGGTCGCTCGTGGAGCCGTTCCTGACCTTTGCAAGCCGGCGCGACCTGCGGCAGGTGGCCTACGAGGCATGGACCGCCCGTGGCGCGCAGGACGGCCCGCATGACAACCGGCCGCTGATCCCCGAAATCCTGGCGCTGCGGGCGGAGCGTGCGGCCCTGCTCGGCTATCCCAGCTTCGCCGAGTTCCGCCTGGCCGACACCATGGCCGGCACGCCCGCCGCCGCCGAGGGCCTGCTGGCCGAGGTCTGGGAACCCGCCAAGCGCAAGGCCGCCCGCGAGCGCGACCGCCTGCTGGAGGTCGCCCGCGCCGAGGGCTTCAACGGCGCCCTGGCCCCGTGGGACTGGCGCCTGTATGCGGAGAAGGTGCGCCGGGCCGACTACGCCATCGACGAGGGCGAGCTGAAGCCATACTTCGAGCTGGGCAACATCCAGGCCGCCGCATTCGACACCGCCGGCCGCCTGTTCGGCCTGCAGTTCCTGCCGCGCCCGGACCTGCCGGCCTATCACCCCGACGTGCAAGCGTGGGAGGTGCGGGACGCGGCCGGGCACGTCGGCGTGTTCCTGGCCGACAACTACGCCCGCGCCGACAAGCGGTCCGGCGCATGGATGAGCAGCTACCGCGACCAGGAGGCGATGGACGCCCCTGACTTCTCGACATCGGTCTCGCCGGTCATCATCAACAACAACAACTTCGCCCGCGGCGAGCCGACGCTGCTGAGCTTCGGCGACGCGGAGACCCTGTTCCATGAGTTCGGCCACGCGCTGCACGGCCTGCTGAGCCGGGTGCGCTACCCCGCGCAGTCGGGAACGGGCGTGCGGCGGGACTTCGTGGAGTTCCCCTCCCAGGTGCTGGAGCACTGGCTGTCGGCGCCGGACACCCTGCGCCGCTACGCGTTGCACCATGCGACGGGCACCCCCATCCCAGAGGCGCTGATCGAGCGGCTGCTGGCAGCGCGCGGGTTCAACCAGGGCTTTGCCAGCGTCGAGTACACCGCCGCCGCGCTGATCGACATGGCGCTGCACGCCGGCCCGGCGCTGGATGGCCCAAATGGCATGAAGGCCGGCGGGATCGAGGCGTTCGAGGCCGGCTTCCTGGCCCGCATCGGCATGCCGGCCGAGATCGGCATCCGCCACCGGCCCGCGCACTTCCAGCACCTGTTCGCCGGGGGCGGGTATGCGGCAGGCTATTATTCTTACATGTGGTCCGAGGTGCTAGACGCTGATGGGTGGGAGGCGTTCGAGGAGGCTGGCGACCCCTTCGACCCCGCCATCGCCGCCCGGCTGCGGACGGTGCTGGCCGCGGGGGACACGCAGGACCCGATGGCGCTATACGCCGGCTTCCGCGGCCGCCCACCCAGCACCGCAGCCCTGCTGCGGAGCCGCGACCTCGTGGAGTAGCACCCTCCTTCTCCCTCTCCCTCTGGGAGAGGGCCGGGGTGAGGGAAGCGGCAAACACCAAGCCACGCCCAATTGCGCCGGCTTCCTACGTAGGCAACGTCGGCTCGTGCGGCTTCCCTCACCCCGGCCCTCTCCCGAAGGGAGAGGGAGCAGAACCAGGTTGGCATGGTTGCTGCACGCTTGGTTGCAGCATAGGGGACCCCATGACGCAACACCGCGCACCAGCCAATGAGGTGGCCATGCAATGGCTGGTGCGCCTCCTCTCCGGCGTTGGCCTCGCCATCATCTTCGTCCCCCTGCTGCTGACCCTCTACCTCAGCGTGTTCGACGAGACCCTGATCGCCTTCCCCCCGCACGGCTACACCCTGCGCTGGTACGCCCGCATCCTGCCGGAGTTCGGCCCGGCGCTCCGCACCAGCCTGCTGACCGCCCTGGCAGCCGTCGCGGTCAGCGTCGCCGCAGGCGTGCCCGCCAGCATCGGCCTGTCCCGCCTCCGCCGTGGCCGCGGCGCGATGTCCACCCTGCTGCTGGCGCCGCTCACCGTGCCGGGCATTGCCATCGGCCTGGGCATCTACGTGCTGGCCGTCCTGATCGAGGAACGCACGGAGTGGCCGCTCAGCGGCTCCATCCCCGTCATGGTCGCCGCACACGCCTTGATCGCGCTGCCCTGGGTGGTGCGGCTGTGCCTGGCCGCCCTCGCCAACGCGGACCCGGCGGCCGAGGAGGCGGCGGCCAGCCTCGGCGCCCCGCCCTGGCAGGTGGTGCGGCGCGTCACCCTGCCGGCCATGCGCGGCGGCATCGTCGCCGGGGCGCTGTTCGCCTTCATCGTGTCGTTCGAGAACCTGGAGATGACGCTGTTCCTGACGGCCCCAGGCACGACGACGCTGCCGATCGCGGTGCTGCAATACCTGCAGTATCACATCGACCCGCTGGTGGCCGCCGTGGCGGTGGCGCAGGTGCTGCTGATCGGCGGCGCGCTGCTGCTGCTCGACAACCAGGTACGGATCGCTGGGGCTGTTGCATGAGCGGGCACAGGAGCAATCCGGCATGAGCCGGCTGACCCTGGACCGCCTGGGCAAGCGCTACGGCAGGGCCACCGCGGTGGACGCGGTCAGCCTGGACATCGCCGAGGGCGAGATGGTGGTGCTGCTCGGCCCCTCCGGCTGCGGCAAGACGACGACGCTGCGCATGGTCGCCGGCTTCGTCGCCGCCAGCACGGGGGACGTACGGCTGGACGGCGCCAGCATCCTCGGCTTGCCGCCGCACCGGCGGGACATGGGGCTGGTGTTCCAGGGCTACGCGCTGTTCCCGCACCTGACGGTGGCGCGCAACGTCGCCTTCGGGCTGGAGATGCGCGGCGTGGCCGGGCCTGCGCGTGAGGCCCGCGTGGCGGAGATGCTGCGCCTGACCCGCATCGAGGCCCTGGCCGGCCGCCTGCCCCGGCAGTTGTCGGGCGGCCAGCAGCAGCGGGTGGCGCTGGCCCGGGCGCTGGCGATCCAGCCCCGCGTGCTGCTGCTCGACGAGCCGCTGTCCAACCTGGACGCCGCGCTGCGGGCCGAGGTCGGGCGCGACATCCGGCTGCTGCAGCGCGCGTCCGGCCTCACGACGGTGATGGTGACGCACGACCAGGACGAGGCGATGGCGATGGCCGACCGCCTGGTGGTGATGCAGGACGGCCGCGTGCAGCAGTGCGGGACGCAGGCGGACCTATATGAGCGCCCGGCGACCCCCTTCGTCGCCGGGTTCATCGGGCGCAGCAACATCGTGCCGGGAATCCTGGCGCCGTGGGGCGGCCAGCAGGAGGCGCCGCGCCGCGCTCCGGATGGCGAGAACGGCGGCCTGGCGGTGCTGGCAGACGGGGCGGTGCTGCGGCTGGCGGGACGCTACGCCGGGACAGGGGCCTGCACGCTGGCGCTGCGGCCCGAACGGCTGGCGCTGGCGCCCGCCGGGCTGGATGGACCCGGCACCGCCGCCGGCACGGTGGAGCTGGCGAGCTACCTGGGAGCGGTGCGGGAGCACTTGGTCCGCCTCGCGCCCAACCTGCGCGTCGTGCTGCGGGACGCCACGACCGGCGCCGGGCGGCTGCACGCGGCGGGCGAGGCTGTTACGCTGCGCTGGAACACCGGGGCGGAGCGGCTGTTCGACGGGTCCGGCGCCCCGCTGCCGTGCCTGCACCCCGAGGCTGACATAGGAGCGACCCAACATGCGTGACCCGACCCGCCGCGCCGTGCTCGCCGCCGCCGCCAGTGCCGCCGCCCTGTCCACCAGCCGCCCGGCTGCCGCCGCCGAGCAGATCGTGGTTGCGACCTGGGGCGGCGACTACGCCAACCTGCTGCGCGCCAACGTGGACGATCCCCTGATGACGCCGCAGGGCATCACCGTCGTGCAGGACACCGGGGACGAGGACCCACGCGTGGCCAAGCTGTTCGCCCAGCGCCGCCTGCCGCGTGGCGCCGCGGACGTGGTGTGCCTGCAGGCCGTGCGCGCGCACGAGGTGGACCAGGCTGGGCTGCTGGAGCCGCTGGACGCCACGAAGGTGCCCAACCTGGCGCACGTCCTGCCGAACCTGCGGACTGCGTTCTACGGCCCGCACATCTACAGTCCGCAGGTCATCATCTACAATCCCGACAAGGTGCCGGACCCGCCGCGCACCTTCACCGACTTGCTGGACCCCAGGTGGCATGGCCGCGTCGGCGTGGCTGACATCAACTACTTCTACATCATGATGGCCGCCGCCATGGCCACGTCCGGCAGCCCCGAGACGGTGGACACCGACGCCGCGCACGACCTGGTGCTGAAGCTGAACGCCAACGGGCTGCGGCTGTATCCGTCCACCGACAGCATCGGCGCCGGGGTGAAGTCGGGGGAGATCGACGTCGGCCTGATGTGGCTGGCCCGCGTCATCATGTGGCAGAACGCCGGCATCCCCGTGCGGGCGCAGTTCCCCACTGAGGGTTCGGTGCTGTACCTGTCCGGCATGGTGGTGCCGAAGAACGCCGCCAACAAGCCGGCCGCCTACCGTTACCTGGACGCCATGATGCAGCCCTCGGCACAGCATGGGTTCGCCGAGCGCATGGGCTACTTGCCGACCGTGGACGACGCGCCGCTGACGGGTGCGCTTGGGCAGCGCCTGGCCCTGCCCGACCCGGCGCCGCGGATGCTGCTGCCGGACTATGGCGTCGTCGGCAAGTTGCAGGGACCGGCGTCCGACTGGTGGAAGCGCAACGTGGTGCACGCCTGAGTGGCCCGCTGCCGACGCTCCCCCCTGTCTTTGCCGCTGCTGTCATCGCCCGTGCTGTCATCGCCCCCACTGTCATCGCCCCCACTGTCATCGCGAGAAGCGCAGCGGAGTGGCGATCCAGGAGCGGCAACCGCCGCCCTGGCCACCCTGGATTGCCGCGCCGAAGCCGGCTCGCAATGACGCTCGCAACGACCGGGGCCAGCGGCGCGCGGGCCAGTGCGTTCCTCGCGCCGGCCACGCTGGTCGTCGTCGTCATGCTGCTGTGCCCGCTGCTGCTGCTGCTGCGGTTCAGCCTGGACCAGTACGACCCTACCGAGCTGATGATCGAGGCGTTCACCGGCGCCAACTACCTGCGCTTCCTGTCCGACCCGTTCTACTTGGCCGTCCTGCGGACCACGCTGGGCGTCGCCCTGCTGTCCACCGTGCTGTGCCTGGTGCTCGGCCTGCCCATCGCCTACCGGCTGGCGCGGATGCGCGGGCGGTGGAAGGGGCCGCTGATGCTGGCCGTCGTGCTGCCGCTGTTCGTCGGCAACACCGTGCGGATGGTGGGCTGGATGATCCTGTTCGCCCATGGCGGCATGGTGGACGGCGCCGTGCGCTGGCTGGGCGGCAGCGGGCTGGAGCTGATGTACACGACGTTTGCCGTGGTCTCCGGCATCGTGTCGATCAACCTGCCCTTCGTGATCCTGACGATCCAGAGCACCATCGAGACCATCGACCCGGCCGTCGAGGAGGCCGCGCAGAGCCTGGGCGCCCCGCCGGCCCGCAGGTTCTGGCGCGTGGTGTGGCCCCTGGCGCTGCCGGGCACGCTGACGGCGGGCATCCTGTGCTTCATCCTGGCGATGAACGCCTATGCGACGCCGTACCTGCTGGGCGGCCCGCGGTTCCAGATGATGGCGCCGCTGCTGTACTGGGAGTTCAGCACGAACAACAACTGGCCGTTCGCCTCGGCGATGGCGCTGCTGCTGATGGCGACGACGCTGGTGCTGACCGCGTGCAGCGGCGCGCTGATCCCGCGGCGGCTGCGGGGGTGACGGCGGGACCGTTCGGAAGCAGCATGTGCCAGCGACGCCGCGCCGACGCTGCGAGTAAGGAGCAGATGGCATAAGGACGGCGCTGGCTCCCTCTCCCCCTTCGGGAGAGGGTTGGGGTGAGGGAGGCCGCACGGACCGGCCTCGGTTTCGGGCGGACCGGTCCCTATGCGCCAAGGGGCAGCGCTTGCCGCTTCCCTCACCCCTGCCCCCTCCCGGAGGAGGAGGGAGCCAGCTACAGCGTTCCCCCGCGCCGGCCGGCCATCGCACCAAGGCGCAGGCGCAGGGCCTGCAGCTTAATAAAGCCTTGCGCGTCCACCTGGTCATACGCGCCCTGGTCGTCCTCAAAGGTGACGACCTTCATCGAGTACAGGCTGTTCGGGCTTTCGCGCCCGATGCAGGTCACGTTGCCCTTATACAGCTTCAACCGCACCCGGCCGCTGACGCTGCGCTGGCTCTCGTCGATGGCAGCCTGCAGCATCCGCCGCTCCGGACTGAACCAGAAGCCGTTGTAGATCAGCTCGGCGTAGCGCGGCATCAGGCTGTCCTTGAGGTGCGCGGCCTCGCGGTCCAGCGTGATGCTCTCGATGCCGCGGTGGGCGGCGAGCAGGATGGTGCCGCCGGGCGTCTCGTAAACCCCGCGCGACTTCATGCCGACGAAGCGGTTCTCCACCAGATCAAGCCGCCCGATGCCGTTGGCGCGGCCCAGCTCGTTCAGCCGGGTCAGCAGCGCCGCCGGGGACAGCGCCACCCCGTCGATGTGCGTGGGATCGCCATGCGCGAAGTCCACGCTGATGACGGTGGGGCTGTCCGGCGCGTCCTCGGGGCGGATGGTGCGCTGATACACAAACTCGGGCGCCTCCTCGGCCGGGTCCTCCAGCACCTTGCCCTCGCTGCTGCTGTGCAGCAGGTTGGCGTCCACGCTGAACGGGGCCTCGCCGCGCTTGTCCTTGGTGACGGGGATCTGGTTCAGCTCGGCGAACTCCAGCAGGCGGGTGCGGCTGGTCAGGTCCCACTCGCGCCAGGGGGCGATCACCTTGATGTCGGGCTTCAGGGCATAGTAGGCGATCTCGAACCGCACCTGGTCGTTGCCCTTGCCCGTCGCGCCATGGGCGACCGCGTCGGCGCCGACCATTTCCGCAATTTCGATCTGGCGCTGGGCGATCAAGGGGCGGGCGATGCTGGTGCCCAGCAGGTACTGCCCCTCATACAGCGTGTTGGCGCGGAACATCGGGAACACGAAGTCGCGGACAAACGTCTCGCGCAGGTCGTCGATGAAGATTTCCTTGACGCCCATCTGCTCGGCCTTGCGCCGGGCAGGCTCCAGCTCCTCGCCTTGGCCGAGGTCGGCGGTGAAGGTGACGATCTCGCATCCGTAGGTGGTCTGCAGCCAGCGCAGGATCACGCTGGTGTCCAGGCCGCCGGAGTAGGCGAGCACGACTTTCTTCACATCTTTGGCGGGCATGGGGGTCCTTTGGGGCTGACTCATCAGGGCTACCCTATCGCGGGACGCATCGGCAAGCCGTAGGGTGCTCCGGCGCAAGGTGCCCCGCTCCCAGCAGCAGGAGCAAGCCGTCGCCCGGAGGTGTCGCCGTGCCCGACTTGGAACACCCCGCCGCCACCCCGCTCGACCGCGCCTGGCAGGCTGCGTTCCGCCTTGGCTTCCCGCTCGCCTGCGCCTGGTGGCGGTTGCGGCGGCCCCCGCACCAGGGCGCGCTGGTCGCGGTCCACGCCGGCCCATCGCTGCTGCTGGTGCGCGCCTCCTACCGGGCGGGGTGGTCGTTCCCCGGCGGCGGCGTCCGCCGTGACGAGGCGCCCGAGGCCGCAGCCCGGCGCGAGCTGGCGGAGGAAACCGGCCTGGCCGCGCCCGTCCTGCGCCCGGCCGGCGTGCTGTGCGGCCCCTGGGACGGCCGCCGCGACCGGGTTCATTTCTTCACCCTGCACCTGGACCGCCTGCCGCCGCTGCGGTTGGACAACCGGGAGACCGTCGCGGCCCGGCTGGTCCCCGTGGACGTGGCGCGCCGGATGCGGCTGACCGGTCCGGTGGCGGCCTACCTACAGGCCTAACCCCGCGGCGGTGCCTGACGCGGCTTGTTCTCGAACGCCAGCGGTTCCGGCGCCATGCGCTGCACCACCTGCAGCAGCGCCGCCTTGGCCGAGAAGTCCAGCCTGCGATAGGCGCGCAGCAGCACTTCCTCATCACCTGCCAACAGCCCCAGGCTGCCCTGCTCGTCGGTCACCAACTCGTCCGGCACCGGGGTATCGGGGTCCAGCCCGACAAGGTAGCTGACCGAGGTCGCCAGGGCCTCCGCCAGCCGCACCAGGCGCGGGCCGCGCGGCGGTGGGCCGCCACCCTGCAGCTTCACCAGGAAGTCCGCCGGCAGCCCGGCCGTGCGGGCCACCTCCTCCGGCGTCAGGCCCAGCCGGTCAAGCCGGCCCTGCACACGCTCGGCGAACTCTGCCGGCCCCTCCCCCATTAGCGGGCCAGCATCAGGTCAGGTCCGGCGGAGGCCCGCGCCAGTCCAGGATCTTCCACACGCCGTCCGCCATCGCCACGCCCTTCGCGCCCACCCGCATCACCCCGCGCAGGAACACCAGGCTGCGCGTCGTTCGCACCACCTCGGCCTCGACGACCGCGAACTCCCCGAGTTGCACCGCGCCCAGGAACTGCACATTGAGCTGCACCGTGGCGCAGGGCCGGCCGCCGCCGGCCTCCCACGCCGCGTTGCCCAGCGCCACATCGAAGGCAGTGGCCAGCATGCCGCCGTGCACCACGCCGCGCTTGTTGCCGTGCCGTCCGTCGGCGACGAAGCCGCACTGCGCGGTGCCGCCGCCCGGAGGCATGTAGAAGGGTCCGACATGGCTGCCGAATGCCTTGGTCGGGTACAGCACCCATCCTTCCGGCGCCGCTCCACGATCCGTTGCCATGCCGGTCAAATCCTGCTCACCCAATCCTCGATCACCTGCGCCAGCGGCCCCGGCGCGTCCAGCGGGATCATGTGCCGGCTGCCGGGCAGGATCGTCAGCGTCGCGCCGGGGATGCGCGCCACCACCTCCTGCCGCAGCAGCGGTGGCGGGATATTGGCGTCGTCGGTCGCGGCCACCACCAGCACCGGGATGTCGATGGCGGCCGCCGACTCCGCGATATCCTCGCGCGACCCGCGCTCGATCCACCACCGCCAGGCGCCATGCGACGTGCGGAGGCTATCCTCGATGAGGCGTTGCATCACCGCGGGATCATCATGGCGTGCGCTGATCTCCCGGGCGGTGTGGGCCGCGGCAGCCGGATCATGGAAGCCGGACAGCATGGCGGCACGGTCCGGGATCGGCTCCGGCGTCGGCGGGCTGGGTGCGACCAGCACCAGGCCGGCCAGCCCCGCCGGTCGCCGGGATGCAAGCAGGGTTGCAATCTTGCCGCCCATGGAGTGCCCAATCAGCACGAACCGGCCCAGCGGCACCGCAAGGGCCGCCGCCTCGTCCGCCCAGTCCGCCAGGGTGGCACCGGGGTCCGGAGGCGGGGCCGCGCCGAAGCCGCATAGGTCGGGGGTGATGCAATGGTGGCCGGGCAGGTGCTGCACAGTGGGCGCCCAGGCAAGGCCGGACCCGGCGAACATATGCAGGAACAGCAGGGCAGGCGGGGCTGTGCTCACTTAGATCGTACGCGCTCCTGCGCTCAATGAATGTACCACCCGGGCGGGAAACACTGCCTGCTCCCTCTCCCTCCGGGAGAGGGGTGGGGTGAGGGAAGCGGCAAGGGCCGAACCACCCCATCAAGAGCAGAGCTTGTCCCCAAGCCGGCAAGCTGGGCTCCTGCCGCGTCCCTCACCCCAGCCCTCTCCAGGAGGAGGAAGAAGGCGGCTCAGCCAGGCAGCAGCCCTTCAACCAGCAACACGTCCGACGCAGCACTCGCCAGCCGAAGCTGCAAGACCGGCGCATAATCGGCGCTGTGGTAGAACCCCCGCGCCGCCTCCATCGACGGGAACTCCACGATCACCAGGCGTCCCGGCGGCGAGTCGCCCTCCAGGGTCTCCAACGCCCCGCCACGGACGATGTACCGTCCGCCATGCGCGGCAATCACCGGCGTGACCCGGTCCCGGTAATTCGCAAACCCGGCTTCGTCATGCACAGCAAGCCGCGCCACCAAATAGGCCGTCACCCCGTCAAGCCGCCCGCTCGATCCGCTGGTGCCGCGCGCGGGCCGCCCGCTCGATGGCGGCGGCGACCAGGGGGTCCATCCGCAGCTCCGCCATCACCAGCTCCAGCATCCGCAGCATCGGCTGCGACGCGCGGCGGTCGGCGGCCACCACGTCGCACGCCAGGGCGTAGGCGGTCTCCCGCAGGCGCGGCTCCAGGGCGTCACGGATCATCTGGCCCGCGTGCTCCAGGCCCTCGTCCTCCTCCAGCAGGCCCACGGCTGCCTCGGACGCGACCTCCAGCCGTTCGCTGCTGAAGTCCTGAAACGCCGGCAAGGTCTGCACCAGGCCGGACATCACGCCGATTTCCCGGTCGGTGATTCCGCCATCGGCGGCGGCGACCAGCACCATGGTGCATACCAGCGCCTCTTGCGGATCAAGTCCTGTCCTGGCCAGCATCCCTGTTTCCCTTACCATCCTGCGCTGCACCATCCGGGAAACCCGTGATCCCGGCAAGTTACGCCTGGGTGATGGAGGATGGGGTGACGGATGACGGGGCGACGGAGGGCGGAGCAATGGAGGCCAGCGTGATGGGCGCGTGCGCCAGGAAGTCCCGGGTTTCCGCCACCGCCTCCGCCAGCCCGACCCGGCGCACCACCACGCCAGCCGGGAACGCCGACAGCAGCCGGCTCGGCGTACGGCGGTCCAGCAGCACGAACACGCCGCGGTCGGTGGCGGACCGCACCAGCCGCCCGAACGCCTGGCGCAGCCGCAGCCGGGCCTTGCTGTCGTCGTAGCCCTTGGGGTCGCCGCCGGACAGGTGCACCCGGCGCTCGCGGTGCAGGATATCCGGGCGCGGCCAGGGCACGCGCTCGAACACCACCAGCCGAAGCGCGCGGCCGGGCACATCGACGCCGTCGCGCATGGCGTCGGTGCCGAGCAGGCACGAATCCAACTCGGTCCGGAACACGTCCACCAGGGTGGCATTGTCCATGGCGTCCACATGCTGCGCCAGCAGTTGGATGCCAGCGGCCTCCAGCTCCGGCGCGATGCGCTCGTGCACCGCGCGCAGCCGGGCGATGGCGGTGAACAAGCCCAGGCCGCCGCCGCCCGACGCCTGGAACAGCGCGCGGTAGGCCGCCGCCAGCGCCCCCAGGTCGCCCGGCGCAACATCCGTCACAACGTAGGCCCGGGTCTGCTGCGCATAGTCGAATGGGCTGGCGACCGACACGCGCAACGCGGGCGACGGCAGGTGCTCGGCGCCGACCCGCGCCTCGGCGGACAGCCAGGCGGCCTCGGTATCAGCCTCCCCGGTGTCGCGCAGCGTGGCGGAGGTGATCAGCACGCCATGCGCCGGGGCGGCCAGGCTGGCGGCGAACGGGACCGTGGGGTCCAGCCAGTGCCGGTGCAGGCCCACGTCGCGGTCGCCGACGTCTCGACGGTCCAGGTGCAGGGTGTGGACGTGCAGCGGCCGGGCGCCGGGTTCGGGCGGCGGAGCGGCGACCGCATCCAGCATGGCCATCCAGGCCTGCAGCCGGTCGATGGCCCGGCGCTTCACCGACCGCCGTGTCGCCTCGATGCGGTTGCGCTGGGCAGGGTCCATGTCCTCCGACTCCGCCTCGACCTTGGCGCCCAGCCGGTCCAGCAGGGTCTGCAACGGCTCGGCGGTGCGGTGCAGGGCGCGGCGAAGCTGCGCGGCGGCGTCCGGCAGCCCGGCGGAGACCGGGTACAGGTCGCACTCGCTGGCACCGCGATACCCGCCCTCGCGGCCATCGGCGGCGGCGCCCTCCGCCGCGCGGGCCAGCACTTGCAGCCGGGCCAGGCGCAGGAACGCCTCGGCCGGCGTCGCGTCCGTGCCGCCATCGGCCAGCCGCAGCGCCCAGCCGGTGGCGGGCAGCGCGCGGGCCGCCTGCAGCGCGGCATCTAGCGGCGGTTCCAGCTCGGGGTCGCCGGCCACCAGGTCCTCCAGCCGCTTCCGCAGCCCGCGGGCGCGGGACCGGCTGCCCTCCGCCCCCAGGAGCCAGCGGCGCAGCTCCGCCCCTTCCACCCCGGACAACGCGGCAGAGAACGCGCCATCGGCGGCGTCGAACACATGATGGCCCTCGTCGAACACATACCGGCTGGGCACGCTGTCGTCGTCGATGCCGCCCCAGGCCGCTTGCGCCATCACCAGCGCGTGGTTCGCCACCACCAGCTCGGCCCCGCGCGCCCGGCGGATGGTGTGCTCCACGAAGCAGGTACGGTAGTGCGGGCAGGCGCCATGGATGCACTCGCCCCGGCGGTCGGCGATGGCCGGCAGCAGGCCGGGGCCGAACAGCTCGGGGAACCAGCCCGGCAGGTCGCCGCCCTGGATATCGCCGTCCGACGTCGCCAAGGCCCAGCGCGACACCAGCCCCAACGCCACCAGCCCGCCCGCGCTGACGGCGGCGGAGTTCACGTGCTCCTCCATGTTCAGCAGGCACAGGTAGTTCTCGCGGCCCTTGCGGATCACCACGCGGCGGCGGCGCTCGGCGGGGTCGGGGAACAGGCGGGACAGCTCGATGTCGATCTGGCGCTGCAGGTGGCGGGTGTAGGTGCTGACCCAAACGCTGCCGCCGTTGCGCTCGGCCCACAGGCTGGCCGGGGCGACGTAGGCGAGGGTCTTCCCCGTGCCGGTGCCGGCCTCGGCCAGCACGACCTGCGGATCGCCGGGGGCGGCGCGCGGCAGGAAGGCGTGCGTGGCGGCGCTGGCGTAGTCGGCTTGGCCGGGCCGCTGCTCCGCGTCGGGGCCGAGCATCCGGGCCAGCCGGGTCCGCGCCTCCGCGGCCTCGACGGGCAGGCACCCGGGGGCTGGGGGCGGCGCCTGGTCCTCCCACTCCGGCAGGCGCCGCCACACCTTGAGGGCGTCGGCGGCGGGCTTGGCCTTGGGCTGGCCGAGGGCCGCCATCACCAGGCGCGCCCACGGCCACCCCGCCTGGCCCATGCGCGCCGCCAGCCCGGCGGCGTCCTTGTTCAGCGCCAGGTCCCGCGCGCGTTCCAGGTGGCGCAGCAGGGCGGCGGCGATGTCCGGCAGCAGCGCCACCGCGTCCTCCGCCGTGCCGGGCGGATCGAGGTCCAGCGCCAGGGCCAGGCCGCGCGGCGTCGGCGCCACCGGGCGGGCGGGCATGGCGAAAGCGAACAGCTCCAGCAGATCCAGCGCCGGCATCGGGCGCAGGCCCAGGCGGCGCAGGGTGGCGGGGGCATGGACCAGCAGCGGCGGCGGGCCGTCCCGCAGCAGGTGCGCCGCTTCCTCCGCCGGCAAGGCCAGCAGTTCGCCATCCATCGTCAGCACGGCGGCGCGGCCATGCCCGGCGACCACGGCGGGCGCGTCGGGGATCAGCAGGGAGGAGGATGCAGCCATCAAGCTGCTTATGTATGGCGGCAGCGCACGCCGCGGCAATGCGCCTTCTCCCTCTCCCCCTTCGGGAGAGGGCTGGGGTGAGGGAGCCTTCGGTGCAGCATGACAGCGCGATGGTGCTGTTGGACCGAGGCCCCACCCCGGTGAGGACTGCGCCGCAAGACCCCCTCACCCCAGCCCTCTCCCGAAGTGGGAGAGGGAGTCAGGGCAGCCCCTGCATCACGTGCGATCATCGTGCCCGGAAGGAGGGCAAGAGGGCTTCTCCAGGCTGGCATCCGCATCCACCCCCTCCACCTCCCGCAGGTGGCGGCCGACGGCGCGGGTGCGGGTGCGGGCGTCGTCGATGGTGTTGCTGAAGGCGCCGGCCTGCTTGGCGAGCCGCTCCAGCACCAGGTCCATCTTGGCCATCTCGGTCTTCGTCGTGCCCAACAGGCGCTGGATCTCATCGGCCTTCTGCTCCAGGGACAGCGTCAGGATGCCCAACTGGATCGTCCGCAGCAGCGCGGGCGCCAGGCTGGGGCCGATCAGCAGCACGCGGTGCTCGCGGTTCAGGGCCTCGATCAGGCCGGGCATGCGGGCAGCCTCGACATACAGCCCATCGGTCGGCAGGTACATGATTGCGAAATCGACCGTGACGGGCGGGTTGATATACTTGCCGCCGATCTTCTTGGCCTCGCCGCGCAGCCGCAGCTCAAGGCCGCGCCGGGCGGTGCGTTCGCCCTCGGCATCCCCGGCCTCGGCGGCCAGCAGCAAGCGGTCGAAGTCCTCGGCCGGGAACTTGGCGTCGATGGCGAGCAAGGGGCGCCGATCGCCCTTCATCGGCATGACGACGGCAAACTCCACCACGTCGTCGCTGTCCTCGCGCAGCTTCCGGTTCAGGTGGTAGGCGCCGGCCGGCAGCACGTCGTCCAGCAGCGCGCGCAAGTGCATCTCGCCCCAGCCGCCACGGGTCTTCACGTTGGAGAAGATGCGCTTCAGGTCGCCGATCTGCGCCGTCACGGCCTGCACGTCGCCGACCGCCTTCTGCACCTGGGCGAACTGGTCCACCACACGCTGGAAGCTGCCCTGCACACTGCGTTCCACCGCCTGGTGCAGGCCCTCGCTGACGCTGCGTTGGATGTCGGCCAGGCGCTGGGCGGACTGCTCGCCCATCTCGCGCAGCTTCTGCTCCAGCAGCGCCCGGGCGTCGCCCTGGTCGCGGGCGATGCTGGTGGACAGGGTGCCCAGCGTGGCCTGCAACTCCAGCCGGGATTGCTCGGCGCGGACCGACAGCGCGCGTTCTGCGTCGGCCAGCCGCGCCCGGGTCGCCTCTGCCTCCGCCCGCTGGCCCAGGGCGCCCTGCTCGGCCAGCAAGCGCAGGTGCTGCACGGCATCCCCGCCCGGCGGACGGCGGAGCAGCAGGACCAGGACCATGGCGCAGAGCACGGCCAGCAGGAAGCAAGCGAGCAGCAGCAGCGAATCGGACATGGTTGCAGCTTACGCTGTATCACCTGCGCCTTGAGGGGGGGCCGCCGTGCAGGGCGGCCAACGCCGGCCAAACACCGGGTCTCGGCCTAATCCACGGTCGCAAGTGGCTGGGCCGCCATCCGCCAGCACACGGCCCATATCGGCGTCCAGGCGGTGCGCGGCGGCACCCGCCTCACGACGGCCAACAACCTTCCCCCGCCGTCACGGCCCTCACGTATGCACATGCGGCGCAGCGGCTGGCGGCGGCAAGGCCCGTAGCTCCGGATGCATCGCCTGCCCGGCCGGGCACAGGTCCAGCAACTGGCAGCGTTCGCAGGCGGGGTTGCGATAGAAGCAACAGCGCTGGCCGTGCAGCATCAGCACTTCATGGTTGTCGTAAACCTTCTGAGCGTCCCAGTCCGGCGGCAGTTGCGCGGCCAGCACGCGGTGCGACGGCCCCACCGCCAGGTCCGCCGGGATCAGCCCCGTCCGCGCCGCCACCCGATGATGATGGCTGTCCACCGGCAGCGCAGCCCGGCGCAGCACGCTGAAGCTGAGCACGGCGGCGCTGGTTTTCGGCCCCACGCCGGGCAGGCGCTCCAGCCAGGCACGGGCCTCCTCCACCGGCAGGTCCGCCAAGAAGTCGAGCGACAGCGCCCCGCGCTCGGCCTGTATGGCGCGCAGGATCGACTGAATGCGCGGCGCCTTCTGCTCCGGCCAGGTCACGCGGTGGATCGCCGCCTGCACGTCTGCCACCGGTGCGGCGGCGGCGGCGGCCCAATCGGGATAACGCTCCCGCAGTGCCTTGAAGGCCGCCCCGCTGTCGGCATTGCGGGTGCGGTGGGACAGCAGGGAGCTGACCAGCTCGCTCAGCGGATCAAGCGCATGAAAATAGGCGATGGGGCAGCCATACAGCGCGCACAGCCTGCGGTGGATTTCGAGCGCCTTGGCATTCATGTCCATTCGCCCGCAACGCCGAAATCCAGCATGGGTTCAGGGCGGGCTCCAAGCGAACCGCTGCAAGCGGGGTAGGCTGCCCCCTAGGCGGGGCGGTAGCCGACCTCGTTGCAGGTCGTCTCGACCGCGCCCGCACGTCCGCCCATCGCCTTGCGCCAGTGCCGCGCGTCGAAGTTGCGGGTCTCATGCACCTTGTTGGCCTGGGCGCTGGCGCGGAACTCCGCCCATTCCAGGTCGTCGGGCAGGCTCGGGTCGGGCACATCGGCCAAGGTGGTCTGCGCCGGGTCCTGCGCGATCCACATCTGCCGCACGCGCTCCAGCATGTCGTCGATGGTATGGAGGGCGTCGTTCAGGCCGGGCTGCGGGGTATAGGCGGCAGCCCAAGGGTCCCAAACCTCGAACTCGAACCGGGCGGTTCCGTCCGCTGCGTCGTGGCGGATGATGCGGAGGGCAGGGCGGCTCATAGGGTGGTCCTGACTCAAGATGCCCTGTTATATCGACAGGGCTGGGCCGGGGTGCAACTGGAAATGCCGATCTTGCAGCATGGAGCGAGGCGGGACAGCATTGCGCCATGGCGATATCCTTGCACGTTCCAACCCAGCAACGCATTGCAATCGTGGGGGCAGGCATGGCCGGCCTGGCCTGCGCGGGGGCGCTGCACGCGGGCGGCGCGGCGCTGACGGTGTTCGACAAGGGCCGCGGCGTCGGCGGACGGCTGGCGACCCGGCGGGTGGGCGGCCTGCACTTCAATCACGGCGCGCAGTATGCCAGCGCCCATGGCCCGGCGTTCCAGGCTGTGCTGGCCGGCATGGCGGAGGCCGGCGATGCGGCGCCCTGGCCTGCACCCGGCGCCGGGCGCTGGGCCGGCACGCCCGGCATGTCCGCGATGGCCCGGCACATGGCCGGGCTGGGCGTCGGCACCATGCAGGCAATGCGCCATGTCGCCCACCTAGCACGGACACCCGGGGGTTGGATGGTGCGGCACCTGGATGCCGCCACGACCCGCCCCGGCCTGGTGACGCAGGAGGGCGGCGAGGTCGCCGGGCCGTTCGACGCCATCGTGCTGGCGCTGCCGGCACCGCAGGCGGGCGCGCTGCTGCACAGCCTGGCGCACCCCTTCGCAGCGGAGGCCGACCGCGCCGGCATGGCGCCGTGCTGGACACTGATGCTGGCCTTCCCCGAGGCGACCGACCTGCCTGACTTGCTCTCGCCCGCTGGCGCGCTGGCCTGGATCGCCCGGGACTCGTCGCGTCCGGGGCGAAGCCGGGCGCCGGAGTGCTGGGTGGCGAACGCCGGAGCCGGGTGGTCCCGCGACCACCTGGAAATGAATGCCGATGAGGTCAAACGGCTTTTGCTGCAGGAATTCACAGCCGCAACCGGCCTGCATCAGGTGCCGGCCTATGCTGCGGTGCATCGCTGGCGCTACGCCCTGGCGGACGCGCCGCTGGGCCACCCGGCGCTATGGGATGCTGCGGCGGGCCTCGGAGTCTGCGGCGACTGGTGCCTGGGGCGGCGGGTGGAGGACGCCTACACGTCCGGCCGCACCCTGGCCGACAGCATCAGCACGACTCTGACTCCCTCTCCCTCCGGGAGAGGGCTGGGGTGAGGGGGAAGGGCCAAGCCGCACCTGATTGAGAACGGTCAAACGGGGGGAACGCGGTTCGCGCAGCCCCCCTCATCCCGGCCCTCTCCCGAAGGGGGAGAGGGAGAAGGGAACCCCCAGACATGCAGAAGGCCCCGGGATCACTCCCGGGGCCTCCACATTGTTCGACAGCCTTGGCTGCCGGACGCGGGCGTTCAGCCAGCCGCAGCCAAGTGGGATGCGACGGGCGTCCAGGTCACGGCACAAGACCGCAAAGTCAAACAATGAGACACTGGATCACCTCCTTCCATCAAGTTGAAGCACTATGATGGGGGCGCATCGCCGCTCCCGCAAGCCCGCAGCTACGAAGGCGGCCCAGCCGGCAGCATCAGCGCTTGTGCCCGCCCGCCCTCGATCACATGCGCCTGCAACACGGTGTCAACGTCCGCCCGGCTATCGATGCGGTACCAGACACCCTCGGGATAGATCACCAGGCACGGCCCCAGCTCGCACCGGTCCAGGCAACTGGCGCTGTTCACCCGCAGGTTGGCAATGCCCAACTCCTTGGCCCGCGCCTTCATGTAGTCGCGCAGGTGCTCGGACCCGCCCGCCGCGCAGGACCCGCGGCGGTGGCCGTCCGGGCGGCGGTTGGTGCAGACGAACAGGTGGGCGTCGAAGTACGGCGGTGGATCGGTCGGAAGGGCGATGCCCATGCGAGGCTCCTAGAAATATCGCAGCGACAGCCGGATGCGTCCGCCTGCCGCGCCGAGTTGAAAGGCCGCATCGGCATACTTGGGCGGCCCGAAGTGGATCGGCGCATCGTTGCTGAACCCCAGGCCGACAGTGGGGATGCCGAGCAGGTTGCGGTCCACCTGGCCATGGTCGTGCTCGTCCTGGAAGGCCTGCACCGCCCAGGTGCCCGGCGGAACCTCCAACCTCACCACGACCTCTCCGGCCTTCGCCTTGACCGCGGCATTGTAATCGCAGTGCTCCTTCAGGAACGTCGCCTGCGTGCAGACGGCAACACGGACATGGCCGTTGTCGTTACGCAGGTTGGCAACCACCACGTCCAGCGTCGCCGCCGATGCCATCCCGGGGGCCAAGCCCGCTCCCAGCAGCGCTACTGCGCCGTATAGGCCCGCCCGCGCCAGGTAGCCGGCCGCCCCCGCGCGGCGCGCACCAGGGCGGACCACTGCACCACCAGCAGCGCCAGCACGCCCACCGGATGCAGGACCGCCGCCGCCCAAGGCTGCCGGAACCGCGCCGCCAGCACCAGCCGAAGCCCCATCGAGGCCGCCAGCGCCAGCGCCGCCATCCCACCCGGCGCCTCCAGCCGCAGCACCGCCGCCAGCACCAGCAGCGCCGGCAGCACCTGGCCGCCGAACAGGATCACCGTCCACACCGGCAGGGCGCGCGGCTTCGCCATGCCCTCGGTCGCGTTCTTGCATAAGCCCTCCCAGACTTGCCCGGCGTTGGCATACATGCGGCAGCGGGCAAAGGGGCTGGCGTCGAACAGCCCCGTCATCAACCCCGCCTGCCGGAAGGCGCGCGGCAGCATCAGGCCGTCATGCAGCGACGCCTTGATCGCCGTGTGCCCGCCCGCCTGCACATACGCCTCGCGCCGGGCGATGAACAGTTGCCCGCACCCGGCGCCCAGCCCCGGCGCCACCGACCGCAGCATCGCCACCATCGGCAAGTAGCCCAGCAGCAGAAAGTGGATCAGCGGCAGCAGCAACTGCTCCGACCAGGTGACGGTGACCTGCGCCGGGAACCCGCTGGCCAGCCCGACCGGATGGCGCTGCATATACCCGGCCATGCGGACCAGCGCATCCGGCTGCAGGCGCACGTCGGCGTCCACGAACACCATCAGCTCGTGCCGGGCCAGGCCGCCCAGGACGTGGCAGGCGTGCTGCTTGCCCGACCAGCCCGGCGGCAGCCGCGGCGCCGTCGCCACGCGCAGCCGCGGGTCGGCGATGGCCTGCAGGATGGCCGGCGTGCGGTCGGTGGAGGCGTCGTCCAGCACAATCAGTTCCAGGTCCACCCCGACGCTGGCCAGCACGGCGGCGCAGGCCTCGCGGATGTTGGCCTCCTCGTTGCGGGCCGGGATCAGCACCGACAAGGCGGGGGTGCCGGTAGCAGGCGCTGGCACGCGGTAAAGCAGCAGGTTCCACAGACCCAGCACGAGTGGCCCCACGGCAAGGAACAGGGCGACCCAGGCGAGGGCGGTCACTCGCGCTGCTCGTGCCGCGGGTCGAAGCGGCGGCCCCCGGCCAGGGCACGGCCGCGGCGCCACAGGTCATAGATGCCGCCGACGCCGGCGATGCCGCGCAGCAGCCGCCGGAACAGGCGGGGGTCGCGCTGCGTCGATTCCGCACCGAGCGCATCCATCGTGCGGGTCAGCTCGCCCTCCAGATGGGTGGTCCATTCGGCCACGCTGCGCCCCCTGCCGCCCTGGATCGGCGTGCCGAAGCGCACCAGGGCTTCCGGCTTGCTCTCGTTCCAAAAGGTGTACTCGATGGCCAGGGGCAGGATCACGGCGCCGGGCACGCGGCGGGCCAGGTGCGCCAGGCCGGGCCGCAACTGGATGGGGCGGCGGCGCGGGTCGGTGAACTCGCCCTCGGCGGTGATCCACAGGATGCTCTCGGCATCGGCCAGGATGTCCAGGCTGGTAGACAGGAAGTGCGCGGCCCCGCGCGGGCTGTCGAGCGCGATGCCGAACACGCCCATGCGCTCGAACAGCCCGTACTTGCCCAGCGCCTTGGCGTCCATGGGGCCATAGCCGCGGCGGCCGGGGAACAGCAGCGTGCACAGCAGGATGTACAGCGCCGGGTCCCACCAGGACGGGTGGTTGCTGTAGATAATGACCGGGCGGGCGGCGACATCCGGCAGCAGCCCGGTGCGGGACAGGCGTACGGCATGGAACCGGCGGTAGAAGTACCACCGCAAGTACCAGCCGAACGCCCAGAACATCCGGTCCGACCGGGCCGCGACCGGGTCCGGCCGGCGAACCGCGGGCGCCCGGAGCGCCGGCTCTCCGATGTCAGGCACTGACGGGTTCGGCCGTTCTGACGCCGGCCACGTCCTGCGACAGGCTGTCTGCGGCGATCCAGCCGCTCATCAGCACCATCGGCATCCCCGGCCCGGGGTGCGCCGCCCCGCCAGCCAGATAAAGCCCCTTGAGGTCGCGCGAGCGGTTGCCCGGCTTGAATGCGCCGTTGACCTTGCCATGGCTGGCCAGGCCATAGATCGCCCCGTTCAGCACGCGGTAGCGTTCGTGGATATCCTGCGGCGTCAGGTGGTGCTCGAACCGGATCCGCTCCTCCAGGTCGCCCATCCCGGCGCAACGGGCCAGCTTGTCGAAGATGACCCGGCGGTAAGGTGCGAACATCTTCGACCAGTCATGGTGCTCCCGCAGGAACGGCGTGTGCACCAGGATGTACAGCGCCTCCCCGCCCGGCGGCGCCACGCCCGGCTCGGTGCCAGAGGGGGCGGCTATGTAGCAAGTCGGGTCCGGCGCCGGCTCGCCCTTGCCGTAAATCCAGTCAAACTCCTCCTCCGGGTCCTTGGAGAACACGAAGTCGTGGTGCGCCAGGTGGTCATACCGGCGGTCGAGGCCGAGGTAGAGCACGACGCCCGAGCACGCCGGGTCACGCTTCCAGCGGCGGGAAAAGCTGGCCTGCGGCTTGCCACCGACCAGCTCACCGTAGGTCCGTACGCTGTCCATGTTGCTGACAACGGAGGACAGGGCAACGGTCTCGCCCCCATCCGTCAGCACGCCCGTCACGCGCCCGGCGTCCGACAGGATGCGGCTGATGCCCACCCCAGGGCGCAGATCGACGCCCAGCTCGCCGGCCAGCCGCTCCAACGCCAAGGGCACCGCACGGGTGCCGCCCATGGGGTACCAGACGCCCTTCTCGGTCTGCATGTGCGCGATGCTGCACAGCACGGCCGGGGACTGGTACGGGGAGCTTCCGACATACTGCACGAAGTGGTCCAGCATCTGGCACACCCGGGCGTCCGGCACGCGCTTCCTGATCTGCTGCGCGACCGAGGTGCCCATGCGCAGGCTCAGCACGTCCTTCAAAGTAGCGAGGTTCATGCCCTTGAACTCAAGGGTGTCGCCGATGCCCTCGACCGACTTCCAGAAAAAGAACTTCTCCGACACCTCATGCAGCTTCTGCGACATGCCGATGAAGTCCTGGAACCCGGCCTCGCTGCCCGGCGCGAACTTGGCGATCACCTCGGCCATCGCCGGCACGTCTTCCTGCAGGTCCAGCACCGCGCCGTCGTCGAAGAAGCAGCGCCACTGCGGGTCCAGCCGCCGCAGGTCCAGGTAGTCGGACATATTGCGTCCGGCCTCCTGGAACACCCGCTCCAGCACGCCGGGCACGGTCAGGATGGTCGGCCCCATGTCGAAGCGGTAGCCATCCTGCTCCAGTTGCGCGGCCTTGCCGCCCAGCCAGGGATTCTTGTCGAACAGGATCACCTTGTGCCCGCGCGCGGCGAGGGTGCAGGCGGCGGCCAGCCCGCCCAGGCCGGCGCCGACGACGCCGATGGGCAGCTCAGGGCGGTGAGTGATTGCGTTCATAGGGCCTCGGCGATGGCGGGTTCGTAATGATCGGACGCCATGGCGGACGGCGCTTCCCAGTGCGGGTCAAGCTTCAGGTCCTCAGCCATCAGGCGCGAGGTGATGCGGGCGCTCTCGAAGATCACCGGCAGGCCGCTGCCCGGGTGGGTGCCGCCGCCAACGAGGTACACGTTCTGCAAATCCTCAAACCTGTTGCGCGGGCGGAAGTGCAGCATCTGGCCCAGGTTGTGCGCCAGGTTGAACGTCGCGCCACGGTAGATCTGCAGGTCGTGCTCCCATCCCTCGGGCGTCAGCACCTTCTCAAAGCGGATGCGGCGCTCGATGTCGGGGATGCCGATGCGCTCCAGCCGCTTCAGGGTGAGCGCCCGGTAGCGGGCGACCTCCTCCGGCCCCCAGACCGCGCCGCCGTCCATGCGGTGGCCGACGGGCACCAGCACATACAGCGTCGAGTGCCCCGGCGGCGCCAGGGCCGGGTCGGTGACGCAGGCATTCTGCACGTAGAAGCTGGGTTCCGCCGGGGCCATGCCGGCCTCGATCTCGGCGATGTTCCGGCGGTAGTCGTCGGCCAGGTAGATCGTGTGGTGCGACAGGTCCGGAATGTCGCCCTCGATGCCGAGGTACATCATGAAGGTGCTGCACGAGAACCGCTTGCTGGCGATCTTACGGTCCGACCAGCGGCGGCGGATGGCATCGGGCACCAGCCTGGTCATGGTCTGCGCGAAGTCGCTGTTGATCACCACCGCGTCATACCGCGCCTCGCCGTCCCGGGTGCGGACGCCGACGACGCGGCGGCCCTCGAACAGCATGTCCTCGACCGGCGTGCCAAGCTTCAGCTTGGCGCCCAGGCTGCGGGCGACGCGGCTCATCGCGGCCATCACCGCGCCGGTACCGCCGCGCGGGTGGTAGACGCCGTACTCATACTCCATGAACGACAGGATGGTGAACAGGCTCGGGCAGCGGAACGGCGACATGCCGAGGTACTTGGACTGGAAGCTGAACGCCAGCCGCACCCGCTCATCGCGGAAATAGGTGCCGAGGTCGCTATCGACGCTGCGGTGCGGGCGCAGGCGGGACAGGCCGCGCACCACCTCGGGCCGCATCAGGTCGCGCATGGAGTTGAAGGCATTCTCCAGCACCGGGCGGAAGGCGGCGAGCTTCTTGCGGTTGTCGGCCATGAAGCGGGGCAGGGCAGCGGCATCAGCGGGCGAGAACCGCGCCACCTCCGCCGCCATGCGCGCCATGTCGCCAGTGGCCTGGATGTCGCCGCCGCCCTCGAACATCAGATGGTACTGCGGGTCGAGCCGGATCAGCTCCACCTCGTCCTCCAATCGGCGCCCGCAGGCGGCGAAGATGTCGCTGAGCACGCGGGGGTACAAGAAGAATGTCGGCCCCATGTCGAAGCGGAAGGTGCCGACGTCCGAGGCGCCGCTGATGGTGCTCGAACGGCCGCCCACGCAGTCGCGGCTTTCGTACAGGGTCACGTCAACGCCCGCCTTGGCCAGCAGCATCGCCGACGCCAGCCCGCCGGGACCCGCGCCGATGATTGCGACGCGGCGGGTCACCGGGACACCACGGCACGGGCTGGGGGGATGAAGCACGGCGGCGGGCTCGGGGCCAGGCACGGCGGGAAGGCGATGGTGCGACACAACATGCGGTGGAACGTAGCCCCTCTCTCGATGGTCCGATAGGTACGGGCTAGAAGTGGGACCATGAACGATCTTGTCACCCTGCCCTGCGAAACCGAGCCTTCCGAAGCCGCCGTTGCCGCGGCGCTGACCTGTGCGCGAGCCGCCGGGCGCGCCTGGGCGGCGGCCGGATTGCCCGCCCGCCTGGCCGTCGTCGCCCGGGCGCGGCGGCTGATTGCGGCTGAGGCGGCGTCGCTGGCCGCCACGGTATCGCGCCGCGCGGCCGACACCCTGGTGGCGGAGGTGCTACCGCTGGCCGAGGCGGCACGCTTCCTGGTGCGCCGTGCCCCGGCCCTGCTGGCGCCGCGGCGGCTGCGCGGCGGACGGCCGTTGTGGCTGCTGGGCGTGCAGGCGGAGCTGCGGCGGGAGCCGTGCGGCGCCGTGCTGATCCTCGCCCCAGGCAACTACCCGCTGTTCCTGCCGGGCGCGCAGGCGCTGCAGGCCCTGGCCGCCGGCAACGCGGTGTGCGTGAAGCCGGCGCCGGGCTGCGCCGCGCCGATGCTGGCGCTGGCGGGGCTGCTGCGCCGGGCCGGCCTGCCGGACGGCGTGCTGCAGGTGCTGGACCCCGCCGCCGGGCAAGCCGCCAGCCATGCCGGGTTCGACCGCATCGTGCTCACGGGATCGGCTGAGACCGGCGCACGCGTGCTGGCCGCCGCCGCCGGCACACTGACGCCGGCGACGATGGAGCTGTCGGGGTCGGACGCCGTGTTCGTGTTGCCGGGAGCGGACTTGGACCTGGTTGCGGCGTGCCTGGCCTATGGGCTGCGGCTGAACGGCGGTGCGACGTGCATCGCGCCGCGCCGGGTTTTCGTGCCCACGGCGCTGGCGGCGGTGCTGGAGGCCAAGCTGCTGGCATTGCTGCCCGCGATCCCCGACGCCGCCGTGCCGGACGCCGTGGCTGCCCGGCTGCGCGGCCTCCTGGACCAGGCGGTGGCGGACGGCGCGCGCATCGCCGCGGCTGGGACCGGGCGGCCCATCGTCGTCGCGGCGGCCAAGCCCGGCATGGCGCTGCTGCAGCACGACGTGTTCGCACCCTGGCTGGCGCTGGCGCCTGTTGCGGATGCTGCAGCCGCCTTGGCCGCCGCCGCGGACTGTCCGTATGCCCTCGGCGCCAGCATCTTCGGCCCGCCCGCCGCGGCGCGGGACCTGGCGGCGCAGGTGCGGGCCGGGTCGGTCTGCATCAACGACCTGATCGTGCCCACCGCCGACCCGCGCCTGCCGTTCGGCGGACGCGGACGCAGCGGATACGGCAGCACGCGCGGGGCGGAGGGGCTGCTGGAGATGACGGTGCCCAAGGCGGTCAGCACCCGCCGGGGCCGCTTCCGTCCGCACCTGAACGCCGCCACCCCAGAGGACGCCGCCCAGTTCGCCGCCATGACGGCGCTGCTGCACGGCGGCTGGCGCGACCGCTGGGCGGCGTTGCGCGCACTGGCCGCGAAACGGCCGGGGTGAGGCGGGGTCACCCAGCACCCGTGTCCGGCGCCCGCACTCAAGACCCGTGAGTGCGAGCTGCTACCCGGCGCCCGTCAGCGCAAGCTGCTACCCAGCGCCCGTCATTGCGAGCCGCCCTCGCGGCGTGGCAATCCAGGGGCTGCCAAGGCCAAACTCCGGTGCCGGGAGCCCTGGATTGCCGCGCCGAAGCCGGCTCGCAATGGACGCTTGCGAGATGGCGAGCATCAGGAGGACGGATCAAGCGTTCCAACCCCACTTGCATCCCTTCAACCAGGTGCAGTAGCGTCCGCGCGTGCTGTCTTCCCTGACCATGCAGATTCTCGCCGCCATGTTCCGCACCGTCGTGCGGGCTGCCCTGCGCCTGCTCGGCCTGACGCTCCTGCTTCGACTTATCCGCCCCCGGAGCATCACGCGCGGCTGATCGCTAGGCCGGCGTCGCTTCGGGGGCACACCCCCTAGAAGCCGACCCGAGCATCACGATCCAAGGACCACGCCATGAGCATCAACCACCCCAGCTTCGGCCAACTGCCGGACGACCGCGTCATCATGTTCGACACGACGCTGCGCGACGGCGAGCAGTCGCCGGGCTTCTCGATGAACCTGACCGAGAAGCTGCGCATGGCCGAGGCGCTTGCCGAACTGGGCGTCGATGTCCTGGAGGCCGGCTTCCCCATCGCCAGCCCCGGCGACTTCGAGAGCGTCCAATCCATCGCCCGCCACATCAGGGGACCCGTGATCTGCGGCCTGGCCCGCACCGGGCAGGCCGACATCCTGCGCGCCGCCGAGGCGGTCCGCCCCGCCGAAAGGAAGCGCATCCACGTCTTCCTCAGCACCAGCCCGCTGCACATGAAGTACAAGCTGCGGATGGAGCCGGACGCCGTCCTGCAACTGACCGCCGACAGCGTCGCCCTGGCCCGGCAGCACGCCGACGACGTGGAATGGTCCGCCGAGGACGGCAGCCGCACCGACCCGGACTTCCTGTGCCGCTGCGTCGAGGCCGCCATCCGCGCCGGCGCCACCACCATCAACATCCCCGACACCGTAGGCTACGCGGTGCCCGAGGACATGACCCGCATCTTCACCATGCTGCGCGAGCGCGTGCCCGGCGCCGACGCGGTCGTGCTGTCCACCCACAACCATAACGACCTCGGCCTTGCCGTCGCCAACACCCTGGCCGCCGTCCGCGCCGGCGCCCGGCAGATCGAGTGCACCATCAACGGCATCGGCGAGCGCGCCGGCAACGCCGCGCTGGAGGAGGTCGCCATGGCCATCCGCACCCGCCCGGACGCCGCGCCGTACAAGACCGGCATCGTCACTCCGGGCATCCTGCGAGTGTCCAAGCTGCTATCGACCATCACCGGGTTCGACGTGCAGCCCAACAAGGCCATCGTCGGCCGCAACGCCTTCGCCCATGAGAGCGGCATCCACCAGGACGGCGTGCTGAAGAACGCCGCCACCTATGAGATCATGACGCCCGAAAGCGTCGGCTGGACCAAGAGCAGCCTGGTGATGGGCAAGCACTCCGGCCGCGCCGCCTTCCGCGACAAGCTGCGGGCGCTCGGTTACGGCGAGGTCGGCGACAACAAGCTGAACGACGCCTTCCGCCGGTTCAAGGACCTCGCCGACCGCAAGAAGGTGGTGTACGACGACGACATCACCGCCCTGGTCGATGACGAGGTCGGCCGCGACCACGACCGCATCCGCTTCACCTCGCTGGACATCCACGCCGGTTCGCGCGGCCCGGCGAAGGCGGTGCTGGAGCTGGAGGTGGACGGGACCGTGCACCAGGCAGAGGCATCCGGCGACGGACCCGTGGATGCCACGTTCAACGCCATCCGCACCCTGTTCCCGCACGAGGCGCGGCTGCTGCTGTTCTCGGTCGGCGCCGTGACGGAGGGCACGGACGCCCAGGCCAAGACGACGGTGCGGCTGGAGGAGGGCGGCAAGATGGTCGATGGCCAGGGTGCCGACACCGACACCATCGTCGCCTCGGCCCGGGCCTACGTGCATGCGCTGAACAAGCTGCTGGTGAAGCGGGCGCGGACCGCGCCAGAGGCGTTGTCAGCCTAGCCGGGGTCAGCCTAGCCGGGTTGGCCGGGAGCGGGGCTCCCGGCCAGGTCAGGCGCTAATAACCCGGCTGGTACGGCCGCTGCGGCGTGGTGGCGGCGCCGCCGATCGCACCCAGGCCGCCGCCAGCCACCGCGCCGATCGCCGCACCACGGCCCCCGCCGGCAATGCCACCCAGGGCCGCGCCGCCCAGCGCGCCGAGGCCAGCGCCGCCCAGGGCGCGCTGGCCCGGGTCATAGGGGTCGGTGCAGGCGGACAAGCCGAGGCCGGCCACCAGCGTCAGGCTCATCGCAATCTTCTTCATCAAAACTCTCCTGTGTAGCCATCAAAGTAGCGCAGGCAGTTGCAGGGCTGGTCCATGACCACACGCCCTGTCGTCCACCCATCCACCAGCAAATCAACGCTTGACGGCAAAATTAAGTGCGGGTCGGTATTGTTGCGATCATGATATTCACAGAGACGTGATGGGTGGGTCTTGCCGCGGCGCAACATGCTCGCTAAGCCAGCGAGCAACAATCGCCAGGCTGCTGTTGTCGCCAGACTGCTATTCATGCCGTCGGCCCTCCCCGTGCTTCGTCGAAGCGCGCTTTGTTGAAGGTTGATCGCATGTTCGGACGTTTGTTGGGGATCATGTCGGCCGACATGGCCATCGACCTCGGCACCGCAAACACGCTGGTTTACGTCAAGGGCCGGGGCATCGTGCTGGCCGAGCCGAGCGTGGTCGCCATCGCCGACGTGCGCGGCAAGAAGCAGGTGCTGGCGGTGGGCGAGGAGGCGAAGCTGATGCTCGGCCGCACGCCCGCCAACATCAGCGCCATCCGTCCGCTGCGCGACGGCGTGATCGCCGACTTCGAGGTGGCGGAGGAGATGATCAAGCACTTCATCCGCAAGGTGCACGGCCGCCGCAGCTTCGCCAGCCCGCTCATCATCGTCTGCGTGCCCAGCGGATCGACCGCCGTGGAGCGCCGCGCCATCCAAGAAAGCGCCGAGAGCGCCGGCGCCCGCAAGGTGCTGCTGATCGAGGAGCCGATGGCCGCCGCGATCGGCGCCGGGCTGCCGGTGACGGAGCCCTCGGGCAACCTGATCGTCGATGTCGGCGGCGGCACGACGGAGGTGGCCATCATCTCGCTGGGCGGCATCGTCTATGCCCGCAGCGTGCGCGTCGGCGGGGACAAGATGGACGAGGCGATCATCAGCTACATCCGCCGCAGCCATAACCTGCTGATCGGCGAGAGCACGGCCGAGCGCATCAAGATGGACATCGGCGCCGCGATGCCCTCCGACGACATCGACGACGGGCCATGGCGCGAGGTGAAGGGCCGCGACCTGATGAACGGCGTGCCGCGCGAGATCCTGGTGGGCCAGCGCCAGATCAGCGAGAGCCTGGCCGAGCCGGTCGGCGCCATCGTCGAGGCGGTGAAGGTCGCGCTGGAGAACACCCCGCCGGAGCTGGCCGCCGATATCGTGGACAAAGGAATTGTACTCACCGGCGGCGGCGCCCTGCTATACCGGCTGGACCAGGTGCTGCGCGAGGCGACGGGCCTTCCGGTTGTAGTGGCGGAGAATCCGCTTAGTTGCGTAGCATTGGGTACAGGACGGGCGCTGGAAGAAATGAAGCGCCTGAGGAACGTCCTCACGTCGATGTACTAGGCCATGCCCCGGCCTGAGGGAGGCTCGACCAAGTGTTCCGGCTGTCCATCCCCGTGCGCCAGGCGCTGTCGCGGCTGACCCTGCCTGTGCTGATCGCCGTGGCATTCGGCGTGATGCTGCTGGGCAAGGCCGACATCGCCGTGACCGAGCGCGCCCGCATGGTCCTGGCCGACCTGGTGGCGCCGATCTTCGCCGCCGCCGCGCAGCCCATCGCCAGCGTCCACCGCACCGTGGCCGACGTGGAGGCGCTGGTGGAGGTGCGGGCCGAGAACGACCGCCTGCGGGCCGAGAACGAGCAGCTCCGCCGCTGGCGCGCCGTCGCCCTGGCGCTGGACTCCGAGAACGCCACGCTGAAGGCCAACCTGAACTGGATACCCGACCCGGCGCCGTCCTACGTCACGGCCCGTGTCGTCGCCGATGCCGGCGGGGTCTATGCCCGTGCGGTGCTGCTGTCGGTCGGCCCGCACAACAGCCTGGCCAAGGGCCAGATCGCCCTGGACGAGAATGGCCTGGTCGGGCGCATCACCGAATTGGGCAACCGCAGCGCCCGCGTGCTGCTGATCACCGACATGAACAGCCGCATCCCCGTGACCCTGGAAGGCAGCCACGCCCGCGCCATCCTAGAGGGCACCAACACCAGCCGCCCCCATCTGGTCCACTGGCCGGAGGGCGTGATGCCGGTCGAGGGCGAGCGCGTTGTCACCTCCGCCGAGGCCAACGCCTTCCCCGCTGGCCTGCCGGTCGGCGTGGTGCACTACAGCGCCAGCAACGCGCCCGAGGTCGAGCCGGCGGCCAGGCTGGACCAATTGGAGATCGTCCGCATCTTCGACTACGGCCTGCACGGGGTGTCGCCGCCCGAGTCCGCCTCCCGTCCCTCCGAGCGAAGGCGCTAACCCCGTGGCGCCTGAACGCCTGCCCGGCATCCGGCCGCGCCCGACGCTGTGGCGGCGGTTGGATGCTGCCTCGCGCGCCGCCTTTCCGGCCGCCTGCACGGCGCTGCTGCTGCTGTTGCTGGCGGCCCCGCTGCGGCTGCCGGGCCAGGCGCAGTTGCAGCCGGCGGCGGCGCTGGCCTGCGTGTTCTTCTGGTCGCTGTTCCGCCCGGCGTCCATGCCGCCGCCGGCGGTGTTCCTGCTGGGCCTGCTGTCCGACCTGCTGGGGCTGGAGCCGCCGGGCATCAACGTGCTGACCCTGTTGATCGCCCACGGCCTGGCGGTGCGCTGGCGGCGTGTGCTGGCCGGGCAGGGCTTCCTGCTGGTGTGGCTGGCCTTCGTCGCCGTGGCGGCCGGGGCGGCGGCGCTGGAGTGGGCGCTGACCAGCCTGCTGACGTTCCGCCTGCTGCCGGGCAACCCCGGGGTGTTCCAATTCCTGCTGACCGCCGGGCTGTATCCGGCGCTGGCGGTGCTGTTCACCCGGGCCTACCGCGGCCTCGCCAACCCGGACGCCGCCTGATGGGCCGGATCATCAAGCAGGACAGGCGCACCGGCGTGTTCACCCGCCGCGCCCTGTTGTTGGGGGCGGGGCAGGTCGGCGTGTTCGGCCTGCTGGCCGCCAAGCTGTACCAGGTGCAGGTGACCGAGGGGGAACGCTACTCCACCCTGGCCGAGAGCAACCGCCTCAGCGCCCGGCTGATCGCCCCGCCGCGCGGGCGCATCCTGGACCGCTTCGGCGCCGTCGTCGGCGGCAACCGGCTGAACTGGCGGGCGCTGCTGACCGCCGAGGAGGCGGAGGACGTGGGTGCCACGCTGGACACCTTCGGCCGCGTGGTGCCGCTGCCCGACCACGAGCGCGCGCGGATCGAGCGCGAGCTGCACCACCGCCGCCGCTTCATTCCCCTGATCGTGCGCGAGTTCCTGACCTGGGAGGAGATGGCGCGCATCGAGGTCAACGCCCCGGACCTGCCGGGCATCTTCGTCGATGTCGGCACCACGCGCATCTATCCGCAGGGACCGGCCCTGGCGCACGTGGTGGGCTACGTCGCGCCGCCCAGCGAGACCGACATGGGCGGCGACGCCATGCTGGCGCTGCCCGGCATACGCATCGGTCGCAACGGCATGGAAAAGGCGCAGGACCACAAGCTGCGCGGACGCGCGGGCGCAGTGCAGATGGAGGTGAACTCGGTCGGCCGCGTGATCCGCGAGCTGGACCGCCAGGAGGGCACGCCCGGCCAGGACCTGGGCCTGACCATCGACACCACCCTGCAGAACGCGATCCTGCGGCGCCTGGGCGACGAGAGCGCGTCGGCCGTGGTGATGGATTGCCGCAACGGGGAGGTGCTGGCGATGACCACCACCCCGAGCTTCGACCCCAGCCTGTTCGACTCCGGCGTCAGCCAGGCGCAGTGGAACGCCTGGACCAGCAACCGCAAGACGCCGCTGATCAACAAGGCGGCCAGCGGCCTGTATGCGCCGGGCAGCACGTTCAAGATGGTCGTGGGCATGGCGGGGCTGGAGGCCAAGACGATCACCCCGGGCGACCGCATCCACTGTCCCGGCCACCTGGACATCGGCGACACCCGGTTCCACTGCTGGAACAAGCGCGGCCACGGCTCCCTGGACCTGCGCGGCGGCCTGAAGAACAGTTGCGACGTGTTCTTCTACGAGGTCGCCCGCCGCACCGGCATCGACCGGGTGGCGGCGATGGCCAACCGCTTCGGCATCGGCGTGGACCTGGGGGTCGAGCTGCCCGGCGCCCGCAAGGGCCTGATGCCCACCCGGGCCTGGCGCATGGGGCACGGCAAGGCGTGGAACATCGGCGATACCATCAGTTGCGGCATCGGCCAGGGCTACATCCAGACCACGCCCTTGGCGCTGTGCACCTATGTCAGCCGCGTCGCCACCGGCCGGGCCGTGCAGCCGCACCTGACCCGCACCATCGGCGGCGTGCTGCAGCCCGGCAGCAAGCCGGACGACTGGCCCAGCCTCGGCCTGCCGGAGCACGGCCTGCACATCCTGCGTGAGGGCATGTATGCCGTGGTGAACGAGGGCGGCGGCACGGCGACGCACGCCCGCATCAACGTGTCGGGGATGCTGTTGGCCGGCAAGACCGGATCGAGCCAGGTGCGCCGGGTATCGCGGGCGCAGCGCGAGCACGGCTTCCGGTCGGACAAGCTGCCGTGGCAGTTCCGCCCACATGCGCTGTTCATATGCTATGCGCCGTATGACAACCCGCGCTATGCCGTGTCGGTGGTGGTGGAGCACGGCAACGCCGGCGCCGCCGCGGCGGCGCCGCTGGCGCGGGACATTATGATCGACGTGCTGACCCACGACCCCGTCGGCCATACCGACGACCAGCGCGTGGCGGACGTGGGCCGGTCCCTGTGATCAGCGAACGCCGGCTGATCCGCGCCGAGCCGTCGTTCGGACTCGCTACCAAGCTGTGGCGGATTAGCTGGACCTACGTGCTGCTGCTGTGCGCCTTGGCCGGGGTGGGCTATGTCGCGCTGTACTCGGCGGCCGGGGGATCGCCGGAGCCGTATGCCTCCAAGCACATCCTGCGGTTTGCGTTCAGCCTGGTGATGATGCTGTGCCTGGCGCTGATCGACATCCGGGTCATCGCCCGGTTCTCGTATCCGATCTACGCCGCGTCCATTGCCCTGCTGGTGCTGGTGCTGCGGATCGGCCATGTCGGCAAGGGCGCGCAGCGGTGGATCGACATCGGCGGCCTGCAGACGCAGCCGAGCGAGCTGGCGAAGATCGGCCTGGTGATGGCGCTGGCCGCCTGGTTCCACAAGGCGACGTGGGAGCGGATGGGCAACCCGCTGTTCCTGGTGCCGCCCATCGCCATGGTGCTGCTGCCGGTGGCGCTGATCCTGCGGGAGCCGAACCTGGGCACCGCGGTCATCACCGCGGTCGTCGGCGGCGCGGTGTTCCTGGCGGCGGGGGTGCGCTGGTGGAAGCTGCTGCTGGTGGCGATCCCGGTGCCGTTCGCAGCGCAGGTCGCCTTCGCGCACATGCACGACTACCAGCGCGCGCGCATCACCACGTTCCTCAACCCCGAGAGCGACCCGTTGGGCGCCGGCTACAACATCATCCAGAGCAAGATCGCCCTGGGATCGGGCGGGCTGTGGGGCAAGGGCTTCCTGCAGGGCACCCAGGCCCACCTGAACTTCCTGCCGGAGAAGCAGACCGACTTCATCTTCACCGTGATCGCCGAGGAGTTCGGCCTGGTCGGCGGGCTGGCCGTGCTTGGCGTGCTGGCCTGCATCGTGATGGGCGCGATGGGCATGGCGCTGCGCTGCCGGCACCAATACGGGCGGCTGCTGGCCCTGGGCATCGGGGTGAACTTCTTCATGTACGTGTTCGTCAACATCGCCATGGTGATGGGGGTGATCCCGGTGGGGGGCGTGCCGCTGCCGCTGGTGTCGCATGGCGGGTCGGCGATGCTGACGGTGATGTTCGGCTTTGGGCTGCTGATGTCGGCGCACGTCCATCGCGATGTGGAGTTCGGTGATGGCCGGGACGACTGACAGGCAGGGGGCCGGCATGGCATCCGATGATGACGGCAGCGCAAGCGACGCGCCGGGTTGGGACGCGATCACCGGCGCATTGCGGGGGTTGTATCCAGGGCAGGAGCCTTCGCACTTCGCCGCGGCGCTGCCGGCCATGCTGGGCGGTGGCGACCCGCTGGACGGCATCTCCGCGTATGCCAGCCAGCACGAGCGAGCACATTGGCACTTCGTGACCTACGGGTTCAGCAGCCTGTATGGCGAGGCGGGCGCCGATCCCGGCGTGAGCGGCTACGGATTTGAGCTGACCCTGCGAGTTGCCCGCAGCCTCGGTGACCAGCCACCCGCATGGGCCGTGAACTTTTTGCAGAACCTGGCCCAGTATGTCTTCCGAACCAGCAACGTTTTTGCGCCGGGACACTGTATGGATCTCAAGGGTCCGATCATGCTGGGGTCCGATACGGCAATCACCAGCGTCATCTTCACCGAAGACCCGGAGCTTGCAGCAATAAGCACCCCCAGCGGTCGCGTTGCCTTCACCCAGATCGTGGGCGTCACGCAAGACGAACGCGAGACGGCAGCCCGTTGGACCAGCGATGGCGTGCTGGACCTGCTGCGAGCGCAAAGCGCCCTGCTGGTCACCGACCTGAACCGCGGCAGCGCCCTTGCCGCGCCGGCGGCACAGGCGGCGGTGCTGGCCGGGCTGGCAACAGAGGCATCGAGCACTGCCGAGCTTTTCGTCGAGGTCGCCCAAGCCGCGGCCGCCAGCGATGGGGTGAACCTGACGCTGGGCGCCAGCGCGGTCAATGCCGTGCTGGACCTGCTGCCCCGCCGGCTCGCATTCGACCAGACGTTAGTAGTCCTAGGTCACGGGCAAGGCATCGTCTTCGCCCCAGCCAACGAATGCAGCGCTCACGCGACCGAGCTTGGCGCGGAGATCCATCTCAACGGCGCAGGGCAGGCCGAGCTTGCAGGCGTCCTGCGCCCGGTTGCCGGCTCCTACTCGTTGGAAGCCTGCCCTGGCCTGCGGATCACCGTCATCCCGAGCATCATCCGCGATGGCCGGGGCAAGCCGGTTGAGACGATTGGCTAGGCCGCCGAGGGTGCACCTGGTCCGCGCTTTCCAGGCCACCGCCTACACCGCCGGTGGCGCCGTCGTTCGGATCGGCCGCCGCTGTCCGGCTCTTGATCCGCTTCTGCAATACCAGGCCGGCGCGTTCATCGGCGCCTGGAATCCGGCCGCCCGCCTGGCCCCGCCCGGGCGCAACCTGCGGGCCGGCCGCGCCCTGCAGGACCACCTGCGCGCCGTGCAGTACCTGTCCGGCGTGGGGCAGGGCAGGGGATGGCGGGAGGAACACTGGTTCGCCGTCATGGACCCGCGCCGGGCCACCGTGCTGGCCCGGCGGTTCCGCCAGGCCGCCATCGTCACTCTGCGGCGGGGCCAGCCGGCTCGGTTGCGGCTGCTATAGCGGTTCCCTCCTTGGACGCCTGGATCAGCGCCGTCGCCCGGTCCACCGAGCGCACGATGGCCTGGCCGGCGCGCTGGATCGCCGGGTCCGGGTTGGACAGCAGCCGGTCCGTCACCATCAGCGCCGGGGACAGTACGCCGCGCAGGTCGTGACGCAGGGCGGCGGCCCGCGCCTCGACCTCGTCGATGTGCGCCTGCGCGGCGGCATCGGCGTTGCCGCCCGACGCCTGCATGGCCAGCAACTGCGCTTGCAGGACCGCGATCGGCCGCTCCACCTTCCAGTCCAGGGCCGCATGCAGGACCAGCCCGGCCGAAGCCGCCGCAATGACCGCGCCGAGCAGCATGGGCACGCCCAGGCCAAGCAGGGCCAGCGTCTCGAACGCCGCACTGAAGGCCAGCCCGGCGCCAAGCAGGGAAATCAGGAGCAGTGTGCGTGCCATGCCCCCGTATGCAGCACCAATCGCGGGCGCCCTCAAGGGGCAGCTTCAGCCGTGCAGTACAGGGTACGTTGACGGCTGCGAGCCTGGCCCCCTATAAGCCGCCTCTGCAAAGGGCTGACGGCTGAAGCGCCGGCAACCGCCCTTGCGTGGCCGGCTGGCCCGCCCCTGCTCGTGAAAATCGGAGTTGTCTTGTGAAGCGCACGTATCAACCCTCTAAGCTGGTCCGCAAGCGCCGCCATGGCTTCCGCGCCCGCATGTCCACCGTGGGCGGACAGAAGGTCCTGGCGAACCGCCGCGCCAAGGGCCGCAAGCGCCTGTCGGCCTGACCCGGCCGCGGGTGGCATGTCAGGTGCTGGCGTGGCGCCGGACGTGCCCCTGCGACTGAAACGGCGCGCGGAGTTCCTGCAGGTCGCCAGCAAGGGCCGCAAGGCTCCGGTGCACGGCCTGGTGCTGCAAACCCTGGTGCGTGGGGACGCCGCGCCGGCCCGCGTAGGGTTCACCGTGACGAAGAAGGTCGGCAACGCCGTCATACGCAACCGCACCAAGCGCCGCCTGCGCGAAGCCGCTCGCCTGTTGCTGCGCGACGAGCCTGTGCGTGGCGTGGACCTGGTGCTGATCGGCCGCGACACCACCCGCGGGCGGCCGTTCCCGTTGCTGATCGACGACCTGCGCCGCGCCCTGGCCAAGACGCTGCCCCGATGATCGCCCCCGTTTTGGTATTCCTGGTCCGCGTCTATCAGTGGACCCTCCGCCCCTTCATCGGCGCCAACTGCCGGTTCGAGCCGTCGTGCAGCCACTACGCCATCGAGGCCCTGACCCGGCATGGCGCCCTGCGCGGCGCCGTTCTGTCTGCCTGGCGCATCCTGCGCTGCAATCCCTGGACCGCAGGCGGCGCCGACCCGGTGCCCTGCCCCTCGAAAGTGACGGCCCGCTGATGGACCAGAAGCGTCTGTTCACCGCAATCGCCATCTCGATTGCCATCCTGCTGGGCTTCCAGCTCCTGTTCCCCAAGCGTCAGCCGCTGCCGGCCGATATCGTGCAGGCGACGCAGAGCACGCCCACCACCGCCACTCCGCGCCCGACCGGGGATGTGGCGTCGCCGGGCACCGAGCCGGTCGCGGTGCCGCCGCCGCGCGACGTGCCGCGCCTGCAGATCAGCGCGCCGCGCGTGCAGGGCAGCATCAACCTGATGGGCGCCCGGCTCGACGACCTGGTACTGCGCGATTACCACGAGCAGGTCGATCCCTCGTCCCCGCTGGTCCGCCTGCTGGAGCCGCGCGCCGACCCGCAGCCGTACTACGTGCAGTTCGGCTGGACGGGTGATGCCGGGGTGAAGGTGCCGGACCTGGACGCCACCTGGACCGCGTCCGCGCCGGGGTTGACCGTCACGCAGCCCGTCACGCTGAGCTGGGACAACGGCGCCGGCCAGGTGTTCGAGATCGCGCTGTCGGTCGACTCCGACTACTTGTTCACCGCCGAGCAGCGGGTCCGCAACACCGGGGATGCGCCCGTGGTCGTGCACCCCTGGTCCCGCATCCGCCGCGACTACAAGCCGCAGACCGCCGGCTACTACATCCTGCATGAGGGCCTGCTCGGCGTTCTCGACGGCAAGCTGCAGGAGCAGACATACGACAAGGCGAAGTCCGAGGGCGACAAGACCCATGGCGCCTCCCTCGACATGGCGACCACGGGGGGTTGGGCGGGCATCACCGACAAGTACTGGCTGACGGCATTGATCCCCGATCAGGCGGTGCCGGTAACGGCGGCGTTCCGCCACCTGCTGGAGAATAACGCCGACCGCTACCAGGTGGATTTCGTCGCCAACGATCCCATTACCGTCTCGCCCGGCGCCACGGCGGCGACCACGACCCGGCTGTTCGCCGGCGCCAAGGTCGTGGACCTGCTGGACCGCTACGAGGCCGAGTTCAAGCTGCCGTACTTCGACAAGGCGGTGGACTTCGGCTGGTTCTACTGGATCACCAAGCCGATCTTCTACGCCCTGGACTGGCTGTATCACCGGACCGGCAACTTCGGCGTCGCCATCCTGATCTTCACGGTGTTCGCCAAGGGGCTGTTCTTCCCGCTGGCCAATTACTCCTACCGCAGCATGAGCAAGATGAAGCTGCTCGGCCCCAAGATCGCCGAAATCAAGGAGCGCCTGAAGGACGACCCGATGGCCATGCAGGCGGCCACGATGAAGCTGTATAAAACCGAGGCGGTGAACCCCGTCAGCGGCTGCCTGCCGGTGCTGCTGCAGGTGCCGGTGTTCTTCTCGCTATACAAGGTGATCTTCGTCACCATCGAGATGCGGCACGCGCCGTTCTTCGGCTGGATTCACGACCTGTCGGCAGTGGACCCGACCAACGTGTTCAACCTGTTCGGCCTGCTGCCGTTCGACCCGGCGCAGTACTCGCACTTCCTGCACCTGGGCGTGTGGCCGCTGATCATGGGCTGTACGATGTTCTTCCAGCAAAAGCTGAACCCGCCGCCGCCGGACCCCGTGCAGGCGCGCATCTTCCAGTTCATGCCGATCATCTTCACCTTCATGCTGGCGAGCTTCCCGGCCGGCCTGGTCATCTACTGGAGCTGGAACAATCTTCTCACCATCGCGCAACAATGGACGATAATGCGGCGGACCAAGCTGGCGACGACGCGGATGGTGCGCTCCTCTTAGCCGCGGAGCAGGCTGCCCGGCTGGAGGCCGGGCGCCTGTTGTTCGCCGGGGAGTGCCAGTTCTTCTATGCCGCGCAGCGCCTGGACCAGTTGCCGGAGCCGGGGCTGCCGGAGGTCGCGTTCGCCGGGCGCTCCAACGTCGGCAAGTCGTCGCTGATCAACGCTCTGACCAGCCGCAAGGCGCTGGCACGGGCGTCCAACACGCCGGGGCGGACGCGGCAGCTCAACTTCTTCGACCTGGCGGGGCGGCTGACCCTGGTGGACATGCCGGGCTACGGCTACGCCCAGGCGGCGAAGGAGATCAAGGAGGACTGGCAAGGGCTGATGTTCGAGTACCTGCGCGGCCGCCCGACGCTGCGCCGTGTGGTGCTGTTGCTGGACAGCCGGATCGAGCTGAAGGCTTCGGACCTGGCGGTAATGGACCTGCTGGACCGTGCCGCCGTCACCTACCAGCTTGTGCTGACCAAGGCCGACAGCGTGCGGCCCGGCGCGCTGGGACGCAAGGAGGAGGAGGTGCTGGCCCTGGTCCGCAAGCACCCTGCGGCCTTCCCGGACATCCTGGCCACCAGCAGCGAGACCAGGCTTGGCATGGAGGAGTTGCGGGCCGAACTGGCCGGCTTGGCGCTGCCGTCTGCCTGATCCCCGGGGGTTGCGCCCAAGGGCGGACCAAGGCCAGGGTGAGGCGGCTTTATGCCCGCATCAACTCCGCCGCGCGCTCGGCCACCATCATCACCGCCGGCTGTATGTTGCTGCTGGGCACCAGCGGCATCACCGAGGCATCCGCCACCCGCAGCCCGTCCATCCCGCGCAACCGCAGGTGCGGGTCCACCACGGCGGCATCGTCCGCGCCCATCCGGCAGGTGCCGCAGGGATGGTACACCGTGGTGCCGCTCGCCCGGATGTAGTCCAGCATGGCGGCATCATCCTCGACCCCGGGCGGCGGCAGCAGCTCCTCCAGCACCAGGTCGCGGAACGGCGCGGTGCGGCCGACCTGCCGGGCCAGGCGGGCGGCGGCGAGCATGACATGCTGGTCGGCCGGCGCGGACAGGTAGTTGGCGCGGATCACCGGCTTGCTGTCCGGGTCCGGGTCGCGCAGCGTCAGCGTGCCGCGGCTGTCCGGGCGGCACTGGCCGAAGTTCACCATGAACCCGGGATGCTTCGGCAGCACGTAGCCGCCACCCGGCGTCAGGCTGAAGTTGATGAACTGGAACTGCACCTCCGCCTCCTCCGCCCCCGGCGTCACGCGGGCGAACAGGGTAGCCTCGGTCGCGCCCACCGCCATCGGGCCGCGCCGGCGCAGCGCGTAGCCGAGCGCCATGGCCGTCATCCGCAGCTTGCTCGCGGTGACCTCGTTCAGGGTGCCGGCCGGGCGGGTGCGGAAACTCAGGCGGCTGATGAGGTGGTCCTGCAGGTTGGCGCCCACGGCGGGGCGGTGCAGGTGGACGGGCAGGCCCAGCGCCTGCAACGCCGCACCGTCGCCGATGCCGGACAGCATCAGCAGCTTTGGCGAGGCAATAGCCCCGGCGCACAGCACGACCTCGCGTGCGGCCCGCACCTCGAACGGGGTGCCATCCGCCCGGCGAGCCGCGCATCCGACGACTCGGCCGCCCTCGATCAGCAGGCGCAGCACGGTGACGCCGGTCAGCACCCGCAGGTTGGGGCGGCGCCGGGCGGGGCGCAAATAGGCCTGGGCGGTGCTGATGCGGCGGCCCCGGCGGACATTCATCTGCACCGGGGCGACGCCCTCGATGGCGCCGTCGTTGATGTCGCGGTGCCGGGGGAAGCCCAGGGCGGCGCACGCCTCGATGAAGGCCGCAGCGCCGGGGGACAGGGTGCGCGGCTCGGTGACGGGGATCAGGCCGCCGGTGGCGCGGGTGGCGCCGGCTGCGCCCTCCCAGTGCTCGATGCGCTGAAAGGCCGGCAGCACGTCGTCATGCGACCAGCCGCGGGCGCCGGCCTGCGCCCAGCGGTCGTAGTCGTGCGGGGAGCCGCGCAAATAGACCAGGCCGTTGACCGACCCGGACCCGCCCAGCACGCGCCCGCGCGGCCAGTTGACGCTGCGTCCGTTCAGCTCCGCCTCCGGCTCGGTGGCGAAGCGCCAGTCGTACTTGCCGCTGGCGAACAGCCGGGCATACCCGGCGGGGATGTGTATCCAGGGATCGCGGTCCGGCGGCCCAGCCTCCAGCAAGGTAACGCGGGCGTCGGGGTCCTCGGACAGCCGGGCCGCCAGGATGCAGCCGGCCGTGCCGCCGCCGATCACCAGGTAATCCGTCATCGTCTCCCTCTCCCTCCGGGAGAGGGCCGGGGTGAGGGAAGCGGCAAGCACCAACCTCGATCACCGGCAGGCCCTGGCCCGGTCTGTCATTTGGGAGGGCAGCGTGTGCGGCTTCCCTCACCCCGGCCCTCTCCCGGAGGGAGAGGGAGCAGGCAGCCTAGCGCAGCACCCGCGCGCGGATCGTGCCCTCGATATCGCACAGTGCCCCCAGCACTTCCTTGCACGCATCCAACGGGCAACCGGCGTCGATCATCACGTAGCCCAGCTCGCCATCCGTGTGCAGCAACTGCGAGCTGACGTTCAGGTTGCGGGCGCTGAACACCGTGTTCAGCTTGCCCAGCACCCCCGGCACGTTGCGGTGCACATGCAGGTAGCGCGCCTGGCCCGGCAGCCGCGGCTGCTCGATGCGCGGGAAGTTCACCGCCCCGCCCGTCGATCCCGTGGTCAGGAAGTCCAGCAGCTTGCGCGACACCTCCTCGCCGATGCGCTCCTGCGCCTCCTCGGTCGATCCGCCGATGTGCGGCGTCAGGATCACGTTCGGCAGGCCCTGCAACGGCGAGGCAAACGCCTCGGCGGCCGATTTCGGCTCGGCCGGGAACACATCGATGGCCGCACCCGCCAGGTGGCCCGACCGCAACGCGGCAGCCAGGGCGTCGATGTCCACCACGGAGCCGCGGCTGTTGTTGATCAGGCAGGCGCCGGGGCGCATGGCGGCCATCTCCGCCGCGCCGATCATGCCCTGCGTCGCGGGGGTGTCCGGCACATGCAGGCTGATGATGTCTGACACCTCCAGCAGCTCGTGCAGCGACCCCACGGTGGCGGTGTTGCCGGTCCGCAGCTTGTCCACCCGGTCGTAGTACAAGACGCGCATGCCCATCGCCTCGGCCAGCGTCCCCAACTGGCTGCCGATGTTGCCATAGCCGACGATCCCCAGCGTCTTGCCCCGCACCTCGAAGCTGCCGGTGGCCGACTTGTCCCAGCCGCCCTTATGCGCGCTCTCGCTGCGCGGCAGGATGCGGCGCAGCAGCATGACGATCTCGCCGATGGTCAGCTCGGCCACGCTGCGGGTGTTGCTGAACGGGGCGTTGAACACCGGGATGCCCATGGCGCGCGCCGCCGCCAGGTCCACCTGGTCGGTGCCAATGCAGAAGCAGCCGACCGCCAGCAGCGGCCCGGCCGCCGCCAGCACCTCGCGCGTCAGTTGCGAGCGGCTGCGGATGCCCAGGACGTAGGCGCCGCGCACCGCCTCGATCAACGCCGCACCTTCCAGCGCCTTGGCATGCCGCACGACGTCGGTGTAGCCGGCGGCGGCGAACAGCCCGACGGCGCTTGGGCTGATGCCCTCCATCAGCACGATGCGGGTGTCCGCCGGGGTGAAGGGCGGGGGCGCCGTGCCCGCGAGGGGCGCCATGATCGATCCATCCATGTTCTGACCTGCTGCTGCGGCTTGGGGTGGCATCCCGGCAGATGGTCCAGACCGCGGCGGCCACCAGGGGGACCGTTCGTCGCGGCGTTGCCGGCGCTTGTCAAGCAGCCCGCAGGCAATCAGCCGGGATCGCGCAGCAAGGCACCCATCCAAGCCTTCCATGTGGCTGGCCGGGGCGCGCGGATGGCTCCGGCATGGGCACGGCGGGGTTGCAGGCCACAGCCTATCACGCCCACCCGTGCCGATGCACCCGTCCCTGCCGATGCAGCCGCTAGGGCAGCACCGCCGCCGGCAGCACGCCCTCCACCTGGGCCGGCACGCCCGCCCGCGCCCGCTGCACCCGCCGGTGCACCCAGGACGTCAGCAGCGGCGTCAGGATCGCCGTCACGATCACCGACGCCGCCACCTGGATGGTGGCGTCAGGCGCGATGGCGGCATAGCTCGGGTCGGCGATGGCGACCGCCTTCGGCACTGCCGCCGCGTTGCCCGCCGTGCTGCTGGCCGCAGCACCCGCGATGCCCGTGCCGCCCAGCGCCCGGTCCACCAGGATGCACAGCGTCCCCGTGATCGTGCACACCAGCACGCCCAGCACCAGCCCGCCCAGCCCGGCGTTCACCACGTTGGCCAGGTTGATGCCCTGCCCCAGCGTGAACGCCATGAACGGCACGATGACAGCCTCATGCTTGCCGAAGAACTCGCGCAGGTCGCGGTCCAGGTTGCCCAGCAGCGCCCCCACTGCAATCGGCGCCACCACCGACACCATCGCCATCCAAGGGATCGTCGCCAGCCCGGCGCCGACCAGGAACAGCATGGTCAGGAACGGCCCGGTCTCGATGCTCTGCGGCACGTAGGTCCCGGCATCGTCCTTGTCGCCCATCACGCTGGTCAGCGCCATGAACATGCCGCCGTTGGTGTCGCTGAACGCCACCATCAGCGCCAGGGTGCTGAAGCCGAACAGGTTGCCGTCCGACAGCCGCGCCACGGCGTAGGCGATCAGCATGGCGACGCCGATCTTGGCGCCCATGATGCCGAACCCGCGTTTCAGCATCCGCGGCGCGGCGTTCAGCGTCATCTTGGTGCCGACGGTGAACAGGTACATGCCCAGCACGGTGTTGTAGCCCGCGCTGCTCAGCCCCTCGGTGAAGCCGCCGATCTTCAGCAGGTTCGGGGTGAAGGTGTTGACGAGCATGCCGATGAACAGCGGCACGACCATGAGCCCGCCTGGAACCCGGTTGATGGTTTGCATGATGCGCATGGTGCACGTTCCTCCCTTTTATCCGTTTTAGCGCCGTGCCGTATGTCTGGCAGGTTCCCGATGCAAGTCTGTTTGCAGCGGTGGCAGGCGTCAATCGTGGTTTTGGCAGGTCACCGACCACCGTGAATAGTTATGCTGCTTCTTCTGTGTACAAAACTGACAAAAATCATCGGGACGCAACAAACACCGATGAAGAAAACGTTATCTCTGGTAACGGCGCTACTATGCTAAGTCAATGCATCGTTGGTGTTGAAGTGTGGCAGCCTTCGCCTGGGAGAGTCGGCCCGGATTGGCTGTGTGCTCCCGCCTCTTATTCGGGAATTGAGATGGACGACGCTATCCTGGTCTTCGTCGTGGAGGACGAGCCGCTGATACAAGACCTGTTGGGATACGTGCTGGAGGACGCCGGCTTCCAGGTCGCCACGGCCGTCACCGGGGAGGAAGCGGTCGGCAAGCTGGAGAGGCAGGCGCCTGCGTTCCGCTCCCTGCTGACCGATGTGAACCTGCGGCCCGGCAAGCTGACGGGATGGGACGTCGCCAAGCGCGCGCGTGAGCTGAACCCGGGTCTGCCGGTGATCTACATGACTGGCGACAGCGCCAACGAGTGGAAGGCGAAGGGCGTGCCGAACAGCGTCCTCATCACCAAGCCGTTCGTCCCGGCGCAGGTGGTGACCGCACTCTCACAGCTTTTGAGCGCTGGCGGCTAACGCCGTCCCAGATTTTGCAACGGGAGCCAACAGCTTCTAAGCCGCCCCGATCCGCTGCACATGCACACGCCCCGGCGGCAGCGCCGCGGCCAAGCCCACCAGGTGCTCATGATGCGTCAGCAGCACCACCTGCGTGTGCCCGCTGAGCGCCACCAGGCTCCGCAGGGCAGCGACGGCCCGCGCATCGTCGAAGCTTTGCAGGATGTCGTCACCCAGGAACGGCAGCGGCGGCCGGGAGGCAACGTGGTCCTCGATCGACACCAGGCGCAGCGCCAGAAAAAGCTGGTCTTGCGTGCCCTCCGACAGCTCCGCCACGGCGCGCGGCTCGCCCGGGTGGGCGCGCTCCACGGCGGCCAGGTGCGGCTCGCCCTTGTCGTCCGGTCGCAGCGCAACGCCGGTGTAGGCGCCGGCCGTCAGCGCCTGGAACGCCGCGCCGATCCGCGCGACCAGGGGAGTGTCGCCCTCCGCCTCCACCGCAGCCAGCCCGGCCCCCAGCAGCGCCGCCGCAGCGTGGGCCAGCAGGGCGTCCTCCAGCACCCGGCCCAGCCGTGCGGCGGCGGCGGCCTCGTCGCGCGCGGCCTGCACCGCCGCGGCGGTCCCGGCGTCCTGCTGCAGCGTGTCGGCCAGCCGTGTTGCGGCGGCGGTGGCGTCCTGGGCGCGGGCGCCCGCGGCCTCCTGCTCGCGCCGGGCCTGGGCGGCGGCGGCGGCCAGGCCGTCAGGGTCGGCGCCATCTGCGTCGGCCCGGACCTGCGCGACCGGCAGGCCATCCGAGGCCGCCGCCACCTCCGCCGCCAGCCGCTCGCGCGCAGCGACCTGGGCGGCGCGCTGACTGGATAGCAGGACCCGGGCCTCCGCCGCAGCCGGGTCCCCGGCGCCGGCGACCGCCAGCACCCCTTGCAGAACCAGCGCAGCGGCGGTCTCGGCGCGGGCCGCGTCGGCGCACTCCCCATCCAGGGCCAGCAGGGCGCGCCGCTGGTCGTCCCGCACGGCCGCGGCCTTCGCGGCGGCGTCCAGGCGCTCGCGCAACCCCCGCACGGCGTCCTGCGGCGCGGCGCCGGCCAGGTCCGGGGCGAACCGCGCAACCGCGGCGGCACCCTCCCCGGCGAAGCCCGCGATCCGGGCCTGCATGTCCTCCACCCGCCGCCGCATGTCCGCCGCCCGCTGCGCCTCGCCCTCCAGCCGGTCGAGCAGTTGCAGCGCGTCGTTGGCCGTCTCCGGCACCTCGTCCCGCGGGCGGCCCAGCGCGGCCATGGCCGCGGCCCAATCCACACCCCATGCGTCCAACCCGGCAAGCAACCCCGCCTGCTCGGCCTGGGCCGCCGCCAGCTCCGCCTGCGCGCGGCGCTGCGCGTCCTCCGCGACCGCCCGCTCCTGCCCGGCCTGCGCCGCCACCTGCAGGGCCAGGTCCGCCGCACGCAGCAGGGCCGGCAGCGGCCCGTCCAGGTGGCCGAGCAGGGGCGCCAACTGCGCCGACCACGCCAGGTGCTGGACCAGCAGGCCGTCATGCGCCGCCACCGCCACGGCCGCCGCCCGCTCCGCCGCAAGGGCCTCGGTCCGCCGGGCCAGCAGGTCGCGCACCGCCGCCATCCGCGCAGTCCCGCGCAGTCCCAAGGCCAACACCGCAGCGGCCCATTCGGCACGGGCAACGGCCTGGACGGCCTGCGCGGCGGCCTCCGCCTGCCGGGCCTGCGCAAGCTCCGCGTCCGCGGCGGCCAGGCTTTGCCGCAGCAGCGCCGCGCGCTCAACCTGGCCGGCGTCGCGCACCCGGCGGTCGGCGGCGTCGTCGGCGGCCACGACCGCCTGTTCGTAGGCCAGCGGCAGCGGCGCCGACCCAGCCCAGGCGGCAACGGCGTCCGGCTCCGGCGGATCGCCGGTGAAGGCGCGGCGGAACACCAGGCCCCATCCAGCGTCACGGCGCCGGCGCGCCTCGGCGACGGCGGCGGCGTCCGGCAGGTTGGGGTCCAGACCCGCCACCTCCCGCGCCTGCGTTGCTGCCGCGTCCTGTGCTGCGGCCAACCGGGCGGCGGCCTCCCGCATGGCCTGGTCGGCGGACCGCACCCCGCCGTCCAGCGCATCGAACACGTCCAGCGGCGCCGGTGCCGGCCCGGACAAGCCCGGCGGCGCCTGGGCGGTAGCCTGCACCGCGGCAGCCTTCGCCGTCTCCATCGCAAGCTCCGCCTGGGCCAGGCGCGGGCCAGGCGCACCATCGGCCCGTATCTCCAGCACCAACGCAGCCAGCGGCGCCGCGTCCGCCACCGGAGGGATCGGGAGGGCCGCCTGCCGCTCCAGGGCTGCGATGCGCGCCGGCAGGGTGGCCAACGGCCCCATGGCATCCCGGTGCCGGGCGATCAGGCGGCGCGCGGCCGTCCGCGCCAGGCCCGGCGGCACCAGCGCCGACGCGTCGGTCCCGGCCGGCGCGCCAAGGTCGCGCAACGTCGCTGCCACGGCCGCGGCCAGGCGAACCAGCTCCTGCGCGCACCCGGGCAGGTCGAGCGCCGCCTGCGCAGCCACGCCGGCCTCGCGCTCCAGGTGCTCGACCAGGGCGGCATGGCCCAGCATCCGTTCATCCGGCGGGTCGGCGGCCGCGCGCTGGCTGGCGTCGGCCCGGCGGCGGCGCAGGTCCGCCTGCTGCAGCGCCGTCCGCCGCGCCTCCGCCACCGCCGCCGCCAGTTGCCCGGCCACGCCGTCCGGCAGCACCGGGGCGTCCGGGTGCGCGGCCAGCCACTCCTCCGCCGCCGCCAGTTGCGCCAGCAGCGGCTTGGTGCGGCGGATGCGCTCAAGCCTGGCCAACTCGGTGGCGGCCTCCGCCTCCGCGGCATTGGCCTCGCGCTGCGCCCCCCGTGCGGCCTCCAGCGCCGCCTCGCCGCGCGCCCGGTCCTCGGGGCGCAGGGTGTCGTCGCGCAGGCGCTTGCGGGCGTCGGTCCAGCCCTGCAGCGCCTGATAGAACGGACGGGAGGCGGTCTTGCGCTCCGGCGCCTGCTCGTCGCGCTCGCGCAGCAGGGCGGCGCGCAGGTCGGTGGCGCTGCGCATCCCGCCGGCGCCGGACAGCAGCGCGTCGGCCAGCGCGCCGCCGGTGTCCAGCAACTGCCGCCCGCCGCGCCGCAGCCCGGCGGTGTCGAGTGCGAACAACTGCTCCAGCCCCGCCCGGTCCACGCCACCTAGCAGGCGGTCCAGCAGGGCCGGCGGCAGCGGCGCATCGTCGGCGCCGACCAGGGTGTTGCCGAGGCCCTTGCGGCGCCCGAATGCGACGGGGCCATCGGGACCGATGGCCTCCGCCCGCAGGCGCATGGCCGGGTAGCCATAGCGGAACCCCATCGGAGTCTGGCCAGGCACGCCGAACAGCAGGTCGGAGAACGCCTGCCGCAGCACGGACTTCCCGGCGCCATTGGGGGCCACGACAAGGTTGACCACGCCCGGCGCCGGGTCGAGCGCCAGCGTTGTGCCCTCCAGGTTGCCGTACCTCTCGACGTGCAGGCTGGTCAGCCTCATGGCGGCAGCGTCCCCGACAGCCCAGGCGATTTCACGCCAGCAAGCGGGCCAGCAGCATGGCGCGGGCACGGCGCATCAAGTCGTCCGGCACGGCGCCCGCCGCGGCCAGCACTGCCGGGTGATCGGCGCCCAGAGCATCGCGCAGCCCTCCGGCGCGGGCCAGCATGTCCTTGGCGTAGTCCCGCACGGCAGCCGCCACCGCATCCGGCGCGGCGCCCTGGATCGCCTGCACCAGGACCTGAACCGCGTCCTCCACCCTTCCAGCCGGCATCCCAACGGCGGCCGGGTAGGTCCGCAGCCGCACCCGCTCCACCCAGGCGGCGTGCGGCCCGGCGACGGCCAGCACCTCGGACCGCACCCGGTCGGCCGCCGCACCAGGGTCGCGCATCAGGGCGGCATGGGCGGCGGTCGGGCCGAGCAGGGTGACGCGCAGCGCCAGCAGCCGCCCGCCCGCCGCCTCCAGCAGCGCCGTCACCCCGGCGCGCAGCGCGGCCCAGGCCGCGTCCGCGTCGGCGAGGCCGGCCAGGTCCAGCTCCAGATGCTCCCAACGCACGACATCCAGCGTCCGGTGCTCGATGCCCTGCACCCGGCCGTCCCGCACTGTCACCAGGGTGGCGCCCTTGGCCCCGGTCTCCCGGATATGGCGGCCCTGCAGGTTGCCGGGGAACACGACCCAGGGGTCCTCGCGCAGCACCTCCCGCGTGTGGACGTGGCCCAGCGCCCAGTATTGATACCCGTGCGCGGCCAGTTGCTCCACGCTGCACGGGGCGTAGTTGTCGTGGCCGTCCCGCCCTCCGGCGGCGGTGTGCAGCAGGCCGATGTTGACCCGGCCATCCCGCGGCTCCGGATAGGCCAGGGCCAGGTTGTCCAGCACCTCCCGCGTGGCGAAGCTCTGGCCGTGCACGGCGGCACCGATCTCCGGCAAGTCAAGGGTGTGCGACGAGGCATGGTCCATCAGCGTGGCGCCGGGGGGCAGGCTCAGGTGCTTGGTCAGCACGCTCTGGGCGTCGTGGTTGCCGCGGATCATCACCACGCGGATGCCGGCCTGGGTCATGCGGGCGAGTTGCCCGACCAAGTAGTGCCCGGTCCGCCACTCCGGCCAGTCGCCGTCGAACAGGTCGCCCGCGATCACCACCAGCGGCACCGCCTCCTGCAGGGCGGTGTCGGCCAGGTTGCGCAGGGCGTCGCGGGAGGCGTCGCGGATGCGGTCGGCCGGAGCCTCGGGATCGTGCTCCAACCCGCGCAAGGGGCTGTCGAGGTGCAGGTCGGCGGCGTGTAGGAACCGGAACGTGGGCATGGCCCGGGTTTTGGACCCGGCAGCCCCTTGGCGGCAATGGGTCGCGCTATTGTGGGATTAACGGCGCTGATGGCGGCGGCGGCGGCGAGCAAGGCCCCCTCACCCCGGCCCTCTCCCGAAGCGGGGAGAGGGAGAGGAAGGCTCCATAGGCGTCAGCCATTGGTCTGCGGCGGGTCAGGCCGGCTCGGCTGCCACCAGCAGCGTCGTGCCGTCCAGCCCCACGACATACAGCACCATGCCAGGCGCCGGCGCCGCGCCGTCGGTGATGCGCGCCGGCCAGGTGCCGTCGCCCAGGCTGACCCGGCCCTCACCGGCCTCGAACGCCAGGGCGCGGCAGGTCCGGCCGGTCAGCCCGGCAGCCGGGGCGTTCAACAGGTCCACCCGCACCGGCCGCCGCCGCATCCGCAGCACCGCCGCGCCGACCAGCGCCGCCGTCAGCGCCAGGAACGCCGCCACCTGGCCCACCCCGGCCCAGCCCAACGCCATCACCAGCAGCCCGGTCCCCACGGCGGCCAAGCCGGTCGGCAGCAGGAAGACCCCCGGCGCCGCCATCTCGGCCGCGCAGCCCAGCAGGCCCGCGACGATCCACAGTTCCCCCGCGCTCATGTGCCCCCTTAGTTCGCCGGGCCGCCTACTCTAGCCGCCTACTCCGGCCGGCCAAGCCGCATGGCCTCCAGCGCCTGGGTGATGCCGCCGGCCATCGCGCCGGTCTCCAGCGGGATCACCAGGGTGCGGCCAGCCGGATTGGCGGCCAGCCGTCCGATGGCGTCCACATACTTCTGGGCGATGAAGTAGCGCAGCGCCTCCGCCCCGCCGCCCTGCGCCGCCTGGGCGACGACCTGGGTGGCGCGAGCCTCCGCCTCCGCCAGCCGCTCGCGGGCGCTGGCGTCCTTCATCGCGGCCTCCAGGCGGGCTTCGGCCTCCAGCACCGTCGCCTGCTTCTGGCCCTCGGCGCGGGCGACGGCGGCCTCGCGCTCGCCCATCGCACGGGCGACGGTGGCGCGGCGCTCGCGCTCGGCGGTCATCTGCAGGTTCATCGCGGCGACCAGGTTGGCCGGCGGCTCGATCTTGCGCAGCTCGACGCGGCTGACCTTCACGCCCCAGGGCGCCGTCGCGTGGTCCAAGGTCACCAGCAGCTTGGCGTTGATCTCCTCGCGGCCGGACAGCGCGCCGTCCAGGTCCATCGCGCCGATCACGCTGCGGATGTTGGTCATCGCCATGCTGGTCAGCGCCTGCACCAAGTTCTGCGCGCCATACGCCGCCTTGGCCGGGTCCAGCACGCGGTAGTACATGATGCCATCGACCACCACGGCGGCGTTGTCCCGGGTGATCACCGCCTGCTCGGGGATGTCGAGCACGATCTCCTGCACGTTCATCTTGTGGCCGACGCGCTCGACCAGGGGCAGCAGCAGGTTCAGCCCGGGGTTCAGCAGGCGGGTGAAGGCGCCGAAGCGCTCGACGGTCCAGACCTGGCCCTGCGGCACCGTCCGCACGCCGAGGGCAGCCGCAAGGATGGCGACGATCACCAGCACGATCAGGATGACGAGCATGAAGGGTCCTATGCGAGCAGGAAGGCTGCCGCGGCCTGGCACATCGGGTCGGCTGCGTCGCCCAGGGCCGTTACGACATTGAAGTGGTTGCGGCCGGGCTGCGGCGCAACATGCGCCCGGTGGCCGGCGGCGGTCCAGGCGGCGGCGTAGGCCGTGGTCTGCCGCCGGAACTCGCCGGTTTCCAGCATGCCGTAGCCGGCCAGCAGGCGCGGCGCCGGACCTGCGGGTGGGATCAGGTGGATCGGGCTGAGCCGGGCGGCGTCGGATGCGGTCAATGCCATCCAATCATTGACGAAGCTCAGCCGCACCGGCTCCATGTCGTACAGGCCGGAGAGTGCGACGGCGCCGCGGATCGCATCCGGGCGCAGGCCGAACCCGGCGTGCCAGCCCCCCGCCAGCACCATGCCCGCCAGGTGCCCCCCGGCCGACGACCCGCCGACGAACAGCCGCGCGGGATCGGCGCCCAACCCCGCGGCACTGGCGGCGACCCAGGCGCAGGCGGCGCGCACCTGCCGCACGATCTCGTCCAGCGTGGCCGCGGGGACCAGGGTGTAGTCCATGACCGCCACATGCACCCCGGCCGCCACCAGGCCCGGCGCGACGCAGCTCTGGTCATGCCGCCCCAGGGCGCGCCAGTAGCCGCCGTGCACCCACAGCAGCACCGGCCCGCCCGGCGCACCGGGGAACCAGTCCAGGGCGTTGCCGGAGTGCGGGTCGAACACGGGGCCGGGCGTGTGCGGCAGGGCGGAGCGGGCGGCAGCGGACAGGGTGCGGTAGCGCGCCACCTCCGCCTCGTAGTCCGGCACGCTGGCGCGGGCGTTGTACTCGCGGTCCAGGACCTGCTGATCCCAGCCGCTCCAAATTGCGACCATGCTGAACCGTAGCCCAAACCCCAGCAACCCGTAAGCTCGCTTCCCCCTCTCCCCGCTTCGGGAGAGGGCCGGGGTGAGGGGGTCTTGCGGCGCAGACCTTCCGGCCCGGGCGGCCCGGCTGCGGCGGCATCGTCGGGCGGCGTGCGGCAAGCAAGACCCCCTCACCCCGGCCCTCTCCCTCCGGAAGATGGAGAAGCAAGCAGCTTGACACGGGCGGACCTGCCGGGCTGAACCCACCCCCATGCGCCGCGCCATCGTCCACATCGGCACCCCGCGGACCGGGACCACCAGCCTGCAGCACATCCTGACCCGCCTGCGCCCGGCGCTTGGCGAGGCCGGCATCCTGTATCCCGACCTGACCCCGGCCAGCGCCGCCGCACCGCATCTCAGCCACCAGCACCTGGGCGAGGCGCTGGACGGCCGCCGCCCGCCACGCGAACGGGCGGAGCTGCTCGGACGCCTCGCCGCCAGGCTGCGGGACACGCGGTGCGACGTCGTGCTGCTGTCCTACGAGGGCCTGTGCGGCATGCCGCGCGGCCTGGGCGCGGCGCGCACCCTGGCCAGCCTGTTCGACGCGCACGGTTTCGCCATGGAAACTCTGGTCACGGTCAAGCCGCAGTCCGAGTACCTGAATTCGCTCTATACCTGGCGCAGCCAATTCCTGCGCGAGGGGCGGACCTTTCCGGCCTTCGCCGCCGCCTGGATCGGCACGGCGCGGCTGGACCTGGCCGGGATGGCCGTCCCCTGGCAGAAGGCCTCCGCCGGGCCGCTTCACGTCGTGCCGGTGCGGGACCGCCGCTCCGGCCAACCCCTGGCCGAACGCACGCTGGCGGAGGTCGGCCTGTTGGACCGCATCGCCCCGTTGCTGACCGCCGCCGATGCCGGGCTGACCGAGAACCGCAGCCCCGGCCCGGCCGCCATCGAGGTGCTGCGCCGCCTGCACCAGGGCGGGGCGCGCCGGCTGCTGGGTCCGCGCGCCCGGGAGGCATCACGTCATGTGGAGGCGGTCGCGCGCAGCCTCGACACGGCAGGGTTCCAGGGCGTCACCGCGGCCCTGCACGCCGAGGCTGCAACGCGATGGCAGGCGTCCAACGATGCCTTGGCGTTGCTGGCCTGGGGCACCGCTTGGGCGGACCGGGTAGCCGCGCCGCCGCCGCCGCCGGTCAACGAGGTCGCCGTCCAACCGCCGGACCCGGCGCTTGAGGCGCAGCTTGCGGCCATCCTGGATGACACCTGCGCCCGGTTCGGCCTTTGTCTGCGTCACGGCTGGTCCGCACGGGCGCACGCCGCCGCCGACGCCGCCACGGCCCTGGCCAGCACGGCCTGGCGGCGCGGACGCGCCGCCTGGGGCATGGCTGGGGGAGGGCAGGGCAAGGCGCCGTGATCGCAAGCTGGCCCCAGCCCGGGCTGGGGCGCCTCGTGGCAAGCCTTGAGGCGGCAATGGCGCACCCCATAAGGGCGGCCAAGGCCGCTCCGCAACGCCCCGCCGAACGTCAGCCCGGCTTCAGCAGCCCCGCCGACCGCAACGCCTGATCGATCACTGATGCCACGTTGCCCACACGAGCGGCGATCGGCAGCGCGAAGTCCGGCAAGGACAGCCCGGGCAGCGGGGACGCGCCGGGCAAGGAGCCGGCTGCCGCCCGCGGCGCCTCGGCACGAACCTGGGCGGCTGCGGTCAGCAGGCCCCACGACCGCGCCTGAAGCCAAGTGGAGGAGATGCCAACGTCCAGCATGAATGGCCCGGCACGCCCCACCGACCCGTCCACGTCCGCCGCCCCAAGGTTCAGCGGCGTGCCGTGCTGCATCCCCGGCACCATGAAGCTCTCCAGCACCACCGTCCCGTCCGCCCTCTGCCAGGCCTGGTGCACGGCGCCATCCACCCGGTCGGTGACGGACGGCGCGGACGGCAGGCCGTGCAGGTCGGCCCACTGCTTCACCAGCTCCGCCGCATTGCCCGGCCGGACGGTGGTGTCGGCGTCGCCCTGCCAGACCTGGATGCGCGGCCAGGGACCGCGGTGCGGGGAGGCCCGGCGTGCCAGGTCCCCCCAAACGCGGGCCGGCTGGACGCGGCGGCCGCCCATGGCCTCGAACGCCTCCGGCATCGATCCAGCGGCGCCATAGGGCAGCCCGGCAATGATGGCGCCACCAGCGAACACCTCGGGGTAGATGGCCAGCAGGGCAGCCGCCATGGCGCCGCCAGCCGACAAGCCGCTGACATAAACCCGGGCAGGGTTGAGGCGATGGCTGGCCACCATCCGGGCGATGCCCTGGCGGATGCTTTCCGCCTCGCCGCCTGTGCGCGCCGTGTCGGCAGGCTGGAACCAGTTGAAGCAGCCATTCGGGTTGTTGGCTCGTTGCTGCTCGGGCAACAGCACCGCAAAGCCATGCCGCTCCGCCAGGCGGGACCAGCCGGCGCAGGTGTCATACCCCGCGGCGGTCTGTGTACAGCCGTGTAGCACCACGACCAGCGGTGCGCCCGGCGGCAGCCCCTGCGGCACATAGGCCAGCATCCGCAGGTTGCCGGGATTGCCGCCGAAGTCCGTCACCTCGGTCAGCGTCGCTGCCGACGTTATGGGGGCTGCGCTGGCGGCAGCCTCCCGCAGACGGCTGTTGCCGACAAGCTGGGCGATGGTTTCACCGAGACTAGGCATGTTTTGGCCTTTCGAGTTGCAGGCGTAGGCCAACAGGGCACGGCGACGTTAACGCGCTAAAAATGAGAAATGGTGCGACGCAGCATAGACCTTCAAACAATCATTTGCGAGGATGCCGACTATTCCACGTCGGGTTGCCGTTCCGCCGCAGTGTTTGCTGGGGCCGGCAGGGCGAGGCAGGCCGCCTTGGCCTGCAGCAGCAGGCGCGGCACGCCGTCCGACGCGACCGCGAAGCGCCATGCGTCAAACAAACGCAGCACCAAATGTAGGTCGGCCAACCCTGGGGCAGTGCCGAAGCATCAGGGGCTGTACCGCCAGCAGTGCCTCGCAGGCGGCAAGGCCGTCGGCGATGCTGTCGTGCGTCTAGGCCCGCACCTGCGGCTCAACCATGCCCGGGGCACGCAATTGTGCCAGGATGCGCAGGTTTTGCACGGGGCGGATGCCGCAGGCGGTGCGGGACCTGCCGGGCTGGCAACCGCTTCAAGCCCAGCGCGGCCCACATCCGCCCTGCCTTGGTAAGGCTCGCAGTGGAGCGGTAGCACCCATGCAGAACGTCCTGATCGTGTGGCCAGCAATGGCCGCCGGTCATGGCGCAGGCTAAGTCGCGGCCAGCACGGGGGAGGGTGCCGGGGCCAACTCGGGCTGCACCCGGGCCAGGCGACCGCGGGCGTCGGCGTATTCCCGAGCCATGCGCCCGACCAGCGCCGCCGTGGGAACGACGGCCTGCACGGCGCCGATGCCTTGGCCGCTGCCCCAAATGTCCTTCCAGGCTTTTGCCTTTTCACCCCCAAAATTCATTTTTGAGGCGTCGGATGCCGGCAGGTTGTCCGGGTCCAGCCCGGCGGCGACCAGGCTCGGCCGCAGGTAGTTGCCGTGCACGCCGGTGATCAGGTTGGTATAGACGATGCTGTCCGCGCCGCCGTCCACGATGGCCTGCTTGTAGGCCGGGTTGGCGTTGGCCTCTTCGGTTGCGATGAACGCCGAGCCAACGTAGCCCAAATCCGCCCCCATCGCCTGCGCCGCCAGCACCGCCGACCCGGTGGCGATGGCGCCCGATAGCGCAACCGGGCCGTCGAACCACGCCCGGATCTCCTGCATCAGCGCGAATGGCGACAGCGTGCCGGCGTGCCCCCCCGCCCCGGCCGCGACGGCGATCAGCCCGTCGGCGCCCTTCTCGATGGCCTTCCTCGCAAAGCGGTCGTTGATGATGTCATGCAGCACGGCGCCGCCATAGGAGTGGACGGCCTCGTTCACCTCCGGCCGGGCGCCGAGCGAAGTGATGACGATCGGCACCCGGTGGCGCGTGCACACCTCCATGTCGTGTTCCAGCCGGACGTTGCTGCGATGGACGATCTGGTTCACCGCGAACGGCGCCGACGGGCGGTCCGGATGGTGGGCGTCCCAGTCGGCCAGGGCGTCCTGGATCTGCATGATCCAGTCGGCCAGCGCCTCCGCCGGGCGGGCGTTGAGCGCGGGGAAGGAGCCGACGACCCCCGCGGTGCATTGGGCGATGACCAGCGCCGGGTTGGAGATGATGAACAGCGGCGAGGCGACCACCGGCAGGGCGAGCCGTCCGCGGAGCAGGGTGGCAAGGACTGGGGTAAGAGCCATGCTGGGTTCCGTTCGGGGCGGCTAGGGCGGGGAGCCTGGGGGCAAGGGGTGGGGGCGGTCAAGCACGCCGGGGCGCTATGCCAAGACATGGTTGCGGTCCATGCCGGAAAGCAGTAGGTGGACTAGCATTAGTCCATTTAGGAGCATGCCATGCAGATCGTCAACATCCATGCAGCAAAGACCCACTTCTCGCGTCTGGTCGATGCCGCAGCGGCTGGCGAGGAAATCGTGATCGCACGCGCCGGTAAGCCAGTGGCGCGGCTGGTGCCGCTGGCCGAGGCCAAGAAGCCGGATCGCGTCCTCGGCACGCTGGCCGGCAAGCTGAACATTTCTGACGACTTCGACGCGCCATTGCCTGACGACGTGCTGGCCCTGTTTGAAGGACGTTGATGCATATACTTCTTGATACCAACGTTCTGATTTGGGCGCTCAGCAATCCGGCGAAACTTGGCGCAAAAACCCAGATGCTGCTGCGGAGTGCCGAGAACAAGGTTGCCTTCAGCGCCGCGAGCATCTGGGAGATTGCCATCAAATCGCGGCTGGGGCGCACGGACTTCCGGGTCCGGCCTGAACAGGTCGTGCAGGAAGCCCGTGGCGTCGGCTTCACCGAACTCGCCATCCATGCCGCCGTTGCAGCCCGGGTTGCAGACCTGCCACTGCACCACGGCGACCCATTCGACCGCTTGCTGGTCGTCCAAGCGATGGCAGGCCCGATGCACCTGTTTACGTCCGACGCTACGCTGCAGCGTTACTCCGAACTGGTCACCCTCGTCGGCTGAGCCGATTGCTGCGCCGCACCCACAAACATCCCCGTTGACGCGCCCGGCCCGCACAGGGAAGGTGTCGCCAACACGGACAGCGCCCGCACTGAGGGCGCCGCCAGGGGAAACCACCATGCTCACCCGTCTCGCAGCCGCGGCTGCCCTCCTGCTCGCCCTTCCCGCCGCCCCGCGTGCTGAGGAGGTGGTGCGGATCGCCTACATCGACCCGCTCAGCGGCTCCTTGGCCGCGACGGGCCAGTTGGGCGAGCAGCACTTCCGCTTCGCCATCGACCGCGCCAACGCCGCCGGGGCCGCCGGGCCGGGCCGCCGGCTGGAGCTGGTGGCGCTGGACAACGAGGTCAGCCCGGAGAAGTCGCTGACCCTGCTGCGCAAGGCCGTGGACGACGGCATCCACTACATCACGCAGGGCAACGGCAGCGCGGTGGCGTTCGCCCTGGTGGACGCGATCAACAAGAACAACAAGCGCACGCCGAACCAGGCGGTGATGTTCCTGAACTACGCCGCCGTCGATCCCGCGCTGACCAACGACAAGTGCAGTTGGTGGCATTTCCGCTTCGACGCCGACGTGGACATGAAGATGCGGGCGCTGACCGACTACCTGGTCAGCCAGGCGTCGGTGAAGAAGGTCTATATCTTCAACCCCGACTACAGCTTCGGCGTGTCGGTGGAAAAGGCGGCGCAGGCCATGCTCGCCAACCGCCGGCCGGACCTGCAGGTGGTGGGGGCCGAGCGGGTGCCGCTGGGCAAGGTGAAGGACTTCACCCCGTACGTGCAGAAGATGCAGGCGGCCGGGGCGGATGCGGTGGTGACGGGCAACTGGGGCGCCGACATGGGCCTGCTGGCCAAGGCGGCGCAGGATGCTGGCTTCAAGGGTAGGTTCTTCACCTACTACATGGGGTCCGGCGACGTGATCGCGGAGGCCGGGACCGGCGGCCTCGGCGACGCGCAGATCAGCGAGTGGCACGCCAACGTCGGCGCCCCGGAGATCGAGAAGCTGGCTGCGGAGTTCAAGGCCAAGTACGGCACGGACTTCTACTACTACCGGGCGATCACCGAGATCGACATGCTCGCCGCCGCCATCAAGCAGGCCGACAGCAGTGACCCGGCCAAGGTCGGCCAGGTGCTGTCCACCATGGTCACCCACACCCCCCTGGGCGACGTCACCATGCGGGCGGACAACCACCAGCTCCTGCAGCCGATGTTCGTGTCCGAGTTGGAGCCGGGGATGCCGTTCACCTTCCCGGATAACAAGCTGGGCTTCAAGACCATCAGCCGCATCGAGCCGGAGGCGCAGCGCCTACCCACCACCTGCAAGTTCGCACCGCCGTCGTAAGGGGAAGCAGCGTGCCGCAGATCCCGTCATTGCGAGCCGGCTTCGGCGTGGCAATCCAGGGGCCGCCGTGGCGGCAGGGCGATCGTACACAGCACGAACACCACTCCTGCTCCCTCTCCCTCCGGGAGAGGGCCGGGGTGAGGGAAGCCGCAAGCGCCAAATCCCGCCTAGCCGAGAGCGAATTCCGTGCTCGCACAGGTGGACTTGGCCCGTGCCGCCTCCCTCACCCCGGCCCTTTCCCGGAGGGAGAAGGAGCACCCATCGTCCCCATGCCATGTGCGGCAGCCCTGCATCGCCGCGCCCCGCGCAATAACAGGCGCCGGACGGACGCGGGCCGGTAGGGATGGAGCAAGCCGCCCTCATCCTGCTGAACTCGCTGGTCTATGGCCTGCTGCTGTTCATGCTGTCGGTCGGGCTGACCCTGATCTTCGGCATGATGGGCGTGCTGAACCTGGCGCACGCCAGCTTCTACATGCTCGGCGCCTTCCTGGCCTACACCATCAGCATCCGGCTGGGCTTCTGGGTGGCGCTGCTGGTGGTGCCCCTGCTGGTCGGCGCGATCGGCGCGGTGGTCGAGCGCTACGGCCTGCGCACCGTCCACAAGCACGGCCACGTCGCGGAGCTGCTGTTCACCTTCGGCCTGGCGTTCATCATCGGCGAGGTCGTGCCGCTGATCTGGGGCCGCAACCCGGTGCCGTACCGGGTGCCGGCAGAACTGGACTTCTCGCTGTTCAGCATCGGCGGCAACGCCTACCCGGCCTACCGGCTGTTCATGATGGGCGTCGCCATCGCCATGTTCCTGGCGCTGTTCCTGGCGCTGGCGCGCACAAGGCTGGGCCTGGTAGTACGGGCGGCGCTGACGCACCCGGACATGGTGGGGATGCTGGGCCACGACGTGCCCAAGGTCTTCACCCTCGTCTTCGGCGCCGGGTGCGCGCTGGCCGGGCTGGCGGGGGTGATCGCCGGCAACGCCTACACCACGGAACCCGGCATGGCGCGCTCCCTGGGAGCCATCGTGTTCGCCGTCGTGGTGATGGGCGGCCTGGGGTCCATCTGGGGCGCGCTGGTCGCCTCGCTGCTGATCGGCTTCGTGCAGGTCGGCAGCATCAGCCTCGACCTGCCGCTCGGCGCGGCGCTGGCGCGGATCGGCATCACGGTTCCCGAGGCGCTGGCCGACCTGGGGAGCATCAGCATCGCACGGGTCGCCCCGGTGGTGCCGTATGTGCTGCTGGTCCTGGTGCTGGCGGTACGCCCGCGCGGGCTGATGGGCACGCGGTCCGCCTGATGCTGGTGCAGGCACGCCCCGCGGCCCTGCAATCCCGCACCGGCGCGGCCTGGCGCGTTGCTTTGCCCTGGCTGCTGGCAGCCCTGGCGGCATTGGCGCTGCCCCATGTCGTGCCCGGCGGGTTCGGCCTGTCGCTGCTGTGCCGCATGGGCATCGCCATCGTGTTTGCCCTGTCGTTCAACATGCTGCTGGGGCAGGGCGGCATGCTGGATTTCGGCCATGCGGTGTTCCTGGGCCTGGGCGGCTTCCTGGCCATGCACGTCATGCGCCTGGCGGGTGACGGCTGGTGGCTGCCGATGCCCCTGCTGCCGCTGGCCGGCGCGGTCGGCGGCGGGCTGGCCGCCATCGCCGCCGGGTGGATCGCCACGCGCCGCTCCGGCACGGCGTTCGCCATGATCACCCTGGGCGTGGCGGAGCTTGCGGTCGCCGTGGTCCTGTTGCTGCCGGGCACCTTCGGCGGCGAGGAAGGGCTGTCCGGCGACCGCTCCTCCGGCCCGGCCGTGCTGGGCTTCGACTTCGGCACCCAGATGCAGGCGTATCACCTGATCGCCGCCTGGGCCTTGGGCTGCGCGCTGCTGATGTGGCTCTATACCCGCACCCCCCTGGGCCGCCTGGCCAACGCCGTGCGCGACAATGCGGAGCGGGTGGGCTTCCTCGGCTACGATCCCGCGCGCATCCGCTGGCTGGTGTTCATCCTCAGCGGCCTGTTCGCGGGCGTGGCCGGCGGCCTGGCGGCGCTGAACGACGAGATCGCCACCTCCGCCGGCATGTCGGCCGACGTGTCCGGGGGCGTGCTGCTGATGACCTTCATCGGCGGCATCGGCACGTTCTGGGGGCCGGTGCTGGGGGCGGTGCTGATCACCTTCCTGTCGGTGGCGCTCAGCACGGTGACGGACGCCTGGCAGCTCTACAGCGGGCTGCTGTTCGTCGCGATGGTGATTTGGGCGCCGGGCGGGCTGTCGGGCGTGATCCTGGCCCATGCGCCGCTGGCCCGGGCGGGGCGGCTGGGGCGGGTGGCGCCGGGCTACTTGTTGTGCCTGCCCGGGCTGGTGCTGGGCATCGCGGGCACGGTTGCCCTGGCGGAGCTGGCGTTCCGTCTGCAGGCCGTCCGCAACGGCGCATCGCCGCGCCCGTTCCTCGGCATGGCCCTGAACCCCGAGACCCTGCCCCCCTGGGCTGTGGCGCTGGCCCTGCTGCTGGCCGGCGTGCTGCTGCTGCGCCGGACCGCACCCGGCGCGCGTGCGGCCTGGCAGGAGGCAAGCGCCGCCTCCCTCGCCCCATGACCGCCCTGCGCGTCACCGGCCTGCACAAGGCATTCGGCCCCACCCGCATCATCCAGGGCGTCGAGCTGACCGTCGCAAAGGGCGAACGCCACGCGGTGATCGGCCCGAACGGCGCGGGGAAGTCCACCCTGTTCCACCTCATCAGCGGCCGGCTGCGCGCGGACGCCGGGCAGGTGCTGCTGGACGGGCAGGACATCACGGGCCTGCCGCCCCATCGCATCTTCAACCAGGGCCTCGCCCGCAGCTTCCAGGTCACCAGCCTGTTCCCCAAGCTGTCGGTGTTCGAGAACCTGCGCGCCGCCGCGATGCGCGAGGGCGGCTGCGGCCTGGCGTTCTGGCGCCGGCTGGACGGCTACGCCCCCCTGCGCCGCCGGGCGGAGGAGATGCTGGCGCTGATCGGCCTGGAGCGGCGGCGCGACGTGCTGGCCGGCAACCTGGCCTACGCCGACCAGCGCGCGCTGGAGATCGGCGTCACCGTCGCGGGCGGCGCCCACACCATCCTGCTCGACGAACCCACCGCGGGGATGAGCCGCGCCGAGACCGAGCGCGCCGTGACCCTGATCCGCCGCGTGACCGAGGGCCGCACCCTGGTGATGATCGAGCACGACCTGGGCGTGGTGTTCGGCCTGGCCGACCGCATTTCTGTTCTGGCCGAGGGCCGCGTGATCGCCACCGGCCGTCCCGACCAGGTGCGCGGCGACCCGGCCGTGCGGACGGCCTACCTCGGCGCCGCGGCGGAGACGCTTGATGCTTAGCGTCCGCAACCTGCAAGCCTGGTACGGCAAGAGCCAGGTGCTGCGCGGCGTCAACATGGAGGTCGCGAAAGGAGAAATCGTCGCCCTGCTCGGCCGCAACGGCGCCGGGCGCAGCACGACCCTGAAGGCCATCATGGGCGGCGTCGTGCGCGAGGGCGAAATCCGCTTCGATGGCATGCAGATCGGCCGCCTGGCGCCGCATAGGGTGGCGCGGCTCGGCCTGGGCTACGTGCCCGAGGACCGCGCGATCTTCCCCGACCTGACCACCGCGCAGAACCTGATCCTCGGCGAGAAGCCCGGCCCCGGCGGCGCCTTCGCCCTGGCCGACGCCTACGCGCTGTTCCCCCGCCTGCAGGAGCGCGCAGCCGCCCCGGCCGGCGCGTTATCGGGCGGCGAGCAGCAAATGCTTGCGATCTGCCGCACCCTGATGGGCAGCCCGGCGTTGCTGATGGTCGATGAGCCCACCGAGGGCCTGGCCCCCATGATGGTGCAACGGGTGCGCGAGCTGTTGCAGGCCGTCGCCGCCCGCGGCACGACCATCCTGCTGGTGGAGCAGAAGCTGGACATCGCCCTGGCGATCAGCCAGCGGCTTTATGTGATGGGACACGGCGAGATCGTGTTCGAGGGAACGCCGGCCAGCCTGGCCGGCAACGCCGGGGTCCGGCGCGAATGGTTGGAGGTCTAGGTATGGCTCAACATGGTCCGGTCACGGTTGAACGCGATGGCGACGTTGCCGTGGTCACGATGGGCAACCCGCCGGTCAATGCGCTGGGGCTGGCGCTGCGCCAGGGCCTGATGGCGGCGCTGGACGAGGTGCGCGGCGACGCCTCCGTGAAGGCGGTCGTCCTGGCCGGCACCGCCCGCGCGTTCAGCGGCGGCGCCGACATCACCGAGTTCGGCAACGCCATGCAGGACCCCAACCTGCGCCAGGTCATCTCCGCCGTGGAGGACATGCCGGTGCCCGTGGTGGCCGCGATCCAGGGCGTCGCGTTGGGCGGCGGGCTGGAACTGGCCCTGGGCTGCCATGCCCGCGTGGCCTGGGCGACGGCCCGGATGGGCCTGCCCGAAGTAAAGCTCGGTCTGCTGCCCGGCGCCGGCGGCACCCAGCGCCTGCCCCGCGTGGTCGGCGTAGAGAAGGCGTTGTCCATGATCGTCACCGGCAACCCCATCGGCGCCGCCGACGCGCAGGCGGCCGGGCTGGTCGATGCCGTGCTGGACGGCCCCTACCCGGGCGCCGCCGCCGAGTACGCCCGCACCGTCACCGACCGCCGCCGCGTGCGCGACCGCGAGGACAAGCTCGAAGCCGCCCGCACCGACCTCGGCCTGATCGACCGCCTGGCCGCGCCGCTGCTCAAGGCGTCCGGCGCCGAGGCCCCCCGCGCCTGCGTGGACAGCGTGCGCGCCGCCGTCGAGATGCCGTTCGACGCCGGCGCCACCAACGAGCGCCGCCTGTTCGACACCCTGGTGAAGGGCGACGAGAGCCGCGCCCAGCGCCACGCCTTCTTCGCCGAGCGAGAGGCGCAGAAGGCCAAGCTGCCGCCGGGCACCCAGGCCCGTCCGGTGCAGCGCGCCGCAGTGATCGGCGCGGGCACCATGGGCGGCGGCATTGCCATGTGCTTCGCCAACGCCGGCATCCCCGTCACCGTGATCGAGACCGAGCAGGCCGCCCTGGACCGCGGCATGGCGCGCATCGCCGAGCTGTATGCCACCAGCGCCAAGCGCGGCAGCATCACCCCCGCCCAGGCCGAGGAGCGCCGGGGCCGCATCACCGGCCGCTTGGGGCTGGAGGGCGTGGCCGACGCCGACATCGTCGTGGAAGCCGTGTTCGAGGACATGGGCGTGAAGAAGCAGGTGTTCGCCGAGCTGGACCGCCTGGCCAAGCCCGGCGCGGTGCTGGCGACCAACACCAGCTACCTCGACATCGACGAGATCGCCGCCTCCACGGGCCGGCCCGGCGACGTGCTGGGGATGCACTTCTTCAGCCCCGCCAACGTGATGAAGCTGCTGGAGACGGTGCGCGGGCGCGCCACCGACCCGGCCGTGATCGCCACCGCCGCCGAGGTCGGCAAGCGGCTGGGCAAGGTGGGCGTCGTGGTCGGCAACTGCTTCGGCTTCGTGGGCAACCGGATGCTGGGCCGCCGGCAGGACGCGGCGGAGCGGCTGCTGCTGGACGGGGCCTCCCCCCAGGAGGTGGACGGGGCGCTGACCGCCTTCGGGTTCAAGATGGGGCCGTTCGCCATGTCGGACCTGGCCGGGCTGGACATCGGCATGCGCATCCGCAAGGCATTTGGCAAGCGCGCCCCAGTGGCGGACGCGCTATGCGACGCCGGGCGGTATGGGCAGAAGACCGGCAGCGGCTACTACTTATATGAGGGTCGCACCGCCACGCCGGACCCGGAGGTGGACCGCATCATCACCGAGGAGGCGGGCAAGCTGGGCATCACTCGCCACCCCATCGCCGCCGACGAGATCACCGAGCGGCTGGTGTACCCCATGATCAACGAGGGCGCCCGCATCCTGGAGGAGGGCATCGCCGCCCGGCCCGGCGACATCGACGCCATCTGGCTGCACGGCTACAACTGGCCGGCCTGGCGCGGCGGGCCGATGTTCTACGCCGACCTGGTCGGCTTGGCGCGCATCCGCGACCGCCTACAGGATTTTTATAGTGCCACCGGCGACGAGAACCTAAAGCCCGCGCCATTGCTGACCCGCCTGGCCGACGCCGGCCAGGGCTTCGCCGACCAGGCCAAGAGGGCCGCATGAGGAATGCTGCGTGCTGCTCCCTCTCCCTCCGGGAGAGGGCCGGGGTGAGGGAGGCCGCAAGAACCCAGACTCGGCCGGTTCTTGCACGGCCTGGGTCGTCAAAACCAGGGACGGTGCATGTGGCGTCCCTCACCCCAACCCTCTCCCGGGGGGAGAGGGAGCAGAAGCCATGACCCGCCCCTTCCCCTGGGAGGCCAGCTACCCTCCTGGCCTGCGTTGGGACACGCCGCTCCCCGTCGGCACCCTCACCGCCCTGCTGGACAACGCCGTTGCCGCTTACGCCGACCGCCCCGCCCTGGAGTTCCGCGGCCAGCGCATGACCTTCGCCGAGCTGGGTGCCCGGGTGGACCGCCTGGCCCGCGGCCTGTCCGCCCTGGGCATCATCGAGGGCGACGCCGTGGCACTGCTGCTGCCCAACGCCCCCTCCCACCCCATCGCCTTCTTCGCAATCCTGCGGCTCGGCGGCCGTGTGGTCCACCTCAGCCCGCTAGACCCAACCCGCGCCATAGAACGCAAGCTGGCCGACAGCGGCGCGCGCACCCTGATCACCTCCAACCTGCCAGGCGTGCTGCCGCAGGCCATGGGCGCCCGCGCGTCCGGCGCCGTGGACCGGCTGATCGTGGCCGAGGACTCCGACTGGGGCCCGGGCGGCGTGGACACCGCCGTCCCGCCGGGCGCCCGCACCCTGCGCGACCTGGACGGCCCCGACGCCGCCTGGCCCACCCCGCAGCCCCAGGACATCGCGGTGCTGCAGTACACCGGCGGCACCACCGGCATGCCCCGCGCCGCCATGCTGACTCATGGCAACCTCACCAGCGCCGTCAGCATCTACGACGCCTGGTCCAACGGCACCGGCCGCGCCTATGCCCCCGACGACCGCGTGATGTGCGTGCTGCCGCTGTTCCACATCTACGCCCTGACGGCGGTGATGCTGCGCTCCGTGGCCAACGGGATCGAGCTGCTGCTCCGCCCCCGCTTCGACACCACCGTCGTGCTGGACGACGTCGAGCGCGGCCGCTGCACCCACATCTACGGCGTGCCCACCATGTGGATCGCGCTCCTCGCCCAGCCCGGCATCGAGGGGCGCGACCTGTCCAGCCTGAAGAACGTCAGCAGCGGCGGCGCCCCCCTGCCGCCCGACGTGGGCGCGCGTTTCCTGGAGATGACCGGCCTGCGCCTAGCCGGCGGCTGGGGCATGACCGAGACCTCCCCCGCCGGCACCAACCTGCTGCCGGACCAGCCGCAAGGCCCCGGCGAAATCGGCGTGCCGCTGCCCGGCATCGAGATGGACGTGGCCGCCCTGGACGACCCCATCCGCACTCTGCCGCCCGGCGAGACCGGCGAAATCCGCATCCGCGGCCCCAACGTCACCATCGGCTACTGGCGCCGCCCGGACGAGACGCGCGCCGCCTTCCTGGACGGCTGGTTCCTGACCGGGGACATCGGCCGCATGGACGAGGCCGGCCGCTTCACCCTGGTGGACCGCAAGAAGGACATGATCATCAGCGGCGGGTTCAACGTGTATCCCCACCTGATCGAGGACGCCATCCACGAGCACCCCTCCGTGCGGGAGGCCGCGGTAATCGGCGTGCCCGACCCCTACCGCGGCCAGGCCGCCAAGGCGTTCGTCACCCTGCGGGACGGCGCCGAGGACCTGACCTTGGACGAGCTGCGCGCCTTCCTGGCCGACAAGCTGGGCCGGCACGAGATGCCCGCCGCCCTGGAACTGCGCGACAGCCTGCCCCATACGCCGGTCGGCAAGCTGGCGAAGCGCGAATTGATGAAGGAAGTTGGAATTGGTTGAAGCCGTCATCGTGTCCACCGCCCGCACCCCGATTGGCCGGGCCATGCGCGGCGCGTTCAACATGACCCACGGGGCCGAGATGGGCGGCCACGCCGTGCAGCACGCGGTGGAGCGCGCCGGGCTGCACGCCGATGAAGTCGAGGAGGTCGTGCTCGGCTGCGCCAACCCGGAGGGCGCGACCGGCGGCAACATCGCGCGCCAGGCGGCGCTGCGGGCGGGCCTGGGCAACGGCACCGCGGCGATGACGGTCAACCGCTTCTGCTCGTCGGGCCTGCAGGCCATCGCCATCGCCGCCAACCGCGTGGTGTGCGATGGCGTGCCGGTCGCGGTCGCGGGCGGCCTGGAGAACATCAGCCTCGTGCAGACCACGATGAACCGGCACATGTACAAGGACGCCTGGATCGAGGACCATGTGCCCGAGCTGTACATGCCGATGATCGAGACCGCCGACATCGTCGCCGCCCGCTACGGCATCTCGCGTGAGGCACAGGACGAGTACGCCCTCGAAAGCCAGCGCCGCACCGCCGCCGCGCAGCAGGCCGGGCGCTTCGACAAGGAGATCGTGCCGCTGCCCAGCATCATGGCCGTGACCGACAAGGTGACCGGCGAGGTCCGCCACGAACCCATCACCCTGCGCCAGGACGAGGGCAACCGCCCGGAAACCACCCTGGAGGGCCTGGCCAAGCTGAAGCCGGTCCGCGGCGAGGGCCAGTTCATCACCGCAGGGAACGCCAGCCAGCTTTCCGACGGCGCCAGCGCCTGCGTCATCATGTCCGACCGCGAGGCCGCCCGCCGCGGCCTGTCTCCCATGGCGGTGTTCCGTGGCCTGGCCGTCGCCGGCTGCGACCCCGACGAGATGGGCATCGGCCCCGTCTTCGCCGTCCCCCGCCTGCTGGCCCGGCACAACCTGACGGTGGACGACATCGACCTGTGGGAGCTGAACGAGGCCTTCGCCAGCCAGGTCCTGTACTGCCGCAACACCCTGGGCATCCCCGCGGACCGCCTGAACGTGGACGGCGGCGCCATCTCGGTCGGCCATCCCTACGGCATGAGCGGCGCGCGGATGACCGGCCATGCATTGATCGAGGGCAAGCGCCGGGGTGCCAAGCGCGTCGTCGTCACCATGTGCATCGGCGGCGGCCAGGGTGCCGCGGGCCTGTTCGAACTCGCATAGGAAGCCACCCCCATGGACCTGAACTTCACCCCCGACGAGCGCGCCTTCCGCGAGCGGATGCGCGAGTTCTTCACCACCGAAATCCCGCAGCGCATCCGCGACGAGGTGCAGCGCGGCGAGCATGTGTCGCGCGACGAGCAGGTCGAGTCGCAGCGCATCCTGAACGCGCACGGCCTGGCCACGCCGCACTGGCCCAAGGCGTGGGGCGGCCAGGACTGGTCCCCGGTGCAGCTCTATATCTACCAGGACGAGATGCAGCAGGCGTGCGTGCCGCCGCCGCTCGGCTTCAACACCAACATGGTCGGCCCCGTCATCGCGCAGTTCGGCTCGGACGCGCAGAAGAAGCAGTTCCTGCCCGCGACCGCCAACCTGGACATCTGGTGGTGCCAGGGCTTCAGCGAGCCCGGCGCCGGGTCCGACCTCGCGAGCCTGCGCACCACCGCGGTGCGCGACGGCGACCACTACGTCATCAACGGCCAGAAGACCTGGACGACGCTGGCGCAGTATGCCGACTGGATCTTCTGCCTGTGCCGCACCGACCGCGACGCCAAGAAGCAGATGGGCATCAGCTTCATCCTGATCGACATGAAGACCCCCGGGATCAGCATCCGCCCGATCCAGACCATCGACGGCGGCGTGGAGGTGAACGAGGTCTGGTTCGACGACGTGCGCGTGCCCGTCGAGAACCTGGTCGGTGAGGAGAACAAGGGCTGGGACTACGCCAAGTTCCTGCTGGGCAACGAGCGCACCGGCATCGCCCGCGTCGGCGTCAGCAAGGCGCGCATCCGCCGCATCAAGCAGTTGGCCGCCCTGGAGCGCGTCGGCGACCGCCCGATGATCGACGAGCCGCACTTCCGCGAGAAGGTCGCCGCCGTCGAGGTGGAGCTGAAGGCGCTGGAGATGACGCAGCTCCGCGTCGTCGCCGACGAGCGTAGCCACCAGCATGGCAAGCCCAACCCGGCCAGCTCGATCCTCAAGCTGAAAGGCTCGGAAATCCAGCAGGCGACGACGGAGTTGCTGATGGACGTGGTCGGCCCCTACATCCTGCCGTACGACGATCACGAGGACGGCCGCAACGAGCCGCGGGTCGGCCCGGACTTCGCGGCGGAGGCGGCGCCGACCTACTTCAACTGGCGCAAGATTTCCATTTACGGCGGGTCGAACGAAATCCAGCGCAACATTGTTGCGAAGGCGATCCTGGGGTTCTGAAACTTACGGGGCGGTCGGGAGTTAGTTGCGGGTTCCAACCGTTTTAGAGGACCCCAATCATGACCAAGTTCCCCGTCGGCCGCGCCCTGTTGCTGGTGCTTGCCTTGGCGTCCCTGGCGCCGATGCTAAGCGCCTGCAACACCACGGCCGGCGTCGGCGCAGACGTCAGCGCCACCGGCCGTGCCGTAACGCGCGGCGCCAACGACGTGAAGCAAGGCCTGTAGCCCGCCGCGGCGTCAAGTACAGCCCTTCCGGGGACTGGCGGACCGGTCTAGTCTGCCAGACCCTGGAACGGTAAGGACAGCCCGATGGATTTCGACCTGAACGACGAGCAGCGGCTGCTCAAGGACAGCGTCGATCGGATGATCGCCGACCGCTACGGCTTTGAGGCCCGGCGTGGCTACCGCGCCGAACCCGACGGCTGGTCGCGCGAGATGTGGCGGCAGTTCGCCGAGCAGGGCTTGCTCGGCCTGCCGTTCGCCGAGGCGGACGGCGGCTTCGGCGGCGGACCCGTCGAGACCGCCATCATCATGGAGGCGTTTGGCCGCGCCCTGGTGGTGGAACCCTACCTCGCCACCGTCGTGATGTGCGGAGGCTTGCTCCGCCACGCCGCAAGCGACGACCAGTTGGCCGAGTTGGTCCCCGCCATAGCCGCCGGCGAGCAGGTGCTGGCCTACGCGCAGGCCGAACGCCAGTCCCGGTGGAGCCTGAACGACGTCGAGACCAAGGCCGAGCCGGACGGCGAAGGTTGGCGCATCACGGGCGAGAAAAGCCTGGTGCTGAACGGCGACTCCGCCGACACCCTGCTGGTAACCGCCCGCACCGCCGGCACGCACCGCGAGCGCCACGGCATCGGCCTGTTCCTGGTGGATGCCAGCAGCGACGGCGTGTCCCGCCGCGGCTACCCCACCCAGGACGGTGCCCGTGCGGCCGAGATCAGCCTCAACGCCGCCCCGGCCCGCGCCGTTGGCGACCCGGCCGAAGCGCTGCCGGTGCTGGAGCGCGTGCAGGACGAGACCCTCGCCGCCGTGAGCGCGGAGGCTGTGGGGGTGATGGACGCCATGCACGCCCTGACCGTCGACTACATGAAGACCCGCAAGCAGTTCGGCCGGGCCATCGGCGAGAACCAGGCGCTGCAGCATCGTGCGGTGGACATGTACGTGTCGCTGGAGCAGGCGCGCAGCATGGCGATGTATGCGACCATGATGTCCGTCGATCCCGACCCCCTGGAGCGCCAGCGCGCCATGCACGCCGCCAAGGTGCAGATCGGCCGCAGCGGCCGGCATATCGGCCAGGAGTCGGTGCAGTTGCACGGCGGCATCGGCGTCACGATGGAGTATGCCGTCGGCCACCACTTCAAGCGCATGACCATGATCGAGCGTGGCTACGGCGACACCGACAGCCACCTGGCCGCCCTGGCAAGGCTGGGTGGGTTGATCGCCGCCTGACGATCCCAGCCAGTCCCGCGGCAAGATTGGTCTCGCCATCGGCGTCCGGTGCGGCTATGGGGTACTCCACAGGGCGGCCCCGGTCGCTGTTATGGAACGTTGAGGCGTTGCGCTTGACGACGCCGTTCTTGAAGACGTGAGGTTTCACGACTTGAGGTCCATGCCGCCGCTGAACGCTGCCTTGCTTGCTGTGCTGCTGTCCGCCGTTCCTGTGGTGGCCAAGCCCACCCAGCGCCATCCTGGCCGGCACGCCGCGCCGGCCGTCGCCGCCGTGGAGGCGCCCCCGCCGATCCCGCAGACGCCCTACGACGCCTGCGACTACGCCATCGCCGCCGCCGAGAAGCCGCCGCACCTGCCCGACAAGCTGCTGCCCGCGATCTCCCGCGTCGAGAGCGGGCGCCTGGACCCGGCGACCCGGCGGGTGCGCGCCTGGCCCTGGACGATCAATGTGGAGGGCGTCGGCTCCTTCTTCGACACCAAGGAGCAGGCGGTCGCCACCGTGCAGGCGCTGCAGGCCAAGGGCGTGCGGTCCATCGACGTCGGCTGCATGCAGGTCAACCTGATGCACCACCCCAAGGCGTTCGCCAGCCTCGACGAGGCGTTCGAGCCTGCGACGAACGCCGCGTATGCCGCGGGCTTTCTGGCGATGCTGCACCGGCAGTTCAACGACTGGAACCTGGCGACGGCGGCCTACCACTCGATGGACCCTGTGCGGGGGGAGGAGTACCAGCGGCTGGTGCTGGGCCGGGTGATGACGCCGATGGGGGCGGGCGGCACGGGGCTGGGGCTGAAGGGCCTCGGGCCGTATGCGATCTGGCCGCCGCCGGGGACGGCCTATGCCGCGATCCCGCCGGTCAACTTCGCCTTTGGCGCGTTCGGCAGCGGGATCGGCCCGTCATCGATCCTGATCAACCCGCTGCCGGCGAGGACGCGGGTCATGAAGTTGAAGGGATTGCAACTCGGCCTCCAACCGGGGCTGCTCAGCTTCCGATAGCCGCCACTTCTCCCTCTCCCTCCGGGAGAGGGAGCAGCCAGCAGCCCTACTCCGTCAGCGAGGCCAGCTTGAAGTCGCGGAACTGCTGGCGCAGCGCCAGCTTGTTCAGCTTGCCGGTCGCGGTATGCGGCAGGCTGTCCACCACCACCACCTCATCCGGCGTCCACCACTTGGCGACCTGCCCGGCATACAGCGCCAGCAGCGCCTCCGGATGCAGGGTGCGCCCGGGTTTCGGCACCACGATCAGCAACGGGCGCTCATCCCACTTGGGGTGCCGCGCCGCGACGATGGCGGCCTCCGCCACGTCGGGGTGGCCGACGGCGATGTTCTCCAACTGGATCGAGCTGATCCACTCGCCGCCGGACTTCACGATGTCCTTGGTGCGGTCGGTGATCTCCATCATGCCGTGCGGATCGATGGTGGCGACATCCCCGGTGGCGAACCACCCCTCCGGGTCCGTCGCGTCCGCCTCCATGCCGATGTAGCGGCGGATCACCCAGGGGCCGCGCACCTGCAGGTTGCCATAGGTCGTGCCGTCCCACGGCAGCTCCGCCCCCAGGTCGTCCACGATCCGCATGTCCAGCCCCGGCACGGCGCGACCCTGCTTGTATTGCAGCCGCTTGGCCTCCGCCGCCGACAGCCCCGCGAACTCCACCTTCGGCGCATAGAAGGTGCCAAGCGGGCTGGTCTCCGTCATGCCCCAGGCATGGTCCACCTGCACGCCGTACTCCGTCTCGAAGGCGTCGATCAGCATGGCCGGGCAGGCGGAGCCGCCGCACACCAGGCGCTTCAAGGTATCCAGCCGCGTGCCGGTCGCGCGCAGGTGCTGCAGCAGGCCCATCCACACCGTCGGGACCCCGGCGGACATCGTGACGCCCTCCTCGTTCATCAGCGCCGCCACGCTCGGCCCGTCCAGGTGGCGGCCGGGCATGATCAGCGACGCCCCGGCCATGGGCGCCGCATACGGGATGCCCCAGGCGTTGACGTGGAACATGGGCACCACCGGCATCACCCGGTCGGTGGCGCGCAGCCCGAACACGTCGGCCATGTTGACGGCATAGGCATGGATCAGGGTGCTGCGATGGCTGTACAGCACGCCCTTGGGCCGCCCGGTGGTGCCGCTGGTGTAACACAGGGCGCTGGCCAGCGCCTCGTCCAGCAACGGCCAGGCGTAATCGCCGTCCTGCGCGGCCAGCAGCGCCTCGTAGCACAGCAGCATCTGGCCCGGCGCCACCGCGACCTCCGGCATTGCGTCCTCGTCCGCCAGCACCACCACGGCGCGGACGGCAGGGACATGCGGGGCGATGGCGGCGACGATGGCGAGGAAGCTGGTGTCCACGCACAGCACCACGCTGCCGGCGTCGTTCAGGATGTGGGCGATGTCGTCCGCGGCCAGCCGCGGGTTCACGGTGTGGATGATCGCGCCCATGCCGGACACGGCGTAGTACAGCTCCAGGTGGCGGTGGCCGTTCCACGCCAGGGTCGCCACCCGGTCGGAGGGTCCAACGCCGAGGGCCTGCAGGGCGCGGGCAAGCTGCCGGGCGCGCTGCTCGATGCCGGCGTAGGTGGTGCGGTGGGTGGCGCCCTCGGTGGTGCGGGACACCACCTGCGCCGTGCCGTGGTGCCGGGCGGCGTGGGTGAGGATGGAGGAGATCAGCAGCGGCTGCGATTGCATCAGTCCAAGCATGACGGTTCCTAGCAGGACGTTCCCGGGCGCCGTCTGGATGCGGCGGTGGCATAGAGTGGACCGGGCGCGGCGGACTGTCACGGGCGAGTGCGTTGAAAACCCGCCGCCATTTCGGCGCCATCGCGGCCGGCGACCTGTTGGGCGTGGATTGACGGCCGATGCTCGCGCCAAAGCGCCACCGGTCCAGCATGCTGATCGCTTCTCCCTCTCCCTCCGGGAGAGGGTCGGGGTGAGGGGGAGGCCACAAGCGCCAAACCCGGCATGCTTGGGAGCGGAGTTCGTCCTCGAACCGGGTAGAGGCCCTTACTGCCTCCCTCACCCCGGCCCTCCTCCCGGAGGGGGAGGGAGCAGGCACCGTCCTCACGCCACATGCGATCGTCTCACGGAGCAGCGGAGGCGACCTCGTCCACCGCAGCCCAGCCGAATCGCAGCAGCGGCAGCGCAGCTTCACCCAGGTCCACGATGGCGCCGACCAGCGCCGGCCCAGTCGTGACCTCCAACGGCAAATCCCGCCGCACCAGGAACGACTTCAGCCGCAGCGCCGGGGCAACCGGGCTGTCCCTGAGATCCTCGAACCCGCGCGGCATCCGCGTCAAGGTATCGGTCGGGTCCAGCACAAGGCCAACCGCAGCCAGGTCCGCTTGCATCGCTTGGAAACGGTCGGGATGGACCCGGATGCGTTCCCGGATGGCATCCAGCACGTCCGGCTCCGGCCGATAGTACGCGGCGGCAGCAAAGCAGCCCTCCGCCGCAAAGTGGAAATATAGCACCCCCGCCCCGTCCTTGCTGCTACCCTGGCGATACCAGACAGCGCCGACGGAGGTCTTGTAAGGGCTTTTGTCGCCGCTGAACCGGGTATCGCGGTGAATGCGAAAGGTGGACCGCTTGGGATCACCCTCCAATGGCAAGCCCCGCCGGGCCAGCTCGGCGGTGACCTCGGTGATCACCGCGGCGATCGGCTGCTTGACCGCCTTCTCATAGACCGCCCGGTTCGCCTCGAACCAAGGCCTGGAGTTGTTCAGGCCCAGCTCGATCAGAAAACGGTAGGCGGCCGGGGTAAATCCCGCAAACGGGCGGACTGACCCGGCCGCCACTCCCGTACGTGTCGAGGCTTACGCGTCGGCCTGGTGCGGCACGCCCTTCTCGGTCAGCATCGTCTCCAACTCGCCCGACTGATACATCTCGGTAATGATGTCGCAGCCGCCAACGAACTCCCCAGCGACATAAAGCTGCGGCACCGTCGGCCAGTTGCTGAACGCCTTGATCCCGTCGCGCAGCTCCGGGTCCTCCAGCACGTTCGCGGTCTGGAACGGGACGCCCATGTGCGTCAGGATCTGCACGACCCGGGCGGAGAAGCCGCACTGCGGGAACATGGCATTGCCCTTCATGTAAAGCATGACGGGGTTGGCGGTGATCTCGCCATGGATGCGCTCGGCAACGGGGGTGCTCATCGTGGTGGTTCCTACTGTGGGTGGGAGGTTTGCAGGGCCAGGGCGTGCAGCTCGCCCCCCATGCGGCCGCGCAGGGCGGCATACACCATCTGGTGCTGCTGGACGCGGGACCGGCCGCGGAAGGCTTCGCTGACCACGGTGGCGGCGTAGTGGTCGCCGTCGCCGGCCAGGTCGTCGATGCGGACCTGGGCGTCGGGCAGGGCAGCCCGGATCAGCGCCTCGATCTCGCTTGCCACCATCGCCATCGGCTAGGACTCCATCCAGGCCGGGAAGAAGCGCTCATGCGCCGCCCGCAACCGTCCCAGCGATATGGACATGCCGCCGGGCAGTGTCAAATGGTCGCCACCGGTGGCGCCAACGCCTAGCGCGGGAACGCCCGCGGCGGCGGCGGCGGCCAGGACCGGGCGGGGGTCGGGCACACCCAGGACGTAGCGGGACTGGTCCTCCCCGAACCAGAAGCCGTGCGCGCCCTCCACGTCCAGCGCCGCCCCGGTGCGGCCGGCAAGCGCCATTTCCGCCACGGCAACCAGCAGGCCGCCATCGGACACATCATGGCAGGCGCGCACCCCCCCTGCCAGGATCAGCCCGCGCACGAAGTCGCCGTTGCGGCGCTCGGCTTGCAGATCGACCGGCGGCGGCGGCCCGTCCTCGCGGCCGGCAACCTCGCGCAGCCAAAGCGACTGTCCCAGCCAACCCGTGCTGTCGCCGATCAGGACCAGGTGCAGGCCCGGCTGCAACGCCAGGCCGACGCATTGCTCGACCCGGTCCAGCACGCCCAGACCGCCAATCGCGGGAGTGGGCAGAATGCCGCGGCCCTCCGTCTCATTATACAAGCTGACGTTGCCGCTCACCACCGGGAAGTCCAGTGCCGTGCAGGCCGCCGCCATGCCGCGGATGCTGGCGGCGAACTGCCCCATGATCTCGGGCTTCTCCGGGTTGCCGAAATTCATGTTGTCGGTGATCGCCAGCGGCCGGGCGCCGACGGCGGTCAGGTTGCGCCAGGCCTCCGCGACAGCCTGCATCCCGCCCGCCTCCGCATCGGCGGCGCAGTAGCGCGGCGTGCAATCGGTGGTCAGCGCCAGCCCGCGGTCCAGGCCCTCGATCCGCACCACGGCGGCATCGGCCCCGCCGGGGCGCTGCACGGTCTGGCCGCCGATGGTGCTGTCATACTGGTTCCAAACCCAGGCGCGGGAGCACAGGTCCGGGCAGCCGATCAGGGTTTCCAGCGCCGCTGCCAGGCCAACAGGATCGGCCACCTCGCCCAGCGGCTCCCGCTTCGGCGTGTCCTGCACGGGCCGGTGATACAGCGGCGCCTGCTCCGCCAGCGGGTCTAGCGGGATGTCCGCCTGCACCGCCCCGCCATGCCGCACGACGATGCGCCCAGTGTCGGTCAGGTGGCCGATGACGGCGAAGTCCAGCTCCCACTTGTCGAAGATCGCCCGGGCCACGTCCTGCCGGTCCGGGCGCAGCACCATCAGCATGCGTTCCTGGCTCTCGGACAGCATCATCTCATAGGCGGTCATCGCCGCCTCGCGCTGCGGCACGGCATCCAGGTCGAGGTCAATGCCGACGCCGCCCTTCCCCGCCATCTCCACGCTGCTGCTCGTCAGCCCGGCCGCCCCCATATCCTGGATCGCGATGATCGCATCCGTCGCCATCAGCTCCAGGCAAGCCTCGATCAGCAGCTTCTCGGTGAAGGGGTCGCCGACCTGCACCGTGGGCCGCTTCTCCTCCGCATCCCTCCCAAACTCCGCGCTCGCCATGGTCGCGCCATGGATGCCGTCGCGCCCGGTCTTGGAGCCGACATACACCACGGGGTTGCCGATCCCTGCGGCGGCGCTGAGGAAGATGCGGTCCGCCGGAGCGATGCCGACCGTCATGGCGTTGACCAGCGGGTTGCCGTTGTAGGCAGGGTGGAAGTTGACCTCGCCCCCCACGGTCGGCACGCCGACGCAGTTGCCATACCCGCCGATGCCGCGCACCACGCCATCCACCACGCGCCGGGTCCTGGGATCGTCGGGGCTGCCAAAGCGCAGCGCGTTCAGGTTGGCGATGGGCCGCGCGCCCATGGTGAACACGTCGCGCAGGATGCCGCCCACCCCGGTCGCGGCGCCCTGGTAGGGTTCGATGAAGCTCGGGTGGTTATGGCTCTCCATCTTGAAGATGGCGGCCAGGCCATCGCCGATCGCGACGACGCCCGCATTTTCGCCGGGGCCATGGATCACCCAGGGGGCGGTGGTGGGCAACTGCCGCAGCCAAACGCGGCTGCTCTTGTAGCTGCAATGCTCGGACCACATCACGCTGAAGATGCCCAGCTCGGTCAGGCTGGGGGTGCGGCCCATGATGGCCAGCACGCGGCCATACTCGTCGGCGGACAGGCCGAACTCGCGGGCCAGCGACTGGTTGACGTCGCGCGCATTCATGCGGCCAGCGCCTCCACCATGCCGGTGAACAGCGGCAAGCCGTCAATGCCCATCAGCGGGTCCACCAGGTCCTCGGGATGCGGCATCAGCCCCATCACCCGCAGGTTGGGGCTGAGGATGCCGGCAATGGCGCGGGCGGACCCGTTCGGCGCCGGGTCCAGCACCGTGCCGTCCGGTGCGGCGTAGCGCAGCAGCACCAGTCCGTCGCCCTCCAGCCGGTCCAGCGTCGCGTCGTCGGCGAAGTAGTTGCCGTCGCCATGCGCCATCGGCGCGCGGAACACCTGGCCCGGCGTATAATGCCGGCTGTAGGCGGTATCCGCCCGCTCCACCCGCAGGTGGCAATCCCCCGACAGGAACCGCAGCCCGGCATTCCGCAGCAACGCGCCCGGCAGCAGCCCGGCCTCCGTCAATATCTGGAATCCGTTGCACACCCCCAGCACATGCCCACCCGCCGCCGCAAACGTGCGTACGGCGTCCATGACCGGCGACCGCGCCGCCATGGCGCCGCAGCGCAGGTAATCGCCATGGCTGAACCCGCCGGGCAGCACCACCAGGTCCAGGCCCGCCACGCTGGTCTCGCCATGCCACACCATGCGCGGGCGCTGCCCGGTGACGCGTTGCAGCGCGATGGCCATGTCGCGCTCCCGGTTGGTACCCGGGAACACGACGATGCCGGCGTTCATCGGGCAGGCGTTACTGGCAGGCGTAGGACGCGCGCAGGGCATCCGCGACGACGCCCGCAGCCTGGCGGTTGGCGCTTTCCGGATGCTGCTTGAGGAAATTGATCACGGTATCGCGCTGGCGCACGCCAGTGACCTCGCTGGGCACGCACACGTAGGCCGGCAACGCCCCGCCCTTGCTGCCGTCCTGCGGCCGCAACTCCTGGTACAGGCTGATGGAGTCGCTGATGCCCTCGATATAGGCCGTGCAGCTCGTGGTCGTCCTGGGGTTGGTGCAGATCTGCAACAGCTTGTTGCCGTTCACGGCGGAGAACCGGGCGGCATGGGCACCGCCGGCTAGGGCAACAACGGCAACGCAGGCGAAAAGGGCGGTTTTCATGGGCTGATCTCCACGTTGAAGCTCTCAATGACGGTGTTGGCCAACAGGCGCCGGGCCATCGCCTCGGCCTCGGAACGGGCGCGGGCCGGGTCGGGTTCAGCCAGGTCCAACTCGATGACCTTGCCGGCGCGGACCTCGCCCACATTGGAAAAACCTAGCGAGTGCAGCGCATGGCCAATGGCCTTGCCCTGCGGGTCCAGCACGCCCTGCTTGAGCATGACGGTCACGACGGCCTTCACTGCACCGCCTCCGGCCCCTTCAGGTCGTTGTTCCCCGCCTCCGGCAGGATGCCCAGCCGGCGGGCGACCTCCTGATAGGCTTCCTCCACCCGGCCCATATCGCGGCGGAACCGGTCCTTGTCCATCTTCTCGTTGGTCTTGCTGTCCCATAGCCGGCAGTTGTCCGGACTGATCTCGTCGGCGAGCACGATCCGCATGTCGTCCTCCTCCCACAACCGCCCGAACTCCAGCTTGAAATCCACCAGGGTGATGCCGACGCCCAGGAACAGCCCGGACAGGAAGTCGTTCACCCGCAACGTGAGGCTGACGATGTCGTCCATGTCCTGCGTGCTGGCCCAGCCGAACGCGGTGATGTGCTCCTCGGCCACCATCGGGTCGTTCAGGCCGTCGTTCTTGTAATAGTACTCGATGATGCTGCGCGGCAGCCGCGTACCCTCCGGGATGCCCAGGCGCACCGACAGGCTGCCGGCGGCGACGTTGCGGACCACGATCTCCAACGGGATGATCTCGACCTCGCGGATCAACTGCTCCCGCATGTTCAGCCGGCGGACGAAATGGGTGGGCACGCCGATGTCGGACAGGCGCATCATCAGGTACTCGCTGATGCGGTTGTTCAGCACGCCTTTGCCGGTGATGGTCCCCTTCTTGGCGCCGTTGCCGGCGGTCGCGTCGTCCTTGAAATATTGCACAAGCGTGCCGGGTTCCGGACCCTCGAACAGCACCTTGGCCTTGCCTTCATAGAGTTGTCGGCGGCGTGCCATGCGTGGCCTCCTGATCGCTGCACGGCCCGACACGGGGCCATGCGCCGCCGCTATAGCAGCCAAGGCGTCCGCCCGCCACGTCTGGCACGTCAACTTGCAACGGGAACCCGCCCAAACCGCGTCCGGTCCGGTGGCCCGGCGGCGAACAGCCACACCGGCGCCCCCTCCGCCGGCAGCCCGACCAGGGAGGAGCAGACCGTTCCGAAACCGTCGCGCGCCGGAACGTTGATCGCCGTCGCCCCGCCCGACGCATCCGACAGCAGGCTGATCCAGGCCGCCCAGTCATTCTGTCCCGGATCAGGCGCGGGCGCGGCCTGGAACCGCGGCAGGTGCGCCATGCCCCTGGTGCTGGCGGGATCGTCCGGGTCATGCGCGGTGACGATGTGCACGCCGGGCGGCAAGGCCCAGCCCTCCGGCCGCCCAGCGCCCAGCCCGCGCACGAAGTGGGCCGATGCCCGGTCGGCGATCACCATGTTGAACGTCCGGTAGGCGCCGGCATCCAGGGCCTGCATCGCCGCCGCCGCCTCCACCGCCGAGGCATGGCCCACGGCAAGCAACGGCAGCTCGCCCCGGCTCAGCTTGCCCGGCGCCGGGCCGAGGCTGCCGGGACGGTTCAGCACAGCCGCGACCAGGCCGCCACGCATCGCCATCCAGGTGCCGCCGCCGAGGCGGTCCCGCCCGGCCACCACGCCGGGCCGGTCCGGCCAATGCGGCCCAGGCGGGTCCCACGGCCGGCCGATCTGCTCATCGCGGTTGGCGGCAAGAAGCAGCGGCCAGGGATGCCCTGGCCGCAAGTTCAGAACAACGGTGCACACGGCGGCGGGTATGCCACCGGGTGCGGCCCGCTACCAGCGCCGGCTACCAGCGCCGGCTACCAGCGGCCATAGCCGTCGTGGAAGCGGTGCCAGCGGACCCGCTCCTCATGCCGGCGGAACCGCTCGTACTCCTCGTGCCGCCGCTGCTCGCGGAAGCGCCACTCCTCGCGGTACTGCACCGGCTGCAGTAGCGTGCCCTCGACCACGACGGGTCCGGACACGCCGGGCACCAATACCGCCGCTTGGGCTGCGTTCGCACCGGGAGCCACCGCGGCGGCACCGGCCAGGACTGCCAACGTCATCAGGAACTTGCGCATGTGATGGACCTCCTTGATCCATGCACAGACCTACGCGGCGACGGTGGCGGCTTCAGGCCGCCACCGTGGCGGAATCTTGGCGGCCGAAGACGCGCGCGAATACGTGATCGACGTGGGCCAGGTGCATGTCGGCCGCCATCGCGCGGTCCAGCTCCGCCGGCGCCACGCGGCCCGCCACCTCCGGGTCGGCCTCCAGGTTCTCCCGAAACGTGTGGCTGCCCAGCCGGCCCAGCCCGGACCAGGTCGCCATCGCGCTGCGCTGCACGATGCGATAAGCGTCCTCCCGCAGTATCCCCGAGCGGGTCAGCGCCAGCAGCACCTCGCCGCTGTGCACCACGCCACCCAGCGCCTCCAGGTTGGCAGCCATCTGCTCCGGATAGATCGTCAGCTTCTCCATCATGCCGGCCAGGCGCACCAGGGCGAAGTCCAGCGTCACCGTCGCGTCCGGCCCAATGGCGCGCTCGACGCTGCTGTGGCTGATGTCGCGCTCGTGCCACAGGGCGACGTTCTCCAGCGCCGGGGTCACGGCGGCGCGGACGATGCGGGCCAGGCCGGTCAGGTTCTCGCTCAACACCGGGTTGCGCTTGTGCGGCATGGCGCTGCTGCCCTTCTGGCCCGGGTGGAAGAACTCCTCGGCCTCGCGGACCTCGCTGCGCTGCAGGTGGCGGACCTCGGTGGCCAGGCGCTCCACGGCGCAGGCGATGACGCCCAGCGTGCAGAAGAACGCGGCGTGACGGTCCCGGGGAATGACCTGGGTGGACACCGTCTCCGGCTGCAAACCGAGCTTGGCCGCCACGTACTCCTCCACGCGCGGGTCCACGTGCGCGTAGGTGCCGACGGCGCCGCTGATGGCGCAGACCGCGACCTCCGCCCGGGCCTGCACCAGCCGGGCGCGGTTGCGGGCAAACTCGGCGTAGTGCCCGGCCAACTTCAAGCCAAAGCTGGTCGGTTCCGCATGGATGCCGTGGCTGCGGCCGATGGTCGGGGTGTACTTATGCTCCATCGCCCGGCGCTGCAGCGCGGCCAGCACCAGGTCCAGGTCGGCCAGCAGCAAATCCGCGGCCTGGGTCATCTGCACCGACAGCGTGGTGTCCAGCACGTCGCTGCTGGTCAGGCCCTGGTGCACGAATCGGCTGTCGGGGCCGATGTCCTCCGCAAGCCACGTCAGGAAGGCGATGACGTCGTGCCGGGTCTCCTGCTCGATGGCGTCGATGCGGTCCAAATCGGCCGGGCCGATCCCGGCCAGCTTGGCATCGCCGCGGGTGCGGATGGTGCGGGCGGCCTCAGCGGGTATGGCGCCCAGCTCCGCCATCGCCTCGGCGGCGAGGGCCTCGATCTCGAACCAGATGCGGTAGCGGTTCTCCGGCGCCCAGATCGCGGTCATGGCGGGGCGGGCATAGCGCGGAACCATCGGCGGGCCTCGTGGCTTTATTCAGGGTTTACCAGGCGAAGCGCGGGGAGTACGCCCGCCATGCCGTGCTGGCAAGCGTTGGGGACACCTGCTGGAACAGTTGCTGCCTCAACTCATCGCCCTCGGCCAGGTGATGCTGATCGATCTGGTGCTGGCCGGGGACAACGCCATCGTGGTCGGCCTGGCCGTCGCGGGCCTGCCAGAACGGCAAAAGTCGCGCGCCATCCTGTTCGGCATCGCCGTCGCCACGGTGCTGCGGATCGGCTTCGCGTTCATCACCCTGCAGTTGCTGGCCATCGTCGGCCTGCTGCTCGCCGGCGGGCTGTTGCTGCTATGGGTGTGCTGGCGCATGTACCGCGAACTGCGCCGCGCCGCCACCGCCCGGCGCCACGCCACCCACGCCGCCCCGGCCAAGACCCTGCGCCAAGCCGTGACGCAGATCGTGCTGGCCGACCTGTCCATGAGCCTGGACAACGTCCTGGCCGTCGCCGGGGCGTCGCTGCAGCACCCCTGGGTGCTGGTGGCCGGGCTGGCCATCTCCGTGCTGCTGATGGGCGTGGCCGCCCGGCTGATCGCCCGGTTGCTGGAGCGCTACCACTGGATCGCCTGGGTGGGGCTGCTGGTGGTGCTGTATGTCGCGCTGAAGCTGATCTGGGACGGCGGGCACGACATCGCGCTTCACCTGGCCTGATGGCCGGCGGCACGGGGCAGCACCCGTCAGGCGATCTGCGGCACCGCGATCCCGTCGATGTGCGGCAGCGCGATCCGGTGCCGCGCCTTCAGGGTGTCGGCCAGGCGCACGGCCAAGGCGACGATCATCTGCGTCGGGTTGGCATGCCCTGCGGTCGGGAACACCGAGCTGCCCGCGACATACAGCCCATTGATCCCATGCACCTGGCAATTCCCATCGACCACGCCCGAGGACGGGTCGGCGGACATCCGGGTCGTCCCCGTGGGATGCGCGACATCCCGGTACTCGCTGGGGAAGCCCTCGGCGTTGCGCACCCAATCGTCGAGTACCGGCCGGGCGATCCCCGCCTCCTCCAGTCCGGCCGCAACCAGCTCCGCCATGCGGCGCACCGTCCGCTGCTCCTGCTCGTTGACCCGCCAGTCAACGCGCAGCATCGGCACGCCGAAACGGTCAACCCGCTCGGACAGGGTGACCCGGCTGTCCCGGTCGGGACGCTGCTCCACGATGCAGGACAGCCGCAGGTCCAGGATCTTCCGGGGCAGGCCCTGGCGCCGGATCAGGTGACGGTGCATCCCGCGGGTGAACAGGCCGAGGTTGGACATGATGGCCAGGGCGTCCTGCCGCGGCATCGCCCGGTCGCGCAGGACGCGCTTCAACGCGCTCCAGGGATCATCGGGGGCCACCATCTCGGTCAGCCAGACGGCGCAGTTCAGCAGCCCCTCCCGCCGCTGCACTGCGGGGGCCAGGCGCATGCCTTGGTAGAACAGCTGGTTCCCGGTCGGGCAGCGCACGTTATGGGCGCCGAAGTGCCGGCGCAGCCGGGCATAATCGGCGACCGCAAAGCTGGCGACGGAGCCGCGGGGATGGTCCATCAGGAACCGCCCCACCAGGTCGTTCTGGTTGCCCAGCCCGGTCGGGGCCAAGCGGTTGGACGACAGCAGCAGCCGTGCGTTCTCGATCCCGCCAGCGCACAGGATGACGTTCGGCGCCATGACGGTCCAACGGCTGCCGTCGGGACGGGCGACCTCGACGGACTGCACGGCGGAGACGGCCGCGTCGGTGTTGATGTGAAGAACCGTCGCGTCGGTCATCAGCCGCACGTTTTCCGGCATCTGCCTCAGCAGGCGGGGGCCGAAGCGCATCGCCTCGAAGCGGTTCCGCTCGTCCCGGCTGTATTGCCAGAAGAACGGCAGCAGGTTGTCGCACTTGACGCCGTGCCGCGGCAGGCGGCGGCGGGCCAGGCGCCAGAAGTCTTCTCCGGTGTAGCCAGTGCCGATGCCCAGGCCGAGATGGGCCACCGTGCGGTCCAAGTAGGGCGCCAGCACCCCAGGGCCGAATGGCCAGCCCGAGTGGGGCACCCAGTCCCGCTGCTCATAATCGATGTCGTCGAACGGGGCGCACCGGCCCGTCCACAGGTGCGACGCGCCGCCAAGGATGCGGGGGCGAAGCAGCGACTGGTCCGCGCACCGTGGCCAGCCCACGTTCTCGACCTCGCTCAGCGCATCGACGGACGGCTGCGTCTTGTGGCCGCCGCTCTCCAGGAGCACCGCCCGCAGCCCCGTGCCGGCGAGTTCGCGGATGATGGTGGCGCCTGCCGGGCCGCTGCCGATGACGCAGATGTCGGCTTCGATCAGCTCTTGGGACGAGGCGCCACGCAGGTCGGAGATACGCAATGTAAGCCCATGATGCAGTGCGCTGGACGAGCCAGGCGTCGGCTTGGAACAACAAAAATTTGCACGTCTGCACCGTATTTCACACAAGGGATGGGGTCACCACCGCCGTAACCTAATTTTTAAGGCCAACGCGGTCTAATGCCAGTTTTTTGAATGGCGTGACGGCTTTCTGCCATTCTAAAACGCCCTTGAACATACACTAAAGTACGTTATCGACCACTTTTTTGCAGGTCAGAGCACATTTGGAACAGGCTGCCGGTCAACCAAGACGCCGCCACGTGCCGACGCCGCCAGGCCCTACAGCATTCCTTCCTGGCGGAAGCTGTACCACTGGCCGTTGCCGACGATGAGGTGGTCATGGACCGTCACCGACAGGGCTGTCGCGGCAGCGCTGATCAGCCGGGTCATCTCTATGTCGTCCCTTGAGGGACTGGGGTCGCCGCTGGGATGGTTGTGCACGAGGATCAGCGCCGTCGCGTTCAGCTCCAGGGCGCGCTTCACGACCTCCCGCGGATGCACCGGCGTGTGGTTCACCGTGCCGCGCGACTGCGCCTCGTCGGCCAGCAGGCAGTTGCGGTTGTCCAGGAACAGGATGCGGAACTGCTCCACCCGCTCCCGCGACAGCACGGCGGTGAGGTAGGCCATCAACGTCTTCCAGTTGTTCAGCACCGGGCGGTCCATCACCTCGGACCGCATCAGGCGCAGCGCCGCGGCCTGGATGGTCTTCAGCGCGGCGGCGCCAGCGTCGCCCAGGCCCTCGATGGCGCGCAGGTCGGGCAGCGGGGCGGTGACGGCGTTGGCGAAGCTGCCGAAGCGGGTCAACAGGGCGCGGGCGATCGGCTTCGTGTCGCGCCGGGGCAGGGCCAGGAACAGCACCATCTCCAGCAGCTCATGGTCCGCCACGCTGTCCGGCCCGGCCGTCAGCAGCCGCAGGCGCATGCGCGCGCGGTGGCCCTCGGCCGACATGGGGGACGGCGAAGCCGGCTCGGGCGGGGCCGTGGGGCGTCGTGGAGTCGGGGCCAGTCGCTCCTGCCGCTCGAACAGGTCGTCCGGGCTAGTGGCCATCAGGGTGCCGGCGCGTCAGGCACCAGCCAGCGGTCCAGGCTGCCGCGCCAGGCCGGGGTCAGCGGCAGGGCCTTGCGCGTCGCACGGTCCATCACGACCAGCACGGTCGCCGCCCGGGCGCACAGCCCGCCGCCGGACACCAGGCGCTGGCGCAACTGAATGGACTTGGCGCCCATCTTGGCCACCTCCGTCTCGATCAGCACATCGTTGGGCCAGGCCATCTCCCGCATGAAGTCCAGCTCCAGGCGAACGATCACCAGCGACGCGCCCCCCGCTCCACCCGGCGCCTCGACCGGCAGCCCGGCGGCCACGGCAAGCTCCGACCGGCCCTGTTCCAGCATCACCGCGAACACTGCGTTGTTCACATGGCCCAGCCGGTCGGTGTCGTTGAACCGCAGCCGGTGCGTGGTGGCGTGCGCCGTGCCAGTTACCGTATCAGGCGCGGTCATGCCCCATACGGCGGCTTGTGCAGCCCAGCGGGAGAGATGGTGAACACCTCCACGCCCGTCTCCGTCACGCCGACCATGTGCTCGAACTGCGCAGACAAGCTGCGGTCGCGGGTGACGGCGGTCCATCCGTCATCGAGCACCTTCACCTCGGGACGCCCGGCATTCACCATCGGTTCGACGGTGAAGAACATGCCCGGCCGCAGCACCGGGCCCTCGCCGGCGCGGCCGAAATGCAGGATGTTCGGCGCCTCGTGGAAGCGCCGGCCGATGCCGTGGCCGCAGAAGTCGCGCACGACGCTGAACCGGTTGCCCTCGACGAACGCCTGGATGGCGTGGCCCAGGTCGCCCAGCGTGGCGCCGGGCCGGACGGCGGCGACGCCGCGCATCATCGCCTCATACGTCACGTCCATCAGCTTGGCCGCCTTGGTGGAGGGCTGGCCGGCCACGTACATCCGGCTGCTGTCGCCGTGCCAGCCGTCCAGGATGACGGTCACGTCGATGTTCAGCACGTCGCCCTCGATCAACCGCCGGTCGCCCGGGATGCCATGGCAGACGACGTGGTTGATGCTCGTGCAACTCGAATGCTGGTAGCCGCGGTAGCCCAGGGTTGCCGGCACGGCGCCGCGGCCCACCATGAAGTCGTGGCACACCTGGTCCAGTTCGCCCGTCGTCACGCCGGGGCGGACGTGGGCGGTGATCATGTCCAGCGTCTCTGCCGCCAGCCGGCCGGCGGCGCGCATCCCTGCGAAGTCCTCAGGCAGGTGGATGGTGATGCGTCTTGAGTCGGCTCCGCCGTCCATGCGTCCTTAATCCCCGCGTTGGCTGGGCCGGTCCGCCCGCCATCCCCTCAAAATGCGCAGAGGCGGTGCAGGGTGCAAGGGCGGAGGCTGCCCTAGCCTGGGTAGTGGCGCGGCAACGGCCAGGCGGAGGCATGGGCGCCAGCCTGCCGCGCAGTCCGGGCCTGCACCGCCGGCTCGTATCCCCGCACCGGCATGGCCTGGCGCGGCACGGACGCCAGAATCGGCCGGATACGGTAGCGATCGAACCGGGTGTCTGGCCGGAATTCTGGCCGCCCCTCCGGGATACGGCGTCCGGCCGGCTCCGCCATGCGCTGCCGGGGTGGCGCATACCCGCGGGCGTCCGCAACCCTTGCCGCATAGCTGCGGGGGGCAGGAGGGGCGGCGAACGCCATGTCCTGATACGGCGCCGCCTGGTAAACGCCGGAATATGGCGCAGAGAGGAGCGGCGCCGCCTGGGCGGTGCTGAGGAGGGATGGCGCCCGGGCAGGCGCCTGCGGAACCTGGCGCGCCATCATGTAAGGCACGCCCATGCGCTCGAACCCGGCGTCGAGCAACGAGGCCATGTGATCGTCCCGCTCGCCCCCGTTGGCCGCCCCCAGGACCACGCCGATCAACCGCGTGCTCCCATGCAGCGCCGAGGTGACGAGGTTGTAGCCGGAGTCCTTGATGAACCCGGTCTTGATGCCGTCCGCGCCGGGGTAGGTCTGCAACAGGTGCTGATGGTTCAGGATGGTGCGCCCGTGGAACACAAAGGACGGCGTGCTGAAATAGCGGTACTGCGCCGGGAAGTCCTGCACCAGCCGCCGGGCCAGCACCGCCAGGTCCCGCGCCGTCGTCACCTGGCCGAAATCGGGCAGGCCGGACGCATTGCGGAACGTGGTCCGCGACATGCCGAGCGCCCGCGCCCGCAAGGTCATCATCTGCGCGAACCGCTCCTCGTCCCCGCCCATCAGCTCTCCCAAGGCGGCGGCGGCATCATTGGCGGACTTCGTGACCAGCCCGAGGATCGCCTGCTCGACCGTAAGGCTCGTGCCGGGCACCAGGCCCAGCTTGGTCGGCGACATCGACGCCGCCGAGGACGATACCGGCACCAACAGGTCCAGCGACACACGCCGGTCCTGCAACGCCTCAAATAACATATAAAGCGTCATCATTTTGGTCAAGCTGGCGGGGTAGCGGACCTCGTCAGCATTGACCGATGACAGGACATTGCCCGTGCCGGCGTCGATCACGATGGACGCATAACGGTCGGACCCGACCTGCGCCGCCGCTGGCCCGGCCGACAGGAGCAGCCCTGCAGCCGCCACGGCCGACAGAAAGCGTCGTGCCCAACGCGATGGTGACCAGAAACCGGGCATCCGACCCAATCCTTCTCATGACGATCCAATTCTACGTGGCGGTTGTCGCGCCTGTCCAGCACGATGAACGCATATGTTCAACAGCACGTTATCAAGCGAGGATGATGCACGATCGCAACCGGCCAGCAGGAGCCATGCGCCGGCATCATTCTAGCCTGCACAAATATGTGTTGCTCGCCGTGCATCCATGCGTCACATAGGCGATGTTGCAGTGCAGCATACAACCCTGATCGGGCCGGACGCCGCACCGCCGCCGCCTTGCCGGTGCCCGCCCGTAGTGGCCGGGAAGCTTGGCCAGGCGCATCCGACCACGCCGGAGCACCATCTCCGGTCCATCAACGGGAACGTTAGCATGAACACAGCAAAAGACTTCGTCAGCTTCGGCCAGGGCAACGTCGAGGCGCTCGTCCGCTCCAGCCAGATCCTGGCTACGGGCATGCAGGACATGAGCAAGCAGATGGCCGCCACTGCGCAGTCCTCCATGGAGGAGATGATGGCGACGTTCCGCGCCATGGCCGGCGTGCGTTCGATCAAGGACGCGATGGACATGCAGGCGACGCTGGCCCGCATGACCGTCGAGAAGGCCGTGGCGCAGACCACCCAGGTCACCGAGACCAGCCTGAAGCTGGCCGAGCAGGCCATCGCGCCGCTTGCCGGCCGCATGACGCTGGCGGTCGAGAGCTTCGGCAAGGCCGCTTAAGCCAACTGCTGACAGCCGCCGGCGGCAGGCCGGCGGTGGCTGCATGAAGGCTCGGGGCATCTGCTCCGGGCCTTTTTCCGTTCGGCCCTACCCGTCAGATGTCCGGTAAACCCCCTCGACACTCTTTTCCCGTAGGCTTGGCGTCCGATATGCTTAAATCTGTCAGGTGCGGCGGTTCTGACAGGACGGCATGAAGCTGGTTGGCCCGCCGCATGCATGGCGCAGTGCGTTGGTCTTAGAGGGACGGCGCGACGAAGGACGTGGCCGTCAGGATGTCAAGGCAATGAGCGACAACGACAAGCGTGGCGGCAGCGGGGACGGTCCAAACACAGGCGTCGTCGTCAAGACCCGTCCAAAGACGCGCAAGCCTGCGATGTACAAGGTCTTGATGCTCAACGATGACTACACGCCCATGGAGTTCGTCGTCCACGTCCTGGAGCGCTTCTTTCAGAAGACACGCGAGGAGGCGACGCGCATCATGATGCATGTCCACCGCCGCGGAGTCGGCGTCTGTGGGGCGTTCACCTACGAAGTGGCCGAGACGAAGGTGACGCAGGTGATGGACCTGGCCCGGCAGAACCAGCACCCGCTGCAATGCACAATCGAGAAAGAGTGAGACTGACTGCCAACGAACGTTTACCTATTTAGACTCTTTACATCTGTCTTGGGGCGTCAGTCCCCGGCACACTCGGATGGTTCTGGGTGCGCTGTGATCCAGCCCCCCGCGCGAAGGAGCGTCATTGATATGCTGTCACGCAACCTTGAACAGACGCTGCACCGCGCTCTTTCGCTGGCGAGCGAGCGCCGGCACGAATATGCAACCTTGGAACATCTGTTGCTCGGCCTGGCCGACGACAGTGACGCCGCGACAGTGCTACGCGCTTGTGGGGTGGACCTCGACAAGCTGCGGCAGGATCTGGGCGAGTTCCTGGACAAGGATCTCTCTGGCCTCGCCACCGACCGGCCGGGTGACCCGAAGCCGACCGCCGGCTTCCAGCGTGTCGTGCAGCGCGCCGCCATCCATGTCCAGAGCAGCGGCCGCGACGAGGTGACGGGCGCCAACGTCCTCGTTGCCCTGTTCAGCGAGCGCGAGAGCCACGCCGTGTATTTCCTGCAGTTGCAGGACATGACCCGGCTGGACGCGGTCAACTTCATCAGCCACGGCATCGCCAAGGCGCCGGGCCGCGCGACGCAGCGGCCGGTCACCGGGGCGAAGGACGAAGGCCCGAGCGAAGGCAACGAGCGCGAGGAGAAGCCCGGCCGCAAGGCGCAGGACGCCCTCAGCAACTACTGCGTGAACCTGAACAAGAAGGCCACCACGGGGAAGATCGACCCCCTGATCGGGCGCGACAGCGAGATCGAGCGGACAATCCAAATCCTCTGCCGGCGCACCAAGAACAACCCCCTGTATGTCGGCGACCCCGGCGTCGGCAAGACTGCCATCGCCGAGGGCCTGGCCAAGCGCATCGTCGAGGGCGACGTGCCCGAGGTGTTGCTGAAGTCCACCATCTTCGCGTTGGACATGGGCGCGTTGCTGGCCGGCACCCGCTACCGCGGCGACTTTGAGGAGCGGCTGAAGGCGGTCGTCACCGAGCTGGAGGCGCACGCCGGCAGCATCCTGTTCATCGACGAAATCCATACGGTGATCGGCGCCGGCGCCACCAGCGGCGGGGCGATGGACGCCTCCAACCTGCTGAAACCCGCCCTGGCGGCTGGCGCGCTGCGCTGCATCGGCAGCACGACATACAAGGAATACCGCAACTACTTCGAGAAGGACCGCGCGCTGGTCCGGCGGTTCCAGAAGATCGACGTGAACGAGCCGTCGCAGGAAGACGCGATCAAGATCCTGCGTGGCCTTAAGAGCAACTACGAGAAGCACCACAAGGTCACCTACTCCGACGAGGCGATCCGCGGTGCGGTGGAGCTGTCCTCGAAGTACATCAACGACCGCAAGCTGCCGGACAAGGCGATCGACGTGATCGACGAGGTTGGCGCCAGCCGGATGCTGCAGCCCGAGGGCAAGCGGCGGAAGCTGGTCACGCTGAAGGACGTGGAAGAAATCGTCGCCAAGATCGCCCGCATCCCGCCCAAGAGCGTCAGCGCCGACGACAAGGAGACGCTGCGCAACCTGGAGCGCGACCTGAAGGCGATGGTGTTCGGCCAGGACAAGGCCATTGAGGCGTTGTCGGCCGCGATCAAGCTGTCCCGCGCCGGGCTGCGCGAGGCGGAGAAGCCGATCGGCAATTACCTGTTCAGCGGCCCCACCGGCGTCGGCAAGACCGAGGTCGCACGGCAGTTGGCCAGCACGTTGGGCATCGAGCTGACCCGCTTCGACATGAGCGAGTACATGGAGCGGCACAGCATCAGCCGCCTGATCGGCGCACCGCCGGGCTATGTCGGGTTCGACCAGGGCGGCATGCTGACCGACGCCATCGACCAGCATCCGCACTGCGTACTGCTGCTGGACGAGATCGAGAAGGCGCACCCGGACCTGTTCAACATCCTGTTGCAGGTGATGGACCACGGCAAGCTGACCGACCACAACGGCAAGGTCGTCGATTTCCGCAACGTCATTCTGATCATGACGACGAATGCGGGCGCGAGCGACATGGCGAAGGAAAGCATCGGCTTCGGCCGTACCGAGCGCGAGGGCGAGGACACCGAGGCGATCAAGCGGCTGTTCACCCCCGAATTCCGCAACCGTCTAGATGCCGTGATCACCTTCGCTGGGCTGACGCAGGAGATCGTCGGCCAAGTGGTCGAGAAGTTCGTCATGCAGCTTGAGGCGCAGTTGGCCGACCGCAACGTGACGATCGAGCTGTCCTCGGCGGCCAAGGAGTGGCTGGCAGAGCGTGGCTACGACCGGCTGTATGGCGCGCGTCCGCTGGGCCGCGTGATCCAGGAATGGATCAAGAAGCCGCTTGCGGAGGAGTTGCTGTTCGGCAAGCTCGTGCATGGCGGATCAGTCAAGGTGGCGATGAAGGACGACAAGCTGGACTTCGAATACACCTCGGCCCCGCCGCCGCCCGTGCTGGCCAAGCCGGAAGGCGATGGCGACGAGGGTGGATCGGAGCGGGAGCCGGAGACAGCGGAGTAGGCCTGCATCGCAATCGAGTGCTTACGGGCCGGGCATCATGCCCGGCCTTTTTCTTGGAGGGCGCCATGAAGGCAACGTGGAACGGCCAGGTCGTGGCCGAGAGCGATGACATCGTCACCGTCGAGGGCAACGCCTACTTCCCGGCAGCCAGCTTAAAGCAGGAGTTCGTGCAACCCAGCAGCCACACCAGCGGCTGCCCTTGGAAGGGCACGGCGAACTACTACACGCTCGCCGTGGGCGGGCAGTCCAACAAGGACGCCGTCTGGTACTACCCGGAGCCGAAGCAGGCGGCGGAGAACATCCGCGGCCGGGTCGCATTCTGGAAGGGTGTCGCCGTCACGCCTTAAGCTGGCGGCGGGCCGCCTCCATCGCGGCGAGCCGTTCCGGCGTCGGCGCCGGGCGGTCTAGGTCCAGGCCCTCCATCGTTGTGATCAGGATGGCCTGGATCAGCACGCGCGCGACCGGCTTGTTGTCGGCAGGCACGATGTACCACGGCGCAGCAGCAGTCGCGGTCGCGGTGAACGCCGCATCATAGGCGGCCCGGTGTTCCGCCCAAAGATCACGGGTGGCCAAGTCGGCGGCGTCGAACTTCCACTCCTTCGCCGGGTCATCCAGCCTGGCCAACAGGCGCTTCTTCTGCTCACCAGGGGAAATGTTTAGGAACACCTTCGCCATCGCCGTGCCCTGCTGCGCCAAGTAGGTTTCGAACGCGATGATGGCGCCCAGGCGTTGCGTCCACATCTCCGGCCCGATCAGGCTGGCGGGCAAGCCCAGCCGCGGCAGCAGCGCCGGGTTGGCGCGCGGCTCGACGACATCCTCGTAATGGCTGCGGTTGAAGATGCCGACCATGCCCCGCGGCGGCAGCGCCCGGTGAATGCGCCACAGAAAGTCGTGCGACAACTCCAGCGCGCTCGGCGCGGCGAACGACACGACCCGCAGGCCCTGCGCGTTCAGCCCGGCCGCCAAACGCTTGATCGCGCCGTCCTTGCCGCTGGCGTCCATGCCTTGCAGCACCAGCAGCGCCGACCAGGCACGCTGCGCATACAGCCGCTCATGCAGCGCGCCCAGACGTTCGGCTCCAGCGGCCAGCATGGCCTCGGTATCCGTCTTGCTCAGCCCAAGGCGGTCCGCCGGGTCCCAATTGTCCAGGCTGACCGCCGTACCCGGCGTCACGCGGCACCGCGCCGCGAGCGCCGCGTGGTCCGTCACGTACGGCGCTTGATCGTCAGCGGCCCCACCGCCTGGCAGGTCGGCATCATCTCCATGCTGTTGATGTTGACGTGCGCGGGCAGGCCGACCACCCACGCCACGGCCTCCGCAATGTCCTCCGGGGTCAGCGGCGTGGTGCCGGCATAGATCGCGGCGGCCTTCTCGGCGTCCCCGCCCATGCGGACGGTGCTGAACTCGCTGCCACCGACCAGGCCCGGCTCGATGCTGGTCACCCGGACGCCGGTGCCAACCAGGTCGGCCTTCAGGTTGTCGGTGAACCGGCCGACGAACGCCTTGGTGCCGCCATATACGTTGCCGCCGGGATACGACACGTTGCCGGCGATGCTGCCGAGGTTGACGATGTGGCCGCTGTCGCGCTCGACCATGCCCGGCAGCAGGGCGCGGGTCATATGGATCAGGCCGGTGATGTTGGTGGCAACCATGGTGTCCCAATCCGCCAGCTTCGCCCCCTGCGCCGGTCCGGTGCCCAGGGCCAGGCCGGCGTTGTTCACCAGCACGTCCACCTGGCGCCATCCCTCGGGCAGGCTGCCCGGCAGCGCCGCCACGGCCGCGGCATCCGTCACGTCCAGCGGGAACGGCAGCACCGCGTCGCCAAGCTCGGCCCGCAGCCCGTCCAGCCGCTCGGCCCGGCGCCCGGCGGCGATCACGCGGTGCCCGTCGCGCGCAAACCGCCGGGTGAACGCGGCGCCAAATCCGGCGGTCGCGCCGGTCACAAGGATGGTCAGGCTCATCTATCTCGCTCCAGGGATCGCCGGCAGTGTAAGCCCGTCCCCAGGCAGGCGGAAGCGCACGGAGACAGGGCAGTGATCGGACAGGCGCTCCTTGGCCTCCGGGTCGGTCTCCTGGTAAACCAGCACGCGCAGGGTCTGCGGCTGCATCCAGCCGCGGGCGGCGCCGCCGGCGATGATGTGGTCGATGAAGCTGCCGCCGCCCCAGCAGGGGCTGCCATGCCCCGCGGTGGCGCGCAGCAGCGGGCCGGTGCTGGTCAGGGCGGTCATCAGGTCCTCGGGCCGGTCCATGCGCCGGTTGAAGTCGCCCAGCAGCACGAAGGGCACGCCCTCCTCGCGGCGCTCAGCGATCCAGCCCTGCAGCGGAACCACCTGGCGGCGCAGGGTCTCGCAGTTGCGGCTGGTGCTGTCCAGGCGGGCCTTATGGCATCCGGTCTTCAGGTGAACGGCCAGCAGGCGCAGTCGGCCGCCGGGCAAGATAAGGGTGATGTCGGACCCGCTGCGCAGGCGGTGCCGGGCGGTGGGGTAAACGTCCAGCCCGACCAGGTCCGGATTGCGCTCGACGATCAGGCCCCGGCGCACGGCGAAGCCCACGCGCTGCGTCACGTCGTCGCCGGTGGCATAGATGGCGTAGCGGTCGGGCGTGAACACCTGGGCGGCGATTTCCGGCCCATCGACCTCCTGAAACGCCACCACGTCCGCATCCAGCACGACGGCGTAGCGCCGCAGGGTTGCAATGTCCGCAGCCGCCTTTGGCCCGGCGTCGTCCGGCAGCCCGGGATCGCCCTTCGGCCGGGAGGTCAGCCATTCCAGGTTCCAGGTCGCGACCTTGAGGCCGAACCCTGGCAGTTCGGGCGCAGGAGCGGCGGTCAGGCCAGTTGCCGGCGCCTCGGCCGCAGCCGCAGGACCCGCCAGGAGCAGGAGGCACAAAGCCCAGCGGATCATAACAGCACCGGTTCAGGAACGTCCGCACTGTCGTCCACCAGTGCGGCTTCGTCCAGCATTGCCGCGCCGCACGCCAACAGGTACCCGGCGATGCCGTCATACTGGGCAGGATCGCGCGTGCGGTCTCGGGCGTCGCCACGCGGCACCCAGATGACCGTGCCATGGCGGGCCCGGGTCAGCAGCACGCGGTAGGCGTTCAGCCGGTTGCTGCGCACCTCGCCCTGGCGCGGCAGGGTCCAGGTGCTGCCGCGGAAGCTGCGCGCCTGCCAGGCCGTCCCGGCCCGCACCAAGTCCAGATCCCAGCACAGGCCAACCCGGTCCAGCTCCAGCCCCTGGACGCAGAACTCCGTCGCCATCACCTCCAGGGCGCCGGAGGCACGGATGTCGGGCCAGGCGTCCAGGAACCACCGCGCGACGGCGATCTCGTCCTGGTGCGGCAGCGTGGCGCCCAGCCCCTCCGCCCGCAGGCGCCGTGCGCCGGAACTGCCGACCAATCCAGACCGGCGGGCGCCGCGCGGACGCAGGGCGCGGCGCAGGGCGGCCAGGGAGCGCGTGACCTGGAACGGCACCCCGCCGGCCGCGCACGCCACCTCCATCGCCGCCGCGGCATCCCCGGCCAGCACCGCATCGACCCACGCCACCGCATCCGGCGCATCAATCGCCCGCACGGGCGCGGACAGGTGCAGGTCCTGGTCCCAGTCCAGCCGTGGGCCGCCGAGGCGCTGCCGAGGGTCGCCCGCCCGCCCGGTGCACGGGGCGGCCACGGCGCGCCAGCCAGGGCGGGTGGCGAGCGCCGTGCCCCACCCGGCCAGCCCGCCCTCGCCATCATGAATCTCCTGTCCTCCGCCGATCAGGCAGACCAGCACGGCCCAGCCGGGATGCCGCGCCATGGCGTCCAGGAGCAGACCCGGCTCGGAGTCCAGCAGCGGCGCCGGGCGGTTCCGCGTCTTGCCTACGGCATGGGCCGAGGTCCAGCAGCGCTGCGCCTCGTCGATCACCACCAAACGCTCTGGCGGCGCGTCGGCATGGCGGACGTAGTGGTCGCGGAAGGCGGGCAGGGCTTGGATCACCCCGGCCATCCGCTGCTGTGCGGCACGGCGATCCACCCCGCGGCCGGCGGCATCGCGCACGAGCGCCTCGCGCAGCACATGCACCAGGGTCGGATTGCCGGTCAGGAAGGTTGCGTCCCCGGTCCCGAACGCCAGGTTCAGCCCGCACAGCGTCTTGCCGGCGCCGGGCGCGCCGGTGACGAAGATGACCAGGTGCTTGCCGCCCGCCTGCGCATCCTGCACGGCTGCGGTGACCGCCGCCATCGTCCGGGCCAGCCCGCCCCGTCCCGCCTGCGCCAGGGTCAACGCGGTCACGTCGTGCCGGGCATACAGCAGGCAGGCCGCGCCGATCAGCGACGGCACTGGGCGATAAGCGGCGCCGGCCCATGCCGCCGGGTCATGCGGCAGGGGCGGGCACAGCGCCGCCAGGTCGCCCAGCACCTGCGGCAGCAGCAGCCGCGTCGCCTCCACGACCGGGGTTGCCCCGGCCAACGGCAGCGGGCGCGCCCGGCGGGCATGGGCGCCGTTCGGCACCACCAGGATCGGCACCACCGGCAGGCCGCGGCAACCCGCGTGGAAGTCGGCAAGGTCCAGCGCCGCATCCTCGGCCGCACGCCGGTCGGCAGCCAGGAAGGCGCGCGCCTCCAGGCAGATGCGCAGGACCAGCACCGCCCCAGGCAGCACCAGGACAGCGTCGATGCTGCGTTCCAGGCGCAGCAGCTTCAAATCAACCACGACCTGCCATCCAGTCGTGTCGGCAACCTGGCGCAAGGCCGCTTGCAGCAATCCTAAAATCGCTATGGCGTGTGCTGGCTTTGAAGACTGTAATGCACTCGGAGAGCTGTCCGGCAAGGCTGATCGCAACTGGGCAACGCTTCCAGTCCAGCTCACGGCCTAAACAACGGGCAGTTCATCATCTTCCTTCGGCAGCGTAGCCACCAGGGGTTGAAACGCACTTACGATGCGGCGATCCAGCAGAGGAGCTTAGAGAGGATGCATGATCGCCGCCAACCTGCCCAACACCATGCTCCTGTCCCTCAGTGCAACAAGGGCTGCGCGCCGGTGACGGCCGCACCCGTTGCGTTCTTTCAGCGTCCTTACCCCAGCGCCAACTCCGTGCTGCTGCTGGGGCGGCGGCCGGTGCTCGTCGATACCGGCTTCGGCGCCGATACGCCGGCGCTGCTGACGTGGATCGGCACGCAGGGCGTCGATGCCCGCGACCTCGCCCTGGTGCTCAACACCCACTCCCACAGCGACCACGCCGGCGGCAACTTCGCCCTGGGATCGGAGTTCGGCATCCCCATCGCCGCCCAAGTGGACGAGGCGATACTGGTCAACACCCGCGACCCCGACGCCTGTCGGGCTGCCTGGCTGCGCCAACCCATCGAACCCTACCAGGTCACGCGGCAACTGCGGGGCGGCGACACCGTGGGCACCGGCAGCACCGCCTGGCTGGTGGTGGGCACGCCGGGGCACACGGCGGGGCACCTGAGCCTGTATTCGGCAGAGCACGGCGTGCTGGTGCTGGGCGACGCGCTACACGACGCCGATTTGGGATGGCTGAACCCCTACCGGGAGGGCGTAGACTCGCTGGACCGCACGGTGGAGACCATCGAGCGCCTGGCCATGCTGCCGGCGCGGGTCGGCTTCTCGGGGCACGGTCCGGCCATTGAGGACCTGCCGGCTGCCTTGGACCGCGCCCGCCGCCGCCTGGCAGGCTGGCAGGCCGATCCGGAACGCATCGCCTGGCACGCCTGCAAGCGTATTTTCAGCCACGCCCTGATGCTGGCCGACGGGCTGATGGAGGCGGCGCTGGCACCGACCCTGCTGGCCGCGCCATGGTTCCGCGACCATGCGGAGCAGGCCTTCGGGATGACGCCGGACGCCTTCGTCCCGGTGCTGGTGACGGAGATGCTGCGGTCGGGTGCCGCCAAGTGGTGGGACGGCCGCCTGTCCGCCACGGCCGAGCATGCCGCGCCGCAGCCGGGCTGGCCGTTCGCCCCGACCAATCCGGCCGACTGGCCGCCGATGGCGGTCCGCAGCATGGTGGCCAGGGAACCCGGTCCGTAGAACCCAGCCTGCAACGTTGCTCCAGCGGCGCCGGGTTGGGGGCGTCCAAGTTGGGGAGCGGCTAGTCCTCGCCAGCCTTGCGATACGGCGATCCCTCCGCCAGCGCCGCCATGTCGGCCTGCACGGCCGGCCGCTCCTGCTCCAAGTAGCTCGCGATGGCGCGGCGCAGGCCGGGATGGGAAATCCAGTGCGCGGAGTGCGTGGGCCTCGGCAAGTAGCCGCGCTGGATCTTATGCTGGCCCTGCGCCCCGGCCTCGACGCGGGCCAGGCCGTGCTCGATGGCGAAGTCGATGGCGCGATAGTAGCACAGCTCGAAATGCAGGAACGGCCAGTCGCCCCGGCAGCCCCAGTTGCGGCCATACAGCGCCTCGGCCCCCACCAGGTTCAGCGCCCCGGCAACGGCGGCGCCGTCCTTCTCCGCCATCATCAGCACCACGGCGTCGCCCAGGCGCTCGGACAGCATCGGGAAGAACTTGCGGTTCAGGTAGGCGCTGCCCCACTTGCGGTCCACGGTCGAGGTGTAGAAGCGGTAGAACGCCTCCCAATGCCTGGGCTGTATCTCGTGACCGCGCAGCGCCACGAAGTCCAGTCCGGCGGCATTGGCGTCCCGCCGCTCCCGCTTGATCGCCTTGCGCTTGCGGCTGCTCAACGCTCCCAGGAAATCATCGAACGTGCCGTACCCCGCGTTCTCCCAATGGAACTGCGTGCCCAGCCGCCGCAGCCAGCCCGCGCGCTCCAGGGCCTCGGCATCGGTCGGCGTGCAGAACGTGGCGTGGACGCTGGACAGGCCCAGCTCCTCGCACGCCTGGATCAACGCCTGGCCCAGCGCCTCGGGCGCGACGCCGGGCCGGGTCAGCAGGCGAGGACCGGGGACGGGGCTGAACGGCACGGCGGCCTGCAGCTTCGGATAGTAGTTGCCGCCGCTGCGCTCATAGGCATTGGCCCAGCTATGGTCGAACACATACTCGCCGTAGCTGTGCGACTTGGCATACATCGGCACCACGGCCTGTATCTGATCGCCCTCCCGCAGCGCCGCGTGCTGCGGCATCCAGCCGGTGCGGGCGTTGGCGGAGCCGCTGTCCTCCAGCGCACTCAGGAAGGCGTGGCTGACGAACGGGTTGGTTCCGCCGGCGCAGGCGTCCCAATCCGCCGCCGGGATGTCGGCGATGTGGGGGTGCAAAGTCAGCGTGAGCGTGGGCGAACCGTCGGGCATTGCAGGGATATGGCGGCCCAGCAGCTTGCGGAAAGTCTTCATTCGATTTCGAACATGCCTTCGACCTCGACGGCGGCGTCGCCGGGCAGGGCCGGGACGCCGATGGTGCTGCGGGCGTGGCGGCCGGCATCGCCGAACACCTCCACCGCGAGGTCGGACGCGCCGTTCATCACCAGGGCATGCCCGGTGAAGCCAGGCGGCGAGGCGACGAAGCCGCCCAGTCGCACGACGCGGCGCACCCGGTCCAGGTCGCCGCCACAGGCTGCGCGCAGGTGGGTCAGCACGTTGGTGAAGCACAGCCGGGCGGCGTGCTGGCCCGCCGCCACGTCCAGGTCCAGGCCGACCTTGCCGGTGATGGCGATGCGCCCGTCCACCGCCGGCACCTGGCCGGACACCACGACCAGGTTCCCGGTGATGACATAGGGCACGTAGGTGGCCATCGGGGGCATGGCGGGGGGCAGGACCAGGCCGAGTTCGGCCAGCCTGGCGTTGATGCGTCCAATCTCGGGGCGTCCAGTCACCGCGTCTCCTTCATCCATTGGCGACCAGGCGCAGCCCCGGGCGGCGGCCGCGCGGCTGGGACGGCAGGTCCATCGGCAGCAACGGCGCGGGATCGACCGGCGCCGGATCGGGGATGCCCTCCGGCACCGGGCAGTGGCCGAGGTAGTTCACCGCCAGGTTGCGAAACACGTAGTCGAGGATGCTGGTCGCGTGGCCGACGTCGGCGTCGCCCTCGACCCGGCCAGCCGGGCCGAAGCGCGTCAGGGTGAAGGCGTCCACGTAGTCGCCCAGCGGGACGCCGTGCTGCAGCCCCAGGCTGACGGCGGCGGCGACGCTGTCCATCATGCCGCGCAGCACCGCACCCTCGCGCGGCAGGCTGACGTGCAGCTCGCCGAGCGTGCCATCCGGATACTCGCCGGTGCGGACATAGATGCGGTGACCGCCCACGGCCGCCTTTTGCGTGTAGCCGCGGCGGCGGGCGGGGAGCACGCGGCGGCGCGGCGGCTGGGCGGGCACCGCGCCCGGCACCGGGCGGGGTGGCATGGCGTGCAGGAATGGGGCGACGGCGTCGTGCATCGCCTGGTGCGCGGCCAGGCCGGCGGGCGCCAACACGGCCTCGCCAGCCAGCAGGCGGGCCAGGGCGGCGTCGGACGACAGGCCCAGGGCGGCCAGGCGCGCCGCCGCGGCGCGGGTCAGCGCACCATCGGGGCCGACGGGGGAGAAGGCTGGGGCGATGCCGCCGGTCTCCGCGCCCAGCAGGGCGTCGGCGGGGCCGGGCAGCAGGATCGCGGTGCTGGGCAGGGCGCCCGCGATGCGCAGGGCGGCCTGCCGGGCGTCGTCCGCCGCAGCCGCCAGGCCGGGAATCGCCGTCAAGGCCGGCGGCAGCGGCCAGGGGATGTGGCGGGACAGCAGATCCGGCTGGTTGCCGGCAAAGGCGAGGTCCGCCGTCGCACGCAGCAGGGCGGCGATGGCCCGCGCCACGTCCCGGGCGGCGGGGCTGTCGTAGTCCAGGGCCAGCAAGGCCAGCAGCCCGTCCAGGTCGGTCAGCCCGAGGGCGAACTGGCCGCCGCCGGGGTAGCCCAGCCGCAATGCCGTCGCGGCCGTCTGGACGGCGGTGGTGAACACGGCGGCGTCGAAGCCGTGCGCGCCGTCGTGGAACGCCGGCAGGTTGAACACGAAGCCCGGCGCCTCCGCCGCGGCGCCCATGTGGCCCCACACCGGCTCGGTCGGCGCGGCCTGGCGGTGCAGCAGCAGGGAGTGCAGCCGGTCCGCGAGCGCCGGGTCGCCGGCCTGCTGGGCGCGTATGGCGAGGGGGTGAATCCAGGCTTCGGCGGCGCGGGGCAGGCTGGCGCGGCCTGCGCCGGGCGCCAGGGCCGCCAAGGCCGCCGCCGCACGGTCGTCCCACGCCGCGGGCAGGCTGAGCGGGCGGAGCGGCGCGTCCGGGTCGGCCCCGGCAGCCGTGTCGCGCATGCGGATGCCCTGCCAGATGCGGGTTGTGGTCATCACATCATGCTAAGCGGCAGCGGGGCGGGCTGCAATCACCGCGGGGCCACCATCGCGACGGATGGACCGGGAACGCCACTGCCCTTATATGGGCGGCATGACGACCATCGGCACCCGCCTGTTCACCTACTTCCGCGGCCGTCCCGTCGGCACCGATGAGGGCGGCAACCGCTATTATGAGGAAAAGCGCGCCCGCACTGGCACGCGCGCGCGCCGTTGGGTGACGTATGTCGGGGAGCCCGAGGCCACGAAGGTTCCCGCCGAGTGGCACGCGTGGCTGCACTACACGACCGACGAGCCGATCTCGATGGCGTCGCGCAAGTTTTGGCAGAAGCCGCACCAGGAGAACTTGACGGGCACCCCGGAAAGCTACCGGCCGCCGGGGCATGACTACCGCGGTGGCCATCGCTCGCCGGCCACGGGCGACTACGAATCCTGGACGCCGGGGAGCTAGGGGCTTGGCGAAGCGGCGGAGCGTGTCCGAGCTGGCGGCGGGGAGCTTGGTGCTGCTCGCGACGGTCGGCTTCATTGCGTATGCCGCGGGGAACACCGGGCGTAGCGAAGCAGGGGGCACCCGGCTTGTGGCGCAGTTCGACAACGTGGGAAGCATCGGCCCCGGCGCGGACGTGAAGATCGCGGGCGTCAAGGTCGGCAGCGTCACCGGCAGCAGCATCGACCCGGCGACGTTCGAGGCCAAGCTGACGTTCACCGTGCAGTCGAACATCAAGATGCCGGTGGACAGCAGCGCCACCATCTCGACGGGCGGGCTGCTGGGCGGCGCGTTCGTGACGCTGAGCCCTGGCGGTTCGGATAAGACCCTGACGGACGGGCAGACGGTTGGGATCACGCAGTCGGCGACCAACCTGGAGGACTTGCTGGGCAAGTTCATCTTCAACGTCGGCAGCCTGGCCGATGCGACGCAGAAGTCTTTGGATCGGCAGGGGGCGGATCGGCAGGGGGCGGATCGGCAGGGGGCGGATCGGCAGGGGGCGGACCGGCCAGCGGGGGATCGCCAGGCCGGGGAGTCGCCGCCGGCGGACCGTCAAGCAAGGGCGCCCATGCCGTCGGCTCAGGGCACCGTGCAGCCGTGAGCCTGCCGGCTGTTTGGCCCGGCGCGGACGGCGCCCCAGTGTCTTGCCGCGAGAAGCTGCGGACGCTGGAGGAGAACCATCGTGAGGCCACCCAGGTACTGCAGGATGCGTTTGAGGACGCGATCCTGATGGGCGTGGACGAGACGGCGCTGCGCGGCATCATGGCGGACATGGTTGCCGGCCTTCGCAGCCTGCGGCGCACCCGAGCTTGACGGCGTGCAGGCATCTGATGGCCGGCAGGCATGGGGGCCGCGGCATGAGGGTGGTGGCCCTGCTGGCCGTCCTTCTGGCACCGGTGTCTGCCTGGGCGCAGCCGGAGGATAAGTCTGCCGCACCGTTCGGGACGTGGCAGCCACGCGGCACGGCGGAGTTGTCGGTGCTGGACAAGGTGCGCGCCCAGGCCGTTCCGCTGACGGTCAGGATCGGCGGCAGTGGCACGGCGGGGTCGCTGACCATCGCGGTGCGCGGCTGCTTCGTGCGCCCGGCGGACCAGGAGGCGGACTCGGCGGCGTTCCTGGACATCGCCGACAGCAAGCCGAGCGGGCGAGAGTTCCACGGCTGGATGCTGGCGGGGGAGCCTTCGCTGAACCAGTTGCAGCATCCGATCTATGATGTGCGGGTGATGTCCTGCCACTGATTTCACCATCCGGGACCTTGCCGCCGGGGACCTTGCCGCTGCCGGGTCAGTCGGCCCTGCTGCTCGATTTGGACGGGACCCTGCTGGATATCGCGCCGACGCCGGAGGAGGTGCGGGTGCCGCCGGGGTTGCTGGACACCCTGCAGCGGCTGCGGAACCACCTGGGCGGAGCGCTGGCGGTGGTGACCGGGCGGCCCATCGCGCAGATCGACGGGCTGCTTGGCGGCGTGCCGTATGCTGTGGCTGGCGAGCATGGCGGCGCCATCCGCCATGCCCCTGGCGCCCCCGTCGTGCGCGCCAGCCTGCCGGACCCGCCGGTCGAGTGGACGACCGAGGCGGCGCGCATCGTCGAGGCGCATCCGGGCGCGTCGCTGGAACAGAAGCAGCGCGGCTTGGTGTTCCACTACCGTGCCGTGCCGGATGCCGGGCCGGCGCTGCGCGACGCCGCCCTGGCACTGATTGCCCCGCAGGCGCGGCAGTTCGGGGTGATGGAGGCGTCGATGGCGTGGGAGGTCCGGCCCCTCGGCGTGGACAAGGGCGTCGCGGTGGCGGCGCTGATGACGGATGCGCCGTTTGCCGGGCGGCTGCCGATCTTCATCGGCGACGACGTGACGGACGAGGATGGGATGCGGGCCGCGCAGGGGATGAAGGGGGCGGGGCTGCGGGTGCAGGACTGGTTCACCGATCCGCCGGGCGTGCGGGCTTGGCTGGCGCGGTGCGCGGATGCGCTGGATGCTGGCACGGCGGAGTGGCCGGTTCCGTAGAGGTGGGGTGGCTGCTTGGGGGTGAGAGTGGCGGGCGGCCTGCTTCCTTGGGGTGAGGGGGTCGGGTGGCGCGGACCTGTTGGCCCGGGCAGCCTGGCTCCGCCGAAGTCGAACGGTGTGCTGGCAAGCAAGACCCCCTCATCCCGGCCCTTTCCTGAAGTTGGAGAGGGGGAAGGGGCGGTTTCTTGCGGCGTATGCGATCTCCCTGGCTGGACGGAGAGGGGGAAGGTTGCTTGCATTGGCTTTGCCCTAGGGTGTCCTTAATACCTGGTCCATAAGCTCCGCCTTGACGTCCAGGGACGAGCGCACGCCCACATCCGGCAGGTGGGCCGCGACCCACGCCTCCGCCGCCTGGTATCCGGCGTCGTGCAGGGCCGTGAGCAGCACCGCCGATGTGCTGCTCTTGGATACGCTGCCTAGCGTCGCCTCGAAGGCGTCGTTGCGGACTGCGTGGAAGCGGATGGGCTTGTAGCGGCCGGCGTAGGCGGTGCCGGCGGCGGCAAGCTCGGCCAGGAGGGTGTTGACGGCCTCGATGGCGTTCACCTCCAGGACGACGGAGGCGTTGAAGGTGACCTCGTTGGTGCGGGACAGGATGGCTCGGGCGCTGCGGGGGGTGCCGTCGGTGCGCTGGAACGGGTTGACCAGCACCAGCAGCAGGTCCTGCGCGTGGTCGATCAGCGGGGCCAGGGCGGGGTTGCCCAGGAAGCCGCCGTCCCAGTAGGCGATGCCGTCCAGCTCGACGGCGCGGAACTCGGTTGGCAGGCAGGCGGAGGCGCGCAGGGCGGTGGTGGACAGGCCGGGCTGGGTGAAGATGGTGCGGCCGTTGGTGGCGACGTTGGTCGCGGTGACGAATAGGCGGGGACCCTTGGGGTCGTTCAGGGCTTGCAGGTCGGCGGCGGGGAAGGCCTGCTCGACCAGGGGGGCTAGGGCGTCGGTGTAGAAGGGGTTGGTGTAGGGCGAGATCACCAGGCCGGCGGCCTCCAGGGCGATGGCGGCGGGGGACCAGTCGAGGTTGAAGCCGCCGAAGGGGCTGGGTTCGCCGAAGAATAGGGCGTTGCCGGCGAGCAGGCCGCGTTGCTGGAGGCTGGTCCAGAAGTCGGCCAGCTTGCGCCGGGCTAGGTCGGGGCCGCCGCGCACTAGGCCACTGACGAGTAGGGCGGCGTTGAAGGCGCCGGCGCTGGTGCCGCTGACGGCGGATAGGCGCAGGCGGTTGGCGGCGACTTCTTGCAGCAGGCGGTCCAGCACGCCCCAGGTGAAGGCGCCGTGGGTGCCGCCGCCTTGCAGGGCTAGGGCTACGGGGGGTGGGGCTGGTTCGGCCATTTTGCTGCGGTTCTCCCGTGGTGCACGCCTTGGGTGTCGAGTGCGGACGTTGGCCGGGTGGTCGCGGAGGGATGTTTGCCTGCTTGATCCGGGACGCGGTTGCTGGACCTCGTTGCTTCACGCTGGACAGGATGGGCTGACGGTTGCGACCTCTACCTTAGCTTATCTCGGTGGCTGTGCGGACATGCGGCGGTTCGCTGGGGTTTGGGCGGCGGGTGCCACTGGCCGTGGCGGTGCGGGAGGTGGCGCGGGATCAAGGTGAGCGGTTTAGCGGGCGATTTGTTCGGTGTGTCGGCCGGGCCGTCTGGCGGACTGCTGCCGGCGTGGGCGGGGTTGGTCGCGGCGTGCTGGGGGGCGGCGGGCACGGGCGGTCCGGCGCCGGGCTGGCGGGCGCGGCTGGGCGCGGCGGCGCGGGCGTGGAGCTGTTCGAGGTCCGCGGGCGTGCGGCGCTTCCAGGGGTGGGCGCCGGGCAGGGCGGCGAGGCCGAGGTCGCGGCAAATCTCGGTGATGATGTCGGCGACGGGGCGGCTGCTGAGGTCGTCGTTGAGGTCGGGGGCGTCTAGGCGGTCGTGCAGCTCGGCGGTTAGGGCGTCGGCGCTGGCGGGATCCGGGTCGGCGGCGTTGGTGTTGAGGCCGTCACTGGCGGCATGGGCGGGGGCGGCGTGACCGGAGGCGGGGGCGGTGCGCTGGATCGTGTCCTCGACCTCACGCAGGATGTGCTTGCGGGCGGCGGTGCGGTGCCCGGCCGGGTCGCGGACGGGCGGGGCGGGGTCGGCGAGGCTGCGCGCGAGGATGATGCTGCGGCGGACGGCGCGGGCGATGCGGTCGAAGGCGGCTGCGATGCTGATGAGGGTGTTTGGGGTTGGGGCGTCTGGCGCGGGGGGCGGGGCAGTCGGGGTGGTCCGCTGTGCGGCCTGGGTGGTGGCCTGTTGGTGCAGGAGGCGGGCGAGGCCGGTGCCCATGTCGATTAGCTCGTGCAGGACATGGCGATAGTGGTGCGCGTCTGCGGCTTGCTGGCCGGGGGTGTGCGGGGCGGGTTCGGTGTTGAGGTTGGCGGGGACTGGTTGGGCGGGCATGAACAAAACAAGAACATTGTTGGGCTGCGAGTGTCAAGACTGGTGTAGGAAGGGCGGCGTCTTGGGGAAGAATGTCGGGTTTCAGTGGTTTGCAGACTCTCCGTTCGCCTCAAAGCTGATTGAAGCTTCCCGCCAGATCCAACGCCACTTCGCCGATGAGGGACCTGAGCCAACGGTGTGCAGGATCATGACGATAACGCACGTGCCAGGCCATCTCGACCGGGAACGTGCCAAGGTCAACCGGTGGAGACAGCACCTTGAGCCGGGGATCGTGTGCTAGCCGGTGACAGACTAGGCTGGGCAGCGTCGCGCAGTAATCGGTGACGGCGACCATCTCGGCTACCGCGAAGAAGTTGGTAACCGAAATTGCGACCTCGCGCCTGAGCTGTTGCCGCGCCAGTGCCTGAAACAGCCCTGCGCGCATACGGCCGGGCGGCACCACGTTGACATGCTTGAGCCGCTCGAACTGGTCACGGGTGATGCTGCTACCGATCTCGGAATGGTCTGCCCGCACCACGCAGGCAAACCCTTCATCGAAAAGGTGCTGTACGACCAAACTGTCCGGTGGATCAACGACCCGGCCAAGCACCAGCGCAGTGGTGCCCGAGACGACGCCTGTTTCCGCCAGGTCGTTGTTATACGGAATCAGACGTAGCGTGATGCCGGGCGCGATCGCCCGAAGCCTCGCGACGACTGCGGGCACCAGCACGAGTTCGACGTACCCGTTAGGCGCGATGGTCAACAGCCGCTCGGCCGTTGCGGGGTCGAAACCCTGCTGACCAAACACCGCATTGTCGAGCCTCGCCAGCGCCTCGGCAATGACGGGCGCCAGTTCGACGGCAACCGGGGTCGGCTGGACGCCGTAGCGTTCGCGGATGAAGAGCTGATCCTGCAAGGTGACTCGCAGGCGTGAAAGCGCGTTCGACAGCGCCGGTTGGGTCATGCCCAAGCGCTCAGCGGCGCGTGTGACGCTGCGCTCTTCCATCAGGGCGACGAGGATCGGCAGCAGGTTGAGATCGTAACGCACAACTCATACTAGAAACCGCATATCTGGCATCTGAACAATCAATTTCTGGAATATCTTGGTCGAGATCATATCAGGCTCGCCCGCACAGGACGCGGACGGTTCAACGGAGGCGCAGATGACCAAGGGAACAGTACTCGTGGCAGGCTCAAACGCCACACGGATCGAACTCAAGGGCGGTGGCTCGGCCGCGATCGGGCAGTACCTCAACGAGACAGTCGTGCCGACGATGGCGCTGATCGAGGCTGGATACACGGTCGTGTTCGCCACGCCAGACGGGACCAAGCCGCATATAGACGACGTGTCGGCCTCGGCGCAGCACTTCGGAGGCGACGAGGCCGCCTACGCACGCGCCCAAAGCTTCTATGCCGGCGACCCGTCATTGAACCAGGTGCGCACGCTGCGATCGGTGATCAGTGAAGGGCTGGACGGCTACGCCGGCCTCTTCGTGCCCGGCGGCCACGCGCCGGCGGTCGATCTCATGCAGGATGCTGACATGGGCGCGATCTTGCGCCACTTCCACAAGATTGGGAGGCCGACTGCGTTGCTCTGCCATGGCCCGGTGGCGACCGCCGCGGCAATGCCGCGTGCCCGCGAGTTTCGCGCCGCACTAATCGCCGAGGACACGGTCAAGGCGAGTGAATGTGCCCAGGGCTGGATCTATGCTGGTTACCGGATGACCGTCTTCTCTACGAGCGAGGAGCGGACCGCCGAGGACAGCCTTCTCCATGGCAAGTTGTACTTCACCATGCCCGAGGCCCTGAAACTGGCAAAGGGCGAGGTAACCACCAATCCGGTTGATTCCGCGCCCAACGTGGTCGTCGATCGCGAGCTGATCACCGGTCAAAACCCGAGCTCGGATCATCTGATCGCGGCCAAGCTGGTCGAGGCACTCGATCGAACGCCCGCAACCGCGTAAGCACGCGCATGGCTGGCGGGGCACCACGTTCGTGCTCCGCCGTCCTCCGCCCCAAGGCTCAACGAGGTGTCCCACGGGGGGCGGCATCCGCGACGGGGGTGTTTGGCCTATGTCGGCTTTGTGTCGCAAGCCGACATTCAAACCGAGACGCTGCCATAGGTCGTACTGGCTGGCCCGGCCCCGCCTCGGTCGCTAGTTCAGCCACCGGGCCGCGATCCGCCCCTGCTCGCCCGTCTCCGCCGACAGGTGTAGCCACTGGTCCACCCATGCCTTCAACGCCGGGTCGCGCGGCAGCAGGTAGGCGAGTTCCGAGAAGTCGAACGGCTGGTCCGGGTGGATGGCGCATAGCTCCGGGTGCAGGCGTTGCTGCAACCGGGTTTCCACGGCGTCGGTCAGCATCACGTCGGCATGGCCGGCGACCAACTCGTCGAAGATCGCGGCGTTGCCGGGGAACACCACGATCTCGGCCTGGTGCAGGTTGGCACGGTCGAAGCGCTCGTTGGTGCCGCCGGGGTTGGTGATGACGCGCACGCCGGGGCGGTCGATCTCGGCCAGGGTGCCGAAGCGGGCCTGGTCGGTGCAGCGGGCGATGGGGGTCTTGCCGGTCCGCATCACCGGGGCGGAGAACAGGGCGGTCTTGGCGCGGTCGAGGGTGACGGAGATGCCGCCCATGGCGATGTCGAACCGCTGCGCGTGCAGGTCGGGCAGCAGGGTGGCCCAGGTGGTCGGCACCACCTCCAGCCGCACGCCCAGGCCGCGCGCCAGGCTTTCGGCCATGTCCACGTCCAGCCCGGTGAACGCTCCGGCGCCGTTCTTGATCGAGAATGGGCGGTAGTCCCCGGTCATGCCCACCCGCACGACGCCGCGGGACAGGATGGCGTCCAGCACGCTTTGCGCCCGCGCGGGGCAGGCGAACAGCAGCAGGGCCAGCAACAGGAGGCGCATCGGGGTCACTCCTTCAGGGCGGCCTCGACGGCGGCGGCGATGGCGAACAGGCGGGCGTCGCCGCCGGTCTCGCCCATCAGCATGAAGCCGACGGGCGGCTCGCCGGGGCGGTGGGCGGGGAGGCTGATGCTGCACCGGTCGAGGAAGTTGGCGACGGAGGGGTTGCGCAGCACCAGGGCGTTGGCGCGGGTGAAGTCGGCGTCGTCGTCCAGGGCGGCGATCAGGGGGGGTACGATGGGGGAGGCGGGCATGGCGACGGCGTCGAACGGGGCGGTCGCGGCGTCCATGGCCGCGATGATGCGGGTGCGGGCGGCCAGGAGGTCGATGAGGTCGGCGGCGGCCATGGCCTTGCCGCGCTCGATGCGCAGGCGCACGCGGGGGTCGTAGCCGGCGGCGGCGCGGGCCAGCAGGGGGCGGTGCCAGGCGTAGGATTCGGCGGCTGCGAACCCGCCGAGGGCGTTGGCGGCGGCGATCTGCTGGAATTGCGGGAAGGGCAGGTGGGTGACGCGTACGCCCTGGCTGGCCAGGCGGTTCAGCGCGCGGCCGAAGACCTCGGCGACCGCCGGGTCCACGTCGTCCATCGCCATGGTGCCGGGCACTGCCAGGCGCATCGCCTTCAGCGCCATCGGCTCGGGGATGGCTGGCTCCAGCGTGGGGGGCGGCGCCCCGGCCAGGATGGCGTCCACGGTGGCGCAGCAGGCGACGGTGTTGGCGAGCGGCCCTACGCTGTCCAGGCTGGACGACAGCGGCAGCACCCCGCCCAGCGGCACGCGCCGGGCCGTGGGCTTGTAGCCGACGATGCCGCAGAACGCCGCGGGGATGCGGCAGGACCCGCCGGTGTCGGTGCCCAGCGCCGCCAGTGCCATGCCGTCGGCGACGGACACCGCCGCGCCGCTGCTGCTGCCGCCGGGCACGTGGCCCTCGGCGCGCTGCCAGGGGGCGCGGGGGGTGCCGAAGTGCGGGTTGATGCCGATGCCGGAGAAGGCGAACTCGGTCATGTTGGTGCGCCCGACCGGCACGAACCCGGCGGCCAGCAGGCGCTGCACCACGGTGGCATGGGCGGCGGCGGGGGCGGCGTCGGCCAGGATTTTGCTGCCGGCGGCGGTCGTTTCTCCGCGAACGTCCAGCAGGTCTTTTAGGCTGATGGGGATGCCGGCATATGGGCCGGGGGCGCGGCCGGCGCGGCGCAGCAGGTCCACTGCGTCGGCGCTGTCGCGCGACTTGTCGGCGTAGATGCGCCGGAACGTGCGCGCGCCCTCGCCGGCGGGGTTGTGGATCGCCTCCAGGCAGCCCTCCACCAGCTTGCGGGCGGTGGTGCGCCCATTGGCGAGATCGGCGGCGGCGCGGGCGAGGGTGTTGGCTTGCATGCGGCGGAAGGTGACGCCTGGTTGACCCGGCGGCAAGCCTGCGAAATGGTGCCGTGCTGATCTGGCCTTTGGGGCCGCCGCCATTGGGAGCCATGCCGTGTCCCGTCCCGTCTTGCCGACCGGCGCCAGCGGCGCGTGGGGCTGCGTCGCCTGGGCGCCGGGGGATGGCGCAGATGGGTTTGCCGGGCAGCTTGCGGGGAAGGGTGGCGGCAATCCCGTCGCCGAACGCCAGGGTGGGGCCTACTGCGCGGCGGGATGCTCGCGCGATGCAGCGCCGGGGGCCGCATAACCCGCACTGCCGCAGTGATCGGCGGCGGCCCGGCCGGGCTGATGGCGGCCGAGCGGCTGGCCGAGGCGGGCGTGGCCGTTACCGTGTACGACCGGATGCCGTCGGTTGGCCGCAAGCTGCTGATTGCCGGGCGGGGCGGGCTGAACCTGACGCATTCGGAGCCGCTGGCGCGCTTTCTGGGACGGTATGGCGCGGCGCGGCCTGTCCTGGCGCCGGCGGTCGAGGCGTGGACGCCGGATGCGCTGCGGGCCTGGTGCGCCGGGCTGGGGCAGGACACCTTCATTGGGAGCAGCGGCCGGGTGTTCCCGACGGCGTTCAAGGCGACGCCGCTGCTGCGGGCCTGGCTGCGGCGTTTGGCCGGGCAGGGCGTGCAGGTCCGGACGGGATGGCGCTGGACCGGCTGGGACGGCGGCGGGCTGTGCTTTGCGACCCCGGACGGCCCGGTGAGGGTTGCTGCGGATGCGACGGTCCTGGCGTTGGGCGGCGCATCGTGGCCGCGCTTGGGGTCGGACGGAGCCTGGGTTGGGCCGTTGCAGGCGCAGGGCGTTGCGGTGACCCCGCTGCGCCCGGCCAACTGCGGGTTCGTGCATCCGTGGTCGCCCGTGTTCCGCGAGCGGTTCGCCGGGGCGCCGTTGAAGCGGGTCAAGCTGACGTTCGAGGGCGAGACGGTCGCCGGGGAGGCGGTGTTGACCCAGGATGGGATTGAGGGCGGCGTAATCTATGCGCTGTCGCGTCCGTTGCGGGACGCCATTGGGCGGGATGGCTCGGCGACGGCGTTGCTGGACCTGCGGCCCGACCTGGATGGGGCGGCGCTGGCGGCGCGGCTGGGCGGCCCCGGGCAGTCGCTTGCCAATGCGCTCCGCAAGGCCGGGTTGGCTCCGGCGGCGGCCGGGCTGGTGCGGGAGGTCGGCGGGAGCGGGCCTTTGGCGCAGCGGGTCAAGGCGCTGGCGCTGCGGCTGGTCGGCGTTGCCGGGATGGACCGCGCCATCTCGTCGGCTGGCGGGATCGCCCTGGGGGAGCTGGACGCCGGGTTCATGCTGCGCCACCGCCCCGGCGTCTTTGCCTGCGGCGAGATGTTGGATTGGGAGGCGCCGACTGGGGGCTACTTGCTGCAGGGTGCGTTCAGCACTGGGCGGGCTGCGGCGGAGGGCGCCCTGGCTTGGCTGGCCCAGGCTGGGCTGGCGCTGGCTGGGGTGGAACCCGCTGGAACCTTCGCCGCCGCCGCGGGTTCTGCCGGTCCGGGCCGCGCGGCGCGTCCCGCTATGGAGAAGGCAATGGTCAATCCCTCAGAGATCATCGAGCACATGGAAGTCGTCGGGTCCGACGGCCAGCATGTCGGCACCGTGGACAACCTGGTCATCAAGCTGACCAAGAAGGACCCGGCCGCCCAGGGCCAGCACCACCTGCTGAAGATGAACATGGTCGGGTCGGTCGAGGGCGGCAAGCTGAAGCTGAACGTTCCAGCGGCCGAGGCGATGCAGCAGGAGCAGGCGATCAGCTAAACCGCCGGGGTGTCCGGGCGGGATGGAGGCGTCCCGCCCGGCTGCTACGCTGCCTCCGCCCGAATCGCGTCCGACAGGGTTTCCACGATGCGGTCCACATGGGTGGTCTCGACGATCAGCGGCGGGCTAAGGGCGATGATGTCGCCCGTTGTCCGAATCAGCAGCCCGGCCTCGAAGCAACGCTGGAATACCCGTACGGCGCGGTCGGTTGCCTGGCCCGGGCGCGGTGCCAGCTCGATGCCGGCGATCAGCCCGGCGTTGCGGATGTCGATCACGTTCGGCAGCCCTTGGAGGCTGTGGACCGCGGCCTCCCAATACGGCTCCATCGCCAAGGCCCGGCCTGGCAGGTCCTCCGCCCGTTGCAGGTCCATGGAGGCGATGGCCGCCGCCGATGCGAGGGGGTGGCCGGAGTAGGTGTAGCCGTGGAACAGCTCTATGCCGGCCGGCGAGCCGTCCACTATGGTCGAGTAGATGGCGTCGCTGGCGGCCACGGCGCCCATGGGGACAGCGGCGTTGGTCAGGCCCTTGGCCATCGTCATCAGGTCCGGCACGACGCCCAGGCGCTCCGCCCCGAAGTTGGTGCCCATGCGGCCGAAGCCGGTGATGACCTCGTCGAAGATCAGCAGGATGCCGTGCCGGGTGCAGATGTCGCGCAGGCGCTGCAGGTAGCCGGCGGGGGGCACCAGCACGCCGGTCGAGCCTGCCACCGGCTCCACCATCACGGCGGCTATGGTGTCGGCGCCGTGCAGGGCGACGAGGCCCTCCAGTGCGTCGGCCAGGTGGGCGCCCCAGGCGGGGGTGCCGCGGGTGAAGGCGTTGTGCTCGGGGGCGTGGGTGTGGGGGAGGTGGTCCACGTAGGGCAGCATGGCGCCGAACTGCTTGCGGTTGGGGCTGATGCCGCCGACCGAGATGCCGCCGAAGCCGACGCCGTGGTAGCCGCGCTCGCGGCCGATGAGGCGGACGCGCTGGGCCTCGCCGCGGGCGCGGTGATAGGCGAGGGCGATTTTTAGCGCCGTGTCTGCGCTTTCGCTGCCGGAGTTGGTGAAGAACACGCGGTCGAGGCCGGCGGGCAGGATTTCCGCCAGGCGGGCGGCGGCCTGGAAGGCAATGGGGTGGCCCATCTGGAAGGTCGGGGCGAAGTCCAGCACGGCGGCCTGGTGCTGGATGGCCTCGACGATCTCCCGCCGCCCGTGCCCGGCGTTCACGCACCATAGGCCGGCGGTGCCGTCCAGGACCTCGCGGTTGTCGTTGGTGTAGTAGAACATGCCCTCGGCGCGGGCGAGCATGCGGGGCGCGGCCTTGAAGGCGCGGTTGGCGGTGTAGGGCATCCAGAAGGCGTCTAGGTTGTTGGGCCGGCTGATCTCGTTCATGGAGCGCACCTTGGGTGGGGCTGGGGTTGGCCCAAGGTCGCGCTTTGGCGGGCGCGGGGCAAGCTTGGCATGGTGCGGCGGGTTACGCGGTAACCAAGCCGCTTCCCAAGCGCCGCCGTCATTGCGGGCCGCACTTGCGGCGGGGCGATCCAGGGATGGCAAGGACGGCGCTTCTGGCCCTGGATCGCCGCGCCGAAGCCGGCTCGCGATGACGGCGGTCTGCTCAACCGCGATGACGATGGTTTGCCAGACATCGTACGCTGATCGGCTCGCTGCTTCGGATTATCGTCGCGGCCCGGCGAAAGGCAGGGTGCTCGACAGTCCGCCATCCACGGTGATGGCCTGCCCGTTGACGTAGGACGATTCGTCGCTGGCCAGGAACAGGGCCGCGCCGGCGATCTCCTCGGGGTGCCCGGCCCGCTGCAGCGGGTTGAGCTGGCCGATGCGGCCCTCGGTGCCGCGTTCGCGGGCGCGCTCGAAGATGGGGCGCGTCATCCCGGTCTCGATCAGCCCCGGGCAGACCGCGTTGACCCGGACGCCCGTGCCGATCAGCGCATTGGCCGCCGTCTGCACCAGGCTGATGACGCCTGCCTTGCTCGCGCTGTACGGTGCGCCGGCGGCGTTGGCCCGAAGCCCCGCGACGGAGGCGGTGCAGATGATAGACCCCCGGCCGCGGGCTGCCATGTGCGGCGCGGCGTGGCGGATTGCCAGGAACGGGCCGACCAGGTTCACGCGCAGGATCTCGTGCCACTGCTCGGCCGTCGCATCCAGGAACGGCACGGTGCCGCCGCTGATGCCGGCGTTGGCGTAGAGGATGTCCAGGCTGCCGAATGCCTCGATGGCCTGGGCGACGAACGCCGCCACGTCGGCCTCGTCTCCCGCATCGGCGGTGACCGCCATTGCCCGCCCGCCGGCGGCGGTGACCTGGCCGGCTGTTTCGGCCACCGCCGCCCCGTCGCGGTCCACGGCCAGCACCACCGCTCCCTCCCGCGCGAACAGCAGCGCGGCGGCGCGGCCGATGCCGCTGCCCGCGCCGGTGATGACCGCGCCCTTGCCCTGTAGCCGCGACATCGGCACCCTCCCTGTTCACGCCGGCACTTGACGGCGGGCGTGCGCGCTCGGCAAGCCCTGGCTGCATCGGGAGGGCACAAGAGATGCGGGCGATCGTGTGTGAGCGTTGGGGCGGTCCGGAGAGTTTGCGGATCGCGGAGCTGACCCTGCCGGAGCCGGGGCCGGGTGAGGTCAAGGTCCGGGTGAGGGCGGCCGGGGTCAATTTCCCGGACGTGCTGATCATCCAGGGCAAGTACCAGGTGAAGCCGGAGCTGCCGTTCACGCCGGGCGCCGAGGTCGCGGGCACCGTGATGGCGGTCGGCCCGGGCGTTGCCGCCGGCCGCGTGCGGCTGGGCGGCCGGGTTGCCGCGTTCTGCACCGTGGGCGGCTTCGCCGAGGAGGTGATCGTGCCCGAGGAGGCCTGCGTGGCGCTGCCCGGCGGCGTTGGCTTCGAGCCTGCGTCGGCATTCCTGCTGGCATACGGGACCGCTTGGCACGCGCTGCGCGACCGGGCGGGCCTGCAGCCCGGCGAGACCCTGCTCGTGCTGGGCGCGGCGGGGGGCGTGGGGCTGGCCGCCATCGACATCGGCAAGGCCATGGGGGCGCGGGTGATCGCGGCCGCGTCGTCGCCGGGCAAGCTCGCGGTCTGCCGTTCCTATGGTGCCGACGAGGTGCTCGACTATGAGGCGGAGGACCTGCGGGACGGCATCGCCAGGCTGACGGACAAGCGGGGGCCTGACGTGGTGTTCGACCCGGTGGGCGACCGGTTCGCCGAGCCGGCGTTCCGTTCGATTGCCTGGGGCGGACGCTACCTGGTGATCGGCTTCGCGGCTGGCGGCATACCGGCGTTGCCGTTCAACCTGCCCCTATTGAAGGGCGCCTCCATCGTCGGCGTGTTCTGGGGCGGCTATAGGAAACGCGAGCCGGAGCGGAACCGGGAGGCCGTTGCGCAGATGCTGGCGTGGATCGGCGAGGGCCGGCTGCGGCCGCTGGTGTCGCGGACCTACGGGCTTGATGAGGTGCCGCGGGCCTTGGAGGACATGGCTGCGCGCCGGGTGGTGGGGAAGGTTGTCGTGGTGCCCTAAGCAGGCTTGCGCGGCTTGTCACACAGATGGCCTGCGCTCGTGCCAAGCCGCGCAAGCCTGCTTAGATTTTCATCTGTGCGCAAACCTGCGGAGGTTTGCTTAGGGTTCTTCCGGGGTGACCTGAACTTGGCTTTGGCTATTTCGGGCTGAGTGGCGGGCGGCTTGTGTAGCCGTTTTGCACGGAGCGGACGTGTGGGCGCAGTTATTCAAGGCCCGCTTGGGGGGTAGGCGACGGGCGGTTGAGGTCTTGGACGGCGATGTCCGCCTTGGTCGCCTGGCGCCGGTCCGTGCGGCGTTGCTGCATTGATGGTTTGCAAGTCTATCGGCGTTGTAAATTAGGCCGAAGGCACGTCTTGAGACCGCGATGGCGTCGGGTATCCAGGATTGGGCGGCGTTCCCGGGCTGTTGCAGGCTGTTATCAACTGTGCCTCGCCTACGCCGAGGGCATTGAGTTGATGTCACTCGATAGCCTCTCCAGGATCAACTGCTGACCCGTGCGACAACGCCTCGTGTGGTGCGGTATGGGCAGGCCGGCGATGGAGCCGATCAGCCCCCCGCTTTCTGGCGGGCGAGGCGGAACGCCGCGCTTAGAGTCAGCGCCGCCAGGGTGGCGAGCGGCGACTGCCAGGGCTGGCCGCCGCGGGTCGTACGCGGGCCGGCCGCCCAGGCTGCGACCCTCTCGTCGGTGAACCATACCGTCAGGCTGCCACGCTGGCGTCGTAGGCTGGCCGGCTCGTCGCCCGACGACGCGCCCGCGGGATGTGACGGCGGTTCTGGTCCAGCTTGAACGGCAAACGGGAAGGTCCAGAGGTCAGGAGAGGCGGCCCTCTGTGCTGCCCAGCCTCTCAGCACCAACCAGCCGGTCCCTGCACCACGCTGCCAGAGGCGCGGGCTCACGGGTTCGATCGTCATCATGCGGTCGCCTTCATCCGCGGTTAATCATCTTGGTCTATTTCTGGACGGGTCTCTTAATTGGTCTGACCCGGTGACGTATCGGACCAGTCTTCGCTTCACCGATCGGCACCGCACCGCGGCCGAGTTCAGCCAGGATCAACGACGTGATGAAATTCCATTCACTGCAGGATGGCCTTGGTCCTGACCCCCTTTTCAATCCCGCTGCAGCAATGGCGGAGTCGTTTCCCAGCTACGCCTCCACGGCGGCCCTGCCTGCTGTGGTGAAACCGGTTGCCATGGTGCAGACGCTCTACCTGACCGAGACCGGAACCAGCACGCCAATCAGCGTCACCGACATCAACCAAGGCCAGATGGGGGACTGCTACCTGCTGTCGTCGATCGGGGAGATTGCGATGCTGCAGCCGAGCTTCATCTCGCACATGATCCACCTCAACAGCAACGGGACCGAGACCGTCACCCTTTACAAGGCCGCCACTGGCAGCCTGCCGGGTTGGGGTACGACGGCGTTCAAGGCGACCAGCGAGACCGTGACCAACGCCTTTCCGGGCAACTCGGTCAACAACGGCGCCACCCAGGATGTGCTGGGGAACCAGAAGGAGATCTGGCCGCAGGTGCTTGAGAATGCGTTTGCCAGCCTCAATGGCGGCTACGGCGCGATCGCCAATGGCGGATATCCGGCGGTGGCCATGGAGGAGCTGACCGGACACGCGGCCACCCAGGTGGCGGCGGCGAGCGTCACGCTTGCCATGCTGCAGGCTGACACCCTGGCCGGAGACCTGATCGTCATGGACACGCAGGGCAGGGGTGGCCTTTCGAACGGCCTGGTCGGAAGCCACGCCTATATGTTCGCCGGGGTGACCGGAACCGGCGCTGCCGCCATGCTCAAGCTGCTCAACCCCTGGGGCACCAACGAACCGACGCCGATCCTGCTGTCGCAGTTTTCGAAGAACTTCGCGGCAGTGGATATCGGGCACCTGGCATAGGACACGTGGCCCGATGCCGTATGGGGATCGGGAGGCTGGCCTGCTCGGGCATGGTGCGGGTCGTGGCTTCGAGCAGGTGGTTGCGGACTTTGCCGTGCGCTTGGTGCTGATGATGGTGATACAAACTCCCTGGTGACCTATCCCCGCATGCATCAACCCACCCCAAACCCAAGCCGACCCGACAGGCCTAGACTGGACGGAAATACGTCTCAGAGTCGTTAACAGGTTCTGCAACGCTGTTGCTCGACGTGGCGCATCGGCTCCTTCGGGAGTTCAGGCAGGCCGTCACCTGCCTCGATGCGCCGCACCTCTCGAGCCGTCGTCACCCAGGTTCGGACGTAGCTCTGGCGACGACGGTCTTGGTTCAGCTTGAACGGCAGGGTGGGCATCCAGGGATCATAGGAGGGGTGATCGTTCCATGTTGGCCCGGCCCGGTGTGCCATCCGCGGGCCCGTGCAACAGCGATGGTCCTAACCCCAGCCAACAGTTTGCAACAGAACCCGCCGATCTATCATGCAGCAATCGTGTCATTAAGACCTTGGTAACAGTTGTGGTGTAGAAACGTCTCGCACGGGCGAATTCCAGGCCGCTCCCGAAAGCACTGATCGCCAAGGCAAGTTTTCAGAGGTCATCCGGTGTCGTTTCGGCATGAGTTCACGAGTTCGTCGCTCACCGGGTTGCGCACCGGCACGTTGCGCAACGGGATTCTGGGCCTTGTCGTCTGCGTCTGCGCCACGCTGATCGGCACCGAGGTTTGGCAGCTATCGCAAGTTCACCGGGCCAACATCGAGCAGGCCGATATCGTCTCCTCCAACACCGCCCACGCCATGGCGGAGCAGGCGGAGACGACCTTGCAGACCGCGGACACGGTTGTTGCCACCCTGGTCAAACAGGTCGAGGATGAAGGCACCGGCCCTGAGGCCCTGACCCGCTTTTACCGGCTGATGACGTCACTCGCGGTTGCGCTTCCGGCCATTCACGAGATGGGAATCGTGGACAGCCAAGGCAATGCGATCGCCAAATCGCTGAAACCGAACCCGCATGGCCTGAACTATGCAGAGCGCGAGTATTTCCGCTACCACTCTACTCACGCCGACCGCGGCCCGTTCATCGGGGCGCGCATCCAAAGCAAGATCGACGGTAGCTATAGCATCACTGTGACACGTCGGATCAACAACCCGGACGGCAGCTTCGGCGGCCTCGCGGTCACCAGCGTCTCGCTCAGTTACTTCCAGCAACTGTTCGACCGGGTGCAAGCTAGGTCGGGCGGCATCCTCTCGCTGATCGCCGATAACGGCACCATCCTCGCCCGTAGCCCGCCCGCCGGGCCGGACGTGACGGAGGACGCGGACCTTGGCAGCGTGCAGCTGCGGCCAGGCGACGATCACAGTTTCCAAAGCCAGTCCTACGACTCGCGCATCAACGGCGTGCAGCGGCGCGCGTCCTATGACCATCTTGGTCATTTTCCGGTGAGCACCCTGGTGTCGCAATCCGAGTGGGACGTGCAGCGCAGTTGGCGCATCGAGTTGACCACCCATGCGATCATCCTGGGATGCGTCATGATGGTTCTGCTGATCCTGGGCAAATATGCCGTGACCGCGTCCCGCATGCTCGCCAGGCAGGCCATGCACGATGGCCTGACGGGCCTGCCCAACCGCCGCGCCTTTGACGAGACGATCGAACAGGAGATCCGCCGTATGGCCCGGTCGGGCCAGCCGCTTTCGGTCATCCTCATCGACATCGATCATTTCAAGAGCTACAACGACTGCTTCGGCCATCCTGCCGGGGACGAATGCCTGCGCGCGGTTGCCCAGACCATCCAGGGTTGCCTGCGGCGGTCCGGCGAGTTCGCGGCGCGCTACGGCGGCGAGGAAATTGCAGTGCTGCTGCCGGGTTCGGACGCAGCGGGCGCGTTCGCCCTTGCTGAGACGATGCGCCTTGCGGTGCGGAATGTGGCCATGCAGCAGGCACCCGGCCTGGGCGGCGTCGTCACATTCAGCGCCGGCGTGGCGTCCTGGGTGGCGGGGCGAGCCGGCGAGGGCTCGCAGGCCTTGGTCCGGATCGCCGATGCCGCGTTGTATGCCGCTAAAACGGCGGGACGGGACAACGTGCAGGCTTACCTTGGGCGAGGCTGACAGGGGCCTGATTGTTCAGGGGGCGGCTCTGCCGGTGCTCTCGACACCGGGCAGCACCTCGGGCTTGGCTGAGGCGTAGATTCTGAGCGTGCCGGTCACGAGCATGTGGAGCATGCGGGCCATCATCGAACACGATCAGGGCGTCGGCGTCGTGGCGCACGGTGCCGCTCTCGTCGCGAGCGAAGTGGTCTTGGAAGCGCCAAGCGCCGACCAGGTCAATGATCTGCCGCCTGAACTCCGGCGAATACGGGGGACGGGTGATGGGCATGGAACAAACCTCATGCAAAAGCATGAAAGGCTTCATGAGGGCGGGTCAACTTCAGTTGCGGGTGATCCGGTCCTCAACAGCCAGGTCGGCTTCTGGGGCGCAATCTGGTTTGGTATTGGCATCATCCTGTGGCGGGCGAGTTCGCACCTGCAAGACGAGGTGGACCTGTTCCGCCTGCTGTGCGGCGCCATGGCGCTCAGCGGCCTGGCTGCAGCGGTGTAGCCCGCCTCGGCATGACGGGAGTGGCCGGCCCGTCACGATCCCTGCAGCCGCGAGGCGCTGGCGTTCCTGCGCCTGGCTCCATCCACCTCATGCTGAGAAAATTATGCCAAACATGGGAATGATCACGGATAGACACTGATAGACTTGCAACTTATCCATGCAGCAGCGCCGCTCAGGCTGGTTTTGAGGTGGCGGGGATTTCCGGCATCCAACGCGGGCTGCACTTGACTTGATCGCGGGTGACGTTGATGCGGACTTGCTGGTCCGACCATCCGATGCCGGTTACTGCATGGGGTGAGAGCAGCACCGGCTGTGCCACGCCCCAGTTCTTCAGGTTGACGGCGATGGAGTTGACGGCCCAGGTGCGGTCGTCGAACAGGAAATCCTCGACGTGGCCGATTGCACCGTCTGTGGCGAAGACGTCGTAACCAGTTACGGCGCCGGTGCTCCGCAAGTTCGGGTCTCCCTGATCAGGACGCCGGCCCAGGGCATCCCTGGCCGCGTCACCCGAATACATGCCGAAATAGCCGGTTCCACCCCAAAGAGGATCGCAGCCGGGGCCTGCGTAAAGGTGGCCCTCCAACTGCTGTGACACTGGCTCGTCCTGCGATGTGTCGAGGCTTCCCTTGACCTCCGCCTTGGTGAGCCGCACGGTCACTGATCCCACTTCGTCTGCCCGGTGTGCCACTTCGGTCCGCATGATCGCTGATGGGCGGATCAGGACTTTGTGGCTCAGCAGCCACCCCCCGGTCTTTACGACCATCCAACGCATGTTCCATGCTGCTTGGTCGAACAAGAGATCGACCGTGCTGCCGATGTCGCCATCAACGGCTTTGATCGAGCATCCCACCAACGCCCGGCCTGGTATCAGCATGGGGAAGTCCTTCCTGAATGCTTGATGTCTGTCCGCATTGCAGACTGGCACGGCTACGCAATCAATCAGGATCATCTACATCGGTAAACCGGCCTGAACGGGGTGCGGCGATCATAGCCTCGACCGGCAACGTGGTACTGATCTGCCGCTCGCGCTCAGGGTAGCAAGCACCTCCTCGCAGGCCCATCAGGACTTGGCAGGACCATGCGCTTCCTCTGAGATGCCCTTGTTCGAGGATTGACCACCGCTCGAAAAGCGTAGGGCCATCCTCATTCTGGGAGAAAATGGCCCGAATGCAGCCACTGCGGCAGACTCGGAAACTACCTATTTGCTGCTCGTTGCGGCGAGCTGCCTCGTCCGGGTCCACCGTGGTGCTGTCCGTGACGAGAAGATCGACCTCCCACCTTGTGCCGGGCGATGGTCTGACCGAGCGCCAATGGCCGGCTAGGTAGTTTCCGAGCCTGCACTGCATGGTTCCAAACCAATACCTTCGGATTCACGTTTGTTTCAGGCGCATCGCCCGTTCATGTCAGGACTCTCTGTTGGCATACCCTCGACGCCGCGCATGATCGCTGCGATCCTTCCGAAAGCACAGGCTCCAACCGCTGGGCTGGCGGAGGCTGCCAAGCCGGGCGGTCTCTCCAAGGCGGAGGCTGAACGCCGGTTGAAGTCGGTCGGCGCCAACGCGGTGCCCGATACGGCGGTGCATCCATTGCGGAGCGCCATCGGCAAGCTATGGGCTCCGGTTCCATGGATGCTTGAGGCAGCGATTGGCCTTGAGATCGTGCTTGGCCATTATCTGGAAGGCGGCATCATCGCTGGCCTGCTCGTGTTCAATGCGGGGCTTGGGCTGTTCCAGGAGGGCCGTGCCCAGGCGACCCTGACGGCGCTGAAGTCGCGGCTGGCGCTGAACGCATCGGTGCGTCGCGACGGCAACTGGGTGACGGTGCCAGCCGCCGGTTTGGTGCCGGGCGACGTCATAAAGCTGTCGCTTGGCGGCGTCGTTGCCGCGGACGCCAAGCTCACCGAGGGCGAGGTCCTGCTTGACCAGTCGATGCTCACGGGGGAGTCCGTGCCGGTCGAGGCCGGTCCTGGCCTGCAGACGTTCGCCGGGGCGTTGGTGCGGCGCGGCGAGGCCGTGGCCGAAGTTACGGCAACCGGGCCGCGCACCAGGTTCGGCCGCACTGCGGAACTGGTGCGCACGGCCCATGCCGTCAGCTCGCAGCAGAAGGCCGTGCTGCACATCGTGCGCAACCTTGCTGGCTTCAGCGTTGCAGCGATCGCGGCGCTCGTGGCCTATGCCTTCGCCCTGCATCTCCCGTTCGGCGAGGTCGTCCCGTTGATCCTGACGGCGGTGCTCGGGGCCATTCCCGTGGCGCTGCCAGCGACCTTCACCCTGGCAGCGGCGGTCGGCGCGCAGGCCCTGGCAAAGGCCGGCGTGCTGCCCACCCGGCTGTCGGCGGTGGACGAGGCCGCGACGATGGACGTGCTGTGCGCCGACAAGACCGGCACCTTGACCCGCAACGAGCTAGCGGTCGCCGAGGTCCATGTCCTGCCGGGCTTCGACGAGGCGCACCTGCTCGCCTTGGCTGCGCTGGCCAGCTCGGACGGCGGGCAAGACCCGGTCGATGCGGCGATCCGCGCGGCGGCCCGGGGCAAGGGGATCGGCGACGCCCCTAGGCTGGTGAGGTTCGTTCCGTTCGACCCGGCGACGAAGATGGCGGAGGCGACGGTCGCCTCGCCAGGGGGCGCCGCGCGGCGCGTCGTCAAGGGGGCATTCGCGGTGGTCAGCAACCTGGCCCAGCCCTTGCCAGCGGCGGGGGACGCGGCGGAGGCGCTGGAGGCGAAGGGCCTCCGCGTGCTGGCGTTGGCGGCGGGGCCGCCCGGGGCGATGAGGCTGGCGGGTCTTATCGCGCTCAGCGATCCGCCGCGGGAGGACTCGGCCGCGCTGGTGAGCGAGCTGCATGGGCTGGGCGTCCGCATGGTCATGGTGACCGGCGACGCTGCGGCGACGGCAGGCATCGTGGCCCATGCGGTCGGGCTTGATGGTGCGACCTGCCCGCCGGGCAAGCTGCCGGACGACGTGAAGCCCGAGACGTTCGCCGTCTATGCCGGCGTGCTGCCGGAGGACAAGTACAGGCTCGTCAAGGCGTTCCAGGCCGGCGGCCACACGGTGGGCATGTGCGGCGACGGCGCCAACGACGCGCCGGCGCTGCGCCAGGCGCAGATGGGGATCGCGGTCTCGACGGCGACGGACGTTGCGAAGTCCGCCGCCGGCATCGTGCTGACCACGGCCGGACTGAAGGGCGTGGTCGCGGCGGTCAAGGAGGGCCGGACGACGTTCCAGCGCATCCTGACCTACACGCTCAACTCCGTGACCAAGAAGATCGTGACGGTGCTCCTGCTGGTGGTCGGGCTGGTCATGACCGGGCATGCGGTGCTCACCCCCTTGCTGATGGTGATCATGCTGATTGCGGGCGACTTCCTGGCGATGTCGCTGACCACCGACAACGTCCGGCCATCGCCGATGCCGAATGCCTGGCGGATCGGCAATCTCACGATTGCCGGCACCGTCATGGGCGGCTGCCTGCTGGTGTTCTGCACGGCGGCGCTGGCCATCGGGAGGTATGCCCTGGGGTTCGGCACCGGGCAGGTGAGGACCCTGACGTTCATCGCCATGGTGTTCGGCAGCCAGGCGATGATCTATGCCATCCGCGAGCGCAAGCATCTTTGGAGTTCGCGCCCCAGCGGCTGGCTGCTCGCCTCGTCGGTGGCCGATGTCCTGATCGCCTCGGCGCTGGCCATCACTGGGCTTGCGATGACCCCGCTGCCGCCGTTGATCGTTGGCGGAACGCTGGTTGCCGCGGCCGCCCTGGCCTTGGTTCTCGACCTGGTGAAAATCCCGGTCTTCGCCCGCTTAGGCGTCGCGTGATCTGGGCATGACCTGGGCGCGACCTGGGGTATGACCTGGGCATCGCACGACTTGGCATGCCCAAGGCGTTCAGGTGATCTCGCTTCAACCGGGCTGGCGGACAAGCAATGAAAATTCATTCCAAGGACTTCCGCGTGCGGGAGGGTGACGCCGTGGACCTGGACAAGTGGCCGACGCGGGCGGAGCCGGTTTACACGTCCAAGGAGGAGTACCAGAAGCTCCTGGGGGAGCATGTCGAGCAGCTAAGCTCGTTGCAGCAGGTGCTTTATGCGTCCAATCGCTATGCCATCCTGCTGATCTTCCAGGCGATGGACGCGGCGGGCAAGGACGGCGTGATCCGGCACGTCATGTCCGGCGTCAACCCGCAGGGCTGCCAGGTGTTCAGCTTCAAGCACCCCAGCGCCACCGAGCTGCAGCACGACTTCCTGTGGCGCACCACCCGCGACCTGCCCGAGCGCGGGCGGATCGGCATCTACAACCGCTCCTACTACGAAGAGGTGCTGATCGCCCGGGTGCACCCCGAAATCCTGGTCAATGAGGACGTGCTTGACGCGCAGCAGCACGCGAAGGGCATCTGGCGGCATCGCTACCGTTCCATCCTGGACCTGGAGCGCCACCTCGGTCGCAACGGCACCCGCATCGTCAAGTTCTACCTGCACCTGTCCAAGGGGGAGCAGCGCAGGCGCTTCCTTGAGCGCATCGACCAGCCGGAGAAGAACTGGAAGTTCAGCGCGGCGGACGTCAAGGAGCGCGGCTTCTGGACGCAGTACATGGCGGCCTACGAAGCCTGCCTCGCCGCCACGAGCACCAGCGAGGCGCCCTGGTACGTCGTGCCTGCGGACGACAAGGAGAACGCCAGGCTGATCGTCTCCAGGATCATCCTCGACACGCTGGGTGACCTGGACCTGGCCTATCCGGTCTCAAGCGACGCGCGCCGCGCCGAGCTGCTGGCCATCCGGAAGGAGCTTGCGGAATGAGCCGGGTCATGGCGCCCGCTGCACCGGGCGCGCCGGCGCCGGCATCAGGCGAGACCCGACGCCTGACCGCCGCGATCTTCGACGTGGATGGCGTGCTGCTCGCGTCGCCGCACGAGCGCGCGTGGCGGGAGGCGCTGGCCGGCTATGCCGACCCTGCCCGCTTCACCACGGCGGTCTACCAGGCCCAGGTCGCCGGCAAGCCACGCATGGATGGCGCGCGTGCCGCGCTGCAGGCGATGGGCGTCCCGGATGCCGGGCGGCAGGCGCCCATCTATGCCGAGCGCAAGCAGACCCGGCTGGTGGAGCTGATCCATGCCGGCAGCGTCGAGGCATTCCCCGACGCGCTGCGCTTCGTGCAGGCGATGAAGGCGCTCGGGTGGGCGATGGCCGTCGCCTCGTCGTCGAAGAACGCCAACGCCATGCTGAGGCTGATCCGCCTGGCCGACGGCGGCAGCCTGCATGACGCCTTCAGCGTCAACGTCTGCGGCTGCGACCTGCAGCACGGCAAGCCCAACCCGGAGATCTTCCTGCTTGCCGCCGCCGGGCTGCGCCTGCCGCCCGCGGGTTGCTTTGTCGCCGAGGACGCGCCGGCCGGCATCCAGGCGGCATGCGCTGGCGGCATGCAGGGCCTGGGCGTCGCCAGGCTGCAGGACGCCGCCGGGCTGGAGGCGCAGCATGCAACCCTGGTGGTTGCCAGCCTGGACGAAGTCGCACTCGACGACCTGGCCGAGGGACGGCTGTGCCGGCGGCCCGCTGGCGGCAGCCTTAGCCGTCAGCCCGCTGGCGGCGGGCTTGGCTGGCAGCCCGCTGGCGGCAGCCTTGGCCGGCAGCCGGCATGAACGCGCCTGCACCGGTCCCGCTTATCTCCATGGTGGCGGCGCTGCAGCCGACGGCCGATCCTGCCTGGGTCATCGGGCAGCAGGGCTTCGACCCGCTGCGCGACAGCAGCCACAAGTCGCGCTTTTCGATCAGCAACGGCTTCCTTGGCGTCCGCGGCGAGCGTGCGATCAACCGGGGTGCCAGTTCCGATGGTCCGCCCCGGACCTATGTCGCCGGCCTGTTCGACATCAGCGGGGCGGAGCAGCCCATCCCCGCCCTGGTCCCCGCAGCGGATTGGCTGCGAGTGGACATCCTGCTGCCGGGGCGACCCTCGTCATCGAATGCCGAGGACGTGTCGAGCCACTACCGGACGCTCGACATGCGGCGGGGGGCGCTGCTCACCGGCGGCAGCCTGGCTGACATGCCCGGCCTGGCGATCCACCTGCGGGTGCTGCGCCTGGTATCGCTCGACGAGCGCGCGGTCGGGCTGCAACTGATCCAGTTGGAGGTGGAGGAGGGCGCCTTCGACATTGCATTGGAGGCGTCCCTCGACGGGCTGGACTTTGGCCTGAAGGCCGACCGGCTGGATCAGGGCGTCGGCGTGTGGCGCACCCGGTCGTCGGGCAAGCGGCTGGCGATGGCGTCGATGTGCTCGATGCGGCTCGATGGCCAAGTGGTGGCGCCGGGCACGCCCAGCCCTTTCAAGTCCGTTTGGGCATGGCGGACGCATCCCGGTCAGGTCGCGTGCTTCGAGCGCATGATCGCCGTGGTCCGAAGCGACGCGCCGGCGGAGGACCCCGGCGCCGACGTGCGGGACAAGCTCGACGCATCCTGCCGCCTGGGCTGGCGCGGCGTTCTTGAGGCGCACGCCTCTGCCTGGGCCGGTCGGTGGCACCGGAGCGACGTGGTGGTCGGCGGCGACCCGGCGGCGCAGCAGGCGCTGCGCTTCGCGGCCTACCATCTGAACGGCGCGGCCAACCCCGGCGACGAGCGGGTGTCCATCGCCGCCCGGGCGCTGACCGGTCCCGACTACAAGGGGCATGTGTTCTGGGACACGGAGATCTACCTGCTGCCGTTCTACTGCCTGACTTGGCCCGAGGCGGCCCGGGCGCTGCTGATGTACCGGTTCCACACGCTGGACGGGGCGCGGGCGAAGGCGGCGGGGATGGGGTGGCGCGGCGCCATGTATGCCTGGGAGTCCGCCGACACCGGGGCGGAGGCGACGCCGGACCAGGCCATCGGACCCGACCGCAAGGTGGTGCAAATCCTGTGCGGCAAGCAGGAGCAGCACATCACCGCCGACGTGGCCTATGCCGTCTGGCAGTACTGGCTGGCCACCGGGGACGCCCTGTTCCTGCGCGACGCCGGGGCAGAGATCCTGCTGGAGGCCGGGCGGTTCTGGGCTAGCCGCGCCGGGCTGGAGGCGGACGGCCTGCACCACATCCGCGGCGTGACCGGGCCGGACGAGTACCATGAGACGGTCGGTGACAACGCCTTCACCAACGTCATGGCGCGCTGGACCATCCGGCGCGCCATAGAGGCGGCGGCCCTGCTGCGCGAGGGCTGGCCCGACGCTTGGGCGCAGCTTGCCTGCCGCATCGGCGTGGACGACGCCGAGCTGCGGGCATGGTCGGCGGTGGCGGAGGCGATGGCGACCGGGCTTGATCCGGGATCGGGGCTGTTCGAGCAGTTCGAAGGGTATTTCGGCCTGGAGGACATCGACCTTGCGGACTATGCCGGGCGGTCGGTGCCGATGGATGTGGTGCTCGGGCGCGAGCGGACCGAGGGGTCCCGGGTGATCAAGCAGGCCGACGTGGTGGCGCTGCTTGGATTGCTGCCGGGGGAGTTCGCCGGCGGCACGGGGGCTGCGAACTTCGCCTACTATGCGCCGCGTTGCAGCCATGGCAGCTCGCTGAGCCGCGCGATGCACGGGCTGGTCGCGGCCCGGCTGGGCGAGGCCGAGATGGCGCTAGAGTTCTTCCGCGCGACGTCGGCCATCGACCTGGCGGATACCAACGTCGCCATCGATGGGGGCATCCACATTGCGGCGCTCGGCGGGGTCTGGATGATTGCGGTGCTCGGCTTTGCCGGGCTTGCGGTGCTCCCGGACGGGCTGGGCGTCGATCCGCGGCTGCCGGCGGGCTGGAGCAGCCTGGCGTTCGGGTGCCAGTGGCGGGGGCGTTGCCTTCGGCTTCGGATAGACCAGGGGGCGGGGACCGTCACGGCCGTGCTGGAGGCCGGGCAGCCGATGGTGCTCACCGTGCGGGGTGAACCGCACAGCCTTTGCGGCGATACGCCGGTCCATCTGGACATGGCCCAGCAGGGCAGGCCGGATGCGGGTTAGGGGCCTGGAACAACATCCCGGGCGTGGCGGACAGCCCGTTGCACGGCGCCCAACCGGATCGGTTCTTGCGGCATGGAAGCCTCTGACCCCTGCTTGCCAGCCCGCTGAGGTTGACCTGATCGCAATGCGGCTGCGGGGATGGACCCCGAGCGTCGCCGGAGGCAGGAGTCAGGCACGACCTCTCCCTGTCATATCGTCATTGCGCCTGGTCAGCTTACCAGCACGGCCTGGATATCCCCGGTGCGGCGGGTGACATTCATTGCCACCTCGTCCCCCACGCGCCGCAGCCGGACGCTGATGCGGGCGCCGCCGACCTCCAGGTTCAGCAGCGACACCTCATCCAGGCACTCGGGCAGGATCGGCCGGGTGAAGCGCACCAGGCGGCGATCTGGGTCGAAACCCAGGCCCAGGCACGCCTGCAGCATCGCCAGCAGCGCCGTCGCGGACCATGCCTGCGGCGAGCACGCGACCGGGTAGTCCGTCGGCGCCTGCGCCCGGCGGCGGGGGAAGCCGCAGAACAGCTCCGGCAGGCGGCGCAGCTCGGTGGCCTGGCAGGCGTCGAACATCGCGCCGAACAGCCGCACCGCCTCCGCCCGGCAGCCGTAGCGTGCCAGGCCTAGCGCGATCAGCGCGTTGTCGTGGGGCCAGACGGAGCCGTTGTGGTAGCTCATGGGATTGTAGCGTGCCTCCCCCATGGCCAGGGTCCGCACGCCCCAGCCGCTGAAGAACGGCCGGGACAGCAGTTGCGCCGCGACCTGCTGGCCATGCTCGGGTGCTGCGATGCCGGTCAGCAGCAGGTGCCCGGCGTTGGACGCCCGCACCCGGCAGGGCCGCTTCATGCCGTCGAGCGCGATGGCGTAGGTGCCGATGTCCGCGCACCAGAACGCCGCCTCGAAGGCCGCCTGCAGCGCGGCGGCCTGCCCGTCCAGGGCGTCCGCCTGCGCGCCGTGGCCGAGCCGCCGGGCGATGCCGGCCGCGGCGCGGCGCGCGGCATAGACGTAGCCCTGCACCTCCGCCAGCGCGATCGGCCCGGTGGCCAGGGTGCCGTCGGCATGGAAGATGGAGTCGTAGCTGTCCTTCCAGCCCTGGTTGGCCAGGCCCTCCGAGGTCTGGCGGTGGTATTCGACGAAGCCGTCGCCGTCGCGGTCGCCGGGTCCGTCCATCCAGCCCAGGGCGGCCAGGATGTTGGGCCACAGCCGGGCGGCGGCGGCCAGGTCCCCGGTGCGGTCCAGGTGGGCGCCGGCGAGCATGACGAACAGCGGCGTGCTGTCGACGCTGCCGTAGTAGCGGCGGAACGGCACCTCGCCGAGTTCCGCCATCTCGCCGTGGCGGACCTCGTGCAGGATCTTGCCGGGTTCGGCGTCGGCGGCCGGGTCGGTGGCGGTTGCCTGGTTCTTGGCCAGGTAGGCCAGCACGCCGCGGGTGATGGAGGGGTCGATCCACAGGGTCTGCAGCGCCGTGATCAGCGCGTCGCGGCCGAAGGCGGCGCAGAACCAGGGCACGCCGGCATAGGGGTAGGCGCCGGTGTCCTTGTCGGTCACCAGCATGTACAGGTCGCCGACCGAGCGGCGCATGGCCTCGTTGAACACCTCGTTGGAGGTGACGATCGCCGCGGCGCGGGAGCTTTCGCGGCGCAGGCGGCGGCGGGATTGATACAGCGCCCGCCTGAAGGCAGGCCGGGGCGGCTCGGCCGCGGGTGCGGCGTCGCAGGCGACCTCGACGAACACGATCCGCGTTTCGCCGGGCGCGATGCTGAACTCGAACATGGCCCGGTGGGCGCTGAGCGAGGTGGGCGGGGGATCGAAGCGCAGCCGGGTCGTGCGGCGGCGCCCATCGAGGCCGTCATAGGCCAGCGTCACGCCCTCCGGGCCGCATCCTGGCAGCCCACCGGATGGCATGAAATCTGGCGCCAGATGCTTGCCGTGGCTTGGCCGGGTCATGCCGCGGGCCTCGAACAGGTCGATGAAGTCGGCGCCGAAGTGCAGCTCGATCCGCACCTGCGCGGAGTGTTGTGCGAAGCTGTATACCGACATGCGCTCGTGCAGGGTGCCCTGCCACAGGAAGCGGGAGCGCCGGATGTGCAGCACGTCCTGTTCCAGGACAAGCTGCCTGTCGCCAGGCCCGTCGGCATACAGGTCCGGGTTGGCGAGGTCGCAGGTCAGCTCGGCATTGTCGTCGCGCAGGGTGGAGCTGAGCAGCACCGGCTGCCGGCCGCTGGCCAGCAGCACGAGCTTGGACAGGTGGCGGGTGTCGCGGAAGTACAACCCGTCCGTGCTGCCGGGGGTGCCGGGCACGTCGCCGCCGGCGTCGAACACCCCGAAGGTGTCGCCGCTTTTCAGCGTGCGGGTACGGCTGGATTGCAGCGACGCGGCCACTGGGATGTGGAACTCGCTGGGCACGGCCACTTTCTGGGTCATGTGCGGTGGACCCTGCGCTTGCTCATTCTGCCGCTCATTCTGCGGCGTCTGCGAGCAGGGTGCGTGGCGTGGCGTGGCGGGCGGCGAGGCCCCCGTAGATGGCGAGGTAGTCCTCCGCCATGCGCCGGGCGGTGAAGCGGGCCTCAAACGCCGCGCGTATGGCCTGGCGCGGCAGCTCATGCAGGCGCGCCACCGCGGCGGCTGCCCCGGCCTCGTCCTCCACGATGAAGCCCGTGCGGCCGTGCTCGATGATTTCGGGCACCGCGCCGCGGTTGAAGGCGATGACCGGCGTGCCGCAGGCCATCGCCTCGATCATCGCCAGGCCGAACGGCTCGGGCCAGCCGATGGGCATCAGCAGCGCCAGCGCGCCGGACAGGAAGGCGGGCTTCTCGGCGTCGGTGATCTCGCCCACCAGTTCGACACCGCCACCGGCGAGCATGGGCTGGATCACCGCGTCGAAGTAGGGCCGGTCGGCATCGCCCACCTTGGCCGCGATGCGCAGCGGGAGGCCGCAGGCGCGGGCGATGCGGATGGCGCGGTCCGGCCCCTTTTCCGGCGCGATGCGGCCCAGGAAGGCCAGGTACTCCGGGCGCACTCCGGGCTGCGGCATGAGTAGCCCCGGCGGCAGGCCGTGCGGCACCGTGCCCATCCAGCGGGCCTGCGGCAGCGGCGCGCGCTGGCTGTCGGAGATGCTGACGACGGGCATGTGGGGGAAGGCGTCGAACACCGGCTGCAGCTCGCCCAGGTCCAGCCGCCCGTGCATGGTGGTCACGAACGGCGTGCGCTGGCGCGAGAACAGGCTGAACGGCCAGTAGTCCATGTGGAAGTGCATGATGTCGAACTCGGCCGCACGGCGACGCGCGGCCTCCATCAGCAGCATGTGCGGCGCGATGGGGTCGCGGATGGTGGGATCGAGGCGCAGCGCCTGCGGCCACACGGCCTCCAGCTCGGCGGCGGTCACGCTGTCGCCGCTGGCGAACAGGGTCACGTCATGGCCCATCGCGACCAGCTCCTCGGTGAGGAACGACACGACCCGCTCGGTGCCGCCATACAGGCGCGGCGGGACGGCTTCGTGCAGCGGGGCGATCTGGGCGATGCGCATGGTGCGGTGCTCCTCGAAGTGTGCCGCACCGTCCGGACCGTGCGCCAATCGCAGCGTTAAGCTCGGCTTACATTATGAGCAACAATAGGATCGGAAACTACCTAACTCTGTGCGGCGCTGCGCCCTGTTACAGCACGAAGCCTGTCACAGCACGAAGAAGGCGATGCTTGCGGCCAGCATCATCCCCGTCGCCAGCCAGCCTGCGGCCAGCATGGGCCGCGGCACCGTCAGGCGCCCCATGATGCGGCCGTTGCCGGCGGCCAGCATGACGGCCGCCATCACCGGCGCGGCCAGCACGCCGTTGACCACAGCGCTCCAATACAGCGCGCGCACCGGGTTCAGCGCGGTGAAGTTCAGCCCGACCCCTGCCATGGTGGAGACCGCGATCGCCGCATAGAACGACTTTGCCTGCAGCAGCCGCCGGTCCAGCCCTGCGCGCCAGTGGAACGCCTCGGACACGGCATAGGCGCCTGACCCGGCCAGCACCGGCACCGCCAGCAGCCCGGTGCCGATGATCCCCGCCGCGAACACCGCGAACGTCAGCTCGCCGGCGACCGGGCGCAGCGCCTCCGCCGCCTGGGATGATGTCTGGATGTCGGTGACCCCGGCCGCGTTCAGCGTGGCCGCGGTGGCGTAGATGATGAACACCGCGACCAGGTTCGACACCGCCATGCCGGTCACCGTGTCCCAGCGGATGCGGGCGAGCTGCGGCCCGGCCTTCGCCGGCTCCAGGCACAGCGGCCGGGCGCCGCGGCGCAGCCGGTCCTCCACCTCCAGCGCCGACTGCCAGAAGAACAGGTACGGGCTGATCGTGGTGCCCAGCACCGCCACCAGCGCCATCGCGTGCGGCCCGTCGAACACGATGTGCGGCAGCACCGTCGCCAGCAGCGCCCGGTCCCAGTGCACATGCGCGGTGAACGCCACCGCGACGTAGGCGAACAGCGCCAGCGTCAGCCATTTCAGCACGCGGGCATAGGCGGCGTAGCTGATGAACACCTCCGCCAGGATGCAGGCGATGCCGAAGCCGGTGGTGAACAGCCGCGCGTTGCCCCCCAGCAGCAGGCAGGCGGCGTCGCCCATGGCGCCGAGGTCCGCGCCGAGGTTGATCACGTTGGCCACCAGCAGCAGCCCGACGACGGCGCGCACCAGCCAGGGCGGGTAGTGCCGCCGCAGGTTCTCGGCGATGCCGCGCCCGGAGACGCAGCCGATGCGGGCGCTGACCTCCTGGATGACGATCATGAACGGCAGGCTGAACAGCATGGTCCAGGCCAGGCCGTAGCCGAACTGCGCGCCGACCTGGCTGTAGGTGGCGATGCCGGACGGGTCGTCGTCCGCGGCGCCGGTGATCAGGCCGGGGCCGAGCCGGCGGACCAGGCTGGACGGGTGCGGCCTGGGCGGGACGGCCGCCTGGAGGACGGCGCGGTGGGCCTCAGCCACGCGGGGGTGGCGCCTTGCCTGGGCCACCTGTTCCAGTTCGTCCCATGGTCATTCCTTGGAGGCCCCCGGCTCGGGCGTTGCTTCGGTGCCGCCGGCCAGCATTATCAGGCGCTCGCCGGGCAGCATCACCTTCGGGAACTACCTAAGCAAACCTCTGCAGGTTTGCACACAGATGAACACCTAAGCAGGCTTGCGCGGCTTGGCACGACCGCAGGCCATCTGTGTGACAAGCCGCGCAAGCCTGCTTAGGCCTGGATGGCGCGGGCGTTGCTGGTACTGGCGGGGCAGGCGGCAAGTGGTTTCCGGGGCTGCCCAGCAGGCCACTCAGCCGTCATGTCCTGTCTTTGCCCTGGGTGCGACTGGGATGGTTTCCGGGATCGGGGCCACCATCAGCACCGCCATAACTGGCGTCATAGCGCAGGCGTTCGGGTTTGCCTGGGGTTTTGTCGCGCTCGGCATCGTAGCTGGCGTCGGCGTGGTGGCGGTCTGCCTGCTGCTTCCGGAAACGGTGCATGAAGCGCGGTGCTGATGCCTCGCCATCCCGGCTGCATGAGTAGTTTCCGAGCCTGCCGGTGCTGTGGGCTGGACACTACACCTCCGT
>CAXTAT010000002.1:0-293361 GCA_964242415.1 uncultured Acetobacteraceae bacterium
GCTGCGCGACCAGGCGGGCAGGCGGGTCTGGCTGACGCTGAAAGAGGTGGGCATCTTGCGCTGCCTGCTGCGCATGGACGGTGCCGTCGCCACGCAGCAACTGCTGGCCGAGGTCTGGGACTGCAGCCCAGCCACGTCCACCCGTACGTTGCAGACGCACATCTATCGGCTGCGGGGCAAGATTGAGGCTGACCCTTACAACGCTCGCCTGCTGGTGACGACCAAGGGCGGTTACCGGCTAGCAGCTCAGGGTGGATGAGTGAGGAAGGCGAAGGTGCGCGCTGTCCAGCTAGGTCCCAGGGCGAAAGAAGCTCCATGATGCGCGAGCCAGAAAGCGTGACGACGGCGGTGCAGCCCAGCCTACGCGTGCTGGTCATCGAGGACGAACAGGCAGTCGCCCGCGCGCTCGTACGCGGGCTCGAGCGGGCCGCCATGCAGGCGGCCTGGGCCAGCACCGGCGCGCTCGGCATGGCGCTGAGGGACAGCTTCAGGCCGGACATCGTGCTGGTGGATCTCCATCTGCCCGACATGAGCGGCCTGACCCTGATCAGCCGCTTCGTGGTGCAACGGGACTGCGGGGTGGTCGTGGTCTCCGGCTCCGGGGAGGAGGCCGACCGGGTCGTCTGCCTCGAACTCGGCGCGGACGACTACATAACCAAGCCCATGAGCATGAGCGAGATGGTCGCCCGCATCCGCGCCGTGCACCGGCGTGTGAGCCAAGCCAAGCTGCCGGAGCAGCAGGAGATCGCCACCCCTGAGACACAGGTCTTAAAGGTTGGGTCGATCCGTATCGACGTAGGCCGGCGCATGGCCCATACCCTGAACGGGCGGCGCCTGGCCCTGACCTCGGCCGAGTTCACCGCTCTGGAAGTTCTGGCCCGCGCGGCCGGTACTCCCGTCTCCCGTGACACGCTGTCCGAGGCGGCGCTGCGGCGTCCGTGGCGTGCCGAGGACCGGAGCGTGGACCAGCTCGTCTTCAACCTGCGCCAGAAGCTGCCGCCCGACGAGGACGGCGGCGCGCTGATCCAGAGCATCCGGGGGGCTGGATACCGGTTGCGGCCTCCCGAAAGCGTCGCGCCGTCGCAGGCCCAGGCCGCGCAGGTTGGATAACCCCAAGGCGCCGGCAAATAGGTCTCGGTGCCGGCAGCGCTACGGCCGGCGTGAGGGCCACCGTGCCTGACCCATCTTGACCAAACATGACATGACTTCTTCAGCCGCGTTGTGCGTCCTGCCGGCTCCAGCCAAGCAGGTCCGCCATGTTCGCCGCCAGCGCCGCCACTCCCGCGGCCGAGTTCACCTCCGTGGAGGTTGACCATCTGACGTCGTGGGGCCGTGCCAGCAGGCTCGAGGTCGCCGTTGAGGCGCTTGGGAGCGACTGCGCCGACGAGGTCGCCTACATCGGCCAGGGCTTTGGCGCCGTGTCATGGACCATCCACCGGTCCTACGGACAGCTCTGGTTGTCCTTGGTCGGAGACTGGGCGGGACGGCACCGTACGGGTTGGACGGTCGCCGTTGGCTCGGTCGAGCAGGCGACGACCAGGATCGCGGGCATGCTGGCGACCGGCTGGCGCTAGGCCTCACAGCAGGGACAGCGGACCTCAAGGCAGCAGTCCGGCCAGTCGGACAGAGCGTGGTCGAGGCTGAATGTGGGCGGGTGTAACGGGGCTGCTCCGGGTCGGACACGCCAGGGTGGATTTCTTGGAGGAGCAGGGCAAGCGCTGGTGCAGGGCATGGATGGCGCACGCTGAAACGGACGCACCTGCCTAATCGACCTCTAGTATCTCGAGCCGCGCCACGCACCGGCAGCTTCCATTCGGCCCGCACGCGCACTCGCCAGGATGTCCACCTAGTGGCGGCTTGTCCCATGCGAACTGCTGGCCGTTCAGAGCTTTACATCGATCGCAGGCGTCTCTCGCCCCGGTCCATGCCCAGCGGTAATGCGTGATGCCGAGGCTGGTAGCACGCTGGCGATCATAGACCGCTGCCGCCCGGCTCCGCCGCAGCCTGACCGCTCGCTGTTCGGCTTGAGGCAGCCTATGGAAATTGGCCGGCCACGGCTCCTGATGCGGGTTAGCTTCATGGTTGGCGGTGCTGGCCAGGGCTGCCGCGCTTGGTTTGATGTCGCTCACGCAGGCTTCTTTGTGGTCATAGACAAGATCGGTGCAACCTCGGGTGAAGCTGCGTTAAGGGCAGCCGCCAGGACGTCGTGAGATGCTGCAAGCGTCGGGAGGCGCTGGGGGAGGTATTCCATGCAAGCGCGCGCATGGGCGTTTGTTGCATCCTCGTCGCCCTGCATCTGCATCCGCAGCACGTTGTGCATCATCTCGTCCACGAACGCCCGGACGACGGCGACCAGCTCACGGGCGGCTGGATCAATGGCAGATGATTGGTCAGTGCTCATGCGTCCCTCCTACGTCCATGGGCGGGCCGAGCAGGTCCAGCGCGTCGAGCAGCCCATCCCGCACGTCCACGGCCGGCTCAATCCGCCGAGCTAAGATCACAATACCCTTGCCGCTCAGCACCAGCTTGACGGCTTCGGCCACGATCAACGGGTGGACCGCGGTAAAGGTAGCGTCATCCGCTAGCAGCCACACCCGGGCGATCAGCGCGGCGCCGTCGCGCCCCACCATGGAGCGGTGCGGATAGTGAATCAGCTTCTCCTCGGTGAGGTCCGGGATCGTCGGGTCAAGGCTGACACCTCCAGCGTTGAACACGGCGCCGGGGAAGCTGCTCATGCGTTCTCCTGGGGATGCCGCACCCGCACCTCTGGCCCAGTCTCGCTTTCCTCGACGAACTCGACACCGGTCGATCCAACGGCGGCGCGGGCGCTCGCCATAATGTGCTGTATCTCTTCACCGGACAGCTCACGCAGCCGCAGCAACTCGTCCGCCACTGCTGCAACCGAGCGCCGATGCCGGCGAACCAGCGCGACCGCAGCGCGCTCCAAACGGCGAAAGGCTGTGCGCATGTCGCAGTCGGCAAGCACGAAGCCGTCCATCAGCATCGCTACGCAACGGCGATCCTCGTCCGCGCCAGGCCCGGCCCGACCCAATAGTTCACGCTCCGCAGCTACGCCAGACAGCAGTGTGATGGCCGCGGCTCTGTTGGCAGACAAGGACCAGTCCCGCCGGTCCTTGTATCTGCCCCGCGCTTCCCATGCTGCAAGAACATCATAATCATTCACCGGGAATACGCAGTGTCCGGCCTCCTGCTCCTCAAGGTTTGGAATGATCGTGGCGTACTTACATCCCAGGCAAAGAACCTCTGCCACAACTGCATGACCGGCTTCGTGAATGGATGTGCGGCGCAGTGCCGCTTTTGAGCGGCGCATTATGCGTGCCCTGCCACGTCCTGGGTTGCGGTGAACAGGTCGAGGGCCTGCAGCAGCCCCGTCCGTACGTCCACCTCCGGTTCCGGCCGCTGCGCCAGGATCAGCACGCCCTTGCCGGCCAGCACCAGGTTGACGGCCTTGATCATCAGCACGGGCGGGATCGCGTCCGGCGTGGCGTTGTCTGCCAGCAGCCACACGCGAACGATGGGTGCCGCGTCCCGATCCGTCACCAGTGAGCGGTGAGGGCAGGCGTCGATCCGGTCCTGCGTCAGATCGGGCACGGTGGGATCGAGGCTCTTGCCGTCCGCGTCGTGGATGCTGCCGGGGAAGCTGCTCATTCGGCACCCGCAGGCTTCTGCAACCGCACCCCAGCACCGCCGCCGTTCTCCTTGATGAACACGACGCCGGCCGATTCCAGGGCAGCGCGGATGGCGGCAAGGGCGGTCATGGCGGTGCGTCGGCCAGGCCCACGGCAGACCTCACGCCCGATCCTCCTTCTGTCGCTCGCGCCATACCTGTTCGGCGCTATCCCAGACAACCGACCGCCCAGCCAAGGTGACGAACGCTTTAAGAACAGCCTGATGCACGCGAGGGCGGGGCCGGGTTGTCCCGACAATTGCTGCATTGAGCTTAGCCTCCCGAAGGGACCGCACCGCCTTGTCGATGCAGAACCCGCCGTGCCAGGTGACCAGGTCGAGCAGCAAAGCTGCGCCCCTGTCAATATCGGCCTGGCTGAGTTTAGTTGAAGGTGAGGCTGTCACTCCACCAACCCTCCGCAGCCGCACTCCTGACGCTTTTTCATTGGTAAACTCGATGCCGGCTTCCTCCAGCGCAGCACAGATCGCAAGCAGGGGATCGGTCCGCGACGTGCGGAAGTAAGTCGCTGCCACCCGGCCCGAACGCTCATAGGTGCGGATCAGGTAGTGCGATATCCCGCTGCGGCCGACTAGCTTCTGGATGCCCCACCCGAGTATTTCACGTGCGGCCTTCAACTGGGCAGGCGTCACTGATCCCAACTTCGCAAGTGCGCCCTGAGCAGCATGGGCGGTCACGTCGCGGCCTTGCAACCGTACGCCTGGGGCGGCGCCGTTTTCCTCAATGAAGACGACGCCGGCCGATTCGAGGGCGGTGCGGATGGCGGCAAGCTGGGCAGCCCCCGATACACCGCTGACCGCCCGTGTCAGGCGACCGTCTCGTTCGTAGGTACGGACGGTGCCGCCTGATGCGCCGCTCGTGGCTTCAAGTCGCCCGCGGGACCAGCCGAGCAGGTTCCGAGCAGCCTTGGCCTGAGCTGGCGTCACTGCTCCTGCTTCCGTAGCCGCACGCCAGCGCCGCCGCCGTTTTCCGGGATGAACTCGACGCCGGCTTCCTCAAGGGTGCGGGTCAGCACCTCGATGTTGGCGCGGATCATCGTGACCGGCCCATCCGGCACCTCATTCTTGCGGATGGTCGTAATCCCCACGCCTGATGTGCTGGCCAAGGTTTGAGCTGACCAGCCCAGCAACGCGCGCGCCGCTCGAAGCTGCGCCCCTGTCACCTGTATTTTCCATACATAGTTGTCTTTTACCCTTGCCTATAAGCACCGATGATGTATGTATCATACATAGCTGAACCATAGATGCAAGGTGAACCAGATGTCCTTCGCCAACCCCCTTCGCGCCCTCCCCACCTTCCAGCCGGCGTCCGCCCTGCGCCAGATCGCCCCCCCGGTGCAGCACCCGGCCCCGCCGGTCCTGACGCGCCCCGCCGGTCACGCTGCCTACGTCCCCACCGCACGCGACCTGGCGCAGACTGAGTTGCTGAACGCCCAGGCCGGGCTACGCGAGGCGACGCGGGTCTATGACTTTGCGCGCCGCGAGATCGGCCAGGCGAACCGCAGCATGTTTTGCGGTCGCGTCATCCGCGACATCACCGCCGAACGCCGCACCGCCCTGCGCCGCGCCGCCTTCGTGCTGTTCAACAAGCGCCGCGCCCAGCTTGCCAAGGCCCTACGCCGGGTGGCGGCTGCGGAACTGGCTCTGGCGGCGACAGCCTGCAGCGGGAAGGCGTAGCCATGGCGCAGGATCACGTCCTGGCGGTCGGCAGCACGGTCGCCATCTTCTCGGGCTACTCAAACAAGCAGGTTGGCACCGGCATCATCACCCGCGTGCTAGTGCGCTGGGTGCTGGTTGAGGCGTCGCAGTGGACGGCGCCGGTCAAGTTTCGCACCTGCGCGCCCTTGAAGGGGCACCGGATCACGGGTGGCCTGGCCGAGCACCTGAACGCTGGCCGAGCACCTGAACGAGTGGATCAGGATTCCGGCGGCGGTGGAACCGGACCCGACTGCGGGTGCGGAGGTTTTGGCCCAACTTGGGCCGAAACTCCCTGCCATCCCGTCCCGTCCGCCGTCGCACACCTCCTGCCACACCCTGCGCCGCGTGCTGGTGCGCCGTTCCACAATGAACCTGACGACGGGCGCCATGACGCCGACCGGACAGGAGTGGACCACGCGGGCCTGCGATGTGCCGCTGTTCTCCGACTTGGAGCGGACCAGTGGCGTCTGCAGATCGTGCGCGTCGGGTTGGATGCATCCTGAGAACCACCCACTGGTGCCGGTCTTCGATGCCGCCGCGCACGCCTGGTTCAGCCTGCGGCACTGGCAGGCCATGCAGGAACAGGCGGCGACTGCGGCGGACCTTGCCCGCGCCGCCGAGGGCGTCGCCACCTGGTCGGCCCGCTTGGCAGACCTCGCGCGCCTCCGCACCCCCATTGCGTCGGAAGCAGGCTCCACGCCCGCGGCCTGACGCCATCCGCGCCGGGGCGGTCCCCCGGCATAGCCAGCGCAAACGGGGATTGCAGCCCCGCCTGCGCCTGGTCCAGCACAAGGCACCCACGCCATCATGAACGAAGCCTCCAACAAAGATACCACCTCCATCACGGCCGCAGGGATCACTCCTGTGGTCAAAGTTCGGACGGACCTGGCGGTGCCCAGCGTCACCAACCCCCACGCCTCCCGTCGCGGTCTGTTGGGCGGCGGTGCCATGGCTGTGGCCTTGGTTGCCGGTGCCGTCTCCACCAGCGCCTCGGCTACCACTGCCTCGGCCGGTAGTGATGCCGAGTTGATCCAGGTCTGCCAGCAGTTCGCGGAAACCGAGCTTGAGGCCTGGTATCGGTATCTGACCGCGCCGGCCGATCTGGCAGATGACCAAGACTGGGTTCTAGACTTTGCTACCCTGCACTGGATCACGAGGACGCAGGCTGCGACCGCCGAAGGCTGGCATGCCAAGGCCCTCGCCTATGCGGCGTATCATCGGGACGCCTTCGATGACGACCCCCAGGACCGCGACACCTCCACCTCGCTTCTGGCTGCCCTGCTCCGCGACATGATCACCCCGGCCCGCGCCGCCATCATTGCGCGGCTGGCCCAAAAGTATGGGCCGCTGCCGGTCGGCTACGCGGCCGATGGCACGTGGTTGGGTGCGGAAGTCGCCTACGGGGCGGATAGCATGTGGACGGATGCGGAGGCACGCGCATGATCCGCCGTGGCCTGCTGTTCGCTGGCCCGACCGTGATGGTCCTGGCTAGCACCACTGCCGGCGTTGCCATCGGTGCGCCGACTCTGTCCTCGCCCATTCTGGACGCGGCCGGCTTCGCGTCTCAACACCCAGCGCTGGCACGGAGCAGCTTGATCGCAACGCTCTAGCCTCCGGCAGCCACGGCCTCGGTGAAAGCTTTGACACGGCCGTAGCAGGCGCACGCGGCAGCCTCCAGGCTTGGCCGGTCGCAGATCAGGATGCGGCTCCGCCTCTGGCTGACGGCCCCTGCCGCCTGCAACGATTGCAGGGCGACCGTCACGCCGGACCGTCGAACCGCCAGCATCTTGGACAGGAACTCCTGCGTCAGGAGCATCTCGTCCCCGTCCACCCGGTCGCGCGCTATCAGCAGCCAGCGCGCCAGGCGCTGCGTCAGGGTGTGCTGGCTGTTGCAGGCCGCCGTCTGCGACACCTGCGCCATGAAGGCCTCCAAGGCCTGCAGCAGGAGCCGCCGCAGCACCGGCAGCGCGTCCATGCTGTCGCGCAGCGCCTCAGTCGTCATGCGCTGCGCGGCACCTGGCATCTGCACCATGGACCGGTCGAAGGACACGGGCCTGGAACCCAGCAGCGCCGGCAGGCCCACCATGCCCTCGCGCCCGATCAGGCCGACCTCGGTGCCGATGCCGTCGCCGCTGCCGTCGGTTTCGGCCACCATGGAGGCGAGGCCCTCCTCGACGAAGAACACTTGGTCGATGCGCTCCCCGGCCTCGTGCAGGGACTGGCCGTTGACCCACCGCACCCGCCTCAGCAGCGGGCGGAGCTGCTCCAACTCGGCCGGCGGCAGGACGGACAGCAGTCCATTTCTGCTGAACGTCGGCACATAGATGTTCAAGGTATACGCACTCCTCGACGGGAGGCGGGAGCGCGGAAGCGTCTCCCAGCCGCCTGCGCCCGAGGGTCTCGGCAAGCGATGACTGTGCGGTAGCATACAACTTTTGATTTGACTAGCGCTATTGTAGACTGCGCTAGAGCACAATGCCGGTAAAACCACTACAGCTACCACCCGTGCTCGACCCCTAGCGTTCGCCGGGCCGCTCGTGGCCCGGCCCTCGCCGCGCCACGCCCGATCCGCCGTGTCTCGCTGCGCCTGCGTGACCGTCGGCTTTGGCTGCTCGACCTCCTGCTAATGTAACTCGGCCACAATCCGCTCCTGCTCAGCCCGGTGCTCTGGCCCACCCTGTGAACCTTGCCTGCCGCACCCTGCTGCGTAACAAGCAGCGATGCACCTTCTGGCTCTGCCACCTGCCCCGGCGCTAGCCGGCTTGATGCTGGTCGCCGCCGCAGTTGCCACGCTCTACATCGCCCGGCACTGGCGCTAGGCAATCCTGGTTGCTCAGCTCGGGCCGCCCATGCGCCGCAGAGATTGATAGGCTACAAGACCCCATGTCCTTGCCCCAGAATGCCATCGTCCGCCAGGCCCGCGTGTTCGTTGCGCTCCGCAGAGGCGGGCGAATGCCGAATGCGCAAGCACCAGTCTTCCACGCTGTGACGCCACATTGCCGCCCAGCCCTCTGCACAGCCGAACCCGGAGCGGGATCGAGCTGGGCCGAACCGCCAAACGCCGCCGTCACATGTCCAGCGTGCCTGAGGCGCTTGGCGCGGCTGCCAGTGTGACAACTGCAGCGGACAGATGGCCAGGCCGCCGCCGAGCTTCTCTTACCCGCAGGACAGCAGATGATTTTCAGGGCACTCGCCATCGCGACTCTAGGTCTGCTGTCCAGCCCAGCACTTGCTGACAGCCTCTATATCTGCGCCGAGCACACGGACCCTGACGACTGGCAGGACGAGTGGGCGCGCGGGCCGGTCGTCATCCCAGCCGGTGCCGTCTTCGACCAAGCCGGGCACATCTTCGGCACGGTCCAGGACCCGAAGGACTACGCTCACAACGCCGGTACGAAAGGGTGGAACGTGCCGCCTGCCGAGAACGAACGGCGCGGCAAGCTGCTGCTGGAGGACATGTCGACCGACCAGAAGCCTAAGAGCGGGGTCGTCACCACGCGTGAGGTTAAGCTGACGAAGGCAAAAGCCTGCGTCGATGTGCCCGCCGCAGCGGTGTTCTCGCCGGGTTGGGACTGGACGGTCGTCCCAGTCCTCGAGGACAGCACACGTTACTACCAGCTCTATGGCGTGATCCGCGAGGGCAAGCTCAATACCAGGTTCAACGAGGACAACTTCCCCCTCGACCACCTTGCCGCTCGCGGGCAGCTCAACGCGGTCGTGCGCGGCACCATCACCAAGGTGATCCGTCTGTATGGCGACAATGACCGCTGAGGCGTTTGGCGCGGCTACCGGTCTGACTGGCGCACATGACATGGCGTGGCGCTGGGCGGGGTTGGACTGAGCAACTTTGCCCTCGCGCCAGCACCCAGCACCGGCTCATATGGCGCCGTGCCGGGCGGGTTGGCCCGGCAGACCACGGGTGGGGCTCATTTCCCAGGCTGTCGGCAGGCAGTCTTCCCCAGCCGGCCTCCCTTCCCACGGTCGCCCGGAAGCTGAACATCGGCCGTGGCCTGGGCAAACCCCGCGCCCCAGCAAAGTGACCGGGCAAGGCCGGTACTGCCATCAGCAGGCGGGAAGGTCGCTGGGATCGGCCTTCCCGTCCCGCTGGACACGCCATAGGTGCCGACCGTGTTCGTGGCGGACGCGTTATTGACGCCGCCGACGCTCCTCTTCTTCCCGCCGTTCCTGCTCCTCGCGGCGGCGACGCTCCTGCTCCTCATGTTCCTCGCGCTTACGACGCTCCTCTTCTCTCTCCTGCGCCAGCGCCAGAGAAGGGACGGCACCCAGAAGCCCGAGCGCAGTCAACGAAAGCATCTTCCTGCGGTCCATGTGAACGTCCTCCAAGCGGTTAACCCGCTTGGCGATCCTTCAACCAGCATTCAGGTTTCTTTGTGATTGCCCAGTAAGTTCGGGTCGGTGTTGATGCATGAGGCGGCTCTGGCAGTGTCGGGCTACCTCGGCCGCCTTGCTCCCGCCACGGTATCAGGCATGACTGGAGCACAACGATGGAGGAACGAAGCATGCGCAGGATGGTAGCTGGATACCTGATGGCGGCGGCCCTGGCGCTGGGAGCGCTGGCCGGGATGGCGCCGTCGCGGGCCGAGGCTGCGATCACGGCTCCGCTCAGCGTCGTCCATGAGCCCAGCAGCCTGGTGCAGACGGTCCAGTACTATGGCTATCCCGGCTACTATGGCCGGCCTCGGTTCTATGGCCACCGGCGCTTCTACGGCTATCGGCGCTTCTATGGTGGTCCGCGTTTCTATAGGCGTGGCCCGGGCTATTATGGCCGGGGAGGCTACTACCGCTGACGGGCGGGACGCCTCCGCCGGCCAGGCGGTGAAGCCGGACCACGACGGCGCTGTGGCCCGGGATGACGCCGGCTGTGTGCTTGACGTCCGGCAGGCCATCCATCGTGCAAGAGCGCTGCCGCGTCCATGGGGCGACACCGGGAGAGCAAAGTGATGATTGGCAACGAGGTAGAGGTGCGCGGGGTTTCGGGGTTCGTTGGGAGAGGAATCTTTGAACAACCCAGTCTGGCGGGGACGGTGAAGGTCTTGCTGACTGGAATTAGTGGTCAGCAGATTACAATCGAAGGACCGGAATCCTTGGTGTCGGGCAACTCGTCAGATGGCTGGCTGATGGTCATTCCAGGACGATCTATCTGAGAGGAGCTGGTGCATCATCAAACCAACGAACTGATGATCCAACATCACCGCGTCTCGCCCTCTAGCTCGGCCTGTGCCCGCTCTGCCAAGTCCACCAGCACACCGGACACCGAATTGCTGGTAGCCCAGCGCCAGTAAGAGGCGCTGACGGCCACCGTCAATCAGTCGATGAGCGACAGCAAATCGTCGCGCGCCGTCTCGAATTCTGCGCGCGGCAACCCTGAAATCCGCTCGGAGGGTTGAAGGTCATGCAGCGTTTTCTTAAGCGCTTCTCGGACATCAGGCGCGGACAAGTTCACAAGAGCGCCCAGCATGGCCTTGAGAACGATGATGTTCGAACTTGCGGTCAGCAGTTGCTCGGATACTTGCATGAGCGCGTCGGCAGCAATTGCGATCCTGGCCTGAAGTTTTTTGATGTTGGCCTGAACATCCGGTTCCATGACCTCTACTCTCCCTCAGTGGTCGGCACCCCGATGGGGGCGAAGGTGGGGACTGCGGGCAACCGCGCTCCTGCCGGGTGCTGCGCATGAACACCCTAGACGCCCTAGCCTAACAAATCCGAAAGATTCGGAGATAGCCTCAAGTTACCCAGATGACGGATGCTGTTAACGTGGCCTTAAGTTCTGGGCCATAATCACGGCGAGAGGTTAGGCGTGGAACAACTCGAAATGTCCGTCTCGGACCAGAAAATTCAAGGTCTCAGGGATCGCCTACAAGGCGAGGATGACAGCCTTCTACGTGAAATTGCCAACCGTCGGCGCCCAGGGCGGGCGGCTGAGGTCAACCCAGACCTAGTTCCGCTCCTGCGAGGCGAGGCGCCACTTGTCCCATTGGCGGGCGGCGAGGTGGAGGCGCCCCATGGCCTGGAACATACAACGCCTATGTTCGGGATCGCGGACTACCTAACCATAGCCCTGCCGTTGTTGGGCACCTTGGGCCTTATGGCTTGGGCCATTCTTCACTGAGGTCCGCCAGGGGTTTGCAGCGTTCCCGGTTAGGTCCGGTATGCGCTCTAAAGTAGCACTGGACCAATAGCCCGCAACGGCGGCTGGTTCCGCCCTGGTTCCGTGCGAGTTAGGGCCACCGGTGGCCGCTATTGCGAAATGCAGTTAAGCTACTGTAAATGCTTACTTAAACTGGAGCGGGCGAAGGGATTCGAACCCTCGACCCCAACCTTGGCAAGGTTGTGCTCTACCCCTGAGCTACGCCCGCGCACCAGCGAGCCGCGGTTCTACTGACCTCCGCCCCCCCGCGCAAGACCCTTTCCACCGCCCCGAACGCCCGCTTGCACAATCCGCCCGCCCGTAACATCTATGGACCGACATCGCACCCTGCACGAGGCCCACCCCATGGACACCCTGATCGGGCAAAAGCCCCGGACCCCAGCCCCGCGCCCCGGCGCCCCCGGCAACGCCCCGGCCGGCGCCCCCGACGCCATGATCATCGACGGCACGCAGCAGACCTTCATGCAGGACGTCATTGAGGCGTCCCGCAGCGTCCCCGTCCTGGTCGATTTCTGGGCCACCTGGTGCGGTCCGTGCAAGCAGCTCACCCCCGCGCTGGAGAAGGTGACGCACGCCGCTGGCGGCCGGGTCAAGCTGGTCAAGATCGACATCGACGCTAACCGCGCCTTGGTCCAGCAACTGACGCAAGTTGGCCTTCCCCTGCAATCCGTCCCCACCGTCGCCGCCTTCTGGCAGGGCCAGATCGCCGATATGTTCCAAGGCGCGCTGCCGGAGTCAGAAATAAAGCGCTTCGTCGAGAACCTGCTGAAGCTTGCCGGCGGTGCCATGCCTGCTGCCGACCTGCTTGCCGAAGCCAAGGCCGCCATGGAGGCCCAGCAGTTCGAGGACGCCGGCGCCCTGTTCAGCGCCCTGCTGCAGGACGAGCCGGAAAGCCCCGAGGCCTGGGCCGGCCTGATTCGCGTGCTGATGGCGCTCGGCCAGGACGACCAGGCGGAGGCCGCGCTGGAGCAGGTCCCCGCCAAGATCGCCGACCACCCCGAGGTGAGCGGCGCCCGCAGCGCCCTGGCCCTGGCCGCCGAGGGCCGCAAGGCCACGGGACAGTTGGCCGAGCTGGAGCGCCGCGTCGCTGCCGACCCGCTCGATCACCAGGCGCGCTACGACCTTGCCACGGCGCTGAACGCCAGCGACCGCCGGGCCGACGCCGCCGACGCCCTGCTCGCCATCGTAAAACAGGACCGTGCCTGGAACGACGACGGCGCCCGGCTGCAACTGCTCAAGTTCTTCGAGGCTTGGGGCCTGTCCGATCCCGCCACCCTGGCTGCGCGGCGCAAGCTGTCGGCCGTGCTGTTCAGGTAGCCGACATGGGCGACCCGCCGCGCCTCGACGACCTGCCGACCGAGTTCGCCATCTTCCCGCTGCCCGGCGCGCTGCTACTGCCGCAGGGCAAGCTGCCGCTCAACATCTTCGAGCGGCGCTACCTGGCGATGATCGAGGATGCGCTGTCCAGCGGCCGCGTCATCGGCATGATCCAGCCGGACGAACTGCGCCCGGCAACCCCCAGCGGCCCCGCGCTGTACCGCGTCGGTTGCCTTGGCCGCCTGTCGTCTTTCAGCGAGACAGAGGACGGCCGCGTGCTGGTGACGCTCACCGGCATGATCCGCTTCGCCGTCAAGGTGGAGTTGGAAATGCGTCGCGGATACCGGCGAATCCGCGCCGACCTGGCCCGCTTCCGCGCCGACCTGGAGGAGCCAGCCACGGCTGAGGGCATCGACCGCGAGGGACTGCTGGACGCGCTGCGGATTTACTTCACCGCCCGCGGCTTCGACGCCAACTGGGACGCCATCAACGAGATGCCGGATGAGGCGCTGACCACGACGCTCGCCATGGTCTGCCCGTTCGACCCGGCCGAGAAGCAGGCGCTTTTGGAGGCGCCGGCCGCCGCAGACCGGGCCGCAACTTTGATGACCCTGCTGCAGATGGGTGCCCATACCGCCGAGCCGGGCCGCCGCGGACGCCAGGCCAGTTGATGCCCAATCCCTTGCCGCCCAGCCACTCGACGCCAAGCCACTCGACGCCAGACCGTTTAATTGCCGGTCCGGACGACGGGCCGGTCGTGCTGCCGGACCTCGACCCCCGACTGCTGGCCATCCTGGTCTGCCCGGTGACGAAGGGGCCGTTGACCTACGATCGCGCCGCCGGGGAGCTGATCAGCCGCAAGGCCGGCCTGGCGTTCCCCGTGCGTGACGGCGTGCCGATCATGTTGCCTGAGGAAGCGCGCAGCTTGGATGACTGAGCCTGCTGCGCCGCAGCCGGCGGAAATCCGGGTCCGCCGTGCATCGGCTCAGTTGGAGGTCGATTTTGACGATGGCACGCAGGTCCTGCTGCCTGCCGAGTACCTTCGCGTCGAAAGCCCTAGCGCCGAGGTGCAGGGCCACTCTCCCAGCGAGCGCAAGCTGGTTTCCGGCAAGCGTGCCGTGAACATCGCGGCCGTCGAGCCGGTCGGCAACTACGCCATCCGCATCCGCTTCACCGATGGCCACGACAGCGGCATCTTCAGTTGGTCGCTGCTGCGCCAGTTGGGCCAGGAGCAGCCGGAACGCTGGCGGGCCTATCTCGACGCCCTCGCCGTGGCCGGGCGCGACCGGGACCGTTGATCTCCAACGCCGGGTCCGGCATCGTGCTCGGCTGCCGAGGGAAACGCCCATTGCCCGCGCTGAACCCCCCTGCCCTGCCCGCGCGCCAGACCGTTCAGGTCAAGTTCTCCGTCCTGTTGCAGGAGGGTCCGGGCGAGGAGGCGGCGTTGCGCGCCCTGGTGGCGGAGGCGGGACCGGACGCCCGGGTGATCCGTGTGGGTAACCCGCTGCGCGCGCCGCTGACCATCGAGCGCATCCTGATCCAAACTGGCCTGGTCGAGGCCGGGCTGCTGACCGATGAGGAGGCCGACCAGGCCATGCAGCAGCTTCTCCTCCAGGATGACGGCGAGCAGACGCTGCTGGTCATCGGGCAGGCGGAGACGCTGAGCCCTGCGGCGCTGCAAGCACTGGCCCGCCTGGCGCCGGCCTACCGATCCGCCAGCCAGGCTGCGCTGCTGCGGATCGTCTTTGTGGCGGAGCCGGCCTTTGCCGGGCTGGTGCTCGCCACCCCGGATACGGAGCTGATCCGCGATGCCCTGCCGGAGCCGCCGGCGGCCGTTTCCCTGGTGGATGTACAAGCGGTGGCGCCGGACGTGGATGAGCGGCCGTCCGCGACCGCGCCGCCCTCGTCCCCGCTTGGGAGGCCCAGCGTTCCGGTTGAAGCTCCGGCCGAGCCGGCAAGCTGGTTCCAGGTGCTGAGCACCGGCACGGAGACCGTGCCGCCAATGCAGCAGGCTCCGGCGCCCGTCCCTAGCCCGGCACGGCCGCGCCCGTGGCAGGTGTTCTGGCTCCTGCTGCTGTTCTTTTTGGCCGGCGCTGGGCTGATGCTGGCGGCGGCCGTCCTGCTCCATCGCTGACCCGGACGGACTGTCGCCCCAAACGGATTGTGGCGGCAAGGCTGCGGCGGCAACTTCGCAACGAGCCATCCGTGCCCGGCCCTGACCTGCTGCGATGGTGGACGGCCTGCGGGGCTTGGGGCATGTTTGGTGCGAGTAAAGACATCAAACCTACTCCAGGCTTTGTTTTTGCGAGCATGTTCGGCTCGATCGCGGATCAAGGCAGCCCGGCATCGGCGCGGCCACCCAAGTGTCCGGTGGCGTCCATGTCATCCCCGGGCACCGGCCAGCACTGCAGTCGGCCTCGGGACGGGTGGACCTGGAACCAGACCGCGCCGCAGCGGAGCAGCCTGTTGGCGTCAGGCCGCCACCTCCACCTCCGTCAGGCCCGCCGCCAGCAACGCCGCCAGGTCCGCACGGGCCACGGCGATGCAGCCCTCGGTCGGGGCGTAGTCCGGCCGGGCCAGGTGCAGGAAGATGGCGCTGCCAAGGTTCCGCACCGCCGGCGCATCGTTCCAGCCGAGCACGCCGATGATGTCATACACCTCATCTGTCCGCCACAGCGCCTCGTGCCGGCCGGCATAGGGCAGGCGGACGGGATGGTTATAGGCGACGTCCCAGGGGTCGTCGCACCAGCCGTCATGCGGCGCCAGCGGCGATACCGGGACCGAGGCGCGGGGCCGGGCAACCCGGTCGGCCCGATACAGCACCCGGCGCAGCGGCAGCAGCCCGGCCGGGGTCGCGCCGTCGCCCTCCTGTTTCTGCGCCCGTATGCCGCCATGGCCCAGCGCCGCCCGCACCCGCAGCCCGCTCATGGTCACCATGCCGTCCAGCCCGACCGTTGCCCTCATGCCAACCCCCTTATTGAACGCCCGGCTGTTGCGCCACTCCTGCGGCGCCCCACTCCTGCGGCGCCATGACGCGGGCGGCAAGGCTGCGGGCTAGGCCGGCAAGGGGGCGGAGCCGGCTACAGGAACTCCGGCAGCGCGGCGGCCCGTGCGGTCAGGACGTGGCAATGCCCATGCCAGCCGCCCCAGCCCTGGCCATCCACCCCTAACCAGGCTGACCTATTCCAGCAGATGCCCGAACCGCCGCGCCTTGGTGGCGAGGTAGTGGTCATCCACCCCGTTGGCCGGCACCACCAGCGGCTCCCGCCCGGTGATCTCCACGCCGCAGGCCGCCAGGGCCGCCAGCTTGTCGGGGTTGTTGGTCAGCAGGCGCACCCGCGGGATGCCCAGCCCCTGCAGCATCGTGGCGGCGATCAGGAAGTTGCGCTCATCGGCGTTCCAGCCCAGCGCCCGATTGGCGTCCAGGGTGTCCAGCCCGTGGTCCTGCAGCATGTAGGCGCGCAGCTTGCCCGACAGCCCGATGCCGCGCCCCTCCTGCGCCAGGTAAAGCAGCACGCCGCGCCCCTCCGCCGCCATGCGTTGCAATGCCATGTGCAACTGCGGGCCGCAGTCGCAGCGCAGGCTGCCCAGCAGGTCGCCGGTGAAGCATTCGGAATGCACCCGGCATAGCGGCGCCCTGGTGTCCCCGTTCCCGGAGGTGGCATCCTCGGGCGTGCCGACCAGGATAGCCAGGTGCTCGATCCCGGCGTCGGGCGCGCGAAAGGCCACCACGCGGGCGTCTGGCGCATCCTGCAGCGGCACCCGCGCCTCCGCCACCCGGAGCAGCCCCTTGGACGCCGCGTCGGGATGCGCGAGCACGTCGGCGGCGGGGACGGCCAGCAATCCCAGCCGGGCCGCCTGGGCGCCGGCATCGGGCCGCACCGCGGCGACCAGCGCCGCCGGCAGCAGCCGGGCCAGCTTCAACAGGGCCAGCGCCGCTCCGGCCAGGGCCGGGAGGGCCGCAGGCTCCGGCGGGTCGGCCAGCAACTGATCTGCTGTCGGGTCAGCCATGCCGCGCAGCACCGCCGCGTCGGTCAACGCCCCGGTCCGCAGGGCGATGGCCGGCGCGTCGGGCGGCACCGGACGGCGCAGCAGGGCCGCCGCACGCACCGGCGCCAGCAGCAGCACCGGCGGACCCGCGGCCAGCCCGGTCAGCTCCGCCACGCCCCGCGCGCCGGTGGTGTCGGCCGCCAGCACCACCAGGTCGGGCTGGTCCGGATCGCCCTGCAGCAGCACCGGAGTGCCGCGGCGCAGGTCGGCCAGCGCGCGGTGCACGGCGCGCAGCCGCAAGATGCCGGGGTCAGCCGTCAAGTCATGCGAGGGGAGAGCGGAGGGGTGCAGGTTGTCGTGGGCAGACATGGGGAGCACGGGTACAGCAATCCGGGGAACGATCCCAGCGGGGGATATGGCGTTGCTGCCCCGTATAGCCCCAGATGATCACTGCTCAACAAAGCTCGTGTAACAAAAACTCACGCGGCTGTGTGCAACTTGCGCCGGTCGTGGGGTGTTTGGAACAGTGCTGTCAATCGAGGGTCAACTCCTGCTACGGTAACGTTTCAGGGCATCACAGCTTTGTGCGCGGCTTTCCACGATGTTTCACAGACGAAACGCCCCGCTCCCGGTCCACGGCGCGGCTTAGATGAGGTTGCCGAATGACGGCTGAGCGTCCCATCCTGATTGTTGACGACGATGCGACCCTGCGGGAGACCCTGGTTGAGCAGTTGCAGCTTGACGGGGAGTTCCAGGCCACCGAGGCCGCCACGATCTCCGAGGCCGAGGCGAAGGTCACGGCGCGTGACGCCCGCTTCGACGCGCTGATCCTCGACGTGACCCTGCCGGACGGCGATGGGCGCGACCTCTGCGCCTCGCTTCGCAAGCAGGGCCTGCGGATGCCGATCATCATGCTGACCGGCTCCGACGAGGAGGCGGACGTGGTGCGCGGGCTGGACGCCGGGGCGAACGACTACATCGCCAAGCCGTTCCGCCTGGCCGAGCTGCTGGCCCGGTTGCGCGCGCAGATGCGTATCTTCGAGAACAGCGAGGACGCGGTTTTCACCATCGGCCCCTACACCTTCCGCCCCAGCGCCAAGCTGCTGCAGGAGCCCGTGAAGAACCGCCGCATCCGGCTGACGGAGAAGGAGGCGGCGATCCTCAAGTTCCTGTATCGCGCCGGCACCCGTCCGGTGGCGCGCCAGGTGTTGCTGAACGAGGTCTGGGGCTACAACGCCGCCGTCACCACGCATACGCTGGAGACCCATATCTACCGGCTGCGCCAGAAGATCGAGCCGGACCCCGGCAACGCCCGCCTGCTGGTGACCGAGGGCGGCGGCTATCGGCTGGACCCGTTGGGCGTGCTGCCCGTCGTCGCCGCGTCGGCCTGAAGCTGCCTGCTCCCTCTCCCTCCGGGAGAGGACCGGGGTGAGGGAGTCTTGCTTGCAAGCGCGTCGTCCGACGCCGGAGGAACCGGGCTGCCCGGGTCGGTAGGTTCGCGCTGTACGACCCCCTCACCCCGGCCCTCTCCCAAAGGGGGAGAGGGAGAAGGCAAGTATTCCGTAAACCAGTATCTAACTTAACAAGACGTTACTTCGGTCCTACCCCCACGCATTATGGCCAGCGGTTCAGGGGTTGGCGCCATCCATGGCAACGAAGTATTGGGTCGGCGGCGTCGCCACCTGGGAAACTAACCTCGGCTGGTCGCCTCCAGGCCAGCCCGGCTCCGGCGATGATGTGGTGATCGGCGGCCAGCCCGGCACCTCCTCCGTCACGCTGTCCAACGACGCGGCTGTCAACTCCTTGGTGCTGACCGGCGTGGGAACCCTGCTGCAGTTCAGCGGCAGCAGCCTGACGGCCACCCATGGCATCACGCTGAACCAGGGCACCACGCTGCAGGTCGCCGCCTCCAGCAGCCTGCTGAACACCACGCTGACCCTGGCCGGCGGCACCGTCCAGGGCGCGATCCTGGACGGCGTCGTGGTGCGCGGCACCCTGGACGCCGCCCAATATGGCACTCTGCGGGTGGCCGACACTGTGACCTTGGCGCCGCCGACGGGTCAGGCCGGGCTATTGCTGACCGGGGCCGGCGCGGCGCTGTTCGCCTATGACGCGGCCACCCTGGACGGCGGCATCATCCTGGCGGGGTCGGCGCAGTCGGGCAACGCAGCCAGCCTGAACGCCACCTCCCGCTCGCTGCAACTTGGACCGGCGGCGACGCTGGACGTGATCGGTGCGCTGATCATCGCCCAGGGCAGCCAGGGCGGCGCCGGGTTCACCAACCAGGGGGTGATCAACATCGCGCCGGGCGGCAGCCTGTCCGCGCCGGTCGCCTTCGCCGGGTCAGGCAGCGTCCGCGTGCTGGGCGGCACCCTGCGGACCCAGGTGCTGGCCGGCCCTGCCGCCTTCGATGACGGGGCCGGCACCATCCGGTTGACCAGCCTGCTCGGACCCAGCGCGGTGCCCACGGCCCTGACGGGCTTCCGCAACGGGGACACGCTGGACCTGACTGGGCTGGCCTGGGGTGGCGACGTGACGGCCGCCATGCAGGGTGGCGTGCTGCAGGTCAGCAAGGGCAACACGGTGCAGGCGGCCTTTCGCCTGACCGACGCGCAGCCGGGCCAAGTGGTGGCGGTGCAGCAGGACGCTGGGTTCGGCACCCTGGTGACCACCACCGCGCAACCCTTGGCGCCGCTGGCCTTCACCGACCAGACGCTGGGCGCCAGCGGGTCGCACAGCATGGACCCAATCGGGGCCGGGGCGCCCAGCTACTTGCAGTGGCAATACATCGAGACCGGCGGCGACACCGTCGCCATGGCCGCCGCGGCGCCCAACGTGTTCATCCACGCCGGCAGCGGCAGCAAGGCGATCACCGTCACCAGCGGACAGAACGTGGTGGACGGCGGCACCGGCAGCGCCTTCCTGACGGGTGGCAGCGGCAGCGACACCTTTTTCGTCGATGTGCGCGGGGGCGGAACGGTATGGGACACGCTGAGCAACTTCCATGCGGGCGAAGCGGTCACGGTTTGGGGATACCAGGCCTCTACGGGCACGATGCAGTGGGATGGCGTGGACGGTGCGGCTGGGCACCAGGGTGCAACCTTGGGGCTTAGCCTGGCGGGCAACGGCACGACGGATGCCCGCGTCAGCTTCGACGGGATCAGCCCGGATCGTGCGGCGGGCCTGCAGACCTCGACCGGAACGGTGGGGGGGCTGGCGTATCTTTACATCTACAATCCTGGTGTCTGAGGCGCGGCAATCGCACGGGAGACGGCGCTGATCGCTGCTCCCTTTCGCTCCGGGACAGGGTTGGGGTGAGGGAGGCGGCAAGCGCCGGCCCCCGCGATGTTCGTGGGGGCCTTGGCGGGGCGGGTCCTAGCGCCGGGCGACCGGAACCCGGCGGCGGGCAGCCCATCCCGCAAGGCCGGTGCCAAGCAGCAAGACCGCCCAACTTGCGGGCTCGGGGACTTGGACGACCGAGACACCGTCAAGCAGCGAGAATGGCGGCTGGCCGCCCGGGGTGCCGACGGCCAGGAAGGACAGCGCCGCGGTCGTGCTGTTGACCACGAACGAGAAGGTCTGCTGCATCCATCCAGTGAAGCCGTGGATGGCGTCCTTCGCCACCACCGTTGCCTGGGTCAGGTCGTTGCCGAAGCCGACGATCCACTGCTCGGTCGTTGCGCTGTTGTAGTTAGCCCCATACTGTTGCGCGCCGGCCCAGTAAAACGACACGACCGCCGTGCTACCCGGGCTGAGGCCGCTGATGGTCTGGGTGATGGCGGCGACCTGGTAGGCTCCGTCGGCGGCGATATAGTTGCCGCCGTCAGGGCTGGGGCCTAGCCCGTTGGCTGATCCGTTGCCGGGTCCCCATAGGCTGAGATTGCCAGACGCGCCTGTCGCCCCTGAAGTGTCGGCCGTGCCAGGCAGGAACACGAAGTTGTAGCCGCTGGTGCTCCAGTTGGCGACCGTCTGATAGGGGGTGCCGGTCTGGCTAGCGTAGCCAGTGCCGAACTGCTCAGACGCTTGGGTTTGCAGCGTTTCGAAGCTGCCGTTCATCACCAGGCTGGTCGCCTGCGATGGGCCTGTTGCGCCAAGGGTGAGCAAGGCCGCGGCAAGCCCAAGTGTTCCAAGTGTGGAGAGCCGGGGCTGCGTGGCCGGGGCGGTTGGGGAACAGGGTGCCATGGTGATGCCTTTCGTGACAAAGACGGACGGCTGGCTTTCCGCCTGTGCCGGCTGGGGATGTCGGGGACTGCAATTGCCGTCCTTCATCACAGCAAAACCAGGTTGCATCAAGTTTTTATACGATGCCCAAAATTAAGAAATGTTTGCCCGGGCACGCCGGCTGGAAGTGTTCAAGGTGATGCCTTCAGCCGGTACGAGCGCCGAGTTCGGGATGCTCAGCGGCGGGCGGCGAAGCGGCTCATGGTGTGGCCAGCGGTCAGGTCACCGATCCGGCACGGGAACGACGGTGATCCCGTCGCGCAAGGAGAACGGCGACTCCCCGTCCGGTGTGCCGCGGGACGGGAACGGCAGCACCTCGCATGTGCTGGTAACGGCGAACTGTAGCGTCTGCCGCTGCCAACCGGTGAAGCCATGGCTTGTTCAAGGACCGGGTGCGGGGAGGCCGTCAACCCCGGGGACGTTCCAGTTCCGCTGCAAGGTCCGCCAACCGGTCCGCATCGGCGCACGCCAGCAGCACGCCGGTGAAGCCGCCCTGGCTGCCCACCACGAACAGGGTGCCCGGCATCCGCCCTTCCGGCGCATCCGCCCCGCCAAGCTCCGCGGCATCGGGCATGCCTCGCAGCCTGTCGAGCACCGGGGCCAGGTCGGCGGCCTCGCCGAACAGGAAGCGGTGCGCCGGCCACTCCGCGCCGTCGTGGTGCCCGGCTCCCGCCTGTCCTGATCCCGCCTGTCCTGATCCAGGTCGTCCGGGCGCCGGGTCCGGCAAGGCCAGCGCTGCAAGCTCCTCCCGGCTGGTCAGGTCGTGGAACAGCGCGAGCGCCGCCGCCCGGGCCGGCGCGGGCAGGCCTCCGGCGTCAGCCAGGGCCTCGATCTCGATGGGGGACGCGGCGGACAGGGCTGGCATAACGCGGCTTCCTTGCATGAACGCAAGCCTAGCGGCTGGCGGCGGCAAGGGTTCCGAGGAAGCCAACGCCTCGCTGCGCCGTTAGGCCCGGATGTCGCAACCCATCGCCGTCGTTTTCGCCGTCATCCTGCTGGTCGTCGTTATGCAGGACGCGTTCGAGGTCATGCTGCTGCCGCGCCGCGTGCGGCGCCGCTTCCGCCTCACGCGGCTGTATTTCCGTGCGGCCTGGGCGGTGTGGGGCCGCCTGGCCAGGGTCATTCCAGACCAGTCGCTGCGGGAACACCTGCTCAGCCTGTTCGGCCCGCTGTCGATGCTGCTGTTGTTCGCGCTCTGGGCGGGCGGCCTGATCGTCGGCTTCGGCACGCTGGAATGGGCGACGCAGGGCGGCGGCGTCTCCCCCTTCACCGAGCAGGCCTACATGAGCGGCGTCACATTCTTCACCCTCGGCTATGGCGACGTGGTGCCGCACAGCGGCGTGGGGCGGCTGATGGCGGTGCTGGAGGCCGGGATGGGCATCGGCTTCATCGCCGTCGTGATCGGCTACCTGCCGGTGCTGTATCAACTGTTTTCCCGGCGGGAGGCGCATGTGCTGCAGCTTGACGCCCGCGCCGGTTCGCCGCCGACCGCGGGCACGCTGCTGTGCCGCCATGCCGAGGGCGCCGGCATGGCCCGGCTAGACGATCTGCTGCATGAATGGGAGGCGTGGGGGTCGGAGTTGCTGGAGAGCCACCTGTCGTACCCGATGCTGGCCTACTACCGGTCGCAGCACGACAACCAGAGCTGGCTGGCGGCGCTGGCGGCGGTGATGGACGCCTGCGCGCTGATCCTGGTCGGGGTGGAGGGGCTGCCGCCGCTGCAGGCCCGCATGACCTTCAGCATGACCCGGCAGGTGCTAGTGGAGATGGCACTGTCCTTCGGCATCGAGCCGTCCCGCTACGACGGCGGGGACCGGCTGCCGACGGCGGCATGGGACAGCCTGCTTGCGGCGTTCCGGGAGAATGGGGTGCAGTGGACGGAGGACGCCGGCGTGCGCGAGACCTTGGCTGCATTGCGCGCCACTTATGAGCCGTTGCTGGACGGCCTGGCCCGCAAGCTGCTGCTCCCGGTGCCGGGCTGGATGCCGGAGGGGGCGGTCACCGACCATTGGGCGCGCGGACCCCGCGGGTTGATTGCCTCTCGGCTCGTGGCGGAGCTGGCGGACCGGGCGACGGCGAAGGCTGCCGTGCCGGCGCATGCGGGGCCAGTTGGCCCGCTTTGGCGGCGGCTGCGGCGGCGGCTGGGCGACGATTGACGCCAACGGCCCCTTGGTGCGACCCGTATCGCATCAGGTTTGCCGCCGTCATTACAGACCATGACTGCGGCGTGGCACTCCGGCAGGGGAGCGTCACCTATACCCTCCCGATTGCCACGCCGGGGCCGGCTCGCAATGACGATGGACACTTGGTGAGGAACCGGTTAGGGCCGCAGGCGGGCACCGTCAGGCCCGGCGGCGCCTAAACCCCCGCCATCGCCATCGACCGCAACGCCATCGCCACCGCCCCGGCCCGCGACCCGGCCGCGCCGACGAACCGCCGCAAGTGCACGAACACCGCATCCGCAACGCCGGTCGCCTGCACCAGCTCCGATTCCGGCAACCCGGCCCAGGCCTCCGGCAGCGGCAGGCGCTGGGCGAACGAGGCCGGGTCCGGCGGCATGGTATCGACCATCCAGTTGCCGTTGGACACGGGATACACGGCATACAGCACCGGCAGCGCATGGGCGAACACCGCGTCCTTCCACGGCATGTTGCGGTCCAGCTCCAGCACCCGCGGGTCGGCGCTGGCGGCGTGGGCGGCCACCACCGCTGCCTCCGCCTGCAGGCGTCCCCGCACCGCGCCGACCCGGCGGCGCAGCACCCCCTCGGCCAACACGGCGGCGTCCAGGAATGCGGCGTCCTCCGCCGCCGCGTCGCGCGGCTGGTCCCAGCCAGGATTGTAGTCGCCGATCAGCGAGGCCAGGCCCAGCCGGTCCTGCCCCGGGGCGAAGCCGTTGTCGATCTCGTCGATGCGGCGCACGACCGACTCGTCCAGGCTTGCCGCGACGGTGCCGGCCAGCGCGTCGTCCGCATGGCCGCCCTCGCGCAGCAGCGCCGCGACCGCCTGCCGCCCATACACCTGCCAGACCAGGCCGGCGGCGCTGAATGGCGTGCCGTCCGGCCGCTCCGGAGCGCCGCGCTGGTGGTGGTCGAACCGGCGGGTCCCCGGGTCGAACACCAGGCCGACGTCCCAGACCAGGTCGCCCCCGGCAATGACGTCGGCATCCCGCGTGCGGACCAGGTGGTGGTCCACCCCGGGCAGGCGCACGCCCAGGGCCTGGCGCAGCACGGCGTAGGCGAACACCTCGTCGCAGTGGAATTTCCCGTTATGGGTAACAAGCACTGGGATTGGCTGCATGGCGGGTCAATGGATCCCCAGCAGTTCGACATCGAAAATCAGTGTCGCATTGGGCGGGATCACCCCGCCGGCGCCGCGTGCGCCATAGGCCAGGTCCGGCGGCAGGACCAGGGTGCGCCGGCCGCCGACGTGCATGTCGGCCACGCCTTGGTCCCAGCCCTTGATCACTTGGCCCGCGCCCAGCTTGAAGCTGAACGGCGCGCCGCGGTCGCGGGAGCTGTCGAACTTGCGGCCGGGCTTGCCGCCGTCGTTCAGCCAACCGGTGTAGTGGACATCGACCGTCTGCCCCGCCGCCGGCTGCGCGCCGGTGCCGACAACCTCGTCCCGGTAGCGTAGGCCAGAGGACAAGGTGGTGTATTCGGCGTCAGCCATCAGCGGCTCCTAAGCAGGGATTGTACTCGGTAATTAGGGCAGGCCGGCCAGAACGGCAACGCGACCATTGGGAGGATGCCGCCCCCCTCATCACAATCGCCGCTGCGGCGGTCGGCCTTAGAGCATGTTCGGATCAAGCGGCTTCGCTTGAGCCGAACAGGGGCTCGCAAAAATAAAGCTTGGAGCATGCTTGGCGTCTCTACTTGCACCAGACATGCTCTAGGCAGCCCGGCGGGCCGCCTGCACCCGGCGCAGCTCAGTCCACTGCCAGGCCGCCAGGATCGGCAGGCCCAGCGCCAGATCCTTCGCCCTTCGCAGCAGCGACACGCTCAGCGCCACGTCGGGCGGCACGCCGAAAGCCGCGCCCAGGCCGACATACCCGGCCTCCTGCACCCCAACCGCGCCGGGCACGACGAAGGTGGCGGCGACCAGGGCGTCCAGCAGCGCCTCCAGCGCCAGCACCCGCAGCAGGCCGGCGTCGTTGCCCAGCAGGCGCAGGCTGATCCAGGTGCCCACACCGGTGCCGAACCAAGCCGAGAGGTGAACCGTGGTGGCGAGCATCCAGCGGCGGGGGTGGGACAGCAGGCGGGACAGCTCGGCGCCGATCGCCTCCAGCCCGCCCTGGCTGCGGAACCAGTCGCCCAGCAGCCGGCGTCCCAGCCCGCCCACCAGCGCGCGCAGTCCCCGGCCGAGGCGGGCGCGCAGGGTGAACGCGACCGCCGCCAGCCCGCCCGCCAGCCCCAGCGCCGCCGCCACCGGCAGCACCAGCGGCGACTCCGGCAGCAGCACCAGCAGGCCCCCCAGCCCAAACAGCGAGAACAGCGCCTGCCCGGCGGTCTCCGCCGTCACGTCCACGACGGTCCCGGCGGCGGCGGTCGCCCAGGGGACGCCCAGCACCATGACCGCCCGGGCGCCAATGACGAAGGCGCCGACCGGCGAGAACGGCAGGCACGTCGTGGCGGAGTCGCGCACCATGCGGCCCCACACCAGCACCTCCCGCGGCACGCCGGGCAGCGTGACCGACCAGGCCAGGCCGAGCAGCACGAACAACCCCATCTGCCACAGCGCCAGCAGCCCGAAGCCCCACCATCCCACCGACAGCGCCACGTCCAGCACCTGCCCGGCATTGAACCAGGCCACCAGCAGGACCGACACGGCCAGCCCGGCCAGGGCAAGGAGGATGGAAAGCTGCTTCATGATGCAGCGGCGCACTACACCAGCGCGGCCCGGCCAGCTATATATGACCGCTGTTCAACCGGCGCCTACCACCTCGCCAGCGCTTACCACCTCAAAGGATGTCGTGCCCTGCCACCTGATGCCCCCACGCTCGTCACCGGCGCGACCGGCTTCGTCGGCTCCGCCGTCGCCCGCGCGCTGCTAGGCCGCGGCCACCCGCTGCGACTGCTGGTGCGGCCGGGCGGGGACCGGCGCAACATCGAGGGCCTGACCGCCGAGCTGGTGGAGGGCGACCTGCGCGACCCGGCCTCGCTGGTGCGCTCCGTGCAGGGCTGCCGCCACGTCGTGCACGTCGCGGCCGATTACCGCCTGTGGGTGCCCGACCCCGGCCCGATGCTGGCCGCCAACGTCGATGGCGCCCGCGCCCTGCTGCTGGCCGCACGTGACGCCGGGGTGGAGCGGATGGTGTACTGCAGCAGCGTCGCCGCCCTCGGCCTGGTCGGCGACGGCACGCCGGGCACGGAGGACACCCCGGTCCACCCCGAGGGGATCGTCGGCGCCTACAAGCAGTCCAAGTACCTGGGCGAGCAGGCGGTGCGCGCCCTGGTGCGGGACGAGGGCGTGCCGGCGGTGATCGTGAACCCCACCGCCCCGGTCGGCCCGCGCGACGTGAAGCCGACGCCGACCGGCCGCATGGTGCTCGACACCGCCGCCGGGCGGATGCCGGCCTACGTCGATACCGGGCTGAACCTGGTCCATGTGGACGACGTTGCCGAGGGCCATGTGCTGGCGCTGGAGCGCGGACGGATCGGCGAAGCCTATATCCTGGGCGGCGAGGACTTCGACATGCCGCGGCTGCTGGCGCTGATCGATGATGTCATGGGGCGCGGGACCGTGCGGCGGATGCGGCTGAACCAGGGCGTGCTGTGGCCGGTCGCGGTCGGCGCGGAGGCGCTGGCCCGCGCCTTCAAGACCGAGCCACGGGTGACGCGGGAGATGCTGGCGATGGCCAAGAAGCGCATGTACTTCAGCCACGCCAAGGCCGCCGCCGAGCTGGGCTACTCCCCCCGCCCAGCCCGGCAGGCGGTGGCCGACGCCATCGGCTGGTTCCGCGCCAACGGGCTGTTGCCGGCATGACGTGGCTTGCGATGGCTGCCGCGCTGGCGTGGGCCTACCTGCTGCTGTGGCATGGCCGCTTCTGGTCGGCCGGGCCGGTGCTGGTCCCGGCCACGCCCGCCGCCGCTTGCCCAGCCGTGGACGTGGTGATTCCTGCCCGGGACGAGGCAGAGGGCATCGGCGCCGCCCTGCGCTCCCTGCTGGCGCAGGACTACCCGGGGCCGCTGCGCATCATCGTCGTGGACGACGGCAGCACCGATGGCACCGGAGCGGTCGCGCGCATGTTGGCGCCAAGCCAGCCCCTGTCATCGGCAGCGTCATTGCGACCCGGCTTCGGCGCGGCAATCCAGAAGCCGCATGTACCAATGTCAGCCCTGGCGGCCCCTGGATCGCCGCGTCGCTGCGCTCCTCGCAATGACGGCGGAGATGGGACGGAGATCAGCCTCACGGTCCTGGACGGCCAGCCGCGCCCGCCGGGGTGGAGTGGCAAGCTATGGGCGGTCTCGCAGGGCGTCGCGCACTCCACCGCTGGGATCGTGCTGCTGACCGACGCCGACATCGTGCATGACCCGGCCCATGTCCGTACCCTGGTCGCCAAGGCGGAGCGCGACGGCCTGGACCTGGTGTCCGAGATGGTGGAGCTGCGCTGCCAAAGCCTCGCGGAACGGGCGTTGGTGCCGGCCTTCGTGTTCTTCTTCCAGCTTCTTTACCCATTCGAGCGGGTCAACGACCCGATGCGCGGGATCGCGGCGGCGGCTGGCGGCACGATGCTGCTGCGCCGCCGCGCCCTGGACCGCATCGGCGGCATTGCGGCGGTGCGCGGCGCGCTGATTGACGATGTGGCGCTGGCTGCGGCGGTGAAGCGCGGCGGGCGCATCTGGCTGGGCCACAGCGCCTTGGCTCGCAGCCTGCGGCCCTATCCCGGGGCTGCCGACATCTGGCGCATGGTGGCGCGGACGGCCTACGTGCAGTTGCGGCACTCGCCCCCTGTCCTGGCCGGGACCGTCCTGGGCCTGGCGCTGGTCTGGCTGGTTCCGCCGGGCCTGGCGCTGTTCGGGCACGGCTGGGCGCGCGGGCTGGGTGGGGTGGCCTGGGCTGGCTCGATGCTGTCGTACGTGCCGACCTTGCGCCGGTTCCGGCAGTCGCCGGCGTGGGCGCTCGCGCTGCCGGGCATCGCCTGCTTTTACATGGCTGCCACGCTCGGATCGGCCTGGGACCACCACCGCGGCCGCGGCGTGGTGTGGAAGCGCCGCGCCTACCGGGACGGCCGGGCATACGGGGATGCCCAGGCATGACCACCGCCTCCGTCGAGACCTGGTCGGGCAAGGACCGCGCCGACGAGAATTTTCCCGTCGGCTCCGCCCTGATCCGCCCGGCGTTGCGCCCGCACGTCCACGCCTTCTACGCCTTCGCCCGCAACGCCGACGACATCGCCGACAGCCCCGTGCTGGCGGCGGATGACAAGCTGCACCGGCTGGACCGAATGCGGGCGGTGCTGGTGGGCGAAACCGGCAGCGGATCGCCCAGCGCCCTCGGGCTGCGCGCCAGCCTGGGCGAGACCGGCGTCACCGCGCAGCACGCGCTGGACCTGCTGGCGGCCTTCCGCCAGGACGCCACGCAGCGCCGCTATGCCACCTGGACGGAGCTGCTGGACTACTGCCGCCTGTCCGCCATGCCGGTCGGCCGCCACGTGCTGGACCTGCACGGCGAGGACCCGGCCACCCACGCGCCGTCGGACCCGCTATGCGCCGCGCTGCAGGTGCTGAACCACCTGCAGGACGGCACCAAGGACCTGGCCGCGCTGGACCGCTGCTACCTGCCCACCGACCTGCTGGACGCCGCCGGGGCGCAGGTCGAGGACCTGGCCGGCCCCCGCGAGACGCCCGGCCTGCGCCTGGTGTTCACCCGCTTGCTGGACGAGGTGGACGCGCTGCACGAAGCTGCCGCTGCCCTGCCGGGCCGCACCCGGGACTGGCGGCTGCGCATGGAGGTCGCGGTGATCCTCGGCCTGTCCCGCCGCCTGGCCCGCCGCCTGCGTCGCGGCGACCCGGTGGCGACCCGGGTCAAGCTGCGCAAGCCGGACGTGGCGTTCAGCCTGCTTGGCGCACTGCGGTGGGCGGCATGACCGCGCTGGGGGCCTCGCCGCCCGACCTGGAGGCGGTGGAAAAGCTGGTGCTGCGCTCCGGCACCTCGTTCCACCGCGGCATGAAGGTGCTGCCGCCTGACCGGCGCGCGGCGATGTATGCCGTCTATGCCTTCTGCCGCATCGTGGACGACGTGGCGGACGAGCCGGGGCCGCTGCCGGACAAGCTCGCCGGCCTCGACGAGTGGCGCAACCGCATTGCCGCCCTGTATGCCGGCCGGGCCGACGACCCGGTGACGCGCGTGCTGCTGCCGGCCATCCGCACCTACGACCTGCGGCAGGAGGACTTCCTGGCGGTGATCGACGGCATGGGGATGGACACCGACGCCATCGTGGCGCCTGACCTGGCCACCCTGGACCTGTATTGCGACCGCGTGGCCGCCGCCGTCGGCCGCCTGTCGGTGCGGGCGTTCGGCGACGCCTCCTCCAAGGCGGACGAGGTCGCCTGGCACCTCGGCCGCGCCCTGCAGTTGACCAACATCCTGCGCGACGTGGCGGAGGACGCCGGGCGGGACCGGCTGTATCTGCCCCGGGAGTGGCTGGAGGAGGCCGGCGTCCCTGCGTCTCCCGCCGCCCTGCAGCACCCGGCCCTGGCAGCCGTCTGCAGCCGCGCGGCCCGGCAGGCTCATCTGCACTTCGATGCGGCCTATGCCGCCATGGCCGCCTGCGACCCTGGCGCGATGCGCCCCGCCCGGCTGATGGGCGCCGCCTACGACGCCCTGCTGACCCGCCTGGAGCGCCGCGGCTGGACCCGGCTGGACCAGTCAGTACAAGTACCGAAGTGGCAAAAGCTGCTGATTGCCTTACGTTATGCCCGATGAGCACACGCACCAGCCCAGCCCGATGACCCCGACGCCATAGCACGATGACTTTACAGCATGTGCACGTCATCGGCGCCGGCTTGGCTGGGCTGTCCGCCGCCATGGACCTGGTCGCCGCCGGAGTCGCGGTGACCCTGCACGAGGCCGGGCCGGCCGCCGGGGGGCGCTGCCGCAGCTACTTCGACCGCGAGCTGGGCTGCCGTTTGGACAATGGCAACCACTTGTTGCTTTCCGGCAACAGGAGTGCCTACGCATTCCTGGACCGCGTCGGCGCGCGGGGTACCATGGGCGGTCCGGGGGCGCCGGTTTTCCCGTTCATGGACGTGTCCACCGGGGAGCGCTGGACCGTGCGCCCCAACGCCGGCCGGGTGCCCTGGTGGCTGTTCAGCCGCCGCCGCCGCGTGCCCGGCGCCCGGTTGCGTGAGTTCCTGTCTATACTTGCGCTGTCCCGCGGCGGGCCGGACGCCACCGTTGCCGGCACCCTGCGCCCCGGCGAGCTGTATCGCCGCCTGCTGGAGCCCCTGGCCATCGCGGCGCTGAACACCCCGCCGGAGACCGCCAGCGCCGCCCTGCTGGGGGCGGTGATGAACGAGAGCCTGGCCCTGGGCGGCAGCGCCTGCATCCCTGCCTTTCCAAAGGAGGGCCTGTCGGAGAGCTTCATCGACCCTGCCGTGGCCTGGCTGCGCGGCCATGGGGCCGAGGTGCTGCTGTCCGATCGCGTGACCAGCCTGGACCAGTTGGGCGGACGCGTGACCGCGGTGAACGGCCGCCCGGTTGCGGACAACGAAGCCGTGGTGCTGGCCGTCCCCGCCTCCATCGCCGCGGGGCTGCTGCCGGGCCTGCAGGCGCCGGACCAGTTCGAGGCCATCCTGAACGTGCATTTCCGTTGCGAGGCCGATCCCGGGGAGGCCGGGTTCACTGGGCTGGTCGGCGGCGTCGCCGAGTGGGTGTTCGTCAAGCCCGGCGTCGTCAGCGTCACCATCAGCGCCGGCAACCACCGGGCAGACCTACCGCCTGTGGCCTTGGCGACACAGGTGTGGCGCGATGTGCGCGCTGTCCTGAACCTGCCGCAACCGCTCCCGCCATGGCGCGTGGTAAAGGAGAAGCGGGCGACGTTCGCCGCGACCCCGGCGCAGGACCGCCGCCGCCCCCCTGCTAGGACCGGCCTGGCCAATTTGGCGCTGGCCGGCGACTGGACCCGCACCGGGTTGCCCGCGACGATTGAAGGTGCCATCAGGTCTGGTTGCACCGCAGCATCACTCCTACTGACCGGCCCGGTTGCGGCCTGAACGAGTACGTCCTGATCCCATGCCGAGCGAAACCCTGACCCGCCCCCTAGTGGACTTCGACGCCAGCGGCGTGCCCCTTTCCCGTGAGGTCCTGGTTCACGAAACCCTGCCGGACCAGCTGCTTGAAGATGCAATCAGCCGGGCATCCGCGGCGCTGACCGACCGGCAGCGCAATGACGGCCATTGGGTGTTCGAGTTGGAGGCCGATGCGACGATCCCGGCCGAGTACGTGCTGCTGGAGCATTACCTGGACCGCATCGAGCCGGAACTGCAGGCGCGCATCGGCATCTACCTGCGCCGCATCCAGGGCGTGCACGGCGGCTGGCCGCTGTTCCACGGCGGCGCGTTCAACCTGTCGGCCAGCGTCAAGGCGTACTATGCGCTGAAGGCAATCGGCGACGATCCCGCGGCGCCGCACATGGCCCGCGCCCGCGCCGCCATCCTGGCCGCCGGCGGGGCGGAGCGGACCAACGTGTTCACCCGCATTCAGCTTGCGCTGTTCGGCCAGGTGCCCTGGCGCGCCGTGCCGGCCATGCCGGTCGAGATCATGCACCTGCCCCGGTGGTTCCCGTTCCACCTATCTAAGGTATCGTACTGGTCCCGCACCGTAATGGTGCCGCTGCTGGTGCTGATGGCGCTGCACCCCCGCGCCCGCAACCCGCGCGGCGTGGAGATCCAGGAGCTGTTCTGCACCCCGCCGGAGGAGGTGCGCGACTGGATACGCGGCCCCTACCGCAGTGGCTGGGGCGCGGTGTTCAAGGCCATCGACGGCGTGGTGCGTGTGGCCGAGCCGGCCTTCCCCGCCGCCATCCGCAGCCGCGCCATCGACGAGGCGGTGGCCTTCGTGACCGAGCGGCTGAACGGTGAGGACGGGCTGGGCGCCATCTATCCCGCCATGGCCAACACCGTCATGATGTTCGACGCCCTGGGCTATGCCGCCGACCACCCCCATGCCGTCACCGCCTGGGCTGCGGTGCGCAAGCTGCTGGTGGTGACGGAGGATGAGGCGTACTGCCAGCCCTGCCTGTCGCCCATCTGGGACACCAGCCTGGCCGGCCATGCGGTGGCGGAGGCGGAGGGCGTGGCGACGCCGGGCCTGGACGCCGCCTGCGCCTGGCTGGTTGAGCGGCAGGTGACGGAGCTGCGTGGCGACTGGGCGCAGTCCCGGCCGGATGCGACGCCCGGCGGCTGGGCGTTCCAGTACGAGAACGCGCATTACCCGGATGTGGACGACACCGCCGTGGTGGGCATGCTGCTGCACCGCAACGGCGACCCGGCGCATGCCGACAGCATCGCCCGCGCCAAGGCGTGGGTGCTGGGGATGCAGAGCGCGAATGGCGGCTGGGGCGCCTTCGACGCCGACAACACGCACGACTACCTGAACCATATCCCGTTCGCCGATCATGGCGCCCTGCTGGACCCGCCGACGGCCGACGTGACCGGGCGCTGCGTGTCGTTCCTGGCGCAGACGGGCATGGCGGCAGACGAGCCGGCGATGGCCCGCGCCATCGGTTATTTGCGGCGGGACCAGGAGCCGGATGGAAGCTGGTTTGGCCGGTGGGGCACCAACTACATCTATGGCACCTGGTCGGTGCTGTGTGCCCTGAACGCCGCGGGGCTGCCGCATGACGACCCCACGATCCGCCGGGCCGCCGACTGGCTGCTGGCGCATCAAAGGGAGGATGGCGGCTGGGGCGAGGACGAGGACAGCTACGCCGCCGCCGCGCCCGGCCGCTATCACATCAGCACGCCGTCGCAGACGAGCTGGGCGTTGCTGGGCCTGATGGCGGCGGGCGAGACGGGGCCGGCGGTGGCCCGCGGCATCGCCTACCTGGCGGGCACGCAGCGGGAGGACGGCGAGTGGGACGAGGCGCCCTACACCGCCGTCGGGTTCCCTAAGGTGTTCTACTTGCGCTACCACGGCTACCGGCTGTTCTTTCCGTTGCTGGCCTTGGCGCGCTTCCGCAACCTGCAGCGTGGCAACAGCCGCCGCGTCAGCTACGGCTTCTAGCCCGTTTCCCCCTCTCCCTCCGGGAGAGGGCCGGGGTGAGGGGGGTCTCTGCCGCCGGGGGATGGAGTGGCGCCGCCGTTGGACCTTCGGGGGTTTCCGGGGGCGGGGATCGTGCTGCCCCCCTCACCCCGGCCCTTTCCCGGAGGGAGAGGGAGAAGGACAGCCGCTATCCTTGCGAAGCCTCCTGGATTTGTTGTTGGCTTGGCCGCTGAAGCCCGGATCGTCCGACACCTGGGCGCGAAGGTTGCCATCGGCGGCGGCAGCGCGGCAGGCGCGGCGCAGGTCGCCGAGGCCCTGGCCCCCCACGTCTCCGCCCTTATCAGCTTCGGCCTTGCCGGCGGCCTCGACACGACCCTGCTGCCTGGCGCCCTGCTGGTCCCCGCCATGGTGCTGGCCGAGGACGGCGCCTGGTCCACCGACCCTGCCCTGTCCGCCTGGCTCGGCGGTGCCACCCCCGGCGCCCTGTTCGGGGACGGCGCCATCCTGGCCACCGCTGCCGCCAAGGCCGCCCTGCGCGCCCGCACCGGCGCCGTCGCGGTCGATCTGGAAAGCGCCGCCGTCGCCCGCATCGCCGCCCGGCACGGCCTGCCCTTCGCCGTGCTGCGCGCCGTCTGTGACCCCGCCGGCCGCACGCTGCCCCGTGCCGCCCTGGTGGCACTGGACGCGCAGGGCCGCATCGGCCCGCTGCGCGTCGCTGCCGCTGTCCTGGCGCGTCCCTGGGACATCCCCGCCCTGATCGCCCTGGGAGCCGACGCCGCCCAGGCCCGACGCGCATTGGTCACTCGCGTTGCCGCCATCGGAACGATAGGGTCAGGCGCATGACCCCTCTCAAGCCCGCCTCCCGCTATCCTGCGATGAACGATCCGCAGGCGCAGCCGCGCTATGCCGGCATTCCCACCTTCTTCCGCGCCCCGGTCGCGCAGAGCCTGGCAGACGCCGACATCGGCCTGATCGGCGTGCCGTTCGACGGCGGCGTCACCAACCGCCCCGGCGCGCGGCACGGCCCGCGCGAGGTTCGCAACCAGTCGAGCCTGCTGCGCCCCATCAACACCGCCACCGGCGCCGCTCCCTTCACCGACCTGCGGGTGCGCGACCTCGGCGACTGCTGGATCGAGCAGCCTTATGGCCTTGAGGGCGCCCTGGCGGAGATCGAGGCGTTCTACCGCCGCGTGGTGGAGGCGGGCGTCACCCCGGTGACGGTCGGCGGCGACCACTCCATCGCGTTCCCGATCCTGCGGGCCGTGGCAGCATCAGGGCCGATCGGCATGGTCCACATCGACGCGCACGGCGACACCGGCGACGACTACATGGGCAGCCGCTACCAGCACGGCACGCCGTTCCGCCGGGCGGTGGAAGAAGGGCTGCTGGACCCCAAGCGGGTGATCCAGATCGGCCTGCGCGGCACCAGCACCGTGCCCGGCAGCCTGTGGCGGTTCAGCGAGGACAGCGGCATGCGGGTGATGCCGATGGACGAACTGCACGACCGCGGCTGGCGCTGGGCGGTCGAGGAGGCGCGGCGGGTGGTCGGCAACGCGCCATGCTACTTGTCGTTCGACATCGACAGCCTGGACCCGGTCTGGGCGCCCGGCACCGGCACGCCGGAGGCCGGCGGCCTGACGATGATCGAGGCGCAACGCATCGTGCGGGGCCTGATGGGGCTGGACGTGGTTGCCGCCGACATGGTGGAGGTGTCGCCGCCGTTCGACGTGGGCGGGCTGACGGCATTCCACGGCGCGACGATGCTGTTCGAGATCCTGTGCGTGGTGGGCGCGGCCCGGATGGCCCATAATGCTGCTCCCTCTCCCTCCGGGAAAGGGCCGAGGTGAGGGAGTCTTGCTTGCCTATACAGCGCCATTGACCGTGGGCAGTGCCGGAACCGGGCTGCCTGCGCCGAGAGGATGCCGCTGAAAGACCCCCTCACCCCGGCCCTCTCCCGAAGCGGGAGAGGGAGCAGGCAGCGTTACCAGCCGTGTCCCACACCGGCCGGGACGCCAGGCTGCGCGGCCCGTTCAGCGGAATGCCAATGTCGGCCAGGGTATGACGGTCAAGCCCTGCAAGCTGCTGCTCGGTCTCACGCGCGGCAGCCGCGGCCAGGATCGACCTGAAGCCGGCCTGAACGCACCCGATCAGGTATAGGAGGACGGATGTGCCGACCTGGGACCGAAGGGCGAGGGACATGCTGTTCATGGCGGGCTCCTGCTGCTCGCCGAGGACCGGCGCAGCAGGACCATGCCGGAGCAGCGCCAAGGCCGATGTGACGGGCATGACACCGGCACCGGCTCACCGGATGCGGGTTGCCGTGTCCCATGCGGGCCGGGCCGCCTCCATGCTCGCGTCGCCGCGGCTGACGCCGATGTCGGCCAGCATCCGGTCGTCCATCTCGGCCAGCAGGCGGCGGGTCTGGTGGGCGCGGACCATGACAGCCAACGCCGTCCAGCCGGTGCGGGCCATGCTGCGGATCGTGCGGTGAGGGACAAGGCTTGTGGTCCGGGTCTGCGTCATCAGCGCTGCCATTTGAAGCTCCTGCGTGTTGGCAACGGGAACATGGGCCACCACGCCCCATCATGGAAACGAATTGCACTGATGCGATGCATCAACTACGCTGATGCTCATGACGCATCCCAGCCTCGACCCCGACCTGCTGCGAACCTTCACCTGCATCGCGGAGGAGGGCAGCTTCACCCGTGCGGCGCAGCGCGTCGGCCGCACGCAATCGGCGGTCTCCATGCAGATGCAGCGGCTAGAGGGCCTGCTCGGCGAGCGCCTGCTGTCCCGCGGCAAGGGCGGCGCCGTCCACCTGACCCCGCATGGCGAGTTCCTGCTGCACCGCGCGCGCGACCTGCTGGCGCTCAACGACGATATCTGGACCAGCTTCCGCGTGCCTGCCGTCCATGGCACCGTCCGTCTGGGCACGCCGGACGACTACGCGCTGCGCTACCTGCCGCAGATCCTGAAGCGGTTTGCCGAGAGCCATCCCTCCGTGCAGGTCGATGTGCTGTGCCTGCCGTCCTCCGAACTGGTCGAGCGGTTGAGGGCGGGGGAGCTTGACCTGACCCTGTGCTCCGACGGAAACCGGCCCCGCGGCATGGTGGCGGAGCCGTTGTGGCGGGGGCCGCTGCACTGGATCACCTCGACCCGGCACGCCCCGCACCGGCTGGACCCGCTGCCGGTGGCGCTGGCCGGTGACCACTGCACCTGGGCGGCCGCGGCGATCCGCGCACTGGACGGGGCCGGGCGGCGCTACCGCATGGCCTACCGGTCGGCGACGCAGCTGGGCACCCAAGCGCCGGTGGTGGCCGGGCTGGCCGTCACGGTGGCCACGATTTCCTGGTTGCCGGAGGGCTTGCGGCCGGTACGCCCGGAGGAAGGGCTGCCGCCGCTGCCGGAGTTCGGCATCCTGCTGCTGCGCAACCCGGAAGCCCGGCAGCCGATGACGGACGCGCTGGCCGCCTACATTACCGACACCTTCCGCTCCGAGAGCGTACGCAGCCCGGTGGCGGCGTAGCCTAGCGCGTCCCCACCATGAACAGCCGCGGGAACGGCAGCAGCACGGCGCCGTCCGGCAGCGCCGGGTAAGCCGCGGCGACGGCATCGCGGTAGCGGCGCAGGAACCCGGCCCGTTCCCCATCGTCCAGCGGGGCCAGGAACGGGCGCAGGCCGCTACCCTTGAACCACTCCACCACGGCGTCCGCGCCGCCGGCCAGGGTGTGGAAGTAGGTCGTGCGCCACACGTCAACCCGGCTGCACCCCGGGCGCAGCACACCGTAGTACCAGTCCGCCGACCCCATTCCGGTTCGCGCCCCGGCGGCGGCGGCCAGCTTGGCGGCCCACGGACCCTCCGCGGCGACCTGGCGCATCAGCCGGTGCGCCGGCTCGTTGAGGTTATCCGGCATCTGCACCGCCAGGCTGCCGCCCGGCGCCAGGCGGCCCAACAGGCGCGGCAGCAGCGCCGCATGGTCCGGCACCCATTGCAGCACGGCGTTGGCCAGCAGCACGTCGAACGGCCCCGGCGCGTCCCACGCCGCGATGTCCGCAACCGCGAAATGCAAGCTCGGCAGGCGCTGCTTGGCGGCGGCGATCATCTCGGCGGAACTGTCTAGGCCCGAAATCCCGGCGCCTGGGAAGCGGGCGGCCAGCACCTCGGTCGAGTTGCCGGGGCCGCAGCCGAGGTCCACCACCGTGCGAGCGTCGCCGCCGGGGATAGCGGCCACGAGGTCGCGCACCGGGCGGGTGCGGTCGTCCTCAAACGCAAGGTATTGCGCGGGCGACCAGGTCACGCGGGCAACCCGGTCAGGCCCGCCGCCAGGTCATGCATGCCGCGGGCTCGCAGGGCTGGGGATTTATAGGGCCGCCAGCACGCTCTCGGCCTTGCTGACCTCGAACTCGCCCGGCCCCTCGACGCCCAGGTGCGTGACCTTGCCGTCCTCCACCACCATCGCATAGCGCTGGCTCCGCATGCCCAGGCCGCGGGCGGTGAGATCCAGCTCCAGCCCCAGCGCCTTGGCCAGCGCGCCGGACCCGTCGGCCAGCATGAGGATGCGGTCGTCAACGCCCAGGTCCTTGCGCCAGGCGTCCATCACGAACACGTCGTTGACAGCGGTGCAGACGACGGTGTCCACGCCCTTCGCCTTCAGGGCGTCCAGGTTCTGCAGAAAGCCCGGCACGTGCCGCACGCTGCAGGTCGGCGTGAAGGCGCCGGGCGTGGCGAACAACACGACCTTCTTGCCGGCGAACACGTCGGCGGTGGACACCTCCTTCGGCCCCTCCGCGGTGGCGGCTGACAGCTTCATGGCGGGCATGGCATCACCAGTCTTGATCATAGCAGGCGTCCTTAACAGGGTTTCCCGCTGTGTTAACGCCCCCGGGCGGTCGAGTCACCAGCCCTGCCCCGATTGCCTCGGCCCCGCTTGCCTTGCCATGGTGCCAAACCAACATATGCACAATGCTTGATGAAGACACCAATCTGACGGGGCAACTGCTGATTGCCATGCCTGCCATGGAGGATTCCCGCTTTGCCCAGAGCGTGATCCTACTATGCGCCCACACGGACGAGGGCGCGATGGGCATCGTGCTGAACCAGCCGCTCGCCAAGCCGAGCTTCGACGCCCTGTTGGAGCAGTTGGACGTGACGCCGGTGCCGCCGGCCCGGACGATCCAGCTTTGCCGGGGCGGGCCGGTGGATGGCGGGCGAGGGTTCGTGCTGCATACCTCGGACTGGACGTGCGACGGCAGCCTGGTGGTGGATGACAACCTGGCCCTGACTGCCAGCCTGGACGTGCTGCAGGAGATCGCGCGCGGCGGCGGGCCGAAGGAGGGCCTGCTGGCGCTGGGCTATGCCAGTTGGGGGCCGGGGCAGTTGGACCGGGAAATGGGCGAGAACGTCTGGCTGTCCGCGCCGAACAAGCTGGGGCTGCTGTTCGACGCCGACCATGAGACGAAGTGGCTCCGCGCGCTGGCGATCCTGCGGATCGACCCGCTGCTGCTGTCGGGGACTGCGGGGCACGCCTAGCGCTCACCGCGCTTGACTGTGACCGGCTCCGTTCCGAACTGGGAGCAACTGCCCACGACGTAAGGAGGGCTTCCTTCTCTCTCCGGGAGAGGGAGAAGGCAGGTGGCATTTTTATGCTGCTACCAAACGAAATGCTGGATGCAGGCCACCGGCGACAGCCCGGCTGCAGCCGCCTCCGCCTCCGTCCGGGCATCGTCGCCGCCCAGGTGCGCCCCGTGCAGCCCGCCCAGCACCCAGCACGCATCCAGCCCCACCGCTGCCGCCCCGGCGATGTCGGTCCGCAGCGCGTCGCCCACCGCCAGCACGCGGGCGCCTGGCAGCGCCAGCATGTCCAGCACCGGGCGGTAAATGGCCGGGTCGGGCTTGCCCAGCGAGCGCACGTCGCCGCCCATCGCGGCATAGCGCACCGCCAGCGTCCCGGCGCACACCACGCGGACGCCGCCGCGGATCACCTCCAGGTCCGGGTTGGCGCAGATCATCGGTAGCCCGGCCGCGGCGCTGGCCTGCAGCACCGGGTCGTAGTGCGACGGGTCGGTCTGCGGCGCATGGTCGTCCGGACCCGTGTTGAGCATGAACTCCGCGCCGTCCGGGCCATCGAACACATGCAGGTCCAGCCCGGCCATCACGCCGCGGTCCCGCTCCGGCCCCAGGTGGAACACGCGGGTGCCCAGTGCGGCATACCAGGGGTCCGGCCGGTCGCGCAGCATCAGGTAGGCGGCCTCCCCAGAGGTCATCACCCCGTCATACCAGGCGTCCTCGATCCCCATGCGGCGCAGTTGCCGCTGGATGGAGTCCGCCCGGCGCGGCGCGTTGGACAGCAGCACCACCCGCTTGCCCGCCGCCCGCAGCGCCGCCATGCAGTCCGCCGCGCCGGCGTAGGGCCGCACGCCATCGTGAATGACGCCCCACAGGTCCAGGATGAAGCCGTCGTACTCGCCCGCGATGGCGCGGAAGCCCGGCAAGGCCCTCATGCGTCCGCCCTGCCCATGTCTGCCCCGATCGCGTCCTGCACGCTGGCGAACCCCTGGTGACGCAAGGCCGCCGACAGCTCGCGTTTCAGCCGCGGCACCAGGGCGGGACCGGCATAGCTGAATGCGGTATAAAGCTGCACCAAGCTCGCCCCGGCCCGCAGCTTCGCCAGCACGTCCGCCCCGGTCGCCACGCCGCCGCAGCCGACCAGCACCAGGCGCCCCGCGGCCAGGCGATAGGCCCGCGCCACCAGCCGGGTGCTGGCGTCGCGCAGCGGCCTGCCCGACAGGCCGCCCGTCTGCCCGGCATGGCCGGAGCGCAGCGTGTCCGGCCGTGCGACGGTGGTGTTGGACACGATCAGGCCCTGCACCCCATGGCGCACCGCCGTTTCGACGATGGCCTCCAGCCCGCCCTCCGGCAGGTCCGGCGCCACCTTCACCAGCAGCGGCGGGCGGTGCGGCACCCGGTCCGCGATGGCGCCCAGGATGGCGTTCAGCCGCGCCTCGCCCTGCAGGTCCCGCAGGCCCGGGGTGTTCGGGGACGACACGTTGATCACGATGTAGTCGGCATGCGGCGCCACGGCGGCGACTAAGGCAGGCAGGTCGCGCTCCGGGTCGGCGCCCTCCTTGTTGATGCCGATGTTGGCACCGATAGGGACCTCGCCCCGCGGCAGGGCGGCCAGGCGGGCGACGAAGGCGTCCAGACCGCGGTTGTTCAGGCCGTAGCGGTTGATTACCGCCGCGTCCTCGTGCAGGCGGAACACGCGCGGCAACGGGTTGCCGGCCTGCGGGAGCGGGGTGACGGTGCCGGCCTCGACCATGCCGAACCCCAGCCGCCGCAGGCCGCGCAGCGCCATCGCGTCCTTGTCGAACCCGGCAGCCAGGCCGATCGGGTTGTGGAAGCTCAGCCCCATGGCCTGCACGCGCAGCGCCGGGTCGTCCGGCTGGCGGTCCTGCCCGGCCAAGCCCAGCCGCAGGGCCAGGATGGCCAGGCGGTGCGCCCGCTCCGCATCGGTGCGGGCCAGCAAGGGCATCAGGGCGGAGGCGAGGGTTGGCGTCATCCCGGTGGTCTGCCCGATCCCACGCGCATTGAGAAGGCGCGCATTGAGAAGGTTTCCCGCCGCGCCGAACCGCGGTACACCCCCGGCCATGTGGAACGAGCCCTACCTTGAGACTTGCTGCCGGTCGGCCCTGCACCGCCTGACGCTGGTCGGCCCGCCGGGCCGGCCCTCGGGGCTGAAGGACGGGCCGTGCCTGGAACGCCTGGCCGCCATGGGCTTGGCCACGCAGGACGACGGCCGGTATCGCATCACGGCGGCCGGGCGCCTCCGGCACCGCAGCGAGATCCTGAAGCAGCCGGCCGCGACGGCGGACGCCCCGGCCTGACACCGCCGCCAATGTCACGGGGCCGCGGGATGTCATGCCCGGCGAGATTTCCCGCACCGTCAAGCCGCCTGGGTTCTTCGTGCCGCCGCCAGCGGTTTGGCGCCGGGGTCCCAATGTACGTCGGAAATCGCCTCGGCTTGCGCGCCGCCGCACCTAGGGAGCCGGCCCGTATCGCGCCAAAAGATCAGCCGGGATGGCGCAGCGCGGCCCGGCCACGATCCCCTTCGCGCGCAACGGCCAGTCCAGCCGGCTTATCGCCTCCTGCCATAGCCGCGAGTCGCACCCCTCCTGGGCGCGCCGCGGGTCCGGCGCCATGCCGCGCCAGCCCCAGATGCGCAGGATGCGGGCGTGCAGCAGCTCAATCCGGCGGCTGCGATACAGCGTGTCCAGGCACTTTACCACGTCCTCCGGCCGGCACGGACCCGGCGGCGGCCGCGGCGCGTCCGGGTTACGCCGGGCCATCAGCGAGGCCGCGGTCCAGAACCAGGCGGCCTCGGCGGTCGGGAAAGGCGGGGCCAGAGTTGGGGAGGCCAGAGTTGGCGGGGCCACGGACGGCGGGGCCACAGACGGTGATACTGGCGGCATAAGCACCTCGATGATCGAACATAACAAGAACATTGTTGGGAGTTGTCGGCAAGACGGCAAGGCGTCAATTCCTAGTTGCAGCGGCGTAAAATCCTAGCCACACTGCATTGCATGAAGCATGAAGACATCTGGCGCGCGCTTGACACGCTGGCCGCGGAGCATGGGCTGTCGGCGTCCGGCCTGGCCAAGCGGTCCGGGCTGGACGCGACCACGTTCAATCCGAGCAAGCGGCGGATGCCGGACGGCCGCGCCCGCTGGCCGAGTTCCGAGAGCCTGGCCAAGGTGCTGGACGCGACCGGGGCCAGCCTGGAGACGTTTACCGCCCTGGTCACGGGGTCGCCGGTCGCCGTCTCCGCCCGTCCGGCCCGGCGCATTCCGCTGATCGGGTTGGCGCAGGCGGGCGGGGATGGCTATTTCGACGATGCCGGGTTCCCGGTGGGCGGGAGCTGGGACGAGGTCGGGTTGCCGGAGATCGGCGACCCCAACGCCTACGCGCTGGAAATCTCGGGCGAATCGATGGAGCCGGTGTTCCGCGATGGCGACATGGTGGTGATCTCGCCGGCCGCGCCGATCCGCCGGGGCGACCGGGTGGTGGCGCGCACCCTGGCGGGGGAGGTGATGGCCAAGCAGCTTGCGCGCCGCTCGGCCAAGCGGATCGAGCTGAAAAGCCTGAATCCGGAGCACCGGGATCGCAGCTTCGACTTGACGGAGGTGGCTTGGGTGCACCGGATCATCTGGGCCAGCCAGTAGGTGACGTGTGCCGGGGGCGGAGTGGCGTGCTTCGGGGGATGTATTGAGAGCGCGGTTGGTCCGGCTTGGCCGAGCTAAGCGGGACCGGACTTGATAGGGGGCGAACCGCTGGCAGGGATCGACCGGGTCAGCCCGGGCACAAGAAAGAGCGTTGCGGGGGAAGTGCCCGGCTTACAAATGTCGAAGGGCCGTTCCGTTAGCTCCGGCCGTGGTGCCACGGCAGCCGCGTCGTTGGGCCATGTCATTCATGGAGCGGTGGTTGCGAGCATTCGAGGTGGGATTGCAACGAAAGCGCAAGCCTCGGCTGCGCGCAGCAAAGGGTCCGGAACAAAGTTTCCAGCCGCATCGCGGCGCAGGCGGAACACCATGCCCGGCCCATGACGGCGCTCCTCAGGCGTGCGGGTTTCGGCGAGGAAGGTCTGCCGCAGCAGGGGATCGGCGATCTCGTCCGCGACCCGCGCGCAGATCATGGCAGAGCCGGCGACCTCCCCGGCTGCGCGCCGGACCGCCACCTCGGCGTAGGGACCGATGATCTCGGCGAGCCGGTCTGAAATGTGCTTGATCGCAGCCCGGTGCGACAGGCGCATGGGGTCGAGGGCGGACTCCCGATCGCCATCAAGCTGTCCAGGGCTGGACCCAGGGCTGGACCCAGGGCTGGACAGCGTGTCGAACTCCGACGCGATCTCGTATGCCGTGCCGCGCACGAGCAGGCACACGGACCCGCACGCACGCGGCGGCAGCACGATGCGCTCCGTCGCCGCGTAGAGCAGCGGCATGCCCGCGTCGGCGATCGCCTGCGCCGGGTGGGCCAGAAGCCCGGCGAGGTCAGGCTGCGCCGGTGCTCGCGCGATCGCCGCCGCAATCAGCTCCGGCCAGTCGTGGGCGAGCAGGACCGACGGCCCTTGCGGGGTGCGGAACTCGGGATCGTAGAAGTTGTTCACCGGCCAGGCGATGCCCTCGCGCTGCAGCGCGTACCAGATGCGGCGCAGCACCTCGGCTTCGAGGTCGCCCCGGTCCGCGTAGGCGTGGACCCAGTATCGGACCCGGTAGCGGGCCAGCGCCTTGTCGGGCTCGAACGCGACGGGCGCCACCGTGACCGGCTGGCCGTCATCGACCTCGGCAAAGTCGGCGACCAGTTCGCCGACCAGCTCCGAGAGCCGCTGCGGGGCGATTGTGATGGGGACCGGGAACACCGTGTCGGCGCGGACCGGGTGGTCGCGGGGCAGGATTTCGATCGTGCCGTCCACGATGCGGGCGTTGGGGAACACGACCAGGCTGCCGTCGAGCTTGCGGCCCGAGACGGAACGCCAGTTGAAGGCGGTCACCTCGACGGGGCTGCCGTTGTGCAGGATGGCATCGCCGATCCTGAGCACGCGGTCGGTGTGCAAGGTGAGGCCGCCGATCAGGCCGTTGAGCGTCGGCTGCAACGCGAAGCCGAAGACCGCGGTCAGGATGGCCGATGTCGCAAACACGGCGGTGATATTGACGCCCAGGTGCGTCAGCACGGCCACGCCGGCGGCCGTGCCCAGGACGGCGTAAAGGCCGGCGCGCTGGAAGCCGGTCGGCTCGACCCCGTACATGGCCAGCAGCACCAGGCGAACGATGGCATGTCCGACGACGGCAACGGCCAGCAACGCCGTTGTGGCCGAAGCAGCCACGTCGAGGCCCCGCGTGAACCCAGGGCTGGCGAAGAGCTGGAAAGTCGAGGAGACGCTGTGCAACCACCACAGCACGACCGCCGTTGCGGCCAGGCTCAGGACGACGAGAAGGCGTGGCATGGCCTCCCCCTTCACGTGGGCGGTGCAGGCGGCCGGGGCGATGCCTGGCCAAGGGCCTTGCGCAGGCTCAGGCGCAGGCGCCCGATCGCATCGGCCAGCCCATGGATCTCGCTCACGCCGGAGTGCGGCAGCTCGATGTGCGCGTCGTTCGTCTTGCTGGCCATGTCGGCCGAGCGGGCGAGCGCACGCAGCGGCCTGACCAGCATGACCTGGAGCGAGGCGGTCAGCGCCACGTAGGTGACGATGAAGATCGCCAGCAGCCCGGCGGCGAGCGTCATGGCCAGCTCCGTCGTCCCGCGCAGCTCCTCGGCGATGGGGATGCTGAGCGCCTGGACGCCGACCGTCTCGCCCATGGCCCAGCCGAAGCCGTTCACCGTGCCGTAGCGGGCGACCATGGCCTTGGGCGCGCGGTCGGACGTGCCGTGGCAGGTCAGGCATTGCTGGTCGGTGATCCGGATCGGCCGTGCGAGATAGAACACGGTGCGCCCACCGTCCTGGCGGACGCCTTCCAGGTCCTTTAGGCTTGGGTTGTCGCGGAAGTGTTCGGTCAGCTCGACATCGAAGGGGGTTGGCCGGTCGTCCAGGCTGGTCGGGTTGAGCGCAGGCTCACGATAACTGTAGGCTGGATAGAGGGCCTGCACCTTGCGGAACACCGCCTGGGCCACGTGGAACGGCACCACCTGCTCGTAGAACCGGTCCGTGGGCAGCTTGTCCAGCAGGGGGAAGAGGTTCTCGTCCGTGTAGTCGCTGACCGCGAGCGCCGTCGTCAGCAGCAGCCGCGCCTCGTTCGCGGCACCCTGGAGCGCGCGCTGGCGCAGCACCATGAAGAACCCGCCGGCCCCGCCTGCAAGGGAGAACAGGAAGATGACGAGCAGGATGCGGCGGACCAGGCCGCTGGCGCTAAGCATTCGGGTGCGCGCCATCAGGGTCTGGCCATCGGTCCAGACCTCCCCGGCCCGGGGAGGTCCGGAGGGTGCGGGGGTGCTGTCGCTGGCATCGTAGGGCATGGACGGCTCCGTATCCGGACCGGCGGCAGAAGCGCCCCGGGGATCATCGAGCATGGGCCGGATCAGGCCGATGAATGCACGCCCACCCACGGATGGGTCCGAGCCGCACCAGTCAGGCTGCCGTCACCAGTGGCGGCCTGTTCGCCGCGAGCAGGGGCGAAACCGGGATGGCACGGCAGCCTATTTTCCGCGACAACCAAGAACGATAAAGAAAATACTACAATACGGCGTTATGTATTCTATCATGGTTGCGCGCATTCCAGTATTCAAGTCAAGGAAAGAATCCTTTACCTCGGTTTGGCCATAGCCGTTGCGCGCGTTTGTTGAACCGTTGCCGCAAGTAGGATTTCATACAGCCCTGGGTAGGCCGACTTGACGCTTGAGTGAGCACCGGCGTCAAGTTCGAGCCATAGCGGCAGTGGCCCTGTCCTAATTTAATCTGTTGCCGCAGGCGCCTGTCAAACCAGTGTTCCCTCTGGGATCGCCATGACGATGATCAACCTAAGCGTCGGACGGGACGGGAAACACCCTTGATCCCGGTTCGTGCCCCGAAGCGTGCCCTCATGCCCGCTCCATCGCATAACCCTCGGCAGGCGAAATTGCTTGGACCTGCGCCCGAGCCGCGCGACGATGCGGGGCCAACATGGGGTGCCCCTGATGCGCGCAATCGCCCTCCGTTTAACGCTGCTCGCCTCGCTTGTTCCCTGGCCCGCCATCGCAGCCGAGCCGGTCGATGTCGTCCTGGTCCTGGTGTCCGACGTGTCCCGTAGCGTCGATGACAGCGAGTTCCAGATGGAAAAGCAGGGCTACGTCGCCGCCTTCACCGACCCGCGGGTGCTGAACGCCATACGCGGCGGTCCCGTCGGCGCCATCGCCGTCGCCTATGTCGAGTTCGCCGGGCCGTATGAGGTGCGGACGGTGCTGCCCTGGCAGGTGGTGCACGACGCCGCCAGCGCCGAGGCGTTCACCCAGGCGCTGGACGCCGCGCCGCGCAGCTTCGCCGGCCGCACCAGCATCAGCGCCGGCATCGACCGGGCGATGAGCCTGCTGCAATCCAGCGGCTACGAGGCGACGCGCCGGGTGATCGACGTGGCGGGCGACGGCACCAACAACTCCGGCCGCGACGTGCAGGCGGCGCGCGACGAGGCCGTGGAGGCTGGCGTCACCATCAACGGCCTGGCGATCATCAACGAGCACCCGGTCAGCTACACCTATGCCCACGTGCAGCCGCCGGGCGGCCTCACGGAGTGGTACCGCGAGCATGTGACCGGCGGCCCCGGCAGCTTCGTCGTAGAGGTCAGGGAGTTTTCCCAATTCGGAGAGGCCATGACCCGCAAGCTGATCAGCGAGATCGCCGCCCTGCCCGCCCCCGGCAAGGGGCCGTCGTAGTGGGCCTGCTGGTGGACGGCGCCTGGTCGGAGGGGTGGTACGACACCGCCAAGTCCGGCGGCGCGTTTGAGCGGTCGGAAAGCCGGTTCCGCAACTGGGTGACGCTGGACGGCGGGCCGGGGCCAACCGGTCAGGGCGGCTTCGCGGCACAACCGGGGCGCTACCACCTGTATGTATCGCTCGCCTGCCCGTGGGCGCACCGCACGCTGATCTTCCGGCGTCTCAAGGGCCTGGATGGCATGATCGGCCTGTCGGTGGTGAACCCCGTCATGCGCGACGGCGGCTGGAGCTTCGCGCCCGGCCCCGGCGTGGTCCCCGATCCCGGCGGCGCGGCCTTCCTGCACGAGGTCTATACCCGCGCTGAGCCCGGCTGCACCACGCGGGTCACGGTGCCCGTCCTGTGGGACCTGCACACCGGCACGATCGTCAGCAACGAGAGCGCGGATATCATCCGCATGTTCAACCAGGCATTCGACGGCGTTGGCGCTGTCCCTGGAGACTACTACCCGGCGGCGCTGCGGTCCGAGATCGACCCGCTGAACGCCCGCATCTACGCCACCGTCAACAACGGCGTGTACCGCGCCGGCTTCGCCACCACGCAGGCCGCCTATGACGAGGCCGTGCAGCCGCTGTTCGACACGCTCGACTGGCTGGACCGCCACCTGGCCCGGCGCCGCTTCCTGTGCGGCGACAGGCTGACCGAGGCCGATTGGCGGCTGTTCACCACCCTGGCCCGGTTCGACGCCGTGTACGTCGGCCACTTCAAGTGCAACATCCGCAGGCTGGTGGACTACCGCAACCTGTGGGCCTACGCCCGCGACCTGTATGCGCAGCCCGGCGTCCGCGAGACCACGAACTTCGACCACATCCGCCGCCATTATTACATGAGCCACCCGACGGTGAACCCGTATGGCATCGTGCCCGCCGGGCCGATCATAGACTGGGACGCGCCGCCGCTGCGGGCGCCTGGGGTGCAGATGGCCGACCTGCCGGGGATGCAGGAGGCCGCCGTTGGAGTTGCGTAACCTCGGCCGCTCCGGCCTGCGCGTGTCGGCGGTGGGGCTGGGCTGCAACAACTTCGGCGGGCGGATCGGGCTGGAGGCAAGCCGTGCCGTGGTCCACGCGGCGCTGGACGCGGGCATCACCCTGTTCGACACCGCCGACGTCTATGGCGAGCGCAGCGGGGGCGAGCGCGGCGGGTCGGAGACGGCGCTGGGCGAGATCCTGGGGCCGCGCCGCAAGGATATCGTGCTGGCGACCAAGTTCGCTATGCCGATGAACGACGATGAGACCCTGAAGGGAGCTAGCCGCCGCTACATCGTGGCCGCGGTGGAGGCCAGCCTGCGCCGGCTGCGGACCGACTGGATCGACCTTTACCAGCAGCACCGCCCGGACCCGCTGACCCCGATCGAGGAAACCCTGCGTGCCCTGGACGACCTGACCCGCGCGGGGAAGATACGCTATGCCGGGTGCAGCAACCTTCCGGCGTGGCAGGTGGTGGAGGCCGCCTGGACCGCCCGGCATCTCAACCTGTCCGGCTTCGTGTCCTGCCAGGACGAGCTGTCGCTGCTGGTGCGCGGCGCCGAGGCCGAGCTGATGCCCGCCATGCGCGGCTATGGGCTGGGCCTGCTGCCGTATTTTCCCCTGGCGAGCGGCCTGCTGACCGGCAAGTACCAGCGCAACCAGCCGATGCCCGCCGACGCGCGGCTGACGAAGACCCAGCGCCTGGCCGACCGCTACCTGACGGAGGCGAACTGGACCGCCGCCGAGCGCCTGGGCGACTTTGCCGAGGCGCGCGGCCACACCCTGCTGGAGCTGGCGTTCAGTTGGCTGCTGTCCCGCGCGCCGGTGTCGAGCGTCATCGCCGGCGCCACCTTGCCGGAGCAGGTCAGCGCCAACGTCGCCGCCGGGGGCTGGATGCTGACAGCGGAGGAGCTGGCCGAGGTGGACCGGATCACCGCTGCGCCAGGCGGGATGTAAGCCCTCCTTATATCTGGGCCGGGCCGGAACTTCCCAGCGGCTGGATCGTCTTGTCGGGACACTCACGGACGGCGGAGCATCCCCATGGCAGCGGACACCAAGAACGTCGCCGAGACGTTGCCTGTTCCCGACCCGTTGGCTGTTGCAGGCTACAGCAGCGGCGCGGTGGTGCAGCCCGTTGGGACCCAGGCTATTTCCGAGAGGGTGGCTGCCTCGGAGACATTGCTCGGGGACTCCGAGGTCATCCCCGTGTTGCGGGAGACGCTTCGGGTCAGCAAGCGCGAGGTCGAGACCGGGCGCATCGTCGTCCACAAGACGGTGACCGAGCGCGACGAAGCCGTTGAGATGCTGTTGAAGCGGACCGACGTCAGCGTCGAGCGCGTCCCGGTGAACCGTGTCGTGACCGAGGCGCCGACCAGCCGCCAGGACGGCGACACGCTGATCATCCCGATCCTGGAGGAGGTGCTCGTCGTCGAGAAGCGCCTGATGCTGAAAGAGGAGTTGCACATCCGCAAGGACAACAGCGAGCGCACGGTACATGAGACCGTGCGCCTGCGAAGTGAGGACGTGCGGATCGAGCAGACGCACGGCGGCCAGAGTGAAGCCAACCAAGCCGGGGTCAGTGCCCCCGCAAGCCATTCGGAGACCTGAGAGATGAGCGGTTCCTACGTCAACAACGACATGCGGTCCGATGCGCTGAATAATGCGGCCGCGCACGACAGCGGGCTTTATGACCCCAATACCCACGACAACCAGATCGTGGCGCTGTACGACACCATGGCCGAGGCGAACGCCGCCAAGCAGGCGCTAGTCGATGCCGGCATTGACGGCGGCTCTGTCCAGGTGATGGACAAGTCGGCTGACTCGATGGCAGGCGGCGTGGACTACGAGAGCGGCAACCAGGGCTTCTGGGGCGCCATTAAGAGCCTGTTCGTCCCCGATGAGGACGCGCACGCCTATAGCCATGCCATCGACAAGGGCCACGCGATGGTCGTGGTGTCGCCGAACCGTACCAGCAACCGCGAGCAGATCATCCACGTCCTGGAAGGCACCCACCCCATCGACTTCGACGCGAAGCTCGAAGAATGGCGCCAGTCCGGCTATGACTATAGCGCTCCGGCGATGGGCGCGGCAGCGGGTGGCGCCATGGGGTCAGCCACGGCGTCCACCACCGTCAACCGTGCGGCGGCGACCCCGGCCAACTACGCCGTGAACCAGGCGACTGTGACCGACAACATCCCGGCCTCTGCGTCCACGACAGGCGCTGCGTCCAGCATGGCCGGCGGCAAGGTGGCGACGGGTCCGATGGCGACGGGTCCGGTGGCGACCGGCACGCAGGCGACGATGGCGGCCGGGACCGACCAGAACACGATCAAGGTGTTGGAGGAGCGCCTGCGCGTCGGCAAGCGCGAGGTGGCCGCCGGCGCCGTGCGCGTGCGCAGCTACGTCGTCGAGCGTCCGGTCGAGGAGCAGGTCCGCCTGCATGAGGAGCGGGTCAGCATCGAGCGCCACCCGGTGGACCGCGCGGTGACGGCTGCCGATGCCGCCGGGGCATTCCAGGACCGCACCATCGAGGCGCGGGCAACTTCGGAGGAGGCTGTTGTGGGTAAGGATGTGCGCGTGGTCGAGGAGATCGGCTTGAAGAAGGAGGCCAGCGACCGGACCGAGACCGTGCGCGACACCGTCCGCAAGACCGAGGTCGATGTTGAGGACACCTCTGCCGCTGTCCGCCCGACGAACACCACGGCGCCCAGCTCGACGCCCAGCTCAACCAACGTCCAGGGCAGCACCAGCAGCACCAGTTCGACGGCTGGCGCCACCACCAGCGGGATGAACGCACCGCGCAAGTAGGCGCGTCCAGCCGGGCTTGGCTATGGGGGGAGGCTTCGGCCTTCCCCTTCTTTTTTGGAGGGAGCCACCCCGATGCGCTGCATAGCCTTGGCCCTTGCCGTTTGCCTGCTGGGATGCAGTTCCCCCATGCCGGTCACAAGCTTTAGCGCGACCGGGCCGGCCTTCGATCCCATTCGCTTCTTCACCGGCCACGTCCGCTCCTGGGGCGTGCTGGAGGACCGGTCGGGCCAGCCGACCAGCATCGTCCTGACCGATTGCACCGGTGAGGTGGACGGGGCCGGCGCCCTGCGCATGACCCAGCGCCTCACCATCGGCCAGGACCCGCCGACAACGCGGGAGTGGCGGATGCACCGCACCGGGCCGAACACGGTGGAGGCCACCGCCAACGACATGGTTGGCCCGGCGACCGGGGAGTCCTCCGGCCGGGCGTTCCACTGGCGCTGGACATTGGCGTTGCAGCCGGGCAACCCCCTCAAGGACGTTACCATGGAGCAGTGGTGGTACCTGATGGATGACGGCTCCATGCTGAACCGCACCACCGTCAGCAAGCTGGGCTTCATCGCGGCCGAGGTCTCGGAACACTTTGTCCCCGACAAGTAGCCCTGGGTTCCCAGACCGCAGCCCGGGCGGTGGCTGGCCCACGCTGGACGTTGCGCCGGGCATCACCGCGCGCATCACCCGGGCGATGCCGCCGCTTGACCCGGCGCTGGACGCCGCCGTGGAGCGGCACTGGCTGGCGGCACGCCGGCGCCACGACCTGTTCAACGGCCAGGTGTTCTGTGCCGACCGCATCGGGCCGGACCTGATCGAGGGGCATTGGACGGAGTACCGGCGGGAGGTGGCGCAGTTTGCCGACCCCGACCTGGCCGCAGCCTTGGGACTGCGCTGCCTGGCCGTGTGCGGTGCAGTGTGCTGCCCGGACGGCGTCGTTCTGGGCCGGCGCGACCCGGGCGCGCTCTACCAGCCCGGCGAATGGCAGTTGCCGCCCGCTGGCAGCGTGGACCGCGGCGTAGAACGGGGCGACGCCGCCGACCTGCGCGCGGCGCTGCTTGCGGAGTTGCAGGAGGAGCTTGGGATCGGCGCGGATGCCGTCGAGGCGATCCGGCCCCTATGCGTCGTGATGCACCCCAGCGGCGTGCTCGACCTCGGGCTGCAGGTCACGACGCGGCTGACCGGCGCCGAAATCCTCGCGGCGCAGCGGGCGCACGGTAATGAGGAGTATGCCGCGCTGGCCGTCATCCCGCCCGGCAATATTCCGGCCTATGTCGCCGCCCGCCACGGAACGCTGGTGCCGACCGCGCACGAACTGTTGCGGCGCATCCGGTAGCCATCCGCAACCTGCCGGCCCCGGCTGCGTCAGGACGGGGCGTCTGCGACCAGTGGGGACCACCATGCAAACTTCCGTCATGCACTTCATTGGCCATGCCCTGCGCGGGGTGCGGCCCGGGGTGATGCTGCTGACCAGCAGCCGCTACTCCGGCTGGCTCGGCTTCGCGTTGCGTGTCAGCAGCCCGGCGTTCGGCGACGGCAAGTCCATGCCGGCGCGCTTCACCCAGGACGGCGCCAGCCTGTTCCCGCCCCTGGCGTGGGAGGGCCTGCCGCCGCAGACGCAATCGGCGGTCCTGCTGGTGGAGGACGCGGACATCCCGTCGTTCCGGCCGTTGACGCACCTGATCGTCCACTCGATCCCGCCGGATGTGACGGAGCTGGCGGAGGGGGAAATCCCGCTGCGCCTGCGCGGCACGTCGCCCCGGGGTTATGCGTGCGGGCTCAATGCGTTGGGCCGGACGGGGTGGACGGCTCCGACGCCGCCGCCGGGGCATGGGCCGCACCGTTATGCGTTCCAGGTCTTTGCGTTGAATGCCCGGCCGGAGTTTGGTTCCCCGCCGGGCCGCACCCGGCTGCTCCGCACGATCCGGCCGCACATCATTGCTCAGGGACGGATGATCGGGACTTACGAGCGGGCCTGACCTGCAGGCCATAGGCGCTGACTTAGGTCGGGTGCGGAGTACGTTGAGCGGACATGCCGGCATCTTGATTGCGAGCCGCGCTTGCGGCGGGGTAATCCAAGGACTGCTGGGGCGGCGCTCTCGGTCCTGGATTGCCGCACCGCAAGCGCGGCTCGCAATGACAATGCTAATATATCTGGTTAAAGCACCCGGTTTGCGGTCTGAGTTGATACTTACGACCCCGGCTCTCTCCTCAAGGGAGGAGAGCCGAGGCTGTTCTTGAGCCGGGTGCGCTTGCCCCGCCTTGCGCCGTTACGGCTGGGTTGAGCGGAAGCTCTCGCGACCGGACACCAAGTCCCACCAGGCCTGGACGCCAGACAGTTCAAGAAATTCCGACTTGTGCGGTGTCATGGCAACGTAGGCGAGGATCGGCGCCAAGTAGAAGTCGGCAATGCTGACATCCTGGTCCGCAAGGTAGGGCGAGCTGCCCTTGATCCGCATCAGCTCGCCGATGACCTTCTTGCCGTTCTCCATGCCGGCGTGGTGCATCTCCTTGTTCTTGCCGCCGACGAAGTCGGGGAACAGGTGATACGCCACGACGCCGCCGATCAATGGAGCATAGCCGTAGCTGTCGATGATGCAGATGGCCATGTCCATCCGCGCTGCGTCCTTCGGGTCGCCCGGCACCAGCGAGGGGCCGGGCAAGACAGCGTCGAGGTAGCGGGTGATCGCCGGGGTCTCGATGATGCGGAAGCCTTCGACATCGACGACGGGGACCTTGCCGAACGGGTGGCGCTGCAGGTGTTCCGGGCTTTTCGGCTCGCCCTTGAGGACGTTGACCTGTACCTGCTCATAGTCGGTCACGCCCTTCTCGGCGAGCAGCATCCGCACCGTGCGGACGTAGGTTGAGCCGTTGAAGCCCCAAAGCGTGACCTGGGTCATGGGTTTCCTTTCAGCCGGGAGTTGATGGGATCGGAAGGCGGTATCGTCCACTGGATGCCCTGTCTATGCGGCGAACCCAAGGAATGAACGGCCGAGTCTGGGAACAAGGACCAAACTGGCTCCATCCCCCCGGGAGAGGGCTGGGGTGAGGGGGTCTTGCGGCGTGGTCCCTTAATTCGTGCAGCCTGTTTTGGCAGGCGCTGGCGATCCCCGCCGTAGTAGGAGCAAGCAAGGCCCCCTCACCCCGGCCCTCTCCCGAAGTGGGAGAGGGAGAAGGCAGGCGGCTTGGTCAACCATTCCGGTGGGAAAGAGCATTGCCTGATCCCCGCCGCCCAGGTCTCGACGCAAGATCAGCCGTGCGGCCGGATCACGACCTTGGTGCAGCCGTCCTTCTTATCGCGGAACTTCTCGTACAGGGCCGGCCCGTCCTCCAGGTTGGTCGTCCGGTCGCTGATGATAAACGACGGGTCGATCTCGCCCTTCTGGATGCGTTCCATCAGCGGCTGCAGATAGCGGACCATGTGCGTCTGCCCGGTCTTGAGCGTCAGGCCCTTGTTCATCAGCACGCCCAGCGCGACCGGCCCGACCGCCCCGGCGTACACGCCCGGCATGGAGACGATGCCGCCGGGCCGGCACGCCAGGATGGCCTGGTTCAGCGCGAACGGCCGCTCCAGGCTCACCGTCGCGGACATGATGGCCGAGCTGACCTTCTGCGTCAGCGTGTCGGCGCCGTGCGCCTCCATGCCGACGGCCTCGATCACCGCGTCCGGCCCCAGGCCGTGCGTCATCTCCATGAGCGTGTCCTGGATGTTCTGCTTGGAGAAGTCGATCGTCTCCGCCCCGGCCTGCCGGGCCAGCGCCAGGCGCTCAGGCACCATGTCGATGGCGATCACCCGCTTGGCGCCGAGCAGCAGGCAGGACTTGATCGCCAGCACGCCGACGGGGCCGCAGCCCCAGATGGCGATGGTGTCCTCGGGCGTGATCTCGCAGTGCTCGGCGGCCTGGTAGGCAGTCGGGAAGATGTCGCTGAGGAACAGCACCTGCTCGTCGGTTAGGCCCTCGGGCACCTTGATCGGCCCCACGTCGGCGTAGGGCACGCGCAGGTACTCGGCCTGTCCGCCGGGGAAGCCGCCGGTGATGTGCGAGAAGCCGAACAGCCCCGCCAAGGGGTAGCCGTAAACTTCCGCTTGCTTCTTGCCGTTCGGGTTGGTGCGCTCGCAGCAGCTCCAGTTGCCCCACTTGCACTGCCGGCACTCGCCGCAGCAGATGGTGAACGGCACCACGATGCGGTCGCCGACCTTCAGCTTGGCGTTGTCGCGGCCGACCTCGATCACCTCGCCCATGGTCTCGTGGCCCAGCACGTCGCCGCGCTCCATGGTGGGCATGAAGCCGCCCATGAGGTGCAGGTCGGAGCCGCAGATGGCGCAGGCGGTCACCTTGATGATGACGTCGCGGCCGTGCTCGATCTTCGGGTCGGGCACGGTTTCGCAGGTGATCTTTTCCTTGCCTTGCCAGGTGAGTGCTTTCATCCGAGGTCTCCTGCCGCCGGCGTGGCGCAGGCCCCTTACGTGGCTGGGACCGCAGGGTTGCCTGGACGCAGCGCCGGGGTGTTGCGGCGCCCTTTCCCGGAGGGAGAGGGCTGGGGTGAGGCAAACCGCACAGACCGACCCTCGCCGTGCTTGAAGCCAAGGTCTGCTGCTGCTGCCGGGTTAGGTCCTCCCGGCTTCCCTCACCCCGGCCCTCTCCCGGAGGGAGAGGGAGGGAGGTGGCATTCAGCCGGAGAAATCGGGGAACGCCACCCCGGAGAGCCGCGCGCACGCTGACAGCAGCTTGTCCTGCAGGGCTGTGTCGCGGGTTGCGCCGCTCGGCTTGCGCAGGTGCTTATGGAAGAAGTACTCCCCCGTGACCGCCGCCGCCGAGTCATCGGACGCCGCAAGCCAAGCCTGCGTGCGGTGCGCGGCGTCCAGGTCGCCCGTCGCATGGGCGCCGCCCATCTTGGTCGCCACCCAGCCCGGCTCCAGCGCGTTGGAGCGCACATCCGGCCAATGCCGCGCCACGGCGAAGGCCAGCAGCGCGTCATGCAGCTTGGTGTCGGAGTAGGCCTGGTTGCCCCGCCATGGCCGCCGCTCCCACGTCAGGTCGTCCAGGCCCGCATTGCCGCGCCGGTGCAGCTCGGAGCTGACATAGACCAGCCGCCCCGGCCGCCGGATCAGCGCGGTTAGGATATACGGCGCCAGGGTATTGACGGCGAACACATGCGACAGGCCGTCCTCGGTGGGGATGCGCCGCCGCTCGCGGAACCCGACGGCTGCGTTGTGGATGACCGCGTCGAACGTTCCCAGCGCGTTGGCTGCCTCGGCCAGCCCACGGGTCTGCGCGATGCTGGCGAGGTCGGCGGTGAGGACAGCGGCCGCGCCGGGCACCGCGTCCAGCGCCGTCCGGCCCCGCGGCGCATCGCGGGCGTGCAGCACCACCTCGTGCCCCTCCCCGACCAGCAGTTGCGCGGCCATGCGGCCCAGGCCGTCGGAGGACCCAGTGATGAAGATGCGCGCCATGCGGCTGTGCTCCTGCAGTGAGCGCCGAGATGTAGGACGCCGGCGCCGAAGCGCACGGCCCGGCGTCCACCGGGGGCTGGCTCGGCGGCGAACGGAGGCTTGCCTGCGCCGCACCAGCGGGAGTTTATGGCGCCGGGTTTTGGGAGAACCAGGATGCAGGCGCTGCTGCCCCTCGCCGAACGGCTCGGCGCGTTGCTCAAGGACCGGAACGAGACCGTGGCGGTGTCGGAGTCATCGTCGGGCGGGCTGGTGTCGGCGGCCCTGCTCGCCGTACCCGGCGCCAGCGCCTACTTCATGGGCGGCGCGGTCGTCTATACCGGGCGTGTGCGGACAGCCCTGCTCGGCATCACCGACGATCAGATGGCGGGCCTGCGGTCGTCCTCCGAGCCGTATGCCGCGTTGCTGGCCCGCACGACCCGCGACCGTTTCGGCACCACATGGGGCATCGCCGAAACCGGGGCCGCCGGACCCGCGGGGAACCGCTACGGCGACCAGCCCGGCCACACCTGCATCGCCGTCAGCGGCCCGGTCGAGCGGCTTACGACCCTGGAGACCGGCAGCGGCGACCGTGCCGCCAACATGCGCAGCTTCGCCCGCGCGCTGCTGGAGATGCTGACCGAGGCCGTCACGTCCCGCGCCTGACCGCAATTCGTCACCCCGCATTGGGGCTGCCGCGCGGGACGGCGCCGGGGGCCGCAGGCGGGATGCGGCCCACTGTGCGAGACAGGGCGCGGCAGAGGGAGGCTGCAATGCCAATACGCACGTCTCCCGCCGGCGCACGGCCGCACCAGTTATGAACGCCAAAGGGTGGATTGGGCGGTGCATGACCAAGACGCATGACTACGACATCGTCGTCGCGGGCGCTGGGCCGGTGGGGCTGGCCTTCGCGGCGTCGCTCGCCGGCGCCGGGCTGCGGATTGCGCTGGTGGACCCGCAGCCTGCGGCGGCGCTCGCCGACCCGGCCGATGACGGGCGGGAGATTGCGCTGACGGACCGCTCGGTCGGCATGTTGCAGGCGCTGGGCGCCTGGGCGCGCATCCCGGCGGCGGCCGTGGCGCCGCTGCGGCGCATGCGGGTGCTGAACGGGCCGTCGCGCTACGCCATGCAGTTCGGGGCCGCCACGCCGGGCGATGGTCCCGTCGGCCGGTTCGCGCCCAATCACTGGCTCCGGCGCGCGCTGCACGGCGTCGTGCAAGGCCAGCCGGGCGCCGAGGTGCTGGCGGGGCTGTCGGTCGCGTGCATGCGGGCCGAGCGCGGGGGGCCATCAGGAAGCGGGGCGGCCCTCGCCACGCTGTCGGACGGACGGGTGCTGCGGACGCGGCTGGTGGTGGCGGCGGACACCAGGCGCTCCCGCCTGCGGCAGCAGCAGGGCATCCCCGCCAGCCTGCACGACTATGGGCAGCGCATGATGGTCTGCCCGGTCGAGCACCCGCTGCCGCACCATGAAACCGCGACCGCCTGGTTCGAGTATGGCCGCACGCTGGTGACGCTGCCGCTGAATGGCGGCCGCTCCTCGGTGGTGATGACGCTGGACGAGGCCGACGCCGCGGCGCTCGGGCGGCTGGACGACGCGGCGTTCGGCGCGGAGGTCACCCGGCGCTACCATGGGCGGCTGGGGCCGATGCGGCCAGTGGGGGCGCGTCATGCGGTGCCGGTGGTGACGACCTATGCGTCGCGGTTCGTCGGCCGGCGCTTCGCCCTGCTCGGCGACGCCGCGGTCGGGATGCACCCCACGACGGCGCATGGCTTCAATTTCGGCCTGCTCGGGCAGGATGCCCTTGCCCGGGAGGTGCGCGCCGCCGCTGCCGCCGGGCGCGACGTGGCCGACCCGGCGGCGTTGCGTCGCTATGAGGCGGCGCACCGGGGCGAAACGCGGCTGTTCTTCCTTGGGGCGGAGGCGGTGATGCGGCTGTATGCCGCTGGCGACAGCCTGCCGGCCCGGCTGTTGCGGGACGCTGCGTTGCGGCTGGGCAACCTGCCGCCGCTGCGCCAGGCGCTGACGGCGCGGATGCGCGACCCGGATTTGGGCGCCGCGCCGCGCGGCCCCGGGGGTGACGCCGTGCGCCAATCGCCGTGAGCGGTCCCATCGCCGGTCCCAGCGAGCAAGACCCCCTCACCCCGGCCCTCTCCCGGAGGGAGAGGGAGCAGAAAGCGCTCCGCGCTCAGGACGATCCCGGCAGCTTCAACAAACTTTACATCCAGCCGGTCTTGGCGAAATGTCGCCTCGCTAGTGTCCCTCATGCCGCGGCGGATGATCGCCGTCGGCCACGGAGCATATCATGAGCGGCATCGACAATTCAGGCTCGCCAACCGATCCAGCAGGCCAGTTCCCCAGGCAGCCGGCCACGCCGCGCTCTGCAGGCTGGCGGCGCCCCGCCCTGTTGGCTGGCATCCTGGCCGGCGGCGTCGCCCTCGGCGCGGGTGGCCTGGCCGTAGCGGCGACGGTGCCGGGGCACGCGGGATGGGGCCATGGCCCCCGGCTGGAGCTGATCCAGCAGTTCGTCGTCCGCGAGCTGGACTCCGTCGGCGCAACGGCGGCGCAGGAAGCCAAGGTGCACGACATCATCGCGGCAGCCTTCACGACCCTGCAGCAGGAGCCAGTCCAGCGGGATGCGCTGCGCAAGCAGACGCTCGACCTGCTGCGGGCGCCGGCCGTGGACCGGGCGGCGGCCGAGACGCTCCGCGCCGACCAGGTGGCCCGGCTGGACACGATGTCGAAGGCGATGGTTGGCGCCCTGCTCGATGCAGCCGACCAGCTTACCCCAGCGCAGCGGGCGACCCTGGTGGACCGGGCTGAGGCGATGGCGCGGCGCGGGCCGCCGGGCGGGCCGGGCAGCGGTCCGCACGGCGGTCCCATGGGTGGGCAGGGCCATGCGCCGATGGATGGCGAGCACGGCGGAGGGCCGGGCCGCGGCCCTGACGCCGGGCCGGACCGCGGGTGAGATCAGCGGGCTGAGACCCGGCGCAGCACGCCATGGCGGACCGGCTCCTCATCATCGACGACGATGCGCGGCTGGCCGCCATGGTGGCCGACTACCTGTCCGCGGCCGGCTTCGCCGTCGAGCGGCGCTTCACGGCAGCCGCCGGCCTGGAGGCGGTCATCCTGGAAGCGGGCGGCCATGCGCCGTTCGACGCCGTCATCCTCGACCTCATGCTGCCCGACCTCGACGGCTTCGAGGTGTGCCGGCGCATCCGGGCGCGCTCGGACGTGCCGGTGCTGATGCTGACCGCGCGGGGCGAGGACACCGACCGCATCGTCGGGCTGGAGATCGGCGCCGACGACTACCTGTCCAAGCCGTTCAACCCGCGGGTGCTGCTGGCCCGCATCCGCGCCATCCTGCGGCGGGGGCGCGGTGCCAGTCCGGACGCGGCGCTGTGCTTCGGCCGGCTGCAGATCGACCGGGGGTCGCGCACCGTGCGGGTCGATGGCATCGACAGGGCGCTGACCAGCTACCAGTTCGACCTGCTCGCCGCGCTGGCCGAGCATGCCGGGCGCGTGCTGAGCCGCGAGCGGCTGCTGGACCTCGTGAAGGGCGCCGAGCTGGAGGCGTTCGACCGCTCGATCGACGTGCACGTCTCGCGCATCCGCTCCGCCATCGAGGACGACCCGAAGCATCCGCGCCGGATCATCACCGTGCGCGGCAGCGGCTACGTGTTCGCCAAGACGCAGGACGCCGAGCCATGATAGGGTCCAGAGCTGTGACGGAGCAGGGCGTTGTGACACAGCGGGGTGCCATGACACGGCCGGGAGCCGTGATCGCCATCCGCCGCCGGCTGTTCTGGAAAATCTACCTCACGCTGCTGTTCAGCATGGTCGCGGTCGCGCTGTCGATGGGCTGCTTCTGGTGGTTCCTCGGCGAGACGCAGGGCCAACGCTGGGACGCGCCGCATGTCCGCTTTGCAGCCCGGGCGTCGCCGGAACCCGGCGGTCCCGCCCAGGTGGCCGGCGGGGACATGAACCCGGCGGACACGGATGGCGCCGATGTCTCGTTCTACGACCGCGACGGCGCGCTGATCGCGTCGCACGGCCGGCCGGTCCCGCTCGCCCAGGACGGCGCTGCCAGGTGGGAGCGGCGGCGCACTCTGCGCGTGGACCTCCCCGGTGGCCGCATCGTGCTGTACCGGCAGCGTCCCCCGGTCGGGGCGGGATGGCGTATCCTGACCGTCATGCTCGTCGTGGCCGGGGGGGTCGGGGTGGCGGCGTTCCCGGTGACGGCGCGGCTCACGCGCCGGCTTGAGGGCCTGCGCTCCGGCATGGCGCGCTGGGGAGACGGCGAGCTTTCGACACGGGTGGATGAGGCCGGCAGCGACGAGGTTGCCCTGGTCGCCCGCACGTTCAACGCCGCTGCCGGGCGGGTGGACGCGCTGCTGGCGTCGCAACGGGCGCTGCTGGCGTCGCAGCGCACGCTGCTGCAGTCGCAGCGGACGCTGCTGGCCAATGCGAGCCACGAGCTTCGCTCGCCGCTGGCCCGGCTGCGCATCGCGGTCGAGCTGTGGTTGCAGAACCCGGCCGCCGCGACCCATGCGGAGATCCTGCGCGGCCTGGCCGAGATCGACGGGCTGGTCGGGGAGATCCTGCTGTCCAGCCGCCTGGACCACCCCAGCCCGATCCCGAGCGAGGAGGTGGACCTGCTGGGTCTTGCCGCCGAGGAGGCGGCGCGGTTCGAGGCCGTCGTGTCCGGCGAGGCCGTCGAGGCCGTCGGCGACGCCAGGCTGCTGCGCCGGCTGCTGCGCAACCTGCTGGAGAACGGCGCCCGGCATGGACGGCCACCCATCCATGTCGCAGTGTCGCAGCAAGGAATGGAGGCAGTCATCATCGTGTCTGATCAGGGCGAGGGGATTGCGCCGGAGGAGCGGGAGCGGGTGTTCGAGCCGTTCCACCGGCCCGCAGGGCGCGGCGAGGGCGGCGGCGGGTGGGGCCTGGGCCTGGCCCTGGTGCGGCAGATCACGCAGCGCCACGGCGGGCAGGTCACGTGCGAGGCAGACGGGACGGGGAGCCGCTTCGTCGTCCGCCTCCCAGCTGCAAAGCTGGCCGCGGCGGCATGATCGTCCGCCGCGCCGTTTTTGCCGTGCTGCTGGCCGTGTCGGGCTGCAACGGCATCAACTTCGGCGACAGCCCGGGGCCGGACGTGCGCAAGGAGGTCGGACCGCTTACGGTCCCGCCACCGCCGGCTCAGGACCGGGTGGCGCATTAGGTTGCCGAATGATGGGTGTGCGGGCGCCGCCTGGCACGGCCACCCAATCCCCGACCGGAATGCTTCTTCTCGCCCATCGACGAGGGAGTGGTGCCCAGGGGCGGAGTCGAACCACCGACACTGCGATTTTCAGTCGCATGCTCTACCAGCTGAGCTACCTGGGCCCCGTTGGGAGCCGTGACCTACCGCAGCCCGCAGCCGGGATCAAGCCCGCAATCGGGCCGCCACAGCAGCAGCCGTCCCACCGCGTCAGGCGCGCACGAGACCCTGCGCGAGCAGGCCCTCGGCGGTCGCAACGATCGTCTCGTCGTTGGGGCGCGGGGTCCAGCCAAGTTCGCGGCGCGCCTTGTCGGCGGAGACCGGGCGCAGCTTGTCCAACTCGAACAGCCGGTCGTCGCAGTCGGCCGACTGTTCGCCGTCAGCGCGAGGACCGCCTCACCGTGGAGGTGTTCTACTCCCCGCTGCCCGGCGGGTCGTCGTCCAGTTCCGGCGGCGGGCCGGGGATGGCGTAGGCACCGCCGAACCAGCGGCCCAGGTCCACGTCCGCGCAACGCGCCGAACAGAATGGGCGGAAGCGCGCCGCCTCCGCCGGTCCGTCGGGAACGGGGCGGCGGCAGATCGGGCAGGGCTTGCCGCGGGGTGGCGGGGGCAGCGGGTCAGGCACGCGCACCTCTCTCGATGCTGCAGGCGCCCGGCGGCAGGGCCGGGTCAGGGTGCATCATCAGGGGGCGGCCGGTGCGGCGTGCAAGGTCCGGCAGCGCCACTGGGTCCGCTTGCAGCGCCGCGGCCACATCGGGGGGACAGCGCAGGGCGAAGATGGCCGCTGGCTCCGCCGCTGCGGCCTGCATCACCTCCCGCAGCGCCGCCAGCCCGGCGGCGTGCGGGCCAACCAGCAGCTCATGCAGCGGCGGATGCACGCGGGGGCGCATGATCTCCGCCAGGCCGAGGGCGGAAAAGCCCAGGAACCGCGGATGCAGCGGGTCCCCGGCCAGGGCTGCGGCGAAGGCCGGCGCAAGCAGGGGACGCCGCCGCAGGCTCATGCCCGCGACATCGACCAGGATGGCGCCGGACAGGTTGCGCAGGCGGACCTGCCGCGCCAGTTCGGGCAGCACGGCCAGGTTCGCCGCCATCTGCGCGGCCGGCTTGGCCCGGCGGTCGGCGGTGGCGGAGCCGGCGTCCACGTCGATGGCGACCAGCGCCGGGGTGGGATGGATGCTGGCCCGCGCGCCGCCGGGCAGGGCAACGTCCCGCTCGGCCAGGGCCGCGATGGCGGTCAGTACTGCATCGTCCAGCACCGGGCCGACACTGATACGACCGCCCAGGGCCAGGCGGAGCTGCGCTACCAGGGCGGGATCGTCGGCCACGACGGAGGCGCCAGGGTGCAGGGCGGCCAGGCGTTCGACGGCGCCGGGTCCGCGGGCCAGCAGGGCGGGCGGCCCCGGCGAGACGGCGCCGTGCGCGGCAAGGCGGACGCCCTTGCCGCCCTGCGCCGCACGGACCACGCGGACGCCGGCCGCCATGCCGCCGGACAGGCCCGCCCCGCCGTTGCTGTCCGGCAGGAATCCCTCTGGCATGCCGCTGCCGAGCGCCACGAACACGCCGGCCATGGCTGGCACCCGGGCCGCCACCCGGCCGCGCCACACGTCGCCGACCCCATCGGGACGGCCGGGGCGCCAGATGGCGTAGTCCAGCATCGCGCCATCCAGCATGGCGGCCACCCGGATCTCGCCGGGGCTGCACGCCGCCAGGATGCGGGTGTTCACGGAACGGGGTAGCCGCGCCCGCGCAGCAGTTGCGCGGCCTCGAACAGCGGCAGCCCTACCACGCCGCTGTAGCTGCCGGACAGGAAGCGGGCGAAGGCGGCGGCCCGGCCCTGAATGGCGTAGCCGCCCGCCTTGCCCACGCCCTCCCCGCATGCGGCGTAGGCGTCCAGTTGCGACGGCAGCAGGCGCGCGAAGGCCACAGCGCTGTCGGACAGGCGGGCCGCCGCGGACCCGTCGGGCGCCACCAGCACCAGGGCGGTCAGGACATGGTGCCGGCGGCCGGACAGCAGGGCCATGCAGGCGCGCACGTCCTCGGCGTCCTCGGCCTTGGGCATGATGCGGCGGCCCAGGGCGACGACGGTGTCGGCCGCCAGGGTGAAGGCGCCGGGCTGGGCGACGCGGCGGGCCTTCTCGGCGGCCATGCGCTCGGCATACAGGCGGGGCAGCTCGTCGCGGTGCGGGGTCTCGTCGATGTCGGCCGGCAGGACCTGGTCGGGGGCGATGCCGATCTGGGCCAGCAGGGCGAGACGCCGCGGGCTGGCGGAGGCCAGGATCAGGGCGGCCAAGGCGATGCCCTTGAGCAAGCCATCAAGAGTCCTGGCCTGTTCGTTTCAGGCTGCGTCCATCCAACCCTGCGCCTGCCCCACCTCGCGCGGGTCATTGCGAGCCGGCTTCGGCGCGGCAATCCACCGCTTGCATGCACGGTCCTGGCCGCCCTGGATTGCCACCCCGCACGCGCGGCTCGCAATGACGGCCTGTCCATCACCGATCAGAACCCTCGGCGGCCGGCAAGGCTGCTTGGAGCGGCCCTGCTTGAATCGGCCCTACTTGAACCGAAACGTGATCCGGCCCTTGCTGAGGTCGTAGGGCGTCATCTCGACATTCACCCGGTCGCCGGCCAGCACGCGGATGCGGTTCTTGCGCATCTTGCCGGAGGTGTGCGCCAGGATGGAGTGCTCGTTGTCCAGCTTCACGCGGAACATGGCGTTGGGAAGCAACTCCATGACGGTGCCGCTGAATTCGATCATGTCTTCTTTTGACATCAGGGTCCTTGTTGGGAGTGGGGTATTGCGTTCATTTCGGGCGCTACCGTCCTGGCCGGGATGTGATGGCGTACATAGCAGGGATCAACTGGCACTGATCAAATGCTGCCTTGGCCAAGCCGCAGGGCGACGCTGCGCGCATGGGCCTGCAAGCCTTCGGCCTCGGCCAGCGCCACCGCAGCCGGGCCGACGCGGCCGAGCGCCGCCGCGTCCGCCTCCACCCATGTGGTGCGCTTGATGAAGTCGAACACCGACAAGCCCGAGGCGAAGCGCGACGTGCGGCCGGTCGGCAGGACGTGGTTGGGGCCGGCCACATAGTCGCCCACCGCCTCCGGGCAGAATGCCCCCAGGAAGGCGGCGCCGGCATGGCGGATTTGGCTGAACAGGGCGCGGGGGTCGGGCACCATGACCTGCAGGTGCTCGGGCGCCAGCTCGTTGGTCAGGCGGGCGGCCTCGTCCCAGTCGCGCGCCAGGATGACCGCGCCGTGGTCCCGCCAGCTTGCCCTGGCGATGGCGTGGCGCGGCAGGGTAGGCAGCTCGGCCTCGACGGCGTGGGCAACGGCGTCGGCGAAGGCCGGGTCGGTGGTGATCAGGATGCTCTGCGCGGCCTCGTCGTGCTCGGCCTGGGCGAGCAGGTCCACGGCGACGTGGCGCGGGTCGTTGGCGCCATCGGCCAGGATGACCACCTCGGACGGCCCGGCGATGCTGTCGATCCCCACGCGGCCGAACACCTGGCGCTTGGCCTCGGCGACATAGGCGTTGCCGGGGCCGACGATGCGGTCCACGGCGGGGATGGTGGCGGTGCCGTATGCCATGGCGGCGACGGCCTGCGCGCCGCCGACGCGGTACACCTCCGTCACCCCGGCCCGCTGCGCCGCCGCCAGCACCAAGGGGTTCAGCACGCCGCCGGGGCATGGCACGCACATGGCGATGCGGCCCACGCCGGCTACGCGCGCCGGCATGGCGTTCATCAGGACCGAGGACGGATAGGCCGCCTTGCCGCCGGGCACGTACAGCCCCACGGCGTCAAGCGGCGTCCAGCGCATCCCCAGCGTCAGCCCGGCCGCATCCCGCTGCACCAGGTCCGCCGGCATCTGCGCGCGGTGGAACGCCTCTATCCGGTGCGCTGCGAGGTCCAGCGCCGCGGCAAGCTCCTCCGGGATGCCGGCCGTGGCGGCGGCGATCTCGTCCGCCGTCACGCGCAGGGTGGCGGCGGTCAGCGCCAGGTGGTCGAATTGCAGGGTGTAGTCGCACAGCGCCGCATCGCCGCGGTCCCGCACGGCGGCGATGATGGCGGCGACCACGCCATCCACCCGCGCCGTTGTTTCCCGAGCCTCCCCCAGCAGGGCGCGGAACCCCGCTGCGAACCCGGCATCCGCGGTTGACAGCCGCCTCATGGGAGCGCGTCGCGGAAGCGGGCGATCCAGGCGCCCACGGCCTCGGGCTGCGTCTTCAGCGCGGTGCGGTTCACGATCAGGCGGCTGGTGACGTGGGCGATCACCTCCGTCTCGCGCAACCCATTCGCCTTGAGCGTGCTGCCGGTCTGCACGAGATCGACGATCAGGCGGGACAGGCCGAGGCCCGGCGCCAGCTCCATCGCGCCGTTCAGGTGCACGATCTCCGCCTGCACGCCGCGGGCGGCGTAGTGGCGGCGAGCGATGTTGGGATACTTGGTCGCCACCCGCACGCGGGACCAGGTGGAGGGGTCATCGGTCCCCGCGGTCGCCGCCGGCTCGGCCACGCTGACGCGGCAGGCGCCGATGCCGAGGTCGAGCGGGGCATAGATTTCGGCGTAGTCGAACTCCATCAGCACATCCGCGCCGCAGATGCCGATGTGGGCGCCGCCGAAGGCGACGAAGGTGGCGACATCGAACGGGCGGACGCGCACCACGTCCAGGCCGGGGTCGTCGGTGGGGAAGCGCAGGCGGCGGCTGTCCTCGTCGAGCAGGTCCGGCGCGGGGCGCACGCCGGCGCGGGCCAGCAGGGGGCCGCACTCGCGCAGGATGCGGCCCTTGGGGAGGGCGAGGATCAGCGGGCCCTGCACGTCCGGCACGAGGGCGGAGGCGGGGAATGGAGCTGTCATCGGGCTGGCGTGCGCTGCATCGCGCGGCGTCTAGCATTGCTGGGGCGGGGCCGGAACCCCGGCTGCCGCATGGCGGGGTTCGGGGGGCGGGTGGTAGGGTGAGTTTGCAGGGAGTTGGACCGTGACCATGCCCCAAGACACCACGCCCGGGCTGCTGATGGAGGGTGGCTGGCGTCCACTCCACGAGCCTGCGACGGTTGCTGAGGCGGCACTGGCCGACACCATTCGTCGCTTGCTGCCCCAGGTGGTGCGCCTGATGTGGAACGTGCGGAGCGACCTGCAGCCGCTCGACATGGGCGCGATCATGGCCGAACGGATGCGCCTGCTTGGCCCGGCAGGGATGTGGGCGGAGACGGCGGCGCTGGAGCGGTGCTTGGATGCGGCCAGGGCTGGCTTGCCGCCGTGCTGACGCCCTCTCGGCAGGACATGCTGCACGCGCGCTGCCGAACCTGAGACGGCTGCCCCGGGGCAGTGCCGTCGTCTGCGTGCCCCGGGCGGCTCAAAACTTCGAGCCGCCATCGGCCCGGAGGGTACCGCCGCTGATCCAGCGTGCGTCATCGGAGGCGAGAGCCGCCGCGCCAGCGATGTCGTCCGGCTGGGCACTGCGCTTGAGCGCCTGCATCCCGAGCGTGAGACTGCGCCTTACGTCCGTCCCGGTGAAGTTTACCATGTCGGTCTCGACCATGCTGGGCGCCACGGCGTTGACCTGGATACCGCGCTCGCCGAGCGCGAAGGCAAAGTGCTTCACCGGCGTGTCGATCGCGCCCATCGTCGCCACGAGGCTGACAGCTTCCCGACGGAGGCGTGTGCGACGAGCGACGGCAGCAGGACGACGCTGCTGCCGCGGCCCAGGATGGGGAGCAGTTGCTGGACGAGGAAGTAGGGTGCGCGGACGTTAACCGCGAACAGGCGGTCGAAGTCCTCGACGGTCGTATCCTCGATCGCCGCAGCCTTGGAGATGCCGGCGTTCGCGACCAGGATGTCCAGGCAGTCGCCGACGACGCCGCGAACCTACTTGGCGAGGGTGTGCGGGCCGCCGGCGTCCCTGATCTTGACGGCTGCGGCCTCCGCGGCCCCGCGACCGGGGTGCCCGCGACCGTAGTGGATAAAGACCTGGGCGCCGGCCCTCGCGAGCGCGCTGGCGCGGCCGATGCCTCGTGAGGGGCCGGTGACGGGGGCGGCCTTGCCCGCGAGGCTCCCCGACATCCACGTTCTCCGCGGCGGTTCAGTGCACGATCGGCGGCGGCCAGTGGCCACCGCCTCTCTGCCCCGGCTACGTTCAGCCCGCGGTCTTGCCGCCGTCGGCGGTCAGGACCTGGCCGGTCACGAACGACGCCGCGTCGGAGGCGAGGAAGACGACCGCACGCGCGATCTCCTCAGGCTGGCCGATGCGGCCGAGCGGCACGCCGGACAGCAGCGCCGCCTTCCGGTCCGCAGTGCCGGTGAAGCGGTCGAGCATCCCGGTATCAATGGGGCCGGGAGCCACCGCGTTGACCCGCACGCCGAACGCCGCCGCTTCCAACGCCGCGGACTTGGTCAGCCCCTCCACGGCATGCTTGCTGGCCGCGTAGATCGAGGCGCCGCCGGCGCCCTCGTGGCCGTAGGTCGAGGATATGTTGACGATGCTGCCGCCACCCTGGGCCTGCATCACCCGCAACTCGTGCTTCATGCTGAGCAGCGTGCCGAGCACGTTGGTGTCGAAGGTCGCGGCGTAGCTCTCCGCCGTCTGCTGCGTGACGGGGCCGGGCTTGCCCTCGGTGCCGGCGTTGTTGACGGCCGTGTCGAGGCGGCCAAAACGTTCGACCGTGTGATCGACCAGGTCGCGCACCTCATCGTCGCGCCGCACGTCGGCGCCGATGAACTCGGCCTCTGCGCCGATGCCGCGCAGCTCGGCCGCCAGCGCCTGGCCGGCGTCCTCGTGGCGGCCGGCGACGACCACCCGGCTGCCCTCATGCGCGAAGGCAAGGGCGGCGGCGCGCCCGATCCCAGTCAGTGCGCCGGTGATCAAGACGACATGGCTGCTCATTTGCTAATCCTCAATCTTGCTGATCCGAACGGGCCAGCATGGTTGCCAAGCCCGGTAATCCCGCAGGTAGCTGAAGCCTGACCGCCGGCGTTGACAGAAAGTTACGTAGCCGTAGCGTCGGCGGGAAAGACTTAGTAAGGTGGGCGGCATACTTTTGGGGCATGGCCCGGCATGGAGCTGCGCCACCTGCGATACTTCGTCGCCGTCGCCGAGGCGGGCAGCCTCACGGTTGCGGCCGAGCGCAGGCTGCATACGGCGCAGCCCTCGCTGAGCCGGCAGATGCGCGACCTGGAGCTGGAGGTCGGCACCGGGCTGCTGACGCGCAGCGCGCACGGCGTGGAGCTGACCGCAGCCGGCCAAGCATTCCTGGACCACGCGCGGCGGGCCCTCGCGCAGGTGGAGGCCGCGACAGAAGCGGCACGGCGGGCGGCGCACCCGGACCAGGCGACGTTCGCCGTCGGCTTCCTGAGCGGGCACGAGCTGGAGTGGCTGCCCGAGGCGATGCGCATCCTGCATGACGAGCTGCCGGGGACCGAGGTCGCCATCCACAGCGATCACTCGCCGGCGCTCGCCGACGCCCTGGTCAAGGGCAGGCTCGACGCCGCCTTTCTCCGGCCGGAACGCGACGCCCCTGACCTTGCCTACAAGCTCCTGCGACGGGAACCGCTGTTCGTCGTGATGCCGGGCGATCACCGCCTAGCCTCGCAGGCCACGGTCGCCCCGCAGGACCTGGCGGGGGAGCGGTTCATGGGAATGTCGGACACGGCCCCGGTGCTGCGCCGGGTCATCGAGGCCTATCTCCGGCGGTCCGGCATCGAGCTGACGCCCGCGCACGAGGTGGACTATCTATCCATGGCCATATCGCTGGTGGCCTCTACCCGGGGGGTGGCATTGCTGCCGATCTACGCGCTCAGCTTCCTGCCCCGGTCGGTCACCAGCCGACCGCTGATGGGTGATGTGCCCACGATCGACCTGGTTCTCGGCTGCCACAAGGCGAATGCTTCGCCCCCGCTTCGGCGGTTCCTGTCAAGGGTGGACGACATGGTCGCGCGCGTGTCTGCGACCCCAACCACCTGATCCGGAGCCGATGCTGCTTCCTGCTCATCCGGGCATTGGTGAGCTGTTGACCATCCTTGACGATCGCCATGGAACGGTGCGGCGCTGACTTAACTGGGCCGGCTTTTTGCTGCCGCCGTCAGCCCCCCACCCGCTCCACATCCGCCCCGCACGCTGCCAGCTTCTGCTCCAGCGCCTCATACCCGCGGTCCAGGTGATACACCCGGTTCACCATCGTCTCCCCCCGCGCCGCCAACCCCGCCAGTACCAGCGACACCGACGCCCGCAAGTCCGTCGCCATCACCGGCGCCCCCGACAGCCCGCCCGGCACCCCGCGTATGATCGCCGACGCCCCGTGCACGTTGATCCGCGCGCCCATGCGGTTCAGCTCCGGCACATGCATGAAGCGGTTCTCGAAGATCGTCTCCGTCACCATCGACGCCCCCTCCGCCACCGACATCAGCGCCATGAACTGCGCCTGCATGTCGGTCGGGAAGCCCGGGTACGGCTCCGTCATCGCGTCCACCCCGTGCAGCCCGTTCATGCGCCGCACCACCAGGGCATCGCCGTCCTCCAGCACCTCCACCCCGGCCTCCTGCAGGGTGCGGCTGACGGCGCCCAGGTGGGTCAGCCGCCCGCCCAGCAGCCGGACCTCGCCCCCGGTGATGGCGGCGGCGCAGGCGTAGGTGCCGGTCTCGATCCGGTCGGAGACGATGGGGTGGTGCGCGCCGTGCAGCCGGGGCACGCCGTCGATCACCAGCTTGTCCGACCCGGCGCCGCTGATCCGCGCGCCCATCGCGGTCAGGCACGCCGCCAGGTCGGTGATCTCCGGCTCGCGCGCCGCATTGGCGATCTCGGTGCGGCCGTCGGCGAGGCTGGCTGCCATCAGCAGGTTCTCGGTGGCGCCGACCGAGGCGAAGGGCAGGATGACCGCCGCGCCGCGCAGGCCGCCGGGCACGCGGGCGTTGATGTAGCCGCCGTCCAGCTCGACTACGGCACCCATCTGCTCCAGGCCCTTCAGGTGCAGGTCGACGGGCCGGGTGCCGATGGCGCAGCCGCCGGGCAGCGAGACGCGGGCCTCGCGCACGCGGGCCAGCAGCGGGCCGAGCACCAGGATGGAGGCGCGCATCTTGCGCACGATGTCGTAGGGGGCCTCGGTATTGGTGATGGGTCCGCCGATGGAGAGCGTGCGGCCCCCGTTGTCGTGCGAGTCCGGCTCGCACGCCACGCCGTGCTGGGACACCAGGGCGGCCATGGTGGCGATGTCGGCCAGGCGCGGCACGTTGCCCAGCACCAGCCGGTCGTCGGTCAGCATCCCCGCGGTCATCAGCGGCAGGGCGGCGTTCTTCGCGCCGCCGATGGGGATGTCGCCGTATAGCGGCTTGCCGCCACGGATGCGGATGCGGTCCATGGTGTGTTCTCCTTACATCCGTGGCAGGGCGACGCCGCGCTGCCCCATGTACTTGCCCGCCTTGTCGGCGTAGCTCACGTCCGGCGGCGCGCTGCCCTGCAGGAACAGGAACTGGCAGATGCCCTCCTGCGCATACACCCGGGCCGGCAGCGGCGTGGTGTTGCTGATCTCGATGGTCACCTGACCCTCCCACTCCGGCTCCAGCGGCGTCACGTTCACGATGATGCCGCAGCGGGCATAGGTGCTCTTGCCCAGGCAGATCACCAGGATGTCGCGCGGGATGCGGAAGTACTCGACCGTGTGCGCCAGCGCGAAGGAGTTGGGCGGGATGGTGCAGGTCGGCCCCGTGCGGGTGACGAAGCTGTCGGGGTTGAAGTGCTTGGGATCGACGACGGCGCTGTCGACGTTGGTGAACACCTTGAACTCGTCCGCTACCCGGGCGTCGTAGCCGTAGCTGGACAGGCCGTAGCTGATCACCCCGTCGCGCTTCTGCGTCTCGACGAAGGGCTCGATCATGGCGTTGTCCTGCGCCATGCGTCGTATCCAGTGGTCGGGCATCACAGGCATCGTCGGCCTCTCAGCGGCAAGGCGGTGCGTCTAGCCCAGCCCGGCGGCGGCGGCAAACCGGCTGTGGACCGGTTCCTTTGGCCGACTGCTCCCTCTCCCGCTTTGGGAGAGGGCCGGGGTGAGGAGGTCTTGCCTGCGGGCGCCGGGGATCGCCAGCGAAGCCGGGTTGCGGGGGGCTGGGGGGCTGCGCTGCAAGGCCCCCTCACCCCAGCCCTCTCCCGAAGGGAGAGAGGGAGTCCGGGCGGTCATTGCGGCGCATTCGATCGCCTTTCGCCTTTGGGGCATGGACTGGTGGCAACTGAGGTGCTTGAGCGGCGGTCTCAAGGCTTCCCAGCCTCGTCGTCCGGCCGCTCCCGCGCACGGGCCTGCTCCTTGCGGCGGCGCAGGTTTTCCCGCAACGCCGCTGCCTCCCGCGCCTTGCGGGCGGCGGCCTCGGCCTCGGCGCGGGGCGTGGCGGCGGGTTGCGGGCGGGGCGTGTCCGGCATCGCGCCAGCAGGCCATCCCCGCCGCGGCGGCGTCAAGCAGTGCTGCTGCGCCCGCCACACATTTGACACACACCCGCCCGGACGCGATACCGCCGCGCCTGCGCCGCCGTGCAGGTCCCCGGGGAACCCCTGCGCCATGTCCGTCCACGCCTTCATCTTCCCCGGCCAAGGCAGCCAAGCCGTCGGCATGGGCCGCGGCCTCGCCGCCGCCTTCGCCCCCGCCCGCGAGGTGTTCGGCGAGGTGGACGAGGTACTGAAGCAGAAGCTGTCCAAGCTGATGTTCGAAGGCCCCGCCGAGACCCTGACCCTCACCGAGAACACCCAGCCGGCGCTGATGGCCATGTCGCTCGCCACCCTGCGCGTGCTGGAGTCCGAGGGCGGCTTCCGGCTGGCGGACAAGGCGGTGCTGGTGGCCGGGCACTCGCTGGGGGAGTACAGCGCGCTCGCCGCCGCTGGCAGCCTGACCCTGGCCGACACCGCCCGCCTGCTGCGCCAGCGCGGCGCGGCGATGCAGGACGCCGTGCCCGCCGGGGAGGGCGCGATGGCCGCCCTGCTCGGCGTGGAGCTTGAGCAGGCCGCGTCCATCTGCGCCGACGCCGCGGTGCTGGTGCACGAGGACGGCCGCGAGGAGCACCAGGTGGTCGAGCCTGCCAACGACAACGGCGGCGGCCAGGTCGTCATCAGCGGCCACCGCGCGGCGGTGGAGCGGGCGGTGGAGCTGGCCAAGACGCGCGGCGTGCGCCGGGCCATGCTGCTGCCGGTGTCGGCGCCGTTCCACTGCGCCCTGATGGCCCCCGCCGCCGACGTGATGCGCGACGCCCTGGGCCAGGCCGCCATGCAGGCGCCGGAGGTGCCCCTGGTCGCCAACGTCACGGCCGAGCGCGCCACCGACCCCGACGAAATCCGCGGCCTGCTGGTGCGCCAGGTCACCGAGACCGTGCGCTGGCGGGAGGGCATCCTGGCCTGTGCCGCCATGGGGGTGGACAGCTTCCTGGAACTCGGCGCGGGGAAGGTGCTGTCCGGCCTGATCCGCCGCATCAGCCCGGACAGCGCGGCGGCCTCGGCCGGCACCCCGGCGGAGATTGAAGCCATGCTGCGGACCCTCTAGATGTTCCGGCTCGACGGCAAGGCGGCGCTGGTCACCGGCGCGTCCGGCGGGCTGGGCGCCGCCATCGCGCGGACCCTGCACGCCCAGGGCGCGGCGGTCGCCCTGTCCGGCACCCGGCGCGATGCGCTGGACGCGCTGGCGGCCGAACTGGGCGAACGCGCGCACGCCTGCCCGGCCGACCTGCGGGATGCTGGGGCAGCCGACGCCCTGGTTGCCGCGGCGGAGGCGGCGTGCGGCCCGTTGCACGTCCTGGTCAACAACGCCGGGCTGACGCGGGACATGCTGGCGATGCGGATGAAGGACGCCGACTGGGACGCCGTGCTGGACGTGGACCTGTCCGCGCCGTTCCGCCTGGCGCGCGCCGCCCTGCGCGGCATGCTGAAGCGCCGGGCCGGCCGCATCATCGGCATCAGCAGCATCGTCGGCGCGACGGGCAACCCCGGCCAGGCCAACTACGCCGCCGCCAAGGCCGGGCTGGTCGGCATGAGCAAGGCGCTGGCGCAGGAGGTCGGCAGCCGGGGCATCACCGTGAACGTGGTCGCGCCGGGCTTCGTCGAGACGCCGATGACCGACGCGCTGACCGCGGACCAGCGCGCCAGGCTGACCGCCGCCATCCCGCTCGGCCGCATGGGCCAGCCCGGCGACGTGGCCTCGGCCGTGCTGTTCTTGGCGTCCGACGAGGCCGCCTGGATCACCGGCGCGACGCTGCACGTCAACGGCGGGATGGCAATGCTCTGATGCCCCCCGCGAGCCTGCCGCAACAAGGCTGCATTGCCTTGGCGGGGCATCCGAAACCATGCTAAGCGCCCCGCTTGCTTCGTTCAGAACGGCCGGGTCTGCCCGGCTGCTAGGTGCGGGACGTTACGGTGCAACCAGCCGCGCACATGCGGGCACAGCGGCAGACAGGAACCGAGGACAAGATGAGCGAGATCGCCGACAAGGTTAAGAAGATCGTGGTCGAGCACCTGGGCGTCGAGGAGGCCAAGGTAACCCCCGAGGCGTCGTTCATCGACGACCTGGGCGCCGACAGCCTGGACACGGTCGAGCTGGTGATGGCCTTCGAGGAGGCGTTCAGCGTCGAGATCCCCGAGGACGCCGCCGAGAAGATCAGCACCGTCAAGGACGCGATCGACTTCATAGAGAAGCAGAAGGCCGCGTAGGCCCAAGGCGTCCAAGGATGACAGGGGCGATGCGGCGCGTGGTCGTGACGGGCATGGGCATCGCCTGCCCGCTCGGCCTGGGGGTGGAGCGGGTCTGGCGGCGGCTGGTGAACGGCGAAAGCGGCATCCGCGCCATCCAGTCCTTTGACACGACGGAGCTGACGGCCAAGATCGCCGGCCAGGTGCCGCTGGGGACCCGGGCCGAGGGCGGGCTGGACCTCAGCGAGTGGATTCCGATCAAGGACCAGAAGAAGATGGACCGCTTCATCCACCTCGCGGTGGTGGCGGCCAGCGAGGCGGTCGAGGACAGCGGCTGGGTGCCGCCCGATGAGGACGAGCGCTGCGCCACCGGCGTGATGATCGGCTCCGGCATCGGCGGCCTGGGCACCATCTACGATGCGTCGGTGATGGTTTACACGGGGAAGGCGCGGCGGTTGTCGCCGTTCTTCATCCCCTCGGCGCTGATCAACCTGGCGTCCGGGCATGTCTCGATCAAGTATGGCTTCAAGGGGCCGAACCACTCGGTGGTGACGGCCTGCGCGACCGGGGTCCATGCCATCGGTGACGCGGCCCGGCTGATCGCCTGGGGCGATGCGGACGTCATGGTGGCCGGCGGGGCGGAGGGCGCGGTGAACGAGCTTGGCATGGCCGGGTTCTGTGCCAGCCGGGCGCTGTCCACCAACTTCAACGGCAACCCGACCGCGGCCAGCCGCCCATGGGATCGCGACCGCGACGGCTTCGTCATGGGCGAGGGCGCAGGGGTCGTGGTGCTTGAGGAGCTGGAGCACGCGCAGAAGCGTGGGGCCAAGATTTACGGCGAGGTCGGCGGCTATGGCATGTCCGGCGACGCCCACCACATCACCGCCCCGGCCGAGGGGCACGAGGGCGCCTACCGCGCGATGAAGGCCGCCTTCCGCAACGGCGGGATGCAGGCCGGCGATGTGCAGTACGTCAACGCCCACGGCACCAGCACCCCCCTGGGCGACGACCTGGAGCTTGAGGCGGTCGAGCGCTTCTTCGGCGACGACGCACGCGGGCTGGCCATGTCATCGACCAAGTCCGCCACCGGCCACCTGCTGGGTGCGGCCGGCGCCATCGAGGCGATCTTCTCCCTGCTCGCCATCCGCGACGGCGTCGTGCCGCCCACGCTGAACCTGGAAAACCCGAGCCGGGAGAGCGTGATCGACCGGGTGCCGTTGCATGCGCAGGAGCGCCGGGTGGACGTGGCGCTGTCCAACAGCTTCGGTTTCGGCGGCACCAATGCCAGCATCCTGTTCAAGCGTGCCGCCTAACGCCGGCCTGGCTGGAGCATGAAGCGGGCGGCGGCTGTTGTCCTTGTCCTGCTCCTGCTGGCGGGCGGTGCGGCGTTCTATGCCCTGCGCGCCTATGACCAGCCTGGCCCGCTGCCGGCGGATCAGGCGGTCGTCGTGCCGCATGGCGGCATTGAGCAGGTGGCGGATGCGTTGGCGCAGGACGGCGTGATCGCCAGCCCGCTGCGGCTGCGGCTGGCCGTGCTCGCCACCGCTGGCGGAGGCGCGTTGCATGCCGGAGAGCTTGAGTTTCCCGCCGCCGGCAGCCTGCGCCAGGTGCTGGCCGTGCTGCGGACCGCCAAGCCGATCCAGCACCACGTCACCATCCCGGAGGGTCTGACCGCCGCCCAGGTGGCGGCCCTGCTGGACCGCACCCCGGTGCTGGAGGGCGATCCCGTGATGCCGGCGGAGGGCGGGTTGCTGCCCGAGACCTATGCGTTCGACCGCGGCACCACCCGCGCCGCCCTGGCCGAGCGCGCCGCACGCGACATGGACCGCGCCCTGGAGCGCGCCTGGGCCGCGCGCAGCCCTACCCTGCCGCTGGACAGCCCGCGCGATGCGCTGATCCTGGCCAGCATAGTCGAGCGGGAGACGGCCAAGCCGGAGGAGCGCCCGCACATCGCCGCGGTGTTCCTGAACCGGCTGCGGATCGGCATGAGGCTGCAATCGGACCCTACGGTGGCCTACTCGGCCAGCGGCGGCTCCGGGGTGCTGAGCCATGGGCTGACGCGGGCGGAGCTGGAACGGAACGATCCCTACAACACGTACCGGATTGGGGGCTTGCCACCGGGTCCGATCTCCATGCCGGGCCTTGCCGCGCTGCGGGCGGTGACGCAGCCGGCGCAGTCGGACGACCTGTACTTCGTGGCGGACGGCATGGGGGGCCATGTGTTCGCCCGCACGCAGGAGGAGCACCTCCGCAATGTCGCGCACTGGCGTGAAGTGGAGCGGGCGAGGCGGCAGCCGTGATCCCGGCGGCGTCCTCGCCGGCGTTCCCGGCTGTGGCGTCCCCGGCTGTCGCATCCCCGGCTGTCGCATCCCCGGCTGTCGCATCCCCGGCTGTCACATCCATGACCGGGTTTGCCCGCACGGAGGGCGCCGCCGCCGGGCTGACCTGGGCATGGGAGCTGCGCAGCGTGAACGGGCGCGGCCTGGATGTGCGCCTGCGCCTGCCGCCGGGCTTCGACGCGCTGGAGCCGGCGCTGCGCGACGAGGCCGGCCGCGTGCTGCGCCGCGGCAACGTGAACGGCACGCTGACCGTCAAGCGCGAGGAGCGCGCCCGCCTGGCCGCCGACCCGGCCGTGCTGGACGAGCTGCTGCGCCTGGCGCTGGACCTGGCCGCCCGCATCCCCGGCGCCCCGCCGCCGCGCGCCGAGGCGCTGCTGGCCATGCCCGGCGTGCTGCGCGCGGCTGCGGTGGAGGAGGGCGTGGCACCTGCCGCCATCGCCGCCGTGCAGGCTGGCTACACCGGGGCGCTGGCCGGCCTGTGCGCAGCCAGGCTCGCGGAGGGCGCACGCCTGGCGGTCCTGCTGGGCACGCAGCTTGACGAGGTGGCGGCCCTGCATGCGAGGGCGACGGCGGAGGCGGCCGATCAGCCCGCCCTGCAGCGCGCCCGCATGATGGACAGCCTGGCCGCCCTGCTGCGCGACCAGCCTCTGATGCGTGACCAGCCCTTGGTGCGCGACCAGCCTCGCCTGCCGGAGGACCGCATTGCCGCCGAGGTCGCGTTGCTCGCCAGCCGGTCCGACGTGCGGGAGGAGCTGGACCGGCTGACCGCGCACCTGGCCGCCGCCCGCGCCCTGCTGGCCGATGGCGCGGCGGTCGGGCGCCGGTTCGACTTCCTGGTGCAGGAGTTCGTGCGGGAGGTGAACACGCTGTGCAGCAAGTCGGCCTCGGTGCCGCTGACCGCGACCGGGCTGCGACTGAAGGCCACGGTCGAGCAGATGCGCGAGCAGGTGCAGAATGTCGAGTAGGGCCGGCCTGCCCAGACGGGGAGTGTGCCTGGTGGTGGCAGCCCCGTCCGGCGCGGGAAAGAGCACGATCACCCGCGCCCTGCTCGCCAGCGAACCCGCCCTGTCGCTGTCGGTCAGCGCCACCACCCGTGCGCCCCGGCCCGGCGAGGTGGACGGTGTACATTACCATTTCGTAGACGAGACAGAATTTGTCTTGAGGAAGTTTAAGAATGAGCTTCTAGAATCGGCACAGGTGTTCGGTCGCTACTACGGTACGCCCCGGGCACCGGTTGAGAGGGCGTTGCAGGAAGGCCAGGACGTGGTGTTCGACATCGACTGGCAGGGCTTTCGCCAGTTGCGCCAGGCGTTGCCGGCGGACGTGGTCGGCGCATTCATACTGCCGCCCTCGCTGCCGGCCCTGGAGGCCCGGCTGCGCGCACGCGCCGGGGACAGCGCAGAGCAGATCGCGCGGCGCATGGCTGCCGCCCGGGCTGAGATGTCGCACTGGGCCGAGTTCGACCATGTCGTCGTCAATGCCGACCTGGACCGGGCCATTGCCGAAGTCCGCGCCGTGCTGCACGCCGCCCGCTGCACCACCGCGCGCCAGCCGGGGATGGCGGCATTCGTGGATGGGCTGACCGGCTCCTGATCACACTTGTCCCTCTCCCTCCGGGGGAGGGCCGGGGTGAGGGGATCTTCGGGCGTGATCCCCAGTCCGGGCAGCGCGATCTCGGCAATGCTGGCGGTGTTTGGCTGAGCAGGCAGGCAAGTAAGACCCCCTCACCCCGGCCCTCTCCCGAAGGGGGAGAGGGAGAAGGCGGCCCCACCTTTGACGGTCCTTGCCATGGCTGGTTAGCTCGCGCCGGGGAAACGATCCGGTGCCATACACCTTCCACTTCGGCGACATCTGGGCCGCCCGCGACGAGCTGTTCTGGGGCACGGCGCTGACGCTGGAGCTGTCGGCGGCGTCGATGGTGCTCAGCTTGATCGTGGCGGTGTTCGGCGCCCTTGCGCGCACCGGCGGGCCGCGCTGGCTGCAGGTGCTGGTGTCCGCCTACGTCGAGGCCATCCGCAACACGCCGTTCCTGGTGCAGGTGTTCCTGATCTTCTTCGGCCTGCCGGCGGTCGGCGTGCGGCTGGACCCCGTGCCGTGCGCGATCATCGCCATGGTGCTGAACGGCAGCGCCTACACGATCGAGATCATCCGCGCCGGCATCGAGAGCGTCGGTCCCGGCCAGTCCGAGGCCGCCCGCGCGCTGGGCCTGCACCGGCTGCAGGTGTTCCGCCTGGTCGTGCTGCCGCAGGCGTTGCGCGCCGTGGTGCCGCCGCTCGGCAGTCAGTTCATCCTGCTGATGCTGAACTCCTCCATCGTGTCGGTGATTTCGGCAGACGAGCTGACGGCGGCGGCGCAGGACATCCAGTCCCGCACCTTCCGCAGCTTCGAGGCGTATATCGTCGCCACGGCGATCTACTTCGGGTTGTCCATGCTGTTCACCGGGGTGTTTGCCGTGGCCGGGCGCCTGGCCTTCGCCCGGCCGGCGGCGCGCTGGTGCGGACGCTGACCTGGAACGACCTGCTGTTCCTGCCCTATGCCGCGCGCTGGACGGTGGTGCTGTCCGCCTCCGCATTCGTCGGCGGCGGGGTGGTCGGGCTGGCCATTGCGCTCATGCGGGTGTCGGCCGCCCGGGCGCTCCGGTGGTTCGCCGTCGGCTACATCCGGGTGTTCCAGGGGACGCCGCTGCTGCTGCAATTGTTCCTGGTGTTCTTTGGCGGGGACATGCTGGGGATCGGGCTGGGGGCGTATGCGTCGGCGGTGCTGGGACTGTCGCTCAATGCCGGAGCGTTCCTGGGGGAGATTTGGCGCGGGTCGATCCAGGCGGTGCCGCCGGGCCAGGCGGAGGCGGCGCGGGCGCTGGGGCTGGGCTATGGCGCGCGGATGCTGCGGGTGGTGGGGCCGCAGGCGCTGCGGCTGGCGACTGCGCCGACGGTGGGGTTCCTGGTCAACTTGGTGAAAAGCACCTCGCTGGCGGCGGTGATCGGCTTCGTCGAGCTGACGCGGGCCGGGCAGTTGCTGAACAACGCGACGTTCCGGCCGTTCGCGATCTTCGGCACTGTCGCGCTGATCTACTTCCTGCTTTGCTGGCCGCTGACCTTGGCCAGCCGCCACCTGGAGCGGCGGCTGGGCCGGGCCTACAAGCAATGAACGATCATCCAATGAACGATCATCCGGGGGGATGCACATGCGGCGGCCCACTTTCAAGCATTTGGCACTCAAGCGCCTTGTCATGGCGCTGGCGGCCCTGGCGCTGGGCGTGCTGCTCGGAACCGCGCAGGCGCGGGCGCAGACAGTGGACGAGATCGTCAGCCGCGGCGCCATCAACATCGGCGTGCTGATCGACCTGCCGCCGTATGGCCTGCTGAACGACAAGCAGGAGCCGGACGGCTATGACATCGAGGTCGCGCGTATGCTGGGCAAGTCGATGGGCGTGAAGGTGAACCTGGTGCAGCTCACGGGGCCGAACCGGCTGCCGTTCCTGGTGACGGGCAAGGTGGACCTGATCGTCGCCACGTTCGGCATCACGCCGGAGCGGGCGAAGCAGGTGATGTTCAGCATCCCCTACAGCGCCATCGAGAACACCGTTTACGGCCCCAAGGGCAAGGAGATCAGCGGGATCAGCGACCTGAAGGGCCTGCGCGTCGGTGTGCCGCGCGGCACCGTGCAGGATGTGCTGCTGACCGGCGCCCTGGGAAGCAGCGCGCGGATGATGCGGTTCGACGACACGCCGAGCACTTATCAGGCGCTGCTGACGGGGCAGGTGGATGCTATGGCGGAGACTGGGCTGACGTTCGACGGCGTCATGAAGCAGAACCCCGGTGCCGACATCGCCAAGAAGTTCGTGCTTCTCCGCCAGCCGAATGGGATCACGATGCGGGCCAACCAGTTCAACCTGCACCAGTGGGTGAATACGTTTGTTTACTATGTGAAGAACAACGGCGAGTTGGACGCCCTGCACCGCAAGTGGTTCGGCGTGCCGTTGCCGGATTTGCCGGTTTTTTGATGCGACTTTCGGGCCGGCATAGGCAGACTACGCGATCCGGGATGTTGATCGCTGCCGGCCTAACGCCCGCACGCTTTCAGCGCCGGGGCGCGATGGTGGGCGCCGTTGGGTTCGAACCAACGACCCGCTGATTAAGAGTCAGCTGCTCTACCAACTGAGCTAGGCGCCCATCGTGACCGCGAGATAGCAGCGCCTCCCCGGCTTTGCAAGACAGCCCAACCCCGCCCAAGGAACGCCGCTTGCGTGGCAGCCCAGCCCCGTGTTCTCTGCATGGACACCGCAACTCCGGGAAGACGCCTTGGCCTACGCGCTGCAACAGCTCATCAACGGCGTCACCCTGGGCATGATCTACGGGCTGATCGCCGTCGGCTACACCATGGTCTATGGCATCATCGGCATGATCAACTTCGCCCATGGCGACGTGTTCATGATCGGCGCCTTCCTGTCGCTGATCGCCCTTACCGCGCTGTCCGGCCTGGGCATCACCTCCGTCCCCCTCGCCCTGGCGCTGACCCTGGTGTTCGCCGCGGGGATCGCCGCCCTGTACGGCTGGACCATCGAGCGCATCGCCTACCGCCCCTTGCGCGGCAGCTTCCGCCTGGCGCCGCTGATCAGCGCCATCGGCATGTCCATCGTGCTGCAGAACTTCGCCCAGGTCAGCCAGGGCGCCCGCGTCAAGGTGATCGCCCCGGTCATCCCCGGCGGCGTGCAAATCCTGAACCTCGACGGCTTCCAGGTGCAGATGTCCTGGATGCAGATGGTGATCGTGGTGGTGACGCTGGTGGTGCTCGGCATCTTCACCTATCTCGTGACGGCGACGCCGCTCGGCCGGTCGATGCGCGCCTGCGAGCAGGACCAGAAGATGGCGGGCCTGCTGGGCATCGACACCGACCGTACCATCAGCCTGACCTTCGTCATCGGCGCGGCGCTGGCGGCGGTCGCGGGGCTGCTGTTCCTGCTGTACTACGGGGTGATCGACTTCTTCATCGGCTTTGTTGCCGGGGTGAAGGCGTTCACCGCTGCCGTCTTGGGCGGCATTGGTTCGCTGCCCGGCGCCGTGCTGGGTGGCCTCGCCATCGGGCTGATCGAGACCTTCTGGTCCGCCTACTTCAGCGTGCAGTACAAGGACGTGGCGGCGTTCAGCGTGCTCATCATCGTGCTGATCTTCATGCCGACGGGCCTGCTGGGCCGCGCCGACGTGGAAAAGGTATGACCCGCCCCGTTGCAGCCCTGCGCGACGCCGGGCTGACGGCGCTGGTGGCGTTCGGGCTGTTCGCGGCGATGGTCGGCGTAAAGACCGAGGCCGAGCCGACCGGCATGTTCCTGATCCCGCGGCCGGGGCTGCTGGCGTCCATCGTGGGCGGCATCTTCGTCGCCCGGCTGATCTGGCTGCTGACCCGGCGGGACCGCCCAGCCGGATACCGCGCCAACCGCCGCCTGGCCGAGACCCTGACGCGCTACGGGCATTTCGTCGCGCCGTTGCTGCTGGCATTCGCGGTGCTGCTGCCGCTGCTGTTCGGGCGCTATGTGATCGACCTCGGCATCTTGGTGCTGACCTATGTGATGCTGGGCTGGGGGCTGAACATCGTCGTTGGGCTCGCGGGGTTGCTGGACCTTGGCTACGTCGCGTTCTACGCCGTTGGCGCGTACTCCTATGCGCTGCTGGCGCAAACGTTCGGGCTGGGGTTCTGGACCTGCCTGCCGCTGGCCGGGCTGCTGGCGGCGCTGTGGGGCGTGATGCTGGGCTTTCCCGTGCTGCGGCTGCGCGGCGACTACCTGGCCATCGTCACGCTGGCGTTCGGCGAGATCATCCGCATCGTGCTGCTGAACGCCGCCAGCATCACCGGCGGACCGAACGGCATCAGCGGCATCCCGCGCCCGACCCTGTTCGGCCTGCAGTTCTCCATGGCCGGCGGACCCGGCACCTTCGCCGGCGCCTTCGGCCTGGAGCCCAGCCCGACGCACCGGGTGGCGTTCCTGTACTACGTGATCCTCGGCCTGGCGCTGCTGACCAACTGGGTGGCGCTGCGGCTGCGGCGCGTGGCGCTCGGCCGCGCGTGGGAGGCGCTGCGGGAGGACGAGGTCGCCTGCCGCAGCCTGGGCATCAACGTGACGGTGACCAAGCTGACGGCGTTTGCCATCGGCGCCGGGTTCGGTGGCCTGGCCGGGGCGTTCTTCGCCACCCGCGCGGCGTTCATCAGCCCGGAGAGCTTCACCTTCATCGAGAGCGCCATCGTGCTGGCCATCGTCGTGCTGGGCGGCCTGGGCAGCCAGTTGGGCACGGCGCTCGCGGCGGTGGTGATGATCGGCGGGTTCGAGATCTTCCGCGACCTGCAGGACTACCGGATGCTGATGTTCGGCTCGGCGCTGGTGCTGATCATGGTGCTGCGCCCGCGCGGCCTGGTGTCGGGCCGCACGCCCAGCGTGGCGCTTGGGCAGCGGCGGGAGATCGCGGCCGAGCTGGTGGCGGAAGGTCGTGGCTAACCCTCCCCTGCTCCGGGTGGGCGACCTCACCATGCGCTTCGGCGGCCTGACGGCGGTGAACGCGCTGTCGTTCGAGGCGCGGCGGGGTGAGATCACCTCCGTCATCGGCCCGAACGGCGCGGGGAAGACCACGGTGTTCAACTGCATCACCGGCTTCTACCGCCCGACCTCCGGCGGCATCGTGCTGACGCATCCGGACGGCGCGGCCTTCGCCTTGCAGGCTCTGCCCGGCCACAGCATCGCCCGCCGCGCCCGCGTCGCCCGCACGTTCCAGAACATCCGGCTGTTCGCCGGCATGACGGTGCTGGAGAACCTGCTGGTGGCGCAGCACAACACCCTGATGCCCAACGTCGGATCGGGCCTGCTGGCAGTGTTCGGCCTGGGCGGGCACCACCGGGCGGAGGTGGTGGCCATCGAGCGCGCCCGCGGCTGGCTGGACCGCATCCGCCTGCTGCACCGCGCCGACGACCCGGCCGGCGCGCTGCCCTATGGCGACCAGCGCCGGCTGGAGATCGCCCGCGCCATGTGCACCGGCCCGGTGCTGCTGTGCCTGGACGAACCCGCCGCCGGGCTGAACCCGCGGGAGAGTGACGAGCTGGCGGGCCTGCTGAAATCCATCCAGGCCGACGGCTGCTCCATCCTGCTGATCGAGCACGACATGGGCGTGGTCATGCGGATCAGCGACCACATCGTCGTCCTGGACCACGGCAAGCGCATCAGCGACGGCGACCCCACCTACGTCCGCGGCGATCCCAATGTGATCGCCGCCTATCTCGGGGAGGGCGACGAGGACGACGCCGACGCCCCGCTGGCGGTGGGGGCATGACGCGGCCCCTGCTGGCCCTGTCCGGCGTCACCGCGTACTACGGCGCGATCCAGGCCCTGAAGGGCGTCGATCTGCAGGTGATGCCCGGCGAGATCGTGACCCTGATCGGCGCCAACGGGGCCGGCAAGAGCACCCTGATGATGACCATCTGCGGCAGCCCGCACGCCCGCGACGGCCAGATCCTGCTCGACGGCCAGGACATCACCGCGCTGCCCACGCACGAGATCATGCACATGGGCGTGGCGCAGTCCCCCGAGGGCCGCCGCATCTTCGGCCGCATGTCGGTGCACGAGAACCTGCTGATGGGCGCGCAGGTCGTGGGCATGAAGAACTACGAGGCCACGCGAGACCTGGTGTTCACCCTGTTCCCCCGGCTGAAAGAGCGCCTGTCGCAGCGCGGCGGCACCCTGTCCGGCGGCGAGCAGCAGATGCTCGCCATCGGCCGCGCGCTGATGAGCCAGCCGCGGCTGCTGCTGCTCGACGAACCCAGCCTGGGCCTGGCGCCGCTGGTGGTGCGGCAGATTTTCGGCGCGATCCGGCAGTTGAACCGCGACACCGGGCTGACGGTGCTGCTGGTGGAGCAGAACGCCTTCCAGGCGTTGCGCCTGGCGCACCGCGGCTACGTGCTGGTCAACGGCATCATCACCATGGCCGGGCCAGGGGCGGAGCTGCTGGCGCGGCCGGAAATCCGGGCGGCCTACTTGGAGGGCGCGCATTGAGGCGCTGGACCCTGGCCGCAGTGGCAGCCCTCACCATCCTTGCCCCGGCGGCGCACGCGGAGGATGGCGTGGTGCGCCTGCACGCTGCCGGCAGCCTCAGGCCCGCGCTGACCGCGGTCGCCCAGGATTTCGCCGCCGCGTATGGCATCAGGATCGATCCCGTATGGGGTTCCTCCGGCCTGCTGCGTCAGAGGCTTGAGCGCGGGGAGGCTGGCGACGTGTATGCCTCCGCCGACATGGCCAACCCGCTGGCGCTGGCGAAGGCGGGCAAGGCCGGGCCGGTGGTGATGTTCACCCGCAACCGCCTGTGCGCCCTGGCCCGGCCCGGCCTGCCGGTGACGACGGACAGCGTCCTTGACGTGATGCTTGCGCCAGAGGTCAAGCTGGCCACCTCCACGCCCGGCAACGACCCCGCCGGCGACTACGCCATGCAGGTGTTCGCCCGCGCGGACGCCCTGCGCCCCGGCACGAAGCGCACCCTGGAGGCCAAGGCGCTGCGGCTGGTCGGCGGTGGCAACGATGCCCAGCCGCCGGCCGGGCGCAACGCTTATGGCTGGCGCCTTACGGACGGCCAGGCCGACATCTTCCTCGCCTACTGCACCGCGGGGATCGAGGCCGCCGCGCAGTCCCCCGGCATCACCGTCGTGGAGCTGCCGCCCGCGCTGTCCGTCGGCGCCGAGTACGGCCTGACCGCGCTGCAGGCCGCCGACCCGCGGGTGGCGCTGCCGTTCATCAGCTACATCCTGTCGGCGCCGGGCCAGGCGGTGCTGGCCCGCTACGGCTTTGACGCTCCATTGGCGCCGCGTTAGCACCTTCCCGCCGCGCCCGCTTGCGCCTAACGTTCCCTCGTTCACGAATTCGAGGAAACTTCCCATGCTCCGCAGGACACTTTTCGCCAGCGTCGCCCTGCTGGCCGCCACAGCCGCCGCGCAGGCCCAGATCCACGTCGCGACCGTGGGGCCGATGACTGGCGAATACGCCGCGGTCGGCGCGCAGATGAAGGCCGGGGCCGAGCAGGCGGTCGCCGACATCAACAAGGCCGGCGGCGTGCTGGGCCAGCAGCTTGTGCTGGAGGTCGGCGACGACGCCTGCGACCCGAAGCAGGCGGTGTCGGTCGCCAACCAGATGGCCAGCCGCAAGGTGGCGGTGGTCGCCGGGCACTACTGCTCCGGCAGCAGCATCCCCGCCAGCAAGGTCTATGGCGAGGAAGGCGTGCTGGAGATCAGCCCGGCCAGCACCAATCCCAAGTACACCGACGAGGGCGGCTGGAACACCTTCCGCCTGTGCGGGCGCGATGACCAGCAGGGCCTGATCGCCGGCAAGTTCATGGCCGAGCACTTCAAGGGCGAGAAGGTGGCGATCCTGCACGACAACACCGCCTACGGCAAAGGCCTGGCGGACGAGACCAAGAAGTCGCTGAACGCCAACGGCCTGACCGAGACGATGTACGCCGCCTACACCCCCGGCGAGCGCGACTACTCCGCCCTTATCAGCCGCATGAAGCAGGCCGGGGTGCAGGTGATCTACGTCGGCGGCTATCACACCGAAACCGGGCTGATCGCGCGCCAGGCCAAGGAGCAGGGCATGAACATCACCATGGTCGGCGGCGACGCCCTGGTGACCAACGAGTATTGGCAGATCAGCGGCCCCGCCGGCGAGGGTACGCTGATGACCTTCGCCTCCGACCCGCGCAAGCGCCCGGGGGCGGAGAAGGTCGTCGCCGAGTTCAAGGCCAACAAAATCGATCCCGAGGGCTACACGCTTTATACCTACGCCGCGCTGCAGGTGTGGGCGGAGGCTGCGACGCAGGCCAAGAGCATCGACGGCAAGAAGGTCGCCGACACCCTGCGCGACGGCCAGAAGTGGGGCAGCGTGCTGGGCGGCACGACGTTCGACAAGAAGGGCGACCCGACTGTGCCGGATTACGTGTTCTATGTTTGGAAGAACGGCAACTACTCCGAGTTGTAGCCGCCTTTCTCAACGCAGACACTGACCGGGTCTGGCTCCCTCTCCCTCCGGGAGAGGGTTGGGATGAGGGAAGCTGTGGGGACTGAGCTTCGCTCCGGTTGGGAGCAAGCTTGGCCCTTCTTCTGGAAAATTAGGTGCCTGTGGCTCCCCTCACTCCGGCCCTCTCCCGGAGGGAGAGGGGGCGGCTTGTCTAAGCGGCCACCGTGATGCGGTGGTAGGACCGGCCGAAGTAGATCAACCCCTCATGCGCCGGCCCGGCCTGGATCGCCAATACTTCGCAGAACAGCACGCTGTGGGTGCCAACCTCGGTGACCTGGGCGATGCGGCAGTCGAACGAGACGACAGCATCAGCCAACACCGGAGAGCCGGTCACGAGCGTCGTCCAAGCAGCGGCGTCGAACCACTCGGTCATCGGGACATCCACGAACCCGGCAAACAGCGGCGAGAGGTGCTCCTGCGCCGCGGCCAGGGTGTTGACGCACAGCACGCCGTTTGCCTTGACGGCGTCATGCAACGAACCACCACGGTTCATGCACACCAGCAGGGTCGGCGGGTCATCGGTGACGCTGCACACTGCGGACGCCGTAAACCCGGCGTCGCCATCGGCACCCGTTGTCGTAATGACGCTGACCGCAGCGCCGAGCCGGGCCATTGCGTTGCGGTATTCTTGACGGTCAACCAAGCCCAGCACTCCATTCACCCTCACCATATGGCGCACCCAGGCGAATTGCGGGAGGGCTTGAATGCAGACGGGCGCCACTAGGGCGCCCGCGCATCAGTTCTGGTGCGGGAATTAGACCTTGTCGGCTGCGTCGCGCACGGTGTCCTTGGCCCCACCAACGGCGCTCTCGGCCTTGCCCTTGGCCTTGTCGGCCATGCCTTCGCCTTGCAGCTTCTCGTCGCCGGTCATCTTGCCGATGCCTTCCTTGATGGCGCCCTTGGCCTTGTCAAACGCACCCTCAACCCGGTTCTCGTCAACCATTGCCAGCACTCCTGAACGGCCCGATGCCGTGCGGTCGTAACGAGAAACGCCGCCTCGGGTTTCATGCCGGAGGGGTCAGGCAGCGGACAGCGGCGGGGCAACCTCCTCCAGCGACCGCTTCTCGCAGCTCACGCCCAGGAACATCTCCACCACCGCCGCGCCCACCATCAGCCCACCGCCGAGCAGGTAGCCCAGCAGCACCTCGCTGCGTGCCCCGGTCTGGATCAGCCGGCCGAACACGGCTGGCCCGGCGATACCGCCCACCGCCGTGCCCAGCGCATAAAACACCGAGATCGCGACCGCGCGGCACTCGAGGGGAAACGTCTCCCCAACGGTAAGGTAGGCCGACGACGCCGCGGCCGAGGCGAAGAAGAAGATGACCGTCCAGGCCAAGGTCTGCTCCTGCGCGTTCAGCCGGCCCTGTACGAACAGCACACCGACGCCGATCATCAGAATGCCAGACAGGGCATAGGTCGCGCTGATCATCAGCTTGCGCCCAAGGCTGTCGAACAGCGGCCCCAGCAGCAACGGCCCCATGAAGTTGCCCAGCGCGAAGGGCAGCATGAACCAGCCGATGCTGCCCATCCCCACCCCATAGAACCGGGTCAGCACCAGGCCGTAGGTGAATAGCACCGCGTTGTAGCAGAAGGCTTGCGACCCCATCAGCGCCAGCGCCAGCACGGTGCGGCTGCGATACTGCGTGACCAGCACCCGGAGGCTGTGCAGGAACCACCCGTTATTGTGACGGCGCAGCCGCAGGGTGCCCGGCGGGACCGGAGGCAGCGGCGCCCCGGTTTCCCCCTCCACCCGTGCCTCGATGCCGGCAACGACGGCGGCGGCCTCCTCCGGGCGGCCGTGCGTCATCAGCCAGCGCGGGCTTTCCGGGATGAAGCGGCGCAGGAACAGCACGACCACGCCGATCAAGCCGCCGATGACGAAGACACTGCGCCAGCCCGTCTCGTGGTCCATGACGGCCGGGTCGAGCGCCACCACGGCGCCAAGCCCGCCCAGCGCCGCGCCGAGCCAGAAGCTGCCGTTGATCACCAGGTCGGTGAAGCCGCGGCGCCGGGCGGGGATCAGCTCCTGGATGGTGCAGTTCACCGCGGCATACTCGCCGCCGATGCCCAGGCCCGTGATGAAGCGGAACGTGATGAACGACCACATATTCCAGGAGAAGCCGGAGGCGATGGTGGCGATCAAGTAGACCAGCACCGTCAGCGTGAACAGCTTCTTGCGCCCCAGCCGGTCGGTCAGCCAGCCGAAGAACAGCGCGCCGATGACCGCACCGGCCAAGTAGGCGCTGGCGGTCAGGCCGACCTCGGTTTCCGTAAGCTGCAGGCGGGGGCTGGCGGCGATGGCGCCGGACAGCGAGCCGACGATCGTCACCTCCAGGCCATCGAGAATCCAGGTGATCCCCAAGGCGATGACAACCAGGGTATGGAACCGACTCCATGGCAGGCGGTCCAGGCGATTGGGCACGTCAGTTTCGAAGACGTCTGGCAGGCTTTGCCGGGACGCCAGGGCCGGGCCTGTCGGGATTTGGCCATCCATCATCTGTCCTCCCCAGGACCATTATCTGATAATAACAGCATGAGAAGGACACGGTTTACCAGTGTTCAAGCAGCCTTCCCCGGCTTCTTCCGGGAGAGGGCCGGAGTGAGGGGGACGGCGAACGCCCAGCCTGCACGTTGTAGGGCGAAGGCCAGCCCTCAAGCTGGCAACGTTCAGTGCTCTCGACCCCCTCACCCCGACCCTCTCCCGGAGGGAGAGGAAGAAGGCTGCTATTGCGCCTGCGCGCTGGCGTCGCTGCGGGTGGCGCCGACGCGGGCGGCCAGGGCGGCGGCCATGAAGTCGTCCAGGTCGCCGTCCAGCACCGCACCGGGATTGCCCTTCTCCACGCCGGTCCGCAGGTCCTTCACCATCTGATACGGCGCCAGGACATAGCTGCGGATCTGGTGCCCCCAGCCGATGTCGGTCTTGGCGGCCTCCTGCACGTTGGACGCCGCCTCCCGCCGTTGCAGCTCCGCCTCATACAGCCGGGCCTTCAGCATCGTCATTGCCGTGGCGCGGTTGCGATGCTGGCTGCGGTCGGTCTGGCAGGCGACGACGATGCCGGTGGGGATGTGGGTGAAGCGCACGGCGGAGTCCGTCTTGTTCACATGCTGCCCGCCCGCGCCGCTGGCCCGGTAGGTGTCCACCTTGATGTCGGCCTCGTTCACCTCGATCTCGATATTGTCATCGACCACCGGATAGACCCACACACTGGCAAAGCTGGTCTGGCGCCGGGCGGCGCTGTCGAACGGGCTGATGCGGACCAGGCGATGCACCCCGGCCTCGGTCTTCAGCCAGCCATAGGCGTTGGGTCCGCTGACCTGCATGGTTGCCGACTTGATGCCAGCCTGCTCGCCCTCGCTCTGCTCCATCAGTTGCACCTTGTAGCCGTGCTGGTCGGCCCAGCGCGAATACATCCGCGCCAGCATCTCCGCCCAGTCCTGCGCTTCGGTCCCACCGGCGCCGGAGTTCACCTCGACATAGGCATCGTTCGGATCGGCCTCGCCGGACAGCAGGCTCTCGATCTCGCGCCGCTTGGCCTCCTCCATCACCTGGCCCAGCGTCGCCATGCCATCCGCGACCATGGCGGCGTCGCCTTCGGCTTCGGCCAGGGCGATCAGCTCGGCAGCGTCATCGGCCTCGGCCTGCATGGCGCGCAGGCCGTCGATCAGCCCGGCCAGCCGGTTGCGCTCGCGCATCAATGCCTGGGCCGCCGTGGCATCGTTCCACAGCGCCGGGTCCTCGGAAAGTGCGTTCAGTTCCTCAAGGCGTGCTGTGGAGACATCCCAGTCAAAGATGCCTCCTCAGCAACGCGAAGGACTGCTTGATCTCGTGGTGGAGGGCGTCGGACTCGTTGGACATGGGTCCTAATATAGTCCGCCCATGCCGCTGTCGATGCCGACGCCGCCACCGCTGGCAGTCACATCGCCGCCGTCCCCATGATGGCCGCCGCCACTGCTGCCGCCAACGGTGCCGCCGCTCGCCCCAGGCACCTGGTCCGGCTTGAAGGCATCGGTGCGGGAGCCATTGCCGCTCGACCACGTCGCCATACGCAGCCCGTCCGGCATCTTAAACTCCAGCTTGGGCCGGTCCTTCAGCGCCATCGCCATGTAATCGTGCCAGATCGGTGCGGCGACGCTGCCGCCGGTTTCCTTGTCGCCCAGGCTGCTGTTGTCGTCGAAGCCGACCCACACCGCCGTCACCAGGTCGGGGGTGAAGCCGACAAACCAGGCGTCGTTGAAGTCCTGGCTGGTGCCAGTCTTGCCCGCGATGGCCCGGTTCAGCCCGGCGCCTGCCGCGAAGCCGCTGCCCTTCGACACCACGCCCTGCATCATCGTTACCAACTGGAACACGCTCTGCGGATCGGCGATCTGCTTGCGGTTGTCGGTCAGGGAGGGCGGCTTGGCTGGGTCGTCGCAGCCGGTGCAATCGACGCCGGTCGGCCGCCAGATCACCTGGCCGTCGCGGTCCTGGATGGAGTCAACCATGGACGGCAGCACCTCCTTGCCGCCCATTGCCAGCCCGGCGTAGGCTGCGGCCTGGCGCAGCACCGTCGTCTCCACCGCGCCCAGCGCCGCCGGCAGCACGCGAGGCATCCCGTCCACCACGTGGAACGCGATGGCATTGTCAGCCACCGCGTCCATGCCGACCTTCTGCGCGATCCGCACCGTCACCAGGTTGAGCGACTTCTCCAACGCGATCCGCAACGGGGTCGGGCCGTTGAAGGTCATGCCGTAGTTGTTGGGCTCCCACACGCCGGCCGCCCCCAGGTTTTGCGTGAACGGCGCATCCAGCACGCGCTGGCTCGGCGACATGCCGGACTGCAGCGCCGTGAGATAGACCATTGGCTTGAAGCTGCTGCCGGGCTGCCGCTGCGCCTGCGTTGCGCGGTTAAACTGGCTTTTTCCGGCGCTCCAGCCGCCGGACATCGCCAGCACGCGGCCGGTTGCCGGGTCGAGCGACACCAGGGCGCCCTGCACCTCCGGTTCCTGCCGCAGCCACAGCCGGTCGGTCCGGCTGCGACCGGGAGCGTTGCCGGGCGCCGGCTCGGTCATCACGATGTCGCCGACCTGCATGACATCGGCGATGCGGTGCGGGGCGGGGCCGATGCTGCCGTCCTTGTGCGCCGGACGCGCCCAGCCCAGGTCGGACAAGTAAACCGATCCGGTGCGCGACGCCCCGCCTGCCGCCTGGTCGATCCAGCCGACCTTGGCCTCGTCGTTGGTGGTGTCCAGCACGACGGCGACGTTCCACTCCGGCAGCATCCCCGGCGGGCGGGGGAAGGCGGCGAGGCGGTTGCTCCAGCCCAGCCGCATTCCATTCCCTCCTTCCAAGTGCCCGGCCGCACCGCGCCAGCCGCCATGGCTGCGGTCGTAGGCCAGCAGCGCCTTGCGGAGCGCAACGTCGGCAGCGGCCTGCAGCACCGGGTCCAGGCTGGTGCGGATCGCAAGGCCGTTGTTGTTGGCGGGGTCGGAACCGAACTGCTCGATCACCTGGCGGCGCACCTCCTCGGCGAACCACTCCGAGCCTGGCGCGATTTCCGGCCGGTGGAACGCGGCGGGCAGGATCGGCTGCGCCTTGTAGGCCGCCGCCTGGTCTGGCGTGATGGCGTGGTCGTCGGCCATGCGGTCCAGCACCCAGTTGCGCCGGGTCTTGGCGGCGTCGGGGAAGCGGAACGGGTCGTAGTTGTTGGGCGCCTTAGGCAACGCCGCCAGGAACGCGGCCTCCGGCACCGTCAGGTCGTCCAGGCCCTTGTTGAAGTACGCCTGCGCCGCCGCCGCCACGCCGTACGACCGCAGGCCGAGGTAGATCTCGTTCAGGTACAGCTCAAGCACGCGCTCCTTGGACAGCGTCTTGTCGATGTCGACGGCGAGGATCAGCTCCTTCACCTTGCGGGCGATGCTGACCTCGTTGGTCAGCAGCATGTTCTTGGCGACCTGCTGCGTGATGGTGGAGGCGCCGATCGGCCGCTTGCCCTCCCCCCGGTGCATCAGGTCGAACCAGCCGGCGCGCAGGATGGCGACGGGATCGACGCCCTTGTGGCTCCAGAACTTCTGGTCCTCGGCGGAGATGAACGCCTGCTTCACCATGTCGGGGATCGCGCCGATGGGCACGAAGATGCGCCGCTCCGTCGCCATCTCGGCGATCAGCCGGCTGTCCCCGGCATACATCCGGCTCATGACCTTGGGCTGGTAGTGCGACAGGCTGTCCAGGGTCGGCAGGTCGGCGGCGTAGCGGTTGTAAATGTGCAGCCCGTAGGCGCCGCCCACCACGCCGGCCGCGACGCCCAGGCCGAGCACCGTGCCCACGGCCCGGCGCACGAAGCGGAACCGCCGCGGGCGCCGGGCCAGCTTCGACATCGGCGCACGACTCGCGGCACGGGGCGGCTGGGAAGCAGCCTTCGGAGTGTCTTCATTCATTATGCAGCTACCTTTAGCCTCACGCGCCCTAGCCCGCCAGGTGTGTGCCTGCTTCGGAACCGTCTAAAAAGTGTTCTACAGCGCGCGTTAACGCAAGGGCAACGCGCGCGCGGTGATCCGGGCGACGCAACGCAGCTTCGTCTTGCTGGTTCGACATGAAGCCCATTTCCACCAGCACGCTCGGGATGTCAGCGGCCCGCAGCACCATGAACCCAGCGTGACGCGAAGGGTTGGGCAGCAGCCCCACGTCCGGCTGCATGGCGCCGACTAGGTTCCGGGCAATGCGGACCGACCCGGACCGGGTTTCCCGCCGGACCAGGCTGCCCAGGATGCTGGCCACGGCCGGCGGCAGGTCGCGGAAGCTGGGGCCGCCGAAGCGGTCGGCGCTGTTCTCCCGCCGGGCCAGGGCGGCGGTCTGGGCATCGGAGGCGGTGTCGGACAGGGTATAGACGCTTGCGCCGCGCACGCCGGGGTCGGCCAGGGCATCGGCGTGCACTGACATCATCAGCACCGCGCCCCGGCGCTGCGCGATGGCGACGCGGTCCTGCAGGGGGATGAACACGTCCCGCCCGCGCGTCAGCTCCGCCCGGCAGCGCCCACCATGCTGCAGCCGGCGCTGCAGTTCCTCCGCGGTGGCGAAGGCGACGTGCTTTTCATAGGTGCCGGTGACGCCGATGGCGCCAGGGTCCTTGCCGCCGTGGCCGGGGTCCAGCATCACCAGCGGCAGGGGCGGCCTGGCGCGCAGGACGACCGGCGCAGCGCTGCGGGCCGATGCAGACACCGGGGCGAACGCGGCGGCGGCCAGCAACAGGCGGCGGGACACGTTGCTCATGGCTCCAAGATAGCACAAAGCGGGACGTCCGGCACAAGGCGCAGGGGTGGGTTGCGCGCCGTACTTGCGGTAGGTCAGGGATTGCGTCATTGTTGCGACACCCTGGCGGTGCGCCAGCGGCCTTGGCGTCCCCGGCCGCCTGGCCATGACCGCCTGCCAGCCTGCACCGCCGCCCGCGCCGCGCAACCCTGCGCGCCGGGTCCGCCCGATGGCTTCCATGCAACGCGGCGCGATGCCACGCAGCAACGGCCCCGGGCAGGGCGACGACGCCTCAACCTGGGCGGCGCATCCCGATGCGCCGGCCCGCCAGCCAAGGGACCACATGCAGATCGCCGTGCCCGTCCACCTGACATCCGGACCCAGCACGTCGCGCGCACCCCTTGGGCTGTTCCAGGGGTTCCCACGCGGGAACCCGCTCCCCCACTGCCCCATCAGCCGCCGCCGCGCCCTGCCACGCGCGAAGCTGGCGCACCGGAGTCCCCCATCCCATGACGAAGCGCATGCTGATCGACAGCACCCACGCCGAAGAGACCCGCGTGGTGGTCCTGGACGGTAACCGCCTCGAAGACTACGACGTCGAGACATCGACCAAGCAGCAACTTAAGGGCAACATCTACCTTGCCAAGGTCGTCCGGGTAGAACCCAGCCTGCAGGCGGCCTTCGTCGAGTACGGCGGCGGGCGGCACGGCTTCCTGGCGTTCGGCGAGATCCACCCGGACTATTACCAGCTTCCCGTCGCCGACCGGCAGCGCCTGCTGGAGATGCAGGAGGCCGAAGCCCGCGAGGAGGAAGAGGCCGAGGATCGCGCCGCCGCCCGGGAGGCCCGTGGCCGCCTGCCCGCGATGCCGGCCGCGACGCCACAGGAAATTGGACCGGAGGAGGCGGCGGAGGAAATGCCCCGTCCCTCCCAAGTCGCACAGGCAGCCGTGGTGGCCCAGGACATCCTTGTCGCCCCAGAGGACGCCGGGCAGCTTTTTCCGACGGAGGAGGAAGGCAGCGACATGGCGCCGGAGGTGGCCGAACCCACCGCATCCGACACCAACCAGCCGACCTTTCCCGGCGAGGATAGCAGCATCGAGGCGGCGCCTGACGTCTCCGACCCAGCGCCGGATGCCGTCGAGGGCACGCCCGCTGAGACGATGCCCGCTGAGACGATGCCCGCTGAGACGATGCCAGCCGAGGCGATGCCAGCCGACACCCCTGACAGCCTGGCCTCCGACAGCATGACCCTGGACGACGGCGCAGAGGTGCCGTTCATGAACGGGCACTCCAGCCTGCCCGACGCCGCACTGCCCGACGCCGCACTGCCCGACCTGTTCCCCGACACGCTGCCCGGTTCGAGCCACGGCCCCACCATCGCCGAGCCGCCCGTAGCCGAGGCGCTGCCGTCCGACATGCCTGCGGACGACACCATCACCCTGGACGACGGCGCCCCCGTGCCGCTGCCGGACGCCGAGGCAGATGCCGACTACCCCGGCCCGTCCGAGCCGCCGCCGGAGCAGCTGGGCGGCGAGACCGAGGGCGAGTACTCCCGCGAGCCGCGCGCCACGCCTCGCTTCCTACGCAATTACAAGATCCAGGAAGTGATCCGCCGCCGGCAAATCCTGCTGGTGCAGGTGGTGAAGGAGGAGCGCGGGTCGAAAGGCGCGGCGCTGACGACCTATATCTCGCTGGCCGGGCGCTTCTCGGTGCTGATGCCCAACTCGCCCCGTGGCGGCGGGATCAGCCGCAAGATCACCTCCACCGCCGACCGCCGCCGCCTGAAGGAGGTGACGGCCGAGCTGGACCTGCCGCGCGGCATGGGCCTGATCGTCCGCACCGCCGGGGCCAGCCGGCCGAAGGCGGAAATCCTGCGCGACGGCGAGTACCTGCTGAACCAGTGGGACCAAATCCGCGACCTGACGATGAAGAGCATGGCCCCTGCGCTGATCTACGAGGAGGCCAGCCTTATCAAGCGCGCCATACGCGACGTTTATTCCCGCGACGTGGACGACATCCTGGTCGATGGCGAGCAGGGCTGGCGCGCCGCCCGCGACTTCATGCGGATGCTGATGCCGACCCACGCCAAGAAGGTGCAGTTGTGGCGCGACCCGCAGCCGCTGTTCGCCAAGGCGCAGGTCGAGACGCAGCTTGATGCCATGATGCTGCCCACGGTGCAGTTGCGGTCCGGCGGCTACTTGGTCATCAACCAGACCGAGGCGCTGGTCGCCATCGACGTGAACTCCGGCCGCAGCACGCGGGAGCGCGGCATCGAGGAGACGGCGTTGCGGACCAACCTGGAGGCCGCCGAGGAGGCCGCCCGTCAGTTGCGCCTGCGCGACCTGGCCGGGCTGATCGTCATCGACTTCATCGACATGGAAAGCCGGCGCAACAACGCCGCCGTCGAGAAGCGGCTGAAGGAGTCGCTGAAGAACGACCGTGCGCGCATCCAGCTTGGCTCGATCAGCCACTTCGGCCTGCTGGAGATGAGCCGGCAGCGGCTGCGCCCGTCCATCGCGGAGACCAGCTTCGTCGTGTGCCCGCACTGCGCCGGAACTGGCACCGTACGCAGCACCGAGAGCGCGGCGCTGCACGTGCTGCGCGGGATCGAGGAGGAGGGCGGCAAGCGGCGGGCGGCGGAGATCGTGGTGCACGTCGCCGGGTCGATCGCGCTGTATATCCTGAACAACAAGCGGGTGCGGCTCGGCGAGATCGAGGCGCGGCACGGCATGACGGTCACTTTTGCCGCCGACGACTCGCTGCTGCCGCCGGAGGTGCGCATCGACCGCGTGCGTGCCGCCACGACGGGCGAGCTGCCGGTGCCAATCCAGCAGCTTGCGCCGCCGGAGCCGTTCGAGGACCCCGACGAGGAGCCGGTGGAGGCTGCGGCCGACGAGCCGGAGGACGCGGATGCCGAGGCCGGTGACGAGGCTGGGGCGCGCCGCCCTGGCGAGACCGCCGAGGAGCAGGAGCAGCGCGGCAAGCGTCGCCGGCGGCGGCGGCGGGGCGGACGGCGCGAGGACGGCGGCGCGGCGGCGGGGGAGGCCCCGGCTGCGGAGCCACTGCCCGTTACTGCCGCGGAGGTTCCGCATGAGTTCGATGCCGTGTTGGCGGTGGGTGAGGCCGCCATGGAGGGTTTGCCAGCCGAGGACGGCGCGGACGCGGGCGTCACGGTCGCCCCGGAGGCGGCTGGCGAAACTGCGATTGGCGAAACTGCGGCGGACGAGGCGGACCGGGCCAAGCGGCGGGGGCGCCGTGGCGGGCGTCGTCGGCGGCGCGACGGGACGGACGCCGGGACCGAGGACGCGCCGGAGCCGGAGATGGCAGCCCCGCCTCCCGTGCCGGCTTATACCGGCCCGACCCCGGCCGACCCGTTCGGCGGCACGACGGCCTACGACATCTTCGACGCGATCGAACAGGCGGAGCAGGAGCGTGCCCTGGCGGCCTTCACGCCGGCGACCCCCAAGGCAGCGCCGGCAGGCACGATGCCGGTCATCGACGAGATGCAGGCGTCGGAGCCGGTCGTGGTGCTGCCCGAGATGGTGTCGATCGGCGAGCCGGACTCAGGGCCAGGCGCGCCCGCAGCCCCCGAGCCAGCGGCGCCCGAGCTGATCGCTCCGGAGGTGCTGATTCCCCCGGAGGTGCTGGCGCCAGAGCCGGCGATGGCCGAGGTGGACGCACCCGAGGTCCCGGCGACTGAAACGCCGGCGTCTGAACCAGCCGCCGTCGCTTCCTTGGCTGCTGGCCCAGTAGTCGCTCCCGAGGCTGCGCCAGGTCCCGAGCTCACGCCGGCAATCGTTCCGGTGCTGGTGGACGGCACGGAACCTTCGGAGAAGAAGCGCGGCTGGTGGCGGCGTTGACGGCCTGACACGGCAGCCCCCGGGAACTCCCGCCAGCGTTCGGACGCCGCTGCGGCTCGGCAGGGCCGTCCTTCCGTCGAAGGCCAGCCCCGACGGCATGAGGACGGCCTCGCTCCCTCCTCCGGGAGGGGGCCGGGGCGATGGCCGAACTCCGCAATTTGGAAGCGAAGCTCGTCCTAGAGTAGGCGAACCATCCTCACCCGGCCTTGGTCCGCGTTGCGGCCTAAGGCCGGGGAGAATGCGGCAAGTCCTGCCGCTTCATCGAAAGCGCCGCAGCCGCTCGGCCGCCTCCACCATGTCCGCCTCTGGCCCGCAGTAGCTGAACCGCACCGTGCGCGCCCCTCGGGTCCGGTCGAAGTCCACCCCCGGCGTCGCCGCCACGCCAACCTCCGCCAGCATCCGGGCGCAGAACGCCGTGCTGTCGTTGGTCCGCGCGCCCACGTCGGCATAGAGGTAAAACGCCCCGTCCGCCGCGGCGACGTCCGGGAACCCGGCCTCCGGCAGCGCCTGCAGCAGATGGTCCCGCGCCCGGCGGTATCGGGCGACGTTGCCGTCCAGCTCGGCGGCGCAGTCGAACGCCGCCTCCGCCGCCACCTGGCACACGTGCGGCGCGCTGATGAACAGGTTCTGCGCCAGGCACTCCACCGGGCGCACCAGCTCCGGCGGCAGCACCATCCAGCCGACGCGCCAGCCCGTCATGCTGAAGTACTTGGAAAAACTGTTGATCACCACGGCATGCCGGCTGAACGCCGCGGCCGTTGCAATGGCCCGGTCGTAGTGCAGGCCATGGTAGATTTCGTCGGAAATCAGTCGTACGCCGCGGCGGTCGCACCAGGCAGCCAGGGCGGCCAGCTCGTCCGGCGCCAGCATCGTGCCGGCGGGATTGCAGGGGCTGGCGACAATCAGCCCGTCCGGCACCGGGTCCAGCGCCTCCAGCAGCGCCACATTGGGCTGATAACGGCTGGCTGGCCCGGTTTCCACAATCACCGGTTGCAGCCCCAGCGCCACCAGAATGTTGACATACGGCGGATAGAACGGCGCCGCCATGGCCACGCGGTCCCCCGGGTTGAACGCCGCCAGGAACGCCAGCGGGAACGCCCCGCTGGCCCCCATCGTCACCGCGATGCGCTCGGGGGTCACGTCTTGCCCATACCAGTCGCGGTAATGCCGGGCGATGCGGCGGCGCAGCGAGGGCCGGCCCAGCGCCTCGGTGTAGCCCAACGGGTCCGCGCCCTGCATCGCGGCCACGGCGGCGGCAACGGCGCCAGCCGGGGCGCCGGTGCCGGGCTGGCCGACCTCCATGCGGATGACGTGCGGGTGGCCCGGCGGCAGCGCGGCCTGCTGGGCATTGGCCGCCGCGATCACGTCCATCACCAGGAATGGCGGCGCCGACGCGCCGCGACCGACCTTCAACACGACTAGTTGCTGCCCGCCACCAGCCCGGCACCGCGCGGATCGACGGCGGCGCCGCACGACCCTTCGTTGTCGGGCAGGTAGCGCGAACAGGCAATCACGTTCGCCCGGCCCGGCTCCGGCACCCTCGCCGGCATCGGACTGGTGGACCGCAGGGTATCGCTCAAGGCCGTGGCGACGGCCAGCGCCGCACCTTCCTGCCCGGTGCCGGTGACGGCGGCGCGGAAGGCATGGATATTGACATTCCACACCATTGCCGCGGCCAGCAGCGGCGGCGACACCGAGCGGGGCGACGCCGCCAGCAGGATGCCGGTGCCCGGCGCGATCCGGCCGGTGCCGAACAGGTTGTCCATCGTCGCCACGCACGCCACGCTGTTGCCGTCACGGTCCAGCACGGCAAACCCCGTGGACGCCGGCAGCACACCCGCGCGCGCCGGGGCGGCCTTGTTATCCTGCAACGCCTGGAACGCGGCGGCGGCGGCCTGTCCGCCCTCGGTTGGCAGGAAGGCGGCGCTGTCCCGCCCGGCCCCCACCACCTGCGGCGCGCCGACGCGCGGCAGGGCGGCGCGGAGGTCGCCCACCGTCATGCCGCCGCCGGCGATGCGGGAGGCATCCTCCAGCTTCCGCGCCAGGACGCCCTGGTAGAGGTCGCCGACGCCGGCGGTCCGCAACTGCGACAGGGTTCCACTCAGGTCGAGCTGGATGAGCCTGTCCCCTTCCTGCAGGGGCTTGCCGCCGGGGGCGAACACGGCGCGGGCGCTGGGGTCCTGCACCAGCGGCCCGGACACCAGCGCCAAGTCTTGCAGCAGGGCCTTCGAGATCACCACGCCGAACCGCGCCGACTGCTCCGCCGGGGCAATCAGGGTCTCGAACGGGCGGGACCCGTAGCGGGCGTGCAACGCGAACAGCCCGCGCGCCATCATCGGCAGCGCCGCCGGGCGGTCGGCGGGACCGTTGGGCGCGGTGGGGGCGATAGGGGTGAAGACGATGGCCTCCGGGCTGCCCTTGCCGGGGCCGTCGGTCTTGGGGTTGTAGGCCAGGCAGGCGCCGCCGCCGCCCAGCCCGGCGCGTGACGGCAGGGTGACGGCCAGAGTGAAGCCCACTGCCACCGCTGCATCGGCCGCATTGCCGCCCAGCGCCAGCACCTCCCGCCCGGCCAGCGCAGCCCGCGGCTCGTCGGCGGCGACGGCGCCGATGAAGCCCTCCAGCCGTTGCTGCCCGTTGGCACTGGAGCTGCCGCCGAAGAAGGTGTCTTTGACCGAGTTGAGCGTGGAGCATGCGCTGATCGACGCAGCAGCCAACAGCACCACCGCGCGCGCCCCTTGCCGGACCTGGACCTGCCGCTTGCTGCGCACCGACGCCACCTCGTTTCCGCCCGGAGCATCCATGCCCATCGCCGCGTGGCATAACCGCCTTCGCTGGCACCGGCAACCGATGCTATGAGGGGGAACGGCTGCCCGAGGGACCCCTGCCATGCGCCTGCCCCTGCTCTCCCTGCTGATTGGCGGTGCACTGGCCAGCCCCGCGGCGGCGCAATCCCCGCCCCCGTTCACCCCGGGCCAGCGGCAGGAGATCGTCACGATCCTGCGGGACGCCCTGCGCCAAGACCCGTCCATCCTGCGCGAGGCGCTGGTGGCGCTGCAGGCGGACGAGGCCCGGCGGGAGGATGGCGCGCAGCGTGAGGTGCTGGCGATGCTGGCCGGCAAGCTGGTGGACCCCGCCGACCCGGTGGCCGGCAACCCCCTGGCCAAGGTGACGCTGGTCGAGTTCTTCGACACGCGCTGCCCGTATTGCCGCCGCCTGCTGGCCACCACGGACGAGCTGCTGCGGACCGACCCCGACGTGCGGATCGTGTTCAAGGACCTGCCGGTGCTCGGGCCGAACAGCCAGATCGAAAGCCGCGCGCTGCTGGCGGCGCAGCGGCAGGGGGGGTACTTCCCCATGCAGCAGGCGCTGATGCATGGGGGCGGGGTCCCGACGCGCGACACACTGCGGGCGGAGGCGGAGCGGCAGGGCCTGGATGGCGGACGTCTGGTGCGCGACATCGACGACCCGGCGATCAAGGCGCGGCTGGACGCCAACGTCGCGCTGGCGCAGCAGATCGGGCTGCAGAGCACGCCGGCGCTGGTGATCGGCACGCGGCTGGTGCAGGGGGCGGTGGAGCTGGGGGACTTGCGGGCGATGGTGGCGCAGGCGCGGGCGGGAGGGTAGCCGTCCTACCGACGTCCGCCATGGTAGGCGACGCGGCGCCTGCGGCGTTAATCGCTTGGCGGACAGGTCAACTGTGTTGCGGCCACGATGCAGGGGAGCGCACCGCTGCGTGGCTCCACCAGGGAGGTGGATGTGAGCGTGACCGATCCCGAGGTCGTTGGCCCGAACAGGCCGGAAACCCCGTAAACGAATGCCGGCTGGTACAGGAAAGTGCCCTGCACGACCACGGCAACGTTGTTGTCATAGGGGATAAGCGGGGTTGTCAGGGTTGCTGGCGCTCCCGCCCCTATTAAGGGGAATGCTGCTCCCCGGTTTGGGCAGGCCGTATAGACCTCCCATTGAATCAATGGAACGACGTTGACCGAACCGGGGTCGGATTTTGGGTTCGTCGTGTCCGCGTTCGTGACGGCGGCGATGCTTAGTTTAAATGTGGACGTCTCCAGGCTCTGCATCATATGCAGCGCGCCCTGGCAAATATCCTGCAGATTGCCAGGCGTGCAAGTATAGGAGCCGGTCTCGCACCCCGGCGACGTGACCGCCCCCGCCTGGGTCGAGATCACTGCCGCTGCTGCCGCGACGCCCGCGTTCAAAAGCATCTTCGCGCGCACGATACGAAGCGTCTCCGCCGTACCAAACAGGAGTATGAGCAGGACTGGCAATACCAGGGCGAACTCCATGGCGGCGACTGCCCGTTGATCACCAGGAAAGCGGTGCACCCAGCCCTTGCCGGAGTGCCCAGCGCCGCGACCCAGGGCAGCGTGCAGCAGCGTCCTCATTGCTCATTCTCAAATACAATAGTCGAAATGACCCAAGGTTCCACAAAGCTTGTAAAGACGATATTGCTGCCAAAGGGAACGACTGACGAACGGTGGTAGGCGACCTGCAAAATGACAGGAGCGGCCGATCCACCGGCAGAGAAGGCGGTAGAGGACAGACCCGCTCCCGGACTATCCTTGCGCTGGAGAGCAGCGAACGTCGTACCAGTCGCTGCATACACTTTCAGCCCGCCGGATATGCAAGACGCTTGTGGCACAGGCAAAATAGGGCAAACATAGTTGACCACGTCCTGCGCAGAGCCCCGGTTCGTGCCGATTTGGGTGCCGGCCGGATAGTTGCCGTATCCAGTCTGGATATTGTGCGCCGCCCTCACGGTAGCCTGGTCCATTGCGCTTTGAGTGAATAGCTGCAACCCGAGGTCAGTCACGAACAACAGCATCAGCAGGAGCAGGGTTCCGACGAGGGCAAACTCCATGGCGGCGACTCCCCGCCGGTCCTTCCCCAGCGACCGGAAGCAACGCACCGCCGCGAAACCCTGCCTCATCCTCACGGCTAGTGCAGCAAGGATACGGTCGAGGACGCAGGCCCGTTAACCCTGCCCGGCGTAGCTGTCGTGCCGGTGCAACGAATGGAGAACTCAAGGTTGTTGTAGTCTCGCGGGTCCACCGGGGGGAGCGTGCCGCTGATGTTGCCACCGCCCATATCGTTGAACCAATACTCGATGGTCCGGCCCGCCATCTGGTTGCACGACAGGTTGGCAAGCTGCCTTCCCGACGCGGGGTCGCCACTCGCCGTGTTGCTTGAGGCGATTGAACTGAAGCATTGGGTATTGCTGTTGTTGACCCCGGGAGGGGCCAAGGGCAGGTTGCTCGGATCGACCGCTTGAAGAATGAGCGCGCAGTCGTTCAGCGGCAGCGCATTCACGCTTGCGTCCCAAGACGGCAACGCCAGATGCGAAAGCGGATTGGTAAGACCCTGATAGGGGGAGATGTACAGCGAGATCGTCCCACTAAGTATCGCCGCGATATTAAGTTCATTGAGCGTGATAGCCGAATTATCGATGTTTTGCGACGGCGGCTGACCCAGGCCCAGGTAGGCGCTTGACATCACCTGGCAGGAGCCCGGCACTGCCCCATAAGCTTGGTTGTAGTTCCGGTTATCCGGGCTGGCCCCGCCATTCGTCCAAAGCCCGCTGGTCATGTTCATGGTGAAGATGGCAAGCGGCTGCCCGGGATCAAAGAACGGGACTGAGGTCGCAGTGCCTTGGAGGCTGCAATTGCTAGGGTGGACTCCATCGCCGTTGCAGAGGCTGCCGCCATTGCTGGCTGCGCCAGCTCTATACTGGCTGGAACTTGAGGCGCAATTATCGCCGATCTTGTAGAACTGCGACACGTCCGGCAACTTTGCATAATCCGGCGTCGTGGTGTATGGAAAGTACGGCACTGGATAAAGGTAAGCCTGGTTCCAGTCCCAGGCACTTGAGCCGATATAGCCCTTATTGAGGATCGGCTGCACTCCTGCCGCTTGGCTGCCCGGCACGCTCGTGTTATTGGCCGTCGCATGGACGCTGAGCGGCATCTTATCAAGGCCGCTGACCCCCGGCAAAAGGTTCCCGAGACCCATAAAGACGGTTTTCATGCTGCCTGTCGCGACAACACTGACCTGATAGCTGCTGCCGTTCACCGTTTGCGGAGTGACAACCAAACTGCTCACCGCCACGTTCGAAGCGCCGCCGGGAACGTTGGTCACACCATTAAAGTAGTTGGTGGCCACCGTCGTAGCGACGCCATTTGCTGTGGACGGCGATTGCGTAGCACCCGTAGTCGCCCCAGCCAGGGCCGCACCATTGACCGCACTCTGAAGGGTGGTGCGCGCCATCGATAGACGCGTCATGTCCACTCCAACTCCGGCCGATAGAAGCACCGGCAGCGACATCACTGCGAATATCGGCATCACCGAACCGCGGGTGGGGCGCCATACCCGGTTCATCCGGAACCGTTCTACAAACTTTTTCAACATCTTGCTTTCCCGCTCGATCCTAAAGGCCACCAACTTTACCCAATCGATAGATGACCCGCACCTGCAACGACTCCTCGATAAACCAAAATGCCGTTCATCGAGCGGCACATGGATAAATCCCAGCAGACTCCCAGCGCAAAGTGTAGTCTCCGAGTGAAGGCCATATACCTGCACCCCAACATTCAAGTCATCCTCAATGAAGGCGATATGACAGTTCCTAACATTCAATGACAATCGAACAGGTTGCCTGGCAGATAGTATGCTGTTAACCATCACTCGTGGTAAAGTTGTTTTAAAACTAGCCATGCGCCAGGGACGGCAATCCCGAGCGCCGCCGCCATTGCCTGACAAAACGCGAAGTATCCTGAATGGCCTCCCCGTGTCCGCCGGTCTAGAAAAACGAGGTCGGAACCGAACGGCGAGAATGCAGCTTCGATCAGCATCCTCGCCGCCGCCCGGCCTTTCCCAGCAGGGGAAGCCCTGCGTGACACAACCCATAAGGACGCCCGCAAATGACCATTTTCGAACTCCTGGCCTTCATCAAGCAGATCCGCGGCAACGGCAAGGGCGTGACCGCCATGGAATACGGCGTGATCGCCGCCGCCGTCATCGTCGCCATCGCCGCCACGCTGTCGACGATCGGCAAGAAGCTGCAGAACAGCTTCATTGCCGTCAGTACCTCTCTGACGTCCTGAACCTTGCCTAAGCCGGCCTCCTGCCGGGTTCGCCGTGTTCAAGCGGACGAGAGCGGCGTAGCAGCGTTTGAGTATGCAATCATGCTGGGCGCCATCGTCCTCGCGATCTCCGGCAGCCTAAGGTTAATCGGGCCGGCGCTTCTGAGTCTCTTCACTCGCCTTGGCAACACTATCTCGACCTAACGCCCCGGCTAACCCCGTGGCGACGCCGACCGGCTCAAAGTGCCTTTCTCCCCGCCGTGCCCGTCCGGCACGGCGGGGGCCTCTCCCCCTGGAGCATCACTTGACCAGCATCCTTTCAGGCATCGCCGTGCTGCTGCTGCTCGCCGCCGCCTGGAATGACCTGGCGACGCGGCTGATCCCCAATCGGGTGTCGCTACTCGTGGCGGGCGTCGCAGGCATGAGCCAGTTGCCGAACGGCCCGCTTGCCGCCGCGGCCGCCACTGGGGTGGCCGCACTGCTGTTCGCCGCCCTGGCGGTCCCGTTCGCCTACGGCATGCTGGGGGGCGGCGACGTGAAGCTGGCGCCGGCCTTGGCGCTTGGCTTCAACCCCGCTGACACCTGGGACTTCGTCGTGTTCACCGCCGCGGCCGGCGGGGTGCTGGGGCTGCTGTACATCGCGCTGTCCCGCTTCCTGCCCGCGCCCACGACCCCTATCCGGCCCGGCGCCCCGCTGCTGCAGCGGGTGCTCGCCGCCGAACGGCGCCGCATCCATCGCCGCGCCGGGATGCCCTACGGCGTCGCCATCGCTGCCGGCGGCGTCGCCATGCTTCTGCCAAAGCTGCTGCACGGGGTGCCTTAAATGAGTCCAATCCGGTTGCTGATGATTCTGGTCCTGCTGGGCGCCGCCGTCGGCTGCGGCCTGGTCGCGTTCACCGCGCTGCAGCCGGAGCCGCCGGTCGTGGCGCAGGCCGCCGCGGCCGACACGCCACCCCCGGTGCTGCTGGTCGGCATCATGGTGGCCAACACCGACCTGCCGGCCGGCATGCTGATCAAGGACGCCGACATGGCCGCCCGCCAGGTGCCGCAGGCCGACGTGCCCGAGGGCGCGATGGTCGCCAGCGACGCCGTGCGCGCCGAACTGCGCGGCTCGCTGCTGCGCCACTACCTCGACCGCGGCAAGCTGATCACCCGGGACGACATCCTGCGCCTGCACGACCGCGGGTTCCTGGCCGCGGTGCTCAGCCCGGGCAGCCGAGCCATCTCCGTCGCGGTAGACGTCGTCAGTGGCGCCTCCGGCCTGATCTGGCCGGGCGACCGGGTGGACATGCTCCTGGTGCAGGATGTGTCCGCCATAGCCGACGGCGGCAAGCCGGGCGTGAACCGCGTTTCTGGCGAGACGATCATGAGCGGCGTGCGGGTGATCGCTGTCGATCAGCAGCTTTCGCTGGCCGCCCCGGGCTCCACCGTCAGCGGCGGGTCAGAGGGCAAGGTGGCCCGCACGGTCGTGCTGGAGGTGACGCCGGCCCAGGCCGAACGGGTGGCGGTGGCGCAGCGCCTGGGCAAGATCGCGCTGACCGTCTGCCCGATCGAGCCGTCCGAGCTGATCGAGAGCAAGCGGTTGCCGATCTACGGCGACGATGTGTCCGTCGCCCTCAGCCCGCCGCGCGAGCAGGCCGCCGGTCCGCACCGCGCCACGATGCGCGTGTTCCAGGGCACCGAGATGCAGGAGGTGACGTTCCGATGATCCAACCAATCCCTCAGCCGAAAATGGCACCTGCGGCGGTCCACCCGATGGCCCGCCGGCTGACCCATCGCGACCGCCTTCTCTGCTTTGCAGTCTTGGCGTCGTTGCTGCCCGGCGTGGCCGCTGCCCAGACCGAGGTGGCGCCCGCGCCCCAGGTCGGGCCGGACCTCAACTTGCCCAGTACGCCGCCGAGGTTGCCGCCGGGCGCCTCCGGGACGGACCGCCGGGCCACTGGCGGCGTGCTGGTGATCCCCGTCGGGACCGGCCAGTTGGTGCAGCTGCCGGGGCCGGCGACATCGGTGGTGGCCGCCGACCCGCGGGTGGCGCGCATCCAGCCGCTGTCGCCGACCAGCCTGTTCGTGGTGGGCATCGCTGCCGGGCGCACGACGCTGCTGGCCACCAACGACGCCGGCGCGCCGGTGGCGCAGTTCGAGGTAAACGTGCGCGGCGGGCCGGAGGCGGCGGTCATCGACAGCAAGCAGACGGCGGCGCAGGTGCAATCCACGCTGCGGAAGTCGTTGCGTGGGGCGGCGAACGTCACGGTGTTCGGCAGCCCAGCCGGGTTGGTGCTGTCGGGCAAGGTTCATAATGCCGCTGAGGCGGAGCAGGTGGTCGCCCTCACCCGCTCCCTCTCCAGCGACAAGCAACCGGTGGTGAACAACCTAGCTGTGGAGGGCGCCATCCAGGTGAACGTCCGCGTCCGCATCGCCGAGATCAGCCGCAACATCTCGCGCGAGCTTGGGTTCAACTGGTCGGCGCTGGCCAACCTGTCCGGCGCGGCGATCGGCCTGCAGACGGCCAGTGCCGTCGGCGCCCTGGCGCAAGGCGGCGGGCAGATCACCTTTAACGGCGGGGGGCGCAACTTCGACGTCAACTCCCTCATCGACGCCCTGGCGCAAGACCAATTGATCAGCTTGCTGGCAGAGCCGAACTTGACGGCGCTGAGCGGGGAGACCGCGAGCTTCCTGGTCGGCGGGGAGTTCCCGATTCCGATCGCCTCCAGCGGCGGCTCGATCAACACGATCACCGTCGTTTTCAAGCAGTACGGCATCAGCCTGGCCTTCACGCCCACGGTGCTGTCGGACGACCGGGTGAACATGAAGATCCGGCCGGAGGTCAGCGAGCTCAGCAACGTGGGCGCGGTTACCTTGCCGGGCGCAACGGCCGGCAGCCCGTCCATCCCGGCGCTGATCGTTCGCCGGGCTGAGACGACGCTGGAAATGGCCAGCGGCCAGAGCTTCGCAATAGCCGGGCTGTTGCAGCGTAACACCTCGCAGAGCGACAATGGCACGGCCTGGCTGAGCGACATCCCGGTGCTGGGTGCGCTGTTCCGGTCCGAGTCGTTCCAGCGCAATGAAACCGAGCTGGTGATCATCGTCACACCTTATGTGGTCCGCCCGCCGGCCCAGCAGTCCCTGGTGCGCGCTCCGACAGACGGCTTCCGGGCGGCCACGGACTTGGACCGCATTCTGTATCAACGGCAGATCGCGCGTACTGGCACGGCCCGTGCGCAGGCGCCGCTTAACGCCGGCTTTATTCTGGAGTGATCGAGATGATGCACAGAAGTGACCGGAAGCTCGTCGGATCGGCCTTGTTGCTCTCCTGCTGCCTGGGCGTGGGCGGGTGCAGCTACGATCCGTGGCAGCGCGAAGGCACCTGGACGCCTAGCGGCGTCAACGACGCGAACCTGGCTGCGATGGTCGCCAACCCAGCCGATCTATACGGCAATGCCGGCTCGCCCTTCAGCCGCGGCAGCGCCGCAGCCCCGGCAGTGGACCGCCTGCTGACAGACCAGGTCAAGGTATTCAAAAACGTCACCACCAGTTCCGTCGGGGGCGGAAGCTAGCGGCATGGGAGCACTGCTGACTGCACGTCCCGCCGATGCACCTGTCGTCCGGACCGACCGCATCCCTGTCCTGGCGTTCGCCACCGACGAGGCCAGCGAGCATGCCCTGCGCGGCGGCCTGCAAGACCTTGCCGAGGGCGTCCAGTGCAAGCGCGGCGACCTGCGCGCCTGCGCCAAGCTGCTGGAGCGTGAGGGCACGCCGCTGGTGCTGATCGTGGACGTCTCAGGCCTCGACCGCCCAATCCAGGCTTTGGACGAACTGGCCGTGGTGTGCACCCCGGACGTGCGCCTGCTGGTGATCGGCGACCGCACCGACGTGGGTTTCTACCGCGAGCTGACGCGCGAAATCGGCGCACTGGAATACCTGTACAAGCCGCTGACCCGCGACAACGTCAACCGCATGTTCGGGCCGCACATCCAGGGCATGGTTGGCACAGTGGCGCCGGACCGCGGCGGGCGGATCGTCACCGTCAGCGGCGCCCGGGGCGGCGTCGGCTCCACCACCATCGCCGTGAACCTGGCGCTGCAACTGGCGGAGACCACGCGCGGCCACATCGCGTTGCTGGACCTGCACCTGCGCGGCGGCACTGCGGCGCTGATGCTCGGCGTGCAGCCCGGCGCCGGCCTGCGTGTGGCGCTGGAACACCCCGAACGCGCCGACGCCCTGTTCCTGGACCGCGTCGCGACCCCCGTCGGCGACCGCCTGCGCGTGATCGCCGCCGCCGAACCGTTCGACGCCGACCCGGCTGCGACGCAGGAGGGGATCGAGCGGCTGCTGTCGCTGATGCGGACCCGCTTCAACACGGTCATCGTCGATATGCCGATGCCGCCAACGGGTCCGGAGCGGCACGTACTGAAAATGGCCCGGCAGCGCATCATCGTCCTGGCGCCCGACCTGGCCAGCATCCGCGACGCCGAGGCGGCACGCGGGCTGAACGCGCAACTGGCGGGCACGCGGACCATCTTCGTGCTGAACCGCGCCAACGGCCGTGGGGCGCTGAAGGCGGCGCTGATCCGGGACGGGCTGGGCGCCGATCCCGATTGCAGCATCCCGGACCTGCCGCAACTGCTGCGCTTCGCCAACCTGGGCAAGCCGGCCATCACCGCCTGCGCGCCGTTCCGCCGGGCAATGATGCCGCTGCTGCAGGAGGTTTCGGGCACAGTATCGGCCGCCAAGCCGCCGGGGCTGCTTAGCCTGTTGGGCCTGAAAGGCAAGAAATGAGGACCTTCGGCCGCAAGGAGGACGAACCCGACGCACCCGTGCTGGCCGCGCCGGCACCGATCCGGCTGGCGGATGTTGTCAACCAGCGCGAAAGCGCCATCGAGCAGCTCCGCGCCTACGTCATGGAGCAGATCGACCCCATCGCCGCGGGGGAGCTGGCCGCGCCGCAGTTGCAGGACCAGATCGAGCGGCTGGTGCACGAGGTCGCCACCAAGCGCCGGATCGAAATCTCCGCCCGCGAGCAGGCGCGCGTGGCCGAGGAGATCACCTACGACATGGTGGGCTACGGCCCGTTGGAGCCGCTGCTGCGCGACGACAGCATCAGCGACATCATGGTCAACGGCCCCAACCGCGTGTTCATCGAGCGCAAGGGCAAGGTGTACCAGTCGGATGTGACGTTCACCAGCGCCGCGCAGCTCGGCAGCATCGCGCAGAAGATGGCCGCCAGCGTCGGCCGCCGGGTGGACGAGAGCAGCCCGCTGGTCGATTGCCGCCTGCCGGACGGCAGCCGCGTGAACGTGGTGTTCCCGCCGCTCGCCATCGATGGCGCGTGCATCAGCATCCGGAAATTCAGCAAGAAGAAGCTCGACTTCGACGCCATGGTGGCTGGCGGCAGCATGTCGTCGCACGTGGCGCGCATCCTGGAGATCGCCGCGCGCTGCCGGCTGAACATCGTGATCTCCGGCGGCACCGGCTCGGGCAAGACGACGATGCTGAACGCGCTCAGCCGGCTGATCGACGTGGGCGAGCGCATCGTCACCATCGAGGACGCGGCGGAGCTGCAGTTGCAGCAGCCGCATGTCGTCCGCCTGGAGACCCGGCCGCTGAACATGGAGGGCAAGGGCGAGGTCAACCAGCGCGATCTGCTGAAGAACGCGCTGCGGATGCGGCCCGACCGCATCATCGTCGGCGAGGTCCGCGGCGCCGAGGCGTTCGACATGCTGCAGGCGATGAACACCGGCCATGACGGCTCGATCTGCACCATCCACGCCAATACCACGCGCGACGCGCTGACGCGGATCGAGAACATGGTGCAGATGGGTTTCAGCCTGCCGCCACGCGCGATACGCATGCAGATCGCCGGCGCGGTGGACCTGATCATCCAGGTCGAGCGGATGCGGGACGGCGTGCGCCGGCTGTCTCAGGTGTCGGAGATCGTTGGAATGGAGGGCGACGTGATCACCATGAATGAGGTGTTCGCCTTTGAGTTCGTCGGCGAGGACGCGACCGGGCGCCTGAGCGGAACCTACAAGACCTCTGGCGCGCAGCCCGGCTTCATGGAGAAGCTGCGCTACTATGGCTACGACAAGACTTGGATGAGCGCGCTGGTGGAGGCGGCCCGATGATGACCGCCCTGCTCGCCGCGGTCGGCGGCGTCACCCTGCTGGTTGGCGGCGGCGGGATCATCCTGCTGGAGGCCCGGGGCGACACCGTGATGCGGGAGCGGGTCCGCCTCGCCGGCGGCCAGGCGGAGGGCGGTGCGGCGCCGGCGATCACCACGCAGCAGAGCATCCGCAGCCGCAACGTGGACACCACACCCGGCATGACGCGGCTGTTCCGCTGGATTGGCCACAAGCCGGACATGGGATCGACCGAGCGTCTGCCCTGGCCGGTGATCGTGCTGCTCGGCATAGCCTTTGGGGCCTTGGGGGCATGGCGCTCCCGGGGCTGGGTGGGCGACTGGCTGTTCGTGCCGGCCGGCATACTGATCGGGATCAAGGCGACGCAGTCGCTGTTCAAGCGGGGACGGACCAAGTACTCAGGTCAGTTGTTCAAGCAGATCCCCGACGCGATCGGCCTGATCATCCGCGCCATCCGTGCCGGCATTCCCATGGCGGAGGCGCTGCGCAGCGTGGCGCGCGAGATGCCGGAGCCGACGCGGGGCGAGTTCGGCCGGGTCGTCGGCGCCGTGTCGATCGGCCGCCCGGTGGACGAGGCGATCTGGACCCTGTTTCACCGGACTGGGCTGCTCGAGTACTCCTACCTCGCCGTCACCATCAGTCTGCAGACGCAGGCCGGCGGCAGCCTTGCCGAGACGCTGGAGAACCTGGGCGAGATGGTCCGCAAGCGCGTGGCCATGGCCGGCAAGGCACGCGCCCTCGCGGGGGAGGCCAAGATACAGGCCATGGTGATGATCGCCCTGCCCTTCCTGGCGGCGCTCGGCCTGAGCTTTATCCAGGAGGGCTACATCGACACGTTCCTCAACACCCCGACCGGCAACAACATGGCCCTGACCGGCCTGACCATGATCGGCTGCGGCGCGCTGACGATGCGCTGGCTGACGGCACGCGCGGTGAAGGACTGATGGCGCACCTTGCAGCCCTGCACGGTCCCTGGGCCGTGGCGGCCAGCTTGCTTGGTCTGCTGCTGATGGTCGGCCTGGCCCTGGCGGTGCTGGGAGCCGAGGCGCATCAGGCCGACATGTCCGGCCGGATCGACGTCGTGATCCGCCGACAGGTGCAGGTGAAGCGCCAGCTCGGCATGGCGTCCAAGGGCACCGACCTGCTGCGGCGGTTGGGAGAGGTTGTCCGCGGCACGGCGCTGATCTCGGAGCGCAGCATGACGGACCTGGAGGCGACCGTGCAGGCCGCCGGCATGAACCCCAACCGCTTCGTCACCGCGTTCATCGGCGCGAAGGCGCTGATGCTGGTGATGGTTCCCCTGGGGGCGTGGACCTATGCGAGCATCGCCGGGTATGAATTCACCTACAAGCTGCTGACAGTGTTCGGCGGCGTGGTCAGCGGGCTGATGCTGCCGAACTTTGTACTCGGCTTCTTTCGGCGGCCGTACAGCCGGCAACTGCGCGCCGGCCTGCCGGATGCGCTGGATCTCATGGTGGTGTGCGCGGAGGCCGGCCTGGGGCTGGAGACGACGGTGGACCGTGTTGCGGCCGAGATGAAGCCCACCAACCGCCCGATCGGCTCGGAGTTCGCGATCCTGGCGCAGGAGCTGCGGCTATTGCCGGACCGGGGCGTGGCGCTCGAGCGCATGGGCCACCGCACGGGACAGGAAGGCTTCGTCCGGCTGGGCGGCACGCTGCGCCAGACCCTGCGCTTCGGCACGCCGCTGAGCCAGAGCCTGCGGGTGCTGGCGACCGAGATGCGAACCGAACGGATGATCCGGTTCGAGGAGCGGGCCGCGAAGCTGCCGGCACTGCTGGTATTGCCGCTGATCCTGTTCATCATGCCGTCGCTGTTCATCGTCCTGATCGGACCATCGATCATCAAGCTCATGGCGAACTTCTAGCAATTGGTTATACTAGGCTAACAATTGCCGGAGGGCGCCATGCTGCCCCGTTTCGTACGTCGCGCTGTTGCCGCCCTGCCGGTGGTGCTTGCCGTTGCGGCATGCGGCAGCCGGAGGCCGCCCGACGCCATGGCCCTGATGCCGGTCGGCGGTCAGGCTGAGGCGCGGATGCATGTCGCCGCGATTGCCGAGTCGGAGGGCCGGCCGGAGGTCGCCCTTGGGCTGTACCGGTCCGCCGCGTTGCGGGAGCCGGGCAACCGGACCGCGCAGTCCCGCTACGCCGGGGCATTGGCCCGGTCGGGCGATATCGCGCAGGCGCAAAGCGTGCTTGCCAATGCGTTGCGGAGCGCGCCGGAGGACGAGGCTTTGTTGCGCGGATTGGCGACCCTGGAACTGCGGTCGGGACATGCCGGTGAAGCCGAAGGGCTGTTCCGGCGCGTCCTGGCATCGCACCATGACGACGCGCGCGCGCAGGGCGGGCTTGGGGTGGCGCTTGACTTGGAGGATCGTCATGCGGAGGCGCAGGTGGCGCACCGGGCTGCCTATGCGGCCGACCCGGCCAATGCCAGCCTGGCGAACAACTTGGCGGTGTCGCTGATGCTGTCCGGTCAGTCGCGGGAGGCGGTTGCCGTGCTGGAACCGCTACGGTTCCGCGGCGACGTGCCGCAACGCCTGCTGACCAACCTGGCGCTCGCCCAGGTGGCGTCGGGCGGCGGGGCGGCCGGATATGACGCGCGTGCGCTGCTGGAAGGCCAAGCATCGCGCACGCAGATCGACAGCTACATCACAGCCCTGGGCGAGACTAGACCAAAGCCGTAGCGCATCCTGCGGCCTCATGGCGGCGTGAGGCTGCGGACGCGCAAACCCTGCTCCCGGCCAGCGGCGCCGCGTACCGGGATAGGCCCGGCATGCGGCGCTGGCCGTTCTGGTTCATCCCACCATGGCGTGGTCAGACTGCCGAGGCTCGGCTGTTTCGGGCGCGCGCAGCCAGTAGCCCGACCCGCGTATGCTTTGGATCAGCATGCCGCCGCCCTCATCCGGCGGCAGCTTTTGCCGCAGGTTGAACACGAGCTGGTCCACGCTGCGGTCCTCGGCCCGCCAGGCGCGGCGCAGCGCCGCTTCGGACAGGCGGTCGCGCGACACCGGCTGGCCGGCGGCGGCGGCCAGCGTCTCCAGTGCGGTGAACTCCGCCGACGTCAGGTTCAGCCGCCGCCCGTCGGCGGTGTGCACGGTACGATGCTGCACGTTGATGCGGATCGGCCCGACGGTGAGTACAACGGCGGCCTGGGTGGCCGCCTTGGCCTCCTGCCGCGTGTTGACCCGGCGGTGCACGGCCCGGATGCGGGCGATCATCTCACGCATGGCCGGGGGCTTAGCGATATAGTCATCGGCGCCAAGCTCCAGACCGACGATGCGGTCCGACTCGTCCCCCATGCCGGAGACGACGATCACGCCGCAGTCGCGCTGCTCGGCCAGGCGCCCGATCAGGGTGACGCCGCTGATATCCGGCAACGTCAAGTCCACCAGGACGATGTCCGGCCGGAAGCTGGCCTTCAGCGCCATTCCGGTTGCCCCGCTGGCGGCCCAGGCCACCTGCATCCCCGCCCGCTCAAAACCGCGCACAAACGCGCGGGCGACGGCTTCATCGTCCTCGATCAGCAGAACCCGTGGGTTTGCCAACATCGCCTCCGGAGTCGCTCCGCTCACGTACATGCCTAAATCTCCTGTGGCTTCACGAATGTTTGAAACTAGCATACGGTTGCCGTCATGAAGTGTACTTCGGCAGCAGAGACCGTTAATAATTGGTGAGTTTGTCATTCGATGCCATGATTTTCCATCCGTATGTCAGATTGAGCGGAATTAGTTAACGTTTTGTGCCAATGATGCGCGGACTGCCCACCAAGGCAAATAGTCGTCACGCGCGTCATGCTGAGGAACCGTTCGGCACCATCGAAAAAGAGACATTTCTCTTTGACCTTTGTGGGGTCGCTGCCTACACCCGATGCCTTGCGCCGCCTTGGGACAAAACGGATCGTTGCGGCGCAGTGCAGCGGCAGCGCTGCGGGTTGACAACCGGCACGATGGGGTCGTGCCGGTTGAGAATGCCAACGTTGGCATCCTGCCTCGGATGCGACGCAAGATGCACGTTGAGCCTGGAAGAGGGTCATCTGTTGGACATCGTCGAGTTGAAGCGGCTGGATGCACTCGATCAGCTTGAGGTGCTCGACACCCCGCCGGAGACGGAGTTCGACCGGGTCGTGCACCTCGCTGCGCGCCTGTTCCGCACGCCGGCGGCCGCGATCAGCCTGCTCGACGAGCAGCGCCTCTGGTTCAAGGCGAAGGTCGGCATCGATGCGCCGGAGCTGCCGCGATCCGCCTCGTTCTGCACCCACACCATCGCGGTGCCGGGCGTCATGGTGGTGCTGGACGCCAGCCAGGACGCACGCTTCCGCGACGCGCCGGTGCCGATGTGGGGACACGCCTTCTACGCCGGCGCATCGCTGACCTCGCCCGGCGGGGAACGGATCGGTACCCTGTTCGTGCTGGACCAGGTCAGCCACGCGAGCTTTTCCGCCGATGACGAGGCGGCGCTGGCCGACCTGGCGGTCATCGTGTCCCAGCAGTTGGAGCACCGGCGCGGCAACCTGGCGCTGGTGCGGTCCAACCAGCGCACCGCCCGGACCGACGCCATGGTGCACACCGTCGCCGACGCCGCCACCTGCGAGCAGGCGCTGGTCGGCGTGCTGGCCCGGCTATGCAACGACCACGGCGCCGCCGCCGGCTATATCTGGAAGCTGGCCCGGCCGGACAACGTGCTGCGGGAGGTCAGCCGCAATCTCAGCCGGGGCATGAACATGGACGCGCACTTCGAGCTGGCGCGGACGCTCGGCATCAAGCCCGGCAGCTCGCTGGCGGCGGACGCGATCATCTGCGGCGCGCCGCGCACGGTGCGCTTCGCCGGGGTGGCTGACCTGGGCCGCTACCCGATGGTGGCGTCGGCGATGCGGCATGGGCTGCTATGCCAGGTGATCCAGCCGATCCAAGTCTCGGGCGAGCGGTTCGCCGTCACGCTGTCGTTCGATGTGGACCGCACGGACCTGGAGGCGGTGCTGTCGGACGTGGGATCGCTGGTGGATACTATCCGCCCCGCCCTCTACCGCAAGGTGGCGGAGGAGCGGATGTACTTGCTCAGCATCGCGCTCGACCGGGCGAACGATGCGGTGATGATCACCGAGGAGCTGCCGCACGAGCAGGCGGGGCCACGGATCGCCTACGTGAATTCCAGCTTTTGCCGGGCAACCGGGTATGCCTTGAAGGACGTGATCGGCCAGTCGCCGCGCCTGCTGCTGGGGCCGGACGCCGACCATCAGACGCAGGGCCAGTTCGCCCAGGCGCTGCAACAGTGGACCCCGACGCGGACCGAGATGCAGCACTGCCGCAAGGACGGCTCACGGTTTTGGGTGGAGATGGATGTCACGCCCATCGCCGACGATTCCGGCTGGCAGACCCACTGGATCAGCATCCAGCGCGACATCACCGAACGCCGCCGCCTCGACGAGGAGCGGCGCGAGCGGGAGGCCAGCAACCGCAAGCTGTTCGAGCAAAGCCCGCTGCCGACCCTGGTGTTCGACCGGCGCAGCCTGCGCTTCCTGGACGTGAACGGCGCCGCGGTGACGCAGTATGGCTGGACGCGCGCGCAGTTCCTGCAGATGTCGCTGCCCGACGTGCAGACGACCGATGAGCAGCCGGCGTTCGGCACGCTGATCGCCTCGAACCACAACGTCGAGATTGCCCGGCGCAGTTGGACCCACCTGCGCGCCAACGGCAGCCGCATCCAGGTGCAGGTGGCCTCGCATGCGCTGAACTATGCCGGGGAGGACGCGATCATGGCCGTCCTGCAGGACGTGACGGAGGTGGAGGCTGCGCAGCGCGCGATGCAGGACGCCAACCTGCGCCTAGCCGACCTGGCCGCGCAATTGCAGGCCCGCACCGCCGAGCTGACGGAGATGCACCGCCTGGCCCGGCTAGGTACCTGGCGCCGGTCGCTGGACCGCACGGAGGTAACCTGGTCGGACGAGATGCACGACGTCATGGCGATGCCGAAGGCCGACGGCGTGCCGTCGTTCGAGGAGTTCCTGCAGCGCGTCCACCCTGATGACCGGGAGGCGTTCCGGGCGATGCTGGATGCGGTGGCCACGACCTGCACGGCGCGGCAGATCGACTTCCGCGTGGTGGTGCCGCGGGAACGGCAGCCGGAGGGCGGGCAGTTGGGGAATGGCCAGGCGGGAAATGGACAGGCGGGGGATGGGTTGCGCCACTGCCGCCTGGACGCCCGGCCGTTGCTGGACGAGGCCGGCGCCGTCATCGGCCTGTATGGCTACTGCCAGGACATCACCGCCCATAAGCAGATCGAGATCGCGCTGCTGCGGTCGGAGAAGCTGAAGTCCATCGGGCAACTGACCGGCGGCATCGCGCACGACTTCAACAACCTGCTGACGGTGGTGTCGCTGAACCTGGAGGAGGCGATCGAGATGACGCCGCCGGGCGCGCCGATGCAGGAGATCCTGCAGCCGGCGATGCACGCCGCGCAGCGCGGCGCGGAACTGACAAAGCAGCTGCTGTCCTACGCCCGCCGTGCCACCCTGCGGCCGGAGCAGGTGGAGCTGTCGGCCTTCTTCCGCAGCCTGAAGCCGTTGCTGACCCGCACGCTGGGGAAGCGGTTCGACCTGCAGTTGCAGATGCGCCATGACGGGACGGCGTTCGTCGATCCCGCGCAGTTGGAGAACGCCCTGTTGAACCTGGTCATCAACGCCCGCGACGCGATGCCGGATGGCGGCGTCATCCGGGTTGAGACCTCGCTGGCCGTCATCGCCGCCGCACATGGCGACGCGCCGGACGACCTTGCGCCGGGGAGCTACTTGCTGGCCAGCGTGTCCGACAACGGCAGCGGCATCCCGCCGGAGGTGCTGTCGCATGTGTTCGAGCCGTTTTTCACCACCAAGGATGTCGGCCGTGGCAGCGGGCTGGGGCTGAGCATGGTATACGGTTTCGCCAAGCAGTCCGGAGGCCACGCGGTCGTCACCAGCGAGGTGGGCGTGGGCACCACGGTGCGGCTGTTCCTGCCGCTGGTGAACGCTGTGGAGGTACCGGCGCTGGCGGCGGCTGGCCCGGCCTGGCAGCACCGCGGCCTGCGCGCGCTGGTGGTGGACGACGAGCCGGACGTGCTGAGCACCGCGGCTCGGATGCTGTCCAACATGGGGCTGGAGGTGAAGACGGCCGGAACCGCGGAGGATGCTGCGGCGCAGTTGGGCGACGGGTTCGACCTGCTGTTCAGCGACGTGCGGCTGCCTGGACCCGTGGACGGCGTGCGGCTGGCGGCACAGGCGCGGGCGCAGACGCCGGGGATCAGCGTGCTGCTGACCAGCGGCTACACCGACCACAGCGCGGCCGCCCTTGACGACCCCGAGGGCGGGATGCCGGGTGACACCAAGTTCCTGCCCAAGCCCTACACCCGCCAGGCGTTGCATGCGGCGCTGACGGCGCTGCTGGGATAGGCTCCGTCCCGGTTGAGCAGCCTGTCTGCCGCGGACGCAGCCGGTCGATCTCGGGCAGGGCTGCCCCATCCGGCCCGGGTTCATTGACAGGCTGTTTGCGGCCCGCACCGCTGGGAACAGCGATGAGCAGATCGATGCGACCGTGAGCGGCGGCCCCGGCTTATGGGACATACTGGGGCGGTTCCGCAACATACTGTGAGGTCGGCGCCGATGCGGGTCGTGTCCCTGCGGGCAGCCTTCCGAGCGGGCGAGGCATGTCCCTTGCCAGCCCGCAGCGCTAGGCCCCGCGCAGCCCCTCCAGCGGCACCGGCGCGGCATGGGGCCGCGTCGCCAGCATGCCGTCGATCAGCGCCAGCGCCTCCGCCCGCCCGCTGTTGGCCGCCTGCTCGAACGGCGTCCAGGTCTGCGTGAAGTCCAGCGCGGCGAACACAGCGCGGTAGCGGCGCAGCTCGTTCGGGGTCAGCGGGATGCCGCGCACGAACGCCTTGTGGGCGGAGATGGTCAGCGCCCGGCGAGGGTCGGCCGGATTCAGCTCGAACTTCAGCGCGTCACCGCAGAATAGGATGCGGCGCGTGCGGTCATACAGCACGGTGTGCCCGGCGAAGTGCCCCCCCGTCAGGTGCAGCTCCAGCCCCGGCAGCGGTTCCAGCACGTCGTCGAACGGCCAGCTCACCTGCAGCGCGCCGGACCATTCGAGGTCCCCCGGATGCAGCGCCAGCTCGGGGTCGAAGCGGTCCTGCAACTGCCACAGCGCGCCGTAGGCATGCGGGTGCGACGCCGCCAGAACCTGCACCCCGCCCAGCGATGCGATGTGGTCCAGCGCAGCGTCGCTGAACACCGGGCAGCCCTCGAAGCCCATGTTGCCCGCGGGCGTCTGGATCAGGTAGGCGCTGGGGCCGATGCCGCTGACGGGTTCATTCCAGAAGCGCCATACGCCCGGTTCCAGCTCGGCCCAATGGCAGGGGAAGCGGGCCTGCGCCTCCTCCCGCGTCCAGAACTGCCAGCCGTTCTGCGGGACCACATGGCGGGCGTCTACACACATGGGGCAAGACGGCGGGACGGCAAAGTGCCGCTGCCAATAGCCGCAGTTGTCGCATATGAAGGCGGGCAGGCGCAGCGCGCCGGCGAAGGGAAGGTAGCCTGGACTCATGCCCAGGGTGTCGCCCGTGCGCCGCCGGGGCGCAAGGGTGTCCTAACGCAGGCCGTCCGCCTTCGCACCCCGGTGAACGTAGTCCTTCAGGCTATCAACCTCGTGCGCCTGGGACTGGATATGCGCCCGCACCGCATCGCGTATGCTGATGATGCCGACCATCATGCCGTCCTCCACGACGGGCAGGTGGCGGAAATAGCCGGTGTCCATCAGCGCCATCGCCTCGTCCACCGTGGTGCGCGGCGTGGCGGTGACCACATCGCGGGTCATGATGTCCGCCGCAGTCAGCCGCAGGGCCGCCTCGCCCCCGGTGGCCAGCGCCTTCACCACGTCACGCTCGCTGACGATGCCGCCCAGGCGCTTGGCCTCCATCAGCACCACCACGGCGCCGATCCGCCGAGAGGTGATGATCGCTGCAATCTCCTGCACGGTGGCCGACGGCTCGACGGTGACCACTTCGGGTCCCTTCTGCCTCAACACGGCTCCAACGGTCATGACCTGCTTCCCCACCTGGACATTGTTGACGATGGACATGGCGCAGGATCGTATTAGGTCCAGATGGAAAAGAGACGCGCCGGCGGTTGAAATTGAACGAGTCGGAGGGGGGGTTCGGGGGATGGGACCTAACGCACCGGCACTGGGCTTGCCGGGTTGGTGGGGGGATCGACCGCCTCGTCGTGCAAAAGCTGCTTGTTCAGTTGTTCGACCGACCGTGCATCCGTGCCGCCCGCCGGGGCGGGGTTGAGGCCGGCATTCTCGTCGGCTTTGGAAACCTCGGCCGGGGTCGGCTGATGGTTCTTGCCGTTGTATTCGTTCGCATTGCGGGCTGGCTGGGCTAGTGCGGGCGCAACGAAGGTGGGCAGCGCCACAAGCAGCGCCAGAAGCGCCACCCTCACCGGAGCACCGCGCGCGCCGTGACGCTGACGTTCGGACTGTAGCCCAGCGCGCCGGCCGCCGATGCCGGAGGTGGTGCCGCTGTTAAGCCGGGGGGAAGCGAACGGAACAGTCCTGGCATCTGCACGGGCTGCAGTGTCAAAGAGAACGGGCGGAAATCGGTGCATGACGGTTACTCCCGAGTTAACGTCAACCGTAGAGGCTACTGAGCCGCGGCTTGTTGGCCGCGTGCTACCCTATCGCGGCGGCAGAGGGCCTGGTTGCATCCCGCAGGTTGGTCCCGGCATCCTGACCAACACGCTTCCGACAAACCGGGTCCTGCCGGCGAACCCTGCCACGCTTGCCCATATCCCGGCATCGCGCCATGCTGCCGCAGTGGTCCCTGCCATGCACTCATTTCCTGCTACCGAGCGCATTTGGGCCAGGGAGGCGAGGCACAGCCGGGCAGGGCTGCAAGCATCGCCCGCGACGCCGCCGTGACCGGGGTCGCTCCGGGGGGCATGTGCGTTGGCGTCGGCCAGCCCACGGGGCGCTTTGGGCGCATATGCACGCCCTGTCATTGTGAGCTACGCTTGCGGTGTGGCAAGCCAAGGCGGTGGGCGCAGTCCTTGACCCCACTGGATTGCCGCGCCGATGCCGGCTCGCTATGACGGTGGTGCCGGGAGCAGACAAAGGGCTGGGCTCAGATGGCGCCTGCTTCGGGCGGGTCATCCTGGCAAGGTCGCCCATTGCGCCCCCGCCCCCGCCGGCAACCTGATCGTGCCGGGCGCAGGCGGCAAGACCTAGGGCAAGAAGAGCGGGAAGGATGCGTCGGACCGGCCTTGCGACCCGTTCCTTGCAGCCTGGCGGCTTGCAGTTCCGCCGGGTCATGCAATCTCAGCATCGTGAGCAGTCGCTTTCTTGCCGATCGCAATCCGCAGGCGGCACCTCTCGCAATCCGGTGTAAGCTAGGACACCGTGCAGTTCCGCCCGCACCCCGGCACTTGCCCCTGGCGGCGGCCACGTTCCCAAGTTGAAGGATTTGTCATGCTCGACGCCCTGTCCCCCGATCCGTTGCCCCTGCACCTGCACGTGAACGGCCATGACCACCCGCTCGCGCTGGACCCGCGCACCACGTTGCTCGACGCCCTGCGGGAGCACCTGGGCCTGACCGGCACCAAGGTCGGCTGCAATCACGGCACCTGCGGCGCCTGCACCGTTCATATCGACGGGCGGCGGCAACTGGCATGCCTGGTGCTCGCCGCCGCGGCGGCCGGGCGCGAGATTCGCACCATCGAGGGCCTGGCCGGCGTGGATGGCGCGCTGCACCCGATGCAGGCGGCGTTCGTGGCGCACGACGCGATGCAGTGCGGATACTGCACGCCGGGCCAGATCATGTCGGCGGTGTCCTGCGTTGAGGAGGGCCATGCCCGCAGCGATGCCGAGATCAAGGAATACATGAGCGGCAACCTGTGCCGCTGCGGCGCCTATCCCAACATCGTCGCCGCCGTGCGCGATGTAGCCCAGCAAGGCGCCTGAGCCATGCAGCCCTTCACCTACAACCGCGCCGCCACCCTGGACGAAGCGTTCCACCTAGCGGGACAGCCCGGCGCGGCGCTGATGGCCGGCGGAACCACCATGGTTGACCTGATGCGCGGCGACCTGACGGCGCCGGCCAGCATCGTCGATATCGGCCACCTGCAGGAACTGGCCGCATTCGACACGTCCGGCCCCGTGCTGCGCTTCGGCGCCCTGGCCCGCATGGCCGACGTGGCAGAGGACGCCACCCTGCTGCGCGACTACCCTGCCCTGGCCGAGAGCCTGCAGCTCGCGGCGTCGCAGCAGTTGCGCAACGCCGCGACGGTTGGCGGCAACCTGCTGCAGCGCACCCGCTGCGTTTACTTCCGCGACGGGGTGTCCGCCTGCAACAAGCGCGTGCCCGGCAGCGGGTGCGCCGCGCTGGACGGCGTGACGCGCGAGATGGCGCTGTTCGGCGCCAGCGACCGCTGCATTGCCACCTACCCCGGCGACTGGGGCTACACCCTTGCAGCGTTCGACACCTCCGTCGAGGTGCGGTCCGCCAGCGGCACCCGCGTCATCCCGTACCCTGAGCTGCACGTCGCCTACGGGGACGATCCGGCCGCGGAGACCACCCTGCGCCCCGGCGAAATCATCACTGCGATTTTAGTGGAGGCGACCTCGATGGGTCGGCATTCCACCTATATCAAGGTGCGCGACCGGCAGAGCTATGCCTACGCCGTCGTGTCCGCCGCCGTCGCGCTGCGGATGGAGGGCGGTGTGGTGAAGGAGGCCCGCGTGGCGCTCGGCGGCGTTGCCACCAAGCCGTGGCGGTCCCGGGAGGCGGAGGCGGCGCTGGCCGGCGTCACCCTGGACGAGGGCACAGCGCTCGCCGCCGGCCATGCCGCATTCGCAGGAGCCAAGCCGCTCGCGGAGAACGGCTTCAAGATTGAACTCGGCGCTCGCGCCGTCGCACGCGCGGCGCTGGTCGCCAGCAAGAGGAACTAGACCCATGGATGGCAGCATCGGCTCCCCCACCGTACGCCGCGACGGCCCAGCCAAATCGACCGGAAGCGTGCGCTACGCCGCCGATTACGGCCACGCCGGCACCGCCTATGCGGCGCTGACGCTCAGCAGCGTGGCGCGCGGGCGCATCACCCGCATTGACGCCACCGCCGCCGAGGCTGTGGCCGGCGTGCAGCTTGTGCTGACGCACCGCGACATGAACCGGGACCTCGGCGAGGAGAAATTCATCATGAAGGGCGGGCACATGCAGTCCTCCTTCATGCCGCTGACGTCGGATGAGGTGCACTACTCCGGGCAGATCGTCGGCCTGGTGGTGGCGGACACCACCGAGGCGGCCGAGCAGGCGGCGCAGGCGCTGACCCTGGAATATGCCACGCAGCACGCCGACGCCTCGATGGACCGCCCTGATGCCGAAGTGAAGCCGGATGGCGAGCCGGTCGTCGTGGTCGGCGATGCGGACGCCGCGCTGGCTCGGGCGCCGGTGCGGGTGGACCAGGAGTACACCACCCCGACACAGCACCACCACCCGATGGAGCTGTATGCGACCACGGCAAGCTGGAACGACGGCAAGCTGACCATCGAATCCCCGAGCCAGTGGGTGATCGGCCAGCGCGCGGCGCTTGCGACCATCTTCGGCATCCCGGCCGAGGACGTGCATGTGGTGTCGCCCTACATCGGCGGCGCGTTCGGCTGCAAGGCGACGCTGCTGCCGCATACCATCCTGGTCGCGGCTGCAGCGCAGCGGCTGGGCCGCCCGGTGAAGCTGGTGGTGCCGCGCGGCGCGATGTTCACCGTCGGCTCGTTCCGCCCGGCCACCCGCAACCGCATCGCCATCGGCGCCGAGCGGGACGGCACGATGACCGCGCTGATTCACGAGGCCGTGGGCCAGTCGTCGGAGATCGACCACATCGCCTTCCCCGGCACCAACGTCACCACGCGGATGTACGACATCCCGAACATCCGCACGTCGGAGTCCACCGTCGCGACCGACGTGAACACTCCGGGCTTCCAGCGTGCGCCTGCCGAGGCTCCTTCGTTCTTTGCGTTCGAGAGCGCGGTGGACGAGCTGGCCGTCGCCCTGGCGATGGACCCCGTGGAGCTGCGAATCAAGAACGAGCCGGCGGTCGATCCCGTGAAGGGGCTGCCGTGGAGCAGCCGGTCGCTGGTGCAGTGCTACCGCCGTGGGGCCGAGCTGTTCGGCTGGGACAAGCGGACGCCGGGCGTCGGGTCGATGAAGACCGAGGACGGCGTGCTGATCGGCTATGGCTGCGCGACGGCGACCTATCCGTCGGCCATGGTGCCGGCGGCGGCGCATGTGGCGCTGACGGGGGACGGGCTGCTGCGGGTGCAGACGGCGGCGCATGACGTGGGCACCGGCGCCTACACCGTGCTGGGCCAGGTCGCGTCCGACGTGCTGGGCGTGGCGAACGAGATGGTGCGAGTGGAGTTGGGCGACAGCGGGCTGCCGTCCGGTCCGATGTCGGGCGGCTCCGTCACGACGGGTTCGGCTGGGTCTGCGGTCCACATGGCAGCGATGGCGCTGCGCGGGAAGCTGCTGGAGGCTGCCACGTCGGAAAAGGGCCCATTTGCTGGGCGCGACCCGGCGACGCTGCAGTTCGCCGGCGGCCACTTGATCGGCGCCGATGGCGTGTCGCACAGCCTGGCCGACGTACTCAAGGCGTCGCCCGCCGGATCGCTGGAGGCGGCGGCGGAGTGGAAGCCGGACCTGATGGATGCCGACAAGGCACAATACGGCTTGCTGGGCGGCTTCGCCATTGAGGGGCCGATCACCAAGACGCACGCCATCTACTCGTTCGGCGCGCAGTTCGCCGAGGTGCGGGTGGACCCGTTGCTGCGCACCATCCGGGTGGCGCGCATGGTGGGGGCATACGCGTGCGGCCGGGTGATCAACCCGCGGACGGCGCGGAGCAACCTGATCGGCGGCATGATCTGGGGCGCGAGCTTTGCCCTGCTGGAGGAGACGCAGGTGGACCGGCCGCGGGCGCGTTTCGCCAACCAGGACCTGGCGGGGTACCACATCTCCACCAGCGCCGACATCGGCGAGGTGACGGCGGAGATCGTGGACGAGACGGACACGGTGGTGAATGCCATCGGCGCGAAGGCGGTTGGGGAGATCGGCATCGTCGGGATGCCGGCGGCCATCGCCAACGCCGTCTATCACGCGACGGGCATCCGGGTCCGCAAGACCCCGATCCTCATCGAGGACCTGCTGCCGGGCATGTAGCACACCTTCCCCCTCTCCCTGCGGGAGAGGGCCGGGGTGAGGGAAGCGGCAAGCACCGCTCCATCCAAAGCGAGCGTGGTGCTGCTGCGGGCTGTGGATCGTGTTTGCGGCTTCCCTCACCCTATTCCCCGGAGAGGGAGGGAGTAGCGGCGACCGATCACGTAAGCGTTGGGATGACTCGGCCAACCCGATGCGCCACATGGCGTTCCCAGCCGGTTCAACCGGAGCGCACCCCATGTCCGACCTGTTCACCATGCAGGACCCGACCAAGCAGTAACCCCGTCCGCCGTTTCCGCCGCAGCCGCAATCCGCGCCGGGCCTGGCCGCCGACATGAACCCGAAGCCCGATCACGGCGAGATCAGCTACAAGGGCAGCGGGCGCCTGCACGGCCGCAAGGCGCTGATCACCGGCGCCGACAGCGGCATTGGCCGCGCCGTCGCCATCGCCTTCGCGCGGGAGGGCGCCGACTTGGTGCTGACCTACCTGCCCGAGGAGGAGAAGGATGCCCAGGAGGTGGTGCAGCTTGTCGAAGCCGCCGGCCGCCGCGCCGTCGCCATCCCCGGCGACCTGCAGGACGAGCACTTCTGCTTCCGCCTGGTCGAGCAGGGCCGCACGGCGCTGGGCGGCCTGGACATCCTGGTGAACGTCGCGGGCAAGCAGACGGCGCAGAAGGACATTGCCGACATCACGACGGCGGAGTTCGACGCCACCTTCCGCACCAACGTCTATGCCATGTTCTGGCTGTGCAAGGCGGCGCTGCCGCACCTGCCGCCGGGTGCGACGATCGTCAACACCACGTCGATCCAGTCCTACCAGCCGTCGAAGACCCTGTTGGACTACGCGCCGACCAAGGCCGCCATCACCGCATTTACCCACGCGCTGGCCAAGCAGGTGGCCACCAAGGGCATCCGGGTGAACGCCGTCGCCCCTGGCCCGTTCTGGACCCCGTTGCAGCCCAGCGGCGGCCAGCCGCAGGAGAAGATCACCGACTTTGGGTCTGAGGTGCCAATGGGCCGCCCGGGCCAGCCGGTGGAGTGCGCGCCGATCTACGTGCTGCTGGCGTCGCAGGAGAGCAGCTTCGTCACCGGCGAGGTGTATGGCGTGACGGGGGGCAACCACTTGCCCTGATTTTGGCGGCGGCGTGCCGGCCCATGCCGGTATGCCGCCATGCCAGCCGCGCCACGGCCTGCTTGGAAAGCCCCGGGCATCACGCTATGAGCGCGGAACGGTACCGTTTGCGAAGCCTGGAGAGTGCCATGAGACCTTTGCTACTGACGTGCAGCTTGCTGGCTGCAGCGGCCATGGCGCCCTGCAGGGCTGCAACGCCTGACAACTTTGCGGTGCGATCGGGCGCGGACCTTCTTGCGGTTTGTTCGACCGAGCCGTCGGACAACTCGTCTTCGGCCGCAATCGGGTTTTGCCATGGCTACATCGTCGGCGTTTACCGGGTTCTGGAGGAGATCCAGGAAGCCCGGCCATCGGCGCGCATGTTCTGCATGGCATCCACCCCGCCTAATCGCACGGAGGCGATCAAGGCCTACGTGGCTTGGCTGGGGGCCAGCCCGGACGAGTTGACGAAGCCGCCCATGGTGACCATCGCGGACTATCTCACTGTAACCTACCCCTGCCCGGCCGGGAACAAGCCGGGCAGGCCAGCGGGAGCCCGGACCTCGAAATGAAGCGTCTTGCAACCTCGATGAGCGTGCTGGCGGTGTCGGGCATGCTGGCCGGATGCTCCGGCCTGGACACCACGCAGCAACGTGCGCTGTCAGGCACCGGGATTGGCGCTGCTGGCGGCGCAGTCCTGGGTGCGATCGGCGGCAATGCCGGGCTGGGCGCCCTTGTCGGTGCTGGAGCAGGGCTTGCGGGCGGGCTGATCTACGACAACGTCAAGAAGGGCGATGCGTCGGCCTACAACCGCGGCTATGCCGCAGGGCGGGTCAGGTCCTGAGCAGGCTTGCTCAGCCGGATATGCAATGCTGGGCGCATCGACGCCTGCTGGGTTCGTCCTGGGTGGTGCGCGACGCTTTCGCGAGTGACGCCAAAAGGTAGCCGGCCCTTTGTGCCCGTCATTGCAAGCCGCCTTCGGCACGGCAGTCGAGGGGGGCAATAACCGTGTTCGCCTAATCCTACGTTACGCCGCAAGAGCGGCTCGCACTGATAGCGTGTCCGTGACCGGTCAGGCTCGGGGGCAGTCGATATCCCCGACCACTCTCCCCCTTGACCGGTGTGCCCGTCGCTACCCCTCCCCAGTCTGTATCCGTCATCGCGAGCCGAGCTTGCGGCGCGGCGATCCGGAGGCGGCAAAACGACCAGTTCAGCCCGCGCCCTTCTGGATTACCACGCCGAAGCCGGCTCGCGATGACAGTCCCTAGTTGACCGCATAGATGTAATGACCAGGGCGGAGGGCATGTGGCGTGACGCCAAACGCTGAGACGTCAGGCCATCGCGCCTGACGCCCTGCCGCAGTCAGCCCGGCTGCGCCACCGCCCGGCGCCGGCGCGTCACGGCCGCATCGGCCACCCCCATGCAAGGAGCGGCAGCGCTCCGTCGCTGTGCCGGCGTCGCATGAGAGCAGCTTCGTCACCAGCGAGGTGCATGGCGCGACGGAGGGCAACCGCCCGTCCTGACCCCGGCGGCGGCGTGCGGCCCATGGCAGTCTGCCGCCAGGTCCGTTGCGCCTGCGCCGGTTCGCCCGCATCCTGGCGCGATGCCCGACACCCCTGCCCCGGCCCGATGGGATCGCCTGGCCGACGCCACGGCGCTCGCGCTCCGCATCCATGCCGACCAGCTTCGCAAGGGCACCGCGACGCCCTACGTGTCGCACCTGCTGGCCGTGGCAGCCATTGTGCTGGAACACGGCGGCGACGAGGACCAAGCCTGCGCGGCGCTGCTGCACGACGCTGTCGAGGATGGCGGCGTGGCATGGGAAGCGGTGATCCTGGAGCGCTTCGGCCCGCGCGTCGCCGGCATCGTGCGCGCCTGCACCGATGCGGACACCCAGCCCAAGCCGCCGTGGCGGGCGCGCAAGGAAACCTACCTCGCCCACCTGGAGGCGGAAGGGGCTGATGCGCTGCTGGTGTCGGCGGCGGACAAGATGCACAACGCGCGGGCCATCGTGGCGGACCTGCGGACGCACGGGGTGGGGATGTTCGCCCGCTTCAATGCCGGGCAGGCGGGCACGGTGTGGTACTACGGCGCGTTGGCCGACGTGTTCGCGCGCCGCTTGCCGGGGCCGCTGTCGCGGGAGCTGTCTGATGTGGTTGTGCAAATGGGGCAGCTTGCTGCAACCCCCTAACCCGCCAGCCATCCCCCATCCACGACAAGCTCCGTCCCCGTCGTGAACGACGACGCATCGCCCGCAAGGTACAGTGCAGCCTGCGCCACCTCCTCCGCCCGGCCGAACCGGCCCATGGGGTGCCGCCCGCGCGACGCCTCCCGCACTGCCTCCGGCACGGCATGGCGGGCGAAGCTGCGGGCCAGCAACGGGGTTTCGATCGCGCCCGGCAGGATGGCGTTGACGCGGATGCCGTCGGCCACGAAGTCCAGCGCCATCGTGCGCGTCAGGCTCAGGATGGCGCCCTTGGCGGCGATGTAGGCGCTGTTGCCGCGCCCGCCGGCCCGCGCCAGTTGCGACGCGACGGTGACGATGCTGCCGCGCCCCGCCGCCTGCATCGCCGGCAGCACCGCCCGCGCCCATAGCCAGGTGCCGCCCAGGTTGGTCCGCAACACGGCGTCCCAGTCGCCGGGCTTGGTCGTCAGCACGGTGCCGCCGCAGGAGAACCCGGCCGCCGTCAGCAACACGTCGATGCCGCCAAGCTGCGCCAGCACCGCGGCGGCGTCCGCCTCCGCCTGGCCCGGCGCGCCTACGTCGCCCACGCGCACCATCACCTCGCCGCCGACCGCGCGCACCTCCGCCGCCACGGTCCCGACCGCCGGGCCGTCCTTGTCCACCAGGCACAGCCGCGCGCCCTCCTGCGCGAACAGCAGCGCCGATGCCCGGCCGATGCCGGAGCCTGCGCCGGTGATGACGGCGACCTTGCCTGCGAGCCTCATGCCGTATGGTCCGCCAAGCAGCCCGTCATTGCGAGCTGGCTTCGGCGCAGCAATCCAGGGCGGCTAGGGCGGTCCTTGCGGCCGCTGGATTGCCGCGTCGCAAACGCTCCTCGCAATGACTGAGAGGCCGCGCTCATGCCGTGCAGGCCAGGGCTGGCGCCCCATGCGGGTCGAAGTGCGGCACCGCGTCCAGCAGGGTGCGCGTATAGGCCGCCTGCGGCGCATCGAACACCGCGCGGCTTGGCCCGGCCTCCACCACCCGGCCATGCTGCAGCACCACTAGGTCGTCGCACATCATCCGCACCACGTTCAGGTCGTGGCTGACGAACAGCAGCGCCAGTCCATCCTCCCGCCGCAGCCTGTCCAGCAGCTGCAGCACCCCCGCCTGCACCGACACGTCCAGCGCCGCCGTCGGCTCGTCCAGGATCAGCAGCAGCGGCCGGGGCGCGATGGCGCGGGCGATGCCGACGCGCGCCTTCTGCCCGCCGGAGAGCTGGTGCGGCAGCCGGTCCAGCAACTCCGCCGGCAGCCCGGCGCGCGACGCGGCCTCCCGCACCCGTCCGGTCAGCGCCGGGCCGTCGCGCATGCCGTCCAGCCGGCGCAGCGGGTGGGCGATGGCGTCGAACGCGGTCAGGCGGGGGTTCAGGCTGCCGTGCGGGTCCTGAAACACGATCTGGATGCTGCGCCGGTATGGGGAGCGGTGGAACTCGCGCGCCGGCACATCGGCGATGGAGTTGCCCTGGAACACGATGTCCCCGGCATCCGCGTCGAGCAGCCGGCATACCAGGCGGGACAGGGTGCTCTTGCCCGAGCCGGACTCGCCCACCAGGCCCAGGCTGCCGCCGGGCGGGATGCTGAACGACACCCCGTCCACGGCGCGCACCGGGCCGGGAAAGGTCTTTTGCAGGCGCACCACCTCCAGCAGCGGGCCGGCGCCGGGCGGGCGGACCATCGGCGCGGCCATGGCTGGCGGCGCACCCTGGGCCAAGTCCGCCAGGGTGGAGCGCCGCGTGGGCGACGCCGCGATCAGCCGCCGCGTGTAGGGGTGCCGCGGCGCCTGGAACAAGGCGGCGGTCGGCCCCTGCTCCACCACGGCGCCGGCCTCCATGACGGCGATGCCGCCGCAATATCGCGCGGCGAGGCCCAGGTCGTGCGTAATGAGGACCATCGCCATGCCGCGGTCGCGCGTGATGCGGGCCAGCAGGTCCATCACGGCCCCCTGCGTCGTCACGTCCAGCCCGGTCGTCGGCTCGTCGGCGATCAGCAGGCGCGGCTCGCAGGCGATGGCCATGGCGATCATCACCCGCTGGCACATGCCGCCGGACAGCTCGCCGGGGTAGGCGTGCAGGCGCTGCTCGGGGTCGCGGATCAGCACGGCGCGCAGCAGGTCCAGCGCCTGCGCCCGCGCCTCGGACGCGGTGACCCGGCGGTGGGCGCGCAGCACGTCGGCGATCTGCCGGCCGACGGGGCGGATCGGGTTCAGCGCCTCGCGCGGGTTCTGGAAGATCATCGACATCGCCGCCCCGCGCAGCCGCCGCAGGTCGCCCTGCCCGGCCCCGGTGATGTCACGGCCCTCGAACAGCACGCGGCCGCCGGTGATGCGCCCCGCCCGGTCCAGCAGCCGCATCACCGCCAGCGAGGTGACCGACTTGCCCGACCCGCTCTCCCCGACGATGCCCAGGGTTTCCCCGGCGTGCAGCGAGAACCCGACCCGGCGCAGCGCCTGCACGGGGCCGTTGCGGGTCTGGAACACCACCTGCAGGTCCTCGACCTGCAGGAGAGGCGGGGTCATGCCGGGGTTCATGCCCAACTTCACGTGCGCATCTGTGGGTCGAGGATGTCCCGCAGCCCGTCGCCCAGCAGGTTGAAGCACAGCACCGCCAGCATCAGCGCCAGGCCGGGGAAGCCCACCAGCCACCACTTGCCGGTGCCGATGAACCGTGCGCCCTCGGCGACCATGATGCCCCACTCCGGCGTCGGCGCCGTCACGCCCAGGCCGATGAACGACAGCCCGGCCGCGTTCAGAATCGCCCAGCCGAGGTTCAGCGACACCTGCACCGCCATCGCCGGCAGCACGTTGGGCAGCAGCACCTGCAGCACGACGCGCAGGTGGCCGTCGCCGCAGGCCCGCGCCGCCTCCACCCAGCCGGCGTTGCGGCGCACGTTCACCTCGGCGCGGGCGAAGCGGATGTAGAACGGCAGGTTGATGACGGCGGTGGCGATGATGATGTTCTCGACCCGGTTGCCCAGGGCCGCCACCAGCGCCATCGCCAGCACGAACAGCGGGAAGGCCATCAGCACGTCCACGAACCGGCCCACCCAGCGGTCGAGCCGCCCGCCGCGGTAGCCGCAGACCCCGCCGACCGCCGCGCCCACGGCGAAGGACAGGCTGACGGCGGAGGCGGCGATCAGCAGGTCCAGCCGGGTTGCCATCAGGATGCGGCTGCCGATGTCGCGGCCCAACTGGTCCGTGCCGGCCCAATGCGCGGCGCTTGGGGCTTGCAGGGCGTGCGCCACGTCGGAGGCCACGGGATCGTAAGGAACCAGCCACGGCGCCAGCGCCGCCACCCCCACCAGCAGCAGGGTTCCCACGGCGGCGGCGGCGGTGACGGGGTTGCCGCGCAGCACATACAGGATATGCCGGCCTGTGCCGCTGCGGCCGGCGTCCAACGCGGCACTCATCGGTTCATGCCCCTGCTTCCTGCTCCCTCTCCCTCCGGGAGAGGGCCGGGGTGAGGGGGTCTTGCGGCGTGCGCGTTGGCACCGGGCAGAACTGCTCCTTTGCCGGAAAGGGCGGTGCTTGCCCGCCCCCTCACCCCAGCCCTCTCCCGGAGGGAGAGGGAGTCAGCGCGGTCCTTGCGCCATGTTTGGTCGCCCAGGACGGATGCCGGCCCGGGACGCGCGATGCCGCATGCGGCCGACCCGAACAGGCTCAAGACACCGACACCCGTGGGTCCGCCACGCCGTAGAGGATGTCGATGCCCACGTTCACGCAGACGAAGATCGTCGCCATCAGCAGCACGAACGCCTGCACCGGCGCGTAGTCGGACGCCAGAAGCGCATCCAGCGCGTAAGATGCGACGCCGGGCCAGGAGAATACCTTCTCCACCAGCACGTTCGCCCCCAGCATGGTCGAGAACACGATCCCCGTGATCGTCAGCACCGGCAGCAGCGCGTTGCGCAGCGCATACACGACCACCACCCGCCCCCGCGGCAGTCCCATCGAGTGCGCCGTGCGGATGAAGTCGCCCCCCAGCACCGCCAGCATCGACGCCCGGGTCATCCGCGCCAGCGGCGCCAGCACGAACAGCGCCATGCTACACGCCGGCAGCAGCAGTTGCGCGAACGCCGCCCGCCAGCCCTCCCAGTCCCCGACCAGGGCGAAGTCCACCAGGTAGAACCCGGTGATATCAGGCGGCGTACCCGAAAAAATGTCGATCCGCGCCGTGGGGTCCGGCGCCCAGCCGAGAACGTAGTAGAAGACATAGATCAGCAGCAGCCCCGACACGAACGTCGGCACGCACACCCCCAGCGTGCACACCATCCGCACCGCGTGGTCCACCACGGACCCCGGCCGCAGCGCCGCCAGCACGCCCAGCGGCACCGCCAGCCCGAGCGCGATCAGCAGGGCGGAGACCGTCAGCTCCAGCGACGCCGGCAGCCGCCGCGCGATGTCTTGCACCACTGGCTGCCCGGTGGTGAGCGACCGCCCGAGGTTGCCGGTCGCGACATCGCCGAGGTAGCGCGCAAGCTGCACCGGAAGGGGCCGGTCCAGGCCCATGCTGTGCCGCAGGTCCTCGATCTCCTGCCGTCCGGCGCTGGGGCCGCTGGCGAAGAACACCGCGGGGTCGCCGGGCAGCACGCGCATCAGCATGAACGTCACCACCACCACGCCCAGCAGCGCCGGCAGCGACAGCAGCAGCCGCTGCCCGACCCGGCGCGCAATGCCGGACAGGGTTCTCATGCCGGAGGGCCGCCGTCGGTGCGGGCGTCATTGCGAGCCGTGCTTGCGACGCGGCAATCGGGGGCCGCCGAGACTGCCCGCGCTGCTTCTGGATTGCCACGCCGCAAGCGCGGCTCGCAATGACGGCCAGGGGTGGGCCTCAACGCCGGCCTACACCCGCTTGAGGTCGCGGAAGTCCGCCTGGCGGTAGAACTGGTAGGTGTAGCCGTCCACATTGGCCGCCATCACCGCGTCATGGTTCGGCTGCCACAGCATGACCAGCGGCACCTGGTCGGTGAACACCTCGATCATCTTGCGGCAGTCCGCGTCATACTTGGCTGCGTCGGTCTCGAACTGCGCGTCGGCCGATAGGTGCTCGATCTCGGCGTTCTTCCAGTTGGCAAAGTTCCACCGCTGGTCGCGGGTGAAGTACAGCCGGAAGTAATAGTCGGTCGCCGGCAGCCAGGCCGTCGCACCGTCGATGTAGAATGGCAGCTTCTTCTCCGCCTCCATGGTGTTGAACTCGCTGTCCGGCTTCTTCTGGATGTCCACGGCGATGCCGATGCGGCCCAGCGCCTCCTTGACCAGCGCCGCCACCGGCTCGGTCGTGCCGGCTTGGCCAGCGCTGATGGCGAACGTGGTGCTGAAGCCGTTGGGCAGCCCGGCCTCCGCCAGCAGCGCCTTGGCGCGGGCCGGGTCGGTGCGGTTGGGGATCGCCTGCGGAAAGCCGCTGTCGGGCGGGGTGGCCCAGTCCGCGCCATACAGCCGGGCGCCACGGCCGAACAGGGCGGCGCGGAACATATCCTCATAGGGCAGCGCCGACGCGATGGCTTGGCGCACCTTTACGTTGTCGAACGGCGCTACCTGGGTGTTGACGGTGATGTGGGTGAAGCCGTTGGTCTGCGGCACCGACACCACCCGCACTTTTGCCGCCTTCTCCATGGTCGGGATGTCGCTGGCGGCGAGGTCGATGGCAAGGTCGGCGTCCCCGCGCTCGACCAGGTTGGCGCGCGTCGCCGGCTCCGGCACGGTCTGCACGATGACCCGACGGAAACCCGGCAGCGCGCCGTCCGCCCCGCCACGCCACGCGTCGTTGCGGCGTAGCGTGACGCTCTCGCCGGGGCGGTAGCTTTCAACCGTATAGGCGCCGCCCGCGGCGGTGTTGGCCTTCATCCACTCCTGCGCCCAGGGGTCCCCAGGGGTGGCGTGCTGCTTCGCCAGCTTGCTGTTGACCATGATGGCATAGGGCACGCACAGGTTGGCCAGCGCCAGCCGGTCCGGCTTCGGCAGGCTCACCAGCAAGGTGCGCTCGTCCAGGATGCGGAACTGGTCGGGGTTGGTCAGCGACCCCGTTTGCAACTGCGGCGGCGCGAGGGACTTCGCCGACACGGCGCGGTCGAGCGACCATTTGATGTCCTCGGCCGTCACCGGGCTGCCATCGTGCCAAGTGGCGTCCGGGCGCAGCAGGATGCGGAACGACAGGCCGTCGGGCGCCATCTCATAGCCGCTGGCCAACTCACCGCGGATGGTTTTGGCGTCGAAGCTCCAGTTGGCGCCGATGCGCTTGCGGCCGAAGCTGAACAGGCGGTCGTACACGTTCATGCTCAGGCCGAAGGACTCGCGCGTCGCGCCGGGCATGGTGGTGTCGAGGGTGTTGATGTTGCCGCCGGTGACGTAGCGCAGGGTCTCGGCGCGGGTTTGGGCGGCGGCGGGCCAGGCGGCGAGGGCCGCAGCCCCTGCGGCGGCTTGGACGACGGTTCTGCGGCTGATCGACATGGTTGTGCCACCCGGTTGCATGATTTTGGAGCGGCGTTTCATCCCAGGCTTGTATTCGGAAAAGGGGTCCGTATGGGAGGAAGGCTAGGCTGCTTGGGGCGCAGGGTGCAATCCCCTGCCCCCTTACGGACCTCGCCGTCGAGCAAGCGGAGCCAGGCTGCTTGGATTTCACCTGTGCGCAAACCTGGAGAGATTTGCGTAGGGTGCCCCCGGCGGTTCAGGAGATCGGTCCGTCCCGCCTTGCCACCTCCCCGGCCTTCCGCCGTAATGCCAGCCGACCACCTATGCCGAAAGCCCGCATGACCCTAGACCTGCTGGAACACGCCGTCGCCCGCGACCTGGCGCTGACCGCCCACCCCCGCCAGCCTTGGCTGCGCCCGCGCACCTGCGGCGGTGCCCCGGTGCTGGACGTGCTCGTGGTGGGCGCCGGCCAGGGCGGCCTGGCCACTGGCTTTGCCCTGCTGCGCGACCAGGTCCGCAACATTCTGCTGGTGGACGCCGCCCCTGAGGGCCAGGAAGGCCCCTGGTCCACCTACGCACGCATGCACGCGCTGCGCAGCGCCAAGGACCAGACGGGACCGGACGGCGGCCTGCCCAGCCTGACCTACCAGGCGTGGCACGAGGCGCAGTGGGGCGCGGAGAGCTTCGCCGCCCTGCCGCTGATCCCCACCGGGCACTGGGCGGCCTACCTGCGCTGGTTCCGCCGCGTGACCGCCCTGCCGGTGCGCAGCGGCGCCGCGGTCGTGGGCATCACGCCCGACAGCACCGATGACGGCCTGCCCTGCCTGCGTGCCGAGCTGTCCACCGGCGAGACCCTGCTGGCCCGCAAGGTCGTGCTCGCCACCGGGCAGGACGGCACCGGGGCGTGGTGGATGCCGGACTTCATCGCCGCCCTGCCGGCCCGCTGCCGCGCCCATTCCGCCGACCCCATCGACTTCGCTGGCCTGCGCGGGAAGGTGGTCGCCGTCCTGGGCGCGGCCGCCTCGGCGTTCGACAATGCCGCCATGGCGCTGGAGGCCGGCGCGGCGGAGGTCCACCTGTTCTGCCGCCGGGCCGAGCCGATGATGGTGCAGCCGTACCGCTGGCTGACCTTCGCCGGGTTCCTGAAGCACATGGGCGACATGCCGGATGAATGGCGCTGGCGCTTCATGTCCTACATCCTGGGCCTGCGCGAGGGCTTCCCGCCCGCCACCTATGCCCGGGTGACCGCGCACGCCAACTTCACCATGCATATCGGCCGCCCGTGGACCGGCGCGGCGGTGCAGGATACCACCTTGCACGGAAAGCCCATCCTGCTGCAGACCCCGCATGGCCCCTTCGCCGCCGACTTCGCCATCTGCGGCACCGGCGTCCGGCATGACCCGGCGCTGCGGCCCGAACTCCGTGCCTGCGCCCACAACATCGCCCGCTGGTCCGACCGCCATGCCCCCGCCGCGGAAGACGAGCGGCTGGGCGTGTTCCCCTACCTGGACACGGACTACGCCTTCACCGAGCGCGTGCCGGGCCTGACGCCCTGGATCGCCGACCTGCACCTGTTCGGCGTCGGCACCTCGGTCAGCTTCGGACCCGCGGGCTCGTCGATCAACGCGATGACTTCGGCGGTGCCCAAGCTGGTCGCCGGCGTCACCCGCGGCCTGTTCCGGGCGGACCTGCAGGAGCATTGGAACGCCCTGCAAGCCTACGACGTGCCGCAGGTGGACCTCAGCCCGGCGCACCAGGTGCGCTACGCCCCAGCGCGCCACGCCGCGGAGTGATGGCTGAAATGTCCCGCGTGATCCGTGTCGCCGCCGCCCAGATGGGGCCAAACCAGCGGGCCGATTCCCGCCCGGCCATCCTCGCCCGCATGGTGGCGCTGCTGGAGACGGCTGCCGCCGGGGGCGCGGCGCTGGTGGTGTTCCCCGAACTGCCCTTCACCACGTTCTTCCCGCGCTGGCTGCTGGAGGGCGCGGAACTCGATGCGTACTACGAGACCGCCATGCCCAACCCCGCCACGCAGCCGCTGTTCGACCGGGCGCGCGAGCTGGGCGTCGGCTTCCACGCCGGCTACGCCGAGCGCACGCCGGAGGGCCGCCGGTTCAACGCCGCCCTGCTGGTCACGCCGGACGGCGCAGTGCTGGGCAAGTACCGGAAGGTCCACCTGCCTGGCTCCGTCGAGCCGCGTCCCGGCGCCCGATTCCAGCAACTGGAGAAGCGCTACTTCGACTACGGCGACCTCGGCATCCCCGCCTTCCGTGCCCCCGCCGCCTGGGCCGGTGGCGTGCTGGGCATGCTGATCTGCAACGACCGCCGGTGGCCGGAGGCATGGCGGGTGCTGGGCCTGCAGGGGGTGGAGCTGGTGTGCGTCGGCTACAACTCCGCCGCCTATGACCCTAACGGCGGCACGGGGGAGGATGCGGCGCTGCGGACGTTCCACTCGCGCCTGGCGGTGCAGTCCAACGCCTACATGAACGCCACCTGGGCCGTCGCGGTCGCCAAGGCGGGCAATGAGGACGGGTCGGGCCTGATCGGCGGCACCTGCATCGTGGACCCGAACGGCGTCGTGGTGGCCGAGGCCGCGACGCTGGGCGATGAGGTGGTGCTGGCCGACTGCGACCTGGACGCGTGCCGGCATGGCAAGGAAGGGATGTTTAACCTCGCCGCGCACCGGCGGCCGGAGCATTACCGGAGAATCGTGGACCAAGTCGGGGTGGAGCCGGTGGGGGGTGGGGGATGACGCGGGTCGCACCGGCTGCTGCTCCCTCCCCCTCCGGGAGAGGGCCGGGGTGAGGGAAGCGGCAAGGGCCAACCCTGCCAAGGTGAGAGCCGAGCTCCGCTCCCTCGTTGGAGGGCTAGGCGCTCTCTGCCTCCCTCACCCCGGCCCTCTCCCGGAGGGAGAGGGAGCAGGCAGGAAGCGTGCTGCGTATTTCGCGGTCCTGAAACTGTTGAAGGGCAAAACAGAGGGATGACCGACGATGACGGCCTTCCCACGCCGCAGCGGCAGTGGGCGATGGCGTGCGCGGTGCTGGGCATCACGCTGGCCGGGCTGGACAGCGCCATTGCCAACATCGCCCTGCCGACCATCGCGCGCGAACTGGCTGCGACCGATGCCGCCACCGTCTGGGTGGTCAACAGCTACCAGCTCGCGGTCACGGTCTGCCTGCTGCCGGCGGCGGCGCTGGGCGGATCGCTTGGGCTGAAGCGGGTCTATGCCTTCGGCCTCGTGCTGTTCACCGCGGCGTCGCTCGGCTGCGCGTTGTCGCCCACGCTCGGCACGCTGGTGGCGGCGCGGCTGGTGCAGGGCGTCGGCGGAGCCTGCATGGCGGCGCTGGGCGGTGCGCTGGTCCGTTCGATCTACCCCGGGCGCCTGCTTGGCCAGGGTTATGCGCTGATCGCGCTGGCGGTGGCGATGTCGGCGGCGCTGGGGCCGACGCTGGGGGCGCTGGTGCTGTCGGCGGCGAGCTGGCCTTGGCTGTTCCTGGTCAACGTGCCGCTCGGCCTGGTCGCGGTGCCGCTGTTCCTTGCGGTGGTGCCGCCGGGCCGGCGCCGGCCGCGTCCGCTCGACCGGATGGGTACGCTGCTCAGCGCGGCGGCGCTTGGGCTGGTGGTGACGGGGGTGGACGGCCTGGGCGGGACGGGGCGCGGCCTCGCGCTGGGCGAAGTCGCGGCCGGGCTGGTGTGCGGCGTGCTGCTGGTGCGGCAGCAGTCGCGCCGGACGGCGCCGCTGCTGCCGCTGGACCTGCTGCGCATCCCGCTGTTCGCGCTGTCGGCCGGCACGGCGGTCTGCTCGTATTCGGCGCAGATCCTGGCCTATGTGTCGCTGCCGTTCCTGTTCCAGACGGTGATGCACCGGTCGCCGGTGGCGGCAGGGCTGCTGGTGACGCCCTGGCCGCTGCTGGTCGCGGTCGCGGCGCCGGTGGCCGGGCGGCTCGTGGCGCGCTATCCGGCCGCGGTGCTGGGCAGCATCGGCATGACGGTGCTGGCGACGGGGCTGCTGCTGCTGGCGGTGATGCCGGCGGCCCCGGCGGATTGGGACGTGGCGTGGCGCATGGGGGTGTGCGGGCTGGGCTTCGGGTTCTATCAGACGCCCAACAACGTCACCATGATGACGGCCGGGCCGCCGGACCGCAGCGGGGCGGCGAGCGGCATGGTGGCCGTCGCGCGCACGGTGGGCTGGTCGCTCGGCACGGCCCTGGTGGCGTTGATCTTCGGGCTGCGCGGCGCCGCCGGCGCGGTGACCTGCCTGCAGGCCGGGGCATGGTTCGCCGCGGTTGGCGCGGTGGTCAGCATCTCGCGCAGGGGCGCCCGGCCGCAGCCGGCCACCTAGGCTGACACGGCAGCGGCTCGCGATGACGGCGCAGCCGCTGCAACCCGGCGGCTGCGTGCAAGGCTCAGGACGCCGGCTGCACCTCGGCCTGCCGAATTTCGACGGTGACATGCGACAGCGTGGGGAAACGCGCGAGCAGGGCGCGGTAGTGGTCCGGTCCCCGTGCCGCGTGCGCCGTCGCGACCGAGACGATGGCCCCAAGGTGCCCCGGCCCGAGCCGCCACAGGTGCAGGTCGGCCAGCGTGTCGCCGCCCGCCTCGACCGCCTGGCGCATCCCGTCCGCCACGCGCCGGTCAGGTACCATGTCGAGCAGGACGGCGCCGGTGTCGCGGACCAGGCCATAGGACCAGCTCGCGATCACGCAGGCGCCAACCAGGCCGGCCAGCGGGTCCATCCACAACCAGCCGAAGCCGCACGCCAGCACCAAGCCGACGATGACCAACACCGACACGGCGGCATCCGCGACGACGTGGACAACGGCCGCCCGCATGTTGTTGTCCCGGTGCGCGGCCCCGTGGCCGTGCCGCCCGTGATGCCCATGCTCCTCGAAGGTCACGGCATGCTCGCCGCCACCGACGCGCACACGGGCGGCGAATTTGTGCGGCTCGGGGATCGTCTCGGCGCTCTCCAGCCAGCCGCCGCGGTCCTGCATGGCGAAGACCTGACGTGCGCCGTCCGGCCGCACCGTCTCGACCGTTGCGGCGCCAACGATGCCGCCGGGCTGCGGGCGCAGGCGGAATACTGGGGGCACCCCGTCCTCGAACACGCTGAGCGTCAGCACGCCGGCCGGGGTGGCGATGCTGTGCTCCTCGTCGTGGGCAACGTGGCTGTGGCCATGGTGGCCGCTCCCGCTCAGCAGCCAGACGCTGGCCACGTTCACGGCTAGGCCGAGGGCGGCGATCGGGATAGCCTCGGCGAAGCGGATGGGCACGGGGGCGAACAGGCGGCTGACCGCCTCATAGCCGATCAGCAGCGCGATCATCGCCAGGACGACCGCGCTGGTGAACCCGGCGAGGTCGCCGAGCTTGCCGGTGCCGAAGGTGAAGCGGCCATCCTGCGCGTGCCTGCGGGCGTAGCTGTAGGCCAGCGCCGCCAGCAGCAGGGCGCCGGCATGGGTGCTCATGTGCAGCCCGTCGGCCACCAGGGCGATGGAGCCGAAGGCAAGGCCGCCCACGATCTCCAGCAGCATCATGGCGCCGCAGAGGCCGATGACCCACCAAGTCCGGCGTTCGGCCTGCTCATGGCCCCTGCCGAGGAAGACATGGCTATGACCAGGCGGGACGGCGGAACTGGCCGGGACGGCGTCCATGTCAGCCTCCTGTGGGCGCGGACACCGCCGAGCCACCCGCCGCGCCATCTGGGACCATCGCATCTGACGCCGATCGGCGAAAGCCGTCAATTTCGCACCATGGAGGGGGATGCACCGGTCCTGCTACGCCCTGAAGTAGTCGGGATGGTCGATGTCGGCGATCAAGCCCGCCTCCTTGGGCTTCCAGCCGAGACGCTCCCTTGTCCGCTCACTGGAGGCAGGGCCATTGCCCGCAACCCACATAGCAAGCGGGCCGAAATGTACCCCGGCCTCCTCGGGTGTGAGCGACCGGGCCGGCATGCCCAGTTGCCGGCCGATAGCTTCGGCGATCTGCTTGAAGGGAACGCCTTGGTCGGCAACGGCATGGAAGGGACCGCCCTGCGCACCGTGCTCAAGCGCTAGGCAGAACACATGCGCCGCATCCAGCCGATGCACCGAGGGCCACAGGTTGTCCCCATCACCGACATAGGCGGAGACGCCCTTCTCGCGCGCTACCGCCGCCAGCATGGGCACGAAGCCATGGCGCTCGCCCCGGCCATGGACGGAGCGCGGCAACCTGACCACGGTCGCGCGCACGCCGCGATCCACGACGGTCGCGATCGAGCGTTCCGGCGCACGGGGAAATGCCGGATTGAGGGGCGGAGGCGGCATGTCTTCGGTGAACGTCTCGCCACGCGGCAACAGGGCGAAGCCGGAGGTTGCGATGATCGGACGGTCTGACCCTTGGCAAGCCTCTCCGAAAGCCTCGATCACGCGGCGTTCCTGCTGGCTCATCTCGGCAATCTTCGAGAAGTCGATGCCAAAGGCGGTGTGAATGACGCCATCGGCCTCGGCAGCCGCCTTGCGAAGACGGTCAAGATCATCGAGCGATCCCAGCAGAGGGGTGGCCCCCAGGGCGGACAGCGCCGCGCTGTTGCTCTCTGATCTTACAAGGCCGGTCACCCGATGACCCGCGCCGATCAATTCCCGAACGATGGCCGACCCGACCCAGCCGGTGGCCCCGGTGATGAATACGTGCATATAACTCGTCCCTGATGGGTTCGATTGACTTGCGTCAGTCACTGACATAGAGTGTGTGTCAGTGACTGACAAGGGGCAGGGGATTAGTGGCGCCCAAGGGTGAGGACGTGCGAGGCCGCTTGCAGCAGGCAGCCTTGGAACTGTATCGCAAGCATGGCTATGACCAGACCACCGCATCGGAAATTGCCGCACGGGCCGGTGTCACCGAACGCACCTTCTTCCGACACTTCCCGGATAAACGAGAAGTCCTGTTCGACGGCGAGCCGAAGCTGCGCCTGGCGTTGACCACCGCGATAGCCGAAGCGCCCGATGCGCTCGGGCCGCTGGAGACCTTGCTGACGGCGTTCCGGTCAACCGAGAGGATGCTTGAGGCTAATCGCCCTTTCGCGGAGCCGCGCCACCGGGTCATTGCCGCAACACCGGCTTTGCATGAACGCGAGCTGGCGAAAATGGCTTCGCTCACTTCTGCCCTGGCCTCTGCGCTGCGAAACCGTGGCGTTGACCAAAGGCTGGCACTGCTTGCCGCTCAAACCGGAATGGCGGCCTTCGGGCAGGCGGCGGTTTATTGGTTGGAAGACCCGACGCTTAGCATCGGGGATCATCTGGATCGGATATTCCTTGAGTTGCGGGAGTTGGCCTTGGGAACCCATCAGAACCCTTGAGTCGTGCAGCGAGCCCGCCCGGATGCGCGTATCCGTTAGGGATCAAACGGCACGCCACTCGGGTGCCCGTGTCGGAAGAGACAGGCTTGGTTTGGCAAGCCCAAGTCCTTCCGTAAACGGAAGCCCTGTCGCCTGCCTCGTGCAAGGGACCGCACAATGAACATCGGCGCTCAGGTGTCGATTGTCCGTCCGTGCGGTCCTCAAAACGACGAACCGCTCCCGGTCGAATGACCACATCGGAGCCGTTCATGCACGATCGCCACCCGAACCCCTCCCGCTTTGATGCCGTGATTGCCGGGGCTGGCCCGGTCGGCTTGTTCTTGACCTGCGAGTTGCGCCGTGCGGCCATTTCCGTGCTGGTGTCGGAGCGAGCGGAGACCCCGCACTCGCCACCGAAAAAGCTGCCCTTCGGCATGCGACCGGTGCATCCCAATCGGTGCCCGTCGCCGGCCAGGACCCTCGACGGCTGGCATGAGACCCTCGCGCAAGGCTTGCACCGGCAAACCCGGGCGGAATAGCGGCGTTTCGCAACCACCCCGTCCGAGGCGCGCCATGTCAGACTCCCCCTTCCTTACCGGCAACTACGCGCCTGTCGCGGATGAGCTTGCCGTGGATGGCCTGCCAATCCAGGGCCACCTGCCCGCGGAGCTGCGGGGCACGCTGTTCCGCAACGGGCCGAACCCGCAGTTCACGCCGGTTGCGCCGTATCACTGGTTCACCGGGGACGGCATGGTGCACGCCATCACGCTCGGCGACGGCACCGCCAAGTACCGGAACCGCTGGGTGCGGACGCCGCGCTTCCTGGCCGAGGAGGCGGCGGGCGGCCCGCTGTTCGCCGGATTTGGCCAGCCGCTGACCGACGTGGCCAAGGCGCTCGACACCGGCGTCGCCAACACGCACGTCATCCGGCACGCGGAACGCCTGCTGGCGCTGGAGGAGGCGCACCCCCCGACGCGGCTCGACCCCGGCGACCTGCTGACGCTCGGCTATGCCGACTTCGGCAGCCTGTCGGGGCGGTTCACCGCGCACCCGAAGCATGACCCGGCAACCGGGCAGCTCGTGTTCTTCAGCTATGCCGCCGACAGCCCGGCCAGCCCCGGCCCGTTCAGCCGCGGCATGTCCTGGGGCGTCATCGACGCCAACGGCCAGGTGTCGCAGCATGAGCGGTTCGACAGCCCGTACTGCAGCATGGTGCACGACTTCGGCGTCACCGCGTCGCATGTCGTGCTGCCGGTGCTACCGCTGACTGGCAGCCTGGACCGGGCGAGGTCGGGCCAGCCGCCCTTCGCGTGGGACCCGGCGTGCGGCAGTTTCCTGGGCGTGATGCGCCGGGACCGCGGCGCGGCGAGCCTGGTTTGGACGCGGTTCGATACGTGCTTCGCCTTCCACGTCATGAACGCCTTCGATGCCCCGGACGGAGATGCGGGGGAGGCCATCGTCATGGACGTGGTGGAGTACGACACGGCGCCGCTGTTTCCCCGTGCCGACGGCCAGCCGCCCGCGGCCGCGCCGTCTCGGCTCTGCCGTTGGCGGATCGATCCCGCCGGGCGGGCGCCGGTGCGGCGCGAGGTGCTGGACGACCTTCCCGGCGAGTTCCCGCGCATCGATGAGCGCCGGGCCGGGCTGCCATACCGGCACGGATACCGCATCTGCCAGGTGGACGGGGCCGATGCTGTCGTGCACCACGACCTGGACCGCCGCAGCCGGAGCCTGTTCACCCTGCCCCCCGGGGATCGCGCGTCCGAGGCGGTGTTCGTGCCGCGCAGCAGCGCGGAGGGCGACGGCTGGCTGCTGACCGTGGTGTGGCAGCCGCAACGGGAGGGCAGCGCGCTGTTCGTGCTGGACGCGCTGGCGCTCGACCAGGGGCCGGTCGCCACCGTGCCGCTGCCGCAACGGGTGCCCTTCGGCTTTCATGGCAGTTGGGTTCCCGCCCGGTGATGGCGGCGCTCGGGGCAGCGAGTGCGTCAGCCGGGCGCACATGGGGCTGACCCCCACAGCCTTGTTCAAGATCGGCCGCCCTGGCGCCTGGTCTGCTGAGGCGGTGCCCCTGCCCGGTCCCGCAGGTGGGCGACACCGCCCTGCCCTATGCGCGCCTGCCTTGCAGCCGCCGGGGCAGGCTAGCGGGTAGCCGGGCGGCGGCCCTTGGCGGCCTTGCGCGTGCGGGCCACCGTCAGGAACAGCGTCCTCACGAGGGACGGATCGACCCCATCCGCCTGCATCATGCTTTGGATGACGTCATCGGCCAGCAGGTCGTCCAGCTCCGGCCCGGCGCCGCAGGGCCACGCCACCCGCGGCCTGCGCATGATCAGGCGCCCGCATACGCCGCCCCGGCGGAAGGGCATCACGTCAACCAATGCCGAACGCCCACAGCGTCGCAGCCATCACCGGCATCATGGGCAGCAACACCCATGGCGCCAGAAAGGACAGAAGGAGGAACCATTCCCGAATGCGGCGGAACATCTTCATGCTCTCCTCAAAACGTTGCGGTAGCGTCGATGGTCCGTCGGCGCAGTGGCGCAGGTCACAGGCGACAGCACCGCCGCGGTGGCGAGGCCGCGCTGGCAAGGCGCCTTGGCCGATGGGCTGATGGGCATTGGGCAGCATCCTGTTCCGACGCCCCCGAACCTGACGGACCCGCTTTGCCGCACGATGTGCAGTTTGTTGCGAGGCTCGCCTCTTGTGTCAGGCGCGACACATCCGGGTTACGTTGCGACATCAGGCCCGGCCCCGGGACGTGCGATCATCGGGCATGGGATATGGGACGTGTGATCATGGGGGACTGAACGGCATGCCGCACATCCTGGTGGTGGACGATGACGAGGACATCCTGTCGCTGCTGACGGGCTTCTTCCGCCGCCATGCCCACGAGGTGACGGTCGCCGCAGACGGTCCCGCGATGTTTGCCGCCGTTGACGCCGGCGGGATCGACCTGGTGATCCTGGACGTGATGCTGCAGGGCGAGGACGGCTTCAGCCTGTGCCGCCGGCTACGCGCGAAGGGCACGCTGCCGGTGATCATGCTGACCGCGATGGCCGACCACACCGACCGCGTGGTGGGCCTGGAGATCGGCGCCGACGACTACCTGGTGAAGCCGTTCGACGCGCGGGAGCTGCTGGCCCGCGTCAAGGCCGTGCTGCGCCGCACCGCCGAGGCCCCCGCCGCCAGCACGCCGACGCGCCCAGTGCTGAGCTTCGCCAACTGGCGGCTCGACGTGGCCCGGCGCGAGCTGCGGTCGCTGGACAACACGCTGATGATCCTGTCCGGCGCCGAGTTCGACCTGCTGCTGGCCTTCGCCGAGCACCCGCAGCGCGTGCTGACCCGCGACCAGCTCCTGGACCTCGCGCACGGCGTGGCGCACGTCGCCTATGACCGCAGCATCGACGTGCAGGTCAGCCGCCTGCGCCGCAAGCTGGAGTCGGACGCGAAAAGCCCCTCGGTGATCCGCACCGTCCGCAACGGCGGCTACATCTTCACCCCCGCGGTGCAGCGCGGATGAGGGCCGCATCGAGCATGCCCAAGCCCAGGCCCCTTACCAAGCTCCGGCCCCTCACCAGGCTTTGGCCGGCGGACACGCTGGGGCGGCGCTTCGCGGTGACGACCGTGCTGGCGATCGTGGTCGCGGTGGCGCTGAGCGCGCTGTTCGCGCAGTTCGCCGGGGTCTGGGCGCGCCCGCCGCTGCGCGAGCTGGACCTGCTGGAGCGGGCGGACGACGTGGTGCGGATGCTGGACGCAATCCCCGCGCCGCAGCGCCCGGCCGCCGCCGCCGCCGCCAGCCGCATGTACAGGGTCGGCTGGTTTCCTGCCGCATCGCCCGCCGGCGCCTGGCTGGACGCGGCGCTGCGCCAGCCAGGTGCCAGCCGCCCCGACAGCTATCGGTTCCTATCGGCCGGGCAGGAGCGCCGGGTGGTGGCGTTCGATTTCGGGGGCGTGCAGCCCGACATCGCCAGGCTGGTCCCCGACCCGCCCGGGCACCCGGACGCGAAGTTCCTGGCCGTCGGGCTTGAGGATGGCAGTTGGGTGGTGCTGACGGTGCCCGAGCGGTTCTGGGGTTCGCTGAACCGGCCCGCCCGCCTTGCCATCGCGCTGACGTTCCTGACGCTGTCCATCGCCGCGGTCTCGACCGTCGCCACCCGGCGGATGTCGCGGCCGATCCGCGACTTCACCGAGGCGCTGCACCGCTTCGGCGCCAACCCCCGGGCCGCGCCGATGGCGGTGACAGGCCCGCGGGAGCTGCGCCGGGCGATGGGGGCGTTCAACGGGATGCAGGCGAGAATCCAGCGCTTCGTGGACGACCGGACGACCATGCTGGCGGCGATCTCGCACGACCTGCGCACGCCGCTGACCCGGATCAGGCTGCGCAGCGAGCTGGTCGAGGACGCGGGCCAGCGGGCGCGGCTGTTCCACGACGTGGACGAGATGCAGGCGATGGTGGGGGCGGCGCTGGCGTTCTTCAGCGATGACGGGGCGGCGGAGGCGGGGACGGCGTTCGACTTCCCGGGGCTGCTGCACACGGTGGTCGATGAGCAGAACGACCAGGCCGGGCACGGGGAGGAGCCGGTCGCCTATGCCGGGCCGGACCACGCGGCGTTCTTCGGCCGCCCGCTGGCGCTGAAGCGGGCGTTCACCAACCTGGTGGACAACGCGGTGAAGTATGGCGGCGGCTGCGATGTCGAGCTGCAACTTGGCCCCGAGGGGGCGGCGGTGCTGGTTCGGGACCAGGGGCCTGGCATCCCGGAGGCGGCGGCCGAACAGGTCTTCACCCCGTTCTTCCGCCTGGAAGGGTCGCGCAACCGGGCGACGGGCGGGATCGGGCTGGGGCTGACCTCGGCGCGGGCGGTCATCCTGGACCACGGCGGGCAGATCATCCTGCGCAACCGGGAGACGGGCGGCCTGGAGGTGCGGGTGTCCCTGCCGCGGGCGGCGTGATCGCGGACCGGCGCTACCGGGCCAGCCGCCCGGCAATGATGTCGGCCACCTGGCCCAGCGCGGTGCTCATGGCATCGACCTGGGCCTTGGTCGTGTCGGCGGCCACGGGCGCCTGCAGGCGCAGCCGGTCCAGCGTGCGCGGCCGGCCCGGCCCGGTGACAGCGGCGTAACCCTCAAGCAGCACCGGCCCGCCAGGGTCCCCGCCCTCGGCATCCCGGTCGAAGCGTTGCACGTCCATCTCGACCTCGGCGTCCGGGTGTGCCGCGATTGGCCCCTCGTCGGCCAGCACGTCGGCGCCGGGCAGGCGCTGCGCCAGGTCGGCCACCAGCACGCGGCGCAGCATGACCCGCAGCGGCTCGCCCCACCAGTCGTTGCCTGCCACACGCAACCGCGTGCCGCCGGTTGCGCGCACGATCTCCTCGCGTTCGAGGTAGCGGGGCACGCCGACGCCGCGCACCACGACCACCGGCCGCGTCTCCGCCTGCAGGCGGGTTGGTCCGCCGGACAGGACCGGACGTGCCAGCACCGAGCCTGGGTGGACCGTGCCGGGCCGTGGCTCCAGGCTGTACAGGTTCGGGCTGGGCGACGCGCAGCCAGCTAGAAGCAGGACCAATAGCGAGACCGGCACCAGGGTCTGCAGCAGCGGTGCCGCGTGTCGCGATCCGGCGCACAGCACCCTACTCCACCACTCGGCTGACCCGGCCGCGGATCAGCGCCTCCGGGTGGCGCGTCAGCAGGTCGGCGACCATGCGCAGCGACCCGGCAGCCTCTGACACCTGCGTCAGCATGCGGTCCAGGTCGCGGCCGAACCTGCCGTCGCCACTCCCGCCCGCCGATACCGAGGCCGCCAGCGTCCGCACCTGCGCCAGCGTGTCCTGCAGGTCCGCGGCGATCGCCGGCAACCGCCGCAGCGCCGGCGCGGCGCCCGCGTCCAGGTGCCGCACCGTGTCCTGCACCGTCGTCAGCGTGCTGTTCAGCCGGGCCAGCGCCAGGCGGAGCTGCGGGCTGTTGGCAACCTCGTTCGCGCCATGCAGCACGCCGTTCAGGTTCTGGCCGATCTCGGCGAACGGCACCGCGCCCAGCTTCGCCAGGAGCTGGCTTGCGGTGGAGGTCAGGTCGTCCAGCCCGCCGCCACCCTCGTTGTCGGCGGGGATGATCGGCACGTCGTCCTCCTGCGTCGCCTCGGCGGGGGGTGCGTCCCGCAGGAATTCCAACGCCACCTCCTTCTGCCCGGTGATCAGGTTGCCGCCGCGCAGCCGCACCCGCAGGCCCTCGCGGACCAGGGTGCGCACGTAGTCCCGGAACGGCTGCACCGGCTTGTCCCCGACCGGCTTCACCCGGTCGAGCTGCAGGGCGAAGCCGACGCGCACCCGGGTCTGGTCGGTGTCGGTGGAGTATTGCAGATCGACCGAGGTCACGTCGCCGATGGCGATGCCCTGCAGCGTCACATGCGCGCCCACCGCCAGGCCGCCCACCGAACCCGTGAAGTAGCTGGCCAGCACCGCCCGGCGCCGTGCCGTCGCGGTTTCGGCCACCTCCTCCTTGGCATACAGGGGAAAGCTGTCGCCCGCCGCGCTGGCCGCCGCCTGGTCCATTCCCGAGGGGGTGTCGAAGGTGATGCCGCCCAGCACCGCCGCCTTGAGGCTGTCCACCTGCAGCCGCACCCCCTCCGGCCCGACCCGCAGCTCGATGCCCGAGCTGTTCCAAAACCGGCTGTCCCGGTGCACCCACCCGGCATAGGGCGCGTTGATGAAAATGTGCAGCGTCACGCTCTCGGCCATGCCGGTGAAGTCCCAGCCGACCACGCGGCCCACGTCGAGGTCATGGAAGAACACCGGCGTGCCCAGGTTGATGGGTCCGAGCCGCGCGGCCGTCAGGTTGAACGCGCGGCCAGGCTGGTCCGGCATCAGGGTGGGCGGGTTGACCAGGCCGGTGAACTCGCGCCTGGCGGGCTGGCCGGCCTCGCCGGGCTGCAGGGCGATGTAGGTGCCGGTCAGGATGGTGTTCAGCCCCGTGATGTCGCCGGCATAGACCCGGGGCTTCACCACCCAGAACTGCGCGCCCTCGGTCAGCAGCTCCTCGGCCTGGGCGGTCATGCGGATGGTGGTCACGACCTGCTTGCGGTCGGGCGTCAGCTCGAAGCCCTGCACGGTGCCCATCTGCATGTCCTTGAACTTGACCTGGCTCTGCCCGGCCTGGAGGCTCTCGGCGCTGTCGAAGGTAATCCGCACCAGGGGGCCGCGCCGGGCCAGGGTGGTCCACAGCAGGCCGCCGCCGATCAGCAGGCTGGCGAGCGGGATCAGCCATACCCAGGACAGCCGGCGGCGGCGCACGACGGCGTCCTGGCCGCCTGGGTCCTGCCCGCCAGCGTCGGGTCTGCCAGTGTCGGGTCGGCCTGGGTCAGGTCGGCCTGGGTCCCCACCGCCGGGCGTGCCCCCCTGGCCGCTCATCGGGCGGGGGCGTCCCACATCAGGCGCGGATCAAACTCCTCGGCGGCGAAGATGGTCAGCAGGACGGTGGCGGCGAAGGCCAGCGCGCCCGGCTCGGTCGTCACCTCGGCGACGGAGCCGAACTGCACCAGCGCGGACAGGATGCTTTCCATGAACACGTCGATCATCGACCAGCGCCCGATGACGGCGATCACCCGGTACAGGGCCGTCATGTGCCGCAGGTGGCGGTCCGTGCAGCCACCCTGCTGGTCCGGCCGCCGGCGCAGCACGATAAGCAGCATGGCGCCCAGCCCGAGAATCTTCAGCACCGGCACGGCGACGCTGGCGCCGAACACGATGACCGTCAGCGACCAGTCCCCGGCAACGGCCAGCTCCCACACCCCGCTCAGGATGGTGCTCGGGCTGCCGCGGCCGACCTGGATGACGGTCAGGACCGGGTACACGTTGGCCAGCACATAGAACACCAGCGCCGCCAGGGTCAGCGCCGCCGTGCGCGCCTGGCTGTTGGGCTTGCGCCGGTGCAGGGCGGCGCCGCATCGGGGGCAGCGCGCGTCCAGGCCGCGGCGCGCGTCCGAGCCGGCGGGAAGGCAGGCCAGCTCGCATGTGCCGCAGCATAGCAGGTCCGGCAGGGGGCCGGGCGCGCTGGCGGGCGCCGGGTCCGCGGCTGCTGCTGGCCGGGCTGGCGCGTGGAGGGCGATGGCCTCCCACACCGCCTGCGGGTCCAGCACCGCGTCGCAGGCGATGGTCGCCACCATGAAGCCGAACAGCGCCAGCAGGCCCCACCCGGCCTCGATCTGCGCCAGCACGCCCAGCTTGGTGTAGGCGACGAAGTAGCCGACCAGGAACACCTCGATCATCGACCAGGGGCGCAGCCAGTTGCGCCAAGCGAACGCCCAGGCCAGCCCTGGCGGCGGATAGCGCAGCCGCACCCCGCCCAGCACGTAAACCGACAGCCCCGCCACCAGCGCCGGCGCCAGCACCGTGGTGGCGAACACCAGCGCGCCCAGCGGCCATACCCCGTTCTGCACCAGCGCCACCGGGCCGGAGAACAGCCCAGCCGTGCGGATGCGGCCCTCGGCCTGCACCACCGCCAGCACGTTGGTCGCCCCGGCGGCGAACAGCAGCACGCAACCCAGGTTCAACGCCAGCGCCAGCCGCAGAGGGTCGGCCCAGGTCCGGCGCAGCAGCGCGCCGCACCGCGAGCAGCGCGCGGCAGAGCCGGGCGGCAGGGCCGGCAGCCGCTGCGCCTGGCCGCACTCGCGGCAACTGCGCAGGGCGGGGGTGGTGCAGTCGGCGTCATGCCGGGCCGGCGCGGTCCGTAGGGTGTCAGCAAGCGGCAATCATCGGCTCCGTCCCCGGGTTTCGGGTCCATTCGGTGAAGCTCATAGTCCTCCCGGCCGGCGGCGTCTCGGACCGACCGCCCTGGCCAGGCTGGCTCGCGCGGGCAGCGGCCGGTCTCCTGCCATGGATGCCTGCCGCCACCGGGCTGCCCGATCGGCCTGCGCCGCCGTCAGCCGTGGCCGCAACTCGCCGCCGCTCGGCCCTCTGCGACCCTGCCCATCAGCACCCTCCCAAGCAACCCAGTCCTCACTGCGCGGAGCCTGCATGCGCCGGCCCCGTGCGTCCTGGACGTGCGGTCCCCTGTGCCTGCTTGCGGACCGATCCGGCCCCGCCCACCCTGCCCGGCAACCCTGACCAACTGGAGGACCCGCCCATGGACGGTTATGCAACACACGATGTGCTGAACCAGCCCGGCCCGCTGCACGACATCAACCTGTTTGCCGGCGACCAGCCCTTGCAGGACGCCGTCCGCACCTTCGGCGCCGCCTGGGCCACGCCGCACCTGCTGGCCGCGGGAGCCGACACCGGCAGCGCCCATGTGCAGCAGCTTGCCCGCCAGGCCAACCGCGGCCTGCCGGAGCTGCGCACCCATGACCGCTTCGGCCACCGCGCCGACGTGATCGAGTTCCACCCGGCCTATCACGACCTGATGGCCCGCATCTTCGGCGCCGGAACGCACAGCTTCGCCTGGACGCACCCGGGCCAGCCCGGCGCACACGTCGCCCGCGCCGCCCTGTCCTACTTATGGAACCAGGCCGAGAACGGCATCTGCTGCCCGATGGGCATGACCCACGCCAGCATCGCCGCCCTGCGCCACGCCCCGGACCTGCTGGCGCAGTGGTCCCCTGGCGTCAACGCCGCCGCCTACGATCTCCGGGCCATCGCGCCCCATGCCAAGACGGCGCTGACGGTCGGCATGGCGATGACCGAGAAGCAGGGCGGCAGCGACCTGCGCGCCACGCAGACCACCGCCGCCCCCGCCACCAGCCGCCGCGGCCCCGGCGCCGAGTACCGCCTGACCGGGCATAAGTGGTTCTTCTCGGTGCCGATGAGCGACCTGGTGCTGACCTTGGCGCAGACCGAGACGGCGCAGGGGAGCCCAGGAAAAAGCCGGGTTTCATGCTTCCTGGCGCCGGGCTGGCTGCCGGACGGCACGCGCAACCGCCTGAAGCTGCAGCGCCTGAAGGACAAGTGCGGCAACAAGAGCAATGCCTCGTCCGAGGTCGAGTTCCACGGCCTGCACGCCACCCTGCTGGGGGAGGAGGGCCATGGCATCCGCACCATCATCGAGATGGCGCACCTGACCCGGCTGGACTTTGCGGTGGGCAGCAGCGGCCTGATGCGCCAGGCGGTGAGCCAGGCGGTGCACCACACCACGCGCCGCCGGGCGTTCCAGCGCAGCCTGGTCGATCTGCCGATGATGGGCGCGGTGGTGGCGGACCTGGCGGTCGAGAGCGAGGCGATGCTGTGGATGTCGATGCGCCTGGCCTGGGCGCTGGACCGGTCGGAGGCCGACCCGGCCGAGGCCCTGCTGTCGCGCATCTGCACGCCGGTCGCCAAGTACTGGGCCTGCAAGCGCGCCCCCGCCGTGGTGGCCGAGGCGCTGGAGTGCCACGGCGGCAACGGCTTCATCGCCGACCACCTGATGGAGCGGCTGTACCGGGAGGCCCCGCTGAACGGCATCTGGGAGGGCACGGGGAACGTCATCTGCCTGGACGTGCTGCGCGCCATGGTGCGGGAGCCGGCGGCGGTGGGCGTGTTCCTGGCGGAGGTGGGCCAGGCCCGCGGCGCCGACCCGCGGCTGGACGCCTTTGCGGCCGACCTCGCCCGCCGCTTGCAGGACCCGGCTGGGCTGGAGCCGGTGGCGCGGCAGGTGGTGGAGCGGATGGCGCTGGCCTTGCAAGGCTCCCTGCTGCTGCGCCACGCCCCGGCGGCGGTGTCGGACGCGTTTTGCGCCACGCGGCTGGATGGCGACTGGGGCCATGCCTTTGGCGCGCTGCCGCGCGGGCTGGACGTGCGGGCCATCGTCGCGCGGGCGGGGGTGGGGTGATGGACGCGCTGCCGACGCCGAGCCGGATCGACCAGTCCGGCCATCGCTCGCGCGGCCGCAGCTTCGCTGGACCTTCAGGCTGGGGACCTCACAGGCTGGCCGGGAGAAGTGGCTGCGAGGGCCTGTTTCGTTGGAACGACCACGAACTCTGGTTTCGCCTTCAGTATCGCTTCAGGAGAACACGATCGTCCCCCGGCAGAGAAACAGGCCCGTCAACCCGCGCCGGATGATTGGTATCGCAGCCTGAGTCACAGTCCCGTGCACCGGCACATTGCCGGTCTTGACCGCCTTGCGGACGGCGCAACTCCGCATGACGCTGCCTAGGCCAACAACGAATGGCCTCTGGGCGACCAATGACCTTTCGGGGGATGTAACGATGATCCAGCAGCGCGTCCTGCGAACGGCTGATCGCGTCGCCAGCGCCTTCGGCCTTTTGGACCGCGACCTGGACGGCGCGGGAATACTCGACCTGGCGCAGCGGCGTTGCTGCCTGGACGGCTTCGACGCGGCGACCGTGACCGAGCCGCTGCGGGTGCTGCTGCAGGCCTACAGCCAGGAGGCGGAGCTGTCCCTTGTGGGACGCGCCGCCGCACGATGGGACATCATGCGGTTCCTGTCCAACCTGGCCCGCATGGCCGAGGAGGAGGCGGCGCGGCCCGCCCTGCGCGACGAGCCGGTCACCGCCCCGATCTTCGTCACCGGCCTGCCCCGCAGCGGCACGACGTTCCTGTACCGCCTGCTGGCCGAGGATGGCGGCCACCGCGTCCCGTTAATGTGGGAGACGATCCAGCCCTATCCCGATCCAGGGCCGCCACCTCGCCGCGACCCGCGTCCCGCCCGGGTCGCCCGCAACCTGCGCGCCTTCGCGCGGCTGGCGCCGGAATTCCCGAGCCTGCACCCGTTCAGCGCCACCGCGCCGCAGGAGTGCACGGAGATCACCGCGCACCTGTTCCGCTCCATGCGCTTCGACACCACCCACCACGTGCCCTCGTACCGGAGCTGGCTTGACCGTGCCGGGCACGCCGACGCCTACCGCTTTCATCGGCGCTTCCTGGAGCATCTGCAGGCGCAGGATCGGGCGGGCCATGACGGCGCGGCGCCGCGCCGTTGGGTGCTGAAGGCGCCTGAGCACGTTTTTGCGCTCGATGCGCTGCTGCAGGCCTACCCCGACGCGCATCTAGTGTTCGTCCACCGCGACCCGCTCAAGGTGCTGCCCTCGGTCGCACGCCTGACCGAGGTGCTGCGCGCGCCATTCGCCCGCCGCATCGACCGCGCCGCCATCGGCCGCCGGGTCACCGGCGACTGGCTGGCCGGGGCGGCGCGCATGGTGGAGGCAAGCAGGTCCCTGCCAGGGCGCACGCGGGTCGTGCACGTCCACTACCGCGACCTGGTCAGCCGCCCGCTCGAAACGGTGGCTGGCGTCTATCGGGGCCTCGGCCTCAGCCTGTCCAAGACCGCTGCCCAGCGTGTTGCGCGCCTGGTCGAGCGTGAGCCGCAGGGGGGCTATGGGCAGGACCAGCATCGGTTCGCGGATTATGGCCTCGACCCGGCCCAGCAGCGCCAGCGCTTCCAGCCCTACGTCGAGCATTTCCGGGTCGAAGCGGAATACGAGGCTGGCGCGGCAACGCCGGAGCCGGCGCGACACCCGGCAGCCCGGGTGCGGACCTCCGCCCCAGCCGGCAAGGCGGCGCCGGTCGCCTGAGCAGCGGGACCGCATGACGCCTTGCACCGTCCGACCGGCGCCGGACTGACGGCAACCACTCTCTGCTCTGGCCCTTGCGTCATGGCATCCGGTCCGCCGCCGTCATTGCAAGCCGCGGCGGCGCGGCGATCCAGTGGTGCACGGGCTGGGGTTCCGGTTTCGCACCTTCTGGATTGCCGCGCCGCAAACGCTTCTCGCAATGACGTACCGGGGATGAGGAAACCGGCCCTGGCAATGGCCGGTCGGCATAGATTCGGGGTCAGAGCTTGCGATGGAATTATCGGCGAGGGCGGAGGCGCCAGGTGATCCGCTCACCCCGATGTGCCTGAACCTTTCTGCTGCCCCGGGGTTGGAAGCCCTGATCGCAGCCGCATCATCCCAACCCTGGACACCCCAGCCGGGGCACCCCAGTGCTGCTACGAAGGACCTCCGCATGGCATCCGAAGCAACTCCCGTCTGGTTCATCACCGGCTGCTCGACCGGCTTTGGCCGGGAATTGACCCAGCAGGTGCTTGCCCGCGGCTGGCGGGCCGTCGTCACCGCGCGGGACCGGGCGCGTGTTGCCGACCTGACCGAGGGCGCCAGCGACCACGCCCTGGCGCTGGACCTGGACGTGACCGACCCGGCCCAGGTCGCGGCGGCGGCCCAGGCGGCCGAGGCCCGGTTCGGCGCGGTGGACGTGCTGGTGAACAACGCCGGCTACGGCTACCAGGCGTCGGTCGAGGAAGGGGTGGAGGCGGAAATCCGCGCGCAGTTCGACGCCAACGTGTTCGGGCTGTTCAGCATGACGCGCGCGGTGCTGCCGGGGATGCGGGCGCGGCGGCGGGGGCATGTACTCAATATCACCTCGGTGGCGGGCTTCTGCGGGTTCCCCGGGTCCGGCTACTACGCCGCCAGCAAGCACGCCGTGGAGGGCTGGTCGGACGCGCTGGCCGCCGAGGGGGCGCCGCTGGGCATCAAGGTGACGTGCATCGAGCCGGGGCCGTTCCGCACCGACTGGGCCGGCCGCTCGCTACGGCAAACCCCGAATGGGATCGCGGACTATGCCGGAACGGCCGGCGCCCGGATGCGCGGCACGGCGGAGGTCAGCGGCCGGCAGGCCGGCGACCCGGCGCGGGCGGCGGCGGCGATGATCCGCGTCACGGAAGAGGAGGACCCGCCGCGCCACCTGGTGCTGGGCGCCTTCGGCCTGGACGCGGTCACCGGCAAGCTGCGGGCGACGCTGGCCGAGGTGGAGGGCTGGCGCGACGTGGGATTGGCGACGGACTTTCCTGGGGGCTGAGCTACGCCTGGGCCGGCCACCGGTTGCCAGGGACGCCAGCCCCCCTACCCCGCCAGCATCCCCCGCAGCTTCGCCACCAGCGCATGCAGCGCGAACGGCTTGACCAGGATCTCCATGCCCTGTTCGAGCGCCTCGTGCCCTACCGCGCCGCCCGCATATCCCGTGATGAACAGCACCCGCAGCCCCGGCCGCAGCGTACGGGCGGCGTCAGCCAGTTGGCGGCCGTTCAGGCCCGGCAGTCCCACATCCGTCACCAGCACGTCCACCGGCCCCGCCGATTGCAGCAGGTCTAGGCCGGAGGCGCTGTCCGCCGCCTGCAGCACCGCATAGCCCATTTCCTGCAAGGTTTCGGCCACCAAGACGCGCACCGCCTCCTCGTCATCGACGACCAGCACGGTCCCCTCTGCGACCACAGCCGCCGCGCATGGGCTGCCCGGCGCATCGGCGATGTCGGCAATGGCATCATGCCGGGGCAGCAGCAGGCGGAAGGTCGTGCCCTCATCCGGCGCGCTGTGCACCTGCACCTGCCCGCCGGACTGCCGGATGAAGCCGTACAGCATCGACAAGCCAAGCCCGGTGCCCTGGCCCAGCGGCTTGGTGGTGAAGAACGGCTCGAACACCCGTTCCAGCACGTCGGGCGGCATGCCCGCGCCGGTGTCGGCCACCTCGATGGCGACGTAGCCGCCCGGCGGCGCCACGCCCGCCAGCCCGCCCGCGGCGTGCACGGCCGGCTCGATCTCCCCTGGCGCCGCGTTCTCCGTCCGGATCAGCAGCCGGCCGCCGCCGGGCATGGCGTCGCGGGCGTTGATGGCCAGGTTGAGCAGCGCGTTCTCCAACTGGTTCGGGTCGCACAGGGTGCCCCACAGCCCCGCCGCCAGCTCCAGGTCCAGGGCGACGCCGGGGCCGAGCGTGCGGGCCAGCAGGTCCTCTATTCCGGCCACCAGCGCGTTGGCGTCCACCGGGCGCGGGTCCAGCGGCTGCCGCCGGGCGAAGGCCAGCAGGCGCTGCGTCAAGGCGGCGGCGCGGTTGGCGCTGGCGGCGGCAATCTCCACGAAGCGCGGCACCTCGTCGAACCGGCCCGCCGCCACCCGCCGGGACAGCAGCTCCAGCGCGCCGGTGATGCCGGTCAGCAGGTTGTTGAAGTCATGCGCGATGCCGCCGGTCAGTTGCCCCACCGCCTCCATCTTCTGCGACTGGCGCAGCGCCTCCTCCGCCCGGCGCAGCTCGGCCGTGCGCTCCTCGACGCGGGCCTCCAGGGTGGCGTTCAGTTCGCGCAGCTCGGCCTCGGCCCGGGCGCGCTCCACCGCGTCCCAGATCAGCGAGGCCACGTCCTTCACCAGCTCGGTCTCGTCCGGCCGCCAGGTGCGCGGCGTGCGGTGGTTCACGAACAGGCTGGCGCGCACCTGCCCGGCGCGGACCAGCGGCACCGACACGACAGCGCCGATGCCCAGTGACGCCCAGTGCTCGTGGTTCTCGTGCGGGCCGGTGCAGTCGGGGATCACCATCATCAGCCCCGCCCGCTGCCGGGCCTTGTGGACCTGGCCGAACCTCTCCAGCGAGTAGGCGCCCTGCAATGGCGGCAGGCCGTCGTGGTAGGTGGTCTGCATCACCGTCGTCTCGCCATCAGGCTGCACCAAGCCCCACCCTACACGATGGACGCTCAGGTGCTGGCCGAGGGCGTTGGCCGCGGCGGCGACGATGGCCGGGGCGTCGGTCAGGGTCTGCAGATGCGCCGACAATCCCCACAGCATGTCCTGCCGGGCCTGGGCGGCCTTGCGGGCGGTGATGTCGATGGCGGTTCCCACGGCACGGGTGCAGCGTTCCCCACGGGGATTATCCCCCGTGCTGGGATCGTCCTGGAACAGCCCGCGCCCCTTGGCCGCCACCCAGCGCAGGGCGCCATCGTACTTGCCGAGGGTGCGGTACTCCACGTCATAGGTCATGCGCCGCGCGGGATCGAGGGCGGCGGCGAAGGCGGCAGTGGTGGCGGCCCGATCGTCCGGATGCATCGCGGCATAGAAGTTGTCCATCTGGCACGGCTCGTCCGGGTGCAGGCCGAACATTGCCTTGATACGGGCCGAGCAGGTCAGCACCCCGCCGGGCACGCCGGCGTCCAGGTTCAGGTCCCAGGTGCCGACCTCCGCCGCCTCGGTCGCCAGGCGCAGAGAGGCCTCGCTGAGTTCCTGGGCGCGCAGGCGGTCCCCCAGCTCGGCGAGCAATGCGGCGTTCTCGGACTCCAGGCCGGTCAGCCGCTCGCGCTCCAGCGTCACGTCCACCTGGCTGGCGCAGAAGTAGGCGACCTGGCCGGCCTGGTCCCGCACGGGGGCGATCAGCAGGCGGTTCCAGAACGGCGTGCCGTCCTTGCGGTGGTTGCGCAGGTCGATCTCGATGCCGTTGCCCGCCTGCACGGCGGTGCGGATGCGGGCGACGGCGGCCGGGTCGGTAGCGGGGCCTTGCAGGAAGCGGCAGTTGCGGCCGATCACCTCCTCCGACGCGTAGCCGGACAGGCGGCAGAAGCTGTCGTTGACGAAGACGATTGGGTTGTCGGGCAGCCGCGGGTCGCTGATGGCGATGGGCATATGGGTGGCGCGGACGGCGGCGGCGAAGGGGTCGGCGCCACGGCCAAGATGCAGCAACCCGGCCTGGGCAGGGCCGGCTGCGGCCGAAGCCTGAGTGGTCCGGCTGGCGCCGCCATCCGTGTCAGGATCGTCCATGCTGGAAAAGGGAGCACCCGTCATTGGAAGGGTATAGCGCAATCTAAAATAACCGTCAGTGACGCTTTATAACAGAATAGTCCCAGGGCGTACGTAGGATGGTGCGCCTCTAGCCGCCCTGGGGGCAATGCGACCGCCATGCCTATAAATATCAGGAAATACGCACACGGCCAAGCAAGCACACGTCGAAGCCGCCATGCCGCACGAGACCGCCGCCAAAGCGCATCGCACGGCTGCCGAGCACCACGGCAAGGGCGCTCCACGCCGCCGCCCGGGCGCACAGCACCAAGGCGCACACCCATTCCACCGCGGCGCACGGCAAGAGCGCCGCGACGGCGAAGCAGTAGGCTTCACATTTTCCGGCGGGCGGGCTTTGGCGGGCGGGCTTCAGGTCCTGCCCGCTACTGCGTCGGCCGTCCCGCCAAATCCGGCAACGGCGTGGACCCGTCCGGCGTGCCCTCCCGCCCGGTCGCCAGCATCATGGCGACCGTGACGTAGGTGCCGGACACCGTCACCAGGTCCACGATCTGCTGGTCGGACAGCACCGCCTTGGCTTGGGCGAACGTCGCATCCGACACCGCGTGCGTCGCCGCAAGCTCGGTGCACAGGTCATAGACCGCTGCCTCGTCCGGCTGCATCCCCGCCGGGCGCCGGCCGGCCAGCAGGTCCGCCGCCACTGCCTCCGGCAGCCCGGCCTTGATCGCCAAAGGGTAGTGCGCCTTCCACTCCACCTGCGAGGTCCACAGCCGCGACTGGATCAAGATGGCGAATTCGTTCAGCCGGCGCGGGACGGAGGTGTTGAACCGCAGGTAATCCAGCAACGCCACCATCCGCGCCGCCATCACGGGGCTGCGGAGCATGACGTTGTAGGGGCCTTGCAGGCCCAGGCTCGACACCTTCAGCACCTCGTCGGCGACCTGGTGCTGCGCCGGCGTCAGCTCCTCGACGGTCAGTTGCTTGAACCGCTTGTCCAGCACCGCCGCCCCCGCCCCCGCCATGGCCGACAGCATCAAAGCGCATCCGGCCAGCATCATCCTGCGTGACATCCCCGTCCCCCTTGGTCGGCGCCGGTTTGGCCGGGGCCGTGTTGCACGGCAGCCTAATCCCGCAGGCGCAGCCCTGCCAACCTCGGCCTTTCCCGCCGCTGCACTGCTGGTCGCTTGCGCCAGGCATGCCAAGCTCCGGGAAAGCCGTGCAGCGGCATGACCGGCGGCCCACCTCCCGCCTCCATCCAGTACCGCTTGATGGCATTGGCGCGCAGGGTGGGGTGCTGGACCGCCATTGGACCAGCCTCCGTACAGTGCAAGGCCCGAACGCCGGCGTGTGCCCGCCGCTGCTGTCACGGTGCCGTTACCCGCGGCCACCCTTGTCAAACCGCTCGCACTGGCCGCCGTTCACCCGGCCTTACCCCAACGCGGAGCGGCGGCACATGAAAGCACTCACCTGGCACGGCAAGGGCGACATGCGGTGCGAGACCGTACCCGACCCCACCATCCAGCATCCGCGCGACGCCATCATCAAGGTGACCGCCTGCGCCATCTGCGGCAGCGACCTGCACCTGTATGACGGCGTCATGCCCGGCATGGAAAAGGGCGACGTGATCGGCCACGAGGCCATGGGCGAGGTGGTTGAGGTCGGCTCGGAGAACAAGAAGCTCAAGGTCGGCGACCGCGTGGTGGTGCCGTTCACCATCTCCTGCGGCGAGTGCTTCTTCTGCAAGAACGGGTTTTTCTCGGGCTGCGAGAACTCGAATCCCAATGCGGAGGCGGCCAGCAAGCTGTGGGGCCACTCGCCGGCCGGGCTGTTCGGCTACTCGCACCTGCTGGGCGGCTATCCCGGCGGGCAGGCCGAGTACCTGCGCGTGCCGTTCGCCGACGTCGGCCCGGCCATCGTTCCCGCCGGCCTGACGGACGAACAGGTGCTGTTCCTGTCCGACATCTTCCCGACGGGCTACATGGGCGCCGAGTTTTGCCAGATCAAAGGCGGCGAGACCATCGCGGTGTTCGGCTGCGGCCCGGTGGCGCAGTTCAGCATACGCAGCGCGTTCCTGCTGGGCGCCGAGCGGGTGATCGCCATCGACACCGTGCCGGAGCGGCTGCAGATGGCGCGCGACGCCGGGGCGATCACGATCGATTTCATGCAGGAGGACGTGTACGACCGCATCCAGGAGTTGACGCACGGGCGCGGCGCCGACGCCTGCATCGACGCCGTGGGCACCGAGGCGCATACCGCCGCGAGCTTTGACAGCATGATCGACCGGTTCAAGACGGCGACGTTCCTGGGGACCGACCGGCCGCACGTGCTGCGCCAGTGCATCAACAACACCCGCAACTTCGGCATCGTCAGCATCATCGGCGTGTATGGCGGCTTCGTGGACAAGATCCCGATGGGCAGCGCCATCAACCGCGGCCTGACGTTCAAGATGGCGCAGACCTCGGTGCAATTCTACTTGCCGAAGCTGATGAAGCTGATCGAGGACGGCAAGATCGACCCCAGCTTCGTCATCACCCACCGCGCAAAGCTGGCGGACGGGCCGGGCCTGTACGAGACGTTCCGCGATAAGAAGGACGGCTGCATCAAGGTCGTGCTGACGCCGTAGGGCCGGCCGGGTAAATAACAGTCCGCGCCCCAGTCCCGGCGCTGCAAAGGATCATCCATGCCCTTCATCGAGGCCCGCGACGGCACGCCGCTGTTCTACAACGACTGGGGCGCCGGCCCGCCGGTGGTGCTGATCCACGGCTGGCCGCTGAACGGCGACATGTGGGAGTACCAGGCCCGCATTCTTGCAAACAACGGCCTGCGCTGCATCATCCCGGACCGCCGCGGCTTCGGCCGGTCGGGCCAGCCCTGGACCGGCTACGACTACGACACCCTGGCCGACGACGTTGACGTGCTGATGCAGCATCTCGACCTGCATGGCGCCACCCTGGCCGGCTTCTCCATGGGCGGCGGCGAGGTCGCGCGCCTGTTGGCACGGCACGGCACCGGCCGTGTCGCCAAGGCCGTGCTGATCGCCGCCGTCACGCCATACATGCTGAAAACCCCCGACAACCCCGGCGGCGTGGACCGGAGCGTGTTCGACGGCATCATCGAGGGCCTGGAGAAGGACCGGCCGGGCTTCCTGGCAAGCTTTGGCAAGGCGTTCTTCGGCGCGGGCCTGCTGAACTTCAGCGTGTCGAGCGAAATCCTGCAGTGGTCGCTGATGATGGCCCTGCAGGCGTCCCCCAAGGCGACGCTGGACTGCGTGCGCGCCTTCTCGGAGACCGATTTCCGCGGCGACATGGCGGCCTTCACCATCCCGACCCTGATCATCCACGGCGACGGCGACGCGACGGTGCCAATCGACGCCGCCGGCCGCGCCGCCGCCCGGCTGGTCCCCGGCGCGCACCTGCTGGAATACCCCGGCGCCCCGCACGGCCTGTTCTACACCGAGCGCGACCGCCTGAACGCCGACCTGCTGGCGTTCATCAAGAGCTGATGGGCTTGCAGGTGGAATAGGGCAGGATCGTTACACGCCATCAATGTGTAGTGCGGTTTCCTCATTGACCTCCGCGCGGCTGCATATAATGTAGCCGTAACGATCCCGGCCGGTCCGGGATCGGTAGCGGGAGCAGCGAGCTTGGCCCACGCACGACGCGTCCTCCTTGGAGCAGCGGCTGCCCTGGCCGCGGGAACGCCCTCCATCCGGCAAGTGCTGGCGCAGAACCGGGACGGCAGCCGCACGCCGCCGGGTCCGTTGCGGATCGGCTGCATCACCGCGCTCACTGGCCCGCAGGAGGTGATCGGCCGGCCCATCCTGGATGGCGCCAGCATCGCCGCCGACCAGGTGAACGCCATGGGCGGCGTGCTGGGCCGCCCGGTCGAGATCGTGCCGGTGGACATCCATACCAACCCTGCCGCGGGACAGTCCGCCGTGCGCGACCTGGCGCGGCTGGGCGTCAACCTGCTGTGCGGCGTCGTCACCAGCGACGTGGGCCTGGCGGTGGCCCCGCTGCTCGCCCCTACCAACGTCGTCATGATGGTTTGTTCCGCCCAGTCGGAGAAGCTGACGCACGAGGCGTTCACCCCCAACCTGTTCCGCATCACCGACCAGACCTACATGCGCAACCGCGCTCAGGCCCGGCTGATGGCCGAGCGCTACCCGAACGTCACCAACTGGGGCGCGATCATCCCGGACGTGGAGTATGGCCGATCGGCCTATGCCGCGTTCCGCGATGGGCTGATGGAGTACTACCCGAAGCTGGCCCAACAGGAAGCGACGTTCGCGGCACCCATCCTGGCCGACTTCGGCGCCACCGACTTCACGCAGCAGTTGGCCAAGCTGAGGGCGGGCGGGCACCGCGGCCTGTTCGTCGCGGTGTATGGCGGGGACGCGGTGGGCCTGTACCGCCAGGCGCGCCAGGCTGGGCTGATGGAGCAGGTGCAGGTGCTGGCCGACAGCTACAACGAGTTCCTGGTACCCCTGGAGCTGGGCGGCATGACGCCCGAGCACCTGTGGCTGGCCATGACCTGGTACTACGGCGGCTATCACAGCGCAGTGTCGCATGAGCTGTATGCGGATTATGTGCGGCGCACCGGCAACGCGATGCCGCCGGGCTTCGTCAGCACCGGGCATGCGGCGGTGCACGCCTATGCCAAGGCGGTCCGCCTCGCCGGCAGCTCGGAGACCAAGCCGGTCATCGCCGCGCTGGCAGGCATGATGCTCGACACCGCCAAGGGCACGCTGACCTTCCGTGCGCAGGACCATCAGGCGGTGTGCGACGTGAACTTCGTGCGGATCAAGTCCGGCCCGGAGCTGGGGATGGACGTGCAGGACGGGACGCGCGCCGACGTGGAGGTGGCTGAGTTCGTCCGCTATGACGGGGCAGACGTGATCGAGCCGCCGGCGCCGGGCCAGGCGATCAGCTACCGGGCCAAGGGATAGGGCTTAACCGGCGGGCGCGTTCAACCCGGCTGCGCTCCACCAGGCGTGTTCCAGCACCGCGGCCTGATTGGAGAAGCTGAACCGCTCGGCGACCTGGCGCACCGCCCGCGCCCGCGCCGCCGCCAGCTCCAGCGGCTGGGTTGCCAGCCGGTCCAGCAGCGCCGCCACGACGGCAGGCGCCCGTTCCGGCACGATCCAGCCGCCGTCGCCCACCACGTCGGGGATGGCGCCGCTGGCCGAGCCGATGACTGGGGTCCCGCAGGCCTGCGCCTCGATGATGACGCGGCCAAACTGCTCCTGCACGGTGCTGGTCGTCCGCGTTAGCAGCGCCAGCACGTCTAAGCCGCCCATGAAGCCGGCCACCTCCTCCGGCGATCCCCATGGCAGGATTTGGACCCGGTCCAGGACGCCGAGCGCCGCCGCCTGCGCGACGAGCGACGCCCGGAACGGCCCCTCGCCCATGATCGCCAGCCGCACCGGTGCCACAGCCCGGCTTACGGCCTCGATCAGGTCGCTTACGCCCTTTTCCTCGATCAGCCGGCCGACGTAGCCCACCGTGAGGCCCCCCGGCGTCGGAAGCCCGGCGGCGCGCTCCGACGGCCGGAACACCGACCGGTCAACCCCATAGCCGATCCGGCTGGCCGGCCCGTCATAGCCGCAGGCCCGCACGACCTGGATCGCATCCTCGCTCCGCCCCAGGACATGGCTGGTCTGCCGCAGGACGCCCCGCCGTATCTGCTCGAAGGGTGCCGGCAGCCGCTTGTGCAGGTTCTGGTCGATCTCCAGCACCAGCCGCGTTTGCGGGCAAAGCCGATTGCGCAGGAGCAGCAACTGCAGCGTGACCAGGCTCCAGGGTTCCTGCCAGAGGTGGATCACGTCCGGCCGCAGCCGGCGCATCAGCCGTTCGAGCCCGACATAATGGTGCAGGTGCCACGTCGCCGGCCCCATCCGCGCCCAACGGATGGGTAGCGGATGCACCCAGTCCTCATCGGGGTGCGGCAGGTCCGGAACCAGCCAGCGGCCCCGCTCCGACCATCGGTTGGGCATCACCAGGTCCAGTTGCAGGTCCGGCCGGTCCAGCAGGGAACCGTAGCGCAGCCGCCCATGGACGCGGCTGGCGGCGGAATGGGAGATGCACAGCACCCGCAGCGGCTCGCCGCAGTGGCGATGATGGGCCGGCGCCGCCCAGGCTGTCACGTGGCGCGTGGGGCTTGGGCGCCCAGGATTTGGGCGCCCAAGATCTGGGTACCCAGGCCGTGGGCTACGATGCCGCCCAGCCCGCTCAAGTGCACCTCGGCCTGCGATGTGTGCTGGTGGGCGCCGTTCAGCGTGTTGCGTGGCAGCGCATGCAGCCTTGCCAGGTCCGCGCCACCCACCAGGCCGCGCCGGGTCGTCGCCGCCGTCGCAAAGCCGGCCTGCTGCGCCAAGGTGGCCTCCCGCTCGCCGCAATCGCCCCGGCGGCCGTAGGGAAAGGCGAAATGCCGGACCGGCAGCCCGAGGCGCTCCTGCAAGCGCACCCGGCACCCCCCGATCTCCCGCCGTGCCGCCTCCAGCGGCAGCGCCGACAGGCGGGCATGGCTGATGGTATGGGCGCCGACCTCGACGCAGGGGTCGTCCCGCACCGCCTCCAGCATCGCCCACGACACCGCGTTGCGGTCATGCAGCGCCGCGGGATCATGGCCGTTCAGCGCGCAGAAACGCTGGTAGCGCAGCTCGGGCGCATCAGCCTCCCATGCCGCGGCCAGCCGGTTGAACAGGCGGCGCTTGGCCTCCGTGGTTCCGGCATCGGCATCGCATCCACCCTCCAGCGCCACCTGGTCCTGGGCCATCAGGATCGCCTCCAACCCGGCCTGCCACAGCACCACCGTTCCGTCCGGGATGCCGGTCGTCACGAACAACGTGACCGGGAAGTTGCGCGACCGGAACACCGGCGCTGCGACCTCCATGGTGTCGCGATAAACGTCGTCGATCGAGAAGTTGACGAAGCGGCGTCCCCCGCCGTCGCGGAGCCGGGCCAGCGCGCCGTCCAGCGTGACCACGTCCCAGCCGGACGCCACGACGTGATCCAGCAACCGCCCGAGGAAGGCCGCATCGATGTGGAACCCACGATTCGGCAGTCCGGACCAAGCTATAGAGGGCGCCACGCGGTGGAACATCAGCAGGCATCCCTGCCCGGCCCCGATCCAGTGGGCGGCGGCCGTCAGCCCGCCGGCATGGGCCAACCGCATCGCAAGCGCCCCGAGCCGGCCCTGTCCCGTCGCCATTGCTCACCCCCGCACGTCCGCAACGCTCAGCGCCCAACATCGCACCACGGCGGCGCTATGCTTAGCAGGTCCAATGCGATTTCGCATCAAAATTATGGAGCAGTGGTAAAAAATTTGCGATGTGGTAGCAAAATTGCGAGGTGATGGCTGCTTGCGTTCAGCAGTGCCATCGGAGGGACTTCGATGGCTCGGCGATGCGGACCCGCCGGTCAGGTCACCTCCGCCACGCCCAGCGTTGCCACCAGCAGATTTTGCAGAGTGGCGTGCATCGCTGCCCCTATCCGCCCGCGCCTGCACCAGCAACGCTGCGGCGTCCTGCATGTTCAGCGCCCGGGCCATGCCAATGGCCGTCTCGTAGGACACAGCTTCCGCTCCCTCCAGCTTGCGGACTGCGCCGATCAGCGCCGCATCCAACAGCGGACCCATCGGCGAAGTGGCGGGGACACTGCGGAAGCTTGGGGCGGCGGCTGGCTGCACCGCAATGAACGCATACAGGTCGGCCAGCAGCGGCGTGGAGATGGAGAGGTCCCTCGTGTCGCCATACATATGCACGCCGACGCGGTCCTGCGCCGCGCTGCCGCGGAGGACGGTGCAGGGGAAGCCCGGGGTTGCGGACCAGGTTAGGGAACTGCCGGGCAATGAAGCCGTGCAACGGCGGTACCCCGGCATGTTACGGCGGCGTGGCGCGTCCTACCTTCGCAGTCCGTCCAGGGCAGTCGCATGTGGCGCAGGGACCACGCTGGCGTCCTCTGCCCACGTTGGGAGAGGGTTGGGCTGAGGGGGTCTTGCCTACCCCTGTCAGCGGAGCTGGGCTGCCTGGGTTCCAGTGGACCGCGCTGCAAGGCCCCCTCACCCCGGCCCTCTCCCGAAGTGGGGAGAGGGAGCAGGCGGCACTCCGGCAGGCTTCGTGCATACCGTTCCGGATGCAAACCGACGAGCGTTTGGTTGAATAAACCGCAGCTTGTTCCAAAAACCCAAGCATGGTTTACGTGCGATCACTAAACCGAGAGCAAAGCCCAGCATGAAAGGCAGACACTGCCACCTGCCTCCGAGATGGGCCGTACTGCTCGTCCCCCTCGCATCAGGCGCCGCCCATGCACAGGCGATCACCGGCGCGGGCGCCACCTTCCCCGCCGCGCTCTATGCCAAGTGGGCCGCCGCAGCGAAGCCCGCCACCGGGGTCGATCTCCGCTATGAGGCCGTCGGCTCGGGCGCCGGGGTCGAGCGCATCGTGCACCGCACCGTGGACTTCGGCGCCACCGACGCGCCGCTGCCGCCAGCGAAGCTCGACGACGCCAAGCTGCTGCAGTTCCCCACCGTCATCGGCGCCGTGGTGCTGATCGTGAACTTGCCGCGCCTGCGGGACGGCCAGCTCCGGCTGACCGGCGAGGCGCTGGCCGACATCTACGCCGGCCGCATCACCAAGTGGAACGACCCCAGGCTGGTGGACCTCAACCCGGCCGTCACCATGCCCAACATCCCCATCGCCCCCGTCCACCGGTTCGAGGCGTCCGGCACCTCCGCCGTGTTCACCGCCTACCTGTCCGCCGTCAGCCCGGCGTGGCGGGCTGGCCCTGGCGCCGGCGGCAGCGTCGCCTGGCCTGCCGGCGCCGGCGCCCGGGGCAGCGACGGCGTGGCCAGCACCGTCGTCAACACCCGCGGCGGCATCGGCTACGTCGAGAACTCGTTCGCCACGCAGAACCACCTGGCGACCGTCCGGCTCCGCAACCACGCGGGCGCGTTCGTGAAGCCCGGCGCCGCCAGCTTCGCCGCCGCTGCCGCCGCGGGGGAGTGGACCGCGCCGGGCTTCACCGCCAACCTGATCGACACCCCCGGTCCGGCAAGCTGGCCGATCGTCACCTGCACCTACGCCCTGCTGCAGGAGCACCCGGATGAGCCCGCCCGCAACGCCGCCGTCACCCGCTTCTTCGACTGGGCCTACCGCGACGGCGGTGCGCTGGCCGAGCAGATGGACTACATCCCGCTGCCGCTCGCCGTGCAGGACGGGGTGCGCGCGGCCTGGCGCGCCGCCGGGGCCTTCAACTAGCCCGCCGGTGGAACCATGCAGCAACGAGGCGACGATGCCCGACACGCCAGTCCCTCCCCGGTCCGCTCCCGCGCGGTCCGGCCGGCGCCCCCGCCTATGGGCCGCCGCGGCCATCGCCGCCCTTCTGGTCCTGCTGGTTGCGGGCGCGGCCTGGCGGCAGGTGCTGCACCGGCCGGCGCCGATCGTGGTCGCCTTTGCGGGATCGATGACCGGGGAGGCGGCGGCCTTCGGCGAGGACGCCCGCGCCGCCACCCAGCTCTATCTTGACGAAGTCAACGCGGCTGGCGGCGTGGACGGCCACCCAGTCGTGCTGCAGATCTTCGACGACCGCAGCCGCCCGGCGGTGGCCGGCTCCAACGTCTCCGCCGTGCTGGACAGCCCGGCCATCGCAGTGCTCGGCCACTCGCTTAGCGCGACCTCGGTCGCCGCGGGGCCGGGCTACAAGGCCGGGCGCATCCCGGCGCTGACCGGCAACGCCAGCGCGGACGAGGTGACGCAGGACAACCCCTATTACTTCCGAGCGCTGTCGCCGAACACCATACAGGCCGCGTTCCTGGCCGAGTACATCCGCACCGTGATGCTGGGCCACGACACGGCGTTCCTGCGCTCGCCCGACATCGACCTGGTCAGCAGCGACGCCCCCTATGGCCGCAGCTTCCGCGCCGGCTTCACGTCCATCACCGGCGGCAGCACCCCCAAGGTGTTCATGGTGGAGCCTGGCGAGACCATCGAGCGGACCGCGGTTGAGGCCGCCGCCCGACTGGCCCAGGAGCCAGAGCCGCGCATGATCGTCATCGGCGTCGCCCCCGACGTCATCCCCCCCGTGCTGCGGGCGATCCGCAAGCGCGGCATCCGGTCGCTGATCATCCTGGCGTCCGGGGCGGCGGATGACGGCTTCGCCGCCCAGTTCGCCAGGGACCCGGAGGAGATCGACTCGCCGGGCTACTTCACCGAGAACGTCTTTGCCATCGCGCCGATGATCCTGGACAACACCGGCGCGCTGGGCCAGGAGCTGGCGGCCCGCATGCTGGCCGCCACCGGCCACCGCGCCGGCTGGGTCGCGGCCGGGGCGCAGGACGCGGCGCGGCTGCTGGTGGAGGCGCTGCGCCGGGCGCATGTCGGCGCCGTGCCGGGCACTCGCCAGGCCGACCGGGACGCAGTTCGGGCGGCGCTCGCCGGGATCGACCGGCCGGAGGTGGCGGTGCCCGGCATCAACGGCCCCCTGTACTTCAACGCCGCCCGGGAGATGCCGCGGCCGATCCGCTATGGCTTCTTCCGCCAGGGCCGCTTCGTCAGCGCGCCCCTGCAGCTCGTGCGGGTGCAGGACCCCGACCTGGTCGATATCGACCGCGAGACCGAGCAGGGCCACATCGTCCAGATCGGCGAGGAGTTCTACTGGCTGCAGCGCGTCGTCTACACCGGCATCGACATCACGCAGCTCAACCGCGTTGACATCAAGGAGGGCACGTTCAGCGCCGACTTCTACTTGTGGATGCGCTACGGCGGCGGGGACGACCTGCCGACCGACGTCGAGTTCACCGGGTTCTCCGGCGCGTTCGACCCGGCGCGTCCGCTGCAATCCGGGCGGGAGGATGGGCTGAACTACCGGCTGTACCGGGTCAGCGGCACGTTCAAGGCGAACTTCGACCTGCACGACTACCCGTTCGACCGGCAGTCGCTGCTGATCCGCCTGATGAACCGCAGCCGGCCGCTGGACGAGGTCACCTACGTCATCGACACCTTCGGCCTGCAGCTCGACAAGCCCGGCCGGCCGCCGGCGGACAGCAGCGACGCCTACCGCAACCTGCAGCTTTGGCACGTGACCGACGCGCACCCATTCGTGGACGCCTTCTCGGTACGCTCGACGCTCGGCAAGCCCGCGCTGTTCGACACCGCGAGCCGGGTCGAATACGGCGGGTTCGACACCGAGGTCGTGCTGCGGCGAAACGTGATCGCGTTCATGGTGAAGACGCTGATCCCGCTGTTCCTGCTGGGCCTGGTGGTGTTCGCCACGCTGTTCTTCCCCACGACGCTTGCGAAGGAGCGGACGACGATCCCGGTGACGGGCATCCTGACCAGCGCGGTGCTGCTGATCTCGATCAGCAACCAGCTTCCGCCGCTGGGCTACACGGTGGCGCTGGAATACATCTTCTACGTGTTTTTCGGCCTTTGCCTGATGAGCATGGTGGTGGGGCTGCTGTCGGAGGTCCTGCGGAACCGGAAGCTGCCGGGCCGTGCGGCAGGGATCGACCTGTTCGGGCGGTTGTTCTACGTCGTGGCGGTGGCGGCCACGATCGCCGTGTTCTGGTGGAAGTACGCGGCGGCGCTGGCCTGATGCCAACGCTCCCCTGCGGTGGCGCCCATGCCCGCGCATCAAGTCTGCTGCCGTCAGTGCGGGGAACACTTGCGGCGTGGCGATCCAGGAGGGCACGGACTGCAGTGGTCGTCCGGCCCCTGGATTGCCGCATCGCAACAGCGGACGGGGCAGGAACGAACCAGGGAACGGGTGAACCGGTCATGGGGAGCGGCTGTTGGCATGAGCCTTTCGCCAGCCGCCGGGTCGTTGCCCAGCAGTTGCGGATTGCCTTCGCGAAGCGGAGGAGGGGGCGGATAATCCTCCGTGGTTTCGTGGACACCCAGAAGCAGGGCGCGCAGTTGTGCGAGGCCAACCCGCGGCAGCACTTGGGCGCTCGCACCCGCTGTAGTGCCCGGCTTCGGTAAGGCCCGACCCGGCCGCAAGGCGGCTGGCCTGGATTAGCACTGTCCGCGTGCATATACATTGTGACGTGATAACGCGATGGCGAGTTAGTTGGCATGAAGATATCTCGGGGCCTGTTGTTACTTATTCCTCTCATTGCGGCTTCTTGCGCTAATTCGGGTCCGAACCCCTATGTGCAACCGCAGGCGGTCAACGGCCCTTGCACGGTGAAGCCATTCTTTGTCGTACGGCTTTCTGAGACTCCAACAGAGATGACGACCCAGAATACCGGGCAAGCCTGCGTCGTTACGATGTTCAACCCTGACCTGGGTGCCGTGCAGGACGCAGCGTTCGTATCGCAGCGGCCGGCGCACGGGCAAGCCTGGACACAGGTATACGGTGGGGACCGCGGGACAGTCGTCGTGTTCTACAAGCCAGCGGCAGCCTATGTTGGCTCCGACACGTTTGACATCACGTTTGAACCGGAAGCTCGGGATGTGCTCTTCCATGTCACGGTGCAGCCGCCCGGCGTGCCAGCCGGCTAGTGTTCATGGTCTCGGCGTCGCGCAGGCTTAGCGGCGTTACAACCAATCCATGTGCCAAATGGACCCTAGCCAGATAATGGCACCCACGGTCGGCGCTGGCGGTGGCCATCAAGAACGCGCTGCCTCGGTCCGAACGTCGCTGCCGACCTGACAAGACCCTTGTTCGTGGTCCGCAAGGGCCTCGCGGTTCCAGTCCTTGCAGACGCGTTCAATGAGTTCAGGCGGGATCGTAACGCTAGGGTTCATCACCTTGGTCCATGCAGCCACGAAATCGTTTACGAACGCCTCCTCGGCGGCGTCAGGGGCATAGATTTCCGCGGCGGCCCGAACAATCAAGTTCGAACCGAACAGCAGATCGACGCGGGTGCCGGTCCACTTGATTGCCCGTCGCGCGACTGCGCCCTTCGACCAGGTTCTCGGACGTTGGATGCCACCTACACCCTCCCCCATGTCGAGCCGGTTCACGAGAAAGTTGTTGCCCAGCGTCTCGGGGGTGCCGGTGAACACGCCGTGCGCGGACTGCCCGGCGTTTGCGTTCAGCACGCGCACCCCGCCGACCAGCACCGCCATCTCCGGAACACTCGGCGTCAACAGATGCGCCTTATCGACCAACTGCGTCCTCGGCGGAGCGGCCATCCCTGCGTGTCCGAGACAGTTGCGGAACCCGTCAGCCAAGGGTTCGAGGCGGGAGAACGACACGGGATCGGCCTGCTCCTGCGACGCATCGGTCCGCTTGGCAGTGAACGGCACAACGACGTCGTGACTGGCCTTCGCCGCCGCCTCGACCGCAGCGCCACCGACGAGCGCGATCAGGTCGGTGAGCGAGATTGCCTTGCCGCTGGGCTGGCCCGCGTTGAACGCCGCCGTGCTGTATGGCATCGAGGCCTTGATCAACCCGGTGCCAGCTCACGCCAAGGCAAGACAAGCCGCCTCAAACAGGCTCTGGGTGGGTCAGTCGCATCACAAGGCGATGGAGAGCCAAGCTGGTGTCGCCGCCAGCGCCGGGTGTAGCCTGATCGCCGCGTGCGCCGGCTTTCAGCATAGCCGCCCAACAGGATCATCTCACTTTGTTGAATGCCGCCGCATTGCGCGGCGACGATATGCACCCATCTGGGGAACGTTGTTCAATCTTTGATTATGGATAATGTCTATGTCATACGCAGCTAAAGTCGCGTCCCTACTTATGCTTACAGCCGTTTTGGCTGGTTGCACGTCCGCGCCTAGGGCCAGCAGCAGCGCAGCCTCTCGCAACATGGGGCAAGGCAGCACTGTCGAGGGGCAGCCAACCAGCGATATGGGTTCAGCATCGGACGGCAACGATATAGTGCCCGGCGCTCCATCAACGAAGGGCCTTAATGGCGGCGGCGGCCAGTAATCTGGTTTGGCCCCTCTAAGCTAGGCAGCACCTGACCGCGATAAGGTTGTTAGAGGGCGCGCTCGGGACCAACGCGGTGTTCTGGGCGTGCCGCAACACTGAAATACAAACGTAGTCCAGAGTTGTCGATGAACGGCGGAGATGGTGCCGATGTGGCGGCAATTTCGCTTTCATCGTCCTCTTGGCCGCCTCATGCAATAATTGAAATGTTATGCGGCGTGTGAGACGCGGATGATATTGGACCCAGCCCAGCGGTGCGTAGTTGATTTGTAGGGATCGGCGCGGGTTCTCTCCGACCCTCAATCTTGTTTGAAGCTCAGGTCATGTCGAAACCGGCGCATATGATCTCGACACGGCTTTCGGAGTGGTAAATTTTACTCAGGACGATCTGGGCGGCCAATGGCCACCTCCCGCCCCGGGCTGCGGGATGCCGTAACACTTCCCACTCATTGCGAGGTGCTCCTCCATATGGGTATCAGCAAAGTTTCTAAGGTGCTGCTCCTTTTGCGGCACAGATAGGCTCAGCCGAGCCGGGCTGCAAATCAGGCTGGCAGGCGCCGTCCACTTACCAACCCGGCTTCGGTCATGGTCAGCGAGTACGTCAACAGCCACGCGGATCATGCCGGTCGCAGTCACGGCTGCGCGCGCCAGCCCAGGCCGCCACTCCCCGCCGGAGGCTCCCGGTCAGCTTGCAGGCTGAAGTCCTCGGCCCTGAGTAGCGCTGCCATCGCCGAGCGGCTGGACGGGTAACTCCATGTGCAGGCACCGCCGCCAGCCGATCTAGGGTCGTGCATGGCCGGCGTTGCGGTGACATTGCAGCGCCCTCGGCGTGTTGTTAGCCACGGGGCGGCGTCGGCCTGCTCACGTAGGTTGCGGCCGGTGCCTCTCGGCGTCAGCCGGGTTGCGCACGGTGTCACCATGACCGGTGGTCCCCTTGCTGTGAGCCGCCGCCTTATGCTCGTCCAGGTTCGGCGACAAAGGGAGGCGCGGGTTAGGGCAGTCTTGCGCTAAGCTGCATCAGCGTCAGCCGTAGGCAAACCACAGGCTTGGAAGCAGAACCATCATCCTCGCAGGCATCCAGGCTCGGGCAATTGCCTGCGCCTGGATCATTTCGTATCTTGACCCCGTATCGACAGCAGCGCATGGTAAAGCATTGCTGAGTGAGGAGATGGATATGCGAATCGGCGCTGTTGTTTTAGCCGGTCTGTTGGCGCCTGTTGTGATGATGGCCGACGCGGCCGTTGTTCCAGTTCATGCGCAAACAACGATTGAGTCCAATGTTGCCCCCCCGTCGGTCAGGCAGCCCAGAGTTCGCCGGCGTTTTCGTACCAGGCCGGTGGCAAGCGCTGCGGCTCGCAACGAGGGTCCGACTAGCACGGTCGGCGGGAGTTCGGCTACTGATCTGGGCAATAGCAACTCTGGTCTTCCAAGGGTTCTAGGTGCACCCTCCGCTGGCGGTAACGGGTCCACCGGCGGCCACTGATCGTCGTGGTGGTCCCGTTGTCTCGGGACCCAACGTGGTCCAGACGGCCTTCCCTGACGGCGTGTCTGCAAGAGCGGGAACAAGACCGGACTGTCTCAGCCCGCAGGGTGGCCTCGACGGAGGCATCTCGGCCAAGGCTGATGGTGGGCCGGTTCCGTTAGCAAAATCTGCAACAGACTTGCAGCTTAAGGCGGGTCAGGCGCTCGCACTTAAATATGGTCGTCGCGGCCGGGTTTCCCGCGCCGCGATGATCTGTTAACCCGTCGTCCATACGTCTCGTTTAACAATGAGCCGAGTGGGCGTTTACGGAGGCGTTCAGTGCTGGTTTCCTCTCGTGGTCGCCACTTGGGCCGATGCCGGGACGGCGAACTGCGGAGGTCATGAGTCCGCTGTGCGCGTCGATGGCGGAAAGCAACTTGCGCCGCCGCCAAAGGCGATCATCCGGCCGAGCAGCCCGCGACGCTGGTTAAGTCACTGGCATATCTGACTACATTTCCCAGCAGCCCACTTGCTTCACCTGAACACCCTGGCCGAACAATCCTGGATAGGCGCTGTTCAACACCAGGGGAACTGGGCCGAAGCTGGTCAGGGCAAGCGGCTGCCATCCTGTGAATGCCCGGCCGCGCCGGCTCAACGTGCTGTGGCCAGGGACGGACCGGGCCGGCCCAGGCAGGCGCAAAACTCTGGACGTGAACGCCGCGACCGGCCACAGGGCAAGGTGGAGCACGAGACGCAAGGCCGACACGAGGCCAATGGTCAAATCCGGGCAGCGGGGCTACTGACCGGGACACGTCCCTTCGATCCTGCACCCTCCAAGGCCCCGCTCCGTCCAGCCAGGGCGGCAAGGTCGCCGCGCCGCAGCAGGCCAGCCCTCTACGCACTCAAATTCATGGCGCCGGCGCGAGATGCGACGGCCGCAAGGGGCGCGGCATTGAACGGCATGGAAGGCAAGCGCATCGCCGGCGTCAGGTGACCAGGCCGCATCCATCCCCAGCGCTGCTAATCACGCCGCATCGGCACAGGGCTTGCAAATGGTCTGCACGGGAACCCGTAGCAATGGCCCGCAGCAACTGGCGAATTGGACTCCACGATGAGCGATGTTTCCGCGTCCCCGACCTTGAGCATGCCATTTCACGGAACCGCCACGCCGCCGGCACCAGCCGGCACCTCGAAGGGCCTTACGTTCTCCGAGATCCTTTCGGACCTGAACCCTCTGCAATATCTGCCGGTCGTCGGCACAATCTACCGGGCTGTTACCGGCGACACGGTTCCCAAGCCCCTGCGCGAGGCGGGGTCGGTAGTGGTCAGCGGGCTTATGGGCGGCCCCGTTGGCCTGGTCATAAGCTTGGCCACACTCGCCTTCGAGAAGCTCACCGGCATCGATTTCGAGGATTTGGAGCAGCGCGTGATCGCCTCGGTGATGCCCAGCCAGCCGGCCCCGGCAGTTGCGTCGGCCCCAGCAGTTGCGGCGGCGCCGGCACTCGCGTCGGCGCCGGCCGCGGCTCCTGAAACGGCAACCCAGGCGCCCGGCAAGGCCTGGACCCCGAACCAACTCATCGCCTACGGGGTGGTCACCCTCGGCGATGGCACGTTGCAGCAGGGGACCGTGAGTGGCGCGGATGTACTGAACGAACTGCAGCTTCAAGCCATACTCAAGCGTCCGTCCAGCATCGAGGCCAACGCCGGCGGCCAGCGCGCATAACGCGGAGCGCGGCCGTCCGCCGTCAGTCCGCCGGGGACACGCCCAGCTCGGGCGGCAGGTCGGACGGGTCCTGCAAGTGGCCGTCCAGCGCCAGCCGCAGCTGGTCCCGGTCAAGCTCGCCTTCCCAGCGTGCGATGACGATGGTGGCGACCGCGTTGCCGATCATGTTCACCAGCGCCCGTCCCTCGCTCATGAAGCGGTCGATGCCCAGGATCAGCGCCATGCCGGCCAGCGGGATCGACGGCACCACGCCCAGCGTCGCCACCAGCGCGATGAAGCCCGCCCCCGTCACCCCGCTCGCGCCCTTGGACGTGAGCACCGCCACGCCGAACAGCGCCGCCTGCTCTGCGGGGGACAGCGGCGTGTTGGTCGCCTGCGCCACAAACAGGGCGGCCAGCGTCATGTAAAGGCTCGTGCCGTCGGTGTTGAACACATAGCCGGTCGGCACCACCAGCCCCACGACGGGGCGCGAGCAGCCGGCGCGCTCCAGCTTCTCCATCAAGGTCGGCAGCGCCGGGTCGGAGGAGCTGGTGCCGAGCGTCATCAGGATCTCGGCCTTGATGTAGTTCAGCAGCTTGAACACGTTGAACCCGGCCGCCACGCCGATCAGGCCGAGCACGCCGGCCACGAACACCGCCGACGTCAGATAGAACACCGCGACCAGCCGCAGCAGCGGCCCCAGCGAGCCGATGCCATAGCGGCCGACCGTGAACGCCATCGCGCCGAACGCGCCGAGCGGGGCCAGCCGCATCACCACGTTGACCACCGCGAACACCACCAGCGCCGCGGCGTCGATGAACACCCGCACCGGCGCCGCGCGCTCACCGAGGGCGATCAGCGCATAGCCGACCAGGACCGACACCAGCACCACCGGCAGGATGTCGCCCTTGGCGAAGGCGTCGGTGAGGGTGCCGGGGATGATGTTGAGCAGGAAGTCGGTGACGGTTTGCTGCTGCGCCTGGCCGGCATACCCGGCGACCGCCCTGGCATCGAGCTTCGCCGCATCGACGTTGAACCCGGCGCCGGGCTGCAACAGGTTGCCCACCACGACGCCGAGCAGCAGCGCCAGGGTGGACACGGCCTCGAAGTAAAGCAGCGCCTTGCCGCCGACCCGGCCCACCTTCTTCATGTCGCCCATCTGCGACATGCCGGACACCACGGTGCAGAACACCACCAGCGCGATGACCATCCGGATCAGCTTGATGAACCCGTCGCCCAGCGGCTTCATCGCCACCGCGAAGCCGGGGTAGAAGTTGCCCACGACGACCGCCAGCACGATGCCGAACAGCACCTGGACATACAGCGAGCGGTAGATCGGCCGGCGCGCCGCCACCGCCGCCCGGCGTCCAACCAGGGCGGGCATCAGCGGTCCGGCAGCAGGATCACCCGGTCCCGCGTGGACCCGAGGACAGCCTCGTAGGCCGTCCGCGCGTCTTCCAGCCTGTAGCAGGACGCGGCGACAATCGGATACGGCCGCAGCGAGCCGTCGGCGAAGCCCGGCGCCAGCTCCTGCAGCACCGCCCCGGACTGCACAGATGACAATGACAGCGTGTCCACGCCGACATAGGTGTGCTGCCCGCGGTAGAACTCGAAGATGTTGAACTCCACGATCCGGTTGACCGCCGAGATCAGGATTTGCCGTCCGCGGAGGGCGAGCGACTTGTGCGCTGCCTGGAAATACGGGTCGCCGACCGTGTTGAACACGATGTCCGCCCCGTGCCCGTCCGTCAGCGCCCGGACCTGCCCGGCGATGTCGCCGGTGGAGCCGTCCAGGACCTCCACCGGGGCGCTCGCGTGGCCGGCGTAAGCCTCAGGCCGGCGAACGGCGCCGATGACGCGGGCGCCGGCCCGGGTGGCGATCTGCGCCGCCGCCTGCCCGACCTTGCCGTTCAATCCCATGACCAGCACGACATCGCCCGGCTTCGGCAGGCCGGCGCGGCGCAGGCCCGTCATCGCGGTCACGAACGGGACACCGACGCCGGCCGCCTCCGCGAACGTCATGCCCGGCGGGATCGGGGCCAGCGCCGCCTGCTCCACCACCAGGTGGGTCGCGTGGGTACCGTCCCGGCGGATGCCGAGGTCGCCGGAGGAGCCGAACACCCGCCGTCCCACCGCCTCCGCCGGGCCATCCAGCACGGTTCCGGCGAAGTCGCGCCCGGGCGTGCGGGGGAACACGGCGTAGGGCATCATGCCGAGCGTCGCCTTCACGTCCGACGGGTTCACCCCGGCCGCGTGGACCTCCACCAGCACCTCGCCCGGCTGCAGCGGCGGCAGCGTCATCGGCGCCAGCTCCAGCGTCAGGCTCGCAAGGTCGGCGGCCTTGGCGGCGACGCGCAGCGCGGTGGTGCCAGTCATGGTCAAAGCGACCGTCCCCCATCAACGATGATCGTCTGGCCCGTCGAGAACGTGAGGTGGGTGGCGCAGGCCAGCACCGCCTGCGCCACGTCCTCGGCCGTGGCAACGCGCCGCAGCGGCGTGGTGGCCGCGGTCTGCTGGTTGAACGCCTCGCCGCGGCCCGGCACGAAGCCGGTCGCGACCACGCCAGGCGACACGGCCAGCACCCGCACCGCCGGGGCCAGCGCGCGGGCGAGCGACTTCGTCATCACGTCAATCCCCGCCTTCACCGCGCAGTAGGCGATGGAGGAGCCGTTGCCGTTCAGCGCCGCAATGGACGAGATGGACACGATCAACCCATCCCCGCCTGCCTGCAGCAGGGGCGCGAAGGCGCGCACGACGGCGAACTGCCCGCGCCAGTTGACGGCGAACATGCGGTCGATCAGGGCGTCGTCCAGCGCATCCAGGTCGGCGTGCGGCACCGGCTTGGTGAAGCCCGCGGCGTTCACCAGCACGTCCAGCCGATCCTGCCGGGCGGCCACCGCGTCCCGCAGCGCCCCGACGCTGGCACTGTCGTCGATCTGCAGCGGCAGGGCCGCGTGTCCGCTGCCGGGCAGCGTTGCCAGCACCGCTGCGCCTTCGGCCTCCTTGCCGGGGCGATGGGTGAGCGTGACCACGGCGCCGGCCTCGGCGAACAGCCGCGCGCTGGCAGCGCCGATGCCGCCGGACCCGCCGGTGACGAGGACGGTCTTGCCGCCTAGGTTCATCGCTGTCACTTGATCGGCGGCTTCGGCAGCTCGGACACGCCGGGCTCCATGACGAACTGGTAGTCGAACGTGTACCACGGACCCGTCACGTCCGGCGCGGGCGGCGTGCCGGACTCGTGGCGCACGTAGTCGCCGATCAGCGGCTGGGTGACGCCGAACACCACGTCGCTGTCCAGGTTGGGGTCATCGGCGACGAATACCTGGGTGATTAGCGTCTTGTATCCCTCCACGTGGGCCAGGATGTGCAGGTGCGCCGGACGGTAAGGGTGCCGGTTCTGCGCGCGCAGCAGATCCCCCACCGGGCCATCCGTGGGCACCGGATATCCGGCGGGCTTGGTCGAACGGAAGGAAAAGCGCCCATCCGCGTCGGTGTGGAAAACGCCGCGCAGGTTCATCGGCGCCTGCTCCGGGTCCTGGTTCTCGTAGAAGCCCCGGGGCGAGGAATGCCAGACATGGACCTCCACCCCCGGCAGCGGCTGATGCTGCGGGTTCACGATGCGGCAGGTGGCGAACAGCGGCGGCCCCTCCGTCTCGGAGCGGACGATGGATTCGCCGTTCTGCATCTCGGGCGCACCCAGCCGCCAGAACGGACCCAGCAGCGCGGAGGTGCTCTCGGTGCCGCCGTTATTGCCGTTGTTCATCAGGCACATCAGCGTGGACACCCCGATAGCGTCGGAGAACAGGATGCCCTCGTTGTGCAGGTCGTGCGTAGCCTGGCCGATGCGGTTGAGAAACGATACCCCGGCGTCCCACTCCTTCTCCGTCAGCCGGACCTCGCGGACGAAGCCGTGCATGTGGCGGACGAACGCGGCGGTGATCTCGCGCAGCCGCGGGTCGTCGCCCTGGGCCATCGCCGCCAGCACCGCTGTGGTGACCGAATCCAGGCTGTCGATGATCATCTTGCCTCCCACGCGGCATCGGCGCTCACCGGGCGCCGTGCATCGCCGGTAAAGGCCGCCCGGGGTTGCCAGTTGTCAACACCCGGCCCGGCCGGGGTAACCTGCGGCCAGGATGCCAACAGAGAGAGGCCAAGGCCGCCATGAACGTCACCCGGTTCGCCACTGCGCCTACCTATCCCGCGCCCGCCGACCACCACGGCATGGGGTGCCTGCGGCTGCAGGGGCTGAACGCCGGGCCGTCGCAGGCTCTGTGGGTCGGCCTGTCGCAAATTGAGCCGGGCGGCTCCATCGAGCGCGGCGCATCGCCGCTGGAGAAGCACTACGTCGTGCTGGCGGGCGAGGTGACCGTCCTGACCGATGACGGGGAGGCGGTGCTGGGCCAGTGGGATTCGGTCTGCCTGGCGCCCGGCGAGGCCAGGGCGTTGCAGAACCGCTCCGGCGCGCCTGCCAGCGTGTTGCTGGCCATGCCGCTGCCGCCGAAGCCCTGACGGAGCGGTTGCCAGCCATGTCGTCCTGGACGCCGCGCCGGCAATCAAGCAACACTTCGCCCCAAAAGCGGGGAGGATATGATGCTGATCGGGCAAGCGTGCGGCTGCATGCCGCGGCGTAGTTTTCTGGGCGCTGCCGCCGGGCTGGGCGTGGCCGCCCTGGCCGGCGGCGCCCGCGCCCAAGCGGCGCGGCCGTTCCGGATCGACGTTCACCACCACCTGTATCCGCCGGAGTATCTGGCCGGGCTGGGCAGGCACATGAAGGTGCCACCGATCATGACCGCCTGGACGCCGCAGCGGTCGCTGGATGGGATGGACCGCGCCGGCATCCAGACGGCGATGCTGTCCATCACGGCGCCGGGCGTCTGGTTCGGCGACGCGGCGGAGGCGCGGCAGCTCGCCCGGGCTAGCAACGAGTACGGCGCCGGACTGAAGCGCGACCATGCCGGGCGCTTCGGCCTGTATGCCGCCCTGCCCGCGCAGGACCTGGACGGCAGCCTGGCCGAGATCGCCTACGCCATGGACACGCTGCACGCCGACGGGATCGGCATGTTCACCAACTACGGCGACAAGTGGCTGGGGGACCCGGCCTTCGCGCCGATCTACGAGGAGCTGAACCGGCGCAAGGCCGTGCTGTACACCCATCCGACCGACGCGCCGTGCTGCGTCGGCCTGGTGCCCGGCGTGGCCGAGCAGTTGGTGGAGTGGGGCACCGACACCACGCGGTCCATCGCGACCATGGTGTTCAACGACTTCGCCGGGCGCTACCCCGACATCAAGGTGATCTTCAGCCACGCCGGCGGCACCATGCCCTTCCTGATCGAACGGTTCGAGTTCCAGGCGACCTTGGGCGCCTATCCGAAGACGTTGCCCGGCGGCGTCCACCCGGCGCTCCGCCACTTCCTGTATGACACCGCGCAAGCCGCCAATCCCGCGGCGATGGATGCGCTGATGAAGCTTGTGCCCGTGTCGCAGATCCTGTTCGGCACCGACTACCCGTATCGCACCTGCGAGGACCAGATGCGGAACCTGGCCTCGCTGGCGCTGCCGGCGGAAGACATGGCGGCCATCGAGGCGGGCAACGCCCGGCGGCTGATGCCGCAGTGGGCATGACGGGGCGCCAGGCGGTGCGGGGCGGTGCTGTTCGAGGTTGGATCGCGGTTGCGCTGGTCCTGAGGTTCTGCATCGCCCCGGCGCAGGCCCAGGCGCCCGAACGCACCATTGGGGAAATCGCCACCGAAGCCCAGGGCCGGGCCGACCGGGGCAACTACCCGCTGATCGGCCTCGACCCGGCCGACGTGCGGGAGGCGCTTGCCGCGATCCATACCCGCGACCCCGACGAGTGGGCGGCCGGCTGGAGCGCGGTGGCCGACCGCTACATGGCCGACGCCGCGGCCAACCCGGCCCGCGCCGACGCCGACCGGTTGCGGGCCTGGCGGCTGTACTACTTCGCGGCGTGGCCGGTCGCGTCCTCGCCGGGCAAGCGGGCCGCCTATGCGAAGTCGCTCGACGCCTACGCGCAGCACGCCACGGCGCTCGACCCGAAGCTGGAGGTGGTCCGCATCCCGTTCGAGGGGCACGAGATCATCGGCTACCTGCGCCTGCCGCTGGGGCGGGACCGCCCTGCCCCGCTGGTGCTGGCGATCAGCGGCCTCGACAGCCGCAAGGAGACGGTGGCCGAAACCTACAACGCCCTGCTGCCGCACGGCGTCGGCTATTTTGCGGTGGACAGCCCCGGCACCGGCCAGGCGCCGATCAAGGCCAGCCCGACGGCGGACCGGATGTTCTCGGCCGTGCTGGACTATCTGCAAACCCGGGCGGAGATCGACCACGCGCGCATCCTGGCGCACGGCGTCAGCTTCGGCGGCTATTGGGCGACGAAGCTGGCGATCACCGAGCACGCGATCACCAAGCACGGGCGTCTGCTGGGCGTCGTCGCCCAGTCCCCGCCGGTGGACGGCGCGCTGCAGGCATCGTTCCTGCGCGCCAACCTGCTCGGCAACCGCGAGTACTTGTTCGACGTCGTGCCCGCCTTCCTCAACGTGGTCGAGGGTGCGGACACGGTGGACAAGCTCGCCGCCGAGTTCCCGAAGCTGTCGCTGGTGGCGCAGGGACTGATCGGCAAGCCGACGGGGCCGATGCTGATCGTCGGCGGCGCCAAGGACACGCAGGTGCCGATCAGCGACCTCGACCTGCTGCTGCACACGGGCGACGTGCCGAAGGACGCCTGGATCAACCCGCAGGGCGGCCACCTCGGGCGCGAGCCGCGGGGCTGGACGGACCCGGTGATCTTCCGCCAGGTTATTCTACCTTGGGAACTGCGGTTGCTGGCAGGCACGGAGCCTGCGCCGGGGTGACATGGCAGTCATTCCGGGAACGCTGGCCAAGGTGGGCCTCGGCGTTGCAGCCCTAAACGCACGTTGAGGATCGCATCCAGCGTGGCGCTAAGCCTAGAGCTGTCGTGGCAATTGGTCCCGCTCGCGGCGACGCCGGTTAAGGCATGTCTGCACCCGCATCGTGGGCATTGATGACGAGGCGGCGTTTCATGTCTCGCCGAGGTGGTCCGCCCCCGCGACGGTGCCGTAACAGCAAGGATTGTGCCTTGGACAAGGGATGGAGCACCTTGGCCGGCTGCCGCGGGTCGTGCAACGCGCCAAGCTGCAACGGGACTGTCGGTGCAACCGACTTGGGAGTCGGACGTTGAGAGCATGGAGCGCCGCTCGAACCAGGTCAATGTTAACTGGAAACGTTTATGCCGTTAACTTCGCTGATATGGCTTGACAACGCACCGATGCTTGACATGGCGTTGATATTCGACTATCAGACCGCGCATTATTTGAGGATTAAGAAATGAGTTATGTTTCAAGGACACTGGTTGGCGTCTTAGCCCTAGGATTTGCAGCCGGGGTGAACTTGTCGCCTGCTTTTTCTCAGACCGAAGTCGAGCCGTCAAATTCGCCTATCAACACAACCATACCGCCGGTTGGCGCAGTTCGCCCTAGCCCAGGCGATCGCAATGTCGGCCCCGACAGCACTGTTGGCGGCGGGCGGCCCGATGACTTGGGAAATGCCGACTCTGGCCTTCCACGCACGCCGGGCGCGCCTTCCACAAGTAGTGACGGATCGACTGGTGGTCATTGAGCGCATTATGATCATAAGGTCAGACACGTAAGCCTGGAATTGAACAGATTTGCCGGGCATATGGCTTTCGCTCGTGAGATCCCTCATGGTGCCAGACGTCCGGCAATATCATGCTTCAGATTTGTAGAGTGAACAGTTAAGATGGCGCATCGCGTGGGCCACGTTACATACATCTTCGCTGTCGCGGTGCTCTGCGGCGTTGGATTGACGGCGTGCTCTGGGACACGAGAGGTCTCTCAGGATGAATATACCAGCACTCCAAGCCAGAGCACGCATCCAGATACAGCTCCGGGTCTTGCTGGTGATGGGGGGATATCCCTGAGCCTTGGTGGCGGCAAGGGTTCGAGCAAAAACGAGTCGTCTGGAAACGGCATTGGGGTCAATGCCTACTTGTGGCGTGGAACGCTCGATACCTTGTCATTCATGCCGCTTGCGTCGGCCGATCCCTTGGGTGGTGTTGTCATAACTGACTGGTGGCAGTCGAACACCGTACCAAGAGAGCGCTTTAAGGCGAACGCCTATATCATGACCAGAAGCTTGAGATCTGATGGGGTCAAGGTGACCATTTTCAGGCAAGTCGAGCAGAGAGGCCAGTGGGTTGACACGCCGGTCAACCCCGTTGCCGTTTCTGAAGTGGAAAACAAGATATTGGCCCGGGCACGCGAGTTGCGCTCCGCTGTTGCGGAGCGCTAGTTTGTCTCTTTGCGGCAACTCTCAACTGCAAGTTGCCTCAAGCAGACTCTAGGTCGCGTCTTGACCATGGCAAGCTTGGAATTGGGTTCCGTGTCCGGCGTCTAATAAGGTCTGTTTCTGCTGCTAAGGAAGTTTATTGGGCGTCGTTTCTTGAAATCGAGTGCGGGTTCTACCGAGCCGGCTTTGGTTGCTCGTTTCGAAGCCCTATAGCCGTGAAACATTTGATTAAGCAGCGTAAAGGCTATCTCGACATATTGCAGAGCGGCGGTGACCGCCGAGAAGATCACCCTATTTGTTGCAGTCACTTAGGTGCATGCGCAAGCCTGAGAAATCATCATCTGTGAAATAGGTCTCCTCCTCCTGTACCGCAGTCGTCGAGTCTGTTTCCACATGGCTCGCTTGAGTTGGAGCAGGAAGAGTCCGTTGGATGCGGGCCGAGGCAGTCAGCGGTCCCAGTCTTTGGCAACCGCAAATTATCACTGGGCCGCGCCCGGTGGGAGGCGGACGCTTTGCATGGCCCTTGGCGCCGCTCTGCGCCATCTTCCTCCGTGAAAGCGCTTCGCAGTGACGCGCGACTATATTCCAGAGGCGCTGCCCAACCCCAGTGCGATGCTGGTCATCCGACGGTTGAGGCGCGAAGCAGACACCCAGCCTGACCATTGTATTTGTCCTGCCATCTCGGCATTCCCCTTCCCGTGGGCGCGCTGGCCCCAGCGGACATCCTTCGTCCAGCATCTGTGAGCGGAACCACTAGTCGGCCTCCGGCGCAACCGGATAGCCCTTCCATCGCTAACCAGCAGCTTCCCTCGAACGTGCCTGCAGAGGATCACAAGCCATGCGTCGTTCCGGACCTGCTAACCCTGATCCGGGTCGGAGCCGCTGTGGCACCCAACTCGCAGCCCTCATGGCGGCGGCCCTGCTCTATGTAGCTGCAGCCGGAGGTGCGAGCGCAGCCGGGCCAGTTCAGGCGACCGCGGGTCATGGTCCCGACATCCTGGGGATCGGCGGGACGCCAGGGCATCCACTCGCGATCCGGCCCATGACAACCGTCGGCGCTGACGGCACCGGCTACTTCTCGGACCCCTACCCCGTGCGTCTCGCCCCGGCCCGCGGCGGGCGAACGCAGGCATTCTCCGGCACGACCAAGGCGATCATGAGCTGCGCCTACCCGGTATCGGCGCGTTGCTTCTCGTGGACGCCGGTCACCATCGATGCGGGCACGCTCGGCGCGGCGATCGCAGCGGCTGGGGCGAGCGTCACCAACTTCCAGAACCTCGACGCCTTCCAGGACGACCGCGGCGGATGGCACGCCGTGCTGGCGATCGGCGTCCACAGCCCATCGCACCCGCACCACTGGACGGTTCTCGTCCACGCGCATCCAGGCGCGACGCCTGGCGCCGTGCCGCTGGCCTGGTCGGCGGACACTGTGCTTTCGGGGTCTTTTTCCGATCCGGTGGACGGCAACTACGACGGCAAGTACTTCGAGGACAACGGGCGGCTCTACTTGCTATACGTCAAGAACCTCGCGCCGCGGCCGGCATTGCGCAACGGGATCATGATCCAGCCGATGCTGTCGCCAACGCGGCTGGCGCCGGACGGCCCGACCGTCCTGCTGACACCCGGTGACTGGTACGGCGCCATTGGCTCCGAAGGATACGACCCGGCGCAGGCCGAGCTGGTCGAGGCGCCCAGCATCGTGAAGATCGCGGGCAAGTATGCGCTCATCTACTCCACGGGCGGTTACCGCAGCCTCGACTACAAGGCGGGCGTCGCCTGGTCCGATACCCTTATGCCAGTCCCGGGCGGACGTTACAGGAAGGCGCAGGAGCCGGATGAGCATGGTGTCTGGGGACCGCCGGGCCGCCTTGAGGTCCACTATCTCCTGCAGTCGCAGCGTCTCCGCTGGCCCAATTTCACCGGTAACCAGGTGATCAGCCCGGGCGTCGCGTCGGCTGTACAGGGGCCGGGCGGGGCGTGGTGGCTCTACTTCGCCGGCTTCGATCCGGCGGACCGGCCGCTGGTGCGCCCCGGTGTGGCCGAGGCCGACCACCGCCGCCCCTTCTTCGTGCGGCTCCGGGCGGCGGTCCCGCCGGGGCAAGCGGCGGCAGCGGTGTCCGACGCCGAACTAGTCACCTGGCTCCAGCCGGAGGCGAAGTGATCCCCCCGCTGGCTTGGTGCATGGACCCGGAATGTGGGGGCGCTGATCTCAATCCAGCCTGAAACGAACGGGCCGTCGCCCTGACCGTCTCGTCATTGCGAGGAGCGCAGCATCGCGGCAATCCAGACGGCAGAAGCAGCCTTGGCCATGCCTGGATTGCAACACCGCAAGCGCGGCCCGCAATGACAATGCGCTATCGTTAGCGCCACAGCAGATGGCCGTTGGCATGAGGTCATGTGCTTAAAGCGCGGGCCGGGCGTCCCAGCATGCGGTTGAGCGCGTGGATAGCCACGTCCAACTCGGCCGCCCGGCGCTGCGTGAGAGCAGCCCCGTCGGCGAGCACCTCCCTATGGCAGCCGCGGTCCGAGTGCGTCCATTGCATGCTGGCCGCTTCCGCCGGGCCATGCGGCTGCAGCTCGGCCCCGTGCGCCAACACCTATTGGCGCACCTCCGATTGAGCCACCGTCTGGTCCGCCCGGATCGCCCGATAGACTGTGTTCCGCGAAACCCCAAGATGGCGCGCCGCCGCGCTCAGATTGCCGCCAGCAGCCCGGTATGCCGCGTTGATGCGCTCGCGCGTGGCCTCGCGCAGACTGGGCACAGGCAGACTGGGCATAGGCGCCACCCTCGGAGCCGCCAACCCGGCGAACACAGCCTCCACGTCACCATCCCCGATAAGGGGACCCGCGCGAAGGCTAAGGCGTGTCAGCACGTTGCGAAGCTCCCGGATGTTGCCGGGCCATGCATACAGGGCCAGGTGCTCCATTGCGGCACCGGTCAGGCTGCACTCGGGCGCGATGCCCGCCAGCAGGCTGCGTGCTATGCGCGCGATGTCCGTCCGTGCGCGGAGCGGCGGCAGCACCACGCCCACCGTCTCCAGCCGGTACAGGAGGTCGGCGCGGAAGCGCCCGCCCGCCACGGCCCCCTCCATTGCCGCGTTCGTCGCAGCCACCAGCAGCACGTCCACCTGGCGCGGCCTGCCACCACCCACGGGCCGGACCAGCCAGTCGTCCAGCAGCCGCAGCAGCACCGGCTGCAGCGGCGCCGGCATCTCGCCGATCTCGTCCAGGAACAGCGTGCCGCCATCGGCCTCGCGCACCAGGCCGGGGCTGCCGCCGCGCCGGGCGCCCGTGAAGGCGCCCTCGGCATGGCCGAACAGTTCCGCCTCGATCAGGCTGTCCGGCAACGCCGCGCAGTTCACCGGCACGAACGCGCCGCGCCGCCCGCTGGCCTGGTGGGCGTAGCGTGCCAGCAGTTCCTTGCCGGTGCCCGTCTCGCCACGGATGAGGATCGAGAGGCCGCGCCGTGCCGCGGCGCCCACCTCGCGCACGGCCAGGGCCACCGCCGCGTCCTCCCCCACGAAGCCCGGCGTTGCCACCCCCGGCGCGTCCGGCCCCGGCGCATCTGGCCCAAGCGGGGGCGCCCGGGATGCGGTCGCGTGCGGCGTGGGCGGGCGCACGTTCTCCACCCCGGCCACGAAGGCGCTGCCGACCCGGTCCTCCACCCGGCGCTGGCCGGCGTCGCCGACGAGCAGGTTCGAGAAGCGGGTGCGGAACAGGTCATCGAAGTGCCGTCCCGGCCTCGCCGGCAGGCCATGCAGCAGGAACTTGGCACGCGGGTTGACGCCGCGCAGCACCCCGTCCGGATCGAGCGCCAGCAGGCCCGCGCTCAGCGTGTGCAGGTACTCGCCGCGGCTGTGGAACGCGACGATAATGCGGGCGCAGTGGTGCCGGCGGAACAACCCGTTCTCCACCTGTGTCGCCGCCATCCCGACCAGCGCCTGCGTGTGCTGCTGGCGCGACCCGCAGTGCGACGACGCATCGATCGTGCCGGCAAGCCGGTCGTCAGGTCCGAACACCGGGGCGGCGATGCAGGTCAGCGCGCCGAAGCTGGCGAAGAAGTGCTCGCCGCCGTGCACGGCCATCGTCTGCCCAACCTGCGCCGAGGTGCCGAGCGCGTTGGTGCCGCACCGCTGCTCGGTCCAGAGCGACCCAGGCCGGATGCTTGCCGTGCGGGCCGCGGCGCGGAAGCTGGCATCGGCGATGGTGTCCAGCAGCATGCCGTCCGGGGCCGCGAAGGCGATCAGGAAGTTGCTGCCGGCAATCGAGTGGTACAGCACCTTCATTTCGTCCAGCGCGAGCGAGCGCACCAGCTCCGACCGCTCACGCGCCATGCGCAGCTCCGCTTCGCCCACGGTGTCCGGCGGCGGCGGGCGGCACGGGTCCAGCCCGCCTTTGAGGCAGCGGGTCCAGCTTGCGGAAATTGCCGGGGCGAGTAGGTCGGAGGCGGCCACCCCCCGGTTTTCGAGGACGAGACGGGCCTGATTGAGTCGGTCGTCAGGCGACATGAACATCGGCGTTCTCCCGGCCGGTGCGTTGGCCGCCCGGTCCTGTCTTGTCGGAGCGTTGTCAAGGGTTCGCTCGCATATATTAACCCTAAGCCCGCCGCACCGGCTTTACCAAGCCCAAATCATGGCCGGCCTCCATCTTGTTCCGAATCTGAACAATGTGTTCCGGTACACCTGTGCCGGTCCGGCACAGTATTCGGGACGGCGAACCCGAAAAGAGCAGGTTGTGTGCGAGCCGGGCTATTGGCACGAAGCTTGCTAAACTTGTGCCAATCGCTTGGTGACTGCCAACAGCCGTCAGAAGACGGCGCCGAGACCAACAGGGACAGGAAACGCGAATGAAAGCAGCGGTGCTGGAGCGCTATGACGAGGCCCTGAGCGGCTCGGAGTTCGTTCATTACATGGACGTACCGGACCCGAAGATCGAGCGCGCCAGCGACGTGATCGTCCGCATCGGCGGCGCCGGCGTCTGCCGCACCGACCTGCACATCGTGGAGGGCATCTGGCGCAGCAAGGTCACGGTCGCGCTCCCCTACATCATGGGCCACGAGAATGCAGGGTGGGTCGAGGAGATCGGCAGCGGCGTCGAGGGCGTGAAGGTCGGCGACGCGGTGATCTGCCACCCGCTGGTCACTAGCGGCCACTGCCTCGCGTGCCGGCGCGGCGACGACATGCACGCGGCCGACAGCGCGTTCCCTGGCATCAACGCCGATGGCGGCTACGCGCAGTACTTGCGCACCGGCGAGCGCTCGCTGATCAAGCTGCCGCAGTCGCTCGCGCCCAAGGACGTGGCGCCCTACACCGACGCCGGGCTTACGGCCTACCGGGCGGCCAAGAAGGCGTCGCGCCACCTGCTGCCCGGCCAGTTCTGCGTGGTGATCGGCGCGGGTGGCCTGGGCCACATCGGCATCCAGGTGCTGCGGGCGCTGTGCGCGGCCGAGATCATCGTCGTGGACCGCTCGGACATGGCGCTCGGCCTCGCCCAGGAATGCGGCGCGCACCATGCCGTGAAGGGCGGGGACGGCGAAGTCGAGGAAGTGCTGGCGCTGACCGCCGGGCGCGGGGCGGAGGCGGTGATCGACTTCGTGGGCGAGGGCGAGGCGATCGCCCATGGCCTCGCGATGACCGCCAGCGGCGGCGTTTACTACATCGTCGGCTACGGCGGGAAGATCGAGCTGCCAAGCATCGACATGATCACGTCCGAGAAAACGATCGTCGGCAACCTGGTCGGCACCTACCCCGAGCTGGTCGAGCTGATGGCCCTGGCGGACCGCGGCCTGGTCAACCTGGCGACCCGCGAGTACCGGCTCGAAGACGCCAACCAGGCGCTGCTCGACCTGCACCACGGCAAGATCAAGGGTCGGGCGGTGCTGGTCCCATGACCGGTACGGCGAGCGCCATGCACGCTGACGGCCGAGTTCCGGTGACGGTGCTGACCGGGTTCCTCGGCGCGGGGAAGACGACGCTGCTGAACCGCATCCTGTCGGAGGCGCACGGCAAGCGCTTCGCCGTGATCGTCAACGAGTACGGCGAGATCGGCATCGACGGTGCGCTGGTGGTCGGCGCCGACGAGGAGGTGTTCGAGCTGAACAACGGCTGCCTCTGCTGTGCCGTGCGCGGCGACCTGCTGCGCGTGCTTGGCGGCCTGGCGAAGCGGCGGGACCGCTTGGATGGCTACCTGATCGAGACGTCCGGCCTCGCCGATCCGGCGCCGATCGCCCAGACCTTCTTTGCCGACGACGCGGTCCGGCAGCAGACGCGGCTCGACAGCATCCTGTGCGTCGCCGATGCGCGCCACCTGCCGGGCAGCCTGGCGGGCAGCCGCGAAGCCGCCGAGCAACTGGCGCTGGCCGACACGGTGCTGCTCAACAAGGTCGATCTGGTGGACGCTGGGGGCCTGGCGCGGGCGGAGCAGGCGATCAGCCGGGCCAACCCGTCCGCGCGCGTGCTGCACGCGGTGCGCGGGGACGTGCCGCTGGACCGGGTGCTGGACCGTGGCGCGTTCGACCTGGCGCGGCTCGACCTCGGCGCTGGGCCGGCCGAGCACGATCACGCCGGGCACGCGCATCACGGGCCTGCCCGGCACACGGATGGGATCACCTGCGTGTCGCTGCAGATCGACCAGGCGCTGGACCGTGGCCGCTTCATGGCCTGGCTGCAGCGACTGGTGCTGGAACAGGGGCAGGACCTGTTGCGCGCGAAGGGCATCGTCAACCTGGCCGGGGCAGTCCGGCGGTTCGTGTTCCAGGGTGTCCATATGATGATGGATACCGAGCTGACGCGGCCCTGGGCCGAGGGCGAGCGCCGCGACAGCCGGCTGGTGTTTATCGGCCGGCGCCTCGACGCGGCGCTGCTGCAGGACGAGCTGCAGCATTGCACGGCGGCGCCATGAGCGGCGCCGCTGCCCGGGCGATGCCGCACGGTCCGTTGCCGGGCCGCCCGGCCGCGCCGCAACCGCCGTTGCTGGATCTGCTCGGCGCAACCTGGGCGATGGACGCGCCGGTATCGGCCGTGGCCTGGGATGGCGACCTCGCCTGCTTCTCGCTCGGCGACGGCTCGCTCGCCATGTCGCGCGCCGAGTGGCCCGGCGCCCCGACGATTGGGCCGCGGGCCGAAGGCGGGCTGCAGCTTATGCCAGGCGCTGCGCCGCCGCCGCCGATGATGCGGCTGCGCGTGCACGAAGGGGCATGCCTGGCGTTGGCGCGGGACCCCGATGGCGGCTTCCTCAGCGGCGGCGAGGACGGATTGCTGGCGCGCACCGCCGGGGATGGCACGGTCACCAGGCTGCACAGCTACGCCGGACGCTGGGTGGACCTGGTGGCGGCCTCCCGCGGCATGCGCGCCTGCGCCGTGGGCCGTACGGTCCACCTGTCGGGCGCCGTGTCGGCCATGGTCGAGCTGCCGGGATCGGCCATGGCCCTCGCCTTCGATGCGTCTGGCCAGCGCCTTGCCGCGGCGCATTACCACGGCGTGACGGTCTGGTCGGCCGACGCGCCGCTGCGGACCCTGGCCACGCCGGGTTGCCCGCGCTCGGTCGCGTGGAGTCCGGACGGGCGCTATGTCGTGTGCGGCCTGCAGGAGAACGCGCTGCACGGCTGGCGGCTGGCGGACGGCGGCGACATCGAGATGGGCGGCTATCCCGGCCAGCCGCGGTCGCTCTCCTTCGCCGCGAACGGCTCGTTCCTGGCCAGCAGCGGCGCGCCCCGCGTGGTGTGCTGGCGCTTCGACCCCCCCGAGGCGGGCGAGCAGCCCGGCGAATGCGGCATCCCCAGCAGCCGCATGCCGGTGTGCCAGGTTGCCTGCCATCCGCAGCAGGCGCTGGTCGCGGCCGGCTACCACAACGGCGCGGTGCTGCTGTGCCAGCCCGGCAGCGACGACGTGCTGTTCGCCCGCGGCTCCGCGGCCGGCGGCCCGGGATTGGCCCCGGGCGCGGCGCCGGTCGGCAGCTCGGTCGCGGCGCTGGCCTGGTCGGACGACGGCGCCCGCCTGGCAATCGGGACCGAGGCCGGGGAGATCGGCCTGCTGGCGCTGCCGCCGGACCTGTTCCGGTTCGGTTCCCGCAACCCGCTTGCAAGATCGAGGGCGCCATGAGCGGAGAGGCATCCAAGGACCTGTATTTCGAGCGCCTGGGCCAGTTGGCCGAGGAGATGATCGAAGTTCTGGGCAAGGACTTCGCGATGGGCGCGCTGGTGCTGGCCGCACGGTTCATCGCCGAGGGAAAGACGCTGGGCAAGCGCCAGAACGCCGAAGGCCCGGGTGCGGAACCAACCGCAGGGAGCGCAGAATGACGCCAGTTTGTCCCAGGGCGCTTTCTACAGGGTGTCCCGTTTTGGGACATTCGAAGCGACACACCGTTGCACACTGGGACATGATGCATTGCAACATCCAACAATGCAGAGCTGTAATGATGAGCGTAATCCTGACCATCGCATTATCGGCGGTGCTGGCATGAGACTTGCAAATTAGAAAGACTGCACGGTCGGGACGCTCCCGTCCCTGCATATTCGCCTCGCGACGCCTTTGATCCGTAGAAAAGCAAAATAAGGAGTAGGACATGCCCGACGGCATTTCGCTGGCAAAGATCACCGCCCAAAAAGGAATGAGCATCTCTGACGCGGCCCGCCGCGTCGCCGACCTCGGCTGGACGCCAAGCTACGTCCAGGAAGCGATGACCTTCCCGACCGACTACAAGATCAAGAAAGCCCCGCGCGACCCGATGAAGCAGGTCCTGCGGTCCTACTTCCCCATGCAGGAGGAAAAGGACAACCGGGTTTACGGCGCGTTGGACGCGGCGCTGCGCGGCGATATGTTCCGCAACGTCGAGCCCCGCTGGGTCGAGTGGATGAAGCTGTTCCTGTCGATCATCCCGTTCCCGGAAATCTCCGCCGCACGGTCCATGGCCATGGTCGGCCGCCTGGCGCCGGGCGAGGAGCTGCGCACCGGCTTCACCATGCAGATGGTCGATGAATTCCGCCACTCCACGATTCAGATGAACCTGAAGAAGTGGTACATGGAAAACTATATCGATCCCGCCGGGTTCGACATCACCGAGGCCGCGTTCGGCAAGTGCTACGCCACCACCATCGGACGCCAGTTCGCCGAGGGCTTCGTCACCGGCGATGCGATCACCGCGGCCAACATCTACCTCACGGTCGTGGCGGAGACGGCGTTCACCAATACGCTGTTCGTCGCCATGCCGTCCGAGGCCGCGCGCAATGGCGACTACGCGTTGCCGACGGTGTTCCTGTCGGTGCAGTCCGACGAGAGCCGGCACATCGGCAACGGCCACTCGCTGCTGATGTCGATCATCAACGACCCCGACAACCACCAGTTGATCGAGCGCGACCTGAAGTACGCGTTCTGGCAGAACCACGCCATCGTGGACGCGGCTGTCGGCACGGTCGTCGAATACGGCACCACCAACCGCGACAAGAACAAGGAGTCCTACGCGGAGCTGTGGCACCGCTGGATCTACGAGGATTACTACCGGACCTACATGCTGCCGCTCGAGAAGTACGGCATCAAGATCCACCATGACGACGTGAACGCGGCGTGGGACCGGATGGTCAAGAAGAACTACGTGCACAAGACCGCGCAGTTCTTCTCCGTCGGCTGGCCGGTGGCGTTCTGGCGGCAAGAGGCGCAGACCGACCGCGACTTCGAGTGGTTCGAGCACAAGTATCCCGGCTGGTATGCCGAGTTCGGCAACTACTGGAAGTGGTACGAGAAGCTGAGCCTGCCCGGCGAAACCAACATCCTGTTCAACCAGGACGTCGGCTACGTCTATCCGCACCGGTGCTGGAGCTGCATGGTCCCGGCGCTGATCCGCGAGGACTTCTGCTACGACGAGGTGGACGGCAAGACCTACACCTACTGCTCGGAGATCTGCCGCTGGACCCACAAGGTCGCGTTCGCGGCGGAGTACGAGGGCCGTCCGACGCCGGCGATGGGCCGGTTCAGCGGCCGCCGCGAGTGGGAGACCTGCTACGACGGGTGGGACGTGGCCGATGCGATCAAGGACCTCGGCTTCGTGCGCAGCGACGGCAAGACCCTGACGCCGCAGCCGCACCTACACTTCGACGACAGCAAGATGTGGAAGCTGGACGACGTGCGCGGCCACAAGCTCGGCAGCCCGTTGATCGGCTTCCGCGCCTTGACGCCGGAGGGACGGGAGGCGGCGGCTGCGACGTACCGCAAGGGCTTCACCATCAACCCGATCAACTAGCCACGCGTGACGAAGGGAGCGGCCTACTGGGCCGCTCCCGGACTGCGGGACCCCGACTGCGGGACCCAGGCTGCAGGAAACGTCGGAAAGAACCAAAGCGATGGCCGACATGACGACGCATAAAGTCCGTTTCGAGCCGGTGGGCGTGGAGATGGACGTGAACGAGGGCGAGACGGTGCTGGACGCTGCCTTCCGCCAGGGCATCTCGGTCATGCACGGCTGCAAGGAGGGCCAGTGCTCTAGCTGCAAGTCGCTGCTGGTCGAGGGCGATATCGAGCTGCTGAAATACTCGACCTTCGCGTTGTCCGAGTCCGAGCGCGACGCCGATCACATCCTGCTGTGCCGCACGCTGGCTTACAGCGACATCACCGTCGAGTTGCTGAACTACGACGAAGACCTGATGAGCCGCTCGATTGCGGTGAAGGACTATGCGGGCACCGTCACCGCGGTGGTGGCGCTGACGCACGACATACGGCTGCTGACCATCGAGCTGGCGTCGCCGTTGCGCTTCTGGGCCGGGCAGTATGTGGACCTCAGCATCCCGGGGCGCGGGGTCACGCGCGCCTACTCGATGGCCAGCCCGCCCAATGGCGGCACGACGCTGGAGTTCATCATCAAGCTCTATCCGGACGGCGCGTTCTCGGCGCTGCTCGACGGCCTGCTGCAGCCCGGCGATGCAGTGGTCGCACGCGGGCCATACGGCACCTGCTTCCGGCGCGAGGCGCGGACCGGGCCGCTGGTGCTGATCGGCGGCGGGTCGGGCATGTCGCCGTTGTGGTCCATCCTGCACGACCACGTCGGCAGCGGCGAGTCCCGGCCGGTGCGGTTCTTCTATGGCGCGCGCACCCGCCGCGACCTGTTCCTGCTGGACGAGTTCGCGGCGTTCGCGGCGCGCCTGCCGGACTTCCGGTTCATCCCGGCGCTGTCGGACGCCGGGCCGGACGACGCCTGGACTGGGGAGACCGGGTTCATCCACGCCGTCGTGGCGCGGACGCTGCGCGAGGAGGGCCTGACGGGGGAGATCGACGCCTACTCCTGCGGGCCGCCGCCGATGATCGATGCGGTGCTGCCGGTGCTGCAGATGGCCGGGGTCGAGCCGGAGCGGATCTACTTCGACAAGTTCACGCCGGCAACGAGGTAGGCCCGCTGCAAAAAAGGCCCGCTGCAAAAAAGGGAGGATAAAACCTATGAGTGGAACCCAAGGAACGGCGCCGGTTAAGTCGGGGGCGGCAGGTGCTGCGACATTTGCCGGGTCTGAAAGCCGCAAGTACAACTACTTCGAGCCGAAGGGACGCAAGGCCTCGCACTACGAGGACATGACCGTCGATGTGCAGCCGGACCCGAAGCGGTACTTGCTGCAGGACTGGATCATCTCGTTCGCGGACGGCACGCCGACCTATTCCGAAAGCTGGACGGCGGCGAAAAGCTCCGACTGGCACAAGTTCCGCGCCGTGGACCAGGAGTGGGAGCGCACCCACTACCAGCGCCAATCGACCATCGTCGGCATGATCTCCAACGTGGTCGAGAACGGCCGCCGCTCCGGCGCCGTGTCACGGTTCGACCGGGCCTGGGTGAAGATCCTGCAGGACCATCTCGGCGCCTACAAGCACGCCGAATTCGGGCTTGGCATGGCGACCATGCAGGCGCAGCGCTACGGCTATACGCAGATGGTCAACAACGCCATCCTGACCAACTCGTCCTACAAGCTGCGCTTCGCCCAGGACCTGACGCTGTATCTCGGCGAGATCGGGCTGGACCTCGACGGCTTCGACCAGGACGCGGGCAAGGCGCACTGGATTGACGACCCGCTGTGGCAGGGCGTGCGCCGGGCCGTGGAGACGATCGGGGGCGCCACCGACTACCTCGAGCAGTACTTCGCGGTGAACGTGGTGTTCGAGCCGCTGGTGGCCGAGCTGTTCCGCAGCGGCTTCATCATGCAGGTCGCCGCCTCGCAGAACGACTTCATGACGCCTGCGGTGGTTTCGGCCGCCGAGGGCGACTACGAGCGCAACCTCGCCAACACGGTCGAGCTGTTCCGCATGCTGACCCACGACGAGCAGCACGGAACAGCGAACCGCGAGCTGTTCTCGGCCTGGCTAGTGAAGCACGGGGCGGAGGCGATGAACGCCGCGCACCTGCTGCAGCCGATCTGGTCGCAGCCGCGGGTCAAGGTCGCGCAGTTCCCCGATGCGTTGCAGCGGGCGCACCAGCGGCTGCAGGCGATCGGCTCGGAGATCGGCATCGACGTCCGCGCGATTACTGGTTGAGCGGCGGCAGAAGCAAAAAGGGGACAGCAGCATGGCGCATACCGACAACATCTTCCGCTCGATGAAGGACATGACGTTTGAGACCACGGTGTCGCACCAGTGCGGGGTGACGATGAACGACAGCGTGGAGGCGCGGGCCATCGCCGAGGTGATGGGCGAGAAGCCCGGCATCACCGTCACCTACATGCCGGCGATGATCCGCATCGACGGGGAGGGCAAGATCGAATTCAAGATGGACGAGATCGGCGAGCACCTCGGCCGCGAGATGAACCCGCACTTGTTCGAGATTTCCACCTCCACCCATTACGGCCGGATGGTCATGGTGGACGACAACACGGTGGTGCTGTTCGGCGACATGGACGCGGTGAAGGAGTTTATCTGACCCCCAATCCGCGTCTTGCGCCGGGTTGGCAAGCAGGCCGCAACACAACAGGAGATCAGGCATGTACCGGACGAAAGACGGCGAGGACATCTTCATCATCGACGGCCACGTGCATTTCTGGGACGCCAGCCCGGCAAACCAGAAGAATGAGCACGGCAAGCAATTCATCGATTGCTTCTATGCCTACCACACCGCGCTGAGCCCAAAATCCGAGCTTTGGGAAAAATCGAAGTTCGAGAAGTATGACGCGCAGACGATGTATGACGACCTGTTCGTGAACGGGCCGGACGACATGGCGATCTTGCAGCCGACCTACCTGGGCGACTTCTACCACAACGGATTCAACACCACCGAGCGCAACTCGGCGATGGTGAAGAAGTATCCGGACCGGTTCATCCTCAACGGCGCCTTCGACCCGCGCGACGGCGAGCAGGGGCTGGAGCGGCTGCACGAGATGGCGGAGAAGCACCATCTGAAGGGCATCAAGCTCTACACCGCCGAGTGGCGCGGCGACTCCAAGGGCTACAAGCTCTCCGACAAGGAGACGTACCGCTACCTGGAGGCGGCGCAGAAGCTCGGCATCAAGAACATCCACGTGCACAAGGGTCCGACGATCCTGCCGCTGAACCGGGACGCGTTCGACGTGGCCGACGTGGACGACGCGGCCACCAGCTTCCAGGGCCTCAACTTCATCGTCGAGCATTGCGGCCTGCCGCGCCTGGACGACTTCTGCTGGATCGCGACGCAGGAGACCAACGTCTATGCCGGGCTGGCGGTGGCGCTGCCGTTCATCCACTCGCGTCCGGCGTACTTCGCGCACATCATCTCGGAGCTGCTGTTCTGGGTCGGCGAGGACAAGATCCTGTATGGCAGCGACTACGCGATCTGGACGCCGCATTGGCTGGTGAACCGGTTCATGGAGTTCGAGCTGCCGGAGAGCGTGGCCCAGGAAACCGGGGTGTCGCTGAGCCTGCAGGCGAAGAAGAAGATCCTCGGCCTGAATGCCGCGCGCATTTACGACATCGACATCGAGGCGCAGAAGCGGAAGCTCGGCATCGGCGAACTCGTGGCGGCGGAGTGAGCACGGACACAAACAGCCGGGTCGGCGAGGTGCTGGCCCGGCTCGCGCGCGTCACCGATCCGGAGCTTGACGAGCCGGTGACGGAGCTGGGCTTTGTCACCGGCGTCGCGGTGGACGAGGCGGACCGGGTGACGGTCGGCTTCCGGCTGCCGACCTACTGGTGCGCGGCCAACTTCGCTTTCCTGATGGCCGACGACATGCGCCGCGAGGTGATGCGCCTGCCGTGGGTGCGCGGGATCGGCGTCGAGCTTGGGGAGCATATGTATGCCGACACCATCAACCGCGCGATGACGCTTGGCCTGCCGTTCCAGGAGGCGTTCGGCGCGGAGGCGGACGGCAACCTGGACGCGGTGCGCCGGGTGTTCCTGGTGAAGTCGTTCCAGCGGCGGCAACTGGCGGTGCTGGACTGCTTGCTGGAGCAGGGCCACCAGGTCGCGGCGCTGCTGGCGGTCGGCATCGGCCCGCTGCGGGCGTTGCGGCTGGACGCCGAGGCGTCGCGCCTGGTCGGGCGCTACCTGGAGCGCCGCGGCGTGGCCGGGCCGGCCGGCGACGGCGACCCGGCGTTCGTGGACGCCGATGGCCTCCCGGTGGCGGTGGCAGACTTCCCGGCCCACCGGCGCACGCTGCGCCGGGTTGCGGTGGGCGTGGAGTTCAACGGCGCACTATGCCGCGGCTTGCTGGCGGCCCGTTTCGGCGAGGGGGAGCACGCCCCGTCCCTGCCTGCAGAGCCGACGTTGCTGGACTTCCTCCGCCGTCCAACGGGCGCGGGGTCCGCGGACGGCGGCTGACGGGCGCCTCGACAAGACGGGTGCCTCGACAAGACGTGCCGGCAAAAACGGGCCGGAATCGGCCTTTGCGGAGGGAACGATGGCCAAGATGATGCTGCATGACGACGCAGCCCGGATGGCGCTGGGGCGCGGGGTCGCGAAGCTTGCCAGGGCGGTGCGGGGCACGCTGGGACCGAAGGGCATGAACGCGATCATGGACCGTCCCGTCGGCACGCCGATCGTGTCGCGCGACGGCGTCAGCATCGCGCAGGAAATCGAGCTTGAATGCCCGTTCGAGAACATGGGCGCCCAGGTTCTGCGCGAAGTGGCGAAGACGACCAACGACATCGCCGGGGACGGCACCACGACGGCGACGGTGCTTGCCGACGCCATGGTGCAGCGGGGCCTGGCCTGCCTGGCGAAGGGGGCGAACCCGGTGGACCTCGTGCACGGCCTGGAGCAGGCTGTCACCGAGACCCTGGCTGCGCTGAAGCGGACCGCGCGGCCCGTGGTCAACGGCCAGAGCCGGGCCGTCGCCGTGATCGCCGCCAACGACGAGGCGACGGGCGGCATGGTCGCGGAGGCGCTTGAGCGCGTCGGCGCCGACGGCATCGTCACGGTGGAGTTCGGCACCACAGTCGAGACGCTGCTGGAGGTGGTGGACGGCATGGCCTTCGACCGCGGCTACCTCAGCCACCACATGGTGACCGACGTGGAGCGGATGCAGGTGGTGCTGGACGAGCCGCTGATCCTGATGACCGACTGCAAGCTGCAGACGCTGGAGGACGTGGCGGCGATCGAGGCGCTGCTGGAGGGGCGCAGCAACCCCCTGCTGATCGTGGCCGAGGAGGTCGCGCCGGCCTGCGTCATGGCGCTGCTGCGCCGCCGGGAGCGCGGCCTGCCACCGGTCGCCGCCATCCACCCGCCGGAGTACGGCCACTGGCGCAAGGCCATGCTGGAGGACATCGCGATCGCCACGGGCGGCCGGGTGATCGCGCGCGACCTGGGGGGCACGATCGCGGAGGCGCGCGAGCAGGACCTCGGCCGTGCGCGGCAGGTGCGGATCAGCGCGAGCCAGACCGTCATCAGCGCCGGCGGCGGCGACCCGGTCGGCGTGGCGGCGCGGCGCGTGCAGGTGTCGCGGCAGTTCGACGCCGCGCCGCCGAACATCGAGCGCGACAAGTACCAGGAGCGCCTGGCGAAGCTGTCGGGCGGCACCGCGATCATCCTGGCGGGGGGCGCCACGCCCGTCGAGCAGAAGCGGCGGGTGCAACTGATCGAGGACGCGATCAACGCGACCCGGGCGGCGCTCGCGGAGGGCATCGTGCCCGGCGGCGGCACCGCGCTGCTGCAGATCTCGCCCGAGCTGTCCGGCGTGATCGGGCGGCTGTCGGGCAGCGCGCGCGACGGCGCGATCATGCTGCAGGACGCGCTCGCGCAGCCGCTCACGACCATCGCGACGAACTGCGGCCTGGACGCCAAGGGAATCGTGGCCCGCGTCGCGCAGTCGCCGGACGGCATCGGCTTCGACGCCCGCGACGGCACGTTCGTGGACCTGGTCGAGGCCGGGGTGATCGACCCGGTGCGGGTGTGCGCGACCGCGGTGCGCAATGCGGCGTCGGTCGCGGGCCTGATCCTGACCACGCAGACGCTGATCGTCACCAAGCCGGATCGGGTGGACCCGACCGCCGGCATTGCGCTCGGCGGCGGCGCGGAGCTGCTCGGGCGCGCATAGCGCCCGGGCCGCCCAGGGCGATGTCCGACCCGCAGGGGGGCCGCGCCGCCCTGACGCACCTGCGGCCGCGGTTCGAGGGCGCCGACACGATGGATGCGTGGGAGCGGTTCCTCGGCGGCGATCCCCGCGCGCCGGTCCCGGGGCGCCACTTCGTCGTCGCGTCCTGGCTGCGCAGCCAGGAGCTTGGCATCAACCCAACCGGGCGGGCCGCGCCGCTGATCGCCCAGGGCGACGCCATCGCGCAGCTGCGGCGGCGCCACGCCGGGCTGCTCGCCGCAGCCGCGCCGGTGTTCGCGCTGCTGGCGGATATGTTGGGCGGCTCGCGCTCGATCATGCTGCTGACCAACCCCGATGGCGTGGTGCTGGACGCGGCCGGCGACCGTCAGACGCTGCACCAGGGCGAGAACATCCACCTCACGCCTGGCGGCGACTGGCGCGAGGACACGGTGGGGACCAACGGCATCGGCACCGCGCTCGCGACCGGGCGGCCGGCCCAGGTCCACGCGGCCGAGCATTTCTGCGAGGGCATCAAGGCGTGGACCTGCGCCGCCGCCCCAGTGTTCGAGCCTGGGACCGGCGCCATGCTCGGCGTCGTGGACATCTCGGGGCCGCCCTCCACATACCAGCGGCACAACCTTTCGCTGGCTGTCTCGGCCGCGCGGCAGATCGAGATGGCCTTGGTGGAGCAGGCGTCGGTCGAGCGTCTGCGGCTGCTCGAAGCGTGCCTTGCGCGGGTCACTGACTCCGATGTCGCCGGGATGATCGCGATCGACCGCGGCGGGCGGCTGGTGCACCGCACCGGGCGGCTGCCGAACCTGGTCGCCCTGGGCCAGCGGCTGGCCGGGCTGGATGCCGGATCGGCGGTGGAGGCATGGGCCGACCGGTTGCCCGAGGGGATGCGGGCCGAGTGGTTCAACCCCGTGACGGTGGACGGCCACACCATCGGCGCGGTGGTCGTCGTGCCGGCCCGGCGGCGCACGGGTGAACGGGTCCCGGGTGCGGCGGGCAGCTCCGCCTTCGACGCGATCATCGGCCGCAGCGCCGCGCTCACCGAGGCGCTCACCCGCACCCGGCAGTTGGTCGGCAAGCAGGTTCCGGTGCTGATCGAGGGCGAGACCGGTGTCGGCAAGGAGCTGTTCGCCCGCGCGATCCATGGCGACCCGATTGGCAGCGACCCGATTTGCAGGGACCGGAACCGCGCCCGGCCGTTCATCGCGCTGAACTGCGGCGCGGTGGCGCGGGAGCTGCTGGCGAGCGAGCTGTTCGGCCACGCCCGTGGCGCGTTCACCGGCGCCACCAGCGAGGGGCGCCCCGGACGGTTCGAGCTGGCGCATGGCGGCACCCTCTGCCTAGACGAAATTGGCGAGCTGCCGCTTGACCTGCAGCCGTACCTGCTGCGCGCGATCGAGGAGGGCGTGATCTACCGGCTGGGCGATGGCCAGCCGCGCCGGGTGCAGGTGCGGCCGCTGGCGCTCACCAACCGCAACCTGCTCGACGAGGTGGCGGCCGGCCGCTTCCGGCGCGACCTGTATTACCGGATCAGCGTCACCCGGGTCCGCCCGCCGCCGCTCCGCGACCGGGAGGGCGACATCGACATCCTGCTGGCGCACTTCAATGTGCAGTTAGCCGGGCGGCATGGCGTGCCCGCACGGCACTTCGGCCCCGAGGTCATACAGATGCTCTCCGCCTATCACTGGCCCGGCAACGTGCGCGAGCTGCGCAATGTCGTCGAGAGCCTGCTCCTGATGTCGAATGCGCCCGAGGTCCATCCCAGCGAGATCGCGGCGAGCCTGGCCGCGGCGCCGGCCGTGCCCGCCCAGCCTGGAGCGCCGGTCCCGGATACGCCGGCGACGCTGGAGGCGGCTGAACGGGCAGCGGTCGTTCAGACGGTCCGGCTGCACCACGGCAACTTGACGGCGGCGGCGAGGGCGCTCGGCGTGTCCCGCAGCACCCTGTATCGCAAGCTCGGGCGCTACGGGCCGCAGGTCTGACCGGTCCACCCCTCCCCTAGTTCGTCATCGCCCCGCCTTTCATTACGAGGAGCGCTTGCGACGCGGCAATCCAGGGCCGGAAGACCGAGCCCTCCTGGATTGCCATGCCGCAAGCGCGGCTCGCAATGACGGCGGCAGACCTGAGACGTAGGCATAGTGGCCACTGCAGGGGGCCGTTGGTATCAATCTGATCCCGGACTCACGCTTGCCGACGCCGCCAAGTCGCGTGCCCGCCATTTGCGCTCCGCTTCATCCCAGGCGGCAAGGGGCTGCAGGTCGGGCACCCAAGCCAGCCCGGTCTTGGCGTCCGACGACACCGCCTCGGGCGTCACAACGACGTCGAGCAGCGCCGGGCGATTGGCGAGCGCGCGTTCGAGCGCCGGGCCGAGCTGCGCCTCGGTCTCCACCCGTTCGGCGTGCATGCCGAACGAACGCGCCATCGCCGCATGGTCGCTGAATTGCAGCTTCGTGCCGACAACCTTGCCGTAGGTCACCGTCTGGTCGTGCACCTCGATCTGCCAGGCGCCGTTGTTGGCGACGACGATCAGCACGGGCGCCTTGTGGCGCACGGCCGTATCGACCTCGATCGCATTAAAGCCGAACGCGCCGTCCCCGGTCGCCACCACCACGGGCCGGTCCGGGATCGCGAGGCTCGCGGCGATGCCGTAGGGCACACCGATGCCGATGCAGCCGAACGGTCCCGGGTCGAGCATGTCCGGCGCCGACAGGCCGATCCGGGCGAAGCTGAGGAAGTCGCCGCCATCGGTGATGACAATCGCGTCCAGGCCAATCGCCTCCTGCAGGGCGGCGAGCAGGCGGTTCGGGTGCATCCGCCCGTCGCTGCCAGAGGGCGCCGTCCGCATCGACTGCTTCAGCTTGCGCGCCCGGTCCTCATGCGACCGCCGCAGTCCGTCCGCCCAGCCCCGGTCAACGGACGAGGCCCGGTTGCCGGCAGCCTCCACCAGCGCGCGCAGCGCCTCCCCCGGTGAAGCGAGGATCTCGACCGCGCCGCGCCGGTTGTCGCGCAGTTCGCCCGGCACCTCGCCGATGCGGACGAACCGCGCCTGGCCAAAGATCGCCGGCGAGCCATAGGCAAGCTGGAAATCCAGGCGCCGCCCCACGGTCAGCACGACATCCGCATCGCCCATCACCGCGCCGCGCATCGCGCCGACGACGGAGGGGTGCGCGTCCGGCACCAGGCCGCGGCTCTCGCCGGTATCGAGGTAAACCGCGCCAAGCCGGTCCAGCAGCGCGGTCATCTGCGGCCCTGCCCGGCGGGCGCCGCGTCCGGAGATGACCACCACGCGCTTGGCGCCCCAAAGCTCCTCGACCGCCTGCGCCACCTGCGCCGGGTCAGGCATCAGCACGGGCCGCGGCTTGGGCTGCAGGTGCTCCTCGAGCTGGACGGGCTTCGGGACCAGGCGGCGCAGCACGTCGGCCGGGAAGTCTATGTAGGCCGGGCCTGGCTCGCCCGCCTCGCCGAACGCGCGGGCAATCGCCTCGTCCAGCTCGGCCAGCACGAGCGCGGGGTCGCGCACCGTGCGGGCATAGCGCGTGATCGAGCGGACCAGGAGGGTGTGGTCGAGGTCCTGCAGGCCGCCACGGTTCTCCTGCGCAGTCGGGTTCGTTCCTGAGATCACCAGCACCGGTGCGCGCGAGATGTGGGCGTTGGCGATGCCGGTCATGGCATTGGTCACGCCCGGGCCTGCCGTCACCAGGGCGACGCCCAGTTCGCCCGTCAGCTCCGCATGGGCCTGGGCCATGTGCACCGCGGCACGCTCGTCGCGCACATCGACGATTTGGATGCCCTCCGCATCGAGCCGCATCCAGATCGGCATGATGTGGCCGCCGCAAAGCGCGAAGACGCGCTTCGTGCCCCGCCGCTTGAGCAGACGGGCGACCAGCCCGGCAACGCTGTCGGGATCGGTTTTCATCGCATCGCTTCCATGGTCCGCCTCGTTCAACTGCCGGTCTGCTGGGCACCGGTCTGCCCGGCGCCGGAAAGCTGTGTCTTGAGCACCCGGTGCAGGATCTTGCCGGTGGCGGTGCGCGGCACCTGGTCCTCGCGCAGGAACGAGAACGACCGCGGGCGCTTGTAGCCGGCGATCCGTTCCCGGGACCACGCAAGCAGCTCGGCCTCGCCCACCGCCGCGCCGTCGTGCGTGACGATGACGGCGTGCACGCGCTCGCCCCATTTCTCGTCCGGCAGGCCGATCACCGCCACGTCCTGCACCGCGGGGTGGACGCCGAGCACAGCCTCGACCTCGGACGGGTAAACGTTCTCGCCGCCCGAGATGATCATGTTGCTCTTGCGGTCCACCAGGTGGATGTAGCCGTCCGGATCGCGCCGGGCCATGTCGCCGACGGTGCAGTACTCGCCCCGGAACGCCTCCTGCGTCTTCTCCGGCAGGTTCCAATAGCGGTCGAAGGTGTGGGCGTTGCTGGAGTAGAGCTCGCCGGCCTCGCCGTCCGGGACCTCGGCGCCGTCCGCGCCCAGCAGCCTGATCGGCGCCGCGCCGACGCACTCCCGCCCGACCGAGCCGAGCTTGGTGAACTGCTCGTGCGGGCGCAGCATCGTAACCCAGCCAGCCTCGCTCGATCCGTAGAGCTCGAACAGGCTGGAGTTGCGGAACAGCTCCATCACCGCCCGCTTGGTGTCCTGCCGCGCCGGTGCCGAGGAGATCATGAGCTTGGCGACCCGGCCAAGATCGTATTTCGCCCAGGCCGTGACCGGCAGGCCGAGCATCATGATGTAGTGCGTGGGCACGAGCGAGGTGAACGTCGATCCACCCTCGGCGAGGGTCCGCATGCAATGCTCCGGGTCGAAGCTCCGGCGCGAGTAGATGGACACCTCGCCGCCGCAATAGGCGAAGGCGGCGAAGAAGTTGAGCGAGTTCGCATGGCACATCGGCATCACCAGGAGGGCGCCATCCTCCCGGTGCACCCCCAACTCGATGTCAGTCACCAGGGAGAGGTGGGTTGCAGCCTTGTGGCTGCGGAGCACTCCCTTGGGTCGGCCGGTCGTGCCGGAGGTGTACATGAGGGTCCATGGATCGGTCGCCAGCACCGGCTGGGCCGGCTCACGGTCGGCGGCCATGGCGATCAGCTCCTCGTAGTCGCGGTAGCCGGCGGGGCAGGCCGCGGCGGCCGGGCCATGGCCGCCGATGCGTATCAGGTTGCCGGCCGGGACCGACAAGTCCGCCCGGACCTCCTCCAGGCTGCCGAGGAGCACGTCCTCAACAAGGATCGCAGCCGCGCCCGCATCCTCGATCAGGTAGGAGATTTCCGGGCCGACCAGGCGGAAGTTGACGGGAACCGCGATCAGGCCCGCCTTGGCGGTGGCTGCGAAGATTTCGGCCCACTCGACGCGGTTGTAGGCCAGGATCGCAACCCGGTCGCCCTTGGCGAGGCCGAGGCCCAGGAGGGCATTGGCCAAGCGGCAGGCACGGCTGTTCCACTCCCGGAACGTCATCGCGCGCTCCAGGTCGCGTGCCCCGGTCTTGTCGGGGGATAGGCGGGCATGGACCGAGAGCATCTGGCCCAGCGTCAACAGCTCCGTCATGGGTGCGCTCCGCCCTACTTGTTCACAAGGCGGGCCGGGATCGCGAGCACGAGCGCCCCGCTCGCCACCAGCACCCCCGCGAACAGGTAAAGGCTGGCCGAGTTGCTGTGCGTGACCCCGGCCAGCCAGCCGACGATGTTGTTGGTGGTGAACCCGGCCAGGTTGCCGAGCGAGTTGACCAGCGCGATCCCGGCCGCGGCGGCCGTACCTCCCAGGAAAGCGCCAGGCAGGCTCCAGAATGCGGCCTGCGCGCTGGATGCGCCGGCTACGGCCAGCATAAGCCCGACCATGGCCAGCACGGTGTCGCCGCCGGCCCACGCCGTGAAGGCGAAGCCGGCCGCGGTGACCAGGCATGGGACCAGCGTGTGCCAGCGCCGTTCGCGCATGCGGTCGGCGTTGCTGTTGAGGGCGATCATCGCGATCACGGCCGCAAGGTATGGCAAGGCGGTCAGCAGGCCGATCGTGAACGGGTCGGACACGCCGGTTTGCTTGATGATGGTCGGCACCCAGAAGCTGTTGAGATAGATGCCGCACACGATCCCGAAGTAGATCAGCCCGAGCAGCCAGACCCGCGGCGTGCGGAACGCGGCCGAAAGCTGCGACAGGTCCTCCTTTTCCTTCTCCTCGTGGGCGACGGCGTCGGCGACGACCCGCTTCTCGTCCGCATCCAGCCACTTGGCCGAAGCGACGCGGTTGTCGAGGTAGAACAGCGTGACCACGCCGAGGATCAGCGAGGGAACCGCCTCGATCAGGAACAGCCACTGCCAGTTGCTGAACCCGTAAGCGCCGCCGGCGGCGTTCAGGATCCAGCCCGAGAGCGGACCGCCGAAGACGCTGGCCATCGGGATGGCGGTGAGGAAGATCGCAGTGATGCGGCCACGCCGCCGGGCCGGGTACCAATAGGTCAGGTACAGCAGCACGCCGGGGATGAACCCGGCCTCGGCGACGCCGAGCAGGAAGCGCACGACGTAGAAGGCGACCGGCGTTTGCACGAAGGCCATCCCGGCGGATAGCAGCGCCCAACTGATCATGATGCGCGCGATCCACAGCCGGGCGCCGACCCGGTGCAGGATCACGTTGCTCGGCACCTCGACGAGGACATAGCCGACGAAGAAGATGCTGGCCCCGAACGCATAGACCTGTTCGCTGAGCTTCAGGTCGTCGAGCATCTGCAGCTTGGCGAAGGCCACGTTGACCCGGTCGAGGTAGGCGCTGAGGTAGCACAGGAACAGGAACGGCAGCAGCCGCAGCGTCACCTTCCGGTAGGTCCGATCCTCGGCGGATGACCGCGATGCGGACCCTGCGGCCAAGCCGCTCGCTTGTGACATGTTGCTTCCTCCCAGAAGGCTGTCCGGCGCCTATGAAGCCGCGCGCCAGTTGCGGTCGTCAGATCCGTCGCGGTGCGCGCCCTCGGTCCCGTGTGGCACGGTGTGGGGCGGATGCGCTGCGAGTTGGTGGGTTGCGGCTGCTCCTATGAATGCTCCGCGTTGCCGGGTTCGGCGGTGGCGGCCAAGCGGGCGGCGGCGCTGCGGACATGGTTCAGGGTGCGCGCCTCGGCCGCTTCGGCGTCTCCGGCGACGACCGCGTCCAGGATGTCGCGGTGCTGCTGCCAGATCGAGTGGGGCGGCCCCGACCGCCGCAGCACCTCCCCCATCACGCGCCGCAGGAAGCGCCAGTGGACTTCGGCCGTCGGCCCGATCATCGGGTTGCCGGACGCGCCGTAGATGAAGGCGTGGAAGGCGACGTCATAGGCGATCATGGCCTTGATCACGCCGCCTGAAACGGCGGACAGGCCGGCGGACAGGATGCGCTCGCCTTCGCTACGCGTCAGCGCCGCCACCTCAGGCGAGGCGGCGCAGCGCCGTGCGGCGAGAGGTGCTGCGAGCGCATCGAGCGCGGCGCGCACCTCGTAGCGGTGCCGCATCATCTGCATGTCGAGCGGCGCCACAACAAGCCCACGCCGGCCGGCATCCTGCACCAGGCCATCGGTCTTGAGCAGCAGCAGCGCCTGCTGGATCGGCTGGCGCGACACGCCAAGGCGCTCGGCGAGGAGTTCCTGGACGAGGTGCGTGTTGGCGGCAAGCGTGCCGTCGGCGATTTCGCCGAGCAGGGCCTCATAGGCCTGCTCGACCAGGCTGGGTTGAGGGGTGAGCAGCATCATGCTGGTCCACACACTGAATTCTGAATTCAGAATACGGAGCTGTGGGGCTATGTCAAACCTTTTGCAAGGAAGCCCTTCATGCGGCAGACCGTCAGAGCCAAGCAGCAGCGGCGATGCCGAGATGGGTTTGAACCCGAAGGCTGGCCAGCCGCCCGCCCTGAACGCCGCCTTCCGCGCTTGCCGGACCTGGCCTAGTCCATGCGCGCCGTCCTCGACGCCGCCTTGCCGGTGTTCGCGCTGATCCTGACCGGCGCGGCGTGCGGCCGCTCTGGCATGTTCGACCGCCAGGCGACCGACAACCTCAACCGATTCGCGATCTACCTTGCCCTGCCGGCGCTGCTGTTCGTCGCAATGTCGCGCATCAGGCCCGATCAGGCCGGCCAGGGCGGCTTCGCCCTCGCCTTCGGCGGCGGGATCGTGGTCACTTTCGCGCTCGGCTTCATTCTCAGCCGCTGGCGGGGCGGCAATGCCGCCATCGCCAGCATCGAGGGACTGGACGCCAGCTACAGCAATGTCGGCTTCATGGGCATCCCGCTCTGCCTGTTGGTGTTTGGGCCAGACAGCCTGCCGATGGCCGTCATCGCCACCCTGTTCACCGCCTGCGCGCTGTTCCTTCTTGCCGTCGCGCTGATCGAGTTCGACCTGCAGCGAGGCGCCAGCTTGGGGCGCACGCTCGGCAAGGTGCTGGCCTCGCTGCTGCGCAATCCCTTGCTGCTCGCGCCGTTGGCCGGGCTTGGCATCGGGTTGGCCGGGCTTCCCCTCCCTGTCCCGGTCGAGCGGTTCGCAAGCCTGCTTGGCGGCGCGGCGTCGCCGGTCGCGCTGATCTGCATCGGCCTGTTCCTCGCCCAGGAACGCGTGACCAGCCGCGATGCCGTTCCGGTCAGCATGCTGGTCGGGCTGAAGCTGATCGTGCAGCCCGGCGTGACCGCGCTGCTCGCGCTTGCCGTGTTCCACGTGCCGCCCACCCAGGCGCAAGTGGCGGTGCTGCTCAGCGCGCTGCCGATCGGATCGGGGCCGTTCACCATCGCCAAGCTGTATGGGGTCGAAGCCAGGGTGACCTCCGGCGCCATCCTGGCCTCGCATGTGATTTCCGTCGTGACGGTATCGGCGCTGGTCGCTTGGCTCGGCTAGGGGCGGGTGGACCGCCTGCAGCCACTCCGGGATGCCCGGCACGCTGCCCTTACCCTGCGCCGACCTGCGCTCAACGCCGGGCGGCAGTTATGGAATGCAAAATCCTTGTCCTGTTTCGTCAGCTAGCCGTTTGACAAGCCTTTTCGGCCGCTCGGGTCTGTGTTCCAGCCTGCTGCGATCAGTGCCGGGAGGCGGGCGCGGGTGAGGTGTCGCCCCTGCCGATCAGCCGCTCAACCACGTCCATCAGCTCGAACAGCCTGAACGGCTTGTGCAGGAAGCTGACATAGCCCGCGCACCGCTGGGCCACGACCACTTCGCGCATCGCACTCATCATCACGACCGGGACATCCCGCAGGGCCGGGTCGGCCGCCATGGCGCCCAGCATCGCGGCGCCGTCCATCACGGGCATCATGTAGTCGCAGAACACCAGATCGGGGCGCTCGCGGGCCAGCACCTCAAGCCCCTGCTTGCCGTTCATGGCGGTCAGCACGCGATAGCCCTCGTCCGTAAGGGCCGCATCGAACAGCTCCGCGATGCCAGGCTCGTCCTCCACCACGAGCACCAGGGACATCGCTAGCCGCCGCGCCGGGCCGCCGGCCCTTGGCCGCGCGCGCTGCCAGCCCGACCCGACATCGCCGCGTCGGCGAGCGTCCCCTCGATCCGCAGGCCCTGGCCGGTGGTGACGTACTCGTATAGCGACGGGTCGAAGTCGCTGTTGCGGACCTTGAGGACGGAGATCATCCGGTGCAGGCGCGCGCCCGTCTCGACGTAGCGCATCAGCACCAAGTTGTCAGATGGGACGGTGAGGTCCCGGGCCGGCTCGCGGATGTAGGGGCCGGTCATGTCGGGCACGGCGAGCGTGTAGAACGTCGTGACCCCAAGCGCCCGCAGCTCGTTCATCAGCGCGGTCAGGTACTGGTTCAGGCGCGCCGGCTCGACGGCAGCACTCTGGAAGGCGCCCAGGCCGTCGATCACCAGCCGCCGTACGCCCCGGCGGCGCACGTTCTCCAGCAGGCGCTCGCCATAGGCGTCCAGCAGCCCGTCGGTCGGCGGCTGCCACAGCACCTCGACCGCGCCGCCATCGAGCAGGACGCCCAAGGGCCGGCACACCCGGTCCGCCTTGACGCGCAGGCGCGCCGGCGTTTCGTAGAAGCCGAACAGCAGGCCCGGCTCGCCCTCGCCGCAGCGCGACAGGAACTGCAGCCCGAGCGTGGTCTTGCCCACCCCGGACGGCCCCATGACCATGGTCGTCGATGCAGCCGGCAGCCCACCGCCCAGCATGGCATCCAGCCGGTCCACCCCGCTCGGCACCATCCCGGTCGCCTCCGGCTCCAGGCGCGACGGCCGGGCCAGCAGCGCCTCGATCCGCGGATAGACGACCAGGCCGTCGCCGGTGATGCGGAAGGCATGGCGCCCGCGCAGGCAGCTCGTGCCGCGCAGCTTGACCACCTGCAGCGTGCTCTCGGCCGACCAGCCGAGCAGTTGGTCGCTCAGCTCCACGATGCCGTCCACGATGGTGTACTCGGGCGTCTGCTTCACACCCATGGCGCTGCTGAGCAGGAACATCGTGCAGCCGGTGGCGACGGCGATGGCCTGCAGCTCGTGGACGAACTCGTTGAAGTCCTGCTCCTCGGACGCCTTGCGCTGCGCGATGGCGAAGCCGTCCAGGATCAGCACCGTCGCCCGGCGGGCCGCGACCTCCCGGCGCAGCATGTCGCGCAGGGCGGGGTAGCCCCCCTCGCGCAGGATGCCGAAGCCGTTGAGGTAGCAGACCTGGTCGGGGATCTTCGAGACATCGAAGAACGACATGCTCCCCAGGTGCTGCATCATGCGGCCGTGATACTCGGCGAGCAGGGTGACATACAGCGCCTGCCCGCCCTGGGCGGCGTGGTTGAAGACGATCTGGTTGGCGAGCGTCGTCTTGCCCGTGCCGGGCGCCCCTTGGACGATGTACACGCCGCCCTGCAGGAAGCCGCTGCCCAGGATGGTGTCGAGGCCGGCGATGCCGGTCGGCATCCGGCTGATCCTGGTGCCGTTGGTGCCGGTCACGCTGGCGTTCCCCTTGCGTGCTGCGGCAGCGTCACGGTGGACTGGGCGCCGCCAATGCCAGGGGCGGGCAGGCAGTCCCAGGTGGCCTGGAAGGTGTCAGGCCCGGTGACGGTGATCAGGCTGCCCGCACGCCGGGCTGGATCGGCGAGACCGCCGGCCACCTCGCGCAGCAGCGCCGCAAGGTCGAACGCCCTGGGTTCGAGCTGCAACTTGCCGCTGGCGATGCGCGACACGTCGAGCAGGATGCCGGCCCGCTTCACGTCGTGGCGCATGGCGCGCTGGATGCGCTCCAGCCTTTGCTCGGCCTGGTCTGGCGGGCAGCGGCTGGCCTGGACCCCGTTCAGCAGCTCGATCTGGCCGATGATCGGCGTCATGGGGTTGCGCAGCTCATAGGCGGCAACCACGATGAACGTGTTGCGCACCACGACCGCCGCAGCCAGTTCGGCATTGCGGCGCTGCAGCTTCTCGACTTGGCCGTCCGCACAAGCCACATCCCCCGCAAGTCGCTGCACCTCCCGGTCCGTCATGAAACGTCATTTCTAGACATTGATGCAATGTATATTGGCATAGGTGAAACGTCGGCGCAACAAAGACCTAGGCTGCCTTTGCCCAATGCAGGCATGAAGTCCAGGTTGCCTCATACGCCGAATTTCCGTCAGTATGCCGTAAAAATCCGTCAGCATAGGTAGCACGCAATTTTCGTGAATGGGCAGTAAGTATTTTCCGAGTCTGCCTCGCCGATCTCCCATCATTTACAGGACAGGTTGTTGCAGACGCTGCTGGCGCCCGCAACTCTTCGGGACGGCTCCTGAAGCACATATCCTCCCTAAACTCGGTGGTGCCCTCGGGCACCACCCTTTTTTCTTTTGTGCATCGCGCCCTGCAGGTTTGATGCCGGCCGATCAAGGCCACCGCTCCCCGCACCGATTGTGCGCTTCAAGGAGGCTCGCCCAATTATGCACCAGATCAGCGCGGCACCCTCCATTGAAGCCGCAAGGCGCAGTGCGGCCTTCCCATCCCTCAAGCACGCCGGACTGGCTGCTCTTTTCAATGCCTACATGAGTCGGGAAGACGACTTGGACGCCGTGATCTTCGAGGGGTGCAGGGTCGCGGCCGCAGGCGTCCGGGCCGGGTTCGCCCGGGTGCTGCAATACCGGGCGGACGAGCAGGCCTTCGTGGCGCAGGCCGCCGTCGGCTGGCCGGCCTGCATGGTCGGGCGGACCCGGGTCGCGGCGGACCATGGCACCACGGCGGGGCTTGCCTGGCTCACTGGGCAACTGATCCACTTGCGGCGGCTGGACACGATCGACCGCATCCGCCTGCCAGACGCGAGGGTCGAGCGCGGGATGCTCTGCATGGCAAGCGTGCCCATCCACGGCTGGCACAAGGAGGCGTTCGGGGTGCTGGAAGTCGGCAGCGCCGAGGTGGAGGAGTTCACCCGGCACGATCTGTCCTTCCTGCGAAGGTTGGCCAACAGCGTGACGATGGCGGTGGGGCTTCATGCCAGCCGGGCAAGCCGGACGGAGGAGGCAGAGTTGGTCGTGCAGCGGCGGTCCCACCTGGCCGGCTGGTTGATGCTGTAGCAGGCTGCCAAGGCCCGGCCAGCAGCAGCGGGGGCGCACGGGGCCAGGCCGGCTGACCCGTGCCATCGCCGGCGCGAGGCATCCTTCTCACGCGGCCTTTGCATCTGACCGCTTCCTCCATGCCGCGACGGGGCGCGGCGGGATGGACCTGAGCTTGCTGTCCGTGCTGGCGCGGTTGGGCGCGGGCTCCTGGACGGAAGCTGCGGGGCTGGCGGGACCGCCCAGGGGCGCAGCCGCGCACTCTGGGAGGGCTGGCCCATGGGCATGACCCCCGTTCCTGTCGCTGGGTGACGCCGCCGGGTTCCGCGGCATGGCGGCGGACAGCTTGCGTGTCGCCGGGTTCGAGCCGACGAAAGCCGCCACGGTTGCCGAGGCGGAAGCGCTGGTGCTGCGCGGCCCTGTCCGATTGATGGGTCGGTCGGGGCCTGACCACCCGCAGTCGGCACCGCCCTGCTCGGCTGGTTTGACGCCTCGCGCGAGATGGACCAGTGAGGCGGTCATGTGCGGGACAAGCGAGCATGGCCCTGGTCCGCCCGGGCGGCATCGGGCCAGCGGAGCGATCTCGTGCATGCACACCAGCGTGTCAGGGCCTGGTGGCCCGGGCGGCTCCGAGGTGGGCCGCGACCGACCGAGGAGGGATGAGATGACTGCCAGTGACGCTGCCCTCGACGCAAACCCCATCCTCGACGCCGCTGATGCGTGGGACGGTGCCAGGCCGGAGCCGGCCGCCGTTCGCGGAGCTTGACGTGTTGCGGCTGACCACCGCCCGAGCCTCGTCGCGGTGGCGTCCCCTGCTCTGCTTCTGGCTCGCCATCCTGGCCATCGCCGCCACGGGCGGGGCGGTGCTGCACCGACTCGGCCCGTTGCCGGAGCGTTCCCATGGCGCTCAGGCGCACTCGGAATCACAGCACCCTGCCGAGCCTTGGACGGTCCCGGCGCCTCCTGCCGGGGTGCCACCCGCGCAGCCGGGTAGCGCCGAGCCGCTGGCACGCGCCCCGTCCGTCGCCGAGCCAAGCGAGCCCGCACCGTCCGTCACGGCAGCGGCCTCCTCTCCCGCGCCTGCAACTGCGCGAACGAACCCCGGCGAGCAACCGACCCGGCCGCCACCGCCCGTGCAGGCGACCGGCGACCTGGAGGGCACGCGGCGTGACGGCCGGGTCCTCGTCACCCTGCACCCGGCAGCCGGGTCGGGGGACGGCGGCGCGCAGGCAGGGCAACTGGCCTCTCAAGCCGGGCTTGCGCCCGACCAGATCGGCGCGGGAACGGCGAGTGGCCTAGGTCAAGGCGCGGCGATGATCCGCTTCTACTCGACGCTGGACCACGCGCTGGCGCGCCGCCTCGGGCAGGGTCTTACCGGGATGGGCTATGCGTGGCGGATCGAGAACCTCTCCGACCGCCCCTCGCCGCCGGGGCACCAAGCGGTCGAGGTCTGGCTCCCCAAGCGGTGATGGACCGCTATAGGCCTCGACGGGCGGCGCTGGCGATTCTCGTCGCGGAGGTCGAGCGGGCTTGCGCCTGGCGTCCTTTTCAGGCTCCTAGCCACCCTTGGTGGGTCAGGGCTGGACGCATAGGCACCGCCGTGGGGCGATGCCACATTCTCACTGGCCCATCATCCAAGGTGGCCAAGACCTCCTTTATGCGCCCATGTGCCGTGATTGTGGGTCAGGCCCCTCAATCCAGTGCAATGATCTCGGGCACAGCCCGCCGATAATTGCAGGTTGCTATATCTACCGCCTGCGGCGAAAGATCAAGGCCAATCCGTACAATGCCTGCCTGCTGATGACGACCGATATCGGTTACCGGCCGGCAGGCGGGGTGATGTAGTCCTCTGGGCTGGAAAGGCACGCTGGCGCTAGCTTGCTGGATCTCTTGCTTGGTCACACCCCCTCAAGCTGCTTGTGAATATGTTCCGAGCCTGGTAGTTGCCTTGCTGCCTCCCGAGAATGCGTGTGTCAGAGTTACGGTTCGAACTGAGCCCAGGCAACGGCTGCCCACAGTGCATCAGAACCGCGGACCGGCCGGGTTCTGATGTCTTCTTGGACCGGACCAAAACCCGTCGAGGACGAGGGTATGGCGCATTTCAAGGTACAGCGTGCGCTTCACGGTTTCATGATTCTCCGATTGGACCTCATGGAACGCCAACTTTCTGCACCGCTTTGTCAAACGCCGATTACAGGATGCCGTGGCCGCTCAAATTTGCACTCCGATGCTCTACGATGACGAGAAGCAGCCAACCCAATGGGTGCGAGACTTAGCGCGGCATTTCCCACAATGCCCCGGCGATGCCGCCCAATAGCGGCATGAGCAACATCAGAACGAGGATGACGCCTTGTATGGGTGCCAAGTCGCCCTTCAAGGGTGGCACGCCTACTTTGCCAACAGGTACAGGAATGTCCATCGTCGTCGGGCTACGCAGCAGCGGGATCAGATTCGGGTTCACCTGGATGTTACGCCCTGGGCGGCGACGGGTCTTAATCCTAGGGAGAGTGGAAGTTTGCCCATCTGCTTGAAGAAGCTCCTTGAAATACATCGCATGGAATCCCGAAACTTGGCTTATGACAGCGGCGTCGAGAACATCGTTACATATAAATCAAGCTCATGACGTAAGATGATGTCAGGTCTTGTTTCCGCGGCGTCATCGCTTGCTGGCTCCATGGCCGAGGCGGCGATGCGCAGCGGCGCGCACCACCTGCGCGACGGTGAGGTTGACGCACCCGATGCATGAGGCACGGCTATGCCACCACACCAACAACGAAGGCCGGTTATGGAGAACAACCGTTGATCCGTCCCAGGGCCGGCCTCATGGCGGTCCGAAGCAGGAGCCGAGGAAGGCGCTGAAGTCCCCTGTCCACTGCGCCCGGTTCGATGCAAGGAACACGGCGTGGCCCTCCACCCCCGGTACGCCGGGGTACTCGCGCAACTCGGACCGGCGCCCGGCGGCGGCGGCGGCGTGGATTTCCCGGCTGACGGAGGGTGGGGCGAGCGTGTCGGTGAGCAGGTGCTGCACCAGCAGCGGCCCCCAGCCTGCGGCGGCGGCGGCCCGCAACTGCGGCAGGCCCACGTCGGCGCGCCGGTACCAAGGTGCCATGGCCAGGAGAGCCGTTCCGGCGTAGGCGTGCTGGGCCGAGGCCAACAGCGACACCACGCCCCCATGCGATGCGCCAGCGGCCACCAGGCGCCCCGCCTGAATTTCGGGCCTTTCGGCCGCCCACAGCGTTGCCGCCGCCGCATCCCTGGCCCGCGCGTCGAGGAACGCCATGAGCCGCATCGGGTCGGACATGGACTCGATGGGCGGCTCGCCTTCCGAGCCGGCGTAGCCGTGCGTCTCCGGGATCACCAGCGCGATGCCCAGCGCGTCAGCCCAGGCCCGCCAGGGTGCACCGCCGCCCTGCACCTGCGGCTCGGCGCTCCTGTCCAGCAAGGACCCGTTCGGGGCCAGCCCCATTTGGGAACCGTGGTTCCACACCAGGGCTGGCAGCGGGTCGCCGCCCGCGGGGGCAACGAGCCAGACCCGCTGCCGCAGGCCCTCGCTCTGCAGCCAATGCTCCGTGACCGTCGTGCCCATCCGCGCAACCTCACAGGTCGCGGTGCCATCGGCAACTCTGCCGCGCCGCCCCATCGCCGTCATGGGACCAGGGCAGAGGTCAAGGGGAAGCAGCGAGGCAGTTCCGGCGGGGCCGCGGCAGGCGGCGCGGCGCGGCGCGGGGACTTGGCCGGAGGCGCAGCATTCAGCCCTGCCCAGGAACCGCTCCTGGGGCGCGAGGATTTGCTGGGTGCGCTGCGCCGGGTGGCGGACCTAAGCCCGCCGGCCGCCGAAGCCGGCTCGCGATGGCAGGGGCTGCTGCGGTGAACAGGCCAGGACTTCAGGCGGCTGGCATCATGCTCAAGCGCGTGGCGAGATGAACGCGGGATCATCGCCTGACAGGCTCCTAGTTGACGACTGCTGGCATGAGCCGTGCATAGTCGCCGCGACGCATACTCATATCCCAGGGAGCCGGTCCGCATGATCACACGTCGCACAGCACTCACCGCCACGGCCGCCACGTTGCTGGCCTCGGGCGCCGCCGTTGCCGCCGACAAAGTCATCAAGGTCGGGATCGACCTGTCGTTCACCGGGGCAGACGGCACCAATGCGGTGCGCATCGGCAACGGCGCCATCCTGGCGTTCGAGGACGCGAACGCCGCCAAGGCGGTGAAGGGCTACACCTTCCAGCTCGTGAAGCTGGACGACGCCACGGCGACCGCCGGGCAATACGACCCGGCGCAGGCTGCGACCAACGCCCGCACGATGGTGTCCGACCGCGCCTACGTCGCCGCCCTGGGACCGCAGATGTCCGGCGCCGGCAAGGCGATGGCGCCGATCCTGAGCCAGGGGAACCTTGCGATCATCACGCCGTCCTCCACCAACCCGGACCTGACCGACCCCAAGTTCGCCGCCCAGTACCGGCCTGCCGGCAAGGCGATCTACTTTCGCACCGTGACCACGGACGCCTTCCAGGGGCCGAACATGGCCAACTACATGGCCGACACGCTCAAGGTGAAAAGCATCTACATCCTGGACGACTCCGGCGCCTATGGCGTGGGCCTGGCCGACGCCTTCCAGGGCCAGGCGGAGAAGAAGGGCATCAAGGTCCTCGGACGCGACCGGCTGGACCCGAAGGCGGCGGACTACGCCTCCGTGCTGACCAAGATCAAGGCGCTCGATGCTCAGGCGCTGTACTACGGCGGGGTCGCGCAGGCCGGCGTCAAGCTGGCCAAGCAGGCGTACGATATTATCCCGGACGCCATCAAGGCCGGCGGGGACGGCATCGAAAGCTCCGACTTCCTCACAGGCGCCGGGTTCCCGGCGGTCGAGGGATGGTATGCCACCGTCGCCTCCCCGCACGTGACGGAGGACCCGAAGACCAAGGGGTTCAGCGACCGCTACTTCGCCCGCTTCAAGCAGCGCCCGGACGACTACACCATCGCCTGCTACGTCGCCGCGGAGGTCATCCTCGAGGCGGTGAAGCGCGTCGCGGCAAGCGGCAAGGACGTGACGCGGGTGGCCGTCCGGGACGCGATCCAGGGCGTGAAGCTGCCCAACACGCTGCTCGGCCCCATCGAGTTCGACGAGTACGGGGACCTCAAGAACAAGATCATCAGCGTGTTCAAGATCACCAAGGACGCGGAGAAGCCGCTGGAGGACCCGGACGCGCAGTACAAGTATGTCGGCGTGGCGCCGATGGCCTGACGGCATCTGCACCGCTCAGTGACCCGTCACCACGCCTGGCACGCCGCATGACCACGACCGATCTCCTGCTCCAGCAGGTCATCAACGGGCTGAGCCTGGGGGCGATGTACTCGCTCCTGGCGCTCGGCTTCACCCTGGTTTACGGCATCGCCGAGCTGATCAACTTCGCGCACTTCAACGTGTTCATGGTGGGATCGATGGTCGCCATGCTCACGCTGCAGTCGTTCGGGCTGGTGGGCCAGGAGACCGTCCTGACCGGGCTGCCGCTGATCGGCGTGCTGGCCGCGGGGTTCGCCGTGTCCATGGTCGTGTGCGGCGCCATCGGAGTGGGGATCGAGCGGTTCCTGCTCCGCCCACTGCGCGGCGTCGTGGGGCCGGCGGCAATGATCACCACCATCGGCGTGTCCTACGTGCTGTTCAACGTCGTGCTGCTGACCCTGGGGTCGGACAGCAAGAACTTCCCCAACCCGCTGCCGCCCATCGTCTTCCACATCGGCGGCGCCGTGCTGCGGCTGCGGGAGATCCTCACCTGGGCGATGGCGCTGCTGCTGATGGGGGCGCTGACCTACTTCGTCCGCTACACGCGGCTGGGCAAGGCGATGCGCGCCACCGCACAGGACCCGGAGGCGGCGCGGATGATGGGGGTGGAGGTGGACCGGGTGGTGATGACCGCCTTCTTCCTCGGCTCGGCGCTGGCCGGGGCGTGCGGCATGATCTTCGGGCTGTACTACAACCTGGCCAAGGTGGACATCGGCTTCGCCGCCGGGCTGCGCGCCTTCACCGCGGCGGTGCTGGGCGGCATCGGCAACGTGCCCGGCGCCATGCTGGGCGGCGTGCTGATCGGGCTGATCGAGGCGCTCAGCGGCCAGGCGTTCGGCGCGGCCTGGACCGACGTGGTGATCTTCGGGCTGCTGGTGGTCGTGCTGGTGGTGAAGCCGGCCGGGCTGCTGGGCCGCCTGGCGCCGAACAAGTCCTGAAGGGGCCGCATGGCAATCGCACTCCCGGCCGTACTCCGCGACATGGCGCCGGCCCGGCGGCGGACCCTGGGCCTGCTGCTGCTCGCGGTCGCGCTCCTGCTGCTGCCGGTCGTGCTGGACGACGACGCGATGGTGGACAGCGCGGCCAACGCCCTGTCCTACGCGACGCTGGCGCTTGGGCTGAACATCGTCGTTGGGTTCGCCGGGCTGCTGGACCTGGGATATGCGGCGTTCTTCGCCATCGGCGCCTACTACTACGGTATCCTGACCAGCTTCCAGGTGATGCCGCACTGGAGCGAGGCCTGGGCGCCCCTGGCGTTCCTGGGCCTGGTCGAGAAGATGAACCAGGGCGGACCGGACCTGGTCCACTTCACCCTGTCGTTCTGGCTGGCGCTGCCGACCGCGGCCATCGTCAGCGCGCTGTTCGGCGTGCTGTTCGGGGCGCCGACGCTGCGGCTGCGAGGCGATTACCTGGCCATCGTGACGCTGGGCTTCGGCGAGATCGTCCCCATCGTCGCACGCAACACCGACAGCATCACCAACGGCGCCGCCGGGCTGAACGGCATCCAGGCACCGCGGCTGCTGGGCTACAACTTCGGCGTGGACTCGACGCCGTACTACTACGTCGGGCTGGGGCTGGTGGCGCTGCTGATATTCGTGTCCACGCGGCTGCGCGACAGCCGGGTGGGGCGGGCCTGGATGGCCATACGCGAGGACGAGACCGCCGCCGGCGCGATGGGCGTGAACCCGGTGCGCTTCAAGCTGCTGGCCTTCGCCATCGGCGCGGCGTTCGCGGGCATGACGGGGGTGTTCTTCGTCGCCAAGCTGCAGACGGCGACGCCGGAGATGTTCAACTTCAACGTGTCGTCCATGCTGCTGGTGATGGTGGTGCTGGGCGGCATGGGCAGCGTGTGGGGCGTGGTGCTGGGCGCCGTGCTGCTGCAACTGATGCAGACGATGTTCCTGCCGCAGCTCACGGCATGGGCGAACATGCTGGGGGAGGCGGTCGGCAACCACTTCCTGGCGACGCTGGACCTGGTGCAGTGGACGCAGTTGCTGTTCGGGGTGATCCTGATCGCGATGATGCTGTACCGGCGCCAGGGCCTGATCCCGGCGACGCGCAAGGTGGCGCCGCTGGCCTTCGCCGCGCAGCACGCGGAGGTCGTGCGCGGCGGATTTCAGCACACCGACCGCATCCCGCGCTGGGACGAGGCCGGGGAGGCGGCGAAGGGCGGGCTAGACGTGCGGGGCCTCACGGTGCGGTTCGGCGGGCTGGTGGCGCTGGACGGCATCGACCTCGCGGTGCCCGCGGGCGGCGTGGTGGCCGTCATCGGACCCAACGGTTCCGGCAAGAGCACCCTGTTCAACGTCATCACCGGCCTGGTGCCGGCAGCAGCGGGCAGCATCAAGTTCCGCGGCGAGGAGCTGACCGGCCTGGCCCCGCACGAAATCCTGCGGCGGGGCGTCGCGCGCACGTTCCAGAACATCCGGCTGTTCCCGACCCTGTCGGTGCTGGACAACGTGCTGATCGGACGCCACGCCCGGCTGCGCAGCGGCGCCGTGATGTCCGTGCTGCACACCCCGGCCAACCGGCGGGAGGAGGCAGCCGCCCGCACCACCGCGCTGGACCTGATCGCCATGTTCGGCAACCGCCTGACGCCGCGCCTTGCGCAGGCGGTGGGCGGGCTGTCCTATGCCAACCGCCGCCGGGTCGAGATCGCCCGCGCGCTGGCGTCCCGCCCGCACATCCTGCTGCTGGACGAGCCGACCGCCGGCATGAACCCGGCGGAGACGCTGGAGCTGGCCGAGCAGATCAAGTCGCTGCACGGGATGGGCCTGACGATCCTGATCATTGAGCATAAGCTGGACGTGGTGACGGCGCTGGCCGACACGGTGATCGTGCTGGACCACGGGGTGAAAATAGCCGAGGGCCGCCCGGAGGCGGTCAGGCGGGACGAGCAGGTGCTGACCGCCTACCTCGGCCGTGCCGCCCGTGCGGCGGTGATGGAGGCGGACCGTGTCGCCTGATCGCCGCGGCCGTTCGCCGCACGTTCTGTCGAACGCGGACCGTCATTGCGAGCCGCGCTTGCGGCGTGGCAATCCAGGGGTGCGCGGACTGCAATCCCGGTCTGGCGGCCCCTGGATTGCCGCGTCGCTTCGCTTCTCGCAATGACGGAGGTGATCGTGGACGGGACCGACTGGCGCAAGCCCGGGAATGGCGCCGCCATCAAGACGCCGCTGCTGCAGTTCAAGCAGGTGAACACCCACTACGGCGACCTGCATGTGCTGAAGGACGTGGACTACACGATCCAGGCCGGGGAGATCGTGTCGCTGCTGGGCGGCAATGCCTGCGGCAAATCCACTACCATGAAGACCATCATGGGCGTCGTGCGCCCCACCAGCGGCCAGGTGCTGCTGGACGGCGTGCCCATCGAGCGCCTGCCGACCAGCGCCCGCGTCGCCCGCGGCATCGCCCCGGTGCTGGAGGCCCGCCGCCTATTTCCGCGCATGACCGTTTACGAGAACCTGGAGATGGGCGCCTACACCCAACCCCGCGGCGCCAGCTTCAATGAGGACCTCGACCGGGTTTACTCGCTGTTCCCCCGCGTGAAGGAGCGGCGCACCCAACTGGCCGGCACCCTGTCGGGCGGCGAGCAGCAGATGGTCGCCATCGGCCGTGCGCTGATGGCCCGGCCGCGGCTGATCTGCATGGACGAGCCCTCGATGGGCCTGTCGCCGCTGTTCGTCGAGCAGGTGTTCGACATCATCCAGGCCATCAACCGCCAGGGCACGACGATCTTCATGGTGGAGCAGAATGCCGCGATGGCGCTGCAGATCGCGCACCGGGCCTACGTGCTGCAAACCGGGGTGGTCGTGCTGTCCGGGACCGCGGCGGAACTGCGGGAGAACGAGGACATCCGGCAGGCTTACCTCGGCGAGATGCAGGTGGGGCAGGCATAGCCATGGACCCAGGATTGTACCTCGCCTTCATCGGCGCGACGGCGGCGCTGGGCCTGCTGCCGGGGCCGAACGTGGCGCTGATCGTCGCCAACAGCGTCGCCTGGGGGCCGCGCTACGGATTGCTGACGGTCGCGGGCACCTGCACGGCGACGATGCTGCAACTGGCGGTGACGGGGCTGGGACTGGCCGAGCTGCTGCGGGCCGCCGGGTCGGCGTTCGAGGTGCTGCGGTGGGTGGGCGTGCTATACCTGCTGTATCTCGGCGTGTCGCAGTGGCGGGCGGCGGTGGTGGACCTGACGCGGGTGCGGCCGGAGCCTCGGTCCCCACGCGCCATCGTGACGCGGGCGGCGCTGGTGTCGCTGACCAACCCCAAGACGCTGCTGTTCTTCGCGGCGTTCTTCCCGCAGTTCATCAGCGCGGCGCACCCGCCGGGTCCGCAGGTTGCGCTGCTGTCCCTGACGTTCCTGGTGGTGATCGTGGCGGTGGATGGCGGCTGGGCGCTGCTTGCCGGCCGGGCGCGCGGGCTGCTGGCCCGGCATGGGCGGCTGCGGAACCGGATCAGCGGCGGGTTGCTGGTGGGCGCCGGGTTGGGGCTGGCGGCGGTGCGGGGGAAGTAGGGCGGCGGCTGGTCCCGGCCGCCTCGCAGAACCCTTATCACGCCAGGATGTGCGCGTCGCGCCATCGGCCACGCTATGGCGCCAGCGCCGCCGTCGCAAACAGCCCGGCCGCCCAATCGACGAAGATCCGCAGCCGCGTGCTCAGGTGCCGGTTGGGCGGATATACCACATGCAGCGGGATCGGCGGCACGCCCCAGTCCGGCAGCACGGGCGTCAGCCTGCCCGCCCTCACGTGCCCCTCCACCATGAAGTGCGGCGCCTGGATGACGCCATGCCCGGCAAGGCCCGCCATGAGGTAGGTCCCCGCCTCGTTCACCGCCGCCTGGTAGCGGCCCGCGACTTCCAGCCGTTCCCCGTTGCGGATGAACTCGAAAGGGAAGTGCCGCCCGGTCCGCGCGCCGAAGTAGGCGACCACGCGATGCCCGGCCTCCAGCGCCGAGGGGTGCGCCGGCATCCCATGCTTCTCCAAGTACGCCGGGGCGGCGACGGTCGTCATGTGCATCTCCCCGATGCGCCGGGCGATCAGCGACAGGTCGCCGATCGCGCCCGCCCGGATCACGCAGTCCACGTTCTCCGCAACCAGGTCCGCCTGCCGGTCCGACGTGCCGATGTCGAGCTGGATTTCAGGATAGCGCTCGAAGAACCCGCCCAGCGCCGGCAGGATGATCCCCTGGGCGATGGCGGCCGACACGTCGATGCGCAGGCGCCCCTTCGGCCGCGCCTGGGATGCGGCGACGCCTGCGTCCATCTCGTCCAGGTCCGCCAGCACCTGGATCGCTTGCTCGTAATACGCCGCCCCGTCCGACGTGACGGCCAGCCGCCGCGTGGTCCGGCTTAGCAGCTTGGTGCGCAGGTGCGCCTCCAACTGCTGCACCAGCTTGGTGACGGTGGGCTTCGGCGTCGCGAGCGAGGCGGCGGCCTGGGTGAAGCTGCCGGTCTCGACGATGCGGACGAAGGCGCGCAGGGCGGCAACCTGGTCGATGGCGCTCTCCAATGGTGATTGTTCACGGATGTAAACAATGTAGTGCAATCCTGCCGCTTTATGCCAGCTACACCGATCACCATCCTTTGATGCGCCGCAACACGAACCAGGGCCGGCCATGCACATCGTTCCCACCACCGAGCAGATCGACCTCGGCGGCGCCGCCGCGCCGGTCATGGCGCAGGTGTACCGCCACCCCGCATCCCGCCCGGCCCCGCTCGTGCTGCACCTGCGCGGCGGCGCCTTCCTGGACCTTTCGCCCGGCGATGAGCGTCCGGTCGCCATGCTGCTGGCCCAGGCAGGGGCAGTCGTCGTGTCGGCCGACTATCCCGCCGGGGCCGCCTGCCCGTTCCCCGGCGCGGTCGAGGCCATGTACACGCTGCTCTGGCGCCTGCACGACCGCCGGGCGCAGTGGGCGTCCCGCGCCGCAAAGCTGTTCGTCGCCGGCGAGGAGGCGGGCGGCAACCTGGCCGCCGCCCTGGCGCTCATGGCGCGTGACCGCCTCGGGCCGCCATTGGCCGGGCAGATCCTGCTGTCGCCGATGCTCGACGCCGGCATGGCGACCTGCTCCTATCGCGACGCCAAGGCCGGGCCGGTCGGATGCAAGTGGGCGAACGGATGGCAGGCCTACCTTGGCACGCCCGGCAACGCCGCCCACCCCTATGCCGCGCCGTCCTGCGGCTCCCGGCTGCACGGCCTGCCGCCGGCCCTCGTGCTGACGGCGCAGGACGACCCGATGCGGGACGAGAGCCTCTGCTACGCCCGGCGGCTGCAAGACGCCGGGACGCCGACGCAGGCCCGCGTCCTGGCCGCCGGCGGCTGGCCCGATGCGCTGGCCGGGCCGCCGGCGTCCTGGGCCTGCGAGGTCCGCGACGCCTTCGCCGAATTCTTTGCCGACGTGACTCCGGGCCTGGTGCCTGTTGCTCACGGCGGGCCGCTCACGATGAGGAGCCAGCCATGATCGATTACAAACCGACCCCGGTCACCGAACGCAGGCCGTCCGGCCGCGGCTCCCGCCGGCTCGCCTGGATGGCCGGCGCCGGGCTGATCGCTGCGGTCGCGGCCGGCGCTGCCTGGCAGGTCCTGCCCCACGCCCACGCCCCGGCCGCCACCGCCGCCGCCCCAGCCGCAATCCCCGTCTCGGTCGCGACCGTCGAGCAGCACGACATCGCCATCTGGAACGACTTCTCCGGCCGGATCGAGGCCATCAACCGCATCGAGATCCGCCCCCGCGCCGCTGGCGCCATCGTCGCCGCGCATTTCCGCGAGGGCGCGATGGTGCAGCAGAACGACCTGCTGTTCACCATCGACCCGGCCCCCTACGCCGCCGCCGTCCAGCACGCCGACGCCCAGGTCGCCGCCGCTGTTGCCCGCCTGGCGCTGGCGGTCAAGGAACAGGGGCGCGCCCAGCAGCTCGTCGGCTCCGGCTTCACGCCGCAGCGCGACGTGGACCAGCGGGTGAACGAGGCCCATGCCGCCGAGGCCAACCTGCGCGCCACCCAGGCGGACCTGGCGACCGCCCAGCTCAACCTGGACTACACCGAGGTCCGCGCCCCGATCGCCGGCCGGGTCGGCCGCATCGAGGTCACCGCCGGCAACCTGGTCCCCGCCGGCCCCACCGCCCCGGTGCTGACGACGCTGGTGTCGGTGAACCCGATCTACGCCAGCTTCGAGGCGGACGAGCAGTCGCTGTCCCATGCCCTCGCCACCCTCCCCGGCGGCAGCGGCGACCTGGTAAAGGAGATCGGCCGCATCCCGGTCGAGATGGGCACCCTCGGCACCGAGGGCACGCCGTATCGCGGCACCCTGCAACTGGTGGACAACGTGGTGGACGCCCGCAGCGGCACGGTCCGCCTGCGCGCCGCGTTCGACAACCCGGACGGCAGGCTGCGGCCGGGCCAGTTCGCCCGCATCCGCCTCGGCCAGGCCCGGACCGAACCCGCGCTGGCCATCGACGAGCGCGCCATCGGCACCGACCAGGACCGCCGCTTCGTCATGGTGGTCGGCGCCGGCAACGTCGTCAGCTATCGCCAGGTCACGCTCGGCGCCATCGCCGATGGCCTGCGCCTGGTGACCTCGGGCCTGCAGCCCGGCGAGCGCATCGTCGTCAACGGCCTGCAGCGCGTCCGCCCCGGCGCGGTCGTCGCACCCACCGCGGTCGCGATGAGCCAGCCGCCCAAGCTCGCCGCCCAATAGCGCCGCTCAACCGGGAGCACCGCCATGAACATCTCCAAGTTCTTCATCGACCGCCCGGTGTTCGCCGGCGTGCTCTCGGTCCTGATCTTCGTCTCCGGCCTGCTCGCCCTCGGCGCGCTGCCGATCTCCGAGTACCCGGAGGTCGTCCCCCCGCAGATCGTCGTGCGCGCCAACTACCCCGGCGCCAGCCCGAAGGTCATCGCCGAAACCGTCGCCACCCCCATCGAGGAGCAGATCAACGGCGTCGAGGGCATGCTCTACATGGGCAGCCAGGCGACCACCGACGGCCTGATGACCCTGACCGTCACCTTCCAGCTCGGCACCGACCCGGACAAGGCGCAGCAGCTCGTGCAGAACCGCGTCAGCCAGGCCGAGCCACGGCTGCCCGACGCCGTGCGCACCCTGGGCATCACGACGATCAAAAGCTCGCCCGACCTGATGATGGTCGTGCACATCCTGTCGCCGAACAACAAGTATGACATCACCTACCTGCGCAACTACGCCGTGCTCAACGTGAAGGACCGCCTGGCCCGCATCTCCGGCGTCGGCGACGTGCAGTTGTTCGGCTCCGGCGACTACGCCATGCGCGTCTGGCTCGACCCGCAGAAGGTCGCCGAGCACGGCCTGTCCGCCGGCGACATCGTATCCGAGATCCGCGCGCAGAACGTGCAAGCGGCGGCCGGCGTCATTGGCGCCTCGCCCAGCATCCCCGGCCTGAATGTGCAGGAGTCGGTGAACGCCCAGGGCCGCCTGCAATCCCCCGAGGAATTCGGCGACATCGTCGTAAAAACCGCCCCCAACGGCGCCGTCACCCGCCTGCGCGACGTGGCGCGGATCGAGCTGGGGGCGGCCGACTACGCCCTCCGCTCGCTGCTGAACAACAAGTCCGCCGTCGCCGTCCCGGTGTTCCAGGCGCCGGGATCGAACGCGATCCAGATCGCCGACGCCGTCCGCGCCACCATGGAGGAAATCAAGCAGAACATGCCCGAGGGCGTGGACTACGCCGTGGTCTATGACACCACGCAGTTCGTCCGCGCCTCGATCGAGGCGGTGGTGCACACCCTGCTCGAAGCCGTGGTGCTGGTGGTGATCGTCGTCGTGCTGTTCCTGCAGACCTGGCGCGCCTCGATCATCCCGCTGGTCGCCGTCCCGGTGTCCATCATCGGCACTTTCGGCGTGATGCACCTGTTCGGCTTCTCCATCAACGCGCTCAGCCTGTTCGGCCTGGTGCTCGCCATCGGCATCGTCGTGGACGACGCCATCGTCGTGGTCGAGAACGTCGAGCGCAACATCGAGCAGGGCCTAAGCCCGATCCAGGCGACCTACCGCGCGATGTCCGAGGTGTCCGGCCCCATCGTCGCCATCGCCCTCGTGCTGGTCGCAGTGTTCGTGCCGCTGGCGTTCATCAGCGGCCTCACCGGGCAGTTCTACCGGCAGTTCGCGCTGACCATCGCCATTTCGACCGTGATCTCGGCGGTGAACTCGCTAACCCTGTCGCCGGCGCTGGCCGCGCTGCTGCTGCGCAGCCACGATGCGCCAAAGGACCTGCTGACCCGCGTGCTTGACCGCTTGCTGGGGTGGCTGTTCCGCGGCTTCAACCGCGGCTTCACGGCCGGATCGAACGCCTACAGCGGCGGCGTGTCCCGCGTCATCGGCCGCAAGTCGGTGATGATGGTCGTGTACCTGGCCCTGGTCGGCGTGGCCGTCCTGCTGTTCCAGGCCGTCCCCGGCGGCTTCGTGCCGGCGCAGGACAAGCAGTACCTCGTCGGCTTCGCGCAGCTTCCCGACGCCGCCAGCCTCGACCGCTCGGAGGACGTCATCAAGCGCATGGGCGACATCGCGGAAAAGCAGCCCGGCGCCATCAACAACATCGCCTTCCCCGGCCTGTCGATCAACGGCTTCACCAACAGCAGCAACTCCGGCATCGTCTTCGTCTCACTGGCGGACTTCGACAAGCGCACCACGCCGGACCTGTCGGCCGGGGCCATCGCCGGGTCGCTCAACCGGCAGTTCGGCGCCATCCAGGATGCGTTCATCGCCGTGTTCCCGCCGCCGCCGGTGCAGGGCCTCGGCACCATCGGCGGCTTCAAGCTACAGATCGAGGACCGCGCCGGCCTCGGCTACGAGGCGCTGAACGACGCCACCAACGCCTTCCTCGCCGCCGCCCGCAAGGCGCCCGAGCTGGCCGGGATGTTCACCGGCCTGCGGATCGACGTGCCGCAACTGTATGCCGACATCGACCGCGTGCGCGCCCGGCAGCTCGGCGTGGCCGTGACGGACGTGTTCGACACCCTGCAGATCTACCTGGGCTCGCTGTATGTGAACGACTTCAACGCGTTTGGCCGCACCTACTCCGTGCGCGTGCAGGCCGACGCGCCGTTTCGCGCCCGCGCCGAGGACATCGGCCGGCTGAAGGTGCGCTCTACTTCCGGCGAGATGGTGCCGCTCGCGGCCGTGCTGCACATCAACAGCAGCTCCGGGCCAGAGCGGGCGATGCGCTACAACGGCTTCTTGTCCGCCGACGTGAACGGCGCCGCGGCGCCGGGCTACTCCACGGGACAGGCACAGGACGCCATCGCCCGCATCGCCAAGGACACGCTGCCGAAGGGCTTTGGCTATGAGTGGACGGAGCTGACCTACCAGCAGATCATCGCCGGCAACTCCGGCGTGCTGATCTTCCCGCTGGCGATGCTGCTGGTGTTCCTGGTGCTCGCCGCGCAGTACGAGAGCCTGACCCTGCCGCTGGCGATCCTGATGATCGTGCCGATGGGGCTGCTCGCCGCGATGGCCGGGGTTTGGCTGACCCATGGCGACAACAACGTGTTCACCCAAATCGGCCTGATCGTCCTAGTCGGCCTGTCGGCGAAAAACGCCATCCTGATCGTGGAGTTCGCCCGCGAGCTGGAGTTCGCCGGCCGCACCCCGCTCGCCGCGGCGATCGAGGCCAGCCGGCTGCGCCTGCGGCCGATCCTGATGACGTCGATGGCGTTCATCATGGGCGTGCTGCCGCTGGTGCTGTCCACCGGTGCCGGGGCGGAGATGCGGCACGCAATGGGCGTGGCGGTGTTCTCCGGCATGATCGGCGTGACGGCGTTCGGCCTGTTCCTGACCCCGGTGTTCTATGTCGTGCTGCGCCGGATGGCGGGCAACCGGCCGCTGAAGCAGCATGGCGCGGAGCCGGTCATCGCGGACCGGACGCCTGCGGAGGCGCATGTATAGCGCCGCCCTTGGGAGCAACTTGGTGTCAACGACCTGACATCGTTAAGCCCCCATCACACCTGGGCATAGTTCACCGGCATGCTGTACTCGAAGGGTGGCAGGCCGGCGAGCGCCTCCCGCCGGTCGCCGCCGGGATTGCTGGCCACCGTACTCTCACGTGACAGCAGCATGGTGCTTCGTTGCGTCGCCTCGTAGCGGGGCCAGGCGGGCAGGTGGGCATTGGCCGGATTGCCGGTATGCGCGAAGGCGGACCAGGCCGCGACCATCATCTGCGTCAACGGCGCGATGTCCGGACCGGCGCCGAGCAGGGCCTCGGCGACCGGCGCAGTGCCGAACACGAACGGCACCTCCAGGGTGTGCGGAGACTGCAGCACGCCGCCGCGCACGGGGGTGCGCCAGTCGAACACGTAGGCATAGGCCGGTGCCCGCGCCGCGGCTGATTGCAGCGCCGCCTCCGCCGTGGTGTTGCGCCGGTAGGTGTAGTCGGTCGTGACGGCGGCCATGACCTGGCTCGGCGTCGCCTCCGGCATGGCGGTGCGGTAGGCGTCCATGATCCCCGCGGTAGCCGCCGGGCCGGTGCGCAGGAAGCGGGCGAGCCGGCGCTCCACCTCCGGGCTGTCCAGCGAGAAGTTCGCCATGTTCGCCGCCATATACAGCGTGCACTCGGTGGCGGCGTTGCCGAACATGGTGGGGATGTCCCCGGCGCCGGCGGGAGCCGCGGGGTCGAACGGGTTGGCGGGGAAAGTCACGCCGTCCAGCACGGGACGGAAGACGGGCGGCATCCCCTGCATCTGCGCGGCCAGATGGTTCATCGGGAAGGCTTGCAGCGCGGCCCCGGTGGGGCGGCTGATGCCCAGCCGCTGGGCCAGGCCGTGCGCCTGGGCGGCGGCCTCCTCCGGCGGAGCCAGCCGCAGGCTGCCCGAGCAGCTTTGGGCGATCGCCTTGTGGAACAGGCCGCGTGCGGCGGGACAGGCGAGCAGTGCGCTGACCTTGGCGCCGCCGCCAGATTGGCCGAAGATGGTGACGTTGCCCGGGTCGCCGCCAAATGCCGCGGCGTTGTCCTGCACCCAGCGCAGCGCCGCCACGATGTCCAGCACGCCGGCATTCCCCGACTGGGCGAACTGCTCGTCCGGGTCATCCAGCCTGATGTAGCCGAACACGTTGAGCCGGTGGTTGATCGTGACGACGACCACGCCGCCGTCGCGCGCCAGCGCCGTGCCGTCGAACCCAGGGGCCGAGCCGGCGCAACTGACCCAAGCGCCGCCGTGCAGCCAAACCATCACCGGCCGCTTGCCCGCCGTCCCCGTGGTCCAGACGTTCAGGACGAGGCAGTCCTCCGACATCGGCTGCAGTTGGTTGTACCAGGCGCCCAGCGGGTCGGTCGAAGCCGGCAACTGCGGCGCCGAGGCGCCGAACGCCACCGCGTCCCGCACGCCGGGCCAGGGTGCGGCGGGCGCCGGTGGCAGGAACCGGTTCGACCCAGCGGTGGAGGCGGCATAAGGGATTCCCTTGAAGCAACTGACCCCGCCAGCGGCCGAGCCGCGCAACTTGCCGCCGGTCGTTTCCACGACCACCGGCGCGATGCTCTGTGCCCGCGCTCCGGCGCAGGCGGCGAGGCCGGTGCTCAGCATGGCCATGCGGCGGCCGATAGGGGTGGGCATGGCGTCTTGCTCCCTGGCATCTTGCTGGAAGTGAGCGGTGGCCGCTGCTCCGTGTCAACTGCATGGTCCAAGTTCGATGGGCAGGGGCGGTCCGTTCCGAACATGCCCCCGCCATAGTGGCTTTCAGGCATTATCGTACCAGCCGCCATCGACTTCGACCTGTGCCGGCCGAAACACGCAACGTCATTGCGAGCCGGTTTCGGCGCGGCAACCCAGAAGGACTGCGCTTGTTCCCCTGGATCGCCACGCCGCAAGTGCGGCTCGCGATGACGCTGCTTCCATCACCGGGCTCCCACTACTGGTCAGGCCGGTGGACGTTTGGCATCGGCTATGGAAAAACACTCGCCATCCCGCTCCGGCAGACACGGGGGCGAAGCTACCCGACCCAAGCCCTGCCTCGGAGATCGATGAGCTGGCCGCTTCGCTCGGTCATTCGCCTGTATGCAAAGTGCCGGAATGCTCGGTGTTGCCATGTTCGGGCTAAGCTTCACCGCGGTGTTCTAAATTGTCGTGCAGCACCTGGTCCAGTTGCGCCGGCCCAACCCGCCCGTGAGCAGGGTGATTGGCCAGCATGAGTAGTTTCCGGGGCTGTCCACCATCGCACCGGCCGCCCAAATCAGGGCACCGACGGGTCGGCAAAATCGTTCCAGAACGACCTAAGCAGGAGACCGGCACCATGGCAAGGTTCACCGACAAGATCGCCGTCATCACCGGCGCCTCGAAGGGCATTGGCGCAGGCATCGCAAAACGGCTCGCGTCGGAAGGCGCATCGGTCATAGTCAACTACTCGTCGAGCCAGGACGGCGCGAACCGGGTCGTCGATGACATTGTGCAGGCCGGCGGCAAGGCAATCGCCATCGGCGCAAGCGTGGCCAACGAGGACGACGTGACCCGGCTGTTCCTGGAGGTTCGCAAGGCGTTCGGCCGTATCGACGTGCTCGTCAACAACGCCGGGCTTTATGCCCCGGCGCCGATCGAGAGTCTTTCGGTCTCGGAGTTCAATCGACATTTCGATACCAACGTGTTGGGCCTGCTGCTGGCAACGAAGGCTTCGCTTCCGCTGTTCCCGGCCTCGGGTGGCAGCATCGTCAATATCAGCTCCGTAGTCAGCAGGGTCGCGCCGCCGGCTGCTTCGATCTATGTCGGCACGAAAGGTGCGGTCGACTCCATCACCAAGTCCATGGCGAAGGAGTTTGCTTCGCGGAAAATACGGGTCAACGGCGTCAACCCTGGCTTCGTCATCACGGAAGGGACGCACGCCGCCGGCATGGTCGGCGGCGATTTCGAGGCGTACGCGCTTGCCCATACTCCGCTCGGGCGCCCCGGCCAGCCTGAGGACATCGCGGCTGCGGTCGCCTTCCTTGCTTCTGACGACGCGAGCTGGATCACAGGCGAGTCGCTGCTCGTCGCTGGCGGCAGCGGGATGTAGCCGGATGGGGCGCCCCGGAACCCGAGATCGCTGAGTCGCACGATTCCCACCTATCGCTGGCCGCATTCTGCGACCGTTGTCGGGAGGCATGGCGGTCCGGCCGGCCTGCGGACATCGACCGCCTGGCAACCGTCTGCCTCCCGAGCATTGGAAGGAGTTGCTGATATGTCGAGACTGCACGGCAAGGTCGCCGTTGTCACAGGGGGTTAGCAGCGGCATCGGCCTGGCCACAGCAAAACGCTTCGCCGAGGAGGGCGCCCGCGTGTTTAGTTGGCTGACGATGGTCTCTTGTGGGTCTGATGCCCTGGCGTGCAATTCTGGGCAAATGGTGAGGTGACCCCCAGCCGGTGCGGCGCAGGAGGCCGGCGCACATTGGGAGATGGAAGCTCGATCCAGATCGCCGAGCCGGTTGGCGTCCTTGGAAGGTGCGTGGCGAGTTCCGATATGATGTTCCTGGAGAACATCGGGAAAGCGGACAGCGACGATGGCAAGCGGTTGGGCACCGGACGGTGCGGTTCAGGACCAAATCGATGACACCGTCAGGGACGGCGTATTGCGGGCGAGGGCACGCCTGCGGACGGGTGAGGCGGAACCTCATTGTGTGGAATGCGGCGAGGACATCCCCGAGGCGCGACGCCGTGCGCTACCCGGGGTCCGGACCTGCATCACCTGCCAGTCGGCCCATGACAGCCGCCCGGTGAACGTCGGGTTCAACCGCCGGGGCAGCAAGGACAGCCAACTCAAGTAAAGCCCGGCGGGACTCACCCCGGCCCTGCGCGGGCGCATCTGTCCATGGTCCCCGCGATCTCGGCCATGGAAAGGGCGCCGATTTCGGCGATGAACACGATCCGCGCCCGAGGCACCCCGGGTGGAGGCGTCCCGGCCGGAGCCAGTGTCGCCCGGCCGCCGGCAAGTTGGAACAGGAGCTGGCGGCCGGGCTGCTCGACCGTCTCGAACAGGCCCTTGGCCCGGGCGAGCTTCGGGGCAAGCTGGCCGATGGCGGCCTGCAGGCGGGCCAGCGAGACCGGCTGTTGAGACGTCCAGCTCAGGGTCTCGAACCGGTCGGACACCGGGCGGCGCCGGCCTGGGTCGCGCGGCGCCGGTGCATGGTCCGGGTCCGCCGGGAATAGCAGCGCCGAGGGCACCTGGCCATGCACGGCATCGACCAGGACCGCCGCCGGCCTGGCCGCCGCCCGCACGGCCTCGCGGACCCGCTCGCGCCCAGCATCGTCCACCAGGTCCACCTTGCTCAACGCCACCACGTCGGCCGCCCGCAGTTGCGAGCGGAGCAGCGTGTCATTCAGCGCCTCCGCCGGGGCCGTGGCGTCCACCACGCACAGCACGGTCTCCAGCGGCGCCTCCCGCCAGATCACCGGGTCCATGAGGTTGCGCACGATGTCCGCCGGGTCGGCCACGCCGCTCGTCTCGATGACGATGGCCTCCGGGCGCGGGCTGCGCCGCAGGATGGCTGCCAGCGTACGCAGCAGGTCGCCCTCCAGCGAGCAGCAGATGCAGCCGTTGGCCAGGCTGACAACCCCGTCGCTGGCGCCGGCGATCAGCTCGGCGTCGATGTTGATGGCGCCGAAGTCGTTGACCACGGCGGCGATCCGCCGGCCCTCGGCATGGGCCAGGAGATGGTTCACCACCGTCGTCTTGCCCGCGCCCAGGAAGCCGGCGACCAGCAGGATCGGGACGGGCACCCCCATCAGCCGGCGGCGACGGGCCGGCGCACTGGCTGCCCAGGCCGCGCCGCCACGTCCATCACCCCATCGATGATCACCGGCTGCCCGCTGACCAGGAGGTGCCTGACGCCCTCCGCCGGACGGTTCATCGCCGAGAACTCGGCCCGGTCGGTCAGCGTCTCCAGATCGAACACCACCACGTCGGCGTCCGCCCCCGGTTGCAGCCGCCCCTTGGCGCGCATGGCGGGCGTGCTCGCCTGCAGGATGTCCGCCGGGATCAGCGCGCACTTGCGCACGCCGTCCAGCAGCGAGACCGCCTGGCGCTCGCGCACCCAATGGCGCAGGAACCGGGTGAAGGTGCCGGCGGAGCGCGGGTGCGACGTGGCGTCCTCCGGCAGCGGCCAAGCATCGCCGGTATAGGTCCTGCCGTCCGCCAGCGACCAGGGCATCGCGTCGGAGGCGATGGCCCCGCCGGGGAACAGCACCGACATATCCAGCATCGCGCGGTGGCGCTCGTTGCCCTCCGTGTCCAGGATGTGCCACAGCACTAGGGTCGAGGGTTCCTCGGCCTGCGCCGCCAGCAGTTCCTCCCGGTCGCGGAACCGCCGCCCGTCGGTCACCCGCTGCACGGAGTCGTAGCCGGTGCCGTTCCTTGCCTCGAACTCTGGATCGCTGAAGAACGCCGCGGCCAGCACGGTGGAGCCGGTGCCGTAGGGATAGGCCTCCAGGGTGATCGGCAGGCCCTGCTCCTGCGCCTTCGCCACCAGCCGGGCGCAGCGCTCCACGTCCGTCTTGCTGGAGCTGTTGAAGTGGCAGATGTGCATGTGCGCGCCGGTCGCGCCGGCATAGCCGATCAGGCGGATGTAGGCCTCGGCGGCGCTTTCCGGGTCGATGCGCGACATATAGGCGACGTGGGTGAAGGTCGGCACGCCGTGCGCCGCCGCCAGTTGGCACACCGCGGTCAGCTCCTGCGCGCCGGCGCCGGGGGCGTAGGCGTTGAGGATGCCGATGCCGAGGCCGCCCTCCTGCAGCCCGCGCCCGAGGCGGTCGAGGATGCCCGCCACCTCCGCCTCGCCCGCGACGTTCTCCACCCAGCGGCGGTCCCGCATCGCCCGGCCGAATGCCTCCAGCGAGGATTCCTCGTTGGAGCCGGTCATGGCGCCGATGCGGGCAAACGCCCAGTTGGCCGAGGCGCCGTAATTCAGGATGCGCCCTTGCGCCGCCTGGCGGCGATACCAGGCCGCGACCGGCATCACCCCCGCCTCCAGGTCGAGCGTCGTCGTCACCCCATCGAACGCCTGCATGCGGTCGGCGGGGATCGACTGGCCGTGCGCGTGCAGGTCGATGAAGCCGGGCACCACCACCAGCCCGGCGGCGTCGATAACCCGCTCGGCGCCGCCCAGTCCCGTCCCCACCGCGGCGATCCTGCCGTCCAGCAGCGCCACGTCGCCCACGGCGTCCATCCCACTCGCCGGGTCCACCACCCGCCCGCCGCTGATCACCAAGCCCGCCATGTCGCCATCCCCTGCGCGAAAACCTACACCCCCGCAGGCCCGCACCGAACGCCGCTGCCGGCATGGTTGGCGTTACTGCGTGGAAGCGTCCCATAATGATGCCAGCGTCCCGTCCTCGCTAGGCCATCCGACTGCGCACGAAGCTCAGGCCGTCGTCGCCTAGGTTCCCGGCGGCATCCAGACGATCCGGCGCACGTCGATGCGGGCCGGGATGATCCGCAGCCGCGCGAAGGTGTCCGCGATGCCCTGCTGCTGGGCGATGGTCCCGGCGTCCACCGGCTGCACCGCATACACCCCGCGCGGGGCGAACATCGCCTCCAGGGTGCCCTCGCGGCGCAGGACCACCAGGGAGCCGCTCTTTTGCTAGCCAATCCGCAGCGCCCTGGCCGCAACGGCCGGCCGTGCCGCCGCAGCAACCGCCAGGCCCGGCACCGCCGCGCGCCGCCCCAATGCGACGCCCGTCAAGCGACCTCTTCGCCAACCCCCAAGGCGCCCAGCAACTGCCGCCGCAGGCCGGCGCGAACCGGCGAAGCTTCCCGCGGGCGGGGCAGATCGACCGGCAGGTCGGCGGCGATGCGGCCGTTCTCCAGCACCAGCACGCGGTCCGCCAGGGCGAGGGCCTCGTCCACGTCGTGCGTCACCAGCAGCACCGCCGGGCCATGACGGCGCCACAGGTCCAGCACCAGGGTGTGCATCCGCAGCCGGGTTAGGGCGTCGAGCGCCGCGAACGGCTCGTCGAGCAGCAGCAGCCGAGGCGCACGCACCAGGGCGCGGGCGAGCGCGACCCGTGCGGCCTCGCCGCCCGACAGCGTCAGCGGCCAGGCGTCGGCATGCCGGGCCAGGCCGACCTCCTGCAAGGCGTCCGCCGCCCGGCTGCGCGCATCTGGGCCGTCCAGGCCCAGCATCACGTTCTGCCACACCGGCGCCCAGGGCAGCAGCCGGGCTTCCTGGAACACGACGGTGGTGGGGCGCGGGACGGTGACGCCCTCGGCCGGGTCCAGGCCGGCCAGGGTGCGCAGCAGGGTGGTCTTGCCGGAGCCGCTACGGCCGAGCAGCGCGGTGAAGCTGCCCGGCGCCAGGTCAAGGTCCAGCCGATCCAGCACCGTGCGTTCGCCGAACCGCCGGGTCAGGCCACGGATACGTACGCCGAGGGGTGCGCCACTCATCGTGCGCCCCGCTTTGCCAAGCCGCCGTTTGCCATGCCGGGCCGCCAGCGCAACGCCCGGCGCTCGACTGCGCGCACCAGGGCGTCGGCACCCAATCCCAGCAGGGCATAGACCAGCAGCCCCACCACAATCACATCGGTCTGCAGGAAATCCCGGGCGTCGTTGATCATGTGGCCGATCCCCGCGTTGGCGTTGATCTGCTCGGCCACCACCAGGCTGAGCCACGACACCCCGAGCGCATAGCGCAGCCCCGTCAGCAGGGACGGCAGCGCGCCGGGCAGCATCACCCGGCGGATCAGCGCCAACCGGCCCAGGCCGAACACCTGCGCGGCCTCCACCAGCTTCGGATCGACGCCGCGCAGGCCGGCGAACAGGTTGAGGTACACAGGGAACACCGTCCCCAGTGCCACCAGCGCGACCTTCGGCAGCTCGCCGATGCCGAACCACAGGATAAACAGCGGCACCAGCGCCAGGAACGGCAGGGTGCGCAGCATCTGCATCGGCGCGTCCACCACGTCCTCGCCCAGGCGCGACAACCCGGCGAGGGTCGCAAGCACCACGCCCGCCACCGCCCCGATGACGAACCCGGCGGCGACGCGGGCCAGGGACACCAGCAGGTTCGCCGGCAGCTCCCCGGTGACGGTCAGCGCCCAGGCGCTGGCGAGGATGGCGCTCGGGGCGGCGATGGTGCGGGGCGAGATGACGCCGGCGCGCGACAGCGCCTCCCAGGTAAGCAGGATTGCAAGGGCCGAGGCATAGCGCCGCAGCGCCATGCCATTGAACCGCCACGCGAGGCGCGGACGCCGCAAGGGCGCGGCGAAGCCGAGAGCTTGGCTCATGCGGCTGGCCCTAGCGTGCCGCCACGGGCGGGGCGAAGCCGTCGTGCATGATCTCTGCGGGCTTGGGGGCAGCGGGGGTCGGCCCGGTGGTCATGAACGAGCCGCCGCCGGTCAGCAGCGTCGGACCACCATGGATGACGCCGGGACGCTGGACGCCCAGCACGGGGAACAGCAGCTCGGCCACGCGGTAGGCCTCGTCCAAGTGCGGGTAGCCGGAGGCGATCACGGTGTCGATGCCCAGCGCCTGGTACTCGCGGATGCGCTCGGCCACCGTCTCCGGGTCGCCGACCAGCGCGGTGCCGGCGCCGCCGCGCACCAGGCCGACGCCGGCCCACAGGTTCGGCGCGACCTCCAGCCGCTCGCGGGAGCCGCCGTGCAGGGCGAGCATGCGGCGCTGGCCCTCGCTGTCGCTCTCGGTCGCGAGCTTGCGCTGGGCGGTGGCGATGGTGTCGTCGGACAGGTGGCGGATCAGGTGGCGGGCGGCGTCCCAGGCCTCGCCCTCGGTCTCGCGCACGATCAGGTGCAGGCGGATGCCGTAGCGCAGCGTGCGGCCGTGCGCGGCGGCGCGGGTGCGGACGTCGGCGATCTTCTCGGCGACCGCGGCGGGGGGTTCGCCCCAGGTCAGGTAGCCGTCGGCCTGCGCCGCCGCCAGCGCGTGGGCGGCGGGGGAGGAGCCGCCGAAGAACAGCGGCGGGTACGGGGCCTGCACGGGCGGGAACATCATCCGGCCGCCGCGGGAGGACAGGTGCTTGCCCTCGTACTGCACGGTGTCGCCGGCCATCAGGCCGCGCCAGATGTGCAGGAAGTCCGAAGCCTGGTCATAGCGCTCGTCGTGGCCGAGGCTCAGGCCGTCGCCGGCGAGGTCGGCCGGGTTGCCGCCGCAGACGACGTTGACCATCAGGCGGCCACCGGTCAGGCGGTCCAGCGCCGAATACTGGCGTGCGGCCTCGCCGGGGGTGACCTGGCCGGGGCGCATGGCGACGAGGAAGCGCAGGCGCTCGGTGAAGGAGGCGATGCTGGCGGCGGTGACCAGCGCGTCCTCGCAGCCGTTGCCGGTGGGGAGCAGGATGCCATGGAAGCCAAGCTGGTCGGCGGCCTGTGCGACGCCGCGGAGGTAGCGGTTGTCAGCCACCCGCTGGCCTGCGGCAGAGCCGAGATAGCGGCCGTCGCCGCCGGTGGGGAGGAACCAGAGCATGTCGGGCGGGGGCATGGCGGCGGGGCGGGCGGGGATGGCGTTCATGCTGCGGGGTCCGGTCCAGTGTTCGCGGCGGTTGGGCCGTGGGTTGAAAGCAAGGTCCACAGGAAAAGGGGGACCGCGGCAAGCCGAAACAGGGGTGGGACGGCAATAAGAAGGGATTAACTAAATACCGGCAGCGTCATGGAAGACCTGTGCTGCCTTGGATGGCCAGTGGGAAATTGTTGCCTATGCTTTCGATGGCGCCTGGCGGCCGCAGACGGCGCGGGCCTGATGCCAGCCGCCGTCTGCCCTGATCCCCACGTGGTTGCATGGGGCTGGCCGCCGTCATTGCGAGCCGCGCTTGCGGCGTGACAATCCAGGGGTGCTTGGGTTGCAGTTCCGGTCTTGCACCCCCTGGATTGCCGCGTCGCAAGCGCTCCTCGCAATGACGGGACGGGGAGGAAGGGATGGGCGAGAAGGCGGGCAAACCGGTCATGCCAAGGGAGGCGGGGTTCCCTCGCCAGGTGGAGCGGCCAAGGCGAGGCGCCATGCCCGTCATGGGACTCCCCGCTGGCGCAGCCCGGCGCCGGAACGCGCCCGCCGTGCCTCGGCGCCAGCCCGCCAGTTCAAGACCGCCCCCGCGACCATGAGGGCGGACGTGCACAGGAATACCGCGCGCATCCCGAACCGGCCGCCGACGAAGCCGCCGAACAGCGGTCCGATGACCTGCCCCGCATACTGCGCCGAGATCGAGTAGCCCAGCACCTGCCCCGCGATGCCGTCCGGCACGCTCTGCCGGATCACCGCGGCGATGCAGGGTAGCAGGCCGCCCAGCGACAGCCCCATCAGGAAGCGCAGGCCCACAAGCTGCCAGCTCGCGGTGACGAAGGCTTGGGGCAACAGCAGCAGGCCGGACACCAGCAGCCCGCCGACCACCACGTTCCAGTGCCCGACCCGGTCCGCCAGCCGGCCCAGGCGGGAGGCCGACAGGATGCTGCCCAGGGCGCCCGTCGCCATCACCACGCCGGATACGGCCGTCACCTGGTCCGCCTGGCGCACGAGCTGCTGCACGTAAACCGTGATGATCGGCTCGATGGACATATTGGCCACCAGAAGCAGCAGCCCGGTGACCAGCATGGCGACGACCGGGCGCTTGTCGGGGACCGCCGCCCAGCCGCCCCCAGCCGCCGCCCGGGCCTTCGGCGGACGCCGGCGCTCCTTCACCAGGAACAGCGTGGCCAGGAACGCGGTGAAGATGACGGCGCCGGCGAGGAAGAACGTGTTGCGGATGCCGATCAGCGGCGGCAGCATCCCGCCGACCAGCGGCCCCGCCAGGTTGCCCGCCATGATGCCGGCCGACAGCGTGCCGAGCGCCCAGCCCGAGCGCTCCCGCGGCGTCTGCGTCGCCACCAGCACCATCGAGCCCGACGCATACCCGCCCAGCAGTCCCGCCAGCAGCCGCAGCAGCACGAGGTGCCACACGCTGTCCGACAGCCCGATCAGCGACATCGACACCGCCATGCCGAGGCTGGCGCGGATCAGCATCAGCTTGCGCCCATACCGGTCGGCGAGGTGGCCCCACAGCGGCGCCACCAGCCCGGCGCTGAGAAACGTCGCGCCATAGGCCACGCCGGACCACTGCACGATGGCGGCCGGGTCCTTGACGCCGAGTTCCTCGACATACAGCGGCAGGAACGGCTGCAACTGGGTCATCGCCGCGATGGTGGTGAACGAGCCGAATGCGCAGACCCAAAGGTTCCGCTGCCAGTGCGGATCGTGGGTGAGGTCCTCGGCCGGCGTGGCGCTGGTCATGGGTGATGCTGGATGCTGAAGCCTGGCGCCCTCGCAGCCTCGTTGCGGTTTCGTCTCAAGATCCATTTCCTTATTTTTCCCCGTTGATTGGTTGGGGGAAGGCACCCGCCACCGTTCCGGATTTTCCGCGGTTGGCATGGGGCCGCCAGCAGCAGACGGCAATCGGCGGCGTGACCGTGCAGTGGCGCCCCGCCCATGAACATCCTGAACGCCTGAAATGATCCGGCCTGACAAATTCAAATCGTTCTTAACGTAGCCTTAAGTTTATCCACATGACGGATGCTGTTAATGTATCCTCAGATTCTAGGCCACAATCGCGGTGCAACCGCAACCTAGCGGCAAGAGGTCAGTCATGACTCAACTCGAAATGTCCAGCTCAGAACAGAAAATCCAGGCTTTCAGGGATCGCTTCCAAGGCGAGGGTGACCACCGCCCACGCGAGTATGAGGACCGCCGACGCCCAGGACGGTTGGATCACGTCAACCCGAACTTGGTTCCGCTCCTGTGCGGCGCGGCAGTACCCCGCCGGCTGCTAGGCGATGAAATAGACCAGCCCTATGGTCTGAAACATGCGATGCCCATGCTCGGGATTGCGGTCAGCGTGATCCTGAGCATTCCGCTGTGGGGTGTCCTTGGCCTTGTGGCTTGGGCCATAGTTCGCTGAGGCCCGCCAGGGGTCCGCAGCGGCCCCGGTTAGGTCCGCTACAACCCTCATCCTGCCGCTAAATCATTAAAAGATGGTGGAGCCGAGCGGGATCGAACCGCTGACCTCCTGAATGCCATTCAGGCGCTCTCCCAACTGAGCTACGGCCCCGCCTTGGGAGGCGCGTCCTTACACCCGCCCGCCGCCGCGGATCAAGCCCCTGCCGCGCCCGCCCGCCCGATCTCGCCCGCATCCGGCAGGTCCCACGCCGCCCAGCATAGGTCCATCAGCCGCCGAGTCTGCGCCGTGGGCAGGATCTCCTCCGCCAGCCCGGCAAACTTGTCTTCCAGTTGCGCGTCCGTCATCGGACTCAGTTGGCTGCCCACCGCGTGCTCGATGAACTGGTGCAGCTTGCGGCCGTCGGTCAGGGTGATGGTCATGTCCACCTGGTCCGGCTTGATCGCCGGGTCGATGGTGACTGTCACCCGCTTGCGGACCGCGACCACGAGGGGGTCGGCCACCGCGCGGTCGGTGAACGCCTGCTCCCCGGCACGCCCGGTCACCAGCGCCACCGCGACCGCGTGGTAGATGCTGAACTTGCCCTCCAGCCCGGCCCGCGGGTCGGCCTTGCCCATCAGGTTCAGCACCAGCGGATGCACCCGCAGATCGACCGCCTGGATCGCCTCCGGCCGCAGCGCGTTGGCCGAGCGCAACTGGATCGCCGCGTCAATGGCCGGGTGGGCGACGATGCCGCAGGCGAACGGCTTGTAAGTGTTCAGCGCCAGCTCGTAATGCTCGCCCAGGCCATCGACCACCTCCGCCCAGTCATGCCGGGTGCTGAGCGCCTGGCCCCAGCCGTCGAAGCCCTCGATGGCGACCTCGGACGCGGTGAAGCCCTGCTGCGCCAGCAGCGCCGACACCATGCCGTTCTGCGCGGCGCGGCCGGGGTGGAAGCTTTTGGTGTCGGACCCGAACTGCACCTTCAGCCCCACCGGCTGCGACGCCGCCAGGCCGAGCGCCCAGGTCATGCGCTGCTCGTCCAGGTGCAGCAGGCGGCCCATGGCGGCGGCGGCGCCGAACACCCCGGTCGATCCCGTGATGTGCCAGCCCATCGCGTAGTGCTCGGGGAACACCGAGTTGCCCATGCGGCACTCGACCTCGCAGCCCAGCACGAGGGCGTTCATCAACTCGGCGCCGGGGGTCGGGTGGTGCTCGGCCCAGGCGAGCACGGCGGAGGCGACGGGGCCGGCCGGGTGGATGATGGTGCGCAGGTGGGTGTCGTCGAAGTCCAGCACATGCGAGCTGATGCCGTTCACCAGCGCGGCGTGCAAGGCGTCCATGCGCTCCTTGCGGCCGAACAGGCTGGATTGCGCGGGTCCGGAGAACGGGGCCAGCGCGGCGGCGGCATGGGTGGGGGCGCCCTGCTGCGAGCCGCCGACCGCGCAGCCGACCCAGTTGAGCAGGGTGCGGGCGGCCTCCTTGCGGACGGGGGCGGGGACTTGCTCGATGGGGGCGGTGGCGACGTAGCGGGCCAGGATTCGGGTGACGGGCACGGGTGGCGGTCCCTTCGGGGCGGCGCCGGGCGGGGCGGCAGGTGGGGTGGCGGGTTGGGCCGCAGCAGCTTGGGCCGCAACAGGCTGGGCCGCGGCGGGATCGGCGGCGAGGACGGCGGCGATCCCGGCGGAGGTGCGGAGCAGGCTGCGGCGTTCGATCTCGGCCATCTGGCATTTCCCTGTGAGCGTTGCAGCCAGCCTAACGGGCGCCGCCCGGCCTGGCGAGGCGGCGGCTGCAGGGGCCGGTGGTCCAGCAGCAGCGGAGCCGGATTCCTGCTTCGGCGCACACCTGCGCGACCTGTCGAGCGGCCTTGGCAAGCTGCAGCCGCTCGACGACAGGTACGGCACGGTGCCCTGGACCACCGCCCGCGACGTGCTGGCCCATGGCGCATGACCGCCCGGCTGGTCAATCCATAAGCCTGGTCGATCCATAAGAACGGGCGACCATGACCCACGGCGGGACTCTCGCCTGGCAGGGTCGAACCTTGTAGGCTTGGCCGCGAACAGCAGGGTCCGGCAATGTCAGACGCATCGGCAAGCGCCCCGGTCATCATCCGCCGCTACGCCCGCAGCAGGCTGTATGACGCCGCACACGGGCAGTACGTCTCGTTGGAAACGCTGCGTCTCTGGCAGGCGCGCGGCGTGGCGTTCACCATCCTCGATGCCGAGGACGGGACGGACGTGACGCGCGTCCAGCTGGCGTAGAGGCCGGTGCGCCAGCCGCCCCGAAGCACACTCAACCCGTGAGCAACCGATGACCGACCTGGACCAGCTCGAAGCGCAGAGCATCTTCATCCTGCGCGAGGCCTACCATCGCCTGCGCCCGCTCGCCCTGTTGTGGTCGCTGGGCAAGGACAGCAACGTGCTGGTCTGGCTGGCGCGCAAGGCGTTCCTCGGCCGGGTGCCGTTCCCGGTGCTGCACGTGGACACCGGCAAGAAGTTCCCCGAGATGTATGCCTTCCGCGACGAGTACTCCGTCAAGTGGGGCCTGGACCTGCACGTCGGCGCCTGCCCCCCGGTCGAGGACATCGACCCCAGCCTGCCGCCCAACGCCCGCAGCGCCGCCCGCAAGTCTGCCGGCCTCGCCGCCTTAATCGAGCAGCGGCGCCTGGCCGGCGTCATCGCCGGCATACGCCGCGACGAGCAGGCCACCCGCGCCAAGGAGCGCGTGTTCAGCCCGCGCGGCGCCAGCCACCGCTGGGACGTGCGCAACCAGCCGCCCGAGTTCTGGGACCAGTTCGCCACCCCCGCCGAACCCGGCGCCCACGTCCGCGTGCATCCCTTGCTCGCCTGGCGCGAGATCGACATCTGGCGCTACATCCAGCGCGAGGGCATCCCGGTGGTGGGCCTGTACTTCAGCCGGGACGGCCAGCGCTACCGCTCGCTCGGCGACCACGACATCACCAACCCGGTGCCCAGCCTGGCCAGCACCATCCCCGAGATCCTGGCCGAGCTGCGCAGCACCCGCGAGCCGGAGCGGGCCGGGCGCGCGATGGATAACGAGACGGAGGACGCCTTCGAGCGCCTGCGCGTGACGGGATACCTGTGATGAACATGGTGCTTCCCATCGCCACCCTGACGGACGACGATGCCGGGATGGACAACCTGGCGTTGAACGACACCCGCGCGCATGAGGACGAGCAGTCCACCCGCATCGTCATCGTGGGCCACGTGGACCACGGCAAGAGCACCCTGATCGGCCGCCTGCTGCACGACACCGGCAACCTGCCGGAGGGCCGCATGGACGCGGCCCTGGCCAGCAGCGCGCGCCGGGGCCTGAAGGTCGAGTGGTCGTTCCTGCTCGACAGCCTGCAGGCCGAGCGCGACCAGGGCGTGACCATCGACAGCACACGCCTGCCCTTCGTGCTGGACGGGCGGCCGTTCGTGATCGTCGATGCGCCGGGCCACCGGCAGTTCCTGCGCAACATGGTGACGGGCGCGGCCGGGGCGGCGGCGGCGGTGCTGGTGGTCGATGCCGCGGAGGGCGTGCAGGACCAGACCCGGCGCCATGCCGTGCTGCTGCGGCTGATCGGCGTGCGCCATGTGATCGTGCTGCTGAACAAGGCGGACCTGCTGGACTTCGACCCCGTGCGCGTCGGGGCCGCCACCCGCGCCATCACCGAGCTGTTGGAGCAGTTGGAGATCAGCCCCTCCGCGGTCATCCCGGCCTCGGCCCGGCACGGCGACAACGTGTCCAGCCGGTCCCCGCGCACCCCCTGGTATCATGGCCCCACGCTGACCAAGGCGCTGTCCGTCGTGCCGCCGCTGCCGTCCCGCGCCGACCGGCCGCTGCGGCTGCCGGTGCAGGACGTGTACCGCCAGGGCGACGAGCGCGTGGTGGTCGGCCGCATCGAGGGCGGGCGCATCGCGGCCGGCGACGAGGTCGTGATCGGCGCGCAAGGGGCGGTGGCGACGGTGGCCGCCCTCAAGGGCTGGCCGGTGGATGGCGCGCAGCAGGCTGCGGCCGGGCAGTCGGTCGCGCTGACCCTGGCGCCCGAGGTGGTGGTGGTGCGCGGCGACCTGCTGCACGCCGCCGCCCACCCGCCGCTGCGCGCCGCCCGCATCCGCGCCCGGCTGTTCTGGCTGCGGCAGGAGCCGCTGCGCGCCGGCGAGAGCTTCCGGCTGCGGCTGTCCACCGCCGAGCATGCGGTGACGGTGGCGGCGATCACCTCGGTCGTGCGGATCGACGACCTGACGGACCAGCCGGCCGACCATGTGCCGCCGGAGGGGTTTGCCGAGGTGGTGCTGGCCGCCAGCGAGAGCATCCTGTTCGACCCGTTCGAGCCGGGCGCCTTGGGCGGGCGGGGGGTGCTGGTGGACATCCATCAGCGCATCGTCGGCGGCGCGCCGCTGATCGGGCCGGCGGCGTTGGCTCCGTCGGGGCGCTCGGTGTTCCCGGTGGACAGCGCCGTCACCTTGGCGGAGCGGGCGCAGGCCAAGCGGCACACCGGCGGCGTATTCTGGCTGACGGGCCTGCCCGGTGCTGGGAAGAGCACCGTGGCGCGGGCAGCGGAGGCGCTGCTGTTCCGCCGGGGCGTGGATGCGGTGGTGCTGGATGGGGACACGCTGCGGGCGCGGCTGTGCAGCGACCTGGGGTTCTCACCGGAGGATCGGCGGGAGAACGTGCGCCGCGCCGCCGTCGTCGCCCGGCTGATGGCGGATGCCGGGCAGGTGGTGCTGGTGGCGCTGATCTCCCCCAAGGCGGAGGACCGCGCGATGGCCCGGCAGTTGGGCGGCGAGGAATTTCGGGAGGTGTTCGTGGCGGCGGACCCGGCGGTGTGCGAGGCGCGGGACCCCAAGGGCCTGTATGCCGCGGCGCGCGCCGGGCGGCTGCCGGGCTTCACGGGGGTAGGCGCGCCGTATGACGTGCCGGAGGCGCCGGACCTGGTGGTGGACACCGGCGATGCCGCGGTGGGCAGCAGCGCGGAGCGGCTGGCGGCATATGTTACGGGCGTGGTGGGCCTGCCAGGGCTGACAGCGCGTGTCGGCTGATGGGGTGCTGTCCTTCTCCCTCTCCCTACGGGAGAGGGCCGGGGTGAGGGGGCGGGCAAGCGCGGTGCTTGGCCAGGACAGGCCCGGTTCCCCAGGCAACCTACGGTCCCGGCTCCACGGCAAGACCCCCTCACCTCGGCCCTCTCCCGGAGGGAGAGGGAGAAGCATGTTCCTGCTGCTGCTCCTGCTTGCGCCTGCGGCCCACGCTGAGACCACGCTGTTGAACGTGTCCTACGACCCGACGCGCGAGCTGTTCACCGCCATCAACCCGGCCTTCGCCAGGGCCTGGCACGCCCAGACCGGCCAGGACGTGCAAATCCGCGCCAGCCACGGCGGCTCCGGCGCGCAGGCCCGGGCGGTGATCGACGGGCTGGAGGCCGATGTCGTGACGCTCGCCCTGCAGCCGGACATCGACGCCATCACCGAGCACGGCGGGGCCGTGGCGCCGGGCTGGCGGGACCGGCTGCCGAACCGGGCGGTGCCCTACACCAGCACCATCGTGTTCCTCGTCCGCCACGGCAACCCCAAGGGCATCCACGACTGGCCGGACCTGGTGCATCCCGGCGTCAGCGTCATCACCCCCAACCCGAAGACCTCCGGCGGCGCGCGCTGGTCCTACTTGGCCGCCTGGGGCTGGGCGCAGCGGGCCGGCGGCCCTGACGCGGCACGGGCCTACGTGGCAGCCCTGTACAAGCACGTCCCCATCCTGGACACCGGCGCCCGCGGCAGCACCATCACCTTCGCCCAGCGCAACCAGGGCGACGTGCTGATCGCCTGGGAGGACGAAGCCAACCTCGCCGTCCGCCGCATGGCCCGCGCCGGGCTGGAGATCGTGCGGCCGTCCGCCACCATCGTCGCCGAACCCGTGGCGGCGGTGGTGGACCGGGTGGTGGACCACCGCGGCACCCGCGCCGTGGCCGACGCCTACCTGCGTTTCCTGTGGACGCCGGAGGGGCAGGAGATTGCGGCGCAGCACTTCCTCCGCCCGCAGGACCCGGCCGTGCTGGCCCGGCACGCGGACCTGTTCCCGCCGGTTGCGACCTTCACCGTGGCCGACACCTTCGGAAGCTGGCCCGAGGTGCAGCGCACGCACTTCGCCGATGGCGGGGTGTTCGACCAGCTCTACAAGCCGGGCCAGTAGGGTGCGGCAGCGTGTTCGGACGAGAAGCGCTCGCCGGGTTCGGACGAGAAGCGCTCGCCGGGTCCTGCCGGGCTTCGGGTTGTCCCTGGGCTATACGGGGGCGTTCCTGGGCCTGATCGTCCTGGTGCCGCTGGCGGGGCTGGTGGCAAAGGCGGGGACGGCGGAGCCGGGCCGGGCGTGGGCGCTGTTCACCGACCCGCGCACCCTGTCGGCGTTCCGCGTCAGCTTCGGCACGTCCGCCGCGGCGGCGCTGCTGAGCGTGCCCCTGGGGGTGCTGCTGGCCTGGGTGCTGGAGCGCTACCATTTCCCGGGGCGGCGCGTGCTGGATGCGGCGATCGACCTGCCGTTCGCGCTGCCCACGGCGGTTGCGGGCATCGCGCTGACCACGCTGTATGTGCCGGACGGCTGGATGGGGCGGCTGCTGGCGCCGCTGGGGCTGGAGGTCGCGTTCACCCCCCTGGGCATCGGCGTGGCGCTGCTGTTCGTGGCGCTGCCGTTCGTGGTGCGGGCGGTGCAGCCGGTGCTGGCCGGGCTGGACCGCGCGGCGGACGAGGCGGCAATGGTGCTGGGAGCCTCGCCATGGCAGGCTTTTCGACTTGTGATCCTGCCGCCGCTGCTGCCTGCCGTGGCGACCGGCGCCGCGTTGGCGTTCGCGCGGGCGGTGGGCGAGTATGGGTCCGTCATCTTCATCGCCGGCAACCGGCCTATGGTGTCCGAGATCGTGCCGCTGCTGATCGTCGCCAAGCTGGAGGCGTTCGACCTGCCCGGCGCCGCCCTGCTGGGCACGGCGATGCTGACGCTGTCGTTCGTGCTGCTGCTGGGCATCGACCGCCTGCGGATGGGCCGTGCGTAGGCCGTTCTACCGCACCTTGGGCATCGGCGAGAGCCTGGCCTGGCGCGTGCTGCTGATCGGCGGCGCGCTGCTGCTGGCCGGGTGGCTGCTGGTGCTGCCGCTGGCGGTGCTGTTCACCGAGGCGTTCGCGGACGGGGTGGGGGCGTTCATCGCCGCCGTCACCGACCCGGACGCAGCCGCCGCGGTGCGGCTGACGCTGCTGGTGACGGCGGTCGTGGTGCCGGTCAACACCGTGTTCGGCCTGGCGGCGGCGTGGTGCATCACGCGGTTCCGCTTCGCCGGGCGGCGGCTGCTGCGGGTGCTGATCGGGCTGCCGTTCTCGGTGTCACCGGTGATCGCCGGGCTGGTCTATGTGCTGATGTTCGGGTTGCAGGGGTGGTTCGGCCCCTGGCTGTCGGATGCGGGCATCCGGATCGTGTTCGCGCTGCCGGGGATCGTGCTGGCAACCCTGTTCGTGACGCTGCCGTTCGTGGCCGGGCAGTTGATTCCCTTGATGGGCGCGCAGGGGATCGACGAGGAGGAGGCGGCGCTGGTGCTGGGCGCCAGCGGGATGCAGATGTTCCTGCGGGTGACACTTCCGAAAATACGCTGGGGGCTGCTGTATGGGGTGCTGCTGTGCAGCGCGCGGTCGATGGGGGAGTTCGGCGCGGTGTCGGTGGTGTCGGGGCACATCCGCGGGCTGACCAACACGGTGCCGCTGCATATCGAGGTGCTGTATCAGGAGTATAACATCGCCGCCGCGTTCGGGGTGGCGACGCTGCTGGCCGGGGTGGCGCTGCTGACCATCGTGCTGCGGGCCGGGCTGGATTGGCGGCAGGAGGTTTTGCGGGCGCGGGGCGGGCGGGCGCAGCTTGTGGTGGCGGTTTGATCCCGATGGACGATGCCGTGAAGCAGGCGGGACGCGGTGTCGCATCTGCCCAGGCGTATATCCTGTCATGAGTGCCATGTCGGCCTTGGTGCCGGCCCGTTGACGCCAAGGGAGCCAGTCATGGAATGGACAGATTGCTCGCTGATCAAGGCCGGGCCGGGCCGCCTGTCTGGTGTCCCCGTCCTCCGGGATTCCCGCATCCGGCCGGATGACCTGATCGACAACATCAAGGAAGGCCCGGAGTGGATGGCGGAGAACTTCGGCCTGCCGTTGGCGCAGGTGGAGGGCGTGCTGGCGTTCTATCACCAACATCTGTCACAGCTTGCGCGTACTGCTTGACCAGAACATGCCGATTACCCTGCGCGGCTTGCGTTCCCCAGCATCAGGTCGTTCACGCTCGGGAAGCTGGGTGGAGCAGGCTTTCCAATGGAGACTTGCTTGCCGCGGCCGAGCTTGAACGGTTCGACGCGATGGTCACGGCGGATCAGAATATTCGTCATCAGCAGAACCTGCCGCGCAGGCACATTGGGATTGTAGTCGTTTTGACCAGTTCCTGGCAGATGGTCCGAGCCCATGGGCAAGACAGTGCCGAAGCTCTGAAACAGGTCAGCCAAGGCAGCTATCGCGAAGTCACCCTGCCCCGCCCACCGCTGCTCCGCCGGCTGCCGCCGGACCGCGGGCGCTGACCACCCCGCCCTTCCCCCACCCGCCCCCGCCCATGCGCGCCGCCCTGGACGCCCTGGTGCGGGCCGACCCGCGCCTGGCGCCCATCGAGGCCGCCGCCGGTCCCCTCCCCTGGCGCGTGCGGCCCGGCGGGTTCCCGGGGCTGCTGCGGATCATCATGGCCCAGCAGATCAGCAGCGCCGCCGCCGCCGCGATCTGGGGCCGCCTGGCCGCCCTGCCCGGCGCCGGGCACCCCGCCGGCCTGTTGCTGCTGCCCGACGAAGCGCTGCGCGGCGCCGGGCTGAGCCGGCCCAAGGTGCTGCACGCCCGCGCGCTGGCGGAGGCGTTCACGGAGGGGCGGCTGGCCGAGGACACGCTGGCCGCCATGGACGACGCCGCGGCGGTGCAGGCCATCACCGCCGTGCGCGGCCTGGGGCCTTGGACTGCGGAGGTGTACCTGCTGTTCGCCCTGCAACGGCCGGACGTGTTCCCGGCCGGGGACATCGCGGTGGCCGGGGCGGCGGCATCGCTGCTCGGCCTGCCGGCGCGGCCCGGCCCCGCCGCGCTACGGGTGCTGGCCGAGACCTGGCGGCCGCACCGCGCCCTGGCCGCCCGGCTGCTGTGGCACCATTGGCGGCGCCTGACGGGGCGGCCGAGCGTGGACGAGATCGGTTCATGCAATAGCCGGGCTTTAATCTAACGAAATAAAATAACTAATATTTATTGACGTTCTTTTTTCTATGCGGGGCCGTCAATTGCCAAGTGCATGACCCCACGCGAATCCACCTATCTTGATATCCTGCGCAGCCTGGCTGCGCTAGACGTGGTGTTCGGGCACGCGGCGGACTTCTACGACCTGCCGCGCGCCGGGCAGTGGGGACACCAGGCGGTCATGGTGTTCTTCGTGCTGTCCGGCTACGTGATCGCCCATGTGGCGGCCGTGCGGGAGACTTCGCTGCGCCCGTTCGCCGTCGCCCGGCTGGCGCGGCTGTGGTCGGTGGTGGTGCCGGCCCTGGCGCTGACGGTCGTGTGCGACGTGATCGGGCGCCGGTTCGGGCAGGACCCGCGCGCCTATGCGTTCGCGCCCATTGATTGGCCGCTGGTCCGCATCGGCGCCATGCTCGGCTTCGTGTCCGAAAGCTGGGTCAGCATCCAGCCGCTGTCCAATGGCGCTGCCTGGTCGCTGTGCCTGGAGTTCTGGTACTACGCGCTGTTCGCCGCCGTGATGTTCGTGCCGCGCGGCTGGCTGCGCGGGGCGGCGGTGCTCGGTGCGTTGGCGCTGATGGGCCATAAGGGGCTGCTGCTGCTGCCGGTCTGGCTGATGGGCGTCGCATTGCAGCGCGCGCCGGGCCTGCGGCGTCATCCGGCCTGGGTGGACGGGCTGCTATGGGCCGGGGGGCTGGCGTTCATGGGCTGCGTGGTCGTGACCCGGGCCTACGACCCGGCGATCCATGCCATGCAGGCCGCCGTCAGCCCGTGGGTGTTCATGCAGCTTGCCGAGGCGCGGGTGTTCTGGCTGGACTGGGCATTCGGCCTGGCGGTCGCGGCGCACCTGCTGGGCGCGCGCCGGGTGGCGGAGCGGCTGCCGCTCGGGTGGATTGCCGCCCCGGCGCGTTGGTGCGCGGGCGTGAGCTTTGCGCTGTATATGTTCCACGAGCCGCTGCTGCACCTGTCGGCCGGGTTTCTGCCGCGGGATGCGGGGTGGCTCGCCATCGGGTTGACGCTCGCGGCCGTTGCGGTGCTGGGCCCCCCGGCGGAGCGTAGCAAGCGGTGGTGGCGGAAATGGCTGGATGGGATGGTGGAGCGGGGGATGGGCCGTTGGACGGGGACGGTCCGCGCCGCACTGCCCACCGCGTGATCGTGCAAGCCGATTAAAACAGCGCCAACGCTTGTGACGTGACGACGCCACCCGCCTGTCCCTTCCGTTCAGGGATAATGTCCCTGGCCATTCGCAGTGACCCTTTCACGGTCGCATCGTGCCTGCGGCCGTCATTGCGAGGAACGCCCGCGACGCGGCAATCCATGGGGTGCGGGACCGGGACGCCAGTCCGCGCACGCCTTTGCCGTGCCGCAAGCGCGGCTCGCAATGACGGGCAAATCAGTCATGGCAAATGGCCGCTGGCATAGGGCTAGGCAGTGCGGTCCTGATGCCGTCGTCAAGGCTGCGATGGCGCAGAGGCGTTTGACGCCCTGTTTACCTTTGTCGTGCAACGTTGCGCCATGGACATCCGATCCGCTGCCAGCCCTCGCCAGCTTGGTGCGTCCCAGCCCGGCGCCTTCGCCGCCACGTTCATCGAACGCGGTGTCAGCGTGCCCTTCACCACGCCGGGGCTGCAGGTCGCGCGGGTGCGACAGGGTAAGGCCGAAGGCAGCAAGGGCTGGTTGGAGCTGGTGTTCCCCAACCCGTCCGGCGGGCCTGGCGCCTACGTCGTGCCCTGGGCCGGCGTCGCCGACCTCTGTCAGCCGACCCTGCACGACCTGCACCTGCTGTCCGCACTGGAGCAGGCATTCCCCCGCGGCGTGCCTGCGGTGCCCCTGGGCGTGCAGGCCGCGGCACGCCGGGTAGCGCTGGGCGGGGCGGCGGGACGTGCGGCCCGTGCAGCGGCGGTGGCTGCCGGCGCGGCGGACCTCGCCCGGCTGCAGGCCACCACCCGCCACCTGCTGACGGTGCTGGTCGCCGAGGGCGGCGCCGATCCAATAAGAGGACCCGACATGGCGGAGATGACGGCCGTGGCGCGCATCATGGCGCCGCTGGGCATCGGCCCCGGGGCGGACGACGCGCCGGTGCCACAGGCCGTGCGCGAGCTGCTGGCGCTGCGGGACGGGCTGCTGGCCTGGTCCACCCCGCAGCCGGAGGGGGAGCGCCTGGCCCGCCTGGCCGCCACCCTGGCCGGGGACGCCGCACAGGCGACCACCGTAGCGTTGCATGCCGCCCGTCAAGGTCCCGGCGTCGCGGCGCTGGTGCGGGCATGGCGCTCGGGGCAGGAGGACGTGGCGGCGCTGGCAGCCCGTCCCGCCTGGCTGCTGGATGGCTGGCGGCTGCCGTGCTTGATCTGGGCGCAGGCCCCCGGCAGTCCCGCCGCCCTGCAGGAGGTGGCGCACCTTGCCCCGGCTCCGGCTGGAGAGGCCACTGCCTGGACCGGCGCCGTCCTCGACCCGGCGGTGCCGCTGGCGCTGCGCCGGCTGCTGGCCATCGAGCCGCGCGGCGTCGTGAACCCGGACCTGGTAGCCCGCAACGAGCACCTGCGGGCGTTGGCCGCCTGATGAGCGGGAACCTGGCTGCCGAGCGACCGGCTCCGCCCTCCGCCCTGCCCGACATGCGGCGTCAACTGGACCAGGCGCGCGACGAGCGCCTGGCGCAGGTGGTGGCGCTGGTGGACGCCATGCCGCAGCGGGGCGCGGCGGATGCGCTGATCGCGCCGTTGCGGTCCCGCCTGGCGCTGCTGGCGCCGGCGCGCCCGGTGACGGCGATGCGGCTGATGTTCAGCCCGCTTGATCCGGCGATCGTGCCAGGGCCGGGCTGGCGGCCGGGGACGCCGACGGTGCCGCGGCCGGCGCTGGGCTGCCTGGGCGCCGCCGTCATGACGCGGATCGGCCCCGTGGCGCAGGCGGTGCAGGGCATGATTGCCGGCATGTCGCCGCAGGCGGCCACGGCGGCGGGCGCGCGCGTCGGCGTGACGCTGTGGCCGGCAGCGGCGGCGGTGCTGGACGCGCTGCCGGTGCCGCCGGACTGGACGGACACCGCCGGCCTGCCGCTGGGCTGCTATGACGCCATCCGCGCCAATGTCGCCGCTGTGCTGCACCAGGCGGTGCGGCTGGAGCGGCTGGCGGTGGCGGACCCAGGGCCCTGCATCGGCGCCATCCTCGCCGACGCCCACGCGCGCAACCCGGCTGCCATGGCCATCGTGCTGGCGGTGCTGCTGTCGCATGGCGAGGCCGCTGCCGTGCTGGCCGCGAGTCCCGGCTCCGCCAAGGCGATCCCGGGAGGCTTGGCCGCCCTGCCCAGCGCCGCGTTGGACGCCGCCGCCGCGCATGCGCTGGACCGCGCCGACCACCTGCTGGACTCCGTGCTGCCCGCCGTCGGCCTGCGCGCCGCTGCAGGGCACGTTGGGGACCTGGCGGCGCTGGTGGACGCGGTGGAGGGACCCGCCTGCCGCCCCGGCCTGCGCGCCCAGGCCGGCCGCACCCGGCAGACGGCGGACCAGGCGTGCCAGGCGCGGCTATCCCAGGCGGTGCAGCAGGAGATGCTGCCGCGGCTGATAGGCCCACCGCCGGACGACGCTGCAATGGATGAGCTGGAGGGGATCGCCCGCGACCTGCGCCGCCTGGCCCGCGGCGGACGCCGGCTGGGGTCGCCGGCCGCCTACGATGCGCTGCTGACGCGCGCCGCGCAGGAGATCGGCACCGCGCCGAGCGCCGGGCTGTGCCGCATGGACCGGCTGCGCCTGGCCGAGCTGCTGGTGGGCGCCTCGGCGGCGCTGCGGCTGGTGCCGTAGGGGAATGCGCCGTAGCATTTCCGCACCACCGGCCAGGAGCCGCCGATGACCGCACGCCTGACCCGCCGTGCTGCCCTGGGAGCAGCGCTCGTCCTGCCTGCCGTGCGCCGCGCCCATGCGGAGGTGGGAGAGGTGCTGATCTCCAAGCAGTTTGGCACCCTATACCTGCAGCAGGATGTGATGGAGCGGCAGGAGCTGATCCAGAGGCACGGCGCACGGCTGGGCCTGCCAGGGCTGCGGGCCAGCTACATCAAGTTTGCCGGCACCGGCCCGGTCACGGAAGCGCTGCTGGCCGGCAGCCTGCACTTTGCCAGCGGCGGGGCGCCGGGCGCGCTGCTGCTGTGGGATCGCACCCGGGGTACCGTGAAGTCTGCGTTTGCGATGAACGCCACCAACCAGCGGCTGCTGACGGTCAACCCGGCGGTTCGGGGGATCGCCGACCTGACCCCTGCCGACCGCATCGCGATGCCGGCGGTGAAGGTCAGCCCGCAGGCGATCTTCTTGCAGATGGCAGCGGCCAAGCAGTGGGGCGCTGCGGAGTGGTCGCGCCTGGATGCGCAGACCATCGGCCGCGCCCATCCGGACAGCATGGCGGCAATGCTGGGCCGGACCGAGATCACCTGCCATTTCAGCAGCACCCCATTCCAAGACCGCGAGCTGAGGATGGCGGGCGTGCAGGAGGTGGCGAACAGCTACGACATCCAGGGCGTCACAAGCAGCACGCCGAATACGATCTATGCCACGGCTGCGTTCCGGCGGGACAACCCGATCGCCTGGCAGGCGGCCTTGGCGGCGTTCAGCGAGGCGACGGACTGGATCAATGCCAACCCGCGGGCGGCGGCGGAGCTATACCTGTCGGCCAGCGGCGACAAGGACACCGTGGCGAACGTGGAGGCGGCGATGGGCGCGCCGGGCAACCGCTTCACCCTGCAGCCGAGCGGCGTGCTGCGGGTGGCGGAGTTCATGGCGGGCACGGGGGTGCTGAAGCGGCGGCCGGCGGGGCTGGCGGACCTGTTCTTTCCGGAGGCGGTGGAGCGCGGGGGAAGCTAGGAGGCTGCACCTACCCCGGCCTGGATGCCGGGACGGCCAAGGCCTTCTGCAGTGCGTGCGACCGGCGGTTGTCAGCCATTCGGCAAGGGTTGTGCTGCGGCTGGCGCGCTTGCAACCAACCGCCGCCAACTGCACCGGATGCGGCCAGCAATCTGGCACTTAAGCGTACTAACAAATGGCAAGATTTGTGTGTGGAAGTCACTTCTTCCTTGGGTTGGTTGCTTTGTCCCTATGGGCTGAACCCTTTACTCCTGCGTATGAGACAAGGGTGGGACTCAATTTCCTTCGGCCTTCAATGCACCAAGGAGGCGGACTTGAAGATCACGGTTCCCCTAGCTTGCGCCTTGTTCGCAGCCAGCCCGGCGCTTGCGGTCCAGTACGACTTCACGGTCCTGCCAACCGGGTTTGGGGCAGCGGCGATCAACAACGTCGGCGAGATAGCCGGGTCTGCGCCTCAACCCGGCAACCCGCAGCTTGTCGTGCCCGCGACCGATACCGGCGGCGTCATCACCCTCCTGAATCTCTCTTTCCCACCCTCAGCCGGAACGGTCCTGACCGGGATCAACGACGCTGGCGATCTCGTGGGCATCGATGCCGGGCGAACCCCGTTTACCGTGTTCGGCGGGGTCGTCGGCGGCGTGGCGGCACCTGGAGGAACATCGGCCGGCACCCAGGCTTATGGGCTGAACAACGCGCGGCAGGTTGTCGGAACTGCCCTCGCTGCTACTGGGCAAACCTCCGTGCTGGAGGGCTACGTCTCGTCCGGCAGCACCTTTGCCGTGGTGGCCGTGCCGGGCGCCACGCCGGACCTGCCGACCTTCACGCAGGCGAAGGGCATCAACAATGCGGGGGCGGTGGTGGGCAGCTTCGGCCCGGGGCCGGGCCTGCCGCAGCAGCAAGGATTCTTGGACCAGGGCGGCACGTTCACGACCATCGCCGTGCCTGGGTCCGCCCAGACGAACCCGCTGGCGATCAACGACGGCGGGGAGATTGCCGGGCAGTACAATGCTGCCGGCGGCGCGACCCGCGGCTTCACCGACATCGGCGGGGTATTCAGCGACGTCACGGGTCCGGACGGCTCCGCGTTCCTGCCCGTGGGGCTGAACAACGCCGGGCAGCTCGTCGGCACGTTCGGCGGCACCGGGCTGAGCTACCTGGCGACGCCGCAGGCTGCTATCGCCGCTGTGCCGGAGCCGGGGACGGCCGCGCTGCTTGGCGGCGTGGTGGCGCTGGGCGTGGCAGGCCGGCGGCGCGCCTGGCATGACAACAGGCGGCCGGACCCGGCGGCAGTCAGGGCGCGATCAGCGTGATGGCCGGGAGATAGCTGCGGCAGCGCGCCACGTCGCGCGTCAGCAACGGCGATCAGTTCATCCATGGTCGGGCCGGGGCCTGCGATGCCGATGAACCGCTCGAACCCACTCCGGGGCCGGGGTGCCGCCTCGGCGGCCTTGGTCACCACGACCTGTCCGTCCGGTGTCACCTCGAACTCGATGGAACTGCCCGGCGCGATGCCGAGGCTGTTGCGCAGGGCCTCCGGGATCGTGACCCGTCCCTCGCTGTTGATGACCTCAGCCGTGGCCAACCCTCCTGGCTACGGCTTGCCGCCCCGATAATACATAGCCTCGCCGCCCCAGCCCGCCCATCAAGCGATCTGCAACGACTGCATCGCCACCTCGACCTCCTGAAAACTCGGCATGTGCTGGTTCGGCGCCATCTTGCGCCCGGTCTCCACGCTGACCTGCGGGGCATTGCCGTGCAGGTGCGTGACCAGCACGGCGCGGATCACGTCGTAGTACTTGGCCTCCTCCTCCACCACGCCCTTCAGCCTCGCAGCGAACGGACCGGCCATGCCGTAGGCCAGCAGCACCCCCAGGAACGTGCCCACCAGCGCCCCGCCGATCATGGCGCCCAGAACCGCGGGGGGCTCGCTGATGTGCGACATCGTCTTGATCACCCCTAGCACCGCCGCGACGATGCCCAGCGCCGGCAGGCCGTCGGCCATGTTCTGCAGGGCGTGCGCCGGGTGCAACTCCTCATGCAAGGTCTTCTTCAGCTCGCGGCCCATCAGGTCCTCGATCTGGTGCGGGTCGTCGGCGTTCATGCCGAGCATCCGCAGGTAGTCGCAGATCATCGCCGTCGCGTGGTGGTTGGCGAGGATGGCTGGGAACTTCTTGAAGGCGGTGCTGTCCTCGGGCTTCTCGATGTGCGGCTCCAGCGCCATGATGCCCTTGCTGCTCGCCAGCCGGGTGAAGAAGAACATCAGGCTCAGCAGGTCGATGTAGTGCTGCTTGCCGAAGGTGGCGCCCTTCATGATCTTTTTGAAGCCGCCCAGGGTGTGCTTGATGTCGTGCATGGAGTTGCCCATGACGAAGGTGCCGATGGCGGCGCCGCCAATGGTCAGCAGCTCGAACGGCATGGCCTCGATCAGCGGCTCCAGGCTGCCGCCGGACAGGATGTAGCTGCCGAACACGCAGACCAGCAGGAAGACCAGGCCGCCGATGGTCAGCATGCGGCGCTACCGGGCCAGCGGGGGGTTGCCGTTGCGAGGGGCGCTTGCAGCGCCGAGGGGCGGCCAGCGCGGTCTGCATGGCTCCTGGATTGCCGCGTCGCCGCGCTCCTCGCAATGATGGCGGGGATGGGCATGGCGGGGGTCAACGCGCGGGCCTGTCGCGCAGCACCAGGATGGCGATGCGGCGGTTGGCGGCGGCCAGGGGATCACCGGGCAGTAGCGGCTCGCGGTCAGCGTGGCCGGCGACGGCGTGGATGCGGGCCTCCGGCAGCCCGGCGTCCGTCAGCAGGCGGCGGGTGGCGTTGGCGCGGTCGGCCGACAGGTCCCAGTTGCTGCGGTCGCCGCCCCGATACGGCTGGGCGTCGGTATGGCCGGCAATGCTGATGCCCTCGGGCAGGCGCAGCAGCACCGGGGCGACCTTGGCCAGCAGCGCCCGCGCCCGGTCGTTCAGGGCAGCGGACCCGCTTGCGAACATCGGCTGCTTGTCCTCATCCACGATCTGGATGCGCAGGCCCTCGGGCGTCAGGTCCACCTGCAACTGCTTGGCGATGGGGGCCAGCACCGGGTCGTTGCGCACCGCGTCCTGAATTTGCTGGGCGGCGCGTTCCAACTGCTCGCGCTCGGCGGTGGCGGGTGATTTGGCGCCCGGGCGCGGGATGTCGGCCTGCAGCTTGCTGTCGGCCTTGCCCGTGAGGTCCGGCAGGTCAGCCGGGACAGGATCGGCCAGGGGATCGGTATCCGGGGAGGGGGTCGCGCGCAGGGCCGCGGCGGTGCCGCCGTCGCGGGCGGTGGGGATCAGGGCGGAGCCGGCCGCCTTGGACGGCGCGCTTTGCGCGGGAACGTCGCCCTCGTCCTCGTCGGTATCGACGTTGGGGTGGGGCGGGGCGAACACCACCTGCACCGCGCCCCGGTCGGACGCCAGCGAGCCGTCGATGTTAGGGGTGTGACCGCCGAATGGGGCGCCGAAGCCGCTGGCGGTGCGCGCCAGCACGTTGTTCGGGCTGAAATAATCCGCCAGGCCCTTGCGCTGTTCCTCCGTAGTGGCGTTCAGCAGCCACATCAGCAGGAAGAACGCCATCATGGCGGTGACGAAGTCGGCATAGGCGACCTTCCAGGCGCCGCCGTGATGCCCGCCCTCCACCACTTCCTCTCTGCGGATGATGATGGTGGGCTTGTCTGATTTCTTGGCCGCCATGAGGAGGTCCCATCTTGGGTTCGCCGGCTTAGGTTCGCGGGGCAGCATGGCGGCAAAGGCTTAAAAGCGTGCTAATCCCAGAACATCATGGGAACCGAAGCTTGCAACGCCCCAAATTCCGACATCCCGACTTCCGGCACCCCGATTCCCGGCGCCCCAACCTTCGACGACGCATTCCGCCAGCAGTTGGCGGCGCTGTTCCGCTGGCGGCGCGACGTGCGGCGGTTCCGGCGGGATGCGCTGGCGCCGGGGCTGCTGGAAGGGCTGCTGCGGATGGCGGACCTGGCGCCCTCGGTGGGCCTCAGCCAGCCGTGGCGCTTTGTCACCGTGGACGACCCGGCGCGGCGGGCGGCGGTGCGGGCCAGCTTCGCGCGGTGCAACGCGGCGGCCCTGGCGACGCAGGAGGCCGGCCGGGCCGGGCTGTATGCGCGGCTGAAGCTGGCCGGGCTGGACGACGCGCCGTGCCACCTGGCGGTGTTTGCCGAACCCGATCCGGCGCAGGGGCACGGGCTGGGCCGGGGCACGATGCCGGAGATGGTGCAGTATTCGGCCGTCATGGCGGTGCACACGCTGTGGCTGGCGGCACGGGCGGCGGGGCTGGGGCTGGGCTGGGTGTCGATTATCGACCCGGCCGCCGTGGCAGGCGCGCTGGACGTGCCCAGCGAGTGGGGGCTGATCGGCTATTTCTGCCTGGGATATCCGGAGGCGGAACGGGATACGCCGGAGCTGGAACTAGCGGGATGGGAGCAGCGGGCAGTCCCGGCGGTGCTGCGGCGATAGCCGTCCGGCGATGACCTGCCAATGCTGCCGGCCACCATGCTGCCGGCCGGGCATTATAGGGCTGCAACGGTGCTTCCGATGCTGCCGTGCCCGCGGGGCCGCTCGCCGGGGCGGGCCGTCCAGAAGGCGACGCCGCTGATCGCACTGCCGGGGGCCTGGTCGCCGCTGCGCTGACGGCCGCCGCCATTGCTCTTGACCCTGACCGCTGCGGTCCCGAACGGTGCCGTCATTGCGAGCCGGCCTCGGCGCGGCAATCCAGGCGGCAAGCACCGCCGTGGTCCCCCGGACCGCCGCGCCGCAAGCACGGCCTGCAGTGACGGAGCGCCCTCGCCGGTCAGACCCACGCGCGGTCGGCGTCACTCCGCCAGGGGATCGTGGCCCCAGTTCATCAGCGACTTGCGCCAGCGCGTGTCCGCGACCTCGCCCTGCGGCCGTTGGGCCGAGTGGCGGTGAACATAGCCGACCACCTTGCGCATGGCGGCCAGGTCGTCGTCGGATAGGTCGGCCTGCCGCTTCGCCTTCAGCTCCAGGATGCGGCGGCCCATGCCGTGGCCGACCGACTCCTCCCCGCCGTCATGCGTGACGCGCTCGCCCTCCGGCGTCATGCCGACGGCGTGGCTGTCGGGGCTGTCCAGCCACTTGCGGAGCGCGGCGGGCGTCATGTTCACGACGCGCCTGAACTCGGCCAGCGTTTCGGCCCGGTCCTGTTCGGGCGTGGGGTGGGTCATGCGCATATCCTCCAAGGCCGCTCCATGCCCTGCAGCAGCGGACGACGGCGGGAGAAGTTGCAGGCGGCCGCCGTCATGCGGCCGCCCGGGTCCGGCGCCCACCGCAATCGGGCTGCACGGAGGCGTCCTATCCCAGGCGGGCAGCGCGCGGCTGGGATCGGCAAGACGGCAGCACAGCACATCCCCGATGCCTTCAAAGAGGATTGGGAACCATGCCGGGCAATGAGGGTTGGCATGGTTCGCCGCTGCGCCTGGCCGGCACCGCTGCCGCACCGCTGCCTGCACAGGCGCGGCCGCCGGTGCGCCGGGGGTTAGCCGGAGCGGAATGCGATATCGGCGCCGGTGGCGGGAAGGACGAGTTTTGGGCGAGGACAATCTAGCCGGCCGCGATCCGCCCTCCCGCCCGCAGCCAGGCCGGATGAGCCGCGAAGGCGAGCACATCACCGCCGAGCTGGCGGGCCTCGACGATGGCTCCGACCCGTTTGCCGCCGCGGTCCGGGTGACGCGGATGCCCATGGTCATCACCAACCCCAGGGACGCCGAGAACCCCATCGTGTTCGCCAACGACTCGTTCTGCCGCCTGACCGGCTACACGCGCGAGGAAGTGCTCGGCCGCAACTGCCGTTTCCTGCAGGGGCCGGAAACCGACCCGGCGACGATTGACCGCATCCGCGATGCCATCGCCGCGCAAGAGCCCATCGAGATCGACATCCGCAACCACCGCAAGGACGGGTCGGCGTTCTGGAACCGGCTGCTGATCGCCCCGGTGAATGACGCGGCGGGCGCCCTGAACTACTTCTTCGCCAGCCAGTACGACGTCAGCAGCGAGCGCGACCAGCTTGCCGCCCGCACCCGCGAGCTGGCCGCGGCCGAGGCCAGGCTGCGCGCCGAGGCCGCGGAGCGCGCCCAGGTCGAGGAGGCCTTACGCCAGTCGGTGAAGATGGAGGCGGTGGGGCAGCTCACGGGCGGCATCGCGCACGACTTCAACAACATGCTGCAGGCGATCAGCGGCAGCCTGGACCTGATGATGCGCCGGGCCGGGCAGGGGCGGGCGGGCGAGGCGCTGCCGCTCATGCAGGGCGCGCGCCGGACGGTGGACCGGGCGGCGGCGCTGACCAACCGGCTGCTGGCCTTCGCGCGGCGGCAGGCGCTGCAGCCCATGCCGGTCGTGCTCGACACGCTGGTCGAGGGCATGGCCGACCTGATCCGCCATACCGTGGGGCCGGACGTGCAGGTTGCGCTGGAGATGGGCGATGGCGAGTGGGTCGTGCTGTGCGATCCCAACCAGATGGAGAGCGCGCTGCTGAACCTGGCGATCAACGCCCGGGACGCCATGCCCGGCGGCGGGCGGCTCCGCGTCAGCACCCGGGACGTGGCGTTGACGACCGCCGAGCTGGTCGGCCAGGACGGCGCGCGGCCCGGCCCGTATGTGGAGCTTGCGGTGGCCGACACCGGCAGCGGCATGAACGAGGCCACCCGGGCGCGGGCGCTGGAGCCGTTCTTCACCACGAAGCCGCTTGGGCAGGGGACGGGGCTGGGGCTGTCGCAGATCTACGGCTTCGTGCGCCAGTCGGGCGGCGTCGTCCGCCTCGACAGCACGCCGGGCCAGGGTACCACCGTGCTGCTGTACTTCCCCAAGCAGGCGTCCACGGACGCGCAGGGCGAACCGCCCGCGCTGCAACCAGTGCAGGGAGACGCCGCGGGGACCGCGACGGTGCTGCTGGTCGAGGACCAGGACGACGTCCGCGCTGTCGTCGCCGAGCGGTTGCGCGAGCTTGGCTACATGGTGCTGGAGGCGGGGGATGGGTCCGCGGCCCTGCCACTGCTTCGCTCGGAGGCGCGCGTCGATTTGCTGGTGACCGACGTGGGCCTGCCGGGAGGGCTGAACGGGCGGCAGATCGCCGATGCGGCGCGCGAGCGGTGGCCGGGGCTGTCGGTGCTGTTCATCACGGGCTATGCGGGCGGTGCGCTTGAGGGGCAGCTCGCCCCGGGGATGCAGGTAATCGGCAAGCCGTTTGCGCTGGATGCGCTGGCGGCCAAGGTGCGGATGATGCTTGAGGCGGGCAGCGGCCAATAGCGGCGGCCGTTGCATGCTTTGATCGGCTTGCCCACGCCCAAGCTCGTCATCGCCCGTCTTTCATTGCGAGGGGCGCTTGCGATGCGGCAATCCAGGGGGTGCCAGACCGAGACTACAGCCCGTGCCATCCTGGATTGCCACGCCGCAAGCGCGGCTCGCAATGATGGCGGCATACTTGAGGGTAAGGGCCGCTGATATAATCCGGGATGACTGGGGTCTTGGCCCGTAATCGGAGAGCCACGGCAGCAATCCAGGCTGTCATCCCGCCAAGGCCCGCCCGAACACCCCCGGGTCCACGTTCCCCCCGCTCAGCACCGCCCCCACCACCCGGCCCTGCGCCGCAAAGCGCCCCGAGAGCAGCGCCGCCAGCGCCACTGCCCCGCCGGGTTCCAGCACCAGCTTCAGGTGGATGAACGCGAACCGCATCGCCGCCAGCACCTCCGCGTCCGACACCACCACGCCCCCGGCCAGCCGCGGCTGGTTGACGGCAAACGTCAGCGCCCCCGGCATCGGCGCCAGCAGCGCGTCGCACAGCGTGGACCCGCCGGGCGCATTGCCCTGCCGCACGCCGCTCTGCAACGAGCGCCTGGTGTCGTCCGACCCCTCCGGCTCCACCGCCCAAACCTCGGTCCCCGGCGAAACCCCCTCCATCGCCAGCGCGCACCCGGCCACCATGCCGCCGCCTCCGGTGCACACCAGCAGCGCGTCCATCCGCTGGCCCGCCGCCACCGCATCCGCCGCCAGCTCCAGCGCCAGCGTGCCCTGCCCGGCGATCACGTGCGGGTGCTCGAACGGCGGCACCAGGGTGGCGCCGGTGCGGGCGGCGAAGGCGGCGGACAGCGCCTCGCGGTCGTCGGCCTGGCGGTCGTAGGGGACCACCGTGGCGCCCCAGCGGCGGGTGGCGTCGCGCTTCACCGCCGGGGCGTCGGCGGGCATGAACACGGTGGCCGCCGCACCCGCCGCCGCCGCCGCGCAGCCGACGGCCTGGCCGTGGTTGCCGCTGCTGTGCGTCACCACACCGGCCCGGCGCTCGGCAGCGGTCAGTTGCAGCACGGCGTTGGTGGCACCGCGCAGCTTGAAGCTGCCGGTGCGTTGCAGGCACTCGGGCTTTAGCAGGATGGTTCCGCCGGCCTGCTCGTCCAGCAGGGCGTTCCGCAGCATCGGGGTGCGGACGATCACGCCGTCCACCCGGCGGGCGGCGGCGGCGACGTCATCCGGGGTGGGAGGGGCCGGGATGGCAGGCGTCATGGCGTCTCCTGGGCGAGAGGAAGGCGCGGCGGCGCCTGGGTGGAAGTCAGGCGCAGCAGCGCCTGGGTGGACGGCAAGCGCACCAGCGGAATGCCGGGGCGGGGCAGCACACGATAGGCGCGGAAGCGTTCGGCCTCCACCCCGTTGCGGGCACGGACCAGCTCGCCCACCGGGTCAGCCGCGGCCCATAGGGCAGGGTCCGGCGGCTCGCGGTGGCGCTGGCTGACCAGCAGCAGTCCCGGACCGGGGCCAGGCGGACCGGACGCCGCGGCGGTGGGCAGACGAAGCAGGGACCAGCGGGCGGCGCTGTCCGGGCTGTCCGCGGCCAGCACGGGGCCGGGCTGCCACCAGGCCAGCAGGGCAGTGGTGGAGTAGCCCTCGGCGGTGGTCCAGCCGGCCCCGGCGGTCTCTCGCAGGGTGTCGGCGTCGCGCGCCAGGGTGTCCCAGCCGCCGAGGCGGATTAGCGCGGGATCCCATCGCCGGGGCAGCGCCAGGGGGGTGGCGGTGGCCTGCAGCGTGGCGGCAGCGGTCAGCGCCAGGCCCAGCGCCGCAGCGGGGCGCCAGAGCCGCGTGCAGGCCGCGCCGCCCGCGATCGAGGCGGCCGGATACAGGATGGCCGGCCAATTCGCCTGCACCCGGTCCCCCACGGCATGCTGCACGAACACCAGCAGGCCCGGCACGGTCAGCGCCGCCAGCAGGGACCAGGCGGGATCGCGCGCCCATCCGCGCCGGACCGCCGCAGCGAGGCCGAGGACCAGGACAACGAACACCAGCGGCGTCGCCAGCCCGACCTGCCCGGCCAGCAGCTCCAGCAGGTGGCCCGGCGCGGCCGAGGGGTCCCACACGCCGCCGCGCCCGCCCTGCTTCGCCAGGCTGGCCCAGCCATGCACGGCGTTCCAGGCCAGCACCGGGGCGAACAGCGCCGCCGCCGCCGCCCCGCCCGCCCACAGCCACCCGCGGTGGAACCAGTGCCGCAGCCCCGGCACCCAGGCCAGCCACAGCACGATGCCCACGCCCAGGAAGCCGCCGGTGTACTTGCTGTCCAGCGCCAGCCCGGACGCCGCGCCCACCGCCAGCCACCACGCGCCCTGCCCCGTCGCCAGCAGCCGCGCCAGCGCCCACATCGCCAGCGTCCAGAAGAACACCAGCGGCGTGTCCGGCGTCATCGTCACTGCACCCGCGCCCAGCAGCAGCGTCCCGTTGAACAGCGCCGCCGCCGGCACCCCCGATCCCGGCAGCAGCGCCCCGCCCGCCCGCGCCAGCAACAGCGTCCCGCCCGCCGCCGACAACGGGCCGAGCAGCCGCACCCCCAGCGCGCCCTGCCCCGCCAGCAGGGTCCCCGCGCGTATCCAAAGCGCCACCATCGGCGGGTGGTCCAAATAGCCCGGCGCCAGGGCGTGCGACCAAATCCAATAGTACGCCTCGTCCCCCGACAGCGGCAGCGCCGCGGCGGCAACCAGCCGTAGGGCGGTCAGGGCGAGCAGGGCCAGCAGCCAAGGGCGGTTCGCGGACATGCCGCCCGCATCCGCCCGCGCCGGCGCCACGTCAAGCCAGGGCGGCCAAGCTATCCGGGCCGTCCAGCGCCTTGACCGGCTTGCGCCTTGCTTGTGGCTGCGGGGATGGCTTGCGACGCGGCGTAGGGAGGCCGCCAGCCGGAACCGCAGCCGTTCCGATTCCTTGATTGCCGCGCCGAAGCCGGCTCGCAATGACGGCTGCCTATTCAATGCTGTATAGCAACTATAAGCACGAATGGCGGCCGGCGTCAGGCCGCGCCAAGCATCGGCCACGGAACGAACAGCACGCTGCGGAGTTAGGGTGCCGACTTCATACGGCACCTCACATGGCGGAGCGGCACCATGGGCAACACCATCCTGGGCACCATCATCATCGGCGGGCTGGCGGGAGTGGTCGCCAAGTTCCTGATGGGCGGGCGCGAGTTCAGCGGCTTTTTCATCACCATTGCCCTAGGGATCGCCGGGTCGGTCGTGGCGACCTTCCTCGGACAGGCGCTGGGCTGGTATGGCCCCTATCAAGGGGCACGGTTCATCGGCTCCGTCGTCGGTGCGGTGATCATCCTGGCGGTCTATCGCGCGTTCGCGCGGCCGAGGGTTTACTGATGCGCGCGCCGGGGTGAACCGCGGCGGGCCGGGCGGCCCGCCGCTGGCACCCGGCCGCCGATCCTAGCCCGCCTGGCTCCGGCGCAGCCACCGCGCGCAGCCGGTCAGTGCGGTCAGCGCAAAGCCAAGGATGGTTAGGGCCGCCGGCTCCGGCACCTGCACCGCGAACACGGCGACGCAGCCGCCCGGGCAGACCGGGTCCGGATTGCCAGCGACGGATGCGCCGAAGGCGACGAACACCTCGCCCGACACCGGGTCGACCGCGACGGAGTGGTCGTTGTAGCTGGTGGCCAGTGTCTGCGTCAGCAAGCCCGTCGCACCGTCCACGATGCCCAGCACGGGTCCACCGAGCTGGAAGCGCGACGCCTCGAAGAAGGTGTTGTTGGCCGGGTCGAACGCCGCCGCGTCCCCGCCCGAGATGCCGGACACTACCTGGATCGAGCCGGCACCGGCCGGGTTGAGCAGGATGGATTGCACGGTGCCGGACGGGTCGCTGCATGCGACGAAGATCGTCGCTCCAAGTCCCTGGGCCGCCCCGGTCGGGCTGCACGTCGCCGACGCGGGCAGGCCGAGGGCATTGAAGTCATAGACCTGGATCAGGGCGCCCGTGGTAGGGTCAAGCTGGATCACCCCGCCTGCGCCGGTGTTGTTGAATTGCGGCACGGCGACGAAGAAGGTGTTGGTGGCGGTGTTGAATACCGTCGCCTCCACCCCGTTGCCGTTGACGTTCGGGTAGCCGTTGGTCCCATCCAGCAGGATGGACTTGATCACGCTGCCGTTGGCGTTGTTGATCAGGGTGACGAAGCCGGGGTTGGCGGCGTTGTTGGCGGCCAGGATGGTGTTGGTGGTGGGCGCATAGGCGACGCCGTCCACCCGGTTCTGCGGCGACGGCGTACCCGCGACGGCGGTGGAGGTCGGGGCCGGCGTGCTCAGCACCGTCGTGCCGTTGGACGCCAGGTTGAACGTCTGCACGGTGCTGTTGCCGTTGCTGGTGACCAGCAGCTTGCCGCCGGGCACGTCGTTGATGCTGATGCCGTTCGGACCGGCGGTGTCGGTGCTGCTGCTGTTGCCGGAGAACAGCCCGGCGCCGATCTGCTCGACGAAGCTGTTGGTCTTGGCCGAGAACACGTCGATGCCGTTGTTGGACCGGTCGGTCAGGTAATAGAGCTGCGTCTCCGGATCGAACGTGGACAGGTCATAGCCGGTGAAGGTTCCCGCCGTGTTGGACGCGGCGACCGGTATGGCGATGGTGCCCTGGAATTGGTACTCCGGCGACGCCGCGGCGGGGGTTGCCGCAGCCAGGGCGAACGCGCTGGCAGCCAGCGCCCCGAGGTGCGCCGCACTACGCCGCTTTGGCCCGCTGCGCCGATGTGAAGCGTGCATCCCATTCCACCCCTAATGCCGGCCGTCTTGGCCTTGCTTGGGGACGATCAAACCGCGTTATAAAGTGTTAGGCAACCCAAACATGCGCGGCCCTTGATGATTCATCGCTTGGTGCATCGGCCGGGGGGCCGGCGCCGGTCCTGCTTGCAGCCGTCTTCCGGCCCGCAGCAGCCCGTTGAGTGGAGCCGGCAGCGGGGGCTGACACGGCGCGAACAGCTCGGGACAATTCATGACGCAGGCCGGACCGCAAGCTGCGCGTAAAAGGGTCCCGCCCCGCGGCTTGCCGCAATGAGGGAGGGCCACCCCCTATGCTCATCGCACGTCGCAGCCTGTTGGCCGCAGCCTCCACGGTTCCCCTGGTCGGCATCGGCCGTGCCCGGGCGGCCGAGTTCACCTATAAGCTGGCGACCAACCTGCCGGGCCTGCATCCGCTGAACGTGCGGGCGCAGGAGGCGATTGACCGCATCCGCGAGGCGACAGGCGGGCAGGTCGAGATCACGCTGTATCCCGGCAGCAAGCTCGGCGGCGACACCGACGTCATGAAAAAGCTGCTGTCGGGTGAGGTCGAGCTGTTCACCCTGTCGGGGCTGATCCTGTCCGCGATCGTACCGACGGCGTCGATCAACGGCTTGGGCTTCGCGTTCCGGGATTACCAGCAGGTCTGGGCGGCGATGGACGGCAAGCTCGGCCGGTTCATGCGCGATGAGATCACCAAGCAGGGCCCGGTCGTATTGGCGCGCATCTGGGACAACGGATTTCGCCAGACCACGTCAAACCTGAAGCCGATCCATACGCCGGACGACCTGCGCGGCATGAAGGTGCGGGTGCCAGTAAGCCCGCTGTCGGTCAGCATGTTCACGGCGCTGGGCGCGCAGCCGGCCGGCATGAACCTCAGCCAGGCCTATACCGCGCTGCAGGACCATACGATGGACGGGCAGGAGAACCCGCTGGCGCTGATCCGGGCGGCGAAGTTCTTCGAGGTGCAGACGTTCTGCAGCCTCACGAACCATATGTGGGACGCCTACTGGCTGCTCGCCAATGACGCGGCCTGGGCGCGGCTGCCGCCCCGCACGCGGGACATCGTGGAGGGCGAGTTCGACCGCTCGATCCTGCAGGAACGCGCGGATCTAGTGCGGCTCAGCCCGGATGTGCGCGGGGACCTGATCACGGCTGGGCTGGACATCAACCCGGTGGACACGGCGCCATTCCAGCAGGCGTTGCGCAAGGCGGGGTTTTATGCGGAGTGGCGGGGCAAGTACGGGGAGACGGCGTGGAAGCTGCTGGAGGGCTACGTGGGGGCGCTGTCGTAGCGTGGCCGACGCCGCTGGACTCGCGGGCTTGGACGTGGTCGAGCAACGATCCCAGCCGGCATTTGGACCTGTCTGACGTCGTTGCGCGCGGCGACGCTACAGCGGCACCCCCGCCAGGCTCAGGCTGGTGCGGATCGTCTGCAGCGTCTGCACCCGGCTGACCGACGGCGCCCCGGTCAGCCGCTGCGTCAGCACGTTCATGTGCGCCGTGTCGCGCGCCACCAGGCGCAGCAGGAAGTCCCCGCCGCCGCGGATCATGTGGCACTCCCGCACCTCGGGCCAGCCGGCCACCATCGCCTCGAACCCGGCCAGCACCGTCTCCTTCTGGCTGTCCAGGCCGATCATGGCGAAGAACACGATTTCCCACCCCAGCAGGGCCGGGTCGGTGTCGGCGTGGTAGCCGCGGATGATGCCCGCCTCCTCCAGCCGGCGGACCCGGCGCAGGCAGGGCGGCGCGGTGATGTCGGCGCGCCGGGCCAGTTCCACGTTGGTCATGCGGCCGTCTGCCTGCAGCTCGATCAGGATGCGGCGGTCGATCAGGTCGAGGTCGGGCAGGTCGGCGCGAAGCTTCATCGGGTCCACAGGCTGTCTTTCTACGCAAGATTATTACAAGCCGCCGCACAAGGGAACCCGTCCTGACCCCGCGCACGTTGCTTGCAAGCCCAGGCCGCCGCCCCGATATTCCCAATCTTGACATGCCCGTTGCTGCAAGGGGACCGCGCGCCGATGCCTGACACCATCCATACCCGCATGCTGATCATCGGCGCCGGGCCGGCGGGCTACACCGCTGCGATCTACGCCGCCCGCGCTGGCATGGACCCCGTGCTGGTCAGCGGCCTGCAGCCCGGCGGCCAGTTGATGATCACCACCGACGTCGAGAACTACCCGGGCTTCGAGAACGCCGTGCAGGGTCCCTGGCTGATGGAGCAGATGGAGCGCCAGGCCCGCCACGTCGGCACCCGCATCCTGTCCGACTTGGTGATGGAGGTGGATTTCAGCCACAGGCCGTTCCGCTGCATGGGGGACGGCGGCGACGTTTACGTGGCCGAGACTGTGGTGATCGCCACCGGCGCGCAGGCCCGCTGGCTCGGTTTGCCCAGCGAGAAGCGGCTGCAGGGCGCGGGCGTGTCGGCCTGCGCCACCTGCGACGGCTTCTTCTACCGCGGCAAGGAGGTCGCGGTGATCGGCGGCGGCAACACCGCCGTCGAGGAGGCGCTGTTCCTCACCCACCACGCCAGCAAGGTGACCCTGGTGCACCGGCGCAACGGCCTGCGCGCCGAACGCATCCTGCAGCGCCGCCTGTTCGAGAACCCCAAGGTAGAGGTCATGTGGGACACCGCCGTGGAGGAGGTGCTGGGGTCCGGCACGCCCGAGGTGGTGACCGGCCTGCGCGTGCGCCATGTGCAGTCGGGCGCGGTGCAGGACCTGCCGGTGGACGGCGTGTTCATCGCTATCGGCCACACGCCCAACACAACGGTGTTCCGCGGCCAGGTCGATCTGGACGACGAGGGCTACATCCTGACGCGGCCCGGGTTGACGCAAACCAGCGTGCCCGGCGTGTTCGCGGCTGGCGACGTGCAGGACAAGCACTGGCGCCAGGCGATCACCGCCGCCGGCACCGGCTGCATCGCGGCGCTGGAGGCCGAACGCTTCCTGACCGTGCAGGCCGCGCCGACCGAGACGGCCGCTGCTGAGATAATTCCTGCTGAAATCGCTCAAGCAGCGGAATAGCCTTGCCAGCACATCTGTTGTTAGGGTGGACGCACGCCGCATAGCGATTCGCGGGCCAGGGTGCAGGAGGGATGGACCAGGGGATGGATTGGGACAAGTTGCGCGTGTTCCACGCGGTCGCGGAGGCCGGCAGCTTCACCCATGCTGGGGAGACGCTGAACCTGAGCCAGTCCGCGGTGTCCCGCCAGATATCCGCGCTGGAGGAGAACCTGCAGGTCCCGCTGTTCCATCGTCACGCCCGCGGCCTGATCCTGACCGAGCAGGGCGAAAGCTTGAACCGCACGGTGCGCGAGGTGTTCGCCAAGCTGGCGATGACCGAGGCGCTGCTGACCGAAAGCAAGGAGAAGCCCGCCGGGCGCATCAAGGTGACGACCACGGTGGGCTTCGGCAGCACCTGGCTGGCGCCGCGGCTGCAAGGTTTTCTAGAGAAGTATCCCGACGTCACCATGAGCCTGTTGCTGGACGACTCCGACCTCGACCTGGCGATGCGCGAGGCCGACGTGGCGATCCGGATGCACGCCCCGAAGCAGCCCGACCTGGTGCAGCGGCACCTGATGCAGATCCATTGGCTGGTGGTGGCGCACCCGGACTACCTGGCCCGCGCCGGCACGCCGACGCGGCCGGAGGAGTTGGACGAGCACAAGCTGATCCTGTTCGGCGACTATCATCCCCCCGTGGAGGACATGAACTGGCTGGCGGAGGCGGGTCGCCGGGCCGGGTCGCCGCGGCGGGCGCTGCTGGAGGTGAACAGCATGCAGGCGATGGCGATGGCGATCCGGTCGGGCCTGGGCATCGGCGTGCTGCCGGGCTGGATGACGGCGGAGATGGAGGGGCTCACCCGCCTGTTGCCGGACCTGAAGGCGCCGAAGGTGGATATGTTCTTCGTGTATCCGGAGGAGTTGCGGAATTCCAAGCGGGTGGCGGTGTTCCGGGACTTCCTCCTGGCGCGGCTGCAGGAGATGCACTAGGCGGGGCCATCTAGCCCAGACCATGGGTGCTGTCCTGTGGTGCCAAGCCGCTCAAACCCAGCAGGTTTTGGAGAAGGCCCGGGTCTAGGTTGGCAGGGGGGCCGCCGCCAGCAGGGCATGCACAATGCCCTGTGACAAGGTAGGGGTCAAACCCCCGGCCGCTATGTGGACGTCCACAGTCCCGTTCGACCAAAGCGCCGCCCCGCCCGCCGAGGCAGCCGTGCCTCCCACGGAAACGGCGCCCACATAGAGGTTGCGGTCCGTGGCGGCCGTCCCGCCCCAGGCGTCGTTGAGGAAGCCCACGGTTACGACGTGCGCGCCGGGCGTGAGGTCGGCCATGAACGTCATGGTCTGTGACGCGCCTTGGCCGTGCAGGGCCGTCACCGCCACGTTGGCCGCGAGCATGCTGCCATCCACGGTCACCGAAGCCTGCGCATCCCCTTGCCAGGCGTCCTCGGACAGCGACACCGAGACCTGGGTGGCCACCGCGCCCGCAGCCTGTCCTACCGAGAACGACGCCGTCCCGTTCGACCAAAGCGCCACCGCGCTCCCCGGCAGCGTGGCGCCGCCCTGGTCGATACCGTCCACGTAGAGGTTGCGGTCGGTGGCCGGCGAGCCTCCATACGCGTCGTTCAAGAAGGTGACCGCGACCTGGTGCGACCCGGCCGCAAGCCCGGAGATGGTGAAGTCCTGCGTCATGTCGGCCGCATGCGACGCGGACGCCGTAAGGGCGCCGCCCAACTGCTGGCCGTCCACGCTGACCGTGAACTGCGCGTCGCCCTGCCAGGCGTCCTCAGACACCCGCAGCACCAGGCCGCCCTGGGGCGAAACAGGCGTGGGCGCCGGGGTGGGCGTGGGTGCCGGGGTGGGCGACGGCGCCGGGACGGGCGCGCTGACCGGGGTAGCGGCCGGGGCGGGTGCTGGCACGGCGACGGGCGGGTCGGGCAGGACCTGGATGAGGAACGGATGGTCGGTCAGGTCGAGCGACACCGAACCCACGTCATGGAGCACCTGCACAGGGGTCGTGCCCTGTAGGGGGTCGAACACCAGGACCTCATGCCACACGCGCCCGAACGTCACGGTCACCGGATATTGCACGGCCGGGGACGATGTGAGCGTGTCGGTGTTCCAGGTCTGCTCCTCGTTCCACACCGCGATCACGTGCGACCCGTCCGACTTGTCGAGCAGGAGGGTATTGCCGGTGTAGTCGTACGGCACCCCCTGTGCGGAGAACGAGAAGGCGGACGGGGTGGAGGTCGAGGCTGCCGGGCCGGTGTCGGCCAGCAGCGTGGTCAGGTTATGGAAGGCGGTGGCCGACTGCTTGGGGCTGCCATCGACGTTGAACAGGCCGAAGTGGTCCTCCTGGTTGGTGCCCGAGGGGTCCGCGCCGTCGTCCAGCAGGTCGTAGAGGTAGGTGCGGCTGACGCCGGCGGCGGCCTCGTCAAGCACCTCCGAGAGCAGGTACTTGGCTTGCACGTCCTGGGGGACCCCGCCCCAGCCCACGCCGTTCGTCAGGGTGTAGTATCCCGTCTCGGTAACGACCACTGGCTTGGTGGGAGCGTCGGTGCGGCCGCCGGCGATGGCGGCGTGGATGACGAAGATCGGGCGCAGCCCGTGCGGCGGGTAGGAGTGGATGTTGGCGTCGTCCGTCCAGGGGGAGATGTCGCCGATGGACGGATAGGCCGACGGGTCCGCGCCGCCGATGGTGAAGGAGTACACGGGGACGCCGGCCAGCAGGGGGTCGGCGTGCACCGCGCTGTACAGGTCTTTTTGCAGCGCCACGGCCGCGTTCACCCCGGTCAGGCCGGCATACGCGATGGGGTAGATCGCCACCTCGTTCACGTTCTCGACGGCGTTCAGGTAGGGCGCCAGGCCGTTCACGTCGCCCATCGCGCCCGCCAGGCTCACCGGCCCGCCGCCGTTCACGACGAGGTCGATCCTCTCGCCGGCCTTGCCCAGCGCCACGTCGCCGGCGAAGGACCCGGCGTCTATGGGCGAGGTCTGCCGGATGTTGTGGATGCCCAGGTAGGAGAGGGCATCGACGATGCGCGCCGTGTCGTCGTAGGGCGGGCTGTCCACGTGCGTGTTCACGCCGAGCGTATCCAGGAAATCCGCTGCCCTCATGGTGATTTTCTCCGTGGCAGCGTGCGTCCTGGTGTCGCCGGAAGGCGGTTCGGTTATCCGGCGCTTGCCGGTGCTGCGATGCCCAGTTGCGGCCTCCGTGCTTGCCGGTCAGGATGACGCGTCAAGCCCAGGGTCGCTCTTCCAGACTGGCTAAATCACGGCGGCGGCGTTGTCGAGTTAGCCTTTGTCAAATGTTTGCTGAGTGAACGCAACATGGGAAAGCTATGGTGGTATTGGCCTGATCGGGCATATCGAAGGGCAGCGCCAAAATGGGGTAGTGCTTCGGTTTGAGTTTCACTCGCCCTGCGGCCGATGAAGGCTCCTGACCTCCATCTGCGTGCCGCCGATGGCAGTGGCTTCGGGCTATTTGCAGATAAACTCAGGGCCACGGCGCTCTGCCGCATTGGCTTATGCCGATTGTCCTTTGCTATAAACGGTTTTTCCGCCCCTCCGCCCGTTATTGCGACGCGGCAATCCAGGGGATGCACGACCGAAATCCTCGCCCGGACCCCCTGGATTGCCACGCCGCAAGCGCGGCTCGCAATGATGGCGGCAGACCTGGTGCAATGACGTAGGGGGCCGAGCAGAGGGCGTTTGCCATTATGCCCTGAAGGCCGCTATGTGACGCCGCGCCGCCGGGGCAAGATGAACCCAAGCTGCCGCACCAATCAACTCCGGCACGGCAACGGGCAGGCTCTCCTTCATAGCCTCCTCCGGTGGTCCCAACGGTTCCCCGAGGACCTGCTTTCGCCTATTCGCAGGGCAGCTCAGCATTTTCGATACCGCCCGCCAATATGGGCCAAAAGACAATGAACGGGCCTCGGATCGCAACGCGGGGCAGGAGGTCGGCCCCAGACTGGCCGTTTTCCAGCATGGGGGTCAGCCGCCGCTGGCAGGGCGCTCCGTGCCCCGCGCCACCTCCGCCAGCCGCTCGTCCTTCCGCGCCGACCCGGCGCTGCTGCCCACCCAATACCCCACAACGTTTGTCGCCATCGCCGCCAAGGTACCCAGCAACACGTTCAGCACCGTCTCCGACCCGGCAGGGATCGCCCGCAGCAGCACCAGCGACACCACCGTGCCGAACGTCACCAGCACCACCACGCTCACCACCGGCGCACCCCAGGCGGTCACACCCTTCTCCATCGCCTAACCCCCCATCGCCGCGGCGTCGAACGGCAGACGGCACAGCCGCCGTGCCCAGCCCAGGCCAAAACTGCGCCAGGTCGGCAGCCCCGCCATGAACACCATCCGCTGCGCCTGGAACTCCACGAGCAGCGCCTGCAACGGCCGGGCATGCACCGCCGCCAGGGACTCCGCCCCCAGCATGCCGTCCGCCGCCACCCCCGCCGCCATCTGCAGCCAGTGCACGGCGCGGCTGACGCCGTTGTTCACCGCCGCGTCGAACACCAGCAGCGCCGCAGCCGCCGGCAGCTCGTCGCCGCGCACCCGGTCCCAGTAGTCCCGCCGGCACAGCGCCTGCGCGTCCGCCAGGGTCAGCCGCGCGATGTCCAGCGTGGGGTAGGCGGCGGCCGAGATGCCCCATCGCGTGCCGCGGCACACCCCCCGGCCGCGGGCGCCTCCGGTCCAGTTGCCGGGGTCGGCCGGGTCGGTGGTCAGGCCGCCCTCCGCGCTGACCACGATGGGAAAGGCGCGCAGGAAGGCATCGCTCAGGGCAGGCGGCGCTATCGAGGGCCGCTCCGGCGGGGCTTGATCAGTAGCAGGGGATTGCATCATCAGGGATCCTCCAATCCAGGCAGCGTCATGTCCGGCCAGCCCGGCTCCGGCTGGTGGGCGGCGTGGGCCATGTTCTGCACCGCCGCCTGGGCGTTCACCCCGGCATGGCGTAGCTCGTGCGCGCGGCGGTTCCACCAGCGCGCCAGGTCCCATCCGCGGTCGCGGTCGCGCTCCACCTCGGCCAGGCGAAGCTGGCAGCGCACCAGCTCGGCGCGGATGCGGTCGAACAGGTCGGCGTGCTCTCGGCTCAGGGCGGCGCGCTGCGTCTCCATTTCGCGCATCAGCGACTGGTCGCGGCCCAACTGCACGGTGGCGCGCTGGTCGCCGCGTTCGGCCCACCAGCGCCACATCACCCAGGCTCCGCTGACGCCGGACGGCACCGCCGCCGCCAGCACCACCCACCAGGGGTTGGCGTCACCGGTCATGGCCGGGTCACCCATGCCGGCGAGGCAGCCGCAGGATCGAGACGATATTGATCCCGCACCACCCGGCATACACCGCCACCGCCGGCGCCCACGGCACCGCCGTCCACACGCCCAGGGTCAGCACCGCCCAGAACCAGCCGCCCGCCACCGCCGCCGCCCAACGCACCCAGCGGCGGTCCAGCGCCAGGGACAGCAGTTGCACCACCCCCAGCCCGGCCGCGGCGGAGTGCCAGAACCGGTCCCCGCCCAGCCGCAGCAGCACCTGCATCGACGGCCAGGCGTCCAGGTCGAATGGGATCCCGCTGGTGCTCCCCCAGCCCAGCCCAGCCCAGGCCAGGGCGGTGACGGCGGACCACAGCTCGGCCCACCACGGCTCCCGGTGCAGCAGCAGCCAAATCCGGTCAAAGGGCTTCATGGGTTCGCCTTCCCGCGAAATGGCAGCCAGGCCCGGCCATGACGGCCCGCGGCACGATGCGGCCGTCAGGCCTCGCGCCGAGTGGCCATGTCCGGCGAACCCAGCGAAATGGCGTAGCCATTTGCGCGACTTGGTTCGACGCTACTGAACCTCCGCCGACGCCACGTCGGCGAAGGCGTCCCAGGTGTCGGTGCCCGTGGGCGGCGTGAACGTCAGGCTCAGCCCGCCATTGGCCGTGTCCGCCGCCGCCGCGACTGCCCCGCCGGACCCGGTGCCGACCGACAGCACCGCGGGCGTGCCCAAGGCCAGCGCCGTCGTGCCCACCGCCGCCTGCCGGGTCAGCAGCGCCACCGGCAGCGTCCAGGCATACGAGTTGCCCGGCGCCGTCCGGTCGATCGCCACCAGCCGCACCGACAAGTTGTACGCCGTGTTGGACGGGATGTTCATGATCGGCCCGAACGCCGAGTTGGCCGCGAACTGCGCCGCCGTCAGCCGCATCGCCGCCGTGCCGGTGGCCGTCATCACCTGCCGCCCAGCCTGCGCGCTGCCCAGCACATTCGGGATCACCGCCCCGGTGGACAGGTGCTGCGAGCCGATGCGCCCGCGGTCGCTGGCCTGGCTGCTGCCGGCCATGAAGCTGTTGATGCCCGTCGCCAGGTTGCTGTTGCCGCCGACGATGGTGGCGCCGCTTCCGCTCGCGGTGTTGTAGCCGCCGCCCAGCAGCACCGCCTGTGGCCCCGACGCGACCTGGCCCGCGAAGTTGCGCTGGCCCTGCAAGTCGATGGCCCCCAGCCCGATCGCACTGCCCCCGGTCGCCGACCCGTCATGCAGGCCCAGCGTGAAGCCGAGCGAGGTCTGCAAGCCTGGGTTGCCCGTCCGCAACGGGGTGCTCAGCAGCGAGTTCACCGCCGTCGCGTCCACGCTCCACGTCCAGGAGTTCTCCCGCCCGCCCGGCCCCGTCACCTCGATCTGCCCGCCCACGCCCGCGCTGGTCGGGCCGACGACCACGTTGGTGCCGGTCGTGTAGATGTCCGTCATGTCGAAGCGCATGTTGCGCCCGGCCAGGATCACCAGGCCGTTGCCCGCCGGCACGCCGCCGCCGATCAGCCCCTGTACGTCGATGGTGTAGGGCTGGGACGCCGTGGCGGCGGCCACCACCCGCAGCGCGGCCTGGCCGGCGTAAGGGTCGAGCAACTGCACCTGCCGCAGCGAGACGCCCGTCACCAGGCCGGTCAGGGTCGGGTCGCCCAGCACCGCCAGGTCTGCGGCGATGCCTGGCGGGTTGGTCTCCAGCCCCTCCACCCGCAGCTTGGTGGCACGGATGGCGCGGATGGTGCCCGAACCCGCGTTGCGGATGACGAAGCCGGTGCCGTACGGCGCATAGATGCCCATGGCGTCGATGTCGATCTCGTTGGAGGCATCCGTGCCGGCGCCGCCGGCGCTGTTGAACTCCACCACCGGGGCGCTGGCTGAACCGGCGTTGAAGAACCGGGTATTGGTGATACGGCTTTCCCGCATGTAGGATTGGGCCTGGTTCTTGGTCAGGCCGCTCGCCAGGCCGCGGCCGCGCAGGTACTGCACCGCCACGTCGTCCATCGTCACCAGGTCGGCGCGGTCGTAGAACATGACCGCGTTCTGTTGCGCTGGCGCGGTGCGGTCGCCGGCGATGGTGAAGCCGCGCAGCACCGGGTTGGCGTGCTGGCCGGTCAGCACCCCCGTTGCGCCGTTGAAGGGGTTGTTGACCCCCAGCCAGGCGTCGGTGAAGCTGATGACGTCACCCGAGTAGGCCACGCCGATCCGCAGCGTGGTGTGCGTGGCCCCGTCGCCGAGGATGCAGCCCTGCCCCGCCATGATCGGCAGCGCCGTGCCGCTCAGCATGTAGGTGGCGGCCGGCGCATAGACGCAGGTGGCGCCGCCTGTCGCTTGGCGTGCCATCATGGCGGTGATGGCCGCAGCAAAGGCCGGGCTGTCGTCGGTGCCCCAGGTGACCGTCTGGGCTGACGCGCTCAGCGCCGTGGTGCCCCCGGTGGACAGGGTGATGCTGGTCGGGCTGGCATAGGCAGTGATGGAGGCCGACAGGGTCACGCCGGAGGCCCCGGCGCCGGTGACCTCGATCACCTTGCCCACGTCGGTGGCCGCAAACAGCGAGGTGGCCGTGGACAGCGCCTTGGAGCCTGCTGCGAGCGTCACGCTCGCCGAGAGCGACTGCGTGTTGCCGCGGGCATTGTACGGCGCATCCATCACGTCGATGCGCTCGGCGGCACGGACCGCGAGGGTGCGCCCGGCGACGGTGCTGCTGTCCACGGCCCCGCCGGGCTGCAGGGCCGCGGTGATCCGGGCATCGTTGCCGGCGGCCACCGTGCCGGCGGCGGTGCCAACGGCTGGCACCACTGGGATTGCAGGCTGGCCGCGCAGGTCGCCGTAGGCTCCGCTGGTGGCCACCGTTGCCAAGGCTGCGGACTGCGCCGCACCGACGATGCGGGAGTCATTGCCGGCGGCGAGAGTGCCGGCAGCGGTGCCAACGGCTGGTACCACCGGGATTGCAGGCTGGCCGCGCAGGTCGCCGTAGGCTCCGCTGGTGGCCACCGTCGCCAGGGCTGCGGACTGCGCCGCACCGACGATGCGGGAGTCATTGCCGGCGGCGAGAGTGCCGGCAGCGGTGCCAACGGCTGGCACGACGGGGATGACGGGCAACCCATGCAGGTCGCCATAGGCGCCGCTGGTGGCCACCGTCGCCAGGCTTGCCGCCGATGCAGCGCCTGTGATGCGTGGGTCGTTGCCCGCCGCTACGGTGCCGGCGGCGGTGCCAACGGCTGGCACCACTGGGGTTGCAGGCAGGCCGTGCAGGTCGCCGTAGGCCCCGCTGGTGGCCACCGCCGCCAGGCTGGCGGACTGCGCCGCACCGGCAATGCGCGGGTCGTTCCCCGCGGCAAGGGTGCCGACCACCGTGCCGACCGGTGGCACGACGGGGATGATGGGCAACCCATGCAGGTCGCCGTAGGCCCCGCTGGTGGCGACAGCCGCCAGGCTAGCGGACTGCACCGCCCCGGCAATGCGTGGATCATTGCCCGCCGCCACGGTGCCGGCGCCGGTGCCGATCGGAAGCTGCGCCGCCGGCAAGGTCCCGTCGGCGCCCAGCCGCGCCGGGCCGTTCGGCAATCCGAGCGCCGCAGCCGGGACCGCGGCGGCGGCCGTGGCCTGCACGGCAGCCTCGGCGGCGCGGGCGGTCTGCGCCTCGGTCGCAAGCGCAGCGGCGGTGGCGCGTTGCGCCATGGCGGCGGCGGTGGCGGCCTCGGCGGCCAGGGCGCGGCTGGTCTCGGTGGCCAGGGCGTCGCCGGCGGCCACGGTGCCCGCCACTGTCCCGACCGGAAGCTGCGCCGCCGGCACGGTGCCAGAGGGGCCAAGCTGCGCCGGCCCGCCGGGCTGGCCGAGCATGGCGGCGGCGACGCCCGTGCTCAGCAGCGCCCGGGCGGCGGCGATCTGCGCGTCCACGTAGCCCTTGCGCGCCGCGTCGGAGGTGGCGACGGGATCGCGGTTCAGGGTGATGCTGTCCTCGGTCGGCGTGCGCAGGATCTGCGCAGCAGCCGGGCCAGGCAGCAGCAGGAGCAGCGGCAGGATGCGGCGGGGCATGAAATCTCCTGGAGTGTTCTTGCCCCTCTCCCTCCGGGAGAGGGAGCAGGACCGTGCTATGCCACGCAGATCGCGTCGCCGTTTATCCATAACTGCGGCTGCCCCGGCACCGGCGTCGGCCGCGTCGTCGGCAGCAGCGGCAGCGAGGCGGTCAGCGCCGCCAGCAAGGACGCGCCGGAGGTGGCCGCGCTGACCCAAGCGGTCGTCGCCACCGCCGCGCTGCTATCGCCAACGGCAGGCGCCGGGGCCAGCACCGCGCCACGCCCCTTGCCCGACAGCCGGAGCGGGATGTCCGCCAGCGGCCCCACCGGCGCAACGCCCGGCCCCGTCGCACCTGGCCCCGGCAGCACCTGCACCCCGCTATCCGCCCCGGTCACCCGCGCCACCGACAGCGCCGCGATCCCGCCCGCCATCACCCGGGCCGAGTTGCTGGCAGGGTCGAAGTCCAGCCACTCCGTGCCGGGCCGCGTCTGCGCCGGGTTGGCGAAGGGGTCGGCGTTGGTCGCGTTCAGATAAACTCGCTGCCCCGCCGCCAGCGCCAGCGCGGTCCCATTTGCCCCCAGGGCGGCGCTGCAGGTGTCCAGGATGGTGTTCCACGCCCCCACTACCTGGAACGCGGCATCGACCGGCTTGCTGCCCTCGGACTGGTAGCGCGTGCCCAGCCACCACGCCCCCTTCGCACCGGTGTTGTTGGTCCGGGTGAAGTTGCGGACGGTGCTGCTGACCGCCACGTCGAAGCCGGCGTCGTTGTGGTCGAACTCGTCCACCTCCTGGTAGGTGCCGTCGGCGAAGGCATACAGGCTCCCGTCCATGATCAGCACGGCCGGGTTGGCCAGGAAGTGGGTGCTGCCCGCCTTGGTGCCGAACACCGTGCCGGTGACGTTCAGCATCACCGCGTCGCCCTGGCCCTCCTGCGTCACGTGCCCGCTGACCGCGGCGCAGCCGGTGCGCCCGCCCTGGTCGCCGGTCAGCGCGTTGAACCCGGAGCGGTTCTGGTAATATACGCTGATCGCGCTGTTCTCGGGGTGGAACGCATAGCCGGTGGCCGGCTGCGTCAGGGTCGTGGCGCCGTCGATCCGGTGCTCGATGGCGAGCTGCACCGTGCTGAGGTCGCCGCTGAAGGCGCTGCTGATGTCGTCCTGCAAGCCGTAGCTGGACGGCTCCGCCCCGCGGCGTGCGAACATCCGGCCGCGGCGCTTGCCGTCCCCGGTCCGCAGTTGGCCCTCGCCGGAGAAGCGGCCCAGCATGCTGTCGGGCTTGGTGGCGATGTTGGCCGTGCCGTTCGGCAGCACGACGGGCAGCGGGCCGGCGGCGGATTGGGCGGCGGCGATGGCGGCGCTGTCGTCGGTGCCGCCATCTAATACCGCGCCGAAGTTGCGGGCGTTGACCTGGTCCGCCGCCCGGTCCGCCAGCAGCCGCGCCGTGAGCGAGTAGCGGGCCGTGACCGGCAGGAACGAGGCGTCGGCGATGGGCAGGGCCGCCACTGCGCCGCCCGCGCTGATCGCCACCCCGGCCCCGGCACTGAACAGGCCCCGCAGCGCCGTAGCCGGCAGCAGCCGGGGCGCGCCGCCGCTGCTCAGCACGACCTCGTCCCCGGGGAGCAGCGCGGCGTTGGCCGGGAAGCCCGCATGGTCCCCGCCGGTGGCGGCAACCCCGCCGTTGACGACCGCCAGGCCAATGCCGACGCCCACCGCCTCCGGCCCGCCCGCGCCGGGCGACACGCGGCCCAGCAGGGCGCCCGGCGCCAGCAGCAGCGCCGGCTGCGTGCCGGCCAGCAGGGTGGCGACGGTGACGCTGCCGGTGAAGGCGCCCTGGCTGATGGGCAGCTCGTCGCCTGGGTTGACCTGGGTGACGGGCGGCAGTTGCTTGATGGTGGGCATCGGGGTCCCCTAACTGGGTTTCTTCTCCCTCTCCCCCTGGGAGAGGGCCGGGGTGAGGGGCCTTGCTTGGCTGCGGAACGGGGATTGTACCGCGTCGCAGGGATGCGGGCCTTTCGCGGGCGGCGGCGGCGCTCGAAGACCCCCTCACCCCGGCCCTCTCCCGGAGGGAGAGGGAGAAGACAGGTGCCGGCCGCAATCAGCCGATGGCCGCCCACCCCGCCGGCCCGGCGCCGCTGCGCTTCAGCCACAGCGTCGTGCCGGCCCCGCCGTCCAGGTTGCGGTAGTCGCTGCCCGGCGGCGCCGTCACCACCCCCTCCGGGCTGCCGCGGCCCAGGGCGGTGGCGAACCCCGCCGGCTCCGCATCCGACCCCACCCGCACCCGGCCCGACCCGGCGGGATGCAGCGTCATGTCCCCGCCCGTCGTGCGGACCTGCAAGGTGCCGTCGCCGGGCGAGGTCAAGAAATCCCCCGGCGTGAGCCCCAGCGCCTGCCAGCCGCCCCAGGTCCCCTCCCAATCCACCGCCGTCGCAGCGGGCGCGGTGAAATCCCCCAGCGTCCAGTTGTCCTGGAACGGCGCACTGCCGACCCGGCGGAACCGGACCGCGCAGTTGCAATGCAGCCGCAGCCGCCGTCCCTGCGGCACCGGCAGCCCCACCGACGCCACCGCCAGCGCGCCCAGCCCGTCCCCGGTCACCACCGCCGCCGCCGCCGTGTAGCCGCTGCCGCCGTTCGTCACCGTGATCCCCACGATCGCGCCGTCGCGCACGTACGCCGTCGCCAGCGCGCCGTGCCCGTCGCCGCTGATCGCCACCGCCGCCTGCGTGAAGTTGTAGCCGCCTGCCGTCACCTTGATGAACGCCACCCGCCCCGCCATCACCGCCTGGTGCTGGCCCTCCATGCCGTCGATGCCAGAAGGGGCGGCGGTGATCATCACCCCGTCCAGCATATCCGGCACCTGCAACTGCTGCAGGGCACCGACCAGGCTGGGGTTGACGATAAGGCTCGCCTGGTTGTTCCAGGTGTTGCCGCCCATCAGCAGCGCGTCGGTGTGGGCGTTCAACGCCTGCGGGGTGGTGCCGCCCGGCCCGGGGAAGAAGGCGTTGCGCGCCACCTGCACCCCCGCCGGCGCATCCAGCAGCAGCACGCCGCCGCCGGAGCCGCCGCCCAGCACGATCCGGTTGCCCTCGATCAACAGCCCCGTGCAGGCGATGCCGAAGTTGCCGCCGTGCCCGTCGGTCTCGACGTTGTAAACCGTGATGCCCCAGCCGTTGCCGAGCAACTGGTTGCCCGCCACCCGCAGGTTGCTGCTGCCGCCGGGGTTGATGCCGACCGCGCAGCCCCCGATGAAGTTGTCCGACACGTCGCCGTCGATGCTGCCCCCGGCGTCGATGCCGAAGTAGCTCGGCCCCGACGCCCCGGCCGCGCTGATCAGGTTGCCCACGACCCGGCTGGCGCTGCAGTTGGCCAGCACGCCGCTGCCGTTGCCCGCGAGCTGGTTGCCCACCACCTGCATCCCGCGCCCGGACACCGCGATCCCATACGCCGAGTTGCCGTAGCAGACGTTGCCCGCCACCAGCACGTCCACCGCGTCCGGGTTGCCGTTGCCCCAGCGCGGCGGCTCCAGGTTGGTCTCGTTGTAGTTGCCGACCGAGATGCCGCGCGAGTTGCCCCACGCCAGGTTGCCCAGCACGCGGCCGTGCCGGGCGATCTGCGCGAACGCCGGGTCGTTGAAGTCCAGCGCGATGCCATAGGCGCCGTTGCCGTGCGCGAGGCAGCCCTCGATCAGCGCCCCGGCGGCGGCCTGCACCCAGATGCCGTGTACCTGGTTGCCCCAGGCCTCGCACCGCAGCACCTGGTGGCGGCTGGTGGGGGTGGCGCCCTCGATCCCGTCGCGCGCCTGGATCACCAGGCCGCTGCCCAGCGACGAGCCGACCGCGCCGGTGAAGCCGCAGCCGTCGAACACGGTGCGGGTGCAGGCGGGGCCGACCAGCACGCCCCAACTGTCGCCGGGCACGCCCGCGCCGTCGAACGTCACGCCTACGGCGGTGAAGCTGGGGCCGACCAGGTTGATGAACGCGCCCGTCGCCGGGGTGCCCGGCACCGGGATGCGGCGCAGGGTGCTGGCGTGCGCGCCCAGTAGCACGGCATCCCGCGTCACCGTCCAGCCGCCGCGCACGGCGTAGGTGCGGGGCGCCAGGCGCACGGGCCGCCCGGTGGCGATGGCGCGGTTCAGCGCCGGGCTGTCGTCCGCCACGCCGTCGCCCACGGCCCCGAAGGCCTCGGGCGTCACCGCCTCGGACAGCCAGTCGGCCAGAGTGCGCGCCAGGGTGCCCGGCGCCTGGACCTGGTGCGCCGACAGGTCGATGCCGCGCAAACCGGAAAGCCCGGCCATCAGCGCGCCATACGACACCGCCGCGTCCTGCCCGCCATGCGACAGCGGCAGCAGGTCGGCCGAGGACGGCGCGGCAGCGGCCGGCAGCGCCGCAGTGGCGAACGGCGCCGGCCCCAGCAGCATGCCGCCGGCCAGGCGCAGGTTGGCGCCGATGCCGATGCTCTCCGGCGCGCCCAGCCCGGGGCTGACGCGGCCCATCAGCGCGCCGGACAGCACGGCCAGGTTGGGTTGCAGCCCGGCGACGAGCTGCGCGCGGGTGGCGCTCAGCAGCTTGCCGCCCTGGCTGACCGGCAGCAGGTCGTCATCGGCGGCGGCAGCGGCGGTCGGGAGCTGGTTGATCGTCGGCATGGCGGGTCAGCCTCCCTGGCTGGTGATGCTCTGGGTGGTGATGCCGTTGCCGCTGCCGTCCTGGACGACCGCGCCGGTCTCGGTCTGCAGCAGGTCCGGCCCGCCATCCTCCCCGGCCAGCGCCTGCACCGGCAGCAGCACGGCGCGCGACAGCACGCGGCCAGCCTGGGTGCCGATGGTCAGCGTGACGACGTAGGTCGTGCCCGCCTGCCCGGCGCCCAGCCACAGCACCGCCCGCGCCCCGTCCGCCGCGGCCGACACCAGGGCGAGGTCGCCGGGATCGGACGGGCTGATGACGACGTCCAGGGTGGCAACCGCGTCGCCGTCCGCGCCGCTGAGGGCCGGGGCGATGTCGAACTGGTAGTCCAGCACGTCCGCTGGGTCCTTCGCGGGCCAGATTGGCGGCAACAGCGGCCGGGTGCCGCGCGGAACCGGCACGCAGCCATCCAGCACGAGCACGCGGGCGGCGCTGGGCCGGTAAAGGTGGGGGGCGACGGTCGGCATGGGTGCATCCTTTCTTCTCCCTCTTTGGGAGAGGGCCGGGGTGAGGGGGTCTTGCTTGCCGCCGGCGGCGCGTGCTGCCGGGCGAGGGGCCTTGATGGGCAGGGGCGGCGCCCCGAGACCCCCTCACCCCAACCCTCTCCCGGGGGGAGAGGGGGCAGTCAGCAAGCCAGCCGCGCCGCCTGGATCAGTATTCGACAATAACGATTCCAGGCGCCCCGTTGCCGCCTGGCGCGCCGGCGCCATACCCGCCGCCGCCGCCAGCCCCCGCCGCGCGCCCGCTGTTCTGCAGCCCGCCGCCCAGCCCGCTGCGCCCGCCGCCGCCGAACGCGCTGTTGCCGCCCAGCCCGCCCGGAACCGACGCCACCAGCGCGCCGTCGCCGCCCGCGCCACCCGCCGCCTGGAACTGCCCAGCCAGCCCACCGCCGCTGTTGCCGCCTGCGCTGTCCGGGTTGCCGGAGTGCCCGGCCATGCCGCCCGCGGCTCCCACGGCACCGCTGCCCACCGGGCCGAACCAGGTGTCGGTGCCCGGCTGCCCATCGACGCGCGACCCGGCCCCAACGCCGGCGGTGCCGACCTGCACGGGGATGATCGCCCCCGGCTGCACCGGCACGATCGCCTCCGCATAGCCGCCCGCACCGCCGCCGCCGCCGCCGTAATCCGTGTCCCCGCCGCCGCCGCCGGCCCCGCCACCCACCGCGCGCACCCGCGCCAGCCGCACTCCCAACGGCACCCGCCAGGTCGTGGTGACGCCGAACGTCTCCTGCCGGCTGAACCCGGGGCTGAGCTGCGGCAGCACGAACGGCAGGAACGGCCCGCCGGGCAGGACCGCGATGTCCACCTGCACCGTCTGCGGCCGGCCGGCATAGGTCAGGACGGTGTATAGCCCCACCCACCCCGGGTCCGCCGCAGGCGGCACCGGATCGCCCAGCGCCTGCGGTGCACCGGCCTTGACGGACAGGGCGACGCGCAGCAGCCGCTGCGTGTTCTGCGCCTGGCCGCCGTTGCCGGGGCCGCTCCAGGGCACGGCAGGGTTGCCGGCATTCCAATAGGGCAGCGCCACCGGCCCGGCGTCCTGCGGCCCCAGCGACGCCTGCACCAGCCAGCACAGCACGTTGCTGCCGTCTGGCGGCCCGGTGAAGCTCAGGGTGGTGAACCCCGTGTTGACCGCCGTCTGCACCAGCGGCGTCGGGTCCGCGCCCAGCGAGCCGTACGGCGCCGCATCCACGGTGCCCAGCGCAGTCAGGCTGCCCGGCCCCACCACGACACCCCATCCCGACGCCACGGGCACGCAGCCCAGCCCGTCCGCCACCGGCCCGGTTCCCAGCACGCACCGCGCCAGCGCGCCCATCGCCGCCATGGCATTGCGCTGGATGTGCAGCAGGTCGGTGTCGAGCGGGATGGACCCGGGATAGACGATCTGACGGTCCATGAAGGTGTCCTTTTGCGTTCTGCTCCCTCTCCCTCCGGGAGAGGGCTGGGGTGAGGGGGGCGGCACGGGCTGAAATCGGGCATGACCGGGCGCTTCCTGCGCTTGCTCGCGGGCAAGTTCAGCCCTTGCGGCCTTCCTCACCCCGGCCCTCTCCCGAAGGGAGAGGGAGAAGCTAAGCGGCCCGCACCCAGGCCACGCCGCCCGCCGGCAACGCCTGCACCAGCGCGGCCTGCACATCCGGCGTGTCCGGCGTCAGCACCGCCAGGCACTCCAGCGGCATCGCCAGCGACCCCCAGCCGCCGGCCACGCCATAGGCCAGGCCAGGCCCGCCATAGACCCCGGTGTCCAACGGCCGCTCCGGCTCGAACACGGTGATCACCGCCCCCAGCTCCGCCACGGCGTCCGCCAGCGAGCTGCGCGTCGCCCGCTCCCGATGCAGCGCCCGGCCGATGCGGGCGCGGAAGGCGTCATCGGCCTCGCCCCCGTGCCGCGGCAGGCCGCCGCCAAACAGGTCGGCGCTGGCCAGGTCCAGAAAACCGTCCGTCGCCGTGGCCAGCCGCGACTGCTGCCGCACCACCCCCAGCAGCGCGTAAAGCGCTACCCAACCCGACGCCAAGCCAGACAGCAGCCCATCCAGCACCGGCGCCACGTCGGCGAACCAGCGGCGCGGCAGGGCCAGGCGCAGCCGGGCCAGCATGTCGGCCAGGTCGCCCCTCATGGCGTCAGCGCCTGGATGCTGCCGGGCCGCACCAGCCCCTGCACCGGCACCGCCAGGTCCACGGCCAGCCCGTTGATGGTGACGCCCCACACGCTGGCCACCGCCGGGTCGGCGTCATGCGCCAACTGCACCAGCCGGGACAGCGCCAGCCCGGCGCCGAGCGGCAACCTCTGCAAGTACCCGATCACCGCCGCCTGCACCGAAGCCGCGCTGCCCCCGGCCAGGTGCAGCACCACGTTCGCCAGCACCACCAGCGGCCCGCGCACGGCATAGCTGCTGCCGACCGGCCGTACCGCCTCGATGGCAGCACCCGCCGCCGCCAGCAGGGCCGCCCCAGGCGCGCCGGTGCCGTCGTCCACCGTCACGGTGAAGTACCCGGCCCGCTCGGCCCCAGCGGTATCAACCCGCTCGGCAATGGACACCGATAGCCCCTGGCGCAGGTTCAGCACCGCCCAGGCCACTGCCTGCGGGGTGGCGCGGGTGCGGCTGTCGATGAAGCCGCCGAACCGCGTCCGCAGCGCCGCATCCGCCTCCGCATCCAGTCCGCCCGACAAGGGGCCGGGGTTGCTGACGCTGTCCACGCCGGGGATCGCGGTGCCGAGCTGCACGACCAGCCCCAGCAGCACGTTGCCCGCCTGCCCGGACTGCGTGGCCACGACCGGCACCGTCACCGACAGCGCCGCCGCCGCGAGCGCATAGCCGGCGCCGGCCCACGCCGGGTTGGACGGATCGGCCGACACCGTGAACAGCAGCGCCGGCACGTCCGCCGTCCGCACCTGCGCCCCCACCGGCACCACCGCCGCCAGCCCCGGCACCCCGCGGCTGAACGTCACCAGCCCGGTGCTCGGGATGCCCGGCAGCCGCGCCAGCCCGAAATCCGCCACCCAGCTATCCAGGTCCACCCCGGCGCTGGTGGCGGCGCGCGTGGTGGCCAGCACCTGCACGATCAGCCACTGCACCCACAGGCCCACGGAGGCATTGGCCTCCAGGACCGCGCGCAGCACGCTGCCTACGGATAGGTCGATCAGGCTGCTGGCCGACCCGCGCACGGCGGCGGCCTGCGTCCGGATCATGGTGGCGAAGTCCTGCAACGGAAGCTGCATGGCGGGCTACCCCAATGCTTGGAGGCTGAGGGTCTGCGCCTCGGCCGTGGCGGCGTCGGCGTAGCGGACCTGGACGGACAGGCTGCCGCCGGGGTCGGACTGCACGTCGATCACCGGGTCCGGATCGGCCGCCACCGCGGCCTCCCGCAGCATCTGCTGGCGGATCAGGGCGCGTATGGCAGCGGCGTCGGCGGGCTGGCCGACGAAGCGGGCGAGGCCGGCGCCATAGCCGGGCTGCCAGAGGTCGTCGCCGGGGTTGGTGAGCAGGCGGCGCAGCACGCGCTCGGTGCCGAGGGCTGGGCCGGTCGAGGTCTGCAGGTCCCCGGTGGGCGAGACGGACAGGTCCCCGCCCCAGGCATGGTGCGCGTCGGACATGGGGGTGCTCCTGGATGGGAGAATGATTACTGCAGACCGCAGCGTACCAGATGCTGCAGGCGGAGGCAGGACGAGGCTAGGTCCGATGAAGGGCTAGATCAGGCCAGCCCACGGGCGCAGGAAGGCCACAGTCTCCGGCAATCCTTGCCGGGACAAGGCATCCAAGTATTCGTCCACCGTCTTTGGCGGTGATTTCAGGCTTGCACGATGGGCCCGCACTGTGGAGGGCGACCTTCTCATCAAGATCGAGAACATGCCGGATGAAAACATCTGGATGCTGCGCCTCAATGCCATAGCCGCCGAGCACGGCAGCAGGGAAGTCCTTCAAGTTAAACGTCACTATGACGTCAGCCCGTCCAAGTATTGCCGCTGCAAGGACGTGCCTATCGTTAGGGTCGGGGAGGATCAGGCCCGGTATGAGAACCTCATGGCCCGTAACCAGGCAGTCGGCCACTGCCCGGTCCATGGCATCACGTGTTCGTTGCAGCTTGCCGGCCAGATCCGGCCGATTTTGCAACAGGCTCCTGATCCATTCATCATGGATCTGCGCCGACCAGCGTGCGCGGAAAAGGTTCCCGCACGCTAATCGCAGCAGTATGTCACGCAAAGGAGCCGGATAGAGGACACAAGCGTCGAACAGGGCAGTGAAAGCCACCTAGTTCAGTAACCCATATCCAGCTCTTGCGCCTGCTGAACAAGCTCGTCCAAGGCTGCGCCCGACTCAGCCATGTGAGTTCGACGGTAGGCGTTCAGGTCCCGCAAGACGACGCGACGATGCGTCCCGACCTTATGATGCCGTAACTTGTTTTCCTCTAGCAACTTGACGAGGTGCGGGCGTGAGACGTTCAGCATGTCAGCAGCCTGCTGCGTCGTCAGTTCCGCATCATCAGGCATGATGACGATGGAGCGGCCTTCTGCGAGATAGGCCAGCACATCGGTAAGCAGCCGCACTGCCGCCGCAGGCAAGACGAAACTTTGCCGGGCCTCGTGGTCGTCCTCGGCCTCGACACGTATCCCACCCTTGCCGCTGAAGCGCGCCAAGGTGCGGCTTGCCTGCTGTGCAGCCTCCATGTCCGCCTGTGAAGGCGGGCCAGGCTCAACGGTTCTCAACATGGCCAGGGTTCATCAGCGTCGCCTCCTGCCGCACGATACGCCACCTCCAACAGCAAACGCAATATCCGCAACAGAAGCTGCTAAAACTCTTGAGTGGCCATGCTGCCATGGCCGAACCACAACAGGGGATCAATCCTGCAAATCCGCCACCCCCGACACCCCACCCTGCGGGTCCCGATGCTTATGCCCATCGTAATGCTGCCGCAGCCGGTCCAGCGACCCCGAGCGGTCGAACACGTCGCCGTCCACATGCAGGTCGCCCTTCACCGAGACCGTCCCGTCGTTCAACAGCCGCACCCAGCTCCCGCTCCGATGCGTCAGCCACAGCTCCCCGGCCGGCGTATCCGGCGCCTGTGCCTTGTCGCTCCAGGCTCGCCCGGCGATCACCCCATGCTCGGCGTCGCCCTCATGCGCCAGCACCATCACCTGGTCGCCCGGCGAAGGCGGGCACGACACCCCCCACCCCGCCCCCACCCAGGGGCTGAGCAGCGGCAGCCACCCCGTCAGCACCCCCTCCGGCTGCAACTGCACCCGCGCCGTGCCGGCCCGGGCATCGACGCTCGTCACCACCCCGAACCGCGGCTGCCCGGCGGCGGCGTCCTGCGCCGCGGTATGGCCCTTGATCGCGTTAAGCAGCTTGTCCATCGGGAACCCCCTGCAGCACCAATCGCTGGGTGAAGCCGCGCCGTGCATCCAGGTGCCGGCTGACCTCCGCGACTTGCAGCACCCGGTCCCATGCCGCCCCGGCGCCCTGCAATGACACCTGGCTGCGCGCGGTGATCGCCAGCTCGCCGGGCACCGTCGCGTGCACCTGCCACTCATGCCGCTGCAGGTCGGCCCGCGTACGGTCCGCCAGGCGCTGCGCCTGGTCCGCCGGCAGGTTCGGCCGCACCACCCCATGCCGGCGTAATCCCGAGCCAGAGGTTGCCGTCACCGCGACCCCCGCCCGCGTCCCCCAGCTTTGCACCTGCACCTGCGTGTCGCCCAGCGCCGGCCGATGCTCAATCTCCAGGCTCACGCAATCCTGCACCCGCAGCACGACCGGCGCCGCGGTGGCAGCGGGTCCGAAGTGCAGGCGCGGGCCATCCATGAACAGGTCGAACCCCTCCTGCCCCGCCAGCGCCGCCAGCAGGTCCCACTCGGTCGCCGCGCGGGCGAACTGGCCCAAGGTCAGCCGGTCATGCTCCGAACCGTAGTAGCGCCCGACCGGGACCGAGGTCGCCGTCACGTCCGCCTGCAGGCCGTGCCGCCCGGCAAAGGTTGTGGCAATCTCGCTGCTGGTCTGGTTGGCGAAGGTCTCGCTCACCCGCGCCTCCACCAGCGCGGCGGACAGGTCGCGCCCCTCCACATCCAGCGTGCCCCGGATCGGGTCCAGGCACAGGCTGTCGGCGGTGCCGAGCAGCAGGCTGGTCCAGCCGCCGTCCAGCCCGGCCTGCACGTCCAGCCGTCCCAGCAGCGTGCCCGGGTCCAGCCCACCCGCCACCAGCCGCAGGCGGAAGCGGTCGGCGGCGAGGTGGTTGTTGCTGCTCACCTCAGCCTGGATCGCGCCCGGTAGCGCCACGCCGTTCGCCAGGACCTGCAGCCGCGGCTGGCGCGGGCTACCGGGCAATGCCGCCCCCTGCGCCCGGGTCCACATTGGGCAGTTGCAGCGTGACCAGGCCCGTCAGCACCGGGTCATTCAGCCCGTTCAGCGCGGCGATGCGGTTCCACTGGGTGGCGTCGCCCAGCCGCTCCATGGCCAGGCGGAACAGGTCGCCGCCGACGACGGTGATGGTGGTCATGCCGCCCCCCTATGCTCCAAACACCCCAAGCGCCAGCGAGAACGCCCGCGCCGCCGCGAGTTGCGCCGTGCTGCCGGCCGCCGCCAGCACCCCGGCCAAATCAGGCCCTGCCAGCCCAGCCCCCGCCGCGGCCAGCCGATCATCCAGCCCCGGCCCGGCGCCCAGCGCCGCAGCCTCGTCCGCCGTGGGGTCGAGCGGCAGCAGCTCCGGCGGCGCCAGGTCGCCCTCGGCCAGCACGCAGGACGAAATGCGGTACGGCAGCCAGCACGGGTTGGTGCTGTCGGCCTCGAAACGCGAGATGATCACGGTATAGCGCCACCCATCCCACGCCAGCGGCCACGCCAGGCCACCGCGGCGCAGGATGTCAAGGCTGCGTGCCCGCGCGCCGGCATCGGGGCCGGACAGGATGCCGGACCACCCCAGCTCCGCATCGTCGGCCCCCATGGCATCCACCACGCGCACGCCGCCCGGCAACTGATGCACCGCCAGCCGCTGCCGCCCGCCAAGCGTGATCCGCTGCGGGACCTCGAAATCCGCAAACACGATCGGGCCAAGGATGAGCATGATCAAACACTCTCTTCTCCCTCTCCCTCCGGGAGAGGGCCGGGGTGAGGGAAGCGGCAAGCACGTCCGCCGCCGATAACAGAACGCTCATGCAGGCCAAGATCAGTCCTCGCGGCGGCAAGGCGGGTGCGTGCGGCCTCCCTCACCCCGGCCCTCTCCCGAAGGGGGAGAGGGGTAGGCAACGGGTCCTACAGCGTGCCTGCCGGCGTCCAGGCCGGGGACTGCCGGGGATCGAACCCCGTGGTCCCCGCCGGCGGCCGGGCAGCATCGCGGCCCATGCGGTCGGCCAGCCAGTGGCCTACCAGCCGCCCATCCAGCATCACGTCACCACCGCCGCGCCCCGCGTCGGCCTGCGGTGGCGGCGGAGCGGCCGGACGGGCAGCAAAGGGCGGAGCGCCAGATGGCGCCGGCGCATCCGGTGCAGGCGCCATCGGGGCGGCTGGCGGGCTGCGCGGCGGCTGGGCCGCGGGCGGGGCAGCCGGCGGGAGCATCGGCAGAAGAATGGAAGGCATCGGCGCCGCGACGCGCGGGCTTGGCCGCGGACGGTCCGGCGCCGCCATGGCAGGCAGCGGCGGCAACAGCATCGCCAACTCGATCCGCGGCGCGGCCTGAACCGGCGGGGGCGCCGCCGCGGCAGGGGCTGGGCGCAGCGGCGCCGGCGGCGTACGCCAGCCGGAGGGCGCCGCCGTTGCAGCCATAGCCGGAACTGCCAATGCCGGGGCGGCAGGCGGCAGAGCCACCCGCAGCGGGTCCGCCAGCGGTGGCGACTCCGCAGGCGGCGCGAACGCGGCTGCAAGGATTTCTCCAGCCGGCGCAGCCGGGCGCAGGGCCGCGGGAGCGGCGCTTGGCGCAACATCCAACGCGGCCTGAAGCGCCCGAGGCTCCACAGCGGCGGGCGCACGCGGCGCAGGCAAGGCCGACGCCGACGCCGCCAAGGTCGTCGGGGCAGCACGGTCAGGCACGCCCGGCAGCGGCTCCGGCCCAGCGGACGGAGCCGCCGCCGCCGTCGTGCCGGACGAGGCAGCCACAGCCGGCGCCGCAGCAGCCGGCGCAGCCTCCGCCACAGCCGCAACAGGCCCTGGCGTGCCCGCGACCCGCCCCGCGGCGCGCACCTTGGTCCCAGCCTGGCCCATCAGCGCCTCCAGCCGCCCAGAGCTTGCAGCCACGGCGGCATCCAGCGCCTGCAGCTCCTGCATGATCACCTGCAGCCCGGCGCTGACGCCGTCTTGCAAGGCCAGGTTGATGCCAACCTCGTAGGCGTCGATCATCGCGGGCTCCCCTTCGGCCGCAGCCGGGCCATGCGCCCATTGGCCGGGCGAGGTGGCGAAGGCATCCCCTCCAAGCGCAGCACCAGGGTATCCACGCCATAGGCCGGCCCAGCATTCACTGGACCGTCCATCCCATCGCCGCCCAATCCCACGTCAGGCCGTCCATCTGGCCGATCGCGATCACCCATGCCGTCCGCTCCTGCGCATCAAGCGAGAACGCCACATCCAGCGGCACCCCGTTGCGGATCAGGAACAGGCAATCGACCAGGTCCGCCTGCCCCACCATCCCTCGCAGCGCCGCCGGGTCAGGCGCCCCGGCGGCGCCGATCAGTTTGGGTTGGAAAGCGCCTCCCCGACCGCCGCCAGCCCGGCGTCGCCCAACCGGCCCACCAGGGCCTCAAGCTGCGCCTCGCTCATCGCGGCCGGCACCGGCACGCCATCGATGGCCTGCACGCAGTATGCCAGCATCGCATAGCCGACATAGCGGTCGTTGCCCGACAGCACCGGCCCGAGCGCCTTGAACAGCCGCAGCCGGTCCAGCGCACCGGGCCGGCGCAGCTCCAGCGTGCGCCCGGCGGCGTCGGTGGCCTGCAGGGGCCGCCCGGCCTCGGCGATGATGCGTTCCGATGGGGTGTCCATGATTATCCTTCCCCCTCTCCCG
>CAXTAT010000002.1:293461-327463 GCA_964242415.1 uncultured Acetobacteraceae bacterium
CCCTCTCCCGAAGGGAGAGGGAGCAGCAAGCAGCTTAAATCCGCTTGCGCCGGCTGGCGAAGAACTCCAGCCGCTGGCGCACCGGCGCGTCGCCCTTCCAGGCCCCGGCATTGGACAGCTTGAACACCGCCGCCTCGAACTGGTACGTGCTCGTGCTGCCACTGGGTTCGGCGATGTACTGGTACAGCGTCGCCCCCAACAGCACTCCCTGCGTGATCCAGGCCTGCTCCAGCCCGTTGATGAAGTCATCCGCCGCCGAGTTGCCGCGCTCCAGGTCGAAGTGCCCCTCCCACCCCTTCGGCAGCTCGGCCGCCAGGTGCACCCCGTCCAGCCGGTCGATCCGGATCGGATGCGTCATCTGCCGGCTCTCGAACCCCGTCACATGCGTGAGGTCCACCCGGGACCCCGCCTGCCCCCCCACACCCGGAGCGATCACCACAAGCTGGCAGTCCCGCCCAGTCGAAAACGTGTTTGCTGGCATCGCCCAGGCCCTCCCTTAAACCACTTGACCCGTCGGCAGCGTCTGCCGCGTGACCTGCACGGTCTGCCCGCCTTCAAGGTTCACGATGAACCGCTCGTTGATCGCCTGGTACTGCACCTGCGCGTCCGACTGCACGTACCCCAGCCCCACCCGCGCCGCCGGGTTGTTGCTCGCGTCGCACACCACGCTGAACGGCAGGCTGCCGTCGATGCTGCCCAGGATGCCCTGCCCCAGCATCCCCTGCAGGAAGCTCAACTGCGTGCTGCGGATGCGCTGCAGCAGCCCGGCGTTGATCACCTGCCCCACATACTGCCCCATCCCCGCCGACAGCGTCGCCGCGATGTAGTTGGTCAGACGCGTGTAGTTGTCGCCGTTCACCGCAGCGCCGCTGGACGAGTTGTGCCCGCCGCGCACCCCCCAGAAGCTGCCCGCCGGCTGCGGGTTGGCGATCACGTCGATCCCGTTGCCCAGCAGCACCGCCAGCTCGGCCGTGCTATAGCCGGTAGTCTGCGCGCTGCCGGGCACCCCCGCGCGCTGCGTTCCCACGACGCCGTACAGCGGCTTGTTCAGGCTGCTCTGCTCCGGGCTGAGGTTCGCCAGCCGCCCCGCCACGAACCCCTGCGGGCTCACCAGCCGGATGGTGCCGCTGACGGGATCGTTCCAGTAAACCCAGTCGCCGAACATCAGCTTGGCCGAGTAGCTGTCCAGCCCCGCCCCCTGCTTCACCGCAACCGCCGCCGGGATGCCATCGCCGGACGGCCCCGTCAGGATGGCATACAGCCCCTCCTGCTGCGCGAACCCGGCTTGGCCCGACCAGTGCGTGGGATCATCGGCGTCGGCCAGCAGCAGCAAGCTGCAGCCTTGCCCGCGCAGCGCATACATGCCCGTGCGCGGCAGCCCGTCCTGCCCCACCAGCGCGGGGACCGACACGCCCGCCGCCCCGTCGCTGCCATTGAGCAAGCTCTGCTCCGAGAGCTGCACCGGCTGCGTCGTGGTGGCATTGCCAAGGCTCGCCACGCACAACTGGCTGGGTCCGCGCAGCGCCCCCAGCCCGAGGTTCACCGCATTGACCAGGTTGCCCCACAGCGCCGCCGGCGTTGGCGCCGCCAGGTTGTCGAACGTCTCCGCCACCTGCCCCGGCAACCCCAGCGTGAACCGCCACGTCCCCGCCGCCGACCCCGGCGTCAGCGCCAGCGCCACCTGGTTGCCCAGGCTGCCCGAGTAACGCGCCGCCAGCAGCACGGGATACCCGGCATTGGCATAGAACAGCGCATAGTTCGCCGCCGCATCCGTCCCGTCCGACACCCGCACGCAGCGGAACCCCTGCGCACCTTGCTGGACGGCGGTGGCCACCTGCGTCCCCATGTCGAACCGCCGCGGCTGCAGCGGCCCGAACCCCCGGGCATAGTCCGCCATGGTGCCGACCACGACCGGCTGGTTGACCGGCCCCCAGGTCGCGGTCCCAACGACGCCGACCACGTTGGTCGGCACCCCGTTCAGCACCAGGTTCTGCGGCGGCACCACCTGCACATACAGGTCCGGCACCACCAGCGCCGTGGTGTTCAGCGCGCCCGCTTGCACGACCGGCATGACTAGATCTCCTGCGGCGGGTTGATGCGGACGACATGCCCGGCATGCTCGCCGGCCAGGACATGCGCGATGGTGGCCGGGTCGGTGATGCTCTGTCCGACCTCGTACGGCCCGAACGGCCGCACGACGATGAGGTGCTGCATAAAACGTCCTTTCTGCTCTGCTCCCTCCCCCTCCGGGAGAGGGCCGGGGTGAGGGAAGCGGCAAGCACCGCGCCTTCGATCTTGCAGCGCGTGCTAGGGGCGGGGCCGGCGCTTGCGGCGTCCCTCACCCCGGCCCCGTCCCGGAGGGTAGGGCGATCGCATATGCTATGGGCACGCTGCCTGCTCCCTCTCCCCCTATCGAGAGAGGGCCGGGGTAAGGGGGTCGTGCGGCGCGGACCTGCTGGCCCGGGCAGCCCGGTTTCGCTGGCGTCGGGTGGCGCTAGACAAGCAAGCCACCCTCACCCCGGCCCTCTCCCAAAGCGGGAGAGGGGGAAGCGGCGGTTCCTCACGGCATACGCAACCGCCCTACCCGGAGGGAGAGGGAGAAGCAGTCAGCCCGTCGCCGCCAAGCCATCCACCGACGCCGTGCCCCACAGCATCGTGGGCAGCGCGGCGTCGGCCACGGTCGGGTACTCCACGGCCGCCAGCAGGTCCCGCCGCCACACGTTGGCCGCGGCCCCGGCATCCGTCACCGACCCGCCAGACGCCCGCACCCGGCAGCCCCAGCCGCCGACATCCAGGAACACCGTCGCCGCCAGCGCCAGATCGACCGCCGCCGCCAGCCGGTCTCGCACGTCGGGCGCCGGGCACCACAGGGTCAGGCGCATCGGCTGCACCTGCCGCCGCAGCTCCGTCCCGCCCGCGCCGTCCGCGACCACCTGCGCCGCGATGCCCCGCCCGTCCAGCAACGTCACCGAAGTGCCCTGCAGCAGCGCCGGCCGGTCCACCCGCACCTGCGCCGCCAGCACCGCCGCCACCAGCCCCGGCGTGTCGCCGTCACGCAGCCGATAGGCGTACTCCTGCCCGTCCACCCGCAGCCCCGCCACCTGGCCCGGCCCACCCTGGCCGGTGAACGCCACCAGATCGCCCAGCACGGCCACCTGCAGCGTCGGCGCCGGCACGGCACCCTGCCACTCCGCCGGATAGCGCGTGGTGTTGCGCGGGCCGCCGCCAGGCGTCACGGTCAGGTGGGCGCGCCCGGCCTTCAGATCGGCCTCCAGCGCGGCCGCACGCGGCCAGCCGCGATAGACGCGCACGCCCGCCGGATCGTCCGCCACCGCATCGGCGGCAAGGGCGGCCAGGGCCTGCTCGATGTCCGACTGGTCCGGCATCACGTCCCCACCTGGCGAACATGCAGCCGCCATCCCAGCTCCGACAGCTCCACGGCGCCCACGGTGTAGGCGTGCCCGGCATCGTCGGTCATCGCATCGCCCGTGCGCACGGCCGGCGCCCCAAGCGGCAGCAGCACATGGAACCCCGCCAGCGCGCCATCGTCCGGCAGCCCGAAGCCGCGCCCCGCGCCGCCCGACAGCACCTGCGCCGGCCAGCCGAGCAGCACCGGATCGGCCGGGGCCGCGCCGCCATACTCCCCCAACCCGGCGTCCGCAGGCCCGGCCGGGCGCATGACCGCCACGGTCGCATTCGCCAGCACGCAAAGCGGCCGGTGCAGCGGCGGCAGCAGCGCCACGAACAGCGTCCCGCGCGGCCCGCGCAGCAGGTCGCCGACGCGCAAGTAGGCGCTGTCGAACGTGCCGCGCAGGGCGCGTTCATACCCCATGGGCCGCCGGTACCCGGGGTCGCCCCCATCGAACGCCGCAGGCAGCCGGAGGAACCGCCCCTCCGGCCGCAGCGGGTCCACCGGCCCATTTGGACGCAGCGCATCGTACGGCAGCCCGAACACCCGAGCCGCCGCGCCCATGCCCCGGCTGAGCCGGTCCTGCAAAACCGTCCCGTCCATCATCCGTCCTGCTCCCTCTCCCTCCGGGAGAGGGCCGGGGTGAGGGGGCGGGCAAAGCGCCACGCTCTCCCACCGTAGGACCCTCAGCCCCAGACGCATGTCCACGCGGCCAGACCCCCTCACCCCGACCCTCTCCCGAAGGGAGAGGGAGCAGGCAGCGTTCAGATCACCAGTTGCACGCTGCCGCCGCCACGCCGCAGGTCCGGCCCCGGCTGCACGCCAAGGAAGCCGCACATCCGCCGCCGCCAGTTGTCGAACAGCCGGTCGCGCTCCTCCAGCTCCTGCGAGTTGCGCACCCAGCCGCCGGCCGAGCTGGTATCCAGCCCGGCCCCGGCCTCAGGGATCGCCGCCTCCAGCCCGCGCAACGTCCGCAGGTAAGTGTGCAACACCGCCGTCTCGCTGTCCGACAGCCCCGCCAGCCGCACGTCCACCGCCGCGCTGTCCTGATAGAACCACCAGCCGCTGTGCGCCCCCACCGCCGCCCCATAGGTGGGATAGCCCAGGAACCGCCGGGCATCGGTCTTGTCGGCCTCGGTCAGCCCCGCGTTCATCACGGGTCACTAACCGACGTGCTCGATGATGACCGCGCGCTTGAACGCCGCGTTGGTCGCCGTCGGCACCACGCTCGGGTTGGTCAGCGTGTCGCTCGGCGCGCAGAAGCCGCCGATCCAGTACCAGCTCTGCGCGATGATCTGCTGCAGCCGGTCGATCGGCTCGCGCGTCACCATCGCAATCCCATCGACCAGGCTCACGATGCTGTCCGGCGGCGCCACGTCCGGCGCGGTCATGCCGGCAAAGTCGCCCTCGATCAGCGCCCCCTGCCCAACGACGATCGGCCGCCGCACCACAACGCCCGCCAGCGTCGGATGCGGCTGCACGAAAGCCTCCGTCGTCGGCACGAACCGCAGCCCCAGGAAATCATTCACCATGCCCCGGCGGAACACCTGGTTGGCGCTGGTCGCCCCGATGAACAGCCGCTGGAAATCCTGGTCGGCAAACAACTGCCGCGCGCTGACGGGATCGAGGTAGCAATTATAGGCCCCATCGATCTCCGGCACCGCGTTCATCCGCAGCTTGCTGACGGCATCCAGCAGCGAGGCCATCGCCAGCGTATCCCCGGCCACCAGCGCCGCCGTCGTGCCGCGCCCGTTCGGCCGCTGCACGACGCTGGCGTTGGCCGCCTGCACCTGGCTGCCCTGCGCCCCGTCCGCCGCGCTGACGTTGCTGGACAAGGTCAGCACCCCCGACACCCCGCCCGGCGCAGTGCTGACGTTCACCGCGTCCATGCTGGTGCCCACGACCACGTAAACGTCGCCGCCGATGGTGACGGTCAGCGTCGTCATGGCGCCCACAGGTCCCTGCACCCCGTTGGTGAAGGCGTTGGTGAACCCGCGCAGGTCATCCACCGACACCTGCGGCCCCGCCGCACCCAGCGCCACCCGCACCCGCGTGTTGCCGCCGAAGTACGGCGCGAACAGCGCGTTGCGCGCCAACTCGTCCAGGCTGCGCGCCGCCTGCTCGCCGTTGATGGCGGCGTTCTGCAGGAACTGGCTGGCGATGCCGACCCGGCTGGTGACCACGTTGAGGTCCGTCGTGGCCGCATAGTGGTTCAGCGTGATGGTGTACTGCTCGACGCCCCAGTTCGTCGGCACCAGCCCGTTGTCAAGGTTGACGTTGGTGCTCGCGGGCACCGGGACGGTAACGCTGGGCTTCAGCCCCGCCCGCGTCTTGGTCAGCGTCTCGCCGATGCCGACCGCAAAGTCCTGCCGGTCCGCACACGCACGGTAGCCGAGCCGCGACGCCATGCTCTGCTGGAACTCGCGCTCCAGGAAGCCCTGCTGCAGGATCGGCTGCAAGGCGGCGGGAAAGTTCTGGATGCCCATGGGGGTGCTCCGTTGGGGAAAACGCCGAAAGCCCGGCGCGGCAAGGGCCGGGCTGGGGTGGATTGGGCTTGCTCGCTGGCCGGGATGGCCCGCTGCGTCTGCGCGGCCATCATGGCGATGCGGTATCCATTTCCCGGGGCGTCCGGGCAAGGATTATTTTCCTCTATCGTCGCATGGTGTAGAGGACGGGCCTGCGGTCTATCTTGCTGCAGGCTTTTGTGGGATGCCGAATGGCAGGGGTGGTCATGGGTTATGTGCAGGTCGAGCTTACAGAAGACGTCAGGGCAGTGATCAACCGCCATATCGCCGAAGGCCAAGCCATGTCCGAGGCGGATTTCGTCGCCAAGGCGATACGACTGTATGCCGACCACCTGGATGCCAAAAATGGGATTGCCGGGATGGTCCACCGCGCGGACGCCGATGTCGCTGCCGGGCGCTACGTCACCATCTCGACGCAGGCCGAAGGGGAGGCATTGCACCAGCGCACCATGGATCACCTCCGGGCCAACTTAGCCGCGGGTTGAGCTACCGGCTCCTCCAAGGCGCAGAGGACGACATCGACCACATCCTGCTTAAGGACGCCAGAGATTGGGGCCTGGAAGCTGCAGGGCGTTATCACCGGCTGATGCTGGTTGTATTCGAGGCCTTGGACGCCAGCCCTGCCCGCCATGGTTCGCGGGAGGTTGCCGGGGTCGCTGGCGTCCGCTCGTATCCGCTGCGGCTGGGCAGCACCCTGGTCGATCCAAGCCACCGCGTCGGCCGGCCCCGCCACATCGTCGTTTGTCGCATCGCCGGAGATGAGACGACGGAGATCATCGGCATCGCCCACGACAGGATGCCGTTGCCCCGGGCCGCACGCCGGATGCAGCAAGGGTCCGATGGCTGAAAATATTATACCAACGTGCCCTGAACTTGCTGTCCGTCTCTGAGTCGCCCCGCCACCGCCGCCCCAACCGCCTCCGCCACCCCCTCGCCCATCGCTGCACCGACCGGCGCCAGGAACGGCCGCGGCGGCAGGTGCACCGTGCCCATCTCCTGCGGTGCTGCAGCCGGGTCGCTGCTGCCGACCGCCGCCTGCAAGCCATCCGCCTGGTGTCCGACGCTGGCCCGCAACGCCCCTGTCTCCAGCCAAGGCCGGTCATGCCCGCCGCCGGGCGTGTCGCCCAGCCCGTCCTGCACCGCCTGCGCCATCAGCGCCGCCTGCCCCTCCAGCGCCGCCGCCATCGCGCCCGGCGGATCGGCATCGCGCAGCCGCGCAATCGCCTCCGCCAACCCGGAGACGCCCAGCAGCCCCGACCCCGCCACTACCTGCCCCGCCGCAGCAGCTCGGCCCGGGCGGCGCGCCACTCCTCCACCCCCATGTCCATCGCCGACCGCGGAGCCGCCGGCGCCACCGGCGGCGGAGCATCGCCCCGGCTGCTGCTGTTGCCATGCGGGCGGGCAAACAGCCACGGCTTGTCCTGCCGCATCCGCGCCATCAGCGCCGGCCCGCCCTGCAGCCCCCCGTCCTCGGTCATTTGCAGCACGGCGGCGTCGATCAGCCGCACCCCATCCAGATCGACCATCCCGGCCCGCAGCGCCTCCGTCCGCAGTTCCGCCTGCACCAGCCGGGCGCGCAGCGTGGTCACCTCAGCCGCCAGGTCGGGCGCCGCCGGCTCGGGCGTGTCTTGGTCTGTCATCTTCCATGTCCCCAATGCGCTGGTGCAGGCAATCAAGGCCCGTCATTGCGAGCCGGCTTCGGCGCGGCAATCCAGAGGCGGCAAACGCAGTCCATTCCGCCCTGGATCACCCACCCTGGAACGCCCCACCCTGGAACGCCGCATCGCGGGCGCTCCTTGCGCTGACGCTGGAAACGCGGTTCCCGCCTCAAGCCGCAATCTCGGGTTCAGGCTCGTCCAGGTCATCGCCCCAGTCCGCCGCCAGCAGCCGGCGAGCCGCAGCGCGGCCCAGCAGCCCCGCCTGCACCAGGGACAGCACCGTCGCGGCATCCTGCGCCCGGTCACCGCTGGTCGCTGGATACCAGCTTGGCCACACCAGGCTCAGCGCCGCCGCCGGGTCCAACGCCGGCAGCGCCTGCCCGCCCGCCTGCAACGGGTAAACCTGCGCCGCCCGCAGGATCAGCCGCAGCAGTTGCAGCAGCCCGCCCTCGCCGTAGCTGACCCGCAGGTTGTCGGCCAGCCAGATCAGCCCCTGGTTCATCAGCTCCAGCGCCCGTCCCGACTGCGCCGCCCCAAGCCGGCTGGGGTCGCTGCGGTTGCCGTGCACCCCCTCCAACGCCAGGTCGCGCAGCGTCCGCACATACTCCAGCACCGCCTGCGCCGCAGTGCCGCCGATCTCCAGCAGCCGCGCGTCGCCCTTCTCGCTGACCACCAGCGCGTTGCCGGCGCCGCGCAGCAGCTCCCCCTCCAGCCCGACCGGCTCCTTGATCAGCAGCGTCGGATCGGACGAATACTTCAGCCCGCGCCCAGCCTGGCTCAACTGGTAGTCGATCTCGATGCTCGTCTCCACCGCGCTGCGGAACGTGCAGGCGCCATCCGGCGCGGCGCCGCCCGGCAGGTTCCTGATCCACACCAGCGGCACGAAGCCCAGCCCATGCCGGATGCTCCGCCCGGGATCGGGCCGCATCGGCGCATCCAGCCCCACCGGCTGCGGCACGAACCATGTTTCCTCGGACGCATCCCACCGCCGCTGGAACCAGTAGGTCCCCGCCGGGTCCGGCACATCGAACCCCGCCGCCAGCAGATCCCGCCCCGGCACCTTGTAGCGCTCCGTCACCTCCGACAGCACGTCCGGCGTCTCGGCCCCCCAAACCGGCGTCAGCCAGGCCGCATCCAGCACGTCCAGGAACGGCCGCCCGCCCAGGATGCGCAGCAGGATGCAGGCGCTGCCGACGCTGCCGCGCAGCGCCGCCTCCGTCATGATCTGGTTCAGCCGGCAGTCCCGCGCGACCGCGGCCAGCGCCGAGCGCACCCCTGCATCGGGACTGGCGATGCCCGGGAAGTGGCCCTCGCTGAACAGCAGCGCCACGCTGTCCTCCACCACCACGCGGGCCAGGGCATAGCGCACGCTGGGCCGCCGCCGCCGCAGCGGCACATACTCCCCGCTCGGCGAGCGTTCATCATGGAACTCATACGGCAGCGCGTCATACAGCGTGCCGTCCAGCACCCGGCGCATCAGGTCCAGCCGGCGTGCCCGCGGCGCCATGTCGGGATCGGATGGGATCAGGTCGCAGATGGTCTGGAACATGCCGGCCCCGCGTGGTTGGAGGGGGTGACGACGCCGGGCCGCCAGCGTGCCCGGGCCGCGCCGACCCTAGGGCAGCGATGTGGACTTCCTGGGGTGGGTGGGCAAGGATTTATTTCTTATGATGCGAAGGACAAATAGTTTGCCAGTCCACGCCCAATCCCAACTGGCCATCGGCATCGCAGCGAGGATCACTACCGGGCCGACGCCGTAACACCGCTTGGCCTTGGTTTGCCGGTTCGGCTCACCCCCGGCTCGGCTCGCCAGGACCTTCAGCCGGACCACGAACGCCGCCAAGAGCGCGCCGGCCTGCGTTGGCCCCCTGATCCCGGCGGCCTACCGGTCCTGCAAGCCCGTGCTGCACTCCTCGTTTTTGTCACTGGACCCGGCCGCCATCGCCAGCCTACTTGCCTGCACAGGACTTTGGACACCGCCCATGCCAGCAACACCGCCCTCCGAGGAAGTCACCATCCGCGTCCAGGTGAACGGCACCACCGTCATGGCGGTTTACGAGGTCCAGGACGGCCAAATCCTGCTGACCAGCGCCGACTTCGGCGAGGGCGCCGCCCCGCTCGGCGACGCAACGCCCGACGAGGCCGCCACAGCCCTGCTGCGCGGCATGGCCGAGGCTGGCATGGCCAAGGGTGGCCCCTACATGCGCGACGACGAACTGCCGCCCGGCCGCCCCGGCAAGGGCTGACCCGGCCAAGCCGAACCGGGCCGGCGTTCAACGGGCTGGGGCTTATCCGGAGAAGGGCCGCTCCCTCATCCCGCCTGCGCCCCAAAGGTAAACCCGGACCCAACGTCCGAATGCACGGCCCGCCCCGCCGGCGCACACATGCAGGGGAAGGCTGGCATCAAGGCCGCGGCATTGCCTCCCAGCTCCGGCTGTCCAGCACGCCCCCTGCTCCCTCTCCCACTTTGGGAGAGGGCCAGAGTGAGGGGGCCTCGCCTGCCTGCCGTGCCAAGACCCGCCAACGCCACTGGAACCCGCGTCCGACCGCGCCAGGTCCGCCCGCGCCGCCCGCCGGGTCGGAATGCGGCTTCGCGTCGAACTGAAGCCGATCGGGGCATAGCCCCCCTACCGCCGCCCCCAATCCACCCGAACCGCCCGCGCCATCGGCGCCGGATCGACCAGCATCGCGAATGCCCGAGCCAGCGCGTCCACCTGATCGTCGCACCGCCCCGCCGGGAACGCCTGCAACTCCTCCAGGAACGCCCGCGTCCACGGCGCCCGCAGCACCTGCACATTCCCCGCGTTGGCCTGCGACGCCACCGGCATCGCCCGCACCGCCTTCGCCCCGCTCTCGGGACTGCTGACCACCCGCCACCCCGCCAGCCGTCCCGTCAGGTACCCCACCTGCGCCCGCCCGGCCTGACCGGGGTCCTGCGGCAGCCCGACCGCCACCCCCGTCCCGTCCGCCTCCGCCGTGCGCCGGATCGCCTGCACCACCGCCTCCGGCCCGCCCTGCAGCCGCACCACGTCCAGCACCTGCCAAACTGGGATGTCCTGGGCCTCCCCCCGCACCAGCCGCACTCCCACCGTCCAATCCCCGCCCCCCTCGGTCGCCGCCAAATCCCAGGCACGGACCGATCCGCCAGCCAGCACCGCATCCACCACCGGAATGCGCCCCACCTGGAACAGCCCGCCCCCCGAGCGCACCGGCGACTGCTGGAACAGCGCCGAAAACGCCCGGTCCCCCAGAATCAGCCGCTTGCGCTCCAGCGCGGCGACGCCCTCCCACTCCGGCCACAACGCCTCCCCCGGCGCCCGCCCCAGCGGGTCGCCAGGCTCCGCCAGCGCCGGCAGCCGGATCACCCGCCACGACTCCCCGGCCTCCAGCAGCCGCCCGCCCAGGTCATCCGGGTGCCACCGCGTCATCACCAGCACCACCCGCCCCCCAGGTCGCAGCCGCGTCACCAGGTCCGACCGGTACCAGTCCCACACCGCATCGCGCACCCGCGGGCTGTCGGCTTCGAGCTGCCCCTTCACCGGGTCATCGATCAGGATCAGGTCCGCCCGCCGCCCCGTCACCGGCCCGCGCACCCCGGCGGCGTAGTACGTCCCCCCGCCCAGGGTGCCGAACCGGTGCGCCGCCCGGCTGTTTGGGTCCAGCGTCACCCCTAGCCGCGCCCCGTGCTCCCGGATCAACCCCCGCACCCCGCGCCCGAATCCCATCGCCAGCTCCGCCGTATGGCTGGCCGCGATCACCTGCGCCCGCGGATGCCGCTGCAGGAACCACGGCGGGAACACCAGGCTGGCATACGTGCTCTTCGCCGATCCCGGCGGCATCAGCACTATCAGCCGGTCGGTCGCCCCGGCCGCCACCGCCTCCAGCTCCCGGATCAGCAGCAGGTGGTGCCGCGCCGGCGCAAACCCCTGCGGCGCCAACGCCAGCCGCGCCCAGTCCGCCAGGCTCCCCCGGATCCCCCGCCGGACCGCCCACTCCCGTGCCGTCCGCTCGCTCAGCACCGGGTCATTCAGGGTCCATTCCCTCAAGTTCGCCGTCGAGTTGCTCATCCGTCGCATCGGACAAGTCGATGGGCGCGCGCGCCGCGGGCGCCCGGGGATGGACGAACGGCGCGGCAAGCTTCGCCAGCGCCACCGCCTCCGCCTCGTTGCCGGCGGCCCAGTGGCGGTTCATCAGCGTCAGCATGATGTACAGCGGCGAGACAGAGAGCGGTCCGGGGGACATCGGCGCGGTCTTCCATGCTTAGGGTGCCATGCTACGGGAGGCGTTCATGCTGCACGCCCGCCCCACCTGGACGACGCCCCGGCCCTGGCCGCGCTGATGACCCCGGCCGTCAGCCGGAACCTGGGCCGGTGGCCGTCGCCATGCAGCGTGGACCACGCGGCGGAAGAGGTGGCGCAGGCGCTGGACGCGATGGGGCGCGGCGAGGCCGTGGTGGACGTATGACCCTCGACGGCGCGGTCGCTGGCTGGATCGACGGCTTCCTCCGGCCCGGCACGGGTCGCGCCAGCATCGGCTACTGGCTCGGCGAACTCAGGGACGCGGCCTGCTGCGCGCCATTGCGCCGGGCTGGGTGGACGCGATGCGCCGACGGCTAGGGGCCACCTGCGTCTGGGCCGCTACCCAGCCTGGCAATCAGGGCAGCCGCGGCGTCATGGCCGCGTGCGGGCTGCGGCCAGTGCGGACGGAGTGGATGGACACCCCGGCCCGCAGGCGGTTGGAGTGGGTGGGAGGTCTGGGAACGCACCTGGCCAGCGCGGGGCTAGCCGGGTTGCAGGCTGGGCAAGCTCATAGAATTAGCCGGGGCGGATGGGCAAGGAAGATTGTCTTACGTCCGATCCGGCAGAGCGAACGCAGACAGCGCAAGGACGCCTGCCTGTTGCCCCCTCTCCCGCTTCGGGAGAGGGCCGGGGTGAGGGGGCCTCGCCTGGCTTTGCGACAAAAGCCGCAAGCGTCGCCGAAGCTGGGCTGCATGAGCCACGAGGAGTGCGCCTGACCCCCAGCCCCCTCCCAAGGCGGGTCAGGAGGCCGGTGCGTTCCTCAAACCATAGAGGGCATGGCGTCCCTCCACCAGCGCGTCGATCCGCCCAAGCTTTGTTCCACCTCCGCCACCTGGACGAGCCCGCAGCCGGGTGCCACGCTGAGGTGCGCCATCGGGCGCCGCGCAGTCACGGCAGGTGCCCGCTCCATGGTCTCAACCCCACGTCCGCAGGCGCCACGGCGGCAGGCAGGTAGCGCAGCGCGGCACCCATCGCCAGCCCGCCCGGCGGTCTGCGTACTCCGCCAGACCGCACGGCGTACGCTGGTCCTGGCCCTGCTGCTGCCCATCCCCGCCGGGGCACAGGTCCCGCAGGCCCCGCCCGGCCGAACCTACAGCGCCGTCCAGGCCGGGGCGGACCACGCCATGGCCGACATGCTCTACCACTTCTGGGACCCGGCCATCCCCCGCATCCGCCCCACCACCGGCAACGGCACCATCAGCAACGCCGCCCCCCGCCCGACCTTTTGGCAGATGGCCAGCATGGCCAACCTGCTTTACTGGCAGTGGCGCGCCACCGGCAGCGAGGACATGCGCGCCCGCCTCGGCAGCCAGTTCGCCGAAATCCGCCACCGCTACACCGACGCACAGCTCTCCTCCGCCGACAGCGCCCGCGACGCCGGCATCATCAACGTCAGCGACGACGCGGCCTGGGCGCTGCAGTTCCTCATGCAGGTGCACGACGCCACGGGGGACCCAGCCGCCCTGCGCCTGGCGATGGCGCTGGCCGACGACACCTGGCGCTTCTTCGCCGACCCCAACCACGGCGGCGCCGGCCTGCTGTATGCCACCCCACGCCAAGACCCCAACCACCAAGGCGTCAGCACGATGTTCGAGGCCCTGCTCGCCCGCAGCAGCCTCGACATCTATCGCGCCACCGGCATCCAGGCCTACCTCGACCGCGCCCGTGCCTCCTGGGCCTGGATGCATCGCTACCTGCGCCACCCCGCCGGGGTATATTTCTGCGAACTGGACATCCGCCTCACCGTGGGCGGGGCGCCGAACCCCCACCTCCGCACCCCCGTCGGCGGCGACCGCCCGGGCGACATCAAGCGCGGCGGCAGCGTCGCCTACCTCGGCGGAACCATGGCCATGGCCTCGCTCTCGGCGGCGCTCTGGCTGCAGGACGGCGCCCCCGAATACCGCGCCGAGGTGGACGGCATCATCGCCGGCATGCTGCAGCCCGCCACCTTCCTTCGCCCCGGCGACCTGTTCGTCAACGACCGCGACGCCTGGTCGGACGGCGACTACGCCCCTGCCTTCGTCGCCGACGTGCTGTCGCTGGACGGTGCCGACCCCACCGGCGCCTGGCATCGGGCACTGGCCGCAACGGCGCTGAGCATCACCCGCCAGCGCACCCCGGACGGCTTCTACGGCCCCGACTGGTCCGGCCCCGAGTGGGACCCGGCGCACCGCTTCCAGACCTGGCAGGCTCAGGGCGCCACCACCCGCGGCCAGGACGACAGCGGCGCCGGCATGGCCGAGGCCAACCAGATGCAAACCAGCGCCAGCAGCGTGGCGATGGTGCTGGCGGCGGCGATGGCGGAGCGCGGCGGGGCGCTTCGGTAAGGCACGGTGCCACCATAGCCAGCCTGTGGCGGCACCGCCGAGCCGCGTATCCCGTGCCCCGCAACCCCGTCCGTGAGGGAGCTGCTGCTAGGCTGGCGCCCGCCTCCTCCCGCCGCGGTCAGTCCTCCACCTGCGCCCCATTCCCGCCGAACCGCAGCTCTCCCAGCCCCCGCCGCACCGAGCGCACCTGCGGCAACCCCGGCCGTGGCTCCCCGATGCGCCCCAGGAACACCACCCCATCCGGATGCACCCCCAGCACCGCCTGGAACCGCTCGGCCAGCCGCCGCGCCTTCACCCGCAGCGCCGGGTCCGCGGTGAACGGCAGGTCGTGCGCCCCGTAATGCGAGAAGATCAGCGTCGCCAGCCCCGGTTGCATCGCCAGACCCAGCCGCGTTGCCTGCAGCCAAAACCGCTGCACCGCCCCGCCCAGCCGTAGCATCCGGTCCACGCCAGCTCCTGCCTCAGCCGGACCGTCCTCCGATCGGGACGCCTCCATTGGGCGCGCGTCCACTGGGGACAGGGTGAAGAATGCCGCGCTCCCTAGCCCAGGCCGCAAGTCAAGCTGCGCCGCCGCCGCCCAGGTGCCCGCCACCCGGTTCAAACCATGCATCCGCGGCCACCGCGCCATCGCCCAACGCATCAGCCGCAGCGTCACCCGATCCAGCCCGATGGCGCCCGCCGGCATGCCATGGCTGCTATCGCGCCCAGACCAGTCGATCACCGCCTGATGCACCCGGAACGTCTCCTGCGCCCGCAGCCGGATATCGGTCGCCAACTGCCCCAGCCGCGCCATCCGCAGCCGCGCCCCGCGCCCTGCCTGCCATGTCACCCGCAGTTCCGGCCCAGCCGCCGCCTCCAGCGCCGCGATCTCCCGCCCGGTCAGCGGCCGGGTCCGATACGCCCGTCGGTTCACCGAGCGCAGCGCCAACACCGAAGCCAGCGGGTCCTGCCGCACATCCGGCGCGGGATACAGCCGGACCAGGATGCGGCAGGGATCGCCATCGCCCTCCAACCTCCAATCCAGCCGCCGGCCGTGCGCGCTGGCGGCGATCCGCAGGCTTTCCAGCAGCATCCCGCCGGCCAGCAGCGTCGGCTCGCCGCCACGATACTCGTACGGGTTGCTGCCGGCCTCGCTCATGAGATGGATGCGGACCAACTCCTCGCCCAGCACCTCGAACCGCCAGGGCTGGTGGTTGTCGCCGCTGGGCGACCAGCGCGCCGCGCCCAGTATGGCATCCAGCGCCGAAGCCGGGGCCGCCGGCTTCACAAAGGCAGTCCCCGCCACAGGCCGCGGCTTGGCCAGCGCCCGCCGCGCCAGCGCCAGCCGCAGCCGCTGCACCGGGCTGGCATTGCCCTGCGCCAGCCGTGTCGAGACCATCCGCCCGCGATAGGGATCGAAGTGATGGTGCCACGGCGCCGCCCGCACTCCGCCGCGCCGCAGCAGCAACTGCAGCGCCATCGTCGCCACCACCCCGGCGCACAACTGGCACGCCGCGGCGGTGGACGGGCCGCGCTGCGCCGCCAGGTCGATGCGCGAGGGATCGACCAGGTACGCCCGGTGCAGCCCGCGCGGCACCAGGCCCATCATGAAGCGCAGGAACTGCTCCTGCTCCGTCTGGCCTTCCAGCCGGAAGTACTGCTCGAACGTCATGCCGCCGGGCACGAAGGCCAGGTATCCCGTGCCCATGCCGGCCGGCGCGGCCGTCACGGCGGGGATGCCCAGCTCATGCGCGCGGGCGAACACCTGGCGGCGCACCGGCAGCACGAAGAAGTCGAACCCGTCCACGAACAGGTCGACGCCGTCCAGGAAGCTGTCAACGTTCCCCGGCGTCACGCCCTCGGGAAAGCGGGTGATCCGCAGCTCCGGGTTGATGGCCAGCGCCATCTCGATCATCACGTCGAGCTTTGGCCGGTCCAGCGTGTCCATCGTGGCACCGGCCTGGCGGTTGAAGTTGGGCAGGTCGAAGGTGTCGAAGTCCGCCAGGTGGAATGCGCCGATCCCCAGCCGCACCAAGGTCAGCAGGTGGATGCCGCCCACCCCGCCCATCCCCGCGATGGCGACGCAGCACCCGCGCAGCGCCTGCTGCTCCGCCGGCACCACCCAGCCGATGTTGCGGTCGAACGCCTGGTCGTAGCTGAACGGCCGGGCACAGGCAGCGGCACCCATGCTTGCATCGGGCGCAGAGGCATTGGGCATATGGGTGTCGGGCACGGGATCAGTCTCCCCAAGCATGCGATGCAGCCAGCCTCAACGGCGGCGCACGACCACCCTTGGCGGTCAGCTAGGCGGCCCGGCACTCCCTGGCGTCCGCGTTGCAGCCTGCGCCGACATCGGTGAACTGCCCGTATTCCGTCACATAGTCCCAGATCGCCGGCTGCTCCTGCGCCATGCGCTCCAGCATGGCGGCGATGTTGCAGAACACCGGCTGCCGTGGGCCGTAGTAGTCCACCACCGGCCCCATGTTCAGGAAGTGGATGCCCGACGCGCGCAGCAGCCGCAGCAGCGTCTGCTCCATTGTGGCGCACAGGTGGGTCACGCCGTTCGCCTGGCTGAGCTGCACCAGCCCGCGCACCAGCGCCAGGCGGGCCAGGCTAGTAGCGGCGGTGCTCAGGCCGCGCCGCTCCTTGGACACCGCAAAGCGCGACAGCTCGGCCGTGCCCCGGGTGGGCAACCGTTGGAACAGCGCCGGGTCGCATACGCCCTGCATCGGAAAGCTGCGGTGCCCCGGCCGGTCGTGCCCCGGCAGTGGCAGGATTAGCCGCGCTGTGCCGATCACCTCGCCGGTGTTGTGCATCCGTAACACAACGTGATGCGAATGTGCATCATAGCCATCGACTTCTAATCCGTCCTGGCTTGTAAAATAACCACGTTCTAGGGAATACACTTGATAGCGCAGGCAGTGGGCCTCCCGCACCAGCGCGGGGGTGTCCGCGGCTTGCACCACCAGTTCGGATCGGGCTGCGAGAATAGCAGCAGTAAGGATCGTAGAACTCATGCGACCTCGCCAAATGCACGGTGGGCGGCTATCACGTAGGTGTGAGCTAACGCAAACGTGGATGGCGTCTCAAGTCTGGAAGAGTCAATTGCGGCCCTGTTATGTCATGGCGTTTGTACATATCTTCCTAACCACGATTGATGGACCGGTGTTATGGCCAAACTGACAGGCTCGGAAGACACGCTGGCCGACCGCTTGGCCAGCCTGGCGGAGTGGGCGAGGGCGTTGGGCCGGACTGCCCAGGCCGATCGTTTCCTGTTGCTCGCCTGGACCGCGTTCGAGGGCGGCGAACTTCCGGCCTGGCGCTGTGCCGGCCAGGGCGCCCAGGACTTGCCCAGCCAGGGTTGAGCCTATCCATAATCCCCGGCCCGCATGGGTTGAGGGGTACTTGTAAGGACCACCTTACAGACAGACTGGCCATCCAAAGCCGCGCTTGACCGAGGATCTCAGCGTGCAGGGCAGGCCGATTTGGTCCGCCCCGCGTGCAGCGCCTGATTAGGCTGCCAATCGAAAGCTCCACCTGCCGACGGCGCCCTGCGCCTGTCAGATGCAGCCCTGCTGCACCTGCCGGTTTGACGCCCAGCACGTCCAAATTCCAAGACAGCAGCAAGAACCGTCTTGCATCCTTTACACATTCACATGCCGGACAGGGGCTGGGGCTGTTAACCTACTGGCAACACACGTCATGAAGTGTTGGCATCTAACTTGCTTATGTTAGGCAAGGTTCGGATACGTCGCTAACCACCCCGGTATCCGACCAGACCTGGAGAGCCACATGAACGCTTTTAAGACCATGCTCGCTGCTACCACCGCCCTTGTCCTGCTTGCCTCGGTCTCCACCGGCCATGCAGCACCTGTGACTTTCACGTTCGACCCCAGCGCCGCTGGCCTGACCGCGACCCCGTTCACCGGCGACACGCTGAACACCAAGAACTACTCCGTGGTGCAGATCACCTCGCTCAATGGCACCGGCGGCGCGAACTTCACCGAAACCGGCGATTTGCTGATCAACAACGTGACCGCGGGTAACACCACGTTCAATCCGACGGGCAACCTGTCCGCCTACACGCTGTATGTCCAGTTCACCGGCACTGGCGTTGAGAACGCGACGAGCTTCAACACGTCGTCCACCGGCGTGCTCAACACCCTCGACTACACCCTGTTCGGTGTCGCTGGCGTGTCCACCTTCACTCCCGTTGCTGGCACGGCTGCGGCGCCTGGATCGACGACGGTCAACAACAACGGCAACACCCCGGTCGCAATCGCCAGCGGCTCGCTGATGTCCGGCGGCACGGGCGTTACCGTCTCGGCAAACGGCGTCAGCCCCAACGCCTCCCTGACCGAGACGGTTACCCAGTTGATTCCCAGCTTCTTCGTCGCCCCGGCCAACTCGGTCCTCGACCTTGCAGCCGCGTTCAACAACAACCCGCTCATCGTCACCACGACCGGCGGCGGCAGCGGCTTCACGCTCGGCGGCGGCGGCGGCGACATCTCCTTCACCGCCACGCCCAATCCCTCGCCGGTGCCGGAGCCGGCTTCGATGGCGCTGCTCGGCGCTGGCCTTGCCGGCATTGGCCTGCTGCGCCGCCGCCGGGCCTAACCCGCCTGGCCCAAAATCATGGGGGCGTGCCGCAAGGCACGTCCCCTTTGATTCGCCGACGTTGTTAATGTAAGCTTACAGGTCACCCGTTCTGTCTGGAACCTGACCCGTGTTAAACTCACCCCGACTACCCCGCGTTCTGATCGTCGAGGACGACGCCGAGACCAGCGCCCTAGTGGCCAGCGAGTTGGACGCAACCAGCCGTTATGCTGCCTTCGCTGTCCCCACCCTCGCCGCCGCCCGGCATGCCCTGCAGTCGGCCACCTTCGAAACCAACTACGATGCTATCGTGCTCGACATCACCTTACCGGACGGCGACGGCCGCATCCTGTGCACCGAGTTGCGCGGTGCGGGCAACACCCTGCCCATCATCATCCTCAGCGGCCACGATGGAGCGGACGATGTCGTGCAATGTCTGGACGGCGGCGCCGACGCCTACATGCGCAAGCCGTTCCACGCCGCCGAGCTGTTCGCCCGGCTGACCGTCCTGTTGCGCGACCGCGCCATGCCCTGACCCCGGCCCGGGCGCTGATCTCGGCACCGACCCAGGTCACGCCCGCAAATCGCCAAAACCCGCAGCGGCGCGACTGCCCGCAGTCGTGACTCTCCGACCCTGTCCTTAACCAGGAGGCAGAAAGCCGCGTGGATCGTGCGTGCACACCACCTGCACGTCAGCTCCGGCGTCCCGCACCAGCGCCCGCAACGCCTTCAGCGACCGCCGGCGCTGCACCTGGCTGGTCTCCATGAACCACTGATAGCCACGGGCGGCCGTCGGCATCGCCGGTTGCGGGTCCAGCTCGCTATGGAAGAACACCGCGTCCCCGGCATGCAGCAGCCAGCGGTCCCCCGTCCGGATCGCCACTCCTCGATGCCCCAGCGTATGGCCCGGCAAGTCCACCAGCAGGATCTCCGCCCCCAGCACCTCCACCGCCGGCAGCCCGAACCAGGTGCGGTCCGCGTTGTACATGCGCCAGCGCCCAACGCTGCCCCATTGCTCCTGCCGATAGCGGGCCGCCGCCTTGGCGCCCGCAGGCTCGGTCGCCGCCACCGCCTCCGCTTCCGACAGGTGGACGGCCGCATTCGGGAAATCCACCAACCCCGCCGCGTGGTCAAAATCCAGGTGGGTCATGACGATGTGCGCCACGTCCTCCGGGCGGTGCCCCAGGGCACGCACCCGGTTGGCGGCGCTCTCGGCCGGGTCGAGACGCAGGCGATCCACGGCGCGGAACACCGGGTTGTGCGCCGCCGCCGACTGCCGGGCATCCTGGCCGACGACCCCGGTATCGACCAGCACCAGCCCATCCGAAGCCTCCAGCAACAGGCAGCGGCAGGCCAGGGTGGCCGCGCCGAGGCCTGGCGTCACCCCGTCAAACAGTGCGCCGCCATACGGCTGCATCGCGCCACAGTTGATATGATGGACCTGCATGGGAGGTGCTCCGGCGGGTTCATGGGGCTATTCAGGTCCGGTGAACGGGGCGGCGGCGGGGTGGTTCCCTCTTGGCTTAGCGGCCCGGCTCGTCGGGGCCAGGCTCGTCGGGAAATGGGGGCAGGGCGATCGAGCCGGCGGTCCACGGCACCAACGGCCTCGTAGCCAAAACCGTGGCGGCAGGCCGCTCATACGGCCCCGCACGGACCGGGATGATCGTCGCGGCGGCATCGCCAGGGCCACGCCCGGACCCCGGCGCCACAAGGACCGGCGCCACAAGAAACGGTGCAACAGGGACCGGAGCTTCCGGCACCCGGGCAGCGACCTGCACCTGCGGCACGAACTGCCAACCATCCGCTGCCATGCACAGGTCCGACTTGTGGCGCTGCTGCAGGCCAGTGACGATGCCGTCCACCAGACCGGCGGCAAGGGTCGCGCCAAGCCTGTTCGAATGCGGGGTGTAGTGCTCCGGCGTCGCGTCCTCCGCATAGAGCTGGCACCGCGCTTGATCCTGCGCGAACTCCGCCGGCGTCGCACCTGGCTTCAACCAGGTCCCCTGGGCGCAGCCGCCCAACGCCACCATACCCGCCATTGCCCCTGCTCCCGCCACTGCAATGCTGATGAAGCGGCGCATCGCTGTCCCTTTCCCCGAAAACTGCGACGACCATAGGGGCAGGTGCGGCGCGGGGCGGTTGCGAAGCGATGGCAATTGTCAGCGCCGGTTGCGCGAACCCATCATTCAACAGCCATGGTCTGCTTTCCCCGGCAATGCGGAAAAATCGATGGTTGCGGGTGTCGCACGCCGCCGCCTTGCTGCTACGCTGCCGTGGGCGCAACTCACCGGCAGAAGGGGCAAGGCATGGTCATCTGGAGCGGATGGGGCATCCTCACGGTCCTCATCGCCGCCCTCATCAGCGGGACATTCGCGGTCGGCGGCGTCTCGCTGTTCGACATGGCGGGGCTACACCGCTGGTCGGGCCTGCCGTTCGGCCTGGGGCTGCTGGCGGCTGCGGCGGTCAACTGGTGGATCGGACGACGGCTGAACAGCACGCCCGGGCGCATGCTGACCGACCAGGCGACCGGACAGACGGTGGTGCTGCGGCGGCGGCACAGCCTGTTCTTCATCCCGATGCAATGGTGGTCGGTGCCGCTCGCCATCGCGGGGGTGCTGATGCTGCTGGCCGTCGTGGCCGTCCCGCCTGACCCAGGCGACCCCTCCGATGGCACGGAGCGGCTGTAGCGCCGCGGTCGGACACGGCGCCAACCCGGCAGGCTTGGCGCAGCCTGCTGACGGACGCGCTTCGGATCATCGACAGCCGGCAGGATATCGGCTGAGGCACGCTGGAGTTACGGTTCGGCGGGGGCCTGGTGCCGGTGCTCCGGTTCGGCCACCGGGTCAGCAAGGCCATCGACGTGTTCATCGGCGACGCGCAGGCGCTGGCCTGCTTGTCGCCGCGGCTGAACGATCGGCCGGAGCAGGCCAACGCGCTGGAACTCATCCTGCCCCTGGGCGGCATCATCGTTGCTGGCGATGCAACCCGGGAGCAGCCCGGGGAGGCGCTGGACTTCATGGACCGACGCATTCCGCTGGACACTATAGCAGAAATTCTAACACCGGGCGGTGCCGGCCTTTGGGCATTGCAAGGGGATCAACCCCTGGTGCTTCACAGCATCGATTGGGCCGGACCTACTGATCATGTGGAACTCGGTCTCTCGTAGAATGCGGGCAAACCACTCACGTCTGCGGGTACCCTATAGTCCTACACCACTCCGGCGCCCGGCTGCCCGCGAACGGCACCTGCACGATCGGTCCTCCCATAGCCTTTCCCCGCCCTCAGGGAATTTTCGTCGTCCCCAGCAGCACCTTCGGCCGCGCCGCCTTCTCCTGCAGACCGCTCACGCCCTCCCGCCGCTGCAGCTCCGACCACACCTGCGCCGGCTCCACCCCGGACGCCACCCACATCACCATCAGGTGGTACAGCACGTCCGCGCTCTCCCCCACCAGGGCGTCGCGGTTGCCGGCGACGGCCTCGATCAGGCACTCCACAGCCTCCTCGCCGAACTTCTGCGCCACCTTGGCCGTGCCGCGCGACAGCAGCCGGGCGGAGTGGCTCAGCGCCGGGCTGGCGGTCCGCCGCTGCAGCACGACGGAGAACAGCCGATCCAGCACATCGCCCGTCGCTGCGCCGGAAGCCGTGCCAGGTGTTGCAGCAACCGGCGCGCGGTCCGCCTCCGCCATCAACTTGCCCATCTTGTCCGGCGCCCGCTTGATGGCCTTGGCAGACGCCCGCTTGGCGGAAGGGGCCTTGGCCACTGCTACGCCGCCGCCAACGCGCGCACGGGCCGGCGCACCGGCAGCCCCGCCGCATCCAGCGCCGCCTTCACCTGCGGGATGGTGAACGTCCCGAAGTGGAACACGCTCGCCGCCAGCAGCCCCGTCGCCCCGGCCTCTGCGCCCTCCACGAAGTGCTGCAATGTCCCCACCCCGCCCGAGGCGATCACCGGCACCCGGACCGCCCCGCACACGGCCCGCAGCAGGTCCCCATCGAACCCGCGCCCGGTGCCGTCCCGGTCCATGCTGGTCAGCAGGATCTCCCCCGCCCCCAGCTCCGCCACCTGCCGGCACCACGCCACCGCGTCCAGCCCGGTCGGCGTGCGCCCGCCATGGGTGAACACCTCCCATCGCCCCGGCCCGGCGCTCCGTGCATCCACCGCCACCACGACGCACTGGCTACCGAACCGCTCCGCCCCCTCGCGCACCAGGTCCGGCCGGGCCACGGCGGCGCTGTTCATGCTGCACTTGTCCGCCCCCGCCAGCAGCAGCCGCCGCATGTCCCCGGTGCTGCGCACCCCGCCCCCCACCGTCAGCGGCAAGAAAATCCGCGCCGCCGTACGCGCCACCACATCAAGGATGGTGTCCCGGTTCTCATGGCTGGCGGTGATGTCCAGGAACGTCAGCTCGTCCGCGCCCGCGGCGTCGTACACCGCCGCCTGCTCCACCGGGTCCCCGGCGTCGCGCAGCGCCACGAAGTTGACGCCCTTGACGACCCGGCCATCCTTCACGTCCAGGCACGGAATGATTCGCAGCTTGAGCATGGACTGCATAGATAGCGATGCGCCATCGGTTGCAAGCGCGGAATGCGCAGGCTCGCCTGCTTCGCCGCCAGGCGGGCTGGAGCGGCGGGACAACCGCGGGGGCCGCGTTGGCCCACTCCACGCCGGGCGGCGCACGGTCCGCAGCCCCGACCGCCCCACCAGTGCCAGAGGCACGGCGCCCTTCAAGAACCGCATGCGACTGCCGGAGCGAAGCCTCCTGAAAGCAATCAGGACTATAATCTTGCATTTCGCAAGACGCTGATCCCGTCACCTTCTCGATGCTGTCCGAAAGTTCGCATGCATCGCCATTTCGTGCCACACCTGCGGCATCACCGGCACGGGCCAGTCCAAGGCGCCGGCGACTGAGAGGCGCTCAACCCTCCCGCCTTGCACGGCACGGAGGACGTTATGACCGATTACCAAATCAGCCTATCAGGCGGCGGGCAGGTTACCCGTACCCTCAACGCAAGGTGCGCCGATGACCAGGAGGCGTGCGCCCTCGCGCAGCGGATGCTCGACATCAAAGGCCGGGCGGACGTTTGGGCCAGCAACCGGCATGTCGGCTGGGTTTCGGCAATCTCGTCCGCGGGGATCAAGGTAATCGACCGGCCCTGGTCCCGTCGCTCGCCGGATTGGCCATAAAAGGCAATGCGCCATAACGGAGAAAAAAACATAGGTTTTCATGCATAAGCGGCTTTGGAGACAAACCCCCTTTTCCACCCAGGCGCCTGTGGGCGCAAAATCATTCAGACGACTTCGCCACCCGGACGGAAGCGGCCGCTGTTGCCCTCATGCCGTCCAGGGCTTCTCCTGGCGTCGCCTTGTCCCTTGAACCCACGTTCCCATCGCCGCTCCTGCGGCAGCCCGGTGCGTCCAGCAGTCTAGTCGCGGCATTGCAGCCCCTGTGGGGAGCGCCGGCAGACGGTTGGTGCTACATCCCCACATCCGTCCAGCCGCCATCGGCCACGATCTCCGCCCCGGTCATGAACGACGAGTCGCCGCACGCCAGGAATAGCGCAATCCGCGCGATCTCATCCGCCTGCCCGACACGGCCAAGCGGGATTTTCGAAAGCAACATGGCTGCCATCCCCTGCAACGCCTCGGGCGGCAGGCCGGTCTTGCCGAAGATCGGGGTCTCCACCGGACCCGGGCAGACCGCATTGACCCGGATCCCCCGCCCCGCCAACTCCCCGGCCAGCACCCGCACCATCGAGCGCGCCGCCGCCTTGGTCGCCGCATAGACCGCCGAACCCGCCAGGCCGATGCGGTTGGCGTTGGAGGTGGTGACGATGACGCTGGCGCCGGGCTGCAACAGCGGCTCGGCCTTTTGCACCGTGAACAGCACGCCCTTGACGTTGATGCCGAACATCTCGTCGAACAGCGCCTCCGTCGTCTGCGGCAACGGCGCGAACTTGGCGATCCCCGCATTGAGGAACAGCACGTCGATGCCGCCGAACGCGCGCGCCACCTCGGCGATCATCGCCTCGGCCGCGGCGACGGACCCGGCATCGGACTGGATGGCCAACACATCCCGTCCCTCCCGCTCCAGGGTGCGGCGCGCCTCCTGCAGGCGGTCCGCGTTCTGCCCGGTGATGGCGACGCGGGCGCCCTCCTGCAGGAACAGTTGCGCCGTCGCCAGGCCGATGCCTGTCGTCCCGCCGGTGATGACCGCGCGCTTGCCCTCAAGCCGACCCATGCGATGCCCTCCGATGATGCGGGCGCCGTCGGGCGCCTGCTTCGTTACGGAGATGTGATGGCGGCGCAGCCGAAACAAGCGGGGCGACGGCAACCTGTGCGCCGCCCCCTGAACACCTGGCCCCGCTAGGCTCCTGACAGTACCTGCAACGCATCGGCCACGCCGACGCTGCCATCATACAGCGCGCGCCCGACGATCACGCCCTCAATGCCCGGCCCCGCCGCATCCCGCCCCGCTGCATTCCGCAACGCCTGCAGATCAGCCAGCGATCCGACGCCGCCACTCGCCACCACCGGCGTCCGCAGCCGCGCCGCCAGCGCCAGCGTCGCCTCCAGGTTCAGCCCGGCGCCCATGCCGTCCCGCGCGATGTCGGTGTAGATCACCGCCGCCACCCCCGCGTCCTCGAACCGCAAGGCGAGGTCCGTCGCGGTGACCGCCGTCGTTGTCGCCCAACCATCCGTCGCCACCCAGCCGTCCCGCGCGTCGATCCCCACCGCCACCTGCCCGGGGAACGCCCGGCATGCCTCCGCCACCAGCTCCGGCGACCGCACCGCCGCGCTGCCCAGGATCACCCGGCGCACCCCCGCCTGCAGCCATCGCTCGATGCCTGCCATGTCCCGGATGCCGCCGCCCAACTGCACCGGCACCCGCGCCGCCTGCAGGATGGCCGCCACTGCCCCGGTGTTCACCGAGCGCCCGGCAAACGCCCCGTTCAAATCCACCACATGCAGCCAGGCGCACCCGGCGTCCTGCCAAGCCTGCGCTTGCGCCCCGGGATCGTCGGAGAACACCGTCGCCTGCTCCATTTCTCCCCGCCGCAACCGCACGCAGGCCCCATCCTTGAGGTCGATGGCGGGGTAAAGCGTTAGGGACCGCATCGCCACGCCGCCGAAAACCGGCTCGCTTCCCCGTCTCCCTCCGGGAAAGGGCCGGGGTGAGGGGGTCGTGCGGCACCGGCCTTGGCCCTTGGGGAACCGGCTCCGTTGCTGGAGAGCGCGGCGCTTGCCCGCCCCCCCATCCCGGCCCTTTCCCGGAGGGAAAGGGGGAAGCGGCAGCGCCTCAAGCCTTCGGCTCCCGCTGCAGCAGCTTGGTGAAGAACACCCCCCGCACCGTGCGCCCGGCCACGCGGGCATACGCCGGGTGCTCGCCCCAGCGGTGGTAGCCCAGCCCCTCATACAGCCGGATCGCCGCCTCCTGCGTTTCCCGCACGTCCAGGTTCAGCACCTGGTATCCCAGCGCCCGCGCCCCGTCCTCGATCCGCCGGGTCAACAGCCGCGCCAGCCCGTGCCCCCGCGCATACGGCGCCACGAAGGCATGGCACAGCGTCGCCGAAAACGCCTGCGCCTCGTTGTTGCGCGGCGGCCGGACCAACTGCGCGCTGCCGACGATCACCCCGTCCAGCCGGGCGATGAACAGCTCCCGCTCCGGCACCAGCAGGATCCCCGTGAAGTAGCTCTGCAGCGCCAGCCGCCCCGGCGACTTCACCCACCCGAACCCGCCACCCTCGATGATCGCGGCATCGGCGGCCTCGCACAGCGCCTGCATGTCGTCGTCGCCCAGCTCCGCCGCACGCTCCACCTGCAGGCCGTGCCGCCCCAACCCGGACACGAAGTCAGCCACCCGGCCGTTCCCCCGCCCGGGGTTCCGGCATCCAGCGCAGGAAGTTGGCCAGCAGCCGCAGCCCTACCTCCTGGCTTTTTTCCACATGGAACTGCGTGCCGGCCCGGTTGCCGCGCGCCACCAGGGCCGTCACCGGGCCGCCATAATCCGTGGTCGCCAGCAGGTCCGCCCCGTCGCCGCCGCGCAGCGCATAGCTATGGACAAAGTACGTGTGGTCCCCCGGCTGCAGCCCGTCCAGCAGCGGATGCGCCCCCGGCGTGAACGCCAGTGCATTCCACCCCATCTGCGGCAGCCGCAGCCCCAGCGGGTCCATTGCCGCGACCTCGCCCTCGATCCAGCCGAACCCGGCCGTCTCCACATGCTCCAGCCCGCGCCGCGCCATCAACTGCATCCCGACGCAGATGCCCAGGAACGGTCGCCCTGCCTGGGTGCTGGCCTCGATGGCCTGGCGCAGCCCCGGCACCGCCGCCAGCCCCGCGGCGCAGTCGGCGAATGCCCCCTGCCCCGGCAGCACCACCCGGTCCGCGGCGGCCACCGCTCCGGCGTCCCCAGTGATCTCGACCTGCGCCGCGATCCCCGCCCGCTCCGCCGCGACCGTCAGCGCCCGGGCGGCGGAGGCCAGGTTGCCGCTGCCATAGTCCACCACCACGACGCGCATCGGCCCCGGTTTCGTACCCGGCTTGACCGACACGGCGCGCATCACCGCAACTGCCAGTTCTGCGCCGCCGCCAAGTCCCCGCGCACGTCCAGCAACCGGCCCAGCGCCGCCTCCTCATCCTGCGCCGCCACGACATGGTCCATCACATAGCCGCGCTGGGCCAGCGACCAGCGCAGCACATCCCGCCCCAGCAGCCCCGATAGCACCCCCAGTCCCAGCGCCGCCACCGCCTGCAATCCCGCCGGCAACGCCACCACCAGCACCGCGACCAGGGCCAAGTAGATCGCCCCTGCAATCCAGGCCTGGTGCGCCAGCAGCCACAGCGGGCCGAACAGCGCGGCGCCCCAGCTCCACCCCTCCTTCACCAGCACGGGGGCATGGGCCTTTTTCACATGGGCCGTCCAGATTTTCATAGCGCCCCCTTGGTGGACGGGATGGCGCCCGCCGCCCGCGGGTCCGGCTCCACCGCCTGCCGCAGCGCCCGCGCGACGGCCTTGAAGCAGGCCTCCGCCACATGGTGCGCGTTGCGCCCGGCCTGCTGCCGCACATGCAGCGTCAGCAGGCCGTTCATGGCGAAGGCGCGGAAGAACTCCTCGAACAGCTCGGTGTCCATCGGCCCGATCTTGTCCGGCCCGAACCGCACCGACCACGCCAGGAATGGCCGCCCCGACAGGTCCAGCGCCGCATCCACCAGCGCCTCGTCCATCGGCAGGCTGGCGTGGCCATAGCGGCGGATGCCCCGCTTGTCGCCCACGGCCTGCGCCAGCGCCTGGCCGAGCACGATGCCCACATCCTCGGTCGTGTGGTGAAAGTCGATGTGCAGGTCGCCCTCCGCCTGCACGTCCAGATCGACCATGGCGTGCCGGGCCAGCGCCGTCAGCATGTGGTCGAGGAAGCCGATGCCCGTCGCCACCCGCGCCTGCCCGGCGCCGTCCAGGTCCAGCGCGATGGTGATGCGGGTCTCCAGTGTGTTGCGGGTGATGGAGGCGGTACGGGCCATGCGCGGCGTGTTAGCCCAAACCTGGCACGGGGGGAACTACCACCGCCGGGCGGTGGCGACGCTGCCTGCTCCCTCTCCCTCCGGGAAAGGGCCGGGATGAGGGAGGCCGGGAGAGCCTAGCTCGCCCATGCAGGATCGGAACCTGCTAGCCAACCAGGCAAGATTTCACCCTTGCCGCCTCCCTCACGCCCGCCCGGAGGTGGAAGGGGCAAGGCAGCCCCCACCAAACCTAACCCTTCGCCCCAGCCAGGCGGCGCAGGCCCCAGCGCCTGTTGCGCCAGCCCCGGCCAGCCTCCAACCTTGCCGCCCCACCCGGAAACCTCCTGCATGCTCAACCTGGACCAGCTTCCGCAAGCCGGCGCCGCCCTGCAGGTGGCCCTCGTTGACCTCCTGCTGAGCGCGGACAACGCCGTCGTCATCGCCCTGGCCTGCCGTGGGCTGCAGCCGCCCGACCGGCGCCGGGCCTACGTCATCGGAACCGCCGCAGCCGTCGCGATGCGGCTGCTGTTCGCGTCTGGCGTCGTGTTCATCCTGGAACTTCCCTTCCTCAAGCTGCTCGGCGGCGCCGCACTCGAGGTCATCGCCATCCGGCTCGTGGCGGACGACCTGCCCGCCCTAACCGACCCAGCCGCCGCCGGGCACACGGCCAACGGCACGACGCTATGGGCCGCCATCGCCGCGATCCTGGTCGGCGACTTCGTCATGAGCGGCGACAACGTGGTCGCCGTCGCCGCCCTGGCGAACGGCAGCCTGCTCCTGCTCGTGGCGGGCCTGTGCCTCAGCATCCCCCTGCTGATGTTCGGCAGCGCGCTGCTGCAGCGGCTGATCGGCAACAGCGTGGCGCTGGTGATCCTGGCCGGCATGTCGCTTGGCTGGGTGGCGGGCGCCATCGCGGTGTCCGACCCGGCGCTTGCGCCGTGGGTGGCGCAGCAGGCGCCCGCCCTGCCGGTCACGTTGCCGGCCGGCGCTGCCGTGCTGGTGGGATGGCAGGCCCTGATCCTCCGGCGGCGGCCCGCACCCGAGCCGGTAAAACGGTAGCAGACACGCCGGCCCCGGCAGGATACCGTACGGAAACAACGCCTCGCCACAGCGGCCAGAGCCGCGCCGTCAGGGAACAAGCGGGGGACCAAGGGGGGACATGGCGGAAGACCTGTTGCTGGCTGGCCCTATGCCGAAGCTGCAGCCGGTGGCCGTCGCCGCCTGGCTCGCCCGCGCCCGCCGCCCGGCGGAGGCCTCGCCGCCTCGCCGCACGGCGGCGGTCCAGCCCCCCGGCAGTCCGGCAGCAGCGGCCCCGCCGCAGCAGCCACGCCCCATGCCGGCCTCACCCGCCCAACGGCCAGCCTGGCGTCTCCCCGCCCTGCCCCGCGGCCTCCCCGCAGCACCCCGCATCGGCGCCGCCAGCCTCGGGGCCGCGCTGGCCGTCGCCGCGGCGGTCTGGCTCACCACCGGCATCTATAAGGTCGAACCCGACGAACTCGGCGTCGTCACCCGCTTCGGCCGCTACGTCGCCACCCGCTCCCCCGGCCTCAACTACCACCTGCCCTACCCCATCGAGCAGGTCATGCTCCCCAAGGTGACCCAGGTGAACCAGGTCGCCATCGGCGCCCTGACCGGCGTCGCCGCGCAGATGCTGACCGGCGACGAGAACATCGTCGAGGCCAACGCCGCCGTGTTCTGGCGCGTGAAGGAGCCGCTCAAGTTCCTGTTCAACGTGGTCGATGCCGGGGCGACGGTGCGCGTCGCGGCCGACGGCGCGGTACGCACGGTGATCGGCCGCAACCCGATCCAGGCCGCCCTGTCCGACCGCCGCCAGGCCATCGCCGACGAGGCGCAAACCCTGCTGCAGCAGAAGCTCGATTCCTACGACGCCGGCATCCAGGTCACCCAGGTGCAGCTCCAACGCGTGGACCCCCCGCTTGCGGTGATCGACGCCTTCAACGACGTGCAGCGCGCCCGCGCCGACCAGGAGCGCGCCCGCAACGAGGCCGAAGCGTATCGCAACGACATCCTCCCCCGCGCCCGCGGCGAGGCCGAGCACGTCCGCCAGGAGGCGCAAGCCTACCGCGAGCAGGCGTCCAACCTCGCCCAGGGCGACGCCGGGCAGTTTGCCGCCATCGAGGGTAGCTACCGCGAGGCCCAGGCCATCACCGCCCGCCGCCTCTACCTCGAAGCGATGGAAGAGGTGCTCCGCGCCGCCAACAAGGTGATCGTGGACACCCAGCCCGGCGCCTCCAACGCCATCGTCCCCTATTTGCCGCTGCCGCCCCCCGCCCGCGCCGCCCCCGCTCGCGACACCATCGCCGCGGCGCCCGCGCCATGACCCGCCTGTTGGCTGCGCTGGCCCTGGCCGCCGCCGCAATCTGGCTCGCATCGGCGTCGCTGTACACCGTCGCGCAGACGCAGCAGGCCCTGGTAGTGCGCCTTGGCCAGCCGGTCGCCGTGGTGCGCGACCCCGGCCTGCAGGTCCGGGCGCCCTTCATCGACACCGTGCAGTTCTACGACAACCGCCTGCTCCTCCTGGAACCCGGCGTCGAGCAGATCATCCTCGGCGACCAGAAGCGCATCGAGGTCGAGACCTACGCCCGCTTCCGCATCGCCGACCCGCTGCGCTACTTCCAGGCGGTCGGCACCGACGTCCAGGCCCGCTCGCAGCTCTCGCAGATCATCAGCTCCTCGCTGCGGCGCGAGCTGGGCCAGGTCGGCCTGCCGGCGCTGCTGTCGGCCGAGCGCGACCGCATCACCGAACGCCTGCGCACCGTCGTCGCCCACGATGCGGCGCCGCTGGGCATCAACGTGGTGGACGTGAGCATCCGCCGCGCCGACCTCCCCGTGCAGACCAGCCAGGCGATCTATGACCGCATGATGTCCGAGCGCAACCGCCAGGCGAAGGAGCTGCGTGCCCAGGGCTTCGAGTGGGCGCAGGACGTCCGCGCCAAGGCCGAGCGCGACCGCACCGTCCTGCTGTCCGAGGCGCAGCGCGACGCCCGCGTGATCCGCGGCCAGGGCGAGGCCGACGCCAACCGCATCCTCGCCGCGGCATTCAGCCGCAACCCCGAGTTCTACGACCTGTACCGCACCTTGCAGGCCTATCGCACGGCCTTGGCGCCCGGCGCTCCGACGGTGATGCTGTCCCCGTCCAGCGCCTTCATGCGCTACTTCCAGGGCGTCCCGCCGCCATGAGGCAGAACCCTGTCTTCTCCCTCTCCCTCCGGGAGAGGGCCGGGGTGAGGGAAGCGGCAAGTGCCAAGCCCGCCCGCCCGAGAACAAACCCCGCCCCCAACGCGGCCGGATTCGGCCCTTCAAGCCCCCCTCACCCCAACCCTCTCCCGGAGGGAGAGGGAGCCGCATGCCATACGCGCCCCCCGCCAGCCCTGAAGCTGTGCCGCCTGCTGATCCCAGCCGCCGCCCTGCTGCTGGCCGCCGCTACGCCAGCCCGCGCGGTGGACGTGTCCAACCTGGCCGGCATCGAGGACGACCCCTGCTTTCAGCAAACCCACCAGCGCGTGCTGGACAGCCAACTCGGCGCCATCGAGAGCCAAATCGTTGCCGCCTGCACCGACGCCCACGGCAACCCGACCGACGCGATGGCGCTGCTGACCGAGCGCGCGAAGGCGCCCCCCTGGCTGCCCCCCGCATCCGGCGGCCTGAACGCCGCGTCCGTCCTGGTGGCGGCGCTGATCGAGCTGGCCATCCTGTCATCTCTGCTCGGGGTGGACGCCGGCTATGCCGCCCGCGCCCTGGGCCTCGCAGTCCCCGCCCTTGCCACGCCGGCCATCCTTGCCGTCCGCCTGCTCGCGGCCCTGCTGCTGACGGCACTCATGACGCTGCCCGGCCTTATGGCGCTCGGGGCCGCGGGACTGCTGGCCATCGCGATCCGGGCCTGCCGCTGGCGCAGCCCGCAGCCCCCCGCCGCCCCGGCCGAGACCGCCGGCCGCCTGGCCACCGGCATCGGGCTGCTGGGAACCGACCTGCTCGCCAACCTCCCCGTTACCCTTGGCATCGCCGCGGCATCGCGCGGCAGCCTGCTCCTGGCGGCCGGCGGCGTGCTGGCGGCGGCGGCGGCGGCACGGCTGCTGCACCCGGCGCTGGCGCGGCTGCTGCAGCGGCGGCCGGTCCTGGCCCGCGCCGCCGGGGCATTGATCGCGGCCATCGCAGGGCACGCCGCCCTATCGGACCCAGGCATCGCCCCGCTCGGAGCGGTGCCGATCCCCCTGCTCCTGGCAGTCCCGGCCTGCCTTGCCGGCCTGGCGCTGATCGTCGCCCGCCGCCCGTTCTCCGCCTGCCGCCCCGTCCTCCGCACTCCCAACGGCGGATGACCAGCAGCGGGGACGCACGCCCATGACGATGCCCTCCACGGTCAGGCCGCGCCTGCGTGTGGCCGCCGGGTCCGTCTGGGGTCCGGGCCTGCTGGTCATGCTGGCCGACGCCGACGCCGGCAACGTCGTGACCGCGGCGCAGGGCGGCGCGATATGGGGCTACCGCCTGCTTCCGCTGGTGCTGCTGCTGATCCCCGCCCTGTTCATGGTGCAGGAACTCGCCGTGCGCCTCGGCCTCGCTACCGGCCTGGGCTTCGGCGAGCTGGTCCGCCAGCGATTTGGCCCGGCCTGGGCCTGGCTCTGCGGCGCCGTGCTGGCCATCGCCGTGTTCGGCTCGCTCGTTACCGAATTCACAGGGATCGCTGGGATCGGCGAACTCTATGGCGTGCCCCGCGCCGCGTCGCTGGGGCTTGCGGTCGGCTGCCTGCTGGCCGTCGTGCTGACCGGCGCCTACCGCCGGGTCGAGCGCATCGCCATCGCCATCGGGATGTTCGAGCTGGCCTTCCTGTTCGTCGCCTGGCGGGCGCATCCGGGCGCTGCGGCCGTGCTGGCGGACCTGTCCGACCTGCCGCTGGGCGACGCGCGGTTCCTGTTCCTCGCCGCGGCGCTGGTCGGGGCGACGTTCAACCCATGGATGATCTTCTACCAGCAATCCGCCATCGCCGGGAAAGGCCTGCTCCCCTCGAACCGCGCTGCCGCCCGCTGGGACACCGCGGTGGGCGCCGCCCTGACGCAGGCTGTCACCGCGGCCGTCCTGGTCGCCGCGGCGGCCACCCTGGGCGGCAGCGGCGCGGCGCTGGACAGCGTGGGCCGCATCAGCGACGCGCTGACGCCGCTCCTGGGCCTGCAGGTCGGGCGGCTGCTGTTCAGCGCCGGGGTGCTGGGCGCGGCCACGGTGGCGGCCATCGTCTGCTCGCTCGCGCTGGCCTGGGGCATCGCCGAGGTCGCCGGCCAGCGCCGTGCGCCAGGGGACGCCATGCCGCGCAACCGCTGGTTCCGAGTGGTCTATGCGGTTGGCGTGGTCGGGTGCGCTGGGCTGACCTGGGGAGCGCCGGACCTAGTCTGGCTCAACATCGCGGCCCAGGTGGCCAATGCGGTGCTGCTGCCGGTGCTGGTCGGCACCCTCGTCGTGCTGGCCGCGACGGTGCTGCCCCTGGGGGACCGGCTGCAGGGATGGTACTTGGGGCTGGTCGCCTTGGTTTGCACGGCCCTTGCCGCGCTGGGCCTCGTTGGCGCTGCCGGGAGTTGGTAGCGCCGCGGCTTCGGGGCTGCAGGCGACGTGGACAGCAGCTTCCTCGTCCCAGCCTCCTGATGCCAACCGCCCTTAGTGTCTGTCTGCGAACAACTTGAGCGTTTGCAGCGTTTTGTGCTCTGATC
>CAXTAT010000003.1:0-130211 GCA_964242415.1 uncultured Acetobacteraceae bacterium
AGTACACCAACCGCGGCCTGCAGTTCCTGGACCTGATCCAGGAGGGCAACATCGGGCTGATGAAGGCGGTCGATAAGTTCGAGTACCGCCGCGGCTACAAGTTCAGCACCTACGCGACCTGGTGGATACGCCAGGCGATCACCCGCAGCATCGCCGACCAGGCGCGCACCATCCGCATCCCCGTCCACATGATCGAGACGATCAACAAGCTGGTCCGCACCAGCCGCCAGATGCTGCACGAGATCGGCCGCGAGCCGGCGCCCGAGGAGCTGGCCGAAAAGCTCGGCATGCCGCTGGAAAAGGTCCGCAAGGTCCTCAAGATCGCCAAGGAGCCGATCAGCCTGGAAACCCCGATCGGCGACGAGGAGGACAGCCACCTCGGCGACTTCATCGAGGACAAGGCGGCGATCATCCCCTTGGACGCCGCAATTCAGGCCAACCTGCGCGAGGCGACCACGCGTGTACTGAGCAGCCTCACGCCACGCGAGGAACGGGTGCTGCGCATGCGCTTCGGCATCGGCATGAACACCGACCACACGCTGGAGGAGGTCGGCCAGCAGTTCAACGTCACCCGCGAGCGCATCCGCCAGATCGAGGCCAAGGCGCTGCGCAAGCTGAAGCACCCCAGCCGCAGCCGCAAGCTGCGCAGCTTCCTGGACGATTAGCCGGAGGGCTGTTGGCGTGCAGCCTACGACGCGGGTGGCGGTAACGGTCACCTTCCTGCGGCTCGACGTGGCCTCGGCGGTGCCGGGGCCGGCGCTGCCGGGCGACACCAGCCTGATCCGGCTGCAAGCCTGCACGGTGCCGTTCTACCGTTATCTCTATGCAACGGTGGGCGGCCCGTACCTCTGGTGGCTGCGCCGCGCCCTCGGCGACCCGGCGCTGGAAGCCATCCTCCGCGCCCCCGACGTGTCGATCTGGGTGCTGTATCGCGGCGGCGAGCCAGCCGGGTTCTTCGAGCTGGACACGCGGCAGCGCCCGGCGGTGAACCTCAGCTACTTCGGCCTGACGCCGCCTGCCACGGGCCGCGGCATGGGCAGCGCCTTCCTGCACGCCGCCCTTGAGGCCGCCCGGGCGGAGGGCGCGCGGGTGGTGACGGTGAACACCTGCACCGCCGACCACCGGCGGGCGCTGCCGGGCTACCTGGGGGCCGGCTTCAGGCCCGTGCGGACGGTGCGGGAGGTTTGGGACGTACCCACCCGGCTCGGCATGTCCATTCCCGAGCACTTGCGGGTATAAGCCGGGGATCGCCGGAGGACCTCATCCATGTGGCTGCGCCTGCCCCTGTTCGCCGCCGCCCTGGCCTGCACCACGCCAGCCTGGATGCAACCAGCCTGGGCGCAACTGCCCGCCACGCTGAAGATCGGCGTGCTGAACGACCAGTCCGGCCCCTTCGCCGACCAGTCCGGCAAAGGGTCGGTGGTGGCGGCGCAGCTTGCCGCCGAGGACTTCATGGCCGAGGCGCCGGGCACCCGGGTCGAGATCGTCTACGGCGACCACCAGAACAAGCCGGACATCGGCAGCGCCATCGTGCGCGCCTGGGTGGACCGGGACGGCGTGGCGGCGGTGGCGGACGCGGTGAACTCGGCCGTCGGCCTGGCGGTCAGCGACGTGCTGCGGGAGCGGCACCGGACCTTCATCGCCAGCAACGTCGGCACCAGCGACCTCACGGGCCGTGCCTGTGCGCCGACCACGGTGCAGTGGACGTTCGACACCTGGGCGTTGGGCAACGGCGCGGCGCGGGCGCTGAAGGATGCGGGGCCGTTCTACTTCATCTCGTTCGACTATGCGCTCGGCCAGGCGCTGGAGCGCGACACGACGGCGGTGCTGCTCAGCCTTGGCGGCACGGTGGCCGGGTCGGTCAAGCACCCGCTCGGCACCACGGATTTCTCCTCGTACCTGCTGCAGGCGCAGGCGTCGGGGGCCAAGGTGATCGCCTTCGCCTCGACCGGGACCGACTTCATCAACGCCGTCAAGCAGGCGGCAGAGTTCGGGGTGAACCGGACGGCGACGCTCACCGGCCTGTTCACCCAGATCGTGGACGTGGACGCCCTGGGCTTGCCCGCCGCGCAGGGCCTGCTGCTGACTGAGGCGTTCTACTGGGACATGAACGAGGCCACCCGCGCCTTCACCCGCCGCTTCGCCGAGCGGATGCCCGGCCGCGTGCCGACCGAGAACCAGGCCGGCGTTTACTCCTCCGTCCTGGCCTACCTGCATGCCGCAAAGGCCGCCGACAGCATCGAGGGTGAGAAGGTCGTCGCCGCCATGCGCCGCGCTCCCATCGAGGACGCCCTGTTCGGCTCCGTCACCGTGCGGCCCGACGGGCGGGCGATCCACCCGATGTACGTGTTCCGGGTCAAGGCGCCGGCCGACTCCAAGTCGCGCTGGGACGTGTACTCGCTGGTTTCGACCATCCCGGCCGCCCAGGCATTCCGCCCTATGGACCAGGGCGGGTGCCCGATGCTGGCCCACTGACCGCCACCGCCCATGCTGCAACCTTGGTAGCGGCTTGATCGTTCACACGCATACGTGACCGGCGCGCTCCTGCGCCGGCGTGCCTGATTGGTGAACGCAATGCTCGGCAGCACCTGGACCATGCTGAAGGAGACCGTGGCCGGCTACATCGACGATGGCGCCCTCAGCAGGGGGGCCGCCATCGCCTACTACACCATCTTCTCCATCGCGCCCCTGCTGATCATCTGCATCGCCATCGCCGGCCTGGTGTTCGGCCAGCAGGCGGCGGAGGGCGCCATCGTCGGGGAGTTGCAGGGCCTGATGGGCAAGCCGGGCGCCGAGGCGGTGCAGGCCATGCTCGCCAGCGCCGGCAACAAGTCGAGCGGCATCGTCGCGACCGTGATCGGCCTGGTGACGCTGCTGATCACCGCCACCGGCGTGCTTGGCGAGATGCAGTCGTCGCTGAACGCGATCTGGAAGGCGCAGGCGCAGCCGGGCGTCACCGGGCTGTTGCGCGCCAGGGCGGCGAGCCTGGGGCTGATCGCCGCGCTGGGCTTCCTGCTGATCGTTTCCCTGGTGGCCAGCGCCACCCTGGTAGCGGTGGGCAGCTACCTCAACGCCTTCGTGCCGGGTGCGAGGGTGATCCTCGGCGTCGTCAACTTCGTCGTCTCGTTCCTGCTGATCTCGGTGCTGTTCGCGGCGGTCTATAAAATCCTGCCCGACCGGCAGTTGCGGTACAAGGACGTGGCGGTCGGCGCCGTGGCGACGGCCTTCCTGTTCACGGTCGGCAAGACGCTGATCGGGCTGTATATCGGCAGCAGCTCGGTCGCCAGCAGCTACGGCGCGGCCGGGGCGCTGGTGATCGTGCTGCTGTGGATCTACTACTCGTCGCAGATCTTCCTGCTCGGCGCCGAGTTCACCAAGGTCTGGGCCAGCCACCACGGCAGCGCCGAGGCATTCGCCGCCCGCACCGACCAGGCCGCCGCAGCGCCCAAGGTGTCGCCATCAACCGCCGTCCAGCAGGTGCTCGCCCATGCCTCGGCCCGGCGCCAGGCATTCGGGGTGTTCGAGGTCGCGGCACTGGGCACGCTGGTCATCGCCGCATGGCTCGGCGAGACCCGGCGGTAGCCACGCCTAGCACTGCTGGCGGCATCGGCGGCCGTGCTCGCCCTGGTCGTTCCCATCCTGCAGGGATCAACTGTCTTCAGCCGACGTTATCAGGCTTTCAAACACCAGCTTGACTGCCGCCCCAGGGTCCCGTGCCCGTTGCAGCACAAGGCCTTGGACCAGGGCCACGCATAGATCGGCCAAGTCGTCGGGAGAAGCGGGCGGCCGCTTGCCTTCCTTGCCGAATAGGGCGGCAATCAGGTGGGCAAAGCCGCTCCGGGTCCGGCTCTGCAACGCGTCATAATCGATCGCGAAGGCCGCATTACGGCCGGCGTGAAGCTGCAGTTCGATGTCAAGCCTGGCCCAATCGGCATCGCCGCCCAAACCCTCGAGATAGCGGTCGAGGGCTGCAGTGGCATCCTTGCCCTGCTCGATCTCCTCGATGATGCGCCCGAGGGTCGCAATGTCCTGCTCCTTGTGCCGGCGCAGCAGTTCTAGCAGCAGCGCCTCCTTGCTCTCGTAGTTCGAGAAGAACGCGCCCTTCGAAAACCCAGCCGACTCGGCAATCTCCGCGACGCTGGTGCCGTCATAGCCGTTCCGGGCAACAGCCACCCGCGCCGCTTCGAGCAGATGCTCGCGCGTGCGCTCCCTGCTTTCCTCCCGCGTCAATCGCACCATGCCACCCGCCCGCGCCCAATCGTTCCCATCGGCACAAGATACCACTTGCATTCCAGAAACCTAACGGTATCTATAGTGTGACCGAACGGTATTCAGATATCAATTGGTCCGCGACTAGGCCACTGGCCACCGCCACCCTTACCAACACCGGGAACCACGATCATGAACAAGCGTCTTCTCAGCCTTGCCGGCGCTGCCATCCTGGCCCTCGCCGCCATGCCCGCCCTCGCACAGCAGCTCCCAGCCGGCGCACCGTCCAGCGCCACCGCCGCCGCCCTGGTCGGCCGATGGCTGCACGACAGCCGGGGCGGGATCATCGGCAGCGTCAAGTCGGTCAGCCCCGACGGCCGCACGGCGACGATCATGCTCGGCGTCTATACGCTCGACAACGTGCGCATGGTCGAAGTCCCGGCCAGCGCGCTGTCCATGGCAGGCGGCAAGGTCACGCTGACCGGCGAGACCACCGAGGCACGCAACACCACGCCTCACCGATGACGAGGGGGCCTCTCGCCGCGGAGCCTCCCGGCTCCGCGGCGCCTACCCTTCCAGCAGGTGCCCAAAGGCGCGCAGGGGCCGCAGGCGGTCGCAGATGATCTTGATGACCGCCAGCAGCGGCACCGCCAGCACCGCGCCCTCCACGCCCCACATCCAGTACCAGAACACCAGCCCGAGCATGACGGCGATCGGGTTGATGGTGAACCGCCGGGCCAGGATCATCGGCGTGACGATCTCGCCCTCGACGATGTGGATGCCCAAATAAGCCGCCGCCGGCAGCAGCGACAGCCAGGCCGCGCCGAGGCTGGCCAGCCCGACGATGGCGAACATGCCCACCCCCGCCAGCGGCCCCAGGATCGGGATGTAGTTCAGGCAGAACGCCACCACCCCCCACAACGGCCAGCCCGGCACGCCGAATACCCACATCACCGCCGCCACCGCCGATCCGACGACGATGTTGATGACCGTCACCGTCAGCAGGTAGGCGGAGATGTCGTGCTCGATCGCCGACGAGATGACGACCGCCTGCTTCTTGTCCTTGAAGCTGGGCAGCACCTCGACCAGCCGGCGCATGAACGTCTCCCCGAACACCAGCATGTAGAACAGGATCAGCAAGGTCTCCAGCAGGTGGGACGCGAAGCCGCTGGCCCCGCTGGCGACGGCGCCGGCGATCCTGCCGGGGCTGACCTGCATCGTGCTCGCGCCGTCGCCCATGCCGGCGCGGTTCATCAGGTCCTGCACGCGCTGGGCTGGCTCCTTCACCCAGGCATACTGCGTTTGCAGCCTCTGGAAGGTGGCCGGGGCGTCGTGGACCCACTGCGACGCCGGGCCGGACAGCACGGTGCCCAGCCCGATGAACACGCCCAGCAGCAGCAGCACCGCCACCAGAGCGCCGAGCGCGCGCGGGATGCGGAACCGCTCGAAGAAGCGCACCACCGGCTGCAGCAGCAGCTTGAGGATCAGCGCCAGCACGACCGGCAGCAGCACCTCGCGGGCGACGTACAGGATGGCCAGGCAGGCGAACACGAACAGGCCGCCGAGGAAGATCGTCTGCGGGTCGGACGGCAGCGGCATGTCCTCCGCCTCGTCGGCGGCGTGGCGGTGGTCGGGATCGGCCTTGGGCAGCGTAGTCGGCGGGGAGGGGGCGGTGACGGACATGGCGGGTGCTTCCAGTTCAGGCGCCCTCTATGCCACCCGCGCCATGCCCGGCGTCAAGCAGGTCCTACCGGTTCGCCCCCGGCGTCCACTGCACGTCCCCGCCGGGGTTCAGCCGGCGGCCCAGCACGAACAGGTGGTCCGACAGCCGGTTCAGCAGGCGGATCACGGCCGGGTTCACGGTCTCGTCGCGCGCCAGGTGCACCACCAGGCGCTCGGCCCGGCGCACGACGGTGCGGGCCAGGTGGGCATGCGCCGCCGCCGGGGTGCCGCCCGGCAGGATGAAGCTGGTCAGCGGCGCGAGCTGCGCCGTCATCTCCTTCACCTCGGCCTCCAGGCGGGCGCTCGGGGCGTCGGTGACGCGCAGGCGGTCGCCCATCTCGCCGGGCACGCACAGGTCGGCGCCAACATCGAACAGGTCGTTCTGGATGCGGGCCAGCATGGCGTCGGCCTCGGCGTCCCCGGCGGTGTGCAGGCGCAGCAGGCCGATGGTGGCGTTGGCCTCATCGACGGTGCCGTAGGCGTCCACCCGCAGCGCATCCTTCGGCACGCGGGTGCCGTCACCCAGCGAGGTCTGTCCGCCGTCGCCGCCGCGGGTCACCACACGGTCGATCCTGATCATCTGCCGTCTCCAACGAAGTGAATGTCCAGGGGAACGGTGTATGGCACCGGCCCGGTCTCAGACTGCGCCGGCCTGAACCGCCAGCGCTCGATGGCGGTAAGGGCTGCCTGGTCCAAGCTGGGGTGCCCGCTGCTGCCGGCAACCTCGACCAGGTCGGGAACCCCGGTGATGCCGACGTGGATCAGCAGGCGGACCGTGCCGCTCTGGCGCCCCCGGATCGCCTCGGCGGGATAGGCGGGGGCCAGGTTGCGGAACGCCGAGTCGGGACGCGGCGGCACGACATCCTCGCTGGTCACGTTCATGTCGGCGTCGCTCCCCCCGCCATCGCCCAGGTGGACGGCTGCCGCGGCGGGCCGGGGCTGGCTCGGGGCGGCAGGGGGCGGCGCCGGTTCCGCTCCGGGCGGGGTCTCCCCCGCTGGCGGAGCCTGCGATGCGGGCGCCGCCGCCTGCGTCGGCTGCGCCCCGGCGGTGCTGACCTGGACAAGCTCCACCTCGACCGGGGGGATTTGCGCGGCAGGCCCGGCAGCGCCGGCATGCGGTAGAAACAGCAGGATAATGAACGCATGCAGAATGCCAGAAACAGCAAAGGCCACGCCCATGAGGGGCAGTGCGTGCTTCTCCCTCTCCCTCCGGGAGAGGGCCGGGGTGAGGGGGCGGGCAAGCACCGCCCCTCGCACCTGGGAAACCTGTTGCGGCAAAACCCGCCCCCGCGGCAAGACCCCCTCACCCCGGCCCTCTCCCCGAGGGAGAGGGAGAAGCCGCCTACAGGACAAGGACGCCGCTATGCTTGGCCTTCAGCTCCGGCTCGACATGGATGGTGATGACCAGCCCATCCACCTCCGCCTTCAACGCCGCCTCCACCCGGTCGCAGATGGCGTGCGCCTCCGCCACCCGCATATCGCCGGGCACCACCAGGTGGAACTCCAAATACGTCAAGCGCCCAGCATGCCGGGTCCGCAGGTCATGCGCCTCGATGGCGCCGTTCGCGTGCTCACCCACCAGGCGGCGGATGCGCTCGACGATCTCCCCGGCCGGCGCCGCGTCCATCAGCCCGCCGATGCTGGTCTGCACCACCCGCACGCCGGACCACAGCACATGCGCCGCCGTGCCCACCGCCAGCAACGGGTCAAGCCACGGCAGCCCGGTCTGCACCGCCAGCACCAGCCCGGCCGTCACCCCGACCGACGTGACCACATCGGAATTCAGGTGCCGCCCATCGGCCAGCAGCGCCGCCGAGCGGTGCGCCCGCCCGGCCCGCAGCAGCAGCACCGCCCATCCCGCGTTGATCGCCGTCGAGACGGCGTTCAGGCCCAGCCCATACCAGACCTGCCCCAGTTGCGCCGGCACGTTCCAGGTCGCCCAGGCATGCTGCAGGATGCTGGCGGCGGCGAAGATGATCAGCACGCCCTCGATCACCGCGGCGAAGAACTCCGCCTTGTCGTGGCCATAGGGATGGTTGGCATCGGCGGGCCGGGCCGCCACACGCAACGCGCCGAACGCAATCACGCTGGCTACCACGTTCACCACGCTTTCCAGCGCGTCCGAGTACAGCGCGGAGCTGCCGGTCAGCCACCAGGCAAACGCCTTCATCGCCAGCACGACAATGCCGACGACGATGGTGCCTGCCGCTATCCGCCCGATCCGGTCCAACCGTGCCCCCGCCTGGCCCCGCCTGCTGCTTAGCAGCCCGGAACCGCCAGTGCCTACCTCTCGCCCAGTGCCTACCTCTCGTTCAGACCGAGAAGTACTTGGCCCGCGGGTTCAGCACCACGATCGCGCTGGTGGACTGCTCCGGATGCAACTGCGACTCGTCGGACAGCGACACCCCGATCCGCTCCGCATCCAGCAGCCGCAGCAGCGGCTCCTGGTCCTCCAGCCGCGGGCAGGCCGGATAGCCGAAGCTGTAGCGGCTGCCGCGGTAGTGCTGCGACAGCATCCGCTCCATGTCGCGGTCGTCCTCCCCGGCAAAGCCCATCTCCGCCCGGATGCGCTTATGGGTGTACTCCGCCATCGCCTCCGCCACCTCCACCGACAGGCCGTGCAGGTACAGGTAATCCTGGTAGCGGTTGTCCTCGAACCACACCCGCGCCGTGTCGGACGCCTTCTGCCCGACCGTCACCACCTGCAGCCCGATCACGTCGCGCTCCCTGTCGTCCACGTCGCGGAAGAAGTCGGCGATGCACTCGCCATCCTCCTTCGGCTGCCGCGGCAGGGCGAAGCGGCACAGCTCCGTCTGCCCGTCCTCGGCGAACACGATCAGCTCGTTGCCCTGCCCGGCGGCCTTCCAGTAGCCGTAGATCGCCTGCGGCCGCAGGATGTCATCCGCCTCGCAAATGCCCAGCATCCGCCGCATCACCGGGCGCAACTCCTGCTTGGCCCAGCCGAGGAAGTCCTCCAGCGACTTGCCCTGCTTGCGGAAGCCCCACTGGAATTGATACAGGCTGCGCTCGTTCAGGAACGGGATGACCGCCTTGGTCGGGGCCTCGATCACCCGGGCGCCCCAGAACGGCGGGTTCGCCACCGCCACGTCCCGCGTGATCGCGCGCCGCCGGGCCTGCACGGTGGCGACATCCACCGGGCGGAACGCCTTGGCGTCGGCCTGGCCCAGGGTGCGCTTAGTGTTGCGCGCCTTGCCCGACCGCTTGGACTGCACCACCGCCAGATAGTCGTCGAACCCGTTGCCCGTCACCTTGTCCATCAGGTGCAGCCCGTCGAAGGCGTCGCGCGCATACACCACGCGCCCGCAGGCATACGCCTGCACGCAGTCCTCCTCGACGTAGTTGCGGGTCAGCGCGGCGCCACCAAGCATCACCGGGATGTCCAGCCCCTGCCGGGCCATCTCCTCCAGGTTCTCCCGCATCACGACCGTGCTCTTGACCAGCAACCCGCTCATGCCGATGGCGTGGGCATGGTGCTGCTTGGCAGCCGCAACCATGTCGGCCAGCCCCACCTTGATGCCCAGGTTCACCACCCGGTAACCGTTGTTGGTCAGGATGATGTCCACCAGGTTCTTGCCGATGTCGTGCACGTCGCCCTTCACGGTGGCGAGCACGATGGTGCCCTTCTCCTGGCCCTCCACCCGCTCCATGTGCGGTTCCAGGTGGGCGACGGCAGCCTTCATCGTCTCGGCGCTCTGCAGCACGAACGGCAGCTGCATCTTGCCCGCGCCGAACAGTTCCCCCACCACCTTCATGCCGTCCAGCAGCACGTTGTTGATGATGTCCAGCGGCGGGTTGGTCAGCATGGCCTCGTCCAGCTCATCGGCCAGGCCCTTGCGGTCGCCGTCGATGATGCGGTCCTTCAGCCGTCCCTCGACCGTCTCGGCGCGCACCTTCTTCACGGCGTCGGCGGCCTTGCGGTCGGCGAACATCGCCAGCAGCGCCTGCAGGGGGTCGTAGCCCTCGCGGCGCCGGTCGAACAGCAGGTCCTCCATGACCTGCACCTCGTCGGCGGCAATCAGGTGCAGCGGGCGTATCTTGCTGACATGGACGATGGCCCCGGTCATCCCGGCCTTCACGGCATGGTCCAGGAACACCGAGTTCAGCACCGCGCGCGCCGCCGGGTTCAGGCCAAAGCTGATGTTGGACAGCCCCAGGATGATCTGGATGTCCGGGAATTCATCCCGGATCAGCTTGATCCCCTCCAGCGTCCACTGCCCGAGCTTGCGGTCGTCCTCGTTGCCCGTCGCCACGGTGAAGGTGAGGGGGTCTATCAGCAGGTCCGACTGCCGCAGCCCATGCTTGTCGCAGGCGAACGCCACCAGCCGCCGGGCGATGGCGAGCTTGGCCTCGGGGGTCTTGGCCATGCCCTCCTCGTCGATCGTGAGCGCAATCACCGCCGTGCCGAACTTCTTCGCCATCCGCATCCGGATGTCCGCCGCCTCCTCCCCATCCTCGAAGTTGATCGAGTTGATGATCGGCTTGCCGCCGTGCAGGCGCAGCGCCGCCTCCAGCACCACCGCCTCCGTGCTGTCGATCACCAGCGGGCTGTTCACGCTGCTGGTGAAGCGGGTGATGACCTCGTTCATCTCCATCACCTCGTCGCGGCCGACGAAGGCGGTGCAGATGTCCAGGCTGTTCGACCCCTCGGCGATCTGCTCGCGCCCCATGGCGACGCAGCCGTCCCAGTCGGCGGTCTCCTGCAGCTCCCGCCACTTCCGCGACCCGTTGGCGTTGCAGCGCTCGCCGATGGAAAAGTAGCTGTTCTCCTGCCGCAGCGGCATCTGGCCATACAGGCTGGCGACGGACGGCACCCAGACCGGCTTGCGCGCAACCGGCGCCGGACGGAAGCCGCGCCCGCCTTCCGCACGCCGCCGCAGCATCGCATCCAGCGCCGCGATGTGCGGCGTGTTGGTGCCGCAGCAGCCGCCGATCAAGTTCAGCCCGTCCTCGGTGATGAACCGCTCCACCCAGCTCGCCATCTGCGCGGCGTCGAGCGGATAGTGCGTCTTGCCATCCACCAGCTCCGGCAGCCCGGCATTCGGCTGCACCGACAGCAGGCCCGGCCAGTTGGCCGCCAGCCAGCGGACATGCTCGGCCATCTCCTGCGGCCCCGTGGCGCAGTTCAGCCCGATCAACGGCACGTCCAGCGCATGGATCACCGTCGCCGCCGCGGCGATGTCGGGGCCGACCAGCAGCGTGCCCGTCGTCTCCACCGTAACCTGCACGAAAATCGGCGTGTCGGTGCCGGCCTCCTTGCGCGCGATCTTCGCCCCGTTCACCGCAGCCTTGATCTGCAGGGTGTCCTGGCACGTCTCGATCAGGATCGCGTCCACGCCGCCCGCAATCAGCCCACGTGACTGCGCCGCCAGCGCCGCCTCCAGCGGGTCATAGGCGATGTTGCCCAAGGACGGCAGCTTGGTGCCCGGCCCGATGCTGCCCAGCACCCAGCGGTGCCGCCCGTCCGAAAAACTGTCCGCCGCCTCCCGCGCCAGCTCCGCCGCGACCTTGTTGATCTCGTGCGTGCGGTCCTGCAGGTCGAACTCGGCCAGCGTGAGCGGCGAACCGCCGAAGGTGTTGGTCTCCACCATGTCCGCCCCGGCCTCGAAGTAGCCGCGGTGGATCTCCCGCACCAGGTCCGGGCGCGACAGGTTCAGCACCTCGGTGCAGTTCTCCTGGTTCCAATAATCGCGCTCGATGTCGAGCGTCAGCGCCTGCACGCGGCTGCCCATGCCGCCGTCGCACAGCAGGACCTGGTCGCGCAGGGCATCAAGCAGGTGGGGTCGGGTCATCAGGCATCCTCGGTGGCAAGTTCGCGGACAGGGGCGGCAGCGGGCATCAGCGCCGGCCAGAGGCGGACCTCCAGCGGGCCGCGCACCGATATGGGGTGGCCCGGCGCCAGGCCAGGGCCGCGCAGCAGGTCGCGCATGGCGGCGTCGGTAAACCCGGGCCAGCGGTGCGCCAGGCGGTCCGTCAAGTCGCGCCGCCCATGCCCGGCCAGATCGACGACGATCAGCCGGCCACCGGGCGCCAGCACACGGGCGGCTTCGGCCAGGACGGCGGCGGGGTCCTCGGCATAGTGCAGCACCATCTGCAACACGACCAAGTCGTAGCCGCCCGACAACGGCAACCGGTACATATCAGCCTGCCGCACCGCCAGGTGTCCCAGGCCGGGCTTCGCCAGCCGGGACCGCGCCAGCGCCAGCATCGCCCGGCTGGCATCGATACCAAGGCCGGAGCGCACCCGCGGCGCCAGCAGCTCCAGCATCCGCCCGGTGCCGGTGCCGATGTCCAGCAGGCGTCCCAGGCCCTCGCCCGGCAGCAGGGACAGCAACGCAGCCTCCACATCCCCCGCCGGCAGGCCCAGCGCCCGCATCTCGTCCCAATCCGCGCCCTGGCGGCAGAAGGTGTCAGACGCGATGCGCGCCCGTTCCGCCAGCACCCGCGCCGCGCCGCGCCGGTCGGCAGCCAGCACCGGATCATCCTCCGGCAGGCGCGCCAGCAGGTCCAGCACCGGCGCCACCCCCGGCCCGGCGTCCGGCGGCAGGCCGAACCAAACGTTGGCGCCCTCCCGCACCCGCTCCAGCAGCCCGGCGTCGCACAGCAGCTTCAGGTGCCGCGACAGCCGGGGCTGGCTTTGCCCAAGGATTTCGGTGAACTCCACCACGCAGAACGCGCCGCGGGCAGCCAGCGCCAGCAGCCGCAGCCGGGTCGGCTCGGCGCAGGCGCGCAGGGACATCAGAAGCGGCTCCATGGCTTGTGTATTACATAAAGATATCCTTATGTCCATGCGATAAGCGGCCTGCGGCAGGACGAGGGTACGATGCGGATTGACGCGAGGATTCCGGTGCGGCTCGGCGAGCTTGCCGATGCCGGCGAGGGCGACGCCCTATTGCTGCCATCCAATATGCCGCTGCCATCCGGCTGGCCGGTCGAAGCGCTGCCCGGCGGGGTGCCCGGCCATGCCGCAGGCTGCGGCTGCTGCCAGCCGCGCAACGCCGCCGCGCAGGCCCTGGGCGCCCTGTTCCTCCGCCGCGCCCGGGGCGAGGTCGGCTGGTTCCGCCGGGTGCTGGCCGTCACTGGCCCAACCGAGGCCGCGATGGTGCGCGCCGCCCTGGAAACCGACCCTCTGACCATGGCCCGCTTCCGTCCCGCCGAGGACCGCCCGCCTTCCCCCTCTCCCTCCGGGAGAGGGCCGGGGTGAGGGAGGCGGTAAGCGCCTAACCCAGCCGCGAAAGCACGAACCCCGGCTCCCAACCCTGCAAGGACAGTCCTCGCCGCGTCCCCCACCCCAACCCGGTAGGAAACGAAGCACCCAGTCCAGCTACAACCCTACCCCGGCACGTCCGCATCGCCGCGGCCCAGCGCGCGCTGCATGTAAACGGTGTCCACCCAGCGCCCGAACTTCAGCCCGGACGCCCGCAGCAGCCCAACCCGCTGGAAGCCAAGCGACGCATGAACGCCAATGGACGCGGTGTTCTCGGAGTCACCGATGACCGCGATCATCTGCCGGAACCCGGCCACCTCGGCATCGGCCAGCAGCCGCCCGACCAGCGCCTTGCCGACACCCTGGCCGCGCACGTCGTCACGCACGTAGATGCTGGTCTCCGCCGTGTAGCGATAGGCCGACCTGTCCCGCAACTGCGCGTAATACGCATAGCCAAGCACCCCGGTCGCGTCCGTCGCCACCAGGAATGACCAGCCGCGCCGGACGATCGCCGCAAACCGCTCCTGCACCTCCTCGACCGAGGGCGGCACCTCCTCGAACGTGCCGCTGCCATGCAGCACGTGATGGGCGTAGATCGCCTGTATCTCCGGAATGTCGGACGTGGCGGCGGGCTGGATATTCATGCGGGGCTCCTCGGTCCCGTGCCATACCCCGTGTGGGCACGGCGGCCAACTGCCTGCGGCAGTGCCGATGTCTCTCGTTAACGTCATGTTTTGTTTATATACACTTCAGCAATGGCATCTGGCCACGCCGGCATGGCATATAAGCGGCACGTTGTTGCCCTTAACCAGTACTTCTATGTTAAGCGGCATTCCATAAGGCAGACCTGGGCCGGCGACCGGCCACTCGTGGCACAAGGAACGATCTGTGGACCAATCAGGCTCCAACCCACCCGCCCCCCGCCGCGCCCCAGATGGCATCGGATCCGGGATCGGAGCTGGCATAGGACCCGGCAAGCCATCCGGCGCCGGCCCGCAGGACTCCCCCCCACGCATTGATATCGGCACCATCGGCGTCGGCCGTGCGGTGATGGAGGGCGAATCCCGCCTGCTCGCCGTCGCCGCCGTCGCCCGGCACAACGGCGTTGACCTGTCCGTCGCCGACTTCCGCCCGACCCCCGGGGAGGTCACGCCGTCGCCAGCGTCCCTGGTGACCTGGGCGCGCGACCAGGGCCTGTCCGCCAAGGCCGAGCGGCTGCGCTGGAAGCAGCTTTTCCGCGTGCAGGGCGCCACCACCCCGCCGCCCCCCGTGGTGCTGCTGTTCAAGGACGGCACCGCCGGTCTGCTGGTCGCCACCGACCAGGCGCGCAACATCGTCTGGGTCCGCGACCCCCGCACGGATGGCGACGCCTCCGCCGTCGCCGTTGACGAATTGCGCCTGGCCCAGGCCTGGGCCGGCGAGGTGCTGCTGATCCGCCGCGCCCGCGGCGAGTCCGAGGCCGACCGCCCGTTCTCGCTGGGCTGGCTGATGGGCCTCGTGCTGCTGGAGCGGCGCCTGCTGCGCGACGTCAGCATCGGCTCCGTCATGCTCAGCGCGCTCACCATCGTCCCGCCGCTGCTGGTTATGACCGTGGTGGACCGCGTGGTGACCCACCACAGCATCTCCACCCTCGTGCTGCTCAGCACCATCCTGCTGATCACCACCGTGTATGAGACCCTGCTCGGCTACGCCCGGCGCGAGCTGGTCCAGGTCGTCTCCACCCGCGTGGACGCCAAGCTGAACCTGCACGTCTTCAACAAGCTGCTCGGCCTGCCGCTGGACTACTTCGAGAAGACGCCCGCCGGCCAGACCACCTATCGCCTCAGCCAGGTATGGAAGATCCGCGACTTCCTCACGGGGAAGCTGATGGGCACCTTCCTCGATATGTTCACCCTGCTGTTTCTGCTGCCGCTGCTGTTCTGGATGGAGCCGACGCTGGCCTGGATCGTGCTGGTCTGCGCGGTGGTGATCGCCGGCGTCATCCTGCTGTTCCTGCCCTCGCTGCGCAGCGTCGTCGGCAAGCTGACGAACTCGGAGTCGGAAAAGGGCAGCACCCTGGTCGAGACCGTCCAGGGCATCCGCACCGTGAAGTCGCTGGCGCTCGAACCGCAGCGCCGGGCCGAGTGGGACCAGCGCGTCGCCGTCGCCGGCAACCTGAAGCTGCGTGCAGGCCGCCTGGCCAACTGGCCGCAGACCATCATCACGCCCATCGAAGCGTTCATCCAGCGCGGCATCATCATGGTCGGCGCCTACATTGCGCTGTCGGACAACACCGGCGTCGCCGTCGGCGGGCTGGTCGCCTTCATGATGCTGGGCAGCCGGGTCACGCAGCCCCTGGTCGGCCTGGCCCGGCTGATCGAGGACTTCGAGGAGGTGCGCGCCAGCATCGCCCAGGTCGGCCTGGTGCTGAACAACCCCAGCGAGACCGCCGCCATGCAGGGCGGCCTGCGCCCCAAGTTCGCCGGCGCGGTGTCGTTCGAGGACCTGACCTTCCGCTACCCCGGCAGCAAGCAGCCAGCGCTTGAGAAGATGTCGTTCAGCATCCCCGCCGGCACCATGCTGGGCGTGGTCGGCCGCAGCGGCTCGGGCAAAAGCACCGTCACCCGCCTGCTGCAGGGCATCAACCGCGAGTACAGCGGCTTCCTCAAGATCGACGGCGTGGAGCTGCGTGAGATCAACCTCACCCACCTGCGCCGCAGCTTCGGCGTGGTGCTGCAGGACAACTTCCTGTTCCGCGGCACCGTGCGCGACAACATCACTGCCGGCCGCCCGGGCCTGACGCTGGAGGACGTGATCCGCGCCGCCCGGCTCGCAGGCGCGGAGGAGTTCATCGAGCGGCTGCCGGCAGGCTACGACACCTGGATCGAGGAAGGGTCATCCAACCTGTCCGGCGGGCAGCGGCAGCGCCTGGCCATCGCCCGCGCCGTGATCGCCGACCCCCGCCTGATGATCCTCGACGAGGCGACCAGCGCGCTCGATCCCGAAAGCGAGGCCCTGGTCAACGCCAACCTGACCCGCCTGGCCAAGGGGCGCACGATGGTGATCGTGTCGCACCGCCTGTCGTCGCTGCTGGACTGCGACCTGATCATGGTCATGGACAAGGGCACGGTGGTGGACATCGCGCCGCACAAGGTGCTGGTGGAGCGCTGCGCGATCTACAAGATCCTGTGGGGCCAGCAGAACCGCCACATGGACGGCGGCATGGGCCGCGCCAACACCCCGGCGCCACGGCTGGCCCAGGGTGACTGACAGGCTCGGCGACTGATCGCGGAATCGATGGATCGGCTGATCGGCCGGGGCATCCCTGCCGCACGGCTGGACGATAGGAGTTTTCCATGGCTGGACTGACCATCCGTAGGGCGACGGCGGCAGACGCGCTGCAACTGCCCTCGCTGCTTGAGTTCCACTCGCCGTCCATGGCGTTGACCCATGCCCCCGTGGTCGGCGCGGCGCGCGGGACGATCTGGGTGGTATGCTCGCTGGCGGCGGCGTGCGTGGCGGCGGCGGCGCTGATCCCGATCGACAAGGTGGTGACGGCGCCGGGCAAGATCGTCGCGCAATCCCCAACCAGCGTGGTGCAGCCGCTGGAGACCGCCATCGTGCGCAGCATCGCCGTCAAGGAGGGGCAGACGGTGCACAAGGGCGACGTGCTGGCCCGGCTGGACCCGACCTTCGCCACCTCGGACGCCGCCGCCCTGCAAAGCTCGGTCGGCAGCCTGCAGGCCGAGGTCTCCCGCCTGCAGGCCGAGGCATCGGGCAGGACCTACACGGCGGCCGACAGCAGCCCGATGAACCTGTTGCAGGGTGCGATCTTCCTGCAGCGCCAGGCCGAGCGCGGCTTCAAGATGGAGAACTACGCGCAGAAGATCAGCAGCCTGCAATCCCAGGTGCAGCGCGCGATGTCCGACCAGGCCGGCTACGCCGACCGCCTCAAGGTGGCCGAGACGGTCGAGCAGAAGCGGGCCGAGCTGGAGCGGCTGCAGGTCGGCAGCCAGCTCAACCACTTGCAGGCGACGGACAGCCGGCTGGACGTGAAGCAAAAGCTGGACAGCTCCATCGCCCAGGCCACGCAAGCCGCCCGCGACCTGCAGGCGATGATGGCCGAGCGTGACGGCTACAACCAGCAGTGGCGCGGCCAGGTCGGCCAGGACCTGACCGACGCCAGCCGCAAGCTGAGCGACGCCAAGGAGAACCTGACCAAGGCCGTGCTGCGCCGCCAATTGGTCGAGCTGCGCGCCGACCAGGACGCCATCGTGCTGACGGTTGCCAAGGTGTCGCCGGGATCGGTGATGCAGTCCGGCGAGCAGTTGATCACCCTGGTGCCGCTCAACGCCGAACTGGAGGCGGAGGTGAACATCGCCGGGCTGGACGCCGGGTTCGTGCACTCCGGCGACACTGTGACGGTCAAGCTCGATACCTTCCCCGCCACCCAGTACGGGTCGGTAGAGGGCCAGGTGCAGGTGGTCAGCCCCGACAGCTTCACCAGCAACCCCGACGAGAAGGTGCGCGGCGCGGCCCCGCCCGGCGGCCCCAACTCGGCCACGGCGTTCTACCGCAGCTACGTTTCGCTCGACACGGTGAAGCTGCACGACACCCCGGCGAACTTCCGCATGGTGCCCGGGATGCCCGTCACGGCCGACATCAAGGTCGGCAAGCGCACCCTGGTGTCCTACCTGTTGAGCCGCGTGCTGCCGGTGGCGATGGACGGGATGCGCGAACCATGAGGCCGTCCGTCCCGGCGCCGCATCGCTGCCGGACACACCGCTGCCAGGCGGGCCGCTGCTGGTGAGCAGCTTGCTGGGCCGCGTCAAGGTGGCCATCACCCCGGCCGCCCGTCTGCGCCGGGCCATCAGCCAGGCCGATGCCGGGGAGTGGGCGCAGGCGTTCCCCGTGCTGGCCAAGGCCGCCCAGCGTGGCGATCCCCAGGCGCAGTTGCGCATCGGGCGCGCCTACCTGCAGGGCACCGGCGTCCCAGCCAGCCGGCCGATGGCGGTGCAGTGGCTGGAGCAGGCGGCCGGCACCGGCCTGCTGGAGGCACAGCTCTCGCTGGCGACGCTCTACCTGACCGGCGCCGGCGTGGCGGACGCCAGCGCGGCCTCCGGGCTGTTCGCGGCAAATGACCCCGGGCGTCCGGACTACGACAAGGCATCGCACTGGGCCAAGCTGGCGGCGGATCAGGGGTCCGGGGAGGCGCTGGCCCTGCTCGGCTACATCGCCACCTCCGGTCCCGAGCACCGGCGCGACCTGGCCGCGGCGGACCGTTTCTACGAGCAGTCGGCGAACCTGGGTTGCGCGCAGGGCGCCCTGGGCCACGGCATGGCGCTCCTGCGCGTGGCGGCGAACGACGCGCAACGCCAGGAGGCCGCCGTCAACATCGGCAAGGCGGCGGCGGCCAACCTGCCCCTCGGGCTATACCTGCTCGGCGTGATGCTGGAATCCGGGACCGGCCTGCAAACCGACCTGGCCGGCGCGGCGCAGCTCTACCGCCGCGCCGCCGAGCGTGGCGCCCGGTCCGGCATGGCGCGCTGGGGCCTGGCGCTGCTGGAGGGCCGCGGGGTGCCGCGGGACGTGGTGAACGGCGAATCCTGGCTGCGCCGTGCGGCCCTGCAGGGCGATCCCGAGGCCGCCGCCATGGTGGGCGACCTGTATGCCAAGGGCGGCGACCTGCCGCCCAACTATGCCGAGGCCGCCGCCTGGTTCACCCGTGCGGCGGAGGCGGGGCACGGCGCTGCCGCCCGGGCGCTGGGGATGCTGCACCTGACCGGCGCCGGCATGGCCCGCAACCCCGACGAGGCCGCCCACTGGTTCCGCCTGGCGGCGGAGCGCGGGGTCAAGTCATCGCAGGCCGACCTGGCCAACCTGGTCCTGCGCGGCGCCGGTCAGCCGGAGGACCGCGTGCGGACCCGCGAATGGTTCGAGGCCGCCGCCGACGCCGGCGACCTGGTGGCGGCGTTCAACTTCGGCGTCTGCCTGGCGCAGGGCGTCGGCGTGGAGCGCGACGACGTGCGGGCCGCGCACTGGCTCCGCAAGGCGGCGGACGGCGTGGTGAACGCGCAGTACTGGTATGGCCGCATGCTGGCGGAGGGTCGCGGCGTCACGGCCGATCCGGTCGAGGGCCGCGACTGGATACGCCGCGCGGCAGAAAAGGGCATGTCCGACGCCCAGACCGCCTACGCCGAGATGCTGGTGAACGGCCGTGGCGGACCCAAGGATATGGTGGCGGCACAAGCGATGTTCCGCGCCGCAGCCGACAAGGGCCACATGGGCGCCGAGTTCGCCATGGGCGCGTTGCTGGGCGGCGGGCACGATGTCGCCGTGGACCGCCCGGCGGCGCAGACCTGGTTCCGCAAGGCCGCCGACAAGGGACATCCCTATGCCCGGCTGATGCTGGGGCGCTATCTGGCCCGCGGCCTGGCCGGTGAGCAGGACCTCGCCGAGGCCCGGCGCCTGCTGGAACAGGCGCGCGACGCCGGCACCGTCGAGGCCGCCGAGGAGCTGGCCCGGCTGCCGCCAATGCAGGTCGCCTCCGCCGATGCGCCGGAGCCGCGCGTCGCCGCCCAGTAGCCTGCCGCACGGGCAGGACCGGTGAGGCGCACAGCCCCGGACGCCCCGCTGCTCGGCGTGCAAGCCCCGCCCGAGCCGCACCAAGCCCACGACGGCCAAACCCATGACAGCATGTGGCAGTCGCAGGTGGAGGACGCCTGGCGGCACAGTCAGGACGCTGCCGCGGCGGGACAGCCGGCTGCGGCGCTGCTGTGGCTCGAACGGGCGCACCGCATGGTGCCGGGCAACGGGGCGGTCGCCGCGGCGCTGGCCGGCGCGCTGCTGCAGGCCGGGGACCCCGCCCGCGCCGCCGCCCTGTTCCGGCCGCTGGCCCACCGCGACGGCATGCCGGCGGCTTGGGCCGGCCTGGCGGCGAGCCACCGCATGCTGGGCGAAATCGAGCAGGCAGCCGAGGCCATGGCCGCCGCCCTGCGCTGCAGCGTACCCTCGCCGCTGCTGCCCGGCATGGGCGCCGCGATCGCCGCCGACGCCGGGTTGCCCGGGTGGTGCGGGCTGGACGGTGACGGCGTGCTGCATGCGGGACCCGCCCGCCCTGGCCGGGTCCGCCTGGACGACGCCCCCATCCGCCTGGCCTGGACCGGCCGCCGCGCCCGCCTGCCGCCAGCGTGGACCGCCGCCCGGCTGGTGCACGTCGAGGGTTACCTGGGCAGCCCGCTCCCGGTCGCGGCGTTCCTGGCGGTGGAGGGCTTCGTCGAGGCCCGCGACGGCGGCCTGGCTGGCTGGGCCTGGCATCCCGCCGACCCCTCCCGCCGGCCGACCCTGGTCCTAACCGGCGGGGCGGCGCTCAGCGTCGCCGCAACGCAGCCAGCCGACGGCGTGCTGCTGCAACGGCCGATGGCCCGGCCCTGGGCGTTCTCCGTCCCGGCATCCGCCTTCGCCGGCCAGGCCGGTCCCGTGGCGGTGCGCGGCGCCGATGGGCGTCACCTGCTGGGCAGCCCCGTCGATCCCGGACTGGAGTGGCGCGCGGCGGCGGCCCTCGCCCGGGCGGTGCGGGATGGCGGCATGCCCGCCTGGGCCGATGCGGGCGGCGAAGCCCCCGCCGTGGCCTCGGCGCGGCCGCCCGTGGATGTCGTCATCCCCGCCTATCGCGGCCTGCGGCCCACCCTGGACTGCATCGCCTCCGTCCTGGCGACCGTGCCGCGGACGACGCGCGTGGTGGTGGTGGACGACGCCTCGCCCGAGCCGGAGCTGGCCGAGGCGCTGCAGGCGCTGCACCGGCGGCGTCGCATCCGCCTGATCCGCCACTCCGAGAACCTCGGCTTCCCCGCCGCCGCCAACGCCGGGCTGCGCGCCTGCGCCGGACGGGACGCGGTGCTGCTGAACAGCGACACCCTAACGCCGCCGGGCTGGCTGGAACGGCTGCGCGCGGCGGCCTATGCGGCGCCCGACATCGGCACGGCCACGCCGCTGTCGAACGACGCCACCATCCTCAGCTACCCCGACCGGGATGGCGGCAACCCGGTCCCCGACGCCGCCGGCGTGGCCGCGGCCGACGCCCTGGCCCAGGCGGTGAACGGGGACGCGGTGGCCGACCTGCCGACCGGCGTCGGCTTCTGCCTGTATCTGCGGCGGGACTGCCTGGACCAGGTCGGGCTGTTCCGCGAGGACTGCTTCGCCCAGGGCTACGGCGAGGAGAACGACCTGTGCCTACGCGCCCGCCACCTGGGCTGGCGCAGCGTGGCCGCGCTGGGCGTGTTCGTCGGCCACGTCGGCGGCGCCTCGTTCGGCGATGCACGCCGCCACCTGATCGCCCGCAACCTGCGGGTGCTGAACCGGCTGCACCCCGGCTACGACGCGCTGGTGGCCGCGCACGAGGCCGCCGACCCGCTTGCCCCGGCCCGGCGCCGCATGGACGAGCGGCGGTGGGCCACGGGCCGCCACCCCGCCGGTGCCGTGCTCCTGGTGACGCACGGCGGCGGCGGCGGCATCGAGCGCGTCATCGCCGAGCGGTGCGACGCCCTGGCGGCGGACCGGCGGCGGCCGGTCGTGCTGCGCCCGGTCCCAGGCGGATGCCGCGTCGAGACCCCAGGGGCCGAGTTCCCCAACCTGACCTACGCCGTGCCAAACGAGCTGCCGGCGCTGGCCAGGCTGCTGCGGGCCGACCGGGTGCGCCACGTCGAGGTGCATCACCATCTCGGCCACCAGCCCGGCATCGACGCGATCGCCACCCTGCTGCGCGCGCCCACCCACGCCTTCATTCATGACTACGCCCGGTTCTGCCCGCGCATCGCGCTGGTCGGCACCAACCGGGCCTACTGCGGCGAACCCGACATCGAGGGCTGCGAAGCCTGCATCGCCGACCTGGGCAGCAAGCTCAAGGACGGCCTGACGGTCCCGGCTCTGGTCGCCCGTTCCGCCGCCGAGCTTGCGGCGGCTGCGGTGGTGGTCGCCCCCTCGGCCGACGCCGCCGCGCGCATCCGCCGCCACTTCCCCGCCGTGCGCCCGGTGGTGCGGCCCTGGGAGGACGACGCCGCCCTGCCGCCACCCGACGCTGCAGCGCCAGGCGCGACGCGCCACGTCTGCATCATCGGCGCGATCGGGCTGGAGAAGGGCTACGACGTCCTGCTGGCCTGCGCGCGCGATGCCCGGCGGCGCAACCTGCCGATCCGCTTCACCGTGGTCGGCTACACCAGCGGCGACGAGCGGCTGATGTCGGCCGGCCCGGTCTTCGTTACCGGGGAGTACCGCGACGCCGAGGCGGTCGCGCTGATCCGCGCCCAGGCCGCCGACCTGTGCTTCTTGCCATCGGTATGGCCGGAAACGTGGTGCTTCGCGCTCAGCCGCGCCTGGCAGGCGGGGTTGCAGGTGGCCGCCTTCGACCTCGGCGCACCGGCGGAGCGGTTGCGCGCCACCGGGCGGGGCTGGCTGCTCCCCCTGGGCCTGCCGCCCGCCGCGGTGAACGACGCGCTGCTGCGGCTGCAGGCGCCGGGGGGCAGGGCGGCTTGCACGGCGTCGCCGCCCATCGCTATGGTCGTATCGGCCCCGCCCGACGCAGCCCGCCCGCGGAACTCGAAGAGAACCTGATGTCCGACGTCGCCAAGCAGTCCTCCACCAATCCGATCACCGAGCTGAAGGTCTCCGGCCATCTGATGACGATGGAGGAGGGCCTGTTCTGCGTTTACAACACCCCCGGGTCGGCGCCGCCGGACGCCGCCACCGGCCTGCCCGGCGTGCGCCTGACAGCGGCGCCGGGGCAGGGCGGCTTCAGCGGCCGGGTGAGCATCAGCGGCTTCGGCAGCGACGGCTGGCTGGCGGGCGCCGACGGCGCGGCGCTGGTGCGCGTCCACGGCGGCGCGGCCCAGGTGCTGGTGACGGTGTACCAGGCGGCGGACGGCGCGCATGACGCCCCGAAGCTGCAGGTGATCCGCCTGACCGACGAGCCGGCCGCCCAGGCTGCGACGGCACCCGTGGCCGAGCCGCCGGTACCGCAGCAGCCGGTGTCCGGTCCGCCGCTGGAAGTCGCGGCGCACATCTATGGCCGTGGCGACGTGGGCGGCCATCTCGGCGACTGGATGGGCGACCCCGGCAGCAATCGCTGGATCGAAGGCTTCGGCCTGGCGCCCAACAGCGGGGTCGCAGCCGCCGACATCGAGTACCAGGCCGTGCTCGGCCGCGGCTGGCTGTCGCCCTGGGCGGAGGGCGGGCAGTTCTGCGGCAGCCGGGGCATGTCGCTGCCGATCCTTGGGCTACGGGTCCGGTTGCGCGGCGCGGCGGCGGCGGCGTACCACGTTGTGGTGTCGGCAACGTTCGTGGACGGCACCAAGGTCGGCCCGGTCTCCGACGGCGCCGCCTGCGAGGCGCCCAGCCTGTCCCCCCTGGAGGCGTTCAACGTCAGCCTGCGCCCGATCGGGGAGGCTGCGGCAGCCCCAGGGGCCAAGCCGGCAGCACGGCGCACGGGGAAGACCCGCGGGGCCGCGCCTGCCGTTCAGGTCCCCGAGCCAGTCAAGCCGGCGAAGCGGGGCAAGACGCCCGCCCTGGCCGCCACGCTCCCCGAGCCGCAAGCGCCTGCCAAGCCCGCCAGGCGCTCCAAGGCGTCCGCGGCGGCGGCAATGGCCCCGCCCTCGTCCGAGCCGCAAAAGTCCGAACCGCAAAAGCCTGGGCCGCAAAAGCCCGATCTGCAGCACGCGCCGCCCCCCCTCAAGCCCGCCGCAAAGCCGCCCGCCAAGCGTACCCCGGCCACCACCCGGCGGCGCTGACCGCACCCCTCGCGGCGCCGGGCAGCGCCGTTGCGGTTCCTGTTCGTCCACCAGAACTTCCCGGGCCAGTTCCTCCACCTGGTCCGCCACCTGGTGCGGGCGCAGGCGCACGATGTCGTCTTCATCACCGAGGAGAACGGCAACACCATCCCCGGCGTGCGCAAGGCCACCTACCGGATGCCGACCTCGCCGCGGCCCGACACCCACCGCGACGCCCAGGAGTTCGAGGCCTGCATGATCCGCGCCCAACTGGTCGCGCATGTCGGCGGCACCCTGAAGTCGCTCGGCTTCCGCCCCGACATCATCATCGGCCACCACGGCTGGGGCGAGCTGCTGAACATCCAGGACGTGTGGCCGGGCGTGCCGCTGCTCGGCTACTGCGAGTTCTACTACAATATCAGCGGCTTCGACGTTAACTTTGACCCGGAGTTTCCCTCCCCCGCCGAAACCCTGCCGCGCATCCGGGCCAAGAACGCCATCAACCTGCTGGCGCTCGCCAACCCCGGGCACGGCCAGACCCCGACGCTGTTCCAGCACAGCTCCTATCCCGCCTGGGCGCGCGACGCGATCACCGTGCTGCCCGAGGGGGTGAACCTGGAGACCTGCCGCCCCGACCCGGCAGCCCGCGCGGCGGTCTTCGGGCTGCCGGGGTTCGAGCTGCTGCCCGGCGAAAAGCTCGTCACCTACGTCGCCCGCGACCTGGAGCCGTACCGCGGCTTCCACATCATGATGCGCGCCCTGCCGTCCCTGCTGCGGCAATGCCCGGACGCCAAGGTGCTGCTGGTCGGCGCCGACGGCGTCAGCTACGGCGCACGCCTGATGGACATGACCTGGCGCGAGTGGCTGATGCGCGAGGTCGGGCCGCATCTGGACGAAACCCGCATCCACTTCTGCGGCCGGCTGGATTACGAGACCTACCTGCGCGTCCTGCAACGCTCGGACGCGCACGTTTACCTGACCTATCCCTTTGTCGCATCCTGGTCGCTGCGGGAGGCGTTGGCCTGCGGCTGCGCCATCGTCGCCAGCGACACGCCGCCGGTGCAGGAGTTCGTGTCGCACGGCGAAACCGGGCTGCTGACGCCGTTCCTTGAGCCGGTGACCCTGGCGCGCTCCATCGCGTCCCTGTTGGAGGACAGCGCCATGGCGGACCGGGTGCGCGGCGGCGCGCGCCGCTATGCCGAAGCCAACCTGCGCATGGACGAGCACCTGCGCCGCTACGGCCGGCTGATCGACCGCCTGACGGACGGCGGGTTCGTGTCGGCCCTGGGCGGCGGCGCGGCTGCGCGCCCGTAGGCACGCCAGGACAGGCACGCCAGGAATGGCCCACCCGCAGCGGCAAGCAGCAGGCACTGCACGCAATGGTTGCGTTGACGTAAAATGCCGGGACACCCTAAGTTGTGCGACCGACCCGAGGGTACGATGCCAATCAAGCTGACCGATGCCCCGACCAAGCCGAGCGACGCCCCAACCATGCGGAGCGATGCCCCGACCAAGTGGAGCGAAGCCCCAACCAAGCGGAGCGAAGCCAAGGTGCGGTTCGGCCATATCGACGTGGTCAGCGAAACCGTCGTGCGCGGCTGGGCCATCGACCTGACCCAGCGCGACCACCCGGCCGCCCTGCTGCTGCTGGTGGACGATCACCTGGTCGGCTCCTTCGTCTGCACCGAGCCACGGCCCGACCTCAACGCCCTGGATCTGCCGGGCAACCGGCTCGGCTTCCAGTTCAGCACGCCGGAGGCGCTGGTCGATGGGCAGCCGCACCGGCTGAGCATCCGGTTCCGCAACGGCGAGACGCTGACCTTCGGCGGGGAGGGGCAGGTCCGCAACGAGGCAGTGGTGACGTTCCACCCCACCACCGTGCACGGCATGGTCGATGGCATGTTCGGCGCCTCCATCCGCGGCTGGGCGTTCCGCGCCAGCCGGCGCGACCAGCACCGGGCCGGCGGCGTGACGCTGGAGGTGCGGACGAACGGCGTGCGGATCGGCCAGGTGAAGGCCGGGCTGATCCGCAGCGACGTGGCGGCGGTGCACGCGTGCGAGCCGCATTGCGGGTTCCTGTACACCGTGCCGCACCGCTTCCGCGACGGCCGGCCCTTCGTGATCGAGTTCCGCGCCACGCCCGAGGGCACCCCCCTGGAGGGCAGCCCGTTCAGCGGCAGCGTGCTGGCGCGCGACAACGTCGATCAGTTGTTCGACATGTATGCCCGCGTCGAGACGCTGTGCACCCAGCTCTATGCGCTCAAGGACCAGCTTCGTCAGATGACGACCGCCGACGAACACACCATGGACACCTACAATTCCTGGGCGGAGGCGTATTTTCCCACCTTGCGCGCCCGCCTGTTCGCCGAGCGGCGCGGCCCCCGCTATGCCGGGCTGATCGGCGACGTGCCGCCCAAGGTGTCGGTGATCTGCCCGGTGTACAAGCCCGGCTTGGCCGACTTCATCCAAGCCGTGGACAGCGTGCGGCGGCAGACCTGGGTCAACTGGGAGCTGGTCATCGTCGATGACGGCAGCCGGTCGGCCCTGCTGACCCAGGCGGTCGAGGAGATGTGCGCCGCCGACCCCCGCATACGCGCCGTGCCGCACCGCAAGAACCAGGGCATCAGCGCCGCGACCAACACGGGGATCGATGCCGCTACCGGGGACTGGGTGGCGCTGTTCGACCATGACGACCTGCTGGTCGATACCGCGCTGGAGGTGATGCTGCTGGCCGCCGCCAACACCGGCGCCCGGGTGCTTTACTCCGACGAGGACAAGATCGACGGGTCCGGCAACCTGTCCGAGCCGCACCTCAAGACCGACTGGAACCCCCGCCTGCTGCTGACCAACAACTACGTTTGCCACCTGCTGATGATCGAGGCGGCGACGCTGCGCGCGGTGGGGCCGCTGCGGACCCAGTACGATGGCGCGCAGGACCACGACCTGGTGCTGCGCCTGTCGGAGGCCGTGCCGGCGGCGGCGATCCACCACGTACCGGAAATCCTGTATCACTGGCGCAAGACGCCCGGGTCCACCGCAGCCGCGCAGTCCGCCAAGTCCTATGCCGTGGACGCCGGCCGGCAGGCCGTGCGGGACCACCTGCAGCGCAAGGGCCTGCCGGCGACCGTGGAGGCGCCGTTCGGCTCCACCGTGTACGACATCCGCTGGGGCTTCCGCGCCGAACCGAAGGTGTCGATCCTGGTTCCCTTCAAGGACCAGGCCGAGATCACCCGGCGCTGCGTCGAGTGCATCCTGCGCGTCACCGCCTACCGCAACTTCGAGATCGTGCTGATCGACAACTGGTCCACCTCGCCCGGCACGGCGGCCTTGCTGGCGCAGGTGACCGAGGACCCGCGGGTGCGGGTGATGCGGATCGAGGAGAACTTCAACTTCTCCCGCATCAACAACCGCGCCGCCGAGCAGTTGGAGACCGACTTCCTGCTGTTCCTCAACAACGATATCTTCGTGGAACAGGCGGACTGGCTGCGCCTGATGGTGAACGAGGCGCTGGCGGACCCGCACGTCGGCATCGTCGGCGTGAAGCTGCTGTATCCGAACGGCACCGTGCAGCACGCGGGCGTGGTGCTGGGGGTGGGTGGGATCGCGGACCATACCTTCCGGTACTACCCCGGGAATGCGGCGGGCTACTGCTTCCGGTCGGTTTGCGCCCAGGATATGTCGGCGGTGACGGCGGCGTGCATGCTGTGCCGGGCGGATGCGTTCCGCGCGGTGGGCGGCTTCGACGAGGCGAACCTGACGGTCGCGTTCAACGACGTGGACCTATGCCTGCGGATCGGCCGTGCCGGTTACCGCATCGTCATGACCCCCGCGGTGGTGGCCGAGCACCACGAGAGCCTGAGCCGCGGCAACGACCTGGCCGAGCACAACCTGCCGCGCTTCTACAGCGAGAACCAGTTTATGCTGGACCGCTGGCGTGCGCTGATCGCGTGCGATCCGTTCTACAACCCGCACTTCTCGCATGAGACCGGCATGTTCGAGAAGCTGTCCTCGGCGTCGCTGACCCTGGCGCGCGCCCCGTCGCTGCTGCAGGTGCCGCCGCCGCGGGCGGTGCTGCCGGATGGGGCGCGGTATCCGGAACCGGCGGCGGTGGAGGTCGAGCAGCGCCGGCCCGCCCGCCCGCGGATGGCGCGCAAGGGCATGGCCGCGGCGGATTGAGCCGCGCCCGCCCGCGGCCGGGCGGGGCTGGTCTTGGGGTGGTCCAGGTGGCCATGGGCGGGGATGGCAGGGGTCATGGTTCAGCGATCGGCGGTGGTGCAGGGCATGCTCGACCTGTTCGAGGCGCCACGTTACCTGGAGGTCGGCGTGGACCAGGGCGAGACGTTCCACGCGCTGAATGCGGCGTTCAAGGTCGCGGTGGACCCGGCGTTCAAGTTCCTGCCCCCGCCCAACACCGACGCCGTGCAGTACTTCCCCATGACCAGCGACGAGTTCTTCGCCAGCCACCTGGCGCACTGCACGTTCGACGTGGCCTACCTCGACGGGCTGCACACCTTCGAGCAGACCCTGCGCGACCTGCTGAACGCCGCGCTGCGGCTCGGCCCGGATGGGGTGATCGTGATCGACGACGTGCTGCCTACGTCCTATCACGCCGCCATGCCCTCGCTGGACCAGGCGTTCCAGGTGCGCGACCACTTGGCGCTGTCCAACCCGGCGCTGGTTGGCGACAACACCTGGATGGGCGACGTTTACAAGCTGGCGTTCTTCGTCCAGACGTTCTTGCAGCAGTTCTCCTACGCCACCGTGCAGGAGAACCACGGCCAGCTCGTGCTGTGGCGGTCGGCGCGTCCCGCGGCGGCCCTCCCGCACCGCAGCGTGCTGGAGGTGGCGACGCTGGACTTCGCGGCCACGGTGCTGCAACGGCAGGCGCTCCAGATCCGGCCGCTCGACGCCATCATGGACGATATCCGCAACGCCTGATCGCGGTCCCAGCGGTTGGCGGGCCGTGGTTCCTTTCTTGGACCAGGTCGGACATAAAGGCTGGCGGCCTGGCTGCACTGCCGCCAGGCCGGGTCAGGGAGGTTTCGGGTGAACTACGTGTCCTGCGGCCTTTCGACACTGTATCGCGACGGCGGTTTCTACGACACGCCGGAGGCGATGGCTGGGTTGCAGGTAACTGCCCAGGGCGCCGAAGCCGAGTGCTCGCTGGTCGGCGAGCTGTTCCCGCCATTCCACTATGTCCGCCCCTTGCCGACGCAGGTTTCGACCGATGATCCGGCCTTCCGGTCGCTGTTGGACAACCTGTATCAGACATATAACCGGGACTGCACCCGGGGTGCGGCGGCTGCAGTCGTCCGGCTCGCGCGGGGGTGCCTACATGGTAACGTGCTCTACCTCGCCTCGCAGGCAGGCGGACGTATCGTGTACGAAACCCACCGGCCCAATGACCGTCCCTATGTGCCCAGCATCGACCCGGCCAACCCCGGCTATCCCCTGCAGTCGATGGCGGAGCCGGAGGTCCTCAACCTATTCCTTGGGTCCGCTGGGACGTCGAACTACGGCCACTGGCTGGTCGATGACCTGCCCCGCGCCGCCGCCGTGGCGATGCTGCAAAACGAGGCCGCCGGGCGTCCCGTCCACATCTGGATCTCCGATGCCGGCGAGAATATGAACCGTATTCGCAACGACTCGCTGCTGCTGTCGTGCCCCGGCCTGCAGATTGCGGTGCGTGTGATGCCGCTCGACCGCATCTTCGAGTTCGAGCAGCTCTACTACGTCACCCCGGTGAGCTACCACCCGCTCCTGAAGTCGCCGGACGCGCTGCGGCACGCGGCGCAGCCGTTCCAGGCGCCTGCTCCCGTCGGCAGCCGCCTGTTCGTCACTCGCCAGGAGGGCCGCGGCCGCGGGCTGGTCAACGCGGCGGCGGTCGAGCGGCGCCTTGTCGAGGCCGGGTTCGTCGCGGTCGATCCGGAGGCGCTGCCGTTTGCCGAGCAGGCGGCGGCGTTCGCCAACGCAAGCGTCGTGGTCGGCAGCATGGGGGCAGCCATGACCAACACGGTTTTTGCGCCGCCGGGGGCGAAGCTGCTCTACTTGGCGCCGCAGGGGTGGGTAGAGCCATTCTACTGGGACCTGGCCGCCGTCCGCGGCCACGACTACAGCGTCTTGTTCGGCCCGGTTGCCGACGCCGGGCAGCCCGCCCACCTGAGCCGGTTCAGCATCGACCTCGCGCAGCTTGGCTGTGCGCTGACGCAGCTTGACGGAGCGTAAGCATCCTCTGCCAATTGCCGAACGTCCTGACCGGCAACGCCGGCGCCGCCGTTGCGAGCCGCGCCGAAGCCGACTCGCGATGACGGGTGCTGTCGATGATGCGCAGGTCAGAACCCCCGTCGGCGGATATCGATCATACTCGATCGACGGCTGCACGTCAGAGGCCGTGATCCATCAGGGCTTTGGTTAAAAGAGGGAGTCGCAACCCCAATGGCGCAATTCCACTTCGTCGAGGACTACGAAAAGCTGGTCGACCAGCTTGTCGCGCAACACCCAATGGACGAGGCGATGGCCTTGGCGGTGGGCGGCGGCTATGAACATTTTGGCGAGGTGGAACTCGACATTCTCTGCCATGCCGGTCTTGACCGGGGCATGACGGTGCTTGATCTCGGGTGTGGCAGCGGACGCCTGGCCCATGCCATCGGTAAGTCGCGCCTGCGGGTCGAGTTCACCGGGGTGGATGTGGTGCAGCGGCTGCTGGACTATGCGGCAACGAAAAGCCCGAAGCATTACCGCTTCATCAAGCACCACGAGCTGAGCGTGCCGGCCGCGGACGCAACAGTCGATATGCTGAGCGGGTTCAGCATCTTTACCCACCTACTGCACCAGGAAACCTACATTTATTTGCAGGATGCCTTCCGCGCGTTGAAGCCAGGCGGGGTCGTCGTGTTCTCATTCCTGGAATTTGCTGCGCCGAACCACTGGGTCGCGTTCCTCTCCACCGTGGAAAGCAGTAAGGCGAACGTCGTGCCGCACCTTAATACGTTCATCGAGCGAGGGGTCATCACGCTTTGGGCTGGCAAGCTCGGGTTCGAGGTCGTCGGCTTCATCGGCCCCGACATGCCGGCTGGCGACACCGGGCCACTTGGACAGACCACGGCAATCCTGCGCAAGCCCTGAACGCCGCCGGGATCACGGCCCGCAGGTCCCCGTCCCCGTCCCGGACAGCACGGGTGTCCCCGGCGGCAACGGCCGGACCGGCGCGTTGCGGGCCACCCACAGCGCGACATTGGCGACGCTCTGCGCCAGGTCCTCGCGGCCGACCACGTTCGGGTTGGGCTTCCGCGCATCGCCCGGCACCAGCGTCCCGGCTGGACGCGCGCCCTGGCGCGGCACGACCTGCACGCGCGCGGCGCCGCCGGCGCCATCCCCCTCGACCGTGAGGGAGGCGGACAGGTAGCCCGAGCCAGGATCGATGATGTCTACGCCAGCGACGGCGCCGCGTTCGAGCCGGGCGGTGGCGACGGCCTGCGTGCCCCACGGCGCCGCGGGCGGGCTGACCCGGACCGTGGCGCGGGTGTAGCCCGAGCCTCCCGCCGTCACCTCGGCGTCGCGCAGGGTGGAGTAGCTGTCGTAGTTCTCGACGATCCAGTAGTTCGGCAGCGCCTTATGATCGCTCAGGTAGGCCACCATAGACTGCGTGTCGGCGAGGAACTCGGTGCCAGAGGTATCGGGCGAGATGATCCAGAACACCCGCATGCCGCGCCCCGCCACCCCCTGTTCCGCCGTCCCCTGTTCCGCCGTCCCCTGTTTCGCCATCCAATGCATGAACTGCACCAGCCAGCGGCGATACTGCGGCGCCCGCGCGTTGTTGTGCAGGAAGTACGCCGGCGGCGCGTCGATGGCGACCCCGCCCATCGCGCTGGCCACATCGCGCAGCAACGCCCAGTGCGGATGGGTCCCCGGGTCATCGTCCACGTCGTAGTTGTCGTTGGGCGCGGTGATCGGCAGCAGCAGGCGGATGCCGAGCGTGCGGGCCGTGGCCGCCTGGGCCTGCCATGCCGCGACCGTCTGCGGCGTGGCGCCGACGAAGTTGTCCACCGCATTGACCAGGGCGGCCCAGGGCGCCTGTCCCAGCCCGGTGAAAAAGGTGCGGAACTGCCCGTTGACGAAGTCCGGGTTGGACATGAACGTGTCGCCGAACTCGGCAACGCCGTTCCCGGTGCCGCGGAACGCGTCGTACACCGGCGCCAGCCGGCCCGTCTTCAAGGCCGGCGGCAGCGCGCTGAAGTGCATGTACAACCCGACCCGGCCGGTGGCGCGGATCTGGGCGGTCGCGGCCGGGTCACCCAGGCTGCTGAACCCAACCACGCCGCCGACATACACCGGCTTGTCCGCGGTTTGGCAGGGTGCCGCCCTCGCCGGACCAGGCAGCAGCACCAGGGCCGCTGCTGCCGCAACGCCGCGGGCGATGCCCAGCCCGGCGCGGTCCTTAACGGACCCGCCGGGGTTCATGAACTCCGCCTTGCCCAGAATGGTGCAGCCCGTCGCCTCCGACGCCCGGCGCAGCCGGATCAGCAGCGTGTTGCCGATGGCCGCCACCAGCCCGTCCGCGTGCCGCCCGTTTGTGCTTTCATCCATGCTGGGGCACCCTCACCGCCTCCAGGAGGGTCTTAGCATGGTCGAGAACGTGTCCCCAGCGCAGGTCTGGGAAAGCCTGCAATCCAACCCGCAGGCGCAGCTTGTGGACGTGCGCACCGACGCGGAGTGGAACTTCGTCGGCCTGCCCGACCTGTCCGGCGCCGGCAAGCAGCCCGTGCTGATCCCATGGCAGGTGTATCCCTCCATGCAGGCCAACCCGGACTTCACCGGCCACCTGCAACAGGCCGGGATGACGCCCGACAGCCACATCTACTTCCTCTGCCGCAGCGGCGCCCGCAGCACGGCGGCGGCGCAGGCGGCGATCCGCGCCGGCTTCCCGCACGCCTACAACATCGCGGACGGCTTCGAGGGGCCACCCGACGCAGAGGGCCACCGCGGCACCGTGTCCGGCTGGAAGGCCGACGGCCTGCCCTGGCACCAGCGTTAGCTCACCGCGTCGTACAACACATGCAGCACCACGAACCAGTCATAGCGTGAGTCGTACGGCCGCCCCCCAGGCCCGGCCAGCAGGCCCGTCGGCCCCGTGGGCACGTGCTTCACGGTCACGCTGCCGTCCACGTTGCCGCCGATCACCGTCACCTGGCCCGGCGCCGCCTCCGTCACCAGGTCGCAATGCCCGGGAAAGCCCGGTGACGGCAGGTCCTCGAACCGGATGTTCTGCGCGCTGCCGCGGCCCAGGCAGATCAGGTCGCCGGGCTGCGGCGCATAGCCGTCCGTGCGCTCGGCCTGCAACACGCTCTCCTCGCCGCGCACCGCGCCGTTGATGTAGGCGGCATGGGTGGGCGAGTAGGTGAACCGGTCCCCAGCCCCGGCCGAGCGCATCACATAGGAAATGAACGCCGCCGACCAGGCCGGAGCGTCCCCGGCATAGCGGGTGCCATACTCGCTGTACTTGCTGGTCCAGCCGTCCTCGGGGTTCCCCGCATTCTGCCCCAGCCACCAGTACTCGCCGACCCGCTGCCACAGCCCCGCCTGGTGGTCCGGCCGGGTGTCGCGCGGGCGGACCTGCTGCTCCGGCGGATCGTCGTTGACGTTCATGCCGAACGCCCGCCACTCCCGCTGCGCGATGGCGATGGTGTTCTCCCGGGTGAACGGCTCGAACGGGCGGCGGGCGAAGTCGGGCACATGCATGTCGATGCCGAGGCCGCCCGCCTGCGCGCCGGCCGTCGCCGGGCCACGGCCCTGCGGCTGAGCGGCGCAGGCGGACACCAGCAGCAACAGCAGCAGGGGGCGTATGTTCACCAACCAGCGATGACATGCTTCGCCGCACGGCTCAACGCCGCATGACGCGGCCGGCCATGACAAAACAGCGAGTTAACGCCGAAATAACCCGCCTGTGGCTATTCCGGCCTAAACCTGTTCCGGGAACAGCCCCGCCAGCCCGGCCGCGGTGGCGTCGCACCGGCCGCGCTCGGTGATCAATCCCGTCACCAGGCGGGCCGGCGTCACGTCGAACGCCGGGTTGGCGGCCGGGCTGCTGGTTGGGGTCACCCGCACCGTCGCCACCTTGCCATCCAGCCCGCGGCCGGTGACGGTGGTGACCTCGTTAGGGTCGCGTTCCTCGATCGGGATCTCCGCCACCCCGTCCGACACCGTCCAGTCGATGGTGCTGCCCGGCGACGCCACCCAGAACGGCACCCCGTTGTCGCGCGCCGCCAGCGCCTTCAGGTAGGTGCCGATCTTGTTGGCCACGTCGCCGGTGCGGGTCACCCGGTCGGTGCCGACGATGGCCAGATCGACCCGGCCGTGCTGCATCAGGTGCCCGCCCGCATTGTCGGAGATGACGGTGTGCGCCACGCCATGCTTGCCCAGCTCCCACGCCGTCAGCGCCGCGCCCTGGTTGCGCGGCCGCGTCTCGTCCACCCAGACGTGCACGGGGATACCCGCGTCGTGCGCGGTATAGATCGGCGCCAGCGCGGTGCCCCAATCGACCGTCGCCAGCCAGCCCGCATTGCAGTGGGTCAGCACGTTGACCGGCTGCCCGGGCTTGGTCGCCGCAGCCTGCTCGATCAGTGGCTTGCCGTGCTGCCCGATCGAGGCGTTGGTGGCCACGTCCTCCTCCGCGATGGCGCCGGCCTCGGCATAGGCGGCGGCGGCGCGGTCGCGGGCGGCGGTGTTGCGCAGCCGGGTCAGCATCCGGTCCAACGCCCAGCGCAGGTTGATCGCGGTCGGGCGCGTGGCGGCCAGCCTCTCCGCCGCACGCTCCATCGCGTCCGTCCCCGGGTCGGCCCGCAGCGCCAGCGCCAGGCCATACGCCGCCGCGGCGCCGATCAGCGGGGCGCCGCGCACCTGCATGGACCGTATGGCATGCGCGGCGTGCTCCACGGTGGTCAGGCGCAGGAAGTCCAGCGACCACGGCAACCGCGTCTGGTCGATGACCCGCACGGTCCAGCCGTCGTCATCCACCCAAACGGTGCGGAACGGGGTGCCGTCGATCTTCATGACTGAGGTCCTAGATCCTTTGGTGCAGCACGCAGACCAGGGTGAATAGCCGCCGCGCCGTCTCGTGGTCGATGTCGGCCTTGTTCACCAGCCGCTCCCGCAGCAGGGCCGCACCCTCGTTGTGCAGGCCGCGGCGGCCCATGTCGATCGCCTGGATGCGCTGCTCGCGCCCCTCCTCGACGGCCAGCATGTGGCTGTCCACCAGCATCTGGTAGTCCTTGATCAGCCCGCGGAACGGGCTGAGCGACAGCACCAGCATGTTCAGCGGCGCATCGCCGGCGTTGCGCACGTCGAACACCAGCCGCCCCTCCTGCACCGACAGGTGCAGCACATACGGACCCGGCACCGCCGGACGCTCGGCGGTGCCGCACAGCGAAAAATGGTTCTCGGCCTCCAGGTCGGCAACGGCTTGGGCGCGGTCCGCCTCCAGGATCGGCGACAGCCGGGTCAGCGCCTCCCCGGCCAGCACCACCCGCACCAGGCCATGCGGCGCCTGCTTCAGGGCCGGCTCGTTCACTCGTCGTCCGTCTTGGCCAGGCCGAGCTTCAGCATCAGCCCGAGCGTGCCGCCCTTGACCGGGCGCAGCAGGCCGACCGTCAGCACCAGGCTGACCGGTAGCCAGATCGCCGCCTGCACCCAGAAGTCCGGGTGGTAGCCGCGCTCCAGCCAGACCATCAGCCCGACGATGATGTGGGCGACGATGAAGATGGTCAGATACGGCGGCAGGTCGTCGGCCCGCAGGCTGCCGAGCGGCGCCCCGCACGCCACGCATTGCGGCACCACGCGGAGGAACCCGTCGAAGCAGCGCGTCTGCCCGCAGGCCGGGCAGTGCCCCATGATGCCGCGCCCAATGGCGGTCAGCATCGGCGGCAGCGGCCATTCCGGCACCTGCGGGGTACGGTCGGGCTGCCACCGCATGGGAGGGGTGTGATCGGGCAAGATGGCGCCTTCCATGGCGAGGGCTCGTTGCGTGACATGCGTGGCGTAACGGGCGCAGCCTTGATCCCGGCTGCGGCAACGTCAATGCTGAAGATTATGCCGCGCATCCTGTTCATCAACCCGAACGCATCGCAGGGCTGCACGGCAGGGATCGACGCCGCCATCGCCCCGCTGCGGTTCCCCGGTGGCCCCGTGCTGCAGGTCCTGGGCCTGCCGGACGGCCCCCCCGCGGTCCTGTCCTGGCAGGATTGGCACGCCGCGGTGGGGCCGCTGTGCCGCTGCATCGAGGCCGAAGCCGCCGACGCCTACGTGGTCGCCTGCGCCTCCGACCCCGGCATCGAGGCAGCGCGCGCCATCACCTCCCGCCCGGTGCTGGGGCTGTTCCGCTGCGCCATCGCCGCCGCCGCCGCCCGGGCGGAGCGGTTCGGCGTGCTGGCCATCGTCGATGCCTCGATGGCCCGGCACCGCGCCGCCCTGCGCGCCATGGGGCTGGACGGGCGGCTGGCGGCGGAGGTGGCCCTCAACGTGCCCATGGACGACCTGCTGGACCCGGTGGCCGCCCGCGCCGCGCTGGTGCAGGCCGGGCGGGACTGCGCCGCCGCCGGGGCAGGCGTGCTGGTGCTCGGCTGTACCGGCATGGCGCACCACCGGGCCGCGGTGGAACAGGCGGCGGGCATCCCGGTGATCGAACCCTGCCAGGCCGCCGCGCTGCAAGCCATCGGCGCACTGCTCGCCTGACCGTTGCCGTCCCGAGCCGCGCGATCATTGCGATCCGGCTCCGGCGCAGCAATCCAAGGCTGCGTGAAATGACGGCCAGGAAATCGCATACGGCGCAAGACCGCTGCCTGCTCCCTCTCCCTCCGGGAGAGGGCCGGGGTGAGGGAAGCGGCAAGCGCCAAACCCAGCGTATCTGAGAGCGGGCTTCGTCCCCGAACAGGCTGGGTCCCCAAGCCATACGCGGTCGCCCCACGATGGCGGCACACCTTTGGTCAGCCCCACGGCCGCCAAGCCCCCTACCGCCAGACCGGTGGCGGCACCGCCCCAACCTGGTCCGTGATGCGCCCATACGCCTCCGGACGCCGGTGCCGGTCGAACGCGAAGATCGTCGTCCGCCCCAGGGTGCACCGGTCGAAGTCCAGCTCCGCCACGACCAGCTCGTCCTCCCAGGTCGTCGCCTGCGCCACGATCTCGCCCTGCGGGTTGACGATGACGCTGCTGCCGAACAGCTCGCACCCGTCCTCCACCCCGGCCTTCGCGGCGGCGATGGCGAAGCAGGCGTTCTGGTACGCGCCGGCCTGGATGCTGAGGTTGCTATGGAACACCCGCAGGTGCGGCGCCTCCCACCCGGCGGCGTCCTGGTTGGTGCTGGGGGTGTTGTAGCCCAGCATGACCAGCTCCACCGACTGCAGGCCCAGCACGCGCCACGCCTCCGGCCAGCGGCGGTCGTTGCAGATCATCAGCCCCATGTTCACGCCGGGCAGGCCGCCCACCGGGGCCTGGATGACGGGGAAGCCAAGGTTGCCGACCTCGAAGTACCGCTTCTCCAGGTGCTGCACGCGGCGGCCCGGGTCATGCTCGGCATGGCCGGGCAGGTGCACCTTGCGATACTTTAGCAGCACGTCGCCAGTCGGTGAGACCAGGATCGCGGTGTTGAAGTGCCGGCGGCGCGGCGTCCCGGCCTCGTCCAACTCCACCGCGATCTCGGCGTAGCCCAAGTGAAAGGCAACGCCCAGCCGCCGCGCCGCCTCGAACAGCGGCGCGGTCTCCGGTGAGGGCATCGCCGCCTCGAACCAAACGTCGGCCTCGGCCCGGTCCTCCAGGTAGTGGCGCGGAAAGAACGTCGTGAGCGCCAGCTCCGGGAACACCACCAGCTCGACCCCCCGGGCATGGGCGCGCTCCATCAGGCGCACCATGCGGGCGACGGCGGAACCCCGCGGCTCCGCCCGCTGGATCGGGCCGAGCTGCGCGGCAGCGGCAACCAGGCGGCGCGGCACCGCTATGGGGCCGGCTCGGTGCGCTGCTGCCCGCGCATCGGGCGGAAGCCCAGCAGGGGCACGCTGTTCGGCGGGGGAGGGCGCACGACGGGCGGCGGCGGCGCGGGCGGTTCGGCGGGCGCGGCGTCCGCGGTGGGCGGCGTCGGGTCGTCCGTGACGGCGGCCGGCGGCGGGTCATCTTGCGGCGCAGGCAACGGCGCTGGGTCCGGCAGCTCGATCGGCAGGGGCGGGGGCGCAACATAGGGCGGCGCAACCGGGGCCGGCTGATAGACCGGCGCCGGCAGCGGCGGCAGCGGATAGTACGCATAAGGCTCCGCCGCGATGCAGCCGGACAGCAGCCCCGTGGCGGCAAGCAGGGCAAGGCGTCTCATTGCGTGATCCTCCGGATGAAGCGTCCCGTGCCAGGTTGGGCCAGGACGACGGCGCCGTCCCAGATGATCTGGCCGCGCAGCACCGTGGCGGCAACGCGGGCGCGCATCTGCCGGCCATGGTACGGCGACCAGCGCATCTCCGGGCGGTCCTCGATGCCCGCCTCGTCAAAGGCGAAGCGCCCGCGCTCCAGCACCACCAGGTCGCAATCCGCCCCCAGGTGGATGCCGCCCTTCCGCGGGAACAGCCCGTGCAGCTTGGCGCTGCGCTCGGCGCAGTAGGTCGCCATCAGGGTCGGCGGCAGGCCGCGCTCCTCCAGCAGGGTGAACATCAGCGGCGCGAAGCTCTGCAGCCCCGTCAGCCCGGCGCCGCACTGGAAGATGTCGGCCGACCCCTTGCGCTCCGCCGGCCAGGGCGCGTGGTCGGTGGAGACATAAGCAACCTGGTCCGCCAGCAGCCGGTCCCACAGGCGCCCGACCTCCCCCGCGGTGCGGAACGGCGGGTTGCACTTGCCGCGCCCGCCCAGCCGGACCAGGTCGTCCTCGGTCATGCACAAGTACTGGATGCAGGCCTCCCCGGTCGCCTGCCCACCCATCGCGCGGAACGCGGCGGCGATGTCGAAGCCGCGCGCCAGGGACGAATGGGCGATATGGACATGCGCGCCAGCCTGCAGGCCGATCTCGAAGATCTCCAGGTCCGCCATCGTCTCCGCCAGCGGCGGGCGCGTGCGGGCGTGCATGATCGCATCCGTCCGCCCCGCGGCCCGGGCGTCGGCGGTCAGCCGCTCCACCAGCTCCTGGTCCTCGTTGTGGACGCTGACGGGCAACCCGGTCTTGGCGATCTCGGCAAACGCGGCCAGCATGTCCAGGTGGTCGATGCGCGGAAAGCGCACCGCGTCGTACTCATGGGTCGAGAGCTTGAACGCGCTGACCCCCGCCGCCGCCAGCCCGGCGATGGCGTCCACCCCGCCGTGCTTCCGGATGGTGCCATACAGCGCCATGTCGACATGCGCGGTCCGCTCCACCCAACCGATCTTCTCCGCCAGCAGGCCAGCGTCGGTGACGGCGTTGGGCACGTCATAGGGCATATCGACGCAGGTGGTGACGCCCCCGGCTGCGGCGCTGCGGGTGGCGCCCTCGATGCCGGGCCAGCCAAGGCTGGACGAGGTATGCATGTGTCCATCGACCAGGCCCGGCAGGATCAGCTTGCCGCGGTGGTCCACGGTCTCCCCGCCCGGCGGCGGCTCGCCCTGGCCGAGGGCGGCGATGGCCTCCCCGCGCACCGCCACCCAGCCGTCCCGCAGCACCTGGCTGCTGGTCACGATGTCGCCGAGGAAGACGCGGTCGAAGGGGGTGGCCACTGGGCGGGGGTCCTATGCAGGCCGCGGCATTGCCGAAGCATTGCGTCAACCTTATGACCGGCGCCACATCAGGCCAAGCCAAACGCCGCCAGATCAACAAAAGGAAGCGTCCATGCAGCTCCATGACGTCCGCGTCCACCCCTCGAAATCCAAGCTGCTGCGCGAGGACCAGCTTGCCTGGCATATCGCCGCCGTCGCCGCCGACCCGGTCGAGGTGCCCGCCGACACCGCCGAGATGATCGTGAACCGCGTCATCGACAACGCCGCCGTCGCCATCGCCAGCGTCAACCGCCACTCCTGCACCAGCGCCCGCGACATGGCGCTCGGCCATCCCGTGCGCGCCGGGCGGCATGGCGGGGCCACGGTGTTTGGCCTGCCGGACACCCTGCGCGTCAGCCCGGAGTGGGCGGCCTGGGCCAACGGGACGGCGGTGCGCGAGCTGGACCACCACGACACCTTCCTCGCCGCCGACTACAGCCACCCCGGCGACAACATCCCCCCCATCCTGGCCGTCGCGCAAACGCTGGAGAAGTCCGGTGCCGACCTGCTGCGCGGCCTGGCGACCGGCTACGAAATCCAGATCGACCTGGTGCGCGCCATCTGCCTGCACGAGCACAAGATCGACCACATCGCCCACCTCTGCCCCGCCCAGGCCGCCGGGATCGGCACGCTGCTGCACCTGCCGACCGAAACGATCTATCAGGCCGTGCAGCAGGCGGTCCACGTCAGCTTCACCACGCGCCAGAGCCGCAAGGGCGAGATCAGCAGTTGGAAGGCATATGCCCCGTCCCACTCGGGCAAGCTCGCCATCGAGGCGGTGGACCGGGTGATGCGCGGCGAGGGTGCGCCGTCCCCGATCTACGAGGGCGAGGACAGCGTGATCGCCTGGATGCTGAACGGGCCGGAGGCGCACTACCAGGTGGCGTTGCCGGGTCCGGGCGAGGGCAAGCGCGCCATCCTGGACAGCTACACCAAGCAGCACTCGGCGGAGTACCAAAGCCAGGCGCTGATCGACCTGGCATTCCGCATGGGCAAGCAGGTCAAGGACTGGGACCAGGTGGAGGAGGTGGTGATCGAAACCAGCCACCACACGCACTACGTCATCGGCACCGGCTCCAACGACCCGCAGAAGATGGACCCGAACGCCAGCCGCGAGACCTTGGACCACTCGATCATGTACATCGTCGCCGTCGCCCTGCAGGACGGCGACTGGCACCACGTCCGCAGCTATGCGCCCGGGCGTGCGGTGCGGCCGGACACGGTGGCGCTGTGGCACAAGATACGAACCGTCGAGGACCCCAAGTGGACCGAGCGCTACCACGCCCGCCGCCACGAGGACCTGGCGTTCGGCGGCCGGATCGAGCTGCGCATGAAGGACGGCTCGATCATCGCCGACGAGATGGCGGTCGCCAACGCCCACCCGCTGGGCGCGACGCCCTGGACCCGGCCCGACTACGTCAACAAGTTCCGCGTGATGACCGACGGCCTGATCACCCCCGCCGAGGCCAGCCGCTTCCTGCAAGCCTGCGAGGAGCTGCCGGCCTTGAAGGCGGGCGAGCTGCACCGCCTGAACGTCGCCATGCCCGAGGGCACGGTGAAGGTCGGCCAGCCCGGCATTTTCTAACGGGCGAAGCAGGAGAAAGCCCTCTCCCTCCGGGAGAGGGTTGGGTGAGGGGGTCTTCCGCGGAGCAGAGGACTGCCAATGCCGACGGCCACCAGCCCTTGTACGTTGAAGGCAGCGCTGGCCCGCCCCTTCACCCCGGCCCTCTCTCGGAGGGAGAAGCAACCAACAAAGGGAAAGCAGCATGTCCGAGACGCAGACCGCCCCGAAAGCCAAGAAGTCCGTCGCCCTGTCCGGCGTCACCGCAGGGAACACCGCCCTGTGCAGCGTCGGCCGCACCGGCAACGACCTGCACTACCGCGGCTACGACATCCTGGACGTCGCCGAGACCAGCGAGTTCGAGGAGATCGCCCACCTCCTCGTGCACGGCTGGCTGCCCAACCCGGCCGAGCTGGCCGCCTACAAGGCCAAGCTCAAGGCCCTGCGCGGCATCCCCGCGGGCGTCCGCCAAGTCCTGGAGGCCCTTCCCGCCGCCACCCACCCGATGGACGTGATGCGGACCGCCGTCAGCGCCCTAGGCTGCGCCCTGCCGGAACGCGAAGACCACAACCACCCCGGCGCCCGCGACATCATCGACCGGCTGATGGCCAACCTAGGCTCGATGCTGCTGTACTGGTTCCACTGGTCCCAGCACGGCCGCCGCATCGCGGTGGAAACCGACGACGACAGCATCGGCGCACACTTCCTGCACCTGCTGCACGGCCGCCCCTGCTCGCCCGAGTGGGAGCGGGCGATGCACACCTCGCTGATCCTGTATGCCGAGCACGAGTTCAACGCGAGCACCTTCACCGCCCGCGTCGTCGCCGGCACCGGCGCCGACATGTACTCCGCCCTCACCGCGGGGATCGGCGCGCTCCGCGGCCCCAAGCACGGCGGGGCCAACGAGGTCGCCCTGGAAATCCAGAACCGCTACACCACCGCCGACGACGCGGACCGCGACATCCGCGCCCGCGTCGCCAACAAGGAGGTGGTGATCGGCTTCGGCCACCCCGTTTACACCATCGCCGACCCGCGCAACGTCGTCATCAAGGACGTCGCCCGCCGCCTGTCGCAGTCATCGGGCAACATGCGGGGCTTCGAGGTCGCCGACCGGATCGAGGCGGTGATGGCCGACACCAAGCGCATGTTCGCCAACCTCGACTGGTTCAGCGCGGTGTCCTACAGCCAGATGCGTATCCCCACCGCGCTGTTCACGCCGGTCTTCGTCATCGCCCGCACCAGCGGCTGGGGCGCGCACGTGATCGAGCAGCGGATCGACAACAAGATCATCCGTCCGGCCGCGAATTACACCGGTCCGGAGAACCTGGCCTTCGTGCCTTTGGCGCAGCGATAGCGCTAAAAACCCCGCCTGATCCCCGTGGCAGCCGCCACGGGGTGCAAAGCGGGTCATTAATGCTGGTTTTTATTGACAGATACTGTGCTGTTGCGTGACAGCGGACGCAGCGGGCATGTCCTGGATTCGCAGCGCCGCGCTGCCCCGGGGTTCCGCCGACGCTGCCCTTCGCGTGCGTGAAGCAACCCGGTCAAGAAAGGCCTCGAAAATGAGCGACAACAGCAAGACGGAGCGCCAGCCAGCCGCCCAGCCCAAGGCCATGCCGATGGCGGTGCGGGCCGCCACCAAGGCAGCGCCGGCCGAAAAGGCGCCGGCTAAAGCGGCTGCCCCGAAGAAGGCCGCCCCAAAGAAGACAGTGGAGTTCAAGGCCGCAGCCGAGCCGGCGGCAAAAGGCAAGAAGGCCGCCCCGAAGAGGACGGTAAAGTTCGAAGCCGCGGCCGCCCCGGCTCCAAAAGCCGAAGCGCCGGCTGCGCCGAAAAAGGCCGCCGCACCGAAGAAGGCCGCTGCGCCAAAGAAGGCCGCCGCCCCAAAAAAGGCCGCCGCCGAAGCCGCACCCGCTGCAGCGCCCGAGAGCAAGAGCGAGGCCGCGAAAACCATGAAAACCGGCAAGACCCCCGCCGCCCGCAGCGCCGCCGCCAAGAAGCTCAGCGAAACCAGCCCGGCAACCAAGAAGGCCAAGGCTTCTCCCGCCTCAGCTTAATCCGCCTCCCAGATGCCCTCTCCCGGTGGGCAGGATGGTTTCCCCGGCACGGAAACCCCACCTGCCTGCTCCCTCCCCCTCCGGGAGAGGGCCGGGGTGAGGGAAGCCGCCAGCGCCAAGCCCGGCCGCCTTAGAACAGAACCCTCGCTCTGATCTCGGCGAGTTAAACTCCCGCCGCTTCCCCAACCCCAACCGTCATACGCGCCAACCCAGGCCAAATGCGGGCCGCTTCGACCGGACACACCGGCGCTGTCATTGCGAGCCGCGCCTGCGGCGTGGCATAGGGGGGCCGCCAGCGCAGCCCTCCCGGCCTCTATGCCACGTCGCAATGACGGCAGCGCGCAGGGCACAAGCTGACCGGCCTAAGTCAGCGCCCATAATCCCAACCCTCTCCCGGAGCGAGCAGGACGCGGATTAACGGTTCAGCCGAACGTGGCAAGCAGGTCCGCCACCTGCTCGCCCGTCAGCACCCTGGTGCCCGTGCCGCGCAGCAGCAGGAACAGCCGGGCCGCCTCCTCCAGCTCCTCCGCCGCATAGACCGCGTCCGCCAGCGTGCGCCCGCTGACCACCGGGCCATGGTTGGCCAGCAGCACCGCCCGAGCCGTCGCCGCCTGCTCGGTGATGGCCGGTTCCATCGCCGGGTCGCCAGGGCGGAAATACGGAATAATCGGCAACCGCCGGCCAATCCGCATAACGAAATAAGGCGTCAGCGGCGGGATCGAGTTCTCCACGTCCGCATCCCCCAAGCAGGCCACCGCCGTCGCCATCGTCGAGTGCAGGTGCACCACCGCCCCAGCATCCGGCCGCGCCTCGTAGAACGCCCGGTGCATGAACACCTCCTTCGACGGCGCATCCCCCGACACCCTCGCAAACCCGGCATCCAGCCGCGACAGCCGCCCCGGGTCCAGCCGGCCAAGGCAGGAGTTGGTCGGCGTAATCAAGTAGCCGTCCGCCAGCCGCACGCTGATATTGCCGGCCGTGCCGACCGAAAAGCCGCGGGCAAACAGGCTGGCCGCCAGCATCACCACCTCGGCCCGGATTTCCGCCTCCGTCATGGCAGCCGCTCGAACGCCTGCAGAAAGAAGTCGCGCCCGCCGAAGTTGCCGGACTTCAACGCCAGCAGCATCGGCGGCCCGGCGCCCTCCGCCAAGGTCCAAGGCACGCCAGGATCGATCTCCGCCCCGATCCGCAGCCGCTTGACGCCCAGGCGGCCCACCACGGCGCCGCTGGTCTCGCCGCCCGCCACCACCATGCGCCGCACCCCGGCCGCCACCAAGCCCTCCGCGATCCCGGCCATGGCCTCCTCCACCAGCACCCCCGCCGCCTCCCGGCCCAGCCGCGCCTGCAACGCCGCCACCCGGTCCGGCGTCGAGGAGGCGGCGAACACCACCGGCGCCGCGCCCAGCTTGCCAGCCGCCCACGCCATAGCCTGCTCCACCAACGCCCCGGCATCCGGCGTCGCCAGCGGGTCCAGCTCCAGCGTCGGCGCCTGGTCCCGCGCCGTGGCCACCTGGAACAGCGTCGTGCGGGAACACGACCCGGCCAATACCGCCGCGAACCCCTCCACCCCCGGCAACCCGCCCGCATCCGCCGCCGCCAGCAGCCCGGCCCGGCGAAAATTCTCCGGCAGCCCCATCGCCACCCCCGACCCCCCCGTCACCAGCGCCTGCCCGTCCACCGCCTCGCCAATCGCCAGCAGGTGCGCGTCAGTCAGCGCATCCACGATGGCATAGCGCCGCCCCTGCTCCTTCAGCGTCGCCAACGCCGAGCGGATGGTCGCCGCCCCACGCTCCACCGTAGCGAACGGCACCAGCCCCACCGTGCCCTCGGTCTGGCGGGACAGCACGCGGACCAGGTTGGCATCGCGCATCGGCGTCAGCGGGTGATCCTGCATCCCGCTCTCGGACAGCAGGGCGTATCCGACGAACAGGTGCCCCTGATAAACCGTCCGCGCATTGGCCGGAAACGCCGGGCAAGCAATGGCGAAGCCGCAGCCCAGCGCCGCCGCCAGGGCATCCGCCACCGGCCCGATATTGCCGTCATCGGTGCTGTCGAACGTCGAGCAATACTTGAAGAAGAACTGCCGGCACCCCGCGCCGCGCAGCCACTCCAGCGCCGCCAGGCTGCTGCCCACGGCCTCCCGCGCCGGCGCGGTGCGGGATTTCAGCGCGACGATGATCGCGTCGGCGTCCGGCGCCGGGTCGTCCGCGCCGGGCACGCCGATCAGTTGCACGGCGCTCATGCCCTGGCGCACCAGCATGGACGCGAGGTCCGTCGCGCCGGTGAAGTCGTCCGCGATGCAGCCGAGCAACGCCATGGCCTATCCCCCCAATACCTGGTCCAGCAGCGCCGCCTGCTCCGGCCAGCCCGGTAAACGCTGCCCGGCCGCCCAGGATGCCTCAGCCATGTCCGCCCGCAGGCCGCGGTCGAACACCAGGCGGCGCAGGCACTTCGACAGCGTCGGCTCGTCGTCCAGCGCGCAGGCCAGGCCGGCGTCGGGCGGCACCAGGTCGGCGGCGCTGCCCCCGGCGCTGACCAGCAGCGGCAGGCCGCGCCGCATCGCCTCGGCGACCGCGGCCGGGTAGCCCTCCCACCGCGTCGCCAGGGCGAACAGGTCGGCGCCGCGCCACAGGGCCTCCAACGCCGCCGGCTCCGGGTTGCGGACCAGGCGCACGCGGCCGGCCAGGGCCGGGTCCGCCGCGAGGGCGGCCAGGTGATCGGCATGGCCGGGGTCGCGGCCATCCGCGCCGGCGATGTCCAGGGTCCACCCCAGGTCGCCCAGCCGGGCCAGCGCGCGCAGCAGCACGTTATGGCCCTTGCGCGGCGTCAGCACGCCGACGGACAGGATGCGGCACGCGCCCGCTCCCGTGCCGCCCACTCCCGCGCTGCCCGATCCCGTGCTGCGCGGCAGCTCGTCCAGCCCGGGCGGCGCCACGGAGACCGCCCCGCTGGCAACGCCGAACTCCGCGACCAGGCGCTCGGCCACCGCCGTGCTGGTGGCCACCACGCGGCGCAGCGCCGGCAGCATCGCCCGTTCGGCGGCCTGCACCACGGGCCGCACCGCCGGGTCGCGCCCCGCGCGGGCGGAGGCATGGAACACCAGCGCCACCGCGTCGCGCCGGACCAGCTCGTCCAGTCGCGGCAGCAGCGCCGGCAGCAACAGGCCGTCCACCACGGGGACCGCGCCTGGCAAAAAGCTGGGCTCGTCCCCCTGCAACACGGCGACCTCATGCCCGAGCCGGCGCAGCTCCGCGGACATGCGCTCGGCATAGCGGGCGCTGTCGCCACCCTGGGCGGCATCCGGCCGGGGAAGGGCGAAGGCGATCTGCACCACCGCGGGGTAACACGCCGCCAATCACCCGTCACGCCCGCCGGCGCGCGCGGCCAGCGTCATGCCAATGGTCCTCCGCTCTGACTTTCACAATGCTGCATCAGCTTAGCCGCCGTCATTGCGAGCCGGCTTCGGCGCGGCAATCCAGGGGGGCCATCGGCCGCACCCCGGTCTGGCGGCCCCTGGATCGCCGCGTCGCAACTGCTCCTCGCAATGACAAACGGAAGGCTGGATAACCAGTCAGGGCAACGGACGGCTGGTGTCAGGCGCGGGTGTGCAGCGCGACGACCTCCCGCTCCGGCCGGGCCTGGCCACCGGCGCCGTAGCGTGACGCGCGTTGCAGGCTGACCTGCCGGGCCGCCCCGGCAACCAGACGCATCACCCGATCCTGCACCTCGATCGCGTGCTCCAGCAGCCGTCGGTTCTCCCGCGCCAGGTCGCGCAGCCGCAGCGCGGCGGCCTTGAACTCCGGCGTTCCCGGCAGCGGCTGCTGCGACGCGGCAGCCAAATCCCGCGAAGCCGCCAGCTTCTCCGCCAGCAGGCCCGGCAAGGCGGCCACGTCCAGCTTGCCCAGCGCGACGTTCTCCGCCAGCAGGACGCGCTCCAGCCGGGTTGCGGCATCCAGCAGCGCGCTCATGCTCCGGCTCCAGGCGACCGCAGGCCCTCCTGCAGCCGCAGCATCTGCTGCATCACCGGGCGGGCCAGCCCCAGGCCGCCATGCGCCGAGATGCCCTTGGCCAGCTCGGTCACCAGCATCGGCTTCCAGGCCGCCTCGCCCTCCCCGCCGCCGAACAGGCCCTTGGAGGTGTCCACGGTATTGAACATCGGCGTCAGCAACTGGCCGAGCGCCATCGACTCGAAATCCTGCGCCGCGCGGCCGATGCGCTGCACCTGCGCCGGCGGCAGGGTGGAGCTTGGCAGGCCGGGCACCGGCAGGGTCTGGGCAGGGATGGCGAAGGCAGCGGCGGCGAGCGGCGTGGTGGTCATGGCAGGCTCCTATCGGACTTGCAGGTCGGCTTGCAGGGCGCCGGCCGCCTTGATGGATTGCAGGATGCTGATCATGTCGCGCGGCCCGACGCCCAGCGCGTTCAGGCTGGCCACCAGGTCGCGCAGCGTGACCCCGCCGCGCAGGATGCCCAGCCGCTTGTCGCCGCCGTCATCGACCTGGATGCTGGTGCGCGGCGTCACCACGGTGCGCCCCCCGGAATCCGCTTCGGGCTGGCTGACCTGCGGCGTCTCCGACACCCGGATCGTCAGGTTGCCCTGGGCGATGGCGACGGTGCTGATCCGCACCCCGGCGCCCATGACGATGGTGCCGCTCGCCTCGTCGATCACCACGATGGCCGGCATGTCGGGCGTGATGGTCAGGTCCTCGATGCGGCCGAGCACGTCGATGGCGTCGCGGCCGTCCAGCGCCACCGACACCGTGCGCTGGTCGGTCGCCCGCGCCCCGCCGCCGCCGCCGGTGCCGAGCGCCCGGTTGATGGCGTCCGCCATGCGCCGGGCCGTGGTGAGGTCCGCGTTGCGCAGGCCCAGCCGCAGCACCGGCTTGCTGCCCAACTGGAACGGCACCTCCCGCTCCACCGTGGCGCCGTTGGCGATGCGGGCGGCGGTCGGCACGTTGCGGGTGACCGACCCGGCCGCGCCGCGCGCCGCGATGGCGCCGGTGGCCAGCGCGCCCTGCGCCACCGCGTAAACCTCGCCATCCGCGCCCAGCAGCGGCGTGACCAGCAGGGTGCCGCCGGTCAGGTCCTTGGCGTCGCCCAGGGCCGACACCGCCACGTCGATCCGGCCGCCGGTGCGGGCAAAGGCCGGCAGGTTCGCCGTCACCATCACCGCGGCGACGTTCTTCGTCTGCAGCTTCGCCTCCTGGTCCCGCGTGTTGACGCCCAGCCGCTCCAGCATGCCGATCAGCGACTTCCGGGTGAACACGGCACTGTCCAGCCGGTCCCCGGTGCCGTTCAGCCCAACGACCAGGCCGTAGCCGACAAGCTGGTTGTCGCGCACGCCCTCCACGTCGGCGATGTCCTTGATTCGGACCTGCGCAGTGGCAACCCCCGTGGCAGCCGAGAACAGCACCAGCAGGAGCAGGAGGATACGGTGCAGCAGGGCGTGTCCTTTCCAGGTCGGTAAGCATCCCGCGGTAACGTGCGGCGGTGGCCTGGGGGACACCGCAAGCCCCATGCCACCGTGGAACCCGCCAGGATGCTGGCGACCGCGGCACAGCAGCCCGGCAAACCTTGCCGGGCCGGTCAAAAAGGATCAGGCGTCCATGGTCATCATCCCCGGTCTCACGCAGGCATCGGCCCTGGCCGCCGCCGCACCGCGCCGCCGCGCCGGTCAACCGCCTGGCGGCTTCGAGGTGCCGGAGGGCGGCGACCTCCCGCCGGCGGCCCCTGCCGCCCCGGCCAGCGCCCTATCGGGCCTGCTCGCCATGCAGGAGGCAGCCGTCGCCGCCACCGGGGACCGTGCCGCCCAAGCCCACGCCGAGGCGGTCATGCACGAGCTTGGCGTGTTCCAGCTCGAACTGCTGCGCGGGCGGCCCGGCGGCGCGGCGCCCCGCCTGGCCAGCCTCGCCCGCGCCACGCCGCACACGTTCGATCCAGGATTGGCCGCCCTGCTCGGCGCCGTCCGCCTGCGCGCCGAGGTGGAGGCCGCCCGCAGCGCCATGGTGCGGCAGCCCATCCTGCGGCGGGAGGGTGACACCTGAAAACCCATCCGCAACAATCCATTGACCGCCGCAAACCCGGTCTTGGCGTTTATAGGTCGCGTGGTTATAAGGCGCGCAACCTCGCCACGGGGTGCCTCATTCCTGAGGTGATTGCTAGTTAGGGAACGTCGGTCATGATGCTCTTGCCTCCCGACTACCGCCCATCCGAGACCGAGCAGTTCATGAACCCAATCCAGGCGGAGTATTTCCGTCAGAAGTTGTTGCGTTGGCGGGCGGAGCTGATGCGGGAGGCCGACGGCACCCTGGCAAGCCTGTCGCAGGGCGGCATCCACGAGGCCGACCTGACCGACCGCGCCAGCGTCGAGACCGACCGGGCATTGGAACTCCGCACCCGGGACCGTGCACGCAAGCTGGTCTCCAAGATCGACCAGGCGCTGACACGGATCGACAGCGGCGTTTACGGCTATTGCGAAGAAACCGATGAGCCGATCGGGCTGAAGCGCCTGGAAGCCCGGCCAATCGCCACGATGTCGATCGAGGCGCAGGAGCGCCACGAGCGCATGGAACGGGTCCACCGCGACGACTGACCGGCAAGGACGCAACCCTCCGGGCAGGGCAGTTCCACAGGGCAAAGAACCGCACTAACTCCCTCTCCCTCCGGGAGAGGGCTGGGGTGAGGGGGTCTCGCAGCGCCGCCTTTCCAATCTAAAGCAGCCAAATCCCAGCAGCGCCAGCGAACCCCCGCGCCGCAGCCAAGCCCCCCACCCTGGCCCTCTCCGGGAGGGAGCAGCCTAGGCAAGCACCGCCTCAATCGCGTCGCACGCCGCGCCCACCCCGTCCTCCGCCCGCACCTCGCGGCCAAGCACCTCCGCCCGCGCCGCCATGCGCCGGTCAGCCAAGATAGCGCCAAGCTGCCGGGCCGCCCCCGATGCGGCATAGCGCCCGATCGGCAGCACCGCCGCCACCCCGGCGCGTCGCATCCGCTCGGCATTATCAGGCTGGTCGTGCGCGAACGGCACCATCAGCATCGGCCGGCCCGCCCGCAACGCCTGGCCTGTCGTGCCCGCGCCGCCCTGATGCACGATGGCGCAGGCGCGCGGGAACACCTGGGCATGCGGCGCATACGGCACTGCCAGCGCCCAGGTAGGCAGCAGGTCCGGCAACCCCTGCCGATCCGGCCCCGTCAGCAGCAACGCCCGCCGTCCCAGCGCCCCGGCAGCAGCCAGGCTGTCCACATAAAAGCGCCGGGCCGCAAGCACAGCCGCAGACCCAAGCGTGAACACGACCGGCGGCGGCCCCGCTTGCAGGAACGCCTCGACTTCGGACGGCGGATAGTCCGGGTCCATCGCGTCATAGAACGCAAACCCGGTCTGCCGCGTCCGCGCCGGCCAGTCCCGTTGCGGCCGGGCCAGCACGGGCGAGAACATCGCCAGGTTCAGCAGCGGCGAGAACTGGTCCACCCCCAGCGGGTCCGCCCGGTCCGGCAGGCCCATCCGCCGCCGCAGCTCCCGCACCGGCCGGCCCCACCCCCGCGTGACCCGGTGCGCCATCACCCGCAACGGCCCCCCGGCCAGCGCCCCCAGCGCATGCAGCGGCGCGGCCCACGCGATCTGCGGCGGCACCGGCGGATCGGTCGCCGAGAACAGCCCCATCGGCTGCAGCACCGCCGACGCCCACGGCACCCCCAGCTTGTCCGCCACCAGCGGCAGGCCCAGCGACAGCGGCGTGGACACCAGCAGGTCCATCCCCCCCGCGACAGCCATCAGGTCGGCAACCTGGTCCTGCACAGCCGGGGCGATCATGGTGCGGAAGATGAACTCGGGGCCGCCGCGCGGGTCCATCACCCGGGCCATCAGGCCGGGCGGCGGATCGGCCGGCGCCTCCGGCCGCATGTCGGCCCAGCCCACCCCGGCCCCCTCCACCCGCGCCCGGTGCACCTGGTTGGTGGCGATCACCACCCGGTGCCCGCGCGCCTGCAGCCCCAACGCCACGGCCAGGCAGGGATGCAGGTCGCCAAGCGAACCGAGGGTGGCAAACAGGATGCGGGCCATCCCGCCGCAACGCATCAGAACGGCAAGAGTATGTCCAGCAACTGCTGCCCATAGCGCGGACGCTGCACGTCGCTGATCTGGCCGCGCCCGCCATAGGCGATGCGCGCCTCCGCCATGCGGTCGTGCTGCACCGTGTTGTCGCTGGCGATGTCTTGCGGGCGGATGACGCCGCTGACCTGCAGCTCCCGCAGCTCGCTGTTCACCCGCACCTCCTGCCGGGCGGCGACGGCCAGGTTGCCGTTGGGCAGGCACTGCGTGATCACGCCCGCCAGCCGCAGCGTCACGGTTTCCGCCCGCTGGATCGCCCCGGTGCCGGTCGCGTTCCCCGTGCTGCTGGCCGACACAAGCTGGCTGACGTTGGCGGCCTTGGCCAGCATCTTGGGGATGGTCGCCTCCAGGCCGAACAGGTTGGGCAGGCCCATGCTCTCCGCCCCGGTGCGGCCCTCGCTGCTTTTGTTGCTCAGGTTGGCGCTGTCGGTGATGCTGACCAGGATGGTCACGATGTCGCCCACCTGCGCCGCCCGCTGGTCCTTGAAGAACGCGCGGCTGCCGGAGCGCCACAGGCTGTTCGCCTCGGCCGGAGCGGTCTGCAGCCGCGGCATCGGCAAGCTGATCGGACGGTAGGACGGGTCTGCCGTGGGGTCGCCGGGCTGGGTCATGCCCGGCGGCCGGCCGATCTCCGACAACTGCGTCAGCGTGCCGCAGCCGGGCAGCAGCAGCGCCAGGCCCAGGGCAGGCAGCACGCGCCTCATCGCGCGGCCAGCCGGGACAGGGTGGGCTGCGACCCCGGCACGACCCGGCCGCGCCCGGGTCCGGTCACCTCGGCCTCCACGATCACGCGGGACGCCGGGTTCACGACGTGCACGCGCTCGCCCAGCCCGGCCGCCTCGGTGGCGACGCCGGTCGCCGTCAGTTGCAGGCCCGGCGTGTCCAGCGCCAGCAGCATCGGCGTGCCCTTCTGCACCAGCACCGGCCGGCCGAGATCGACCAGCAGGATCGGCTGGCCCGGCTGCACGGGATGGCGCAGCGCCTGCCCGACGGCCTCGGCTGCGGCGCGCACCACCTCGCCCCGGGCCAGGATGGCGCGCACCCGGGTCCATTGCAGGTCTGCGGCGGTGACGACATCCCCGGGCAGCATGCGGCGGCGGGGGACAGGCAGCTCCACCATCTCCTGCACCACGCCGGACAGGCGCAGTTGGGTCAACGGGACGCCGTCGGCGGCGACCGACACCAGGGCGGTGAAGCGCCCGGTGCCGGCGTCGTATTCAAGTTGCGCGACCTCCAGCCCCGGCGCGGCGCCGATGGGCAGCATCGGCGTCGTGAAGCCCGGCAGGTCCAGGTCCGAATCCCGCGGCGCCCCGGCGGCAGCCAGGGCCGCGTGCAACGGCCCCAGCACGTCATCGCGGCCCAGAGCACGGCCGGGCCGGTCCAGCACAACGCGATCCGCGAGCGACGCCGGCCGCCAATCGACGCCGAACTGCCGGGCGATGGCGGCCAGTTGCGGCGCCTCCACGGTGATGCGGTTGCCCGGCGCCGGCGCTGGCCCCAACGTGCGGTCCAGCCCGGCGTCGGCGAACAAGTCCGACAACTGCACCACCGGGCCGGACAGGGTGGTGAACGGCTTGAGGGTAGCCGCGCCGGCTGGCAGGGCGAAGCAGGTTGCGAGAAGGATTGCTTTCATGATTTCGCCCTACCGCAGGTTGGTCAGGGTGGACTGCATCTGGTCCGCCGCCGTAATAACTTTGCTGTTCATCTCGTAGGCCCGCTGCGCGCTGATCAGGTTGGTGATCTCCGTCACGACGTTGACGTTCGACGTCTCGACGAACCCCTGCATCACGCTGCCGAACCCCGGCGACGCCGGCACCCCCGTCACCGCCGCCCCCGACGCCGAACTGGCCAGCAGCAGGTTCCCCCCCTGCGCCTCCAGCCCGGCATCGTTGGGGAACGTCGCAAGCTGCAAGGTCCCAACCGTCTGCGGCGCCGTCGTGCCGTCGATCTTGACCTGCACCTCCCCGGCGGCATTGATCGTCACATCCGTGGCATTCGTCGGCACGGTGATGCCCGGCGCCACCGGATAGCCGTCCGCCGTCACGATCTGCCCCTCCGGCGACAGGCTGAACGTGCCGTCTCGGGTATAGGCGGCATCCCCGCTCGGCAGCGTCACCTGGAACAGCCCGTTGCCCTTGATCGCCAGGTCCAGGCTGTTGCTGGTCTGCTGCAGGCTGCCCTGCTCGTCGATCCGGTAGATCGCCGCCGTCTTCACCCCCAACCCGACCTGCGCGCCGGAGGGCACGACGGTGCCATTATCAGAACTGTTCGACCCGACCCGGCGCAGGTTCTGGTAGATCAGGTCCTGGAACTCCGCCCGCCGGCGCTTGAAGCCGGTGGTGGTCATGTTGGCGATGTTGTTGCTGATCACCTCCACGTTGGTCTGCTGCGCCTGCATGCCCGTGCCGGCGATGTCGAGGGAGCGCATCGCCCTAGCTCCTCATCTGCGTCAGCTTGTCGATGGCAGATTGCCGGCGGTCGGACTCCGCCTGGACGAACTGCGTGGTGAACTGGAACTCCCGCATGTCGGTCATCATGCGCGTCATCTCCATTACCGGCTGCACATTGCTGTCCTCCACCGCGCCCTGCACCAGGTGCGGCGCGGCAACCGGGGTGGTGGGGCTGTCGGCGCGCAAGGTCCGTGCGCCCTCCGCCGTCATGCGGTTCGGGTCGTCCGGCTGCACCAGGCCGATCTGGCCAAGCCTGCCGTTCTGGCTGCTGACGGTGCCATCCGCCGTGACGGTGATCATGCTGTCGGCGGCCGACAGGCGGATCGGCTGCCCGGCGCGGTCCAGCAGCGCATTGCCGTCCACATCCCCCAGCCGTCCATCCGGCAAGGGGGTGAAGTGCCCGGCCCGGGTCAGCCGCGGGCCGCGCGGCCCATCGACGGTGAAGAACCCGTTGCCCGACACGGCGAAGTCCAGCGGGTTGCCCGTATGCTGCAGCGGCCCGGCCTGCTGGTCCCGGTAGGTCGCGCGGTCCTGCATGAACGCGACCGTGCCGCCGCCCCGGGGCGAGTCCGTCCCGGTCTGCTTGCTGAGCCAGTCGCTGAACACCGTCCGCTCGGCCTTGAAGCCCGGGGTCCCGGCGTTGGCGAGGTTGGTGGCCGTCACGTCCAGCGCGCGTTGCTGGGCGATCAGGCGGGATAGGGCGATGTCGGTGGTCAGTTCCATGGCGGCCTCCGGGCTTGGCTGCGGGGGGCAGAGCAAGCCGTGTGCCAGGGCTGGCGGCCAGCAGCGACGGGCGGTTTGTGCCGGGGCAGGGGGGTGCCCGGCGGAATCTGCCGGGTCAGATCGGCCTTGAACCTTTCATTAACCCCGCCCTGCCAGGTTGCCTCCAGCAAGAGGTGACCCGCATGAGCACAGCCGAAGCAGCATTGGACGGCCCGGCCCCGAAACCCGGCAAGCGCAAGCTGCTGCTGATCCTGGTGCCCGTGCTGCTGCTGGGCGGCGGGGCCGGCGCCTGGTTCTCCGGCCTGCTGCCGCGCCTGCTCGGCCATGGCAGCGAGCATGTCGCCGAGGGGGAGCATGGCGCCGAGAAGGGCGAAAAGGGGGACAAGAAGGTCGCCGAGGCGACCCCCGCGCCCACGTTCCTCGAGCTGCCGGACATCGTGGCCAACCTGAATTCCGGCCGCCGCGCCGCCTTCATCAAGCTGAAGGCCAAGTTCGAGCTGTCCAGGCCGGAGGACGTGGCGCCCCTGCAGGCCGCCATGCCGCGCATCATCGACCTGTTCCAGTCCTACTTGCGCGAAATGCGCCCGGAGGAGCTGCGCGGCACCGCCGGGACCTACCGTCTGCGGGAGGAGCTGATCGCCCGCAGCAACATCGCCGCGCACCCGGCCCGGGTGCTGAACGTGCTGTTTACCGAGCTGCTGGTGCAGTAGCCGGCTCGACAAGGGAGACCCAGGATGGGAACCGCGGATTGGGTGTTGGAATTGGTCTTAATCGTCCTGCTGGGCGTGACGCTGCTGCATGCCGTGCGGCTGGAGCGTGCGCTGGGGGTGCTGCGGCGGGACCGCTCCGCCCTGGGGGACGCTGTCGCCGGCTTTGACCTCAGCGCCCGGGCGGCCGAGCAGGGCATCGGCAAGCTGAACAGCCTGACCGGGGAGGCGGCGCAGCAAGTAGGCCGCAAGATCGAGCAGGCGAAGGCGCTGAAGGACGACCTGGCTTTCCTGGCGGAGCGCGGCGAGAGCCTGGCCAACCGGCTGGAGGCTGCCGTGCGGGCCGGCCGGGCAATGGAGGGGATGCGCAGCCCCGCCACCGCCGCCGCGCCCGCCGATGCGGGACCGCGCCCGCGCAGCGTTGCCGAACGCGACCTGCTGCAGGCGATGCGGGGTTCGCGGTGACCCGCCCGTCCTGGCTGCGCGTCCCGCGCCCGCGCCCGCTGCTGCTGGCCTGCGCCGTCATGGCCGTGCTGCTCGTGGTAAAGGCCCGGGAGGTCGTCCACGCATTCGGCGGCGCCCCCGCCGCGCTGCTGACCGCAAGCAGGGCCATGGTGCCCGGCGCCTATGCCGCCGCCCCGGTCGCTCCTCAGCCGGCCAAGGAGGTTGCCAAGGAGGCTCACAAGGCCGCTGCCGCCCCGCCTGTCACCGCCGCCCAGCCTGTCACCACCCCCCCTGTCACCGCCTCATCTACGGCCGCCCCGCCTGTGGCCGCCCCGCCGCCCGCCGATCCGCCAGTCAGCGACAGCGAACGCGCGCTGCTGCTGGACCTGCGCGCCCGGCGCACGCAGATGGAGGCGCAGGAGCAGGCGCTGTCCACCCGTGAGACCGTGCTGGCCGCGGCCGAGAAGCGCATGGCGGAACGGGTCGAGCAGTTATCCACCCTGCAGGCCCGGCTGGAGGCGCTGGACGGCACCAGGCGGGAGCGGGACGACGCGAACTGGCGCGGCCTGGTGAAGACCTACGAGACCATGCGTCCCCGTGACGCCGCCGCCATCCTGAACGACATGGACATGCCGGTGCTGCTGCAGGTGCTGGACCGCATGAAGGAGACCAAGGCAGCGCCCGTGCTGGCCGCGATGCTGCCCGACCGCGCCCGGTCGGCAACAGCGGGGCTGGCGGCCATGCGGACCCGGTCCACCGCGCCGCCTGCGGCACTCCCGGGGACGCCAGGATGAACCGGGTTCTGCGCCTTGCCCTGCTGGCCACAGCCCTGCCCATGGCGGCGCTGGCCCAGGAGGCCGCCGACGTGCACGTGATTGAACACCCCGGCTTCGGCCGCATCGTGTTCGAATTCCAGCAGCCGACCACGTACGACATGGTGCGGGAGGGCGACCGGGTGATGCTGGTGTTCGACGGGGCACCGTCCGTCGGGGCGCCCGGCAGGCCGCCGCGCAACGTCCGCTCGATCCAGGGCGGGCACGGGTCGGCCACCCTTCTGCTGGTCCCGGGTGCGCGGGTGCACCCGGCAGGCGTCGGCAACCGTGTGATCGTTGACGTCATGGACCCTCCGGGTTCCCGCGCGTCGAAGCTGGCTGCCAGCCGACTGGGCCATGTGGAAGCAGCCCCGCAGCCAATCCCGCAGGCTGAAGCCCCGCCGGCAGCCGAGGCATCCGCATCCGAGCCGGCCCCGCCGGCGCCTCCGCAGCAGGGGGCGCTGCCGGATGCGGCTGCCACCCCCGCAGCGGCAGGATCGCCCGTCACGGCCGCGGGAGCGCCAGGGACGCTGGAGTCCATGGTGATCCCCTTCGAGGCTGGCGTGGGCGCGGCTGCATTCCGCCGGGGCAACCTGGCATTGATCGTGTTCGACGGCGTGACGGCCATCGATGAGTCCCGGCTTCACCGCGTCCGCGGCTTTGCCGATGCCGGCGCGCACGCCCTCGCGGCCAGCACCGTGGTGCAGGTGCCGCTCGCCTCCGGAGCGGTCAGCCTGACCCGGGAGGCCAAGGGATGGCGGATTTCCCAGGCCGACCCAACCGGCAAGGCCGTGGAGCGTGCGCCGAGCGGTCCCGACATCCTGTTCAAGGTCGGGCAGCCCGGCCGTGTCGTCAGCGTCGCCGACCCGGGCACCGGCCAGATCCTGCTCGTCGGCACCGCCAATCCCGCCGCCGGCCCAGTTGCGGGGCTTGCCACGGGTGGCAGCCTGCCAGGCGCCGGCGTGCTGCAAACCTGGGCCGGGGTCGCGGTCGAGCCGTTCTCGGATGACGTGATGCTGCGCCCGGCGCCAGACGGCTTCGTGCTGGCCGCATCCGGGGGAGCCATCCCCGCGCCGGACGCCACCCCGGTTCCGGCCGCGGCGCTGACCCGGCGGTTCGACTTCCCCGACCTGCCGGTCCCGGCCCTAGTGCGGCGTTTGCATGCCGCAGTGGCCAGCGCTGCCGAGGCAGCCCCCCGCGCCCGCACGCCGGGCCGCCTCACGGTGGCGCAGGCCATGCTGTCGCTCGGCCTCGCGGCGGAGGCGCAGTCCGTCCTGGCCTTGGTCGCGATCGACGACCCGGGGGCGGAGGCCAATCCGGATGCAGCCGGCCTGTCAGCCATTGCCGCGCTGCTGGCCGGGCGGATGGACGCAACCGGCGGCCTGGACAACCCGGCCCTGGACGGCACCGCCGAAATCGCACTCTGGCGGGGCGTGCGTGACGCGATCCTCGGCCACGGGGCGGAGGCAGCCCGCAGCCTGCCCGGCCTGTTGCCGCTCGCGCTCGCCTACCCGCAACCGCTGCGCGACCGCGTGCTGCCGATCGTGGCCGAGGTCGCGGTCCTGGCCGATGCTCCCTCCGCGGCCGTGCTGCCGGACCTGCCCGGCCTCGGCCTCGCCCGCGCCATGCGGCAGGAGCGGCACGGCGAGGTCGATGCGGCCCTGGCAGGCTACGACGCCCTCACCGCTGGCCGTGATCAACTGGACCAGGTCCGGGCCGGCTCCCATGCCGTGGAGCTGCGGCTGGCGCAGGCACGCATCACGCCAGCCCAGGCCGCCACCACCCTGGCCCGGCAATTGGCGACATGGCGCGGCGACGACCGGGAGCTTGCCGCACGGCTGCGCATCGGCGAGCTGCACGCCCAGGCCAAGGCATGGCGTCCGGCGCTGGACCTGCTGCGTGAGACGGAGACGCTGTTCCCTGACCGGCAAGCCGTCATTCACGCCCGCATGGTCGCGATGATGCGCGCCATGCTCACGGGCGACGGCGTGGATGTCGCGCCGCTGGACTTGGTGACGCTGGTCGCGGACTTCGCCGATTGCGTGCCGCCCGGCGCGGACGGCACGGCCCTGCTGACCGACAAGCTGCTGGCGCTGGACCTGCCGGCCCGTGCACGTCCGCTGTTGCAGGCCCGCCTGGCTGCAACCCCGCCCGGCCCGGTCCGCGCCGGCCTGGGCCACCACCTGGCGTCGCTGCAACTGGATGATGGCGATGCCGCCGGGGCGGAACGCACCCTCGCCTCCACAGCCGCCGGGGGCCTGCCGGAGCGGCTGCAGGCGGAGCGTGACCTGTTGCTGGCGAAGGCGAAGGCGGCTCAGGGCGATCTGGCCGGCGCGACCGCGGGCCTGGCTGCCCTGGCCACAGCCGCAGCCGACGACCTGCGCGCAACCCTGCTGCAGCGCGCCGGGGACTGGCCCGGCAGCCTCGCCGCCCTGAACAGCCTGGCGGCAAGGCTTATCCCCGCCACAGGCCCGGTCCCGGACAGCTTGGGCGAGCTGGTGCTGCGCCAGGCCAGCGCCGCGGTGCAGGCCGGGGACCACGCTGGGTTGCGGGAGCTTGGGCAGCGCTACGCCGGACGTTTGACCGGACCGCGGGCCGACCTGTTCCACCTGCTGACGGCGGCGCCGGTCGGCGGCGTCGGCGACCTGCCCCGCGCCGCCGGCGAGATCGCCCTGGCCCGTGCCATCCCGGGCCGCTTGCAGGAGTTGACCACCAAGTCGCCGCCGTAAGATACAAAATCGTAATGATGGCCTGCTCCGCAATACGTGCGGCCCGCGCAAGCCTAAATTCACTTGCTTTGCCGCCCCCCTAGCCCTATCTGAACCCTTCTTGGCCCAAGGGTGCGATCCCGCACAACAGGCTATCTACTGGTTTGGGGGTACGTGATGAACGCACTTGCTCAACTGGGGATGGTCTCGGAACTTCCGAGCGAAAACCAGACGACGATTGCAAACTTTCCTTTCCTCGATGGTGAGGAAGGAAAAGACTACTTCGTTGAGAAGGACGGCATGAAGTATGCCGGCATGCACCTTCTCGTGGATCTCTGGGGAGCGTCCAACTTGGGCGACCCGGCGTTGATCGACGCAGCGTTGCGCGATGCGGCGATCCGTGCCGGGGCGACGATCCTGCACAGCCACTTCCACCACTTCACCCCAAACGGGGGCGTGTCGGGCGTGGTCGTGCTGGCCGAAAGCCATATCTCAATCCACACATGGCCGGAGCGCAACTTCGCTGCGGTGGACATCTTCATGTGTGGCGCCTGCAACCCGCATGACGCGATCCCAGTGCTGCAGGCCGCGTTCCACCCCGAGCGGGTGGACCTGGACGAGCAGCGGCGCGGCCGCGTCTCCTAGCAACATCCAACCGCAGCCGCCGTCTAGCCTGGCCTATTCGCCGGGCCGGGCGGCACTGCGTGTTTGCTGGAGGGCCGCATGGAGCAGGATTGGCTAAACGAGACGCTCTACCCAGATTGGGGACAGCGGTTTCGCGTATCGCGGCGGCTTGCCCATGTGCAAAGCCGGTATCAAAGCATCGAAGTATTCGAAAGCGCATCATTCGGCCGGGTGCTGGTGCTGGACGGCGCCATTCAAATTACCGAAGCCGACGAGTTCGTATATCAGGAAATGCTGGCGCATGTGCCCCTGCTCGCCCACGGCAATGCCCGGCGTGTGCTGATCATCGGCGCCGGCGACGGCGGCGTACTGCGCCGGGTGCTGCAACACCGCACCATCGAGCGTGCCGTGATGGTCGAAATCGACGGCGAAGTCATCCGCCTCTGCCGCGAGCACCTGCCCGGGATCGGCGGCGACGCCTGGAGCGATCCCCGGGCGCAGGTGATAATCGGCGATGGCATCGCCTACGTGGCCGGATGCGACCCGGCGGCTTTCGATGTGATCATCGTTGACAGCACAGACCCGGCCGGCGTCGGCGAGGCGCTATTCACCGGCGTGTTCTATGCCGATTGCGCCCGCATCCTGTCACCCGCTGGCCTGGTCGTGAACCAGTGCGGCGTCCCGTTCATGCAACCGGCGGAGCTGAGGGAGACCAGCCAACGCCGCAGCCAATTGTTCCCATGCGTCTCGGCCTATGTGGCTGCCGTGCCCACCTACGTAGGCGGGCTGATGACGCTGGGTTTCGCAGCCAAAGCGCCAGGTTTGGACCGGGTTCCGGCCGACGTGATCCAGCAGCGTGCCCAGGCCGCCGGCATTCTGGGGCTGACGCGGTATTGGACGCCGGCCATCCACGCCGGCGCCTTCAACCTGCCGCCCTACATCGCCGAACTGCTGCCCTAACCTACGCGCGCCCGCGCTCATCCTTTTCCGGCGCACGCTCGACGCGGCTGCCGCCAGGCTCCAGCGTCTCGGCGCCGGACCGTGTGCCGCCGAACTCGTCAGCCCCGCCGGAGTCTTCCGCACCGGGCTTCTTGTGGTTGCCGGTGTTCTGCTCGTCGTCGGTGTGCTTGATCGTCTCTTCGGTGTGGGGCTGCTTCACAATACTGCTCCTATGGCTGCGTATGCCAACGCGCGGCAAGGGGCAGGTTTCCCGCTCACGGCAAGACGAAGCCCTGCACCAGGCTGCCCGACACCAGCCGCCATCCATCGACCAGCACGAAGAACACCAGCTTGAACGGCAGCGACACGCTGCTCGGCGGCAGCATCATCATGCCAAGGCTCATCAGTACGCTGCCCACCACGAGGTCGATCACCAGGAATGGCAAGTAGAGCAGGAACCCCATCTCGAAGGCCCGGCGCATCTCCCCGATCATGAACGCGGGCACCAGGGCACGCCAGCCAGCCTGGTCCGCCGCGGGGACGGCCGGCATGTTGGCAAGGTCAAGAAAAAGCTGCAGGTCTGCCCCCCGCACGTTGGCGGCCATGAACTTGCGGAACGGCTCGGCGGTCAGGCGCAGGCCGTCCATCTCGCCGATCAAGCCCTGGCTCATCGGCTGCACCCCGCTGGTCCATGCCTGGTCCATGGCGGGCTGCATCACGAAGAACGTCAGGAACAGCGCCAGGCCGATCAGCACGGTGTTGGGCGGCGTGCCCTGCGCGCCGATGGCGCTGCGCAGCAGGGACAGCACAATGATGATGCGGGTGAATGCCGTGCCCATGACCAGCAGGCTCGGCGCCAGGGACAGCAGCGTCACCAGCGCCGTCAACTGCACCAGGCGGCCTGTCGCCCCTGCCTGCCCGGCCGCGCCGAGGTCGATGTTGACCGACTGCGCCCGCGCCAACCCCGGCAGCAGCAGGGCCGCCGCGAACAGCAGGGCGTAGGCCAGCAGCAGGCTGCGCCGGACCCTCATGCTCCGCCCCGCACAGCCGACAGGCAGCCGACCCCATCCGGCAGCCAGCCGACAACGACGTCCGCGCCGCCCCCGGTCAGCACCAGCAAGTCCCGCCCGTCGCACGTAACAAGCTGCAGGCGGCGGTTGCGATCGAGCGCCAACGCCTCCCGCAAGTGCAGGCGCCTTGCCCCCGGCTGCCGCGCCAGCCCTGCCGCACGCACGACGCGGGCCAACAGCCAGACCAGGCCGAGCACCAGGCCGAGCGCGCCGACGGCGGTTAGGGTTTGCAGCGGTTCCATGCGGGGGCCTTTTGCCGGGGTTGGATCATGGCGGGGCTTTTGCCCGCAACGTGGCGCTGAGCAGCTCGACCTCGGCCAGGATCGCTACCAGGCCCGGCCGTGCCGCGCGCCCTTGGTCGGGCGGCAGATCGAGCGTCTTGGCGCAGAGCAGGCCGACTATGCGGTCCAGGCCGGCGATCTCGACCTCGCGGTCCATGCCGGCCAGGGCGCGGGCGATGGCGACCGTGGTCCGCACCTGCTCCGCCAGGTCGTGCTGCGCCGCGGCAGGGTCGTGCGCTGGAGAGGGCCAAGGGGTCATGGAGCTGTTCACCCCGGCACTATGGGGCGCCGGGGTTACCAATTTGTTTCCGCCGGTCGCAACGCCGCATTAACCCTTGTCCGCTAGGGTGCCGTGAAGAGTGCAGGACAGGAGGCGCAGGATGGACCTGACCAATATCGGCCTATTCCAGGTGGCCGAACAGAAACTGGCTTGGCTTGGGCAACGCCAGCAGTTGTTGGCGCAGAACGTCGCCAACGCGAGCACGCCAGGCTACCAGGCCCGGGAAGTGCCGGCATTCGCCAAGGTGCTGGCTGGCGCCACGCCCGCCCTGGCCGTCACGGACCCCATGCACATCCAGCTCGCCTCTAACTCCGGCGGGGCGCTTCAGGCGCCACGGCCGCGGGAGCGTGCGCCGGACGGCAACGCCGTCTCGCTGGAGGACCAACTGACCAAGGTCGCGGACACCGCCAGCACGCAGGAGCTGGTGCTGAACCTGTATCACAAGTACCAGGGCATGTTCCGCACCGCGCTCGGCCGGGCGGGCTAGGCGGATGGACATCGCCACGGCACTGGCCGTCTCCGCCCACGGCATGGACGTGCAGACGGCGCGGCTGCGCACCATCGCGGAGAACCTGGCCAACCAGGACACCACCGGCTCCGTGCCCGGCGCCGAACCCTATCGCCGCAAGGTCATCACCTTCGAGAACCGCATGGACCGCGCCCTGGGCACCGAGGCCGTGCGCGTCAAAAGCATCACGCCCGATAAAAGCGCGCTGCCGCAACGCTACGACCCGTCCCACCCAGCGGCGGATGCGGCCGGCTACGTCCGCACCCCCAACGTCAACAGCTTCGTCGAGATCATGGACATGCGCGAGGCCCAGCGCAGCTACAGCGCCAACCTGAACGTGATGGAGGTCACGCGCACCATGCTGACCCGCACCATCGACATGCTGAAATAGCGATGGCGTTCCCCGTCAACCCGGCCGGCGCCGCAAACGCCTATGCCCGCGTGCAGTCGGGCGCCACTGGCCAGGCAGGCGCCGCGCAGCCGGGCTTCGGCTCCAGCTTCGGCGACGCGCTGGGCCGTGCGATGGGCGGTGTCGTGGAGGCCGGGCACCAGGCGGACGCGCAGTCCATGCAGGCCATCGCCGGCCACGGCAACCTGACCGACGTCGTGACGGCCGTGTCGAAGGCCGAGCTGGCGCTGCAGTCCGCCACCGCCATCCGCGACCGCGTGGTGCAGGCCTACCAGGACGTCATGCGGATGCCGATCTAGCCATGGGGGACGCCGAGGTTGCCGCAGCGCTGCGGGAGACCCTGTGGGTTGTCTTGAAGCTTGGCGGCCCGCCATTGGTGGCGGCCTTGGCCGTCGGGATCGTGGTGTCGCTGTTCCAGGCCGTCACGCAGGTCAACGAGGCGACCCTGGTGTTCCTGCCGAAGCTGCTGGTGCTCGGCGGCATGTTAGCCCTGCTGGGGCCCTTCATGTCGGCGACGCTGACCGACTTCACCCATACCTTGATGGACCGGTTGCTGACGGTCGGCGGCGGCGGGTGACGGACGCCGCGCTGCTGGCGGCGCTGCCGGGCTGGGCGTTCGCGTTTGTCCTCGTGCTATCCCGCACCGGCGCCGTCGTGATGCTGATGCCGGGGTTAGGAGAGGCGGAGCCGCCGTCCGTCGTCCGCGCCGGGCTGGCGGTGGCATTGTCGCTGCTGCTGCTGCCGGCGGTGGTGCCCCTGATCCCGGCCATGCCCGAAGCGCGGTTGACCGGCGCAGGCATGGTCATGGCGGAACTGCTGGTTGGCGCGATGCTGGGCTGGTTGGCGCGGCTGCCGGCGCTGGCCCTGGGCATGGGGGGGGCCGTGATGTCCTACATGCTGGGCCTGTCCAACGTTGTGCAGTCCGACCCGGCGTTGGGCGGGCAATCCTCAGCCCTGGCACGGCTGTTCGGGCTGGCGGCGCCGGTGCTGGTGCTGTCCACCGGGCTGTATGCCCTGCCGCTGCGGGCGTTGGCCGGCAGCTACGGCATAGTTGCGCCGGGCAGCCTGCTGCCAGCCGGCCCGCTGGCGGAGAGCGTGACGGCAGCAGTCAGCGCCTGCTTCGGCATGGCTCTGCAGCTTGCGGCCCCGTTCATCCTGGCGGGGCTGATCTGGCAGACGGCGCTGGGGCTGCTCGCGCGCCTGGCGCCGCAGTTGCAGATCTTCACCGTGGCCACGCCCGGGCAGATCATCGGCGGGCTGGCGCTGCTCGGCTTTCTCGGGTCACGCATCCTGGCGGCCTGGCTGGACGGCATGTCCGCCGCCTGGTCGGGCCTGCCGGGCTTGTAGCGTGCCAGGTTTGTAGCATGACAGCCCTATAGCCATGGCGGAGAGTGGGGACCGCACGCTGCCGGCGAGCGAACGGCGGCGGCAGCAGGCACGGGACGACGGCCAGGCGCCGATGTCGCGCGAGGTCGTGACCTTCGCCAGCCTGGCCGCCGCGGCGGCGATGCTGACCTGGGGGACGCCGCCGCTGACCCGCGCGCTGGCGCTGCGGCTGCACGGGATGCTGCTCGACATGGCGGCTGGGCCAGGCGCGGCGTTGCAGACGGCGGGCTTGGCGCTGGTGTGGACGGTGGGGCCGGTGGCAATCACCGTGCTGCTGGCCGGTGGCGCTGCCGTGATGCTGCAGACCGGCGGGCTGCTGCACGGCAGCGCGCTGGTCCCGGACCTGGCCCGGCTGGACCCACGCCGGGGCCTCAAGCGGATATTCAGCCTGGATGCGGCGGTGGAGACGCTGAAATCGCTGGCCAAGGCCGCAATGCTGGGCTGGGCGGTGTGGCATGCCGTCATGGATGCGGTGCCGGACGCCATGGCTGCGCCATTCTGGCAGGCTGGCGCCTTGCTGGACCGTGTGGGTTTCCACCTGCGGCACATCGTCCTCGTCGTGCTCGGCTGCCAGGCCGCCATCGCCGCCGCCGACTTGGGATGGGTGCGCTACCGCTTTGCCGCGCGCCTGCGGATGAGCCGGCAGGAACTGACCGACGAGCACAAGGAGGCTGAGGGCGATCCCGCCCACAAGAACAAGCTGCGCGCCCTACGCCGCGCCCGTGCCCGGCGCCGCATGATGGCCGCCGTGCCAAAGGCCACCGTCATCATCACCAACCCCACCCACTATGCCGTCGCACTGGTCTATGAGCGCGGCACCCAGGCCGCCCCCCGGGTGGTCGCCAAGGGAATGGACGAGGTGGCAGCACGCATCCGCGCATTGGCGAAGCAGCATGGCGTGCCATTGGTCGCCAACCCGCCGCTTGCCCGTGCGCTGCACGAGTTGAACCTGGATGCGGAAGTGCCGGCCGAGCACTTCAAGGCGGTTGCGGAGATCATCGCCTACGTGTGGCGCCTACGGGGGAAGGCGTCTGGCGCCCGCTGATGCTTCTGTAGTGACACTCCCATGGTGATTTCCCTGTCTCACTGTTCCTATTATGTTCTTGCATTTCGGTGCGAAGAACGCATATTCGTCATGTTAGGTTAGGACGGACAACGCGCGGTTGCGGCCCTGTTCGCTGGTGTGACACTCTCTGCCGGGAAACCGGACCTGGAGGTTGACGCCAGCCCAGGGCATCCCCCTCGCACAGCAAGGATCAACCATGGACAAGAACAAGGCCCTGGACGCCGCGATGACCCAGATCGAGCGCGCGTTCGGCAAGGGGTCCATCATGCGAATGGGCGCCAAGGCCGGCGACCAGCAGATTGAGACGGTGCCGTCGGGGTCGCTCGGCCTGGACCTGGCGCTTGGCATCGGCGGCTTTCCCAAGGGCCGGGTGATCGAAATCTACGGTCCCGAAAGCTCGGGGAAAACGACACTGGCGCTGCACGCCATCGCCGAGGCGCAGAAGCGCGGCGGCACCTGCGCCTTCATCGACGCCGAGCACGCATTGGACCCGATCTACGCGCGCAAGCTGGGCGTGGACGTGGACAACCTTCTGCTCAGTCAGCCCGATGGCGGCGAGCAGGCGCTGGAGATTTGCGACACCCTGGTGCGGTCGGGCGCGATCGACATCGTGGTGATCGATTCCGTCGCCGCCCTGGTGCCGCGCGCCGAGCTGGAGGGTGAGATGGGCGACACCCACGTCGGCCTGCACGCCCGCCTGATGAGCCAGGCGCTGCGCAAGCTGACCGGCAGCGTCGCCAAATCGCACACCATGCTGATCTTCCTGAACCAAATCCGGCTCAAGATCGGCGTGATGTTCGGCAACCCCGAGACGACCACCGGCGGCAACGCGCTGAAGTTCTATGCGTCGATCCGCATGGAAATCCGCCGCATCGGCCAGATCAAAGACCGCGAGGAGGTCGTCGGCAACCAGACCCGGGTAAAGGTGGTCAAGAACAAGCTGGCGCCGCCGTTCCGGCAGGTCGAGTTCGACATCATGTATGGCGAGGGCATCAGCAAGGTCGGCGAGCTGGTCGATCTCGGCGTCAAGGCCGGGGTGGTTGAGAAGTCCGGCGCCTGGTTCAGCTACGACAGCACCCGCATCGGCCAGGGACGCGAGAACGCCAAGCAGTTCCTGCGCGACCACAAGGACATGGCGGAAAGCATCGAGAAGAAGGTGCGCGAGCACTCCGGCGTGGTGGCCAACTCCCTGATGATCCCGCCCGACGAGCAGGAGGCGGCAGAGGCAGAGGCGGCCGACTAGCCAGGCGCGCCAGACACCACGATGGATCACGCGATGGCGCCGGGGCAGCTCGGCGTCGTTCCCTTGGATGACCTGGACCACGCCTTGGTGGATGCCGCGCGGCAGGTGCTGCTGCGGCACTACCGTCCGTTCTGGCACACAGTTGCGGCAGCCATACGCAGCCGGGATGGGCGGGTGTGGACCGGCATCCACCTGGGCGCCACGGTCGGTCGGCTGTCGATCTGCGCCGAGGCGATTGCGCTCGGCCGGGCCGTAATGGACGGCGACGGCACCATCGAGTGCGCCGTCGCCCTGCGCCATCCAAAGCCGGAGGAGACCGGCCAGGAGATCGCCGTCGTGTCGCCCTGCGGTGCCTGCCGGGAGAACCTGACCGACTATGACTCGGCGGCGCTGGTCATCGTGCGCGGCCCGCATGGCCTTCATAAACTTCCCGTGCGGATGCTGCTTCCGCTGCCATATCAGCGTTGATCAGCCGCGACCCGTTTAGAACAAAACGCATACGAGGATGCTATGACCAAAGCACAGACGAAGGCGACCAAGCCCGCCGAGCCGGAAGACACCAACCCAAAGACCGCGCCGCACGAACCGGGCGATCACAGCAATGCGGTGAAGGACCCGCATCAGTGGACCACCGGCGGCCAGACCATGACCGGCGCCCAGGCCAGCTACCTGAAGACCCTGACGGAAGAGGCCGGGGAGGAGTTCGACCCCAACCTGACCAAGTCCGAGGCGTCGCTGAAGATCGACGAGCTGCAGGGCAAGACCGGCCGCGGCAAGGATCACTAACCCGGGGGCAGGCCGCGCGGATGACAGGACGCGCGGCCTGCGCTACGCACAGGGGACGAATTTAGGACAACATCCCCCGCCCATGGCCAGCAGCAACGACATCCGCGCCACCTTCCTCGACTACTTCGCCCGCCAAGGGCATGCCGTCGTGCCGAGCAGTTCGCTTGTGCCGCGCAACGACCCGACGCTGCTGTTCACCAACAGCGGCATGGTGCAGTTCAAGAACGTGTTCACCGGGCAGGAACGGCGGCCCTACGCCCGCGCCACCACCGCGCAGAAATGCGTCCGCGCCGGCGGCAAGCACAACGACCTGGACAACGTCGGCTACACCGCCCGCCACCACACCTTCTTCGAGATGCTGGGCAACTTCAGCTTCGGCGACTACTTCAAGCCCGTTGCCATCGAGCATGCCTGGACCTTGCTGACCCGCGACTTCGGCCTACCCGCCGACAAGCTGCTGGTAACGGTGTATTCCGAGGACGAGGAGGCGGCCAGCCTGTGGCGCCGCATCGCCGGCCTGCCCGACAGCCGCATCATCCGCATCGGCACCAGCGACAACTTCTGGCGCATGGGCGACACCGGCCCCTGCGGTCCCTGTTCGGAGATTTTCTACGACCATGGCGAGGGCATCCCCGGCGGTCCGCCAGGCAGCCCGGACGAGGACGGCGACCGCTTCATCGAGATCTGGAACCTGGTGTTCATGCAGTACGAGGAGGGGCCGCCCGGCACCCGCCTGCCGCTGCCCCGGCCCAGCATCGACACCGGCATGGGCTTCGAGCGCTTCGTCGCCGTCATGCAGGGCAAGCACAACAACTACGACATCGACATGATGCGCGCCCTGGTGCTGGCAAGCGCGGAGGTCACGGGGCAGGCCGTCGATGGACCGTTCCAGACCAGCCACCGCGTGGTGGCGGACCACCTGCGCAGCGTGTCGTTCATGATCGCCGACGGCGTGCTGCCATCCAAGGACGGGCGCGGCTACGTGCTGCGGCGGATCATGCGCCGGGCCATGCGGCACCTGCACCTGATGGGCACCAAGGAGGCCAGCTTCCACCGCCTGGTTCCGGCCCTGGTGCGGCAGATGGGCGCCGCCTACCCCGAACTGCCACGGGCCGAGCCGCTGATTACCGAGACGATGCGGCTGGAGGAGGACCGCTTCAAGGCCATGCTGGACCGCGGCCTCGGCCTGCTGTCCGACGAAACCGCGCGGCTGGGCGAGGGCGGATCGCTGCCCGGCGCCGTTGCCTTCAAGCTGTACGACACCTTCGGCTTCCCGCTGGACCTGACGCAGGATGCGCTACGGGAACAGGGCCGCGGCGTTGACGTGGCCGGGTTCGAAGCCGCGATGCAGGAGCAGCGCACCCGGGCGCGCGCCGCATGGTCCGGCTCCGGCGACGCCGCGACGGAGCGGGTATGGTTCGACCTGCGGGAGCAATTGGGCGCGACGGAGTTCCTGGGCTACTCGACCGAGGCAGCCGAGGGGCAGGTGACGGCGCTGGTGGTCGATGGTGCCGCAGTCGAGCAGGCCGGAACCGGCGCGGCAGTCTCGGTAATCCTGAACCAGACACCATTCTACGCCGAGAGCGGCGGCCAAGTCGGCGACGCCGGGCGGCTGACCGGTGCGGACGGCCTGGTGATCCGGGTGGACGACACGCAGAAGCGGCTTGGCGACGTGTTCGTCCACATGGGCGTCGTCGAGGCCGGGACCCTCCGTGTCGGAACGCCGGTGGTGGCGGAGCTTGACCATGCCCGGCGCGGCGCCATCCGCGCGCATCACAGCGCCACGCACCTGCTGCACGCCGCGCTGCGCCACCGGCTGGGCAACCACGTCGCGCAGAAGGGCAGCCTGAACGCGCCGGACCGGCTGCGCTTCGACGTGAGCCAGCCGGTGCCGATCACCCGCGACGACCTCGCCGTCGTAGAGGCCGAGGTCAACGCCCGCATCAGGGAGAACAGCGAGGTCCAGACCCGGCTGATGACGCCCGAGGCAGCGGTCGCCGAAGGTGCGATGGCGCTGTTCGGGGAAAAATACGGCGACGAGGTCCGCGTCGTCTCGATGGGCGACGACCATTATTCGGTCGAGCTTTGCGGCGGGACGCATGTTCGCCGGACCGGCGACATCGGGCTGTTCCGCGTGGTGGGGGAGGGTGCGGTGAGCGCCGGGGTGCGCCGGGTGGAAGCCGTCACCGGGGCCGCCGCCCTGACCGCCGTGCTGGAGGGCGACCGGCGGCTGAACGAGGTAGCCTCCCTGTTGAAGGCCAGCCCGGCCGAGGTGGCGGATCGCGTCGCGCAACTGGTCGATGACCGGCGCCGGCTGGAACGCCAGGTCTCGGACCTGCAACGCAAGCTGGCGGCCGGCACGGCGACCGCCGAGACCGAGACCGTGGCCGGCGTGACGTTGGCCGCCCGCAACCTGGGCGACGTGCCGCCCCGGGAGCTCAAAGGCATGGCGGAGGCCATCGGTCAGCAGATCGGCAGCGGCGTGGCGGCGGTGCTGTCCACGCTGGACGGCAAGCTAAGCATCGTCGTGGGCGTATTCGGGGACCAGGTGGGCCGGGTAAACGCGGTCGATCTAGTACGGGCAGCCAGCGCGGCGGCCGGCGGCGCCGGCGGTGGCGGCCGGCCAGACCTAGCGCAGGCCGGCGGACCAGACGCAGGCCGCGCCGTGGAGGCGCTAGAAGCGGTGCGCCGCCTACTGGCAGCCTAATTGCTTCCCCCTCTCCCTACGGGAGAGGGCCGGGGTGAGGGGGCGGGCAAGCACCAAGCCCGCCATCTCAAAGCACAGCAGTTCACGACAAACCAAGGCCCACGCCCAAAAACGCACCCCTCCGCCGCAGGGACAGGAAAAAGCTACACCCCATACTTCTTAAACCAGGCCAGCATCCGCCCCCAGCCATCCTCGGCATCCGCCTTGCGATAGCTCGGCCGATAATCGGCATGGAAACCGTGGGGCGCATCCGGGAACACCACAATCTCGACCGTCTTCCCCGCAGCCCTGGCCTTCGCCGCCGCAGCCTGCACATCCGGCACGGCGATGCCGCTATCCTGGCCGCCGTACATCCCCAGCAACGGCGCATGGATGTCCCCGGCAACATCGCCAGGGTTGGTCGGCTGGATCGGCGACGGCTGCCCCTTGATCGGGCCATACCAGGCGACGGCCGCCTTCAACGCCGGGTTGTGCGCGTCATACATCCAGACATCGCGCCCGCCGCGGCAAAACCCCGTAACGGCCAGCCGCGCCGGATCACCCTTGTTGCTGGCGGCCCAAGCCGCCGTGGAATCCAGGTCCTGCATCACCCGTCCGTCCGGAGCCTTGCTGATCACGTCGCGGATGATGGCGTTCACGTCCGTCATCTCCGACAGGTCGCCGATGCGCGCATACAGCTCCGGCGCAACAGCCAAGTAGCCCAACTTGGCCAGCCGCCGGCAGGTGTCCTTGATATACTCATGAACCCCGAAAATCTCCTCGATCACCAGCACAGTCGGGAACGGCCCAACCCCATTGGGCCGAGCATAGTAAGCCGGCAACTCCCCATCGGTGGTCGGAATGCGTGTCTCCCCGGCGTCCAGCCCGGCGGCGTCGGTATGGATCACCTGCGCCTCCACTCGCGTCGTCGCCAGGGTGAAGCCGCTGATCAGCCCCGTCATCATCATGCCGCGCCGCGCGAGCGGATACGACTTCAACCCGTCCAAACCGTCCATGTGCATACTCCCCTGGGGGTTCAAACCGGGCGTCAGGCAGCCTTGGCGATGCCCATGGCGCCCTGCAGGTTGTCGTCGATCTTGCTCAGGAAATCCTGCGTGTTCATGTAGGCCTGCTGCTTGCCGATCAGGCTGGCGAGGTCCTTGGTCATGAACCCGGCCTCCACCGTCTCCACGCACACCCGCTCCAGCGTCTCGGCGAACGCCGTCACGTCCGGGGTCTTGTCGAACCGCCCGCGATAGGCCAGCCCGCGCGTCCAGGCGAACACCGAGGCGATCGGGTTGGTGCTGGTCTCCCGCCCCTTCTGGTGCTCGCGATAGTGCCGGGTGACAGTGCCGTGCGCCGCCTCGCTCTCGACGGTCTTGCCGTCGGGGCTCATCAGCACGCTGGTCATCAGGCCCAGGCTGCCGAAGCCCTGCGCCACGATGTCGCTCTGCACGTCGCCGTCGTAATTCTTGCAGGCCCAGACGTAACCCCCGCTCCACTTCAGCGCGCTGGCAACCATGTCGTCGATCAGGCGGTGCTCATAGGTCAGGCCGCGCTGCGTGAACTCGGCCTTGAACTCGGCGTCGAATATCTCCTGGAACACGTCCTTGAACATGCCGTCATAGGCTTTCAGGATCGTGTTCTTGGTGGACAAGTACACCGGATAATTGCGCACCAGGCCGTAGTTGAAGCTGGCGCGGGCAAACCCCTCGATGCTGGCCCGGGTGTTGTGCATCCCCATGGCCACGCCCGGCCCCTTGAAGTCGAACACGTCCAGGATCATCGGCGCGCCGCCGCTGGCCGGCTGGAACTGCAGGGTGCACTTGCCGGGGCCGGGGATCTTGGTTTCCGCGGCACGATAGATGTCGCCATAGGCATGGCGCCCGATCACGATCGGCTGCGTCCAATTCGGCACCAGCCGCGGCACGTTGCGGCAGATGATCGGCTCGCGGAAGATGGTGCCGTCGAGGATGTTGCGGATCGTGCCGTTCGGGCTGCGCCACATCTTCTTCAGCTTGAACTCGACCACCCGCGCCTCGTCCGGAGTGATGGTGGCGCACTTCACGCCGACGCCGTACTGCTTGATGGCGTTGGCGGCATCGACCGTCACCTTGTCGTCGGTCTGGTCGCGATACTCGATACCCAGGTCATAGTACTTCAGGTCGATGTCGAGGTAGGGCAGGATCAGCTTGTCCTTGATGAAGCCCCAGATGATGCGGGTCATCTCGTCCCCGTCCAGCTCGACGACGGGGGTCTTGACGGTGATCTTGGCCATGCGGTCCTCGCGGATGCGGCCCATGCAGGGCCGGTCTATTGATGGCGGACAATCGCACCGGGGGGCTGCGGCAGCAAGCCTGGCCTACCGTGCAGCAGGCCAACATGCACCAGCCCAACATACCTCAAGCGGGGGCGATGCATCCCAGGGCAGCGCGGATGCCGTCATCGCCGGGCAGCCCACCCAGCGGAAACAGCCGGTTCACATGCCCCATCTTGCGCCCAGGCCGCGCCTCCGCCTTGCCATACAAATGCGGGATCAGCCCCGGCGTCGCCACGATGGCCGGCCACAACGCCGTCTCCTCCGGCCCCACCAGATTCTTCATCACCGCATCCGCGTGCCGGCGGCCCGGCGGCAGCGGCAGGCCAGTGACGGCCCGGACATGCAGCTCGAACTGGCTGGCCGGGCAGGCATCGATGGTCCAATGGCCGGAGTTGTGCGGGCGCGGCGCGATCTCGTTCACCAGCACCCGCCCGCCGCGCACGAACATCTCAACCGCCAGCAGCCCGACCAGGCCCAGCCGGTCGGCGATGCGCCAGGCTACGTGCTGCGCCTCCACCGCCGTCCCCGGCGGCACGCGGGCCGGCGCCAGTGTCAGGTCCAGGATGCCGTTGCGGTGGCGGTTCTCCATCACGTCGAACACCGTCCCGGCGCCGTCCGCTCCACGGGCGACGATGGCGCTGATCTCGCAGGCATAGTCAATAAAACCCTCTAAAATTAAAGGTTTCGGATCCAGCGCCGCCCAGGCAGCCTCCAGGTCGGCGGCCTCGCGCAGCACGGCCTGGCCCTTGCCGTCGTAACCCAGCCGGGTGGTTTTCAGCACCGCAGGCAGGCCCAACGCAGCCACGGCGCCGTGCAGTTCCCCCAAGCTCGCCACGGTGCGCCACGGCGCGGTGGGAACCCCGGCATCGCCCAGGAACGCCTTCTCCGCCACCCGGTCCTGGCTGATCCGCAGCACGGTGGGCGACGGGTGCACCGGCCGCAGCGACGCCAGCAAATCCAGCCCGGCGGCGCTCACGTTCTCGAACTCAAAGGTAATCACGTCCACGGCATCCGCAAAGGCGCGCAGTGCCGCAGGGTCCTCGTAGTCGCCCAGCGTCGTGCCGGCAGACACCTGGCTGGCTGGGCTGCACCGCTCCGGCGTCAGGATGTGGCACCGATACCCCAAACGAGCGGCAGCCAGCGCGGACATGCGCCCCAACTGGCCGCCGCCGATGATGCCGATAGTGGCATTGGGCGGAAGCGCGCTCAAGCCGCGGGGCTGGCGTCTGGAGCATCGGCGACGGCGGCGGTCTGCTCCGCCCGCAAGGCGTCCAACCGACGCGCCAGGGCCGGGTCCGTCGTCGCCAGCATCGCCGCCGCCAGCAGCCCGGCGTTGACCGCGCCCGCCCGGCCGATGGCCAGCGTCCCCACCGGGATGCCAGCCGGCATCTGCACGATGGACAGCAGGCTGTCCATTCCCTTCAAGGCATGGGACTCGATCGGCACGCCCAGCACCGGCACGGGGGTCCAAGCCGCGCACATGCCCGGCAGGTGCGCTGCCCCGCCAGCCCCGGCGATGATCGCCCGCAACCCGCGCGCCCGGGCGGTGCGGGCATACTCCGCCAAGCGGTCCGGGGTGCGGTGGGCCGAGACGATCCGCACCTCATGCGGCACGTCCAACCGGGTCAGCACCTCCGCCGCGTGCTGCATCGTGGGCCAGTCCGACTGGCTGCCCATGATGACTCCCACCAGGGGGTCCGCCATCAGCCGGCGCCGACTGACGCCAACCGCCTTTGACCCTGACCGTTGCCGTCCCGAGCCACACCGACATTGCGAGCCGGCTCCGGCGCGGCAATCCAGGGGGTAAGCCCCGCGCTCGCCACCCTGGATCGCCACGCCGCAAGCACGGCCCGCAATGACACCAAGGCTTCACCGGTCAGCCTCAGAGACGGTCGATGCAACACAAGCATCAGGCGATGCTGTCTGGAGCGAAGCATCAAGCGATGCTGTCTGGAGCCAAGCATCAAGCGATGCTGTCCGGAGCCAAGCATCAAGCGATGCTGTCCGGGATCAGCCGGCTCTCCAGCCAGGACAGTTCATCCTTCAGCAGCAGCTTGCGCTTCTTCAGCCGCTGCAGGTGCAACTGGTCGGTCCCAGCCTCGGACAGCCGGGCGATCACGGTATCGAGGTCGCGGTGCTCGCTCCGCAGCTCGTGCAGTTGGCGCAGCAGGGAATCACGGTCGGTCAACATGGGACCGGCATACCATGCTCGATCCTGTGATGCCACGCGCCGGTTGCCGGCGCCCGTAACGGGCGATTCATGTGGCAATGGCAAGTTGGAGGGGATTACCGTTCCGTGGCGCCCGCTGGCAACGGCAGGCGTGACAGAGCGCACGATCCCACCTTTGAAGGAGGCACCATGAGCCTGCAATCCCGCATCGAAAGCCTGAAAGGCCGCCACGCGGTCCTCGAGACCCGCATCGCGGACGAGGACCACCGGCCCAGGCCGAACGGCGACGCCTTGCAGCGCCTCAAAGTCGAGAAATTGCACCTGAAGGAGGAAATGGAGCGGCTGAGCAAGAACTAGCCGCCACTTGATGCGCCACCCCGGACCGGCGCTCGCAGCCGGGCCGGGGTGGCTGCCGGCCTAGGCGGCCTCTTCGGTCTCCAACGGCGGCGGGGGCACCGGCACGGCATGCCCTTCTCGCGCCAGGCGGTCATTGGCCTGCTGCACCATCGCATTCAGGTCGGTCTGGCTGCACAGCCCCAGGATCACCGGATCGCGCGGCTTGATGTTGGCGCTGTTCCAGTGGCTGCGCTCGCGGACCTTCTGGATGGTGTCCTTGGTGGTGCCCAGCAGCTTGATCACCTGCGCCTCGCTAAGCTGCGGGAAGTTGCGCAGCACGAACGCGATGCCGTCCGGGCGGTCATTGCGCTTGGCAACCGGCGTATACCGGGCGCCACGGCCGCGCTTGTTGATCGGGTTGTTCGGCGGCGTCAGCTTAAGCCGTGCCGCCGCGTCCTTCTCGCACCGGGCGATCTCCGCCGCAGTCACCTGCATGTTGGCGACCGGGTCATATCCGACGATGCCCTGCGCCACCTCGCCATCGGCGATGGCCTGCACCTCCAGCGGATGCATGCCGCAGAACTCGGCGACCTGGGTGAAGGTGAGGGCAGTCTTCTCGATCATCCACACGGCTGTGGCCTTGGGCATCAGGGGCAGGGTCATGGAGGTATGTCCTTCGGCGCCGCGCGCCGGGTCGGCGGGCAGGGCGGTCGATTGCAAGGAGGATCGGCGATATGGACCCTTGGCGTCGCAGGGGTCAAGAACGATCATGTTACGAACTTGGAGGAACGCCCATGCTGCCAGGAGACGAGGACGGCCCCCGTCCGCAACCCAAGTTGGCGTCGCCGCCGCTCGACCCCCTCGGCGTCGCCGAGTTGCGGGGCTACATCACCGAGCTTCGCGCCGAAATCGCGCGGGCGGAGGCAGCCATCGCCCGCAAGCAGGATCACCGCAGCGCCGCCGACAGCGTCTTCCGACGGCCATAGCCCAAACATGAAAGGGGCCGGGATGACCCCGGCCCCCTCCGTCTCTTGATGCCGTCAGGACCGCCTAAGCGGCAATCCCATCAGGCAGCCTGGGCAGCGTCCGTCGCAGGCTGCGCATCGTTCGCGATCGCCGGGGCAGCAACGCTGCTGTTGATGGCGATGCGGCGGGGCTTCAGGGCCTCGGGCACGACGCGCTTCAGGCCAACATGCAGCAGGCCGTTCAGCAGCTCGGCGCCGTCCACGACGATGTGGTCAGCCAGTGCGAACCGGCGCTCGAACGCGCGGCCGGCGATGCCGCGGTGCAGGACCTCACCCTTGACGGTCTCGGGCTTCACCCGGCCGGCGATGACCAGGGTGTTCTCCTTGACCATCATCTCCAAGTCGTCCTCGCCGAACCCGGCCACAGCCATGGTCAGCCGATAGCTGTCATCGCCCGTGCGCTCGATGTTGTAGGGAGGATAGGACGGCGCCGAGGGGCTTTCCTGCGCGGCATCCATAAGGCGGGCCAAACGGTCGAAGCCGATGGCGGTACGGAACAGTGGCGTAAAGTCGTAGGTCACAGTAAACCTCCAATGAAGCAAGGTCAGTCCAGAGGGTTGCCCAAACGGGCCAACCCGATTCAATCCCCGATGCCTCGCATGAGCGCATCGGACAGACCTGAAATGAGCAGCGCCGCCCCCCGGTTCAAGAGGGGACGGCGCTTCCTGCCTGCAAACGATGGACGTTGCGCTGCGGCTTACTTCCGCATCCCCAGCCCGGCGAACTTCTTGTTGAACTTGGCGACCTGGCCGCCGGTGTCCATCATGCGCTGCACACCGGTCCAGGCCGGGTGGGACTTCGGGTCGATGTCCAGGCGCATGGTGTCCCCGGCCTTGCCGGCGCAGGTCTTGGTCTTGAACGTGGTGCCATCGGTCATGATGACGGTGATCTCGTGATACTCGGGATGAATGCCGGGCTTCATGGCGCGTCCTTGCTGATGCCGCCGATACCGACCGGCAGCGGAAACCCGGGGTATAGGCGTCCGCCGCCGCACCCCGCAAGCTGTCTCCAACGCAGCAGCGCCTGCATCTGAAACGAATCCCCGGTCACTCCGACCCAACCACCGGTCCCTCGGCGCCGGCCCAGCCGTGATCCCCCTGCAGACTACCCGGTGATGGTTGCCAGCACCTTAACTGGCCAACCCCTCGACCGGCAGACTGGCCCCGCCTGGAGCCGCCTCGCGCCCGGCAGGCCACGCCCCAAGCTGCGCATCATGCAGCCGCCGATAGGCGCCACCCTGCGCCATCAGCTCGGCATGGCCACCCTGTTCGGCCACCCCCGCCCCGCCGCTCCCCAGGCGGTCCACCACCACGATGCGGTCGGCGCCCTGGATGGTCGCCAGCCGGTGGGCGATCACCAGCGTCGTCCGCCCCTGCGACAGCTCGGCCAGCGACGCCTGGATCGCCCGCTCCGTCTCGCTGTCCAGCGCCGAGGTCGCCTCGTCCAGGATCAGGATCGCCGGGTCCTTCAGGAACATCCGCGCAATCGCCAGACGCTGCTTCTGCCCGCCCGACAGCCGCACGCCGCGCTCGCCCACCACGGTGTCCATGCCGTCCGGCATCGCGGCTATGGTCTCGGCCAGGCGGGCGCGGTGGGCGGCGTCGGCCACCTCGGCATCCGTGGCCCCCAGCCGGCCATAGCGGATGTTGTCCCCGATGCTGCCGCCGAACAGGAACGGGTCCTGCTGCACGATGCCGATGTTGGCCCGCAGCGACGCCAGGGTCATCGCCCGCACGTCGATGCCGTCGATGGTGATGCGCCCCCCATCCACGTCGTAGAACCGCGGCAGCAGGGAACACAGCGTCGTCTTGCCCGCCCCGGACGGACCCACGAACGCCACCGTCTGCCCGGCCGGGATCGCCAGGTCCACCCGGTCCAGCACCGGCCGCCCAGAACCATAGCCAAACGTCACCGCCTCATACCGGATGTCGCCGCGCAACCCACCCACCGCCGCCGCCCCAGCCCGGTCCTGCACGTCCGGCGCCACCGCCAGGAGCGCCAGGTACCGCCCGAACCCGGCAATTCCCTTAGGATAGGTCTCCATCACCGAGGCGATCTTCTCCACCGGCCGAAAGAACACCGCCACCAGCAGCAGGAATCCGACGAACCCGCCATTGGACAACTGCCCGTGCAGCACGAACCAGGTGCCCGCCACCATCACCAGCAACTGCGTCAGCCGCATCGACAGGTAGTTCAGCGACGTGCTGGCCGCCATGATCCGATACGCGTCGAGCTTGGTCGCGCGATACCGGGCGTTGTCCCCGGCGAACAGGCGGCTCTCATGCGCCTCCCGCCCGAACGCCTGCACGACGCGGATGCCGCCGACCGTCTCCTCGATCCGCGCGTTGAACTCCCCCACGCGCCGGAACAGCGACTGCCAGTTGCGGGTCATCCGCGCGCCATACCGGCTGGACAGCCCGGCGGTGACCGGCACGACAACGGTCGTCAGCAACGCCAGCCGCGGCTGCACGGCGAACATCAGCAGGAACGCGCCGAGGAACGTCATCACCGCGATGAACAGGTCCTCGGGCCCGTGGTGCGCGACCTCGCCGACCTCCTCCAGGTCCTTGGTCAGGCGGGCGACCAGGTGCCCCGTCTTCTGGCCGTCGAAGAAGCGGAACGACAGGCGCTGCAGGTGATCGAACGCCCGGCGGCGCATCTCCGTCTCGATGTTGATGCCGAGCATGTGGCCCCAATAGGTCACGACCCCCATCAGCGCGGTGTTGACCAGATAAACCGCCAGCAGCCCAATGGACGCGAGCACGATCAAGCCCCAATCGGCGCCGGGCAGCAGGTCGTCCACAAACGACCGCACGGCCATGGGGAAGCCAAGCTCCAGCAGCCCCGACACCACGGCGCAGCCAAAGTCGATCAGGAACAGCCGCCGGTGCGGCCGGTAATACGCAAGGAACTGTCCGAGCATGACTTCAACCCACTATCTTCTCCCTCTCCCTTCGGGAGAGGGCCGGGGTGAGGGAAGCGGCAAGCGCCAAGTCCGCAAGACACGGAGCCGAACGTGCCCCCGCATCAAAAAGCGCAGCAACCGCTAAACCCCCACCACCCCGCCCCGGGAGGGGCAGCAACGTCAGTCGGTCAGCGCCGCATAGGTCAGCACGCGCAGCTCCTTGCGGATCGGATACGTCGAGGACGGCGTAAGCTGCGTCAGCATCACCACCGCCATGTCCTCCACCGGATCGATCCAGAACGCCGTGCTGGCCGCCCCGCCCCAGGCATACTCGCCGGGGCTGCCGACGATCTGCGCCCGCGCCGGGTCGAGCATCACCGAGAACCCCAAGCCAAAGCCAATCCCCTCAAAGCTGCTTTCGCTGAACCGCGCCTGCCCCATCGCCGCCATGTCGCCGCGCAGGTGGTTGCTGGTCATCAGGGCGACCGTCTTGCGCCCCAGCAGCCGCTCGCCCGCCAGCGCCCCGCCGCCCAGCATCATCCGGCAGAACCGCAGGTAGTCCCCGGCGGTGGACACCAGCCCGCCGCCGCCCGACTGGATGGCGCGCGGTTGGGCAAATCGGCCGGCCGGCGGGTCGTCGATCAGCGTCAACCCGCCCTCCGAGGTGGGAGCATAATTCGCAGCAAACCGCGGCATCTGCTGTGGCCCCGCATGGAACGCGGTGTCCGCCATGCCCAACGGCGCCAGCACCCGGCTGTGCAGGAACTCGCCGAACCCCTGGCCGGACAGCACCGCGACCAGGTGGCCCACCACGTCGGTGGCGATGCTGTAGTTCCAGGCCGCCCCAGGCTGCGCCAGCAGCGGCATGGTTGCTGCAAGGTCAACGACTTCGGCCAGTGTCTTATCGGCGGTCTGGAAGTCCACGCCGCCCTCCCGGTACATGGCATCCACCGGCGTCGCGTTCATGAAGCCGTAGGTCAGCCCGCTGGTATGGGTCAGCAGGTCGCGGTAGGTGATGCCGCGGTCCGCCGGCACCGGGTCGCGGCCCTCGCCGTCCCACACGTGCATCCGGGCAAAGGCGGGCAGCACGGCGCTGATCGGGTCGTCGAGCTGGAACCGCCCCTCCTCATACAGCATCATCAGCGCCACGCTCGCCAGCGGCTTGGTCATCGAGTAGATGCGCACCACGGTGTCCCACGCCATCGGCAGGCCGCGCTCCAGGTCGGCGTGGCCGCGGCAACCCTGATAGGCGACCTGCCCATGCCGCATTACCGTCACCGACAGGCCCGGCAGCCGGCCGCTGTCCACCCAGCGCCCCATCCAGCCGTCGATCTTCGACAGGCGCGCGCCGGACAGGCCGACCTCCTCAGGCAAGCCGATCTCCGCGGCCGGGGTAGCGACGTCCATGCGGTGTCCTCCGTTGCAGCCTCATCCAAGCCTGGCCCATCCAAAGCCTGGCCCATTCAACCCTGGCATCCTAGCCGGGTTCGCTCCGGCGTGGGATGCTGTGGCGTCAATTTGGAGCCTGCCATGATCCACGTCATCGCCATGATCACGACACAGCCAGGGATGCGCGACGCCGTGCTCCAGGAATTCCGCGCCAACGTGCCGAACGTGCTGGCCGAGGCCGGATGCATCGAGTACGGCCCCGCCATCGACACGCCCTTGCCGGCCGCGGAAGGCGCGGCCATGCAGGCGAAGCTCGGCCCCGACACCTTCGCCGTCATCGAGAAGTGGGCCGACCTGCCCGCGTTGCAGGCGCACGCCGCATCACCGCACATGCTGGCCTATGGCGCCAAGGTGCGGCCCATGCTGGCCAGCCGCGCCGTCCACATCCTGTCCCCGGCGTAGGATCGGGCGAGGGCCAGGCGCAATCAACCAGGGCCGCCGCATCGCTTCGTGTACGAAGCGCCGGGCCAGGCCAGGGGCACGCTGCCGGAACGCCACGGCCCCCGCCCCGCCGGGGACACGCAGGACCGCATCGCCCAACCACATCCAAGCCCCCCAGCGGCAACGGGCGTCACCCTGGCAGCGCCGCGCCGCCATGCTAAAGCCTGCCCGGCATGGAGGACCGCATGGCCGAGCAGCACGACGCCCGCGTTGAGGAACCCGCGCGCCAGGGCACCCAGCAGGAGTGGGAGCAGGTCCGCGTCCTGGGCGACATCACCTACCTGGAGGCCGGCCTGCCCACCGCGCCGCCGATCCTCTTCCTGCACGGCATCAGCGGCGCAGCGCGGAGCTTCCTGCCGCAGTTGGACCACTTCGCCCGGGCCTGGCGGGCGGTGGCGTGGGACATGCCGGGCCATGGCGGCTCCACCCCGCTGGAGATTGTCACCATCGACACCCTGACCGCGGCCCTGGCCGGGTTCCTGGTGCAGGCCGGGCTGGACCGTCCGGTGCTGGTCGGGCACAGCCTCGGCGGCATGGTGGCGCAGCGCCTGCTGGCCCTGCAGCCGCACGCCGCACGCGCCCTGGTGCTGGCGCAGACCAGCGCGGCCTTCGGCAGCCAGGACCCGGCCTGGGGCCAAGGCTTTATCGCCGCGCGGCTGGGTCCGCTCGATGCCGGGCACACGATGGCCGGGCTGGCGGAGGCCATGGTGGCCGACGTGGTGGGTGACGCCCCCGACCCGGCCGGCGTCGATCTGGCGCGGTGGTGCTACGCCCACACGCCCGACAGCACCTACCGCGACACGGTGCGGGCGCTGCCGGGCTTCGACATGCGTGATGCCCTGGGCCGCATTGCCGTCCCCACCCTGGCGCTGGCCGGCAGCCGGGACCGCAATGCCCCGCCGGCCGGGATGCAGCGCATGGCGGCCCGCATCCCTGGCGCAACCTACGTCGAACTGCCCGGCGCCGGCCATCTGGCCCATCTGGAGCAGCCCGCCGCCTTCAACGCCGCCGTGCAAGCCTTCCTGGACGGGTTACCCAAGTAGGGTTTTGCGCCATGCCCGCCGGGGCGGCATGGCGCAACAGTCACCCCCCGCGCAACGCGCCAGAGTCACACCCCGGCGCAACGCGCCAGGGTCACCACCGGCGCGCAACGCGCCAGGCGCGTGGACTCAACCCCGTAACCCCGCGGAACATGGTCGCGAAGTGGGTCGCCTGCTCGAAGCCGCACTGCAGCCCGACCTCGACGACAGGCAGGTCGGTTCGTTCCAGCAGCTCGCAGGCCTTCTCGATGCGGAGACCGATCAGGAAGCGGTGCGGCGGCTGGCCCGAGGCATCGCGGAACGCACGTGCGAACCGCGACGGGCTTAACCCGCCGATCTCTGCGAGTCGGCCAAGCGGCAACGCTTCATCTATGTGTGCCCGCATATACTCGACGACGCGCCGGAACCGCGCCCCGGAGATGGCCGCAGGGCGTTCCGGCGCCCGTGCCATCACGTTCGAGTGGCACCGCAGCAGGTGGATCACCAATGCTCGGCCCAGCGTCTCGGCCATCAAGCTCGTGCCAGGCGCCGAAGCCTCGGCCTCGGCCTCGGCCAGGAGCAGCCGGACCATGCGGTCGGCTGTGTCGTCGGCAACGCCGAAACTCGGCACCAGGCTGACCTCGGCCCGGCTCAAACCGAACAGCTCGTCCGCCACGCCGGCCAGAAGGTCAGGCGCCAGATAGACGAGGACCACCTCGGGGCGACCCTTGAGGATGCGGTGCACAGGCTGCCCGGCCGGGGTGATGCTCACCTGGCCAGGGCCTGTCCACCGTCGCTCGCAGCGCTTGGCGCCAGTCATGGTCCCGCCCAGCATGTTCTCGGCCAGCACCGGCCCGGCCAGGTGATCGACCAGGAGGTTGTCGCGCAATCCCGGCACGTCGATCGTGCTTGGCGGGTGCCGGTAACGCTGCAGGACGACCCCCCGCCAGCCCTCCTCGGGGCTTGATAGTAACGGCCGGCTCGGCAGCAACTCGGGAAGGCTCGCAGGTGTCAACATCGGGGTTCTCCCGCATGGGCCGGTGAAAGCTGGCGTCGGCTCTAAACCCTGGACGGGAGCGTTGCCGCCCGTGATCGCGGCCTGCAATTGCCCCGACCGCCTAAAGGATCAAGGTCGGCCCGGGTTGCACCATCACGCCCCACGGCCAAGCAGCCGCCAAATCCCGCACCATCCTCCCCAGCCACTCACCGCAATGCGCCCAGCCTGCCGACCATCGCCGAGCGCGACATCTGAACCCGTCGCCCCCGGTGTGCTTCGCCCCAGCGGCACCCAACCGTACCCGGCCCTTTCCCCCAGGCTCGGCGCTCCACTGCCCCCAAACCGCTAATACCGCGCAATCAGCCCCAACCCGGCGAACATGAACAGCGCCCCCGCGATGCGCCCCCACCCCGCCGGATGCACCTCGAAGCCGACCAGCCCATAATTGTCGATCACCAGCGACGCCACCACCGACGCCGTGACCGTAAGCGCGATGAACAGCCCCGACCCGACCTTCTCCGCCACGAACAGTTGCGACAGCACGAACGCCGCCCCCATCATGCCCCCCGTCCAGGCCCACCAGGGCGCCGCAGCCGCCTTGGCCACGCCGGGCCATGCAAGCTGGCCGGACACCGCGCCAACCACCACATAGCTCAGCAGCGCCACCACGCCGATCGCCACCGCCGCCGGCATCGGCCCAATGGCCTTGCCCAGGGTCGAGCTGCAGCCCGCCTGGACCGCGTTCAGCATCCCCGCCCCGGCAGCGAACACGAGTAAGAAAGCCTTCATCGGCGCAGCCCCCATTGATGCACGCCAAAGCCTGGCGACGCCCAGGGTTGCCGCCGCACAAGGGCTGGGGCATTCATTCAGGCCATGGTGCAGCGCCCGCCGCCCTGATCGGAGCCGACACGATGAACATTCACGAATACCAGGCCAAGGAGTTGCTGCGCGGCTACGGCGTGGCCGTCCTGCAGGGCTTCGTCGCCTGGACCCCCGAGGAAGCCGAGGCCGCCGCCAACAAGCTGCCCGGCCCCGTCTTCGTCGTGAAGTCGCAGATCCACGCCGGCGGGCGCGGCGCCGGCAAGTTCGACGGCGCCCCCGAGGGCAAGGGCGGCGTCCGCCTGGCCAAGTCCCCCGCCGAGGCGCGCGAGGCGGCCGAGGCCATGATCGGCAACACCCTGATCACCAAGCAGACCGGCCCCGCCGGCCGCCGGGTCAGCCGGGTGTACGTGGAGGCCGGCTGCGCCATCAAGCGCGAGCTGTACCTGTCCCTGCTGGTGGACCGCGAGACCAGCCGCGTCACCATCGTCGCCAGCACCGAGGGCGGCATGGAGATCGAGCACGTCGCCGAAACCCAGCCCGACCGCATCATGCGCGTCGCCGTCGATCCCGCCGCCGGCGTGTTCCCGTTCCACGCCCGCAAGCTCGCCTACGGCCTGGGCCTGGAGGGCAAGCAGGTCGGCGCCTTCACCAAGTTCGTGCAGGCGATGTACCGCGCCTTCATCGACCTGGACTGCGCCATCGTCGAGATCAACCCGCTCGTGGTGACCGACGCCGGGGACATCGTGGCGCTCGACGCCAAGGTCAGCTTCGACGACAACGCCCTCTACCGGCAACCCGCCCTAGAAGCCCTGCGCGACGAGAGCGAGGAGGACCCCAAGGAGCTGGAGGCCAGCAAGCACAGCCTGAACTACATCTCGCTCGACGGCACCATCGGCTGCATGGTCAACGGCGCCGGCCTGGCGATGGCGACGATGGACATCATCAAGCTGTATGGCGGCAGCCCCGCCAACTTCCTCGACGTGGGCGGCGGCGCCACCAAGGAGCGGGTGACCGCAGCCTTCAAGATCATCCTGTCCGACCCGCACGTCGAGGGCATCCTGGTCAACATCTTCGGCGGCATCATGCGCTGCGACGTGATCGCCGAGGGCGTGGTCGCCGCCGCCCGCGAGGTCAGCCTGGGCGTGCCCCTGGTGGTGCGGCTGGAGGGCACCAACGTCGCCCTCGGCAAGGACATCCTGGCCAAGTCCGGCCTGCCGATCGTCAGCGCCGACAACCTGGCCGACGCCGCCGAAAAGGTGGTCCGCGCCGTGAAGGAGGCCGCATAATGTCCGTCCTGATCGACCAGAACACCCGCGTCATCACCCAGGGCTTCACCGGCGCCCAGGGCACCTTCCACTCCGAGCAGGCCATCGCCTACGGCACCAAGGTCCTGGGCGGCGTCACCCCGGGCAAGGGCGGCACGCGCCACCTGGACCTCCCCGTGTTCGACACCGTCGCCGAGGCGCGGGAGGCGACGGGTGCCGACGCCAGCGCCATCTACGTGCCGCCCCCCTTCGCCGCCGACGCCATCCTCGAGGCCATCGACGCTGGCATCCCCCTCATCATCTGCATCACCGAGGGCATCCCGGTGCTGGACATGATCCGCGTCAAGCGCGCCTTGGACGGCAGCGGCTCCCGCCTGATCGGCCCCAACTGCCCCGGCGTCATCACCCCCGACGCCTGCAAGATCGGCATCATGCCCGGCCATATCCACCGCCGCGGCTCCGTCGGCATCGTCAGCCGCAGCGGCACCCTGACCTACGAGGCCGTCAGCCAAACGACCGCGGCCGGCCTCGGCCAGAGCACCTGCGTCGGCATCGGCGGCGACCCCGTGAAGGGCACCGACTTCATCGAGGTGCTGGAGATGTTCCTCGCCGACCCCGAGACGCACAGCATCATCATGATCGGCGAGATCGGCGGCCAGAGCGAAATAAACGCCGCCGAGTTCATCGCAGCCAGCAAGACGCACAAGCCGGTGGTCGGCTTCATCGCCGGGGTCACGGCCCCGCCCGGCCGTCGCATGGGCCACGCAGGCGCGGTGATCAGCGGCGGCAAGGACACGGCGGAGGCGAAGTTCGAGGCGATGCGCCAGGCCGGAATCCACGTCGCCGAAAGCCCGGCCGCCCTGGGCAGCACGATGGTGAAGGTGTTGCGGGGCTAGCCACGCCCGCTGCCCCCTCTCCCTCCGGGAGAGGGCCGGGGTGAGGGGGGACGCAAAAGCCGACCTCTCCCATGCGGGAGCAGGCACCGCCCCTGTGCTGCTGAGTTGGATTTTCCTGGCCTCCCTCGCCCAACCTTTGTCAGGCGGGAAAAGAAGCAGCCTCCATCCTCACATCGTGGACGCCCGGCACGGTGATCCAGTCGCCGCGCCTTCATCGCGGGGGATGACGGCATATTCGCGTCGCCGGACGGTCGAGCGTCCCGCCCACAACTGGTGTGGGGACGTTTAGGGATAGTAATAAAAGATAAATTCCAATAAATGTGGATGGCACCAGGGCTTTCAACACGAACAAGGAACGACAATGCAGCCGAAGATGCAACCGCCATCCCCGTCCTTGCGCTGGTGGCAGCTCGTTTTCGGCGTGATCTGCATGATGCTGATCGCCAACCTGCAATACGGCTGGACTCTGTTCGTCAAGCCCATCGAGCAGGCGCGCGGTTGGTCGCGGACCGAAATCCAGTGGGCGTTCAGCATATTCATCGCCCTGGAAACCTGGCTGACCCCGGCCGGCGGCTGGCTGGTGGACAGGCTCGGCGGGCGTCGCGGCCCCAAGCTGGTGGTGGCGGGCGGCGGCGTGCTGGTCGGCACGGCCTGGGTGATCAACGCCTACGCCAGCACGATCGAGATGCTGTACCTGGGCGCCACCGTGTCCGGCATCGGCGCCGGGTTCATCTACGCCACCTGCGTCGGCAACGCGGTGAAGTGGTTCCCGGACAAGCGCGGCCTGGCGGTCGGGCTGACCGCGGCCGGCTTCGGCGCCGGGGCGGCGGTGACGGTCATCCCGATCAAGGCGATGATCGAGACCAGCGGTTACCAGCACACCTTCCTGGTGTTCGGCGTAGCCCAAGGCGCGATCCTGCTGGTGGTCGCCTGGCTGCTGCGCACGCCGGACCCGGGGGAGCCGCTGCCGCCGGCCCCGTCGCGCAAGGTGCCGCAGTCGCTGCGCAGCTTCACCCCGCGGGAGATGCTGGCTAGCCCGATCTTCTGGCTGCTCTACATCATGTTCGTCATGGTCAGCAGCAGCGGGCTGATGGCGACGGCGCAACTGGCGCTGATCGCCTCGGACTTCGGCATCGGCAACACCGTGCTGACCCTGGGCGCGTCCACGCTGACGGTGGCGCTGGTGGCCGACAACGTCATGAACGGCGTCGCCCGGCCCTTCTTCGGCTGGGTCTCCGACCGGATCGGGCGGGAGCCGACGATGGTGATCGCCTTCACCACCGGCGGCCTGGCCTACCTGCTGCTGGGATGGATGGGGACAAGCCCCTGGCTGTTCGTGCTGTTCGCCGGGCTGATCTTCTTCACCTGGGGCGAGATCTTCAGCCTGTTCCCCTCCACCTGCACCGATGCGTTCGGGCCGAAGTACGCAACGGTGAACGCCAGCCTACTCTATACCGCCAAGGGCACCTCGGCCCTGCTGGTGCCGTTCGCCAACATCATCAAGACCACCACCGGCAGTTGGTATGCGGTGTTCCTGGTGGCGGCGGTGATGAACTTCGTCGTGGTCGCGCTGGCGGTCGGCGTGCTGCGGCCGTTGCGCTACGCCCAGGCGCGGGCAACCAGCGAGGCGCTGGCGGCGGCGCCCCCCGCCCCGGCAGAGTAGCGGGGCGGCCTCTCCCCTGCTACACGGCGCCATGCCGCCCCCAACCCAAGCCCTCCCCCGTCGGCCCGCATGCGGGTGATCGGGCTGGCGGGATGGAGCGGCGCCGGCAAGACCACGCTGCTGCGCCGGCTGATCCCCCTGCTCAGGTCCAGCGGCCTCACGGTCTCCACGATCAAGCACGCCCATCATGGCTTCGATGTGGACCAGCCCGGCAAGGACTCCTGGGAGCATCGGCAGGCCGGGGCGCACGAGGTCCTGGTGGCCTCCGCCGCCCGTTGGGCGCTGATGCACGAGCACCGCGGCGCCCCCGAGCCGGAGCTGGCGGAGCTGGTCGGCCTGCTGGCGCCGGTGGACCTGGTGCTGGTAGAGGGGTTCAAGCGCGACGCGCACCCAAAGATAGAAATCTTCCGCGGCGTGGTGGGCAAGCCGCCGCTGCACCCCGGCGACCCCACCATCTGCGCCATCGCGTCCGACACCCCCCAGCCCGGCTGCGGCCTGCGCGTGCTGGACTTGGACGACGTGGCCGGCATCGCCGCCGTGATGCAGGCCGCGGCGGCGCCCGTCGCGGCGGCCTTCAGGCGCTAACCGGCATGGCGCAGCTCTCGGACGACTGCTTCGCGTTCGGCGGCAAGCTGCTGACCCTGGACGCCGCCCTGGCGCTCATCGGATCGGACACCCGCCCCGTGACAGGGATCGAGCAGGCCACCCTGGCTGAAGCGGATGGCCGCATCCTCGCCGCGGACCTGGTCGCGCCGATCGACCTGCCGCCCTTCCGCAACTCCGCCGTGGACGGCTATGCGCTGCGGCTGGCCGACCTCGGCGCCGGGGACACCCTGCCGGTCGCAGGCCGCCTGGCAGCCGGCACGGCCGCGACCGAGCCGCTCCATCCCGGCACCGCCCGCCGCATCTTCACCGGCGCCGCCATGCCGCCCGGCGCCGACACGGTGTTCATGCAGGAGGACGTCGAGGTGTCCGCCGGGCAGGTCCGCTGTCCCGCAGGACTGAAGCCCGGCGCAAACACCCGGCCACAGGGCGAGGACATCGCCGCCGGCGTCCTGGCCCTGCCGGCCGGCCGTCGCCTGCGCCCGCAGGACTTGGCGCTGGCCGCCGCCCTGGGCCTGCGCGACCTGCCGGTGCGGCGCCAGGTCCGGCTTGGGCTGTTCTCCACCGGCAGCGAGCTGGCCGAACCCGGCAGTACCCTGCGCCCGGCCCAGCTCTACGACGCCAACCGCGTCCTGCTGGCCGCCCTGGCGCGGCGGGCCGGGGCGGCGGTGACCGACCTGGGCATCCTGCCCGACCAGCGCGCCGGGATCGAGGCCGCGCTGCTGGCGGCAAGCCGCGACCACGATCTCCTGCTGACCTCCGGCGGCGTATCGGCCGGTGAGGAGGACCATGTGCGCGACGCCGTGCAGGCCGTGGGCAGCCTGACGTTCTGGCGACTGGCGATCAAGCCGGGACGCCCGGTGGCGATGGGGCAGGTGGCGGGGGTGCCGTTCATCGGGCTGCCCGGCAACCCCGTGGCGGCCTTCGTCACCTTCACCCAGGTTGCGCGCGCCCTGATCGCGGCGCTCGGCGGTGCTGCCATCCGCACCGTGCCGGGCAGCCCGGCGGTCGCCGCGTTCAGCTACCGCAAGAAGGCTGGGCGTCGGGAGTATGTGCGGGTGCGCTCGGTTGCCGGGCCGGATGGGGTGCTGCACCTGCACAAGCACCCGGTGGACGGGGCCGGCATCCTCACATCGCTGACGGCCACGGATGGCCTGGCAGAGCTGGCAGAGGACATGCTGGCCGTCGTGCCTGGCACCGCAGTACGATACCTGCCGTACGAGGGCAGCCTGCTCTGATCCCCACACACCGCCTACCTTCTCCCTCTCCCTCCGGGAGAGGGCCGGGGTGAGGGAGTCTTGCGGCGCCGACCTGTTGGCCCACGCAGCCCGCTTCCGCAGGCGTCGGACGGCGCGCTGGCAAGCTAGACCCCCTGACCCCGGCCCTTTCCCGAAGTGGGAGAGGGGAAAAAGGCGACACCTCGCAACATACGCGATCGCCCCCTCCCGGAGCGAGAGGAAGCAGGCAAAGCGCCCTCATCCCTCACCGGCCGCCAACTCGTTCGCCTCCCGCAAGTCCTCCGGAGTGTTAACATTAAAAAACGGGTCAACACCCGCCACAGCCCACTCCACCGCCACAGCCCGATACCGCCCGGTAAAGGCGTCGATCTTCCGCAACCCCTCCGACACGGCCTGCCGCAACGCCCCTCGCAGCGACACCGGCCACAACCCCACGACCGGATGGGTCCGCCCGCCCGATGCTGCGCACGCCAGGTCGGCTGCACCCCGCCCGGCATGAAGCCGCGCCACCAGGTCCACCGGCACGAACGGGCAATCCCACGGCGCCGTCACGACCCACTCCACCCCCGGCAGATGCTCCGCCGCCCAGTCCAGCCCCGCGATCACCCCCGCCAGCGGTCCCGGCCGATCCGGCACGCTATCCGGCACCACCGCCACCCCCAGGTCCGCAAACCGCGCCGGGTCGCCATTGGCGTTCACGATCAGCCCCGCAACCTGCGGTTCCATCCGCCGCAGCAGCCGGTCGAGCACCCGTTCCCCCCCAACCCGGTGCAGCCCCTTGTCGCCCCCACCCATGCGCCGGGCCAGCCCGCCAGCCAGGACCACGCCCAGCGTTGCCGGAACCCTCGTCGCCGGGACGCCCATTGCCGGAACGCCCATTGCCGGAACGCTCATGCCTCGAAGCCCCGTGCCCGCAACGCCTCCCGCACCTCGGCCTGCCCCAACAGCGCCGCCAGCCGCTGGACGGCAGGGCGGTGCAGCCGCGCGGTGGGCACAATCAGGTCATACTGCTCGGCCTGCAGCGGCAGGAAGCCAAGCCCATAATCCCGCGCCACAGTCTGGATCGCCACGCCCCAATCCGCCCGGCCCTGCGCAACCGCCGCGGCCACCGCATTATGCGACCGCGTACCCCCCGCATAGCCCGGCGGACGCGTCCCCCCCAGCATGCGGTCGATCAGGATGCGCGTCCCGCTGCCGGCATTGCGGTTGACCATCATCACGTCCGGATCGCCCAGCGCAGCCCGCACCGCATCATCGGCGGTGGCCAAGCCCTGGAACCGCGTATCATCCGGCCGGAACACGATGCCCTGCAGCCGCCCATAACCGGCAATCAATGTCATAGAGTCAGTCAGATACGGCGTATTGTACACACCCGTCACCGGGTCCATCAAGTGAACCCCGGCCACGTCGCACTCCCCCCGCGCCACCGCCGTCAGCCCGCCGGTGCTGCCCACCGCCAAGGACTTCACCGCCAGGCCCTCCGCCTCCAGCATCCCGACCAGCAGGTCCAGCCCGGCGCACTGGCTGCCGATCACCACCAGGTCGGCGGCCGGCACCCCCTCGCCAATCAGGTGGACCTGCAAGGGGGCACCCTGCGCCACGCTCTCCACCCCAGCCGGAACAACAAAGAACCCGTCCGCCTGGGCAAAGCTGGTAACCGCTCCCGACCCCTTCGCCGTGGGATACGCCGCCATCTCGCCATCCAACCCATGGATCAGCGACACCATCACGTACTCCGTCCGCCCCCGCTCGGACCCGATGCGCAGCGGCAGCGTCGCATCGACCGTCTGCCGCCGCGCTGGCGGCAGCCCGGCAAAGGCGCGCAGCACCGGGGCCGCAAACTCATGGAACGTGAAGATCGCCGAAGTCGGAAAGCCCGGCAGCACCACGACGGGCTTACCGTGCTGCACTGCAAGGCACAGCGGCTTGCCCGGCTTCAGCGCCACGCCGTGCACGACGATCCCCGGCGCATCCAACCGGGCGACCGCTTGGTGCGCCAAGTCCCCGGCGCCCTTCGACGTGCCGCCGGACAGCAGCACCATGTCCCCCGCCAGCAACGCCGCATCCAACGCCGCACCCAGCGCCGCGGGATCGTCCGGGACGATGCCCAGCCGCACCGCCTCGCCGCCCAGCTCCTCGACTGCGGCGGCCAGGATGGCGGCATTGCTGTCATACACCTGGCCCGCCCGGATTGGCCGGCCCGGCGCCACAAGCTCATCCCCCGTCGAGAAGATCGCCACGCGCGGCCGCCGCCAAACCTCAACCTCCGCCAGCCCAACGGCCGCCAGCATCCCGATCTCCCGCGACGACAGCACCCGCCCACGGCGCAGCACGGCCTCCCCACGGCCAATATCCGACCCGGCGGCTGCGATATAGGCGCCCGGTGCGGCGGGGCGAGCGATCTCCACGGCCAGCACCGCCCCGTCGCGCAGGTCGGTTTGCTCGACCATCACCACGGCGTCGGCACCACGCGGCACCATGCCGCCCGTGGCGATGACGCTGGCGGCTCCGGCGCCCACGGCCTCCCGGGCCGCAACGCCCGGCGTCAGCACCAGCGGGTTCAGCACCAGCACAGCCGGGGCCTCATCCGTCGCCTCCACCGTGTCGGCGGCCCGCACCGCAAAGCCGTCCACCCCGGCGCGGTCGAACCCGGGCACATCCACCGGCGCCATCACATCAACCGCAAGCACCCGGCCGCGAGCCTGGTCCAGGCCAACGATTTCCGCGCCCAACGGCACCAGGCTAAGATGCCGCTGGAAGCGCATCTCAGCCTCGTCCCGCGACACGACATCCAGGAACTGCTCCTGCCGCGCCGCCCGTTGCAACGTCGAGACAGCGGCCGTCATGCCGCGCCCAGCCGGCGGTTGACGACGACGGCGCTGCCGGCCGCGAACCCCTCCTGGCCCTCCGGCACGAGCACCCAGCCGTCCGACAGCACGACGCGGGCCAGGCCGCCCGCATCCGCCGGTCCCAGCGGTGTCGCCCGTCCGCCATCCAGCGTCACTCGCACGACATCGGCAAACCCGACCGCCGAGGTAATTTTCCGGTCCAACACTGCCCCCTGCTGCACGCCACGCGGCACCGCTGCCCGTCCCGCCAAGGTTTGCACGGCCGGCCCGCCCAGCAAGTCATAGATCGTCAGCGCCGACGCCGGCGCCCCCGGCAGCAGCAGCACCGGCACCCCGTCCAGCCAGCCCAACCCGGCCGAGTCCCCCGGACGGACCGCAACCCCATGCTGGTCGAGCCACCCCCCCGCCGCGGCAAGCCGGTGCGGCATGTCGTCATCCCAGCCGCAGCCGGACCGCCCGGCCAGCAGCACCAGGTCGGCGCCAGGCGGCACGGCGGCTGGGCTGGCATGGAAGCCTGCCGAGCCTCCGTCCTCCGCAACCAGTCGCGCCAGCAGCGGCGTCAGCACGTCCGGTCCGCTCTTCGCCCCGGCAACGACGACGGCGACGCAAGGTTGCCGGACCACCTCCACCCACTCCACCCCCAAAAGCTGCAGCAAGGCCACCGCCTCCGCCCGCAACAGGCCAGCAGGCACCTGAAACCCCGGCCCGGCGTCACCCCCGCGGCGTTCGATGCCGGCGCCCCGCGCAACAGGCGCCAGCGCCTCAAGCACCGCACCGTAGCGATGCACGGCGGGGTAGGGCGCCACGGCATCCACGCCCGGCGGGATCGCAGCCCCCACCGCAAGCAATACCGCATCAGCGACCAGCAACGGGTTGTATTCGCTAGCCTCCTCGGTCAAGCCAGCCTGTAAGCCATACCCATCAACCGCAGCACGGTCCGCGCCGGGCCACGCCGCCCCGCCGCAGGGCGACGCCAGCACCCGGCCCACCGCCGCGCCGGTCGCGATGCGTTCCGTGCCGAGCGCGGCCAGCGTCGCCTCGACCCACCCCGCCGCCTCCGCCAAGGGCCAGCGCACGCTGAACCCGGCAAGCCGGACATCCCCTACGGCGATGGGTCGGCTCCGCGCAGCGCCCCGGTGATGATGTCACGCTTGTTCTGCAGGTGGCGCGCCAGCAGCGTCCCCAGCTCCCCCCCATCCCGCCGCCCCAGCGCGTCCAGGATGCCCTCATGCTCATCCATCGCGGCCTGCCAGCGGTCGCGGTGGATGCGGTTGGACAAGTAGCGCGCCCGGGTGATCCGCCCCGCCAGCCCGGCATGCGCCACGGTGAGCACCGGGTTCCCCGCGGCATGCAGGATCGCGGCATGGATCGACTGGTTCAGCGCGAAGTACCCCGGCAGCTCCCCCCGCAGGAAATGCGCGTGCATGCGGTAGTGCATGGCCTGGATTTCGGCAAACGCCGCCGGCTCGATGCGCAGGCAGGCCAGCCGCCCGCCCTCCGCCTCCAGCGCCGCGATCACCTCGAACAGGTGGCCCAGGTGCTCGTCGCCCAGCGTCGCCACCCGCGCGCCGCGATTGGGCAGCAGATCGACCAGCCCCTCGGCCGCGAGCACCTTCAGGCACTCGCGCAACGGGGTGCGTGACACGCCGAACCGGGCGCACAGCTCACGTTCCGGCACGCGGGCGCCGGGAGGCAGATCGCCCTCGTTGACCAGCACGCGCAGGCGTTCCAGCAGCCCGGCGTGCAGCGACGGCGCTGGCGGAAAGGCATGGACGACGTTGCTCGCAGCCTGGCTCATAGCACCAGCTATAGGCGCACCAGGATTGCGTGCAAACCCGCCACTTCTCCCTCTCCCTCCGGGAGAGGGCCGGGGTGAGGGGGCCTTGCGGCGCGAACGAGGTTGTTTTCGGACCCCGTCGCCATGTAACGCAATGGTGTAGCCCTGCCCCGTCCCGTCACCCCGGCCCTCTCCCAGAACAAGAAGGGCAGGGCTTGCAGCAAAGCCCAATCCCATGCGATGACCATTTTGCATTCATTTCTGGGGCACCCCATGGCGTTCAAGAGCGGCCGGCACTTCCTGCAGATCCCAGGCCCCAGCAACGTCCCGGACCGCATCCTGCGTGCCATCGACCGCCCCACCATCGACCACCGCGGCCCGGAGTTCGCCCGCCTCGGCCGCGCCGTCCTGTCCGGCATGCAGACGGTGTTCGGCGCCGCCGGCCCCGTCGTCATCTACTCGGCATCCGGCACCGGCGCGTGGGAGGCCGCCATCGTCAACACCCTGGCCGCCGGGGACCGCGTGCTGATGTATGAGACCGGCCAGTTCGCCTCCCTATGGCGCACCATGGCCGGGCGCTTCGGCCTGCAGGTGGACTGGGTGCCCGGCGACTGGCGCCGCGGCGTCGATCCAGCCGACGTCGAGGCCCGCCTGCGCGCCGACCCGGATCGCACCATCAAGGCCGTCATGGTCGTGCACAACGAAACCAGCACCGGCGTCACCAGCCGCATCCCGGAAATCCGCGCCGCCATCGACCGCGCCGACCACCCGGCGCTGTTCATGGTGGACACCATCTCCTCCCTCGGCAGCATGGACTACCAGCACGACGCCTGGGGCGTGGACGTGACGGTGTCAGGCTCGCAAAAGGGCCTGATGCTGCCACCGGGCCTGAGCTTCAACGCCATCTCCGCCAAGGCCCTGGCGGCGGCGAAGGCGGGCGGAATGCCGCGCTCCTACTGGGACTGGCAGGACATGATGGGCCCGAACGCCACCGGCTACTTCCCCTACACCCCCAGCACCAACCTGCTGTACGGCCTGGAGGAAGCCATCGCCATGCTGATGGAAGAAGGCCTGCCCAATGTCTTCGCCCGGCACGACCGCCATGCTGCCGCAACCCGCGCCGCCGTGACCGGCTGGGGCCTGGATATCCTGTGCCAGGACCCGCGCGAGTACTCCAGCATCCTGACCGCCGTGGTGATGCCGGACGGCCATGACGCCGACCACCTGCGGGCGGTGATCCTGGACAACTACGATATGTCGCTCGGCGCCGGGCTGGGCAAGCTGAAGGGCCGGGTGTTCCGCATCGGCCACCTCGGCCACTTCAACGACCTGTCCCTGCTGGGCACTCTCGGCGGGGTGGAGATGGGCCTGTCGGCCGCCGGCGTGCCGCACCGCCAGGCAGGCGTGGCGGCAGCAATGGACGTGCTGGCCGGGCGCAACCAGGCGGCGGCGCAAAAGGCGGCTTAACCAGGCCCGTCAGAGGCCTGGACACCGGAGGGGACAGTATGGCGACCCGGCGGCTGACGCCCAGCGGCAACGTGCTGTTGCTGCTGTGCGCGATGTACTTCATCACCTACGTGGACCGCGTGAACGTCAGCTCCGCCGCCGAGGCGCTGAAGCTCGACCTAGGGCTGACCAACACCCAGCTCGGCCTGGCATTCTCCGTGTTCGGCTACCCCTACCTGGTGTGCCAAGTGCTCGGCGGCTGGTTCGGCGACCGCTTCGGCGCCCGGCGCACCCTGATCGCGTGCGGCCTGATCTGGTCGGTGGCGACGATCCTCACCGGGCTGGTCGGCGGCCTGTGGACCCTGCTGGCCGCCCGTATGCTGCTGGGCCTGGGGGAGGGCGCGACCTTCCCCACCGCAACGCGCGCCATGTCCACCTGGCTGCCCGGCGGCAAGTCCGGCTGGGCACAGGGCATCACCCATGCCGCCGCCCGCCTGGGCAACGCCATCACGCCTCCCGCCATCGTCGCGCTGATCGCCTGGGTATCCTGGCGCGGCTCCTTCGTCGTCACCGGGCTGATCAGCCTGGTCTGGGTGGCGACCTGGGCCTGGTACTACCGCGACGACCCGCGGCAGCATAGCGGCGTGACTGCGGCCGACCTGCTGCGGATGCCTGCACCCCGCACCGTCGCGGCGCAGCGCGGGCCGACGCCCTGGGGTCCGCTGCTGCGTCGCATGGCGCCGGTGACGTTCGTGTACTTCTGCTACGGCTGGACCTTGTGGACCTTCCTGAGCTGGGTCCCGCAGTTCATGCTGCACGCCTACAAGCTGAACCTGAAGGACTCCGCCCTGTTCGCCGCCCTGGTGTTCGGCGGCGGCGTGCTGGGCGATGCGCTCGGCGGCTGGCTGTCGGACGCCATCCTGCGCCGCACCGGCTCCCTGCTGCGGGCGCGGCGGGACCTGGTGATCGCGGGGCTGCTCGGCTCCCTGGCCTGCTCGGCGCCGATCCTGTTCATCACCGACCCCGTGCTGGCGGCCCTGTCGCTCGGCGGCGCGTTCTTCTTCGCCGAGCTGACCATCGGGCCGATGTGGGCCATCCCCATGGACATCGCCCCCGCCTACTCCGGCACCGCGAGCGGCCTGATGAACACCGGGTCCGCCCTGGCCGCCATCCTGTCCCCCCTGGCATTCGGCTACATCATCGACCAAACCGGTAACTGGTCGCTGCCGTTCTGGGGCACGATGGGCTTGCTGGTGGTCGGCATGGGAGCAGCGTTCTGGATGCGGCCCGACCGGACCTTCGCCACCGAACCCGCCCTGCCGCGAGGAGCACAGACCCTTGCCTGACGACCTGCGCCCCGCCCCCGCGTCAACCGGCGGACTGGCGCCATTGGGCGACCCGCGCCTGGCGCAACGCCTGCGCCGAGAAGTGGACGGCGACGTGCTGTTCGGCCGCGCCGACCGCGGGCGCTACTCGACCGACGCCTCGATCTACCAGGTCGAGCCAGTGGGCGTCGTCGTGCCGCGCACCGTGGACGCCGCCGCGGCGGCCATGGCAGTGGCGCGCGAGCACGGCGTGCCCGTGCTCCCCCGCGGCGGCGGCACCAGCCAGTGCGGCCAGACCGTCAACCGCGCCCTGGTGATCGACTGCACCAAGTACCTGCGCCGGGTGATCGAGGTGGACGCCGCCGCCCGCACCGCCCTGGTGGAGCCGGGCCTGGTGCTCGGAACCCTGAACGCCGCGTTAAAGCCGCACGGCCTGTTCTTCCCCGTCGATCCCAGCACCAACGGCCGCTGCACCCTGGGCGGCATGGCCGGCAACAACTCCTGCGGCTCGAAAAGCATCCGCTACGGCCTGATGGCGGACAACGTGCAGGCCATCGACGCCATCCTGGCCGACGGCAGCCGCCACCGCTTCGGGCCGGACACGCCGGCCGGGGACCTGATCGACCGCCTGCACGCCCTGGGCACGGTGGAGGCGGAGGAGATCGCCGCCCGCTTCCCCCTGCAACTGCGCCGCGTCGGCGGCTACAACATCGAGGCGCTGACCCCCACCGCCCGGCGCGAGGGCCGCGGCAACCTGGCCCGCCTGCTGGTGGGGTCGGAGGGCACGCTGGCCTTCACCGCCGGCCTGCATCTCGCCCTGCAGCCGGTGCTGCCGCGCAAGATGCTGGGCATCTGCCAGTTCCCGACCTTCCGTGCCGCCATGGAAGCCTCCCGCCACTTGGTCACCCTGGGGCCGGAGGCGGTGGAGCTGGTCGATCGCACCATGATCGACCTCGGCCGCGGCATCCCAATTTACGCCCCCACCATCGACCGCATGGTCCAGGGCCAGCCCGACAGCCTGCTCATCGTCGAGTTCCACGGCCACGACGACGCCCCCCTGCTGGCCAAGCTGGCAGACCTGGACGCCATGATGGCCGACCTCGGCTGGCCCGGCGCCGTCGTCCGCGCCACCGACCCGGCGTTCCAAGCCGCCATCGCCGAGGTGCGCGAGGCCGGGCTGAACATCATGATGTCGATGAAAGGCGACGGCAAACCCGTCTCCTTCATCGAGGACTGCGCCGTCGGCCTGGACGACCTGGCCGACTACACCGAACGCCTGAACGACGTGTTCGCCCGGCACGGCACCAAGGGCACCTGGTATGCCCACGCCAGCGTCGGCTGCCTGCACGTCCGCCCCGTGCTGAACATGAAGGACCCGGCCGACGTCCGCACCATGCGCTCCGTCGCCGAGGAGTGCTTCGCCCTGGTCCGTGAATACAAGGGATCGCACAGCGGCGAGCACGGCGACGGCATAGTCCGCAGCGAGTTCCATGAATCAATGTTCGGCCCCCGCATCGTCCGCGCCTTCGAGGCGGTGAAGGACGCCTTCGACCCCGCCGGCACCCTGAACCCCAACCGCGTCGTTCGCCCGCCCCGCATGGATGACCGCAGCCTGTTCCGCTACAGCCCCGGCTACGCGGCCGACCCGGCGTTCCATCCCCGGCTCGACTGGTCCGCCTACCCCGGACCTCAGGGCGGCATGCTGTCCGCCGTGGAGATGTGCAACAACAACGGCACCTGCCGGAAATTCGACGCCGGCAGCATGTGCCCCAGCTACCGCGTGACGCGCGACGAGGCGCACCTGACCCGCGGCCGCGCCAACACCCTGCGCCTGGCCCTGACCGGGCAGCTAGGCCCCGATGCGCTGGCATCCGACGAGGTGGCCGAGGCCCTATCCCTGTGCGTGTCCTGCAAGGCATGCAAGCGGGAGTGCCCGACCGGCGTGGACATGGCCAAGATGAAGGTCGAGGCCCTGGCCGCCCGCGCCGCCCGGCACGGCGTCGGCCTGCGCGCCCGGCTGGTGGCGGAGCTGCCGCGGCTGGCCGTGCTGGCGTCCCGCCTGGCGCCGCTGGCCAACCTGCGGAACCGCGTGCCCGCGCTGCGCCGGCTATCCGCCCGGATCGGCCTGGCGCCGGACCGCAGCCTGCCACAATGGAGCCACCGCCCGTTCCGCGATGCCGAGGCCGCCGCTCCGCCAGCGCCGCGCGGCGACGTTCTGCTGCTGGCCGACACCTTCAACCGCTACTTCGAGCCGGAGAACCTGCGCGCCGCCGTCCGCGTGCTGGCCGCCGCCGGGTTCCGCGCCGTGCTGCCGGCCCACACGGGTCGGCCGCTGTGCTGCGGCCGCACCTACCTATCCGCCGGCATGGTGGACCAGGCCCGGGCCGAGGCTGCGCGCACCCTGGCGGCGCTGGCCGGGCCGTTGCCGGTGGTGGGTCTGGAGCCGTCGTGCCTGCTGACCCTGCGCGACGAGTTCGCCTCCCTGCTGCCCGGCGCCGAGGCCGACGCGCTGGCAGGCCGTGCGATGCTGCTCAGCGAGTTCCTGGTGCGGCACGACGCCAAGCTGGACCTGCACGCCGTGGCCCCCCGGGCGCATGTGCACGGCCACTGCCACCAGAAGGCGTTCGGCGCCTTCCCGGACGCCGTGGCGGCATTGCAGCGGGTGCCGGGGCTGGACGTGCAGCCCATCGCATCGTCGTGCTGCGGCATGGCGGGGGCATTCGGCTACCAGGCGGAAACCCAGGAGGCGTCGCGCGCCATGGCGGAGGCCGGGCTGCTGCCAGCGGTGCGCGCCGCCGCGGAGGCGGACCTGATCGTGGCCGATGGCACGTCGTGCCGGCACCAGATCGGCGACCTGTCCGGACGGCAGGCGGTGCACTCGGTACGGGTGCTGGACCGGGCGCTGCAGGGGCGGGGACGCTGATATCGACCGCCGATGGCTTTGACCTCAGCGCTGCTGCATACAGTCAGGTGCCTTCGCGTCCCTGTCTGCAATAAAAGCAGCTCCGCATAGCGCTGGAGTTCTCTCACACGATCCGGTATCGACGTGTGTGCAAACGCAACAGGAACCGTGAACTGTCGATGACAGCCACAAAGCAAACGGTGATCAGCATGTCCATCAGTGATCAGCTCGTGCGCTCCGGAAGCTCTTACGGCAAGATCGAGCGTGAGATCAGTGAGGCATCAAAGTGGCCTTTGATAGCCGCATTCTTCTCTGGATCGTCCGTAGTTGCGGCGACCTTGGTTCTGATTTCGCAAAGTTTGCAGGCGACTAACCAGGGTAGAATGGATAGTTTAGCGGAAGTCATCTTTGCACTTCCTATCGCTGCGACTGGTCTTGCCGTTATTGCTGCCTACATCTTCATGGCGAGAACCCGAGTGCTCGAAGCCGCAATCAGTGATCTGAGCGAGATTGATGGACTGATTGGACATGGCGAGAAGAAATCAGCTCGGCTCGCAGTGCTCCGCAGCAAGATTAAAGCCAAAACCACGACTCGTGACTAGCATGCCTTGTGGCTGGCTTGGATGAGCGATGCAATCGACTTGGATGCCCTGAGTGACGAGGCTCTCCTTGATCTTGGCGCGCAGCTTGAAGCCGACCTTGCCAACGCGCGAGTTGAGGAGGCAAGGCTTCTCGAAGCGTTGCAAGGAAAAAGGCTTCTAAAGCCGGGCACAAAGCTTGTCATAGGCGGCAGTGCTACGGTCGCTGGAGTAATTTTCTCGCCATTGACGTTTGGCTACTCCCTATTCGCAATGGCGGCTGGAGCATTGATCGTGACAGGGTGCCTGAACTGGTGATGGCTGCCGGCGACGCGGTTCAACACCCAACCGGCTGCCTCAAGCCGCTTGATGGCCTGCTCGCCGTCCACCAGCACACCATCCGGGTTGGTGCCAACAGACAGGCACATCAACGTGTATCGCCAGCGTGCGGCACCTCTTGATCCCGAACCCCCAACAATGTTCTTGTTCCGTTCATGTCCGCCCAGCCAACCCCCACCACTCCGCAACACGACCCCGGCCAGCCCCCAGACGCGCACGGAGACGCGCACGGCTACCGCGAGGTCCTGCACGACCTGATCAGCATGGGCACCGACTTCGCCCATCTCCTACACAACCAGGCAACAGCCCAGGCCCAACCCGCCCAGCCCGCCCCGGCCCGGGACACCCTGATCAGCCTCGCCGCCGCCTTCGACCGCACCGCCCGCGCCGTCCGCCGCAGCATCGCCCTGGCGCGCAGCCTCGCCGAACCCCGCCAACCCGCCAACGACCCGGCCGCGCACCGCGCCGCCGCCCGCAAGCGCATCATCCGCGAGGTCGAGGACGCCATACAGCGCACCTCAAACCCCACCGAGCCATCCAACGCCGAAGTGCTGCAAGCCGAGCTGCGCGACCGCCTCGACGCCCCTGACCTAGACGACGACATCGGCACCCGCCCGGTCGCCGACATCATCACCGAACTCTGCCGCGACCTTGGCCTGGCAGCACTCCCCGGCGCCCGCCCCTGGGAGCGCCGCACCCCAGAGGACATCAGGCAGCTCTGCGCCCGCGCCGCCGCCCCAACCCCCATCCGCCAGCCCGGCGCAGCACCGCAGGACTCCAGATGCAACGCCTCCGCGCGCGACCCCCAACCAGACAATCCCATCCCCCGCGCGCAGCCCGGCCCCCTCCACTCCGCCATCGGCCCGCCAGGCGACCCGGCCGAAACCATCATGCTCCTACGCCACCCCACCCGCGTCCAAGCCCGATGGCACCCGCCGCCCGGAGCCTAAGCAGCCCCCCGCCGACCCGCCGCAAGAGGACCGCCCCACCGCTGCAACATCACCGGCTCGCCGACCCGCAACCCGCCGGACACGCAGGCGGCGCAGGACTTCCACGCGCAGCGCAACATCGCGCCCAACACCCAGCTCATCCCGATCCAGCACATCAACGACGCCGACAAGGCGATGGACCACGCCAACGTCCGCCACCGCTACACGATCGCCCTCGCCTCCCCGCAGCACGACAGGGCGGCCCAACACACCGCAGCCCAGCCCGCTATCGCAGGGTAGCAAAGAAGTCCCGCAGCACCCCCCCGCACTCGGCTTCCCGCACCCCGCCCACCACCTCGGGCCGGTGCAGGCAGCCCGGCGCGTCGAGCACCCGCGGCCCATGCTCGACGCCGCCGCCCTTCGGGTCATAGGCCCCGAACACCAGCCGCCCCACCCGGAAATGCACCGCCGCCGCGGCGCACATCGGGCAAGGCTCCAGCGTCACCACCAGCGTGCATCCCACCAACCGAGGATTACCCAGCACCCACGCCCCCGCCCGCAGCACCAGCAATTCCGCATGTGCGCTGGCATCCCGGTCCGCCTCCACCTGGTTGCCAGCCCGCGCCAGCACCGCCCCGTCCGGCCCCAGCAGCACCGCCCCCACCGGCACCTCGCCCCGCGCCGCCGCCGCCCGCGCCTCCGCCAAGGCCAGCTCCATCATCCCGCCCACCCGAATGCTTGCCCTGGCCGCCCCAGGAGGTCTAACCACGCGCCATGACGGCACGCATCCCCCCCCTGGTCGGCGTCACCCTCGATGCCGAACCGCCCGGCGGCTACTCGAAATACCCCTGGTACGCCCTGCGCGCCAACTACGCCACCGCCATCGCCGAACACGGCGGCCTCCCCATGGCCCTGCCGCACGAGCCGGCGCTCGCTCCCGCCTACCTCGACCGCATCGACGCCCTGGTCGTCACCGGCGGCGCCTTCGACATCGACCCCACGCTGTACGGTGACGGCGACCGCCACGCCACAGTCATCCTCAAGGAGGACCGCACCGCCGCCGAGCTGGCCCTGGTGCGCGGCGCCCTGGCCCGCGACATGCCGGTCCTCGGCATCTGCGGCGGCGAGCAATTGCTGGTCGTCGCCCTCGGCGGCTCCCTGATGCAGCACATCCCAGACAGCGTGCCGGACGCGCTGGAGCACGAGCAAACCAATCCCCGAGACCAGCCCGGCCACACGGTCGGCATCGCGCCGGGCACCCTGCTGCATGGGATCGTCGGCAGGGACACGATGCAGGTGAACAGCGCCCACCACCAGGCGATCCGCGACCCCGGCCGCTTTGCCCGGGTGAACGCGACGGCGCCGGACGGCGTGATCGAGGGGATCGAAGACCCGCGCTACGGCTTCTGCCTCGGCGTGCAATGGCATCCGGAGTTCCTGATCGACCCCGGCGACCGCCTGATCTTCAAGGCGCTCGTGGAGGCCGCCGGGGGATGACATCCCCCGTGCCGTCGTTGCGGGCCGCGCTTGCGGCTTGGCAATCCAGAGCGGCCAGCGCGGTGCCTACGGCCCCGGATTGCCAAGCCGCAAGCGCGATCCGCAACGACGTGATACCTGGGGCAGGCCGTTAAGGTGACGGACGCGCCCCGTGAAGCCGCACCCGGTAAAGACGCGACAAGCGAAGCACCCCCCGCCGAGCGCGGCGAGCGCATCGCCAAGTGGCTCGCCCGCGCCGGCGTCGCCAGCCGCCGCGACGCGGAGAAGCTGCTCGCCGAGGGCCTGGTCCGCCTGAACGGCCAGCCCGTCACCCACCCCGCCACCTTCATCGGCCCCGACGACATCGTGCAGGTCCGCGGCGCCGTCGTGGACACCCCCGACCGCACCCGCCTGTGGCGCTACCACAAGCCCGAGGGCCTGGTCACCACCCACAAGGACCCGCAGGACCGCCCGACGGTGTTCCAGAAGCTGCCAGCCAGCCTGCCGCGCGTCGTCAGCATCGGACGGCTCGACCTGAACAGCGAGGGCCTGCTGCTGCTGACCAACGATGGCGCCCTGGCCCGGCGGCTGGAGCTGCCCGCCAACGGCTGGATCCGCCGCTACCGCGTGCGTGTCTATGGCAACGTTGATCCCGCCGCCCTGGCCCGGCTGGCCGGCGGCGTCACGGTGGAGGGCGTCCGCTACGGCGCCATCGAGGCGGCGCTGGAGGTGCGCACGACGGCCAACTCCTGGCTAAGCGTCGCCCTGAAGGAGGGCCGCAACCGCGAGGTCCGCAAGGTCATGGCGCACCTCAACCTGCAGGTGACCCGGCTGATCCGCGTGGCCTACGGCCCCTTCCAGTTGGGTAACCTGGAGCGCGGCGCGGTAGACGAGATCACCGGCAAGGTGCTGCGCGAACAGCTCTCCACCTCCCCGGCTCCCTCCGGGAGAGGGCCGGGGTGAGGGGGCCTCCGCCGCGGAGCGGTGCACGCCGGGTCGTCCTGCACCGAGGTTCTCAGGGACCGAGTGCTGCGCTGCAAGACTCCCTCACCCCAGCCCTCTCCCGGAGGGAGAGGGAGAAGCAGGCGGTGTAGTGCGGATCGTTGCAGGTGCGTGGCGAGGCCGCACCCTGGCCGCCCCACCGAGTGACGCCACCCGTCCCACCGCTGACCGGGTGCGCCAGGCGCTGTTCGACCGCCTGATGCACGCCCCCTGGGCCGGCCGCGCCGTGATCGAGGGTGCCCACGTCCTCGACGCCTTCGCCGGCACCGGCGCGCTGGGCTTGGAGGCGCTGTCCCGCGGCGCCGCCCATGCCACCTTCCTCGAACGCGACCGCACCGCCCTGGCCACCCTGCGCGCCAACATCGCCGCCTGCCGCGCCGAGGCGCAGTGCACAGTGCTGGCCGCCGACGCCCTGCGCCCGCCGCGGGGGCCGGCCCAAACCCTGTGGTTCCTCGACCCGCCGTACGGCACCGGGCTGGTGCCGCAGGCCGTTGCCTGCTTGACCGCAGCCGGCTGGGCCGCACCGGGCACCTTGGTGTTGGCGGAGCTGGGCCGGGACGATCCGCCACCCGCAGCGGACCTGCTGGACGACCGCCGCCAGGGCGCTGCGCGAGTGGTGGCTTGGCGGCTCTAGGCGCTCTTGCAAAGCCGCCGGACCTGACTAGCATGGCCGGGCGCCGCGCCGGCCGGGCCGAAGCGGATGATCCCGTCCGCAAACCCCTGCATCAGCCGCGCCAGGAACGCCCGAGTATCCGCGGCGTCGAGCTTCGCCCTGGCGCCGGCGGCAAACGCCTCCGGCTGCGCCGTCGCCGCATCCGGTTGCGGCGGTTGCCGTGACGCCAGCCGCGCCCGAAGCGTCCCGCCCATCCCCGCCGAAACCCCCGGCCGACTCACCGCCGGCCGAACATCCGTTCGATCTCGGCGCGGGACAGCTTCAGGAAGGTCGGCCGCCCGTGGCTGCAGGTCGCAGCGCGCGGCGTGGCCTCCATCTGGCGCAGCATCGCGTCCATCTCCGGCTGCAACAGGCGACGGCCAGCGCGGATGCTGCCGTGGCACGCCAGCCGGGCGAGCACGGCGTCCATCCGGGCCTCCAGCACGGTGGCCTCCCCGGCCTCGGCCAGCTCGTCCGCCAGGTCGCGCAACAGCGGCGCCGGGTCGGGGCTGCCCAGGGCAGCGGGCAGGGCGCGCACCAGCACGGCGCCGGGGCCGAACCCCTCCAGCTCCAGGCCGAGCCGGGCCAGGGCATCGGCGTGGCCCAGCAGCCGGGCAGCGTCGGCGGGCGGCAGATCGACCACCGCGGGCAGCAGCAGCGGCTGCCGGCGGACCCCGCCGGCCAGGTGCTGCGTGCGCAGCGCCTCATGCGTCAGGCGCTCATGGGCGGCGTGCTGATCGACCAGCACCAGCCCGCCATCGGCGGCGACGGCCAGGATGTAGGTATCCAGCACCTGCGCCACCGCGGCGCCCAGCGGGTGCGCGGTCTCAGGCGGAGCAGGGGCGGGCAGGGCGCGGGCAGCCGGCGCCGCGCCCAGCGGGAGTTGCGCCTCGGCAAACCCCTGAAAGCGCGGGCCGCCGCGACCGGGCCGGCCCTGCAACTGGCTGGACACCAGGCGCAGGGCCGGGCGCATGACGCTCTCCGGCCCAGCCGCCCTCCCTGCCAGCGCCCCGCCCGCCAAGGCACGCGACAGGGCGCCGATGACCAGGCTCCGCACCCCGGCCGGGTCGCGGAAGCGCAGCTCGGTCTTGGCGGGATGCACGTTCACGTCCAGCTCGTCCGCCGGCAGGTCAAGGTACAACGCCGCCACCGGATGCCGGCCGCTGGCGATCACGTCGCGATAGGCCACGCGCAGCGCCACCTTCAGCACCGGGTCGGCCACCGGCCGGCCGTTCACCACCAGGCCCTGCGCCATCCCGGTCGCGCGGGTGACGGTGGGGGCGCAGGCGAAGCCGCTCAGCCGCATGGCGCCGCGCGCCTCATCGACTGGAAGCACCGCCGCCGCCGCCTCCGGCCCCAGCAGCGCGGCGACGCGGGCGGCGCGGTCCTGCGCTGGCAGGTCGAACGCGGCACGGCCGTCCACCTCGCAGCGGAAAGCGACACCCGGGGCGGCGAGCGCCAGGCGGCGCACCGCCTGCTCGGCGTGCTCGCCCTCGGTGCGGGGGTGCTTCAGGAACTTGCGCCGGGCCGGCGTGGCGTAGAACAGGTCGGCCACTACCACGCGGGTGCCCGGGGCGCCTGGGGCCGGCGCCGGTTCGGCCAGCACGCCGCCCTCGACGCGGACCAGGTGGGCGTTCGGCGCGCCGTGCGGACGGCTGGTGATGTGCAGGCGGGCCGCCGCGCCGATGCTGGGCAGCGCCTCGCCGCGGAAGCCCAGGGTGGTGATCCGCACCAGCGCCTCGTCCAGCAGCTTGCTGGTGCAGTGGCGCTGCACCGCCAGCAGCAGGTCGGCGGCGTCCATGCCGCAGCCGTCGTCCACGACCTCAATCCGGTCGATGCCGCCGCCCAGCAGCGACACGGCGATCCGGCGCGCCCCGGCGTCGAGGGCATTCTCCACCAGCTCCTTCACCGCCGCGGCCGGGCGCTCGATCACCTCGCCGGCGGCGATGCGGTTCACCAGCCCGGTGGGCAGGAGCCGGATGCGCGGTGGGGCGTGCGGGGCGGCTGTCTGCATGCCACGATCATAAGGCGGCGTATCCCCCGCGGCCTAGCGTTATGCTGGATTGCGCCGGAATATGCAGGCCAGAAAACGCAGGCCAGAAAACGCAGGCCAGAAAACGCAGGCCAGACGATCCAAGCCAGAAGACTCAGGAGCCGCCATGCCCGACCAGACCCCGCTCGACAGGCCCATCGGCCCGCCCCTCGATCCCGGCGCACGCCGCGCCATCCTGGACGCTGTGGGATCGCTGCAGGACGACTCGACGGCGCTGCTGGCCCGGCTGGTGCGGCATCGCAGCCTGCTCGGCGAGGAGGCCGGCTGCCTGGCGGAGATGGAGGGCGCGTTCGCCGGCCTCGGCCTGCCCACCCGGCGGGTGCCGGTCGATCCGGACGTGCTGGCCGGCGTGCCCGGGTGGTCGCCGCCGCTGATCCCCTATGCCGGGCGCGACAACGTGGTCGCCGTGCACCGGCCGCGATCGGCCCCGGAGTCGGCTCCAGGATCGGCCGCATCGGCGGCAGGGGGCCGCAGCCTGATCCTGCAGGGCCACGTCGATGTCGTGCCGGAGGGCGCCGCCGACCTGTGGACCACCCCGCCCTTTGAGCCGAGCGTCCGCGACGGCCGCATGTATGGCCGCGGCGCCGGGGACATGAAGGCTGGCCTGGTCAGCATGGTGATGGCCGTCGAGGCCCTGCGCCGCGCCGGCCTGCAACCCGCGGCCGAGCTGCACCTGGCTGCCGTGATCGAGGAGGAGTGCACCGGCAACGGCGCCCTGGCCGTCATGCACGCCCTGCCGCGCCCGGACGCCTGCCTGATCCCGGAGCCAGGCCCTGGCTTCCCCGCCCTGTATGTCGCCGAGGTCGGCGTGGTCTGGGCCTGGGTCACCGTCACCGGCCGCCCGGCCCATGTGCGCGAGATGCACTCAGGGGTGAACGCCATTGAGGCCGCCACCGCTGTCATGGACCGCTTCCGCGCCTATGAGAACGAGATGAACCGCGCCGAGCGCCGCCACTCGGCCTTTGCCGCGGAGAACCATCCGATCAACGTCAACATCGGCACCATCACGGGCGGCGAGTGGAACAGCAGCGTCGCCACCCGCGCCCGGCTGGGCATCCGCGTCGGCGTCATGCCGGGCCATTCGTGCCACGCGGTGCGGGCCGAGATCGAGGCGGTCGTGGCGGAGCTTGGCGCCGACCCGCGGCTGCGCGGGGCCGGGGTGTCGGTGGCGTTCCAGGGCTTCATGGCCGATGGCTGCCTGTTCCCGCCGGAGCAGCCGATCTCGCAGGCGGTCAGCGCGGCGCACCGGGCCGTGACAGGGGAGGTGCTGCGCCATTACAACGCGACCGGCCTGACCGATGCCCGGCACTACGTCCTGACCGGCGGCACGCAGGCGGCCTGCTACGGCCCGGACGCCGAGAACATCCACGGCATCGACGAGAGCGTCGGGCTGGCCTGCATGATGGACGTGACGAAGGTGCTCGCGCTCACCATCGCGGGTTGGTGCGGTGTCGAGCCTATCTGATGTCATGACGGATCAGCCTGTCCGCGGCCTCCACCGTATGCAGGCGCGGCCCAGGCTCGTTGACCCGTGTGGGCAGGTGCCAATGCAGCTTGCCCACGGGCAGCTCGATGCCATGCGCCGCCGCCGCGGGGCCAAGCAGCGCCGCCGGGGCGTCAGCCGCCATGGCGACCGCCTCCGCCAGCGTCGCGATCCCCCACCCGACCAGGTTCCGCACCGCCCGCTCCAGCGTCAGGGCCGACCCTGCCAGGGTGCGCGGACCCGGCAGCCGCACGCTGCCATCCTCGGCGCCCTCGATCTCCATGCCCGCAAAGCTGTAGCGGCCCGGCGGCGCGGCGGCGGCGGCCACGGCGTCCGTCACCAGGATCGCCCGGCCCGGCCCCTTCGCCCGGATCATCGCCCGCAGCGCCGGGCGCGGCAGGTGGATGCCGTCGGCAATGAACCCAGCCGCCAGCCGGTCCTCTGCCAGTTGCGCCATCAGCGGGTTGTCCAGCTTCGGCAGCACGCCCGGCAGTCCGTTGCCCAGGTGGGTGGACATGCGCGCCCCGGCCTCTGCCGCCCGCGCCACCACCGCCGCACCGGCATCGGAGTGGCCGATGGCGGCGATCTTGCCCCGCTCCGCCAGCCAGCGGATCAGCGCCTCCGCCCCCGGCAGCTCGGCGGCCAGGGTCATCAGCAGGATCGGCCGGGCCAGGCCGTTGCCCCACCGCTGCACCAAGCCGGGATCCGGCGGCAGCATGGCGGCGGGCGGGTGGCAGCCGGCGAAGCCCGGCCCCGGGTTCAGGAACGGACCCTCGACGTGGTAGCCCGGCACCATCAGCGGCCCCAGCCGGCTGCCGGCCACGGCGGCGTCCAGCGCCCGCAGCCGCGCCTCCAGCACCTCGCAACCGGCCGTGATGACCGTGGGCAGGCAGGCCGTGACGCCCCCCGCCAGCATCGCCTGCAGCGCATGGTCCATCGCATCGGCGGTGATCCCCGCGTCGTTGAAGTCCACGCCGGCATAGCCGTTGACCTGCAGGTCGATCAGCCCGGCGCTGCGCATCCCACCGCCTACCAGGGCAGCTCTGCCCCGCTGTAGTCCAGGAAGGCCGAGCCGGGCTTGCCGTGCCGGGCGATGATGACGTCGGCCAGCCCCCGCACGCTGGTCGGCACGTCCAGGTCGGCGCCCTGGCCGCCCATGTCGGTCTGCACCCAGCCCGGATGCAGCGACAGCACGGTGCGCGGGTGGTCCAGCTTGGCCGCCAGGCTGCGCGTCATCGAGTTCAGCGCGGCCTTGCTGGCGCGATACAGCTCCATGTCGCCACGTGTGTTGCCCCCGACGCTGCCCATGCGCGACGTCATGAAGGCCAGCGTGCCATCGGGCGCCAGCCGGTGCAGCAGCGCCCGCGCCGCCTGGACCGGCGCGATCGCGTTGGTCAGGAACAGCAGGCCCGCCTCGGCCGCGGTGGCCTCGGCGGCATCCTGGTGGCTGGGGCCGCTCACGCCGGCATTGATGAACAGCAGGTCCAGCCCGGGGCCGACCTGGCCGTGCAGGGTGGCGACCGCAGCCGGGTCGGTGATGTCGCAGAGCAGGGCCTGGGCGCCGGCCGCCTCCAGCCCGGCCCGGTCGGCGTCCCGGCGCACGGTGCCGGCGACGCTCCAGCCGCGCGAGGCGAACTCCCGCGCCAGGCCGAGGCCGAGGCCGCGCGACGCTCCAAGGATCAGTGCTGAGGGCATGATGGGTCTCCGGTCATGGTGTGGCAGGCGCAGACAGCGTGGGCGCTCAGCGCCGCCTCGATCCTAGAAGACGACGGCGCCGCATGAGGGTTAAGCTTCTCCCGGGGCCGACCTCAACACGGGTGCAACCCGCGCCGCGAGGTGCAGGGAGGATGCTGACAGGTGCTCCCAGGCCGAGGCTAGGCAGGGCGGCGGGCCACCGCGATGATGTTCTTGTCGAGCGGCACCCGCCAGCCCTCGCTGCCGAGCTCGACTGCATAGACGGCCCGCATCGCCTTGCGCGTAATCCGCTTGATCAGCCACATCTTGAGCGGGCCGCGGTCGCGCATGACCTCGCGCCAGGGCGGCCGCGGCTCTGGCAGGTCGGCGTCGGTCACCGTCGCAGGCTCGAACCCGGCGTCGTGCAGCAGCGCGTCCAGCGAGGTTGCGGTGAAGGCGGCATGGTGCGTGTGGTCGGCATAGCGCATGTGGCTGGCGATGATGCTGTCGGCGTTGGGCACCTGGCACACGAAGGCGCCGCCTGGCTTCAGGGCGCGGCAGATGTCGAGCAGCGTGCGAGGCACGGCATCAGGCGGCACATGCTCCAGCACGTCGAAGGCCAGGATGGCGTCGTAGCGGTTGCTGCGCTCGGCCATCCAGGGTGCGATTTCAGGAACGGTCAGCAGGTGGGCCTGCAGGTTGCGGCGGCGGCACAGGGCCACAGCCGTCGGGTCTATATCGTAACCTTCCGAGTCCGTAATGTCGAGCTGCGCCAGCGCGCCGAGGCAAAAGCCCCAGCCACAGCCGATGTCGAGCACGCGGTCGCCAGGGCGCAGCACGCCCAACGGGCGCAGCTTGCGGGCGAAATAGCCTGCCATGCCAGCGAAGTGGGAGTCCGTCTCGTTGTGCCACTTGCGGAAGTGATAGGCGTAGTCGGTCAGGGGCATCTGCTCGGCCATGCCCGCAGGCTTCCCGGGTTGCCGGGCCGGCGTCAAGCTGTTTGGGGAGCAGGCCAGCGAACGTCCGCAAGGCCAAGTTGCATAGCCGCCGCGACAGGGGCGGCATCACAGCCTGCGTGACCCCAGGGCTGGCTTGGCTGCAACCTGTCCGCCGAGGCGGGACGGCAGCGGGCGGGTTGCCGGGCCACTGCAATGCCGGACTTCGTGTTTCCGGCTCGCGCCATCGTCCTGGCGGGAACATTCAGCACGGGACGGCGTTGCGCGCCTACTCCAAGAACAACCCGAGGTGTTCCCCCATGTCTGCAGACGCCCGCGTCGTCGCCATCACCGGCGCATCGTCCGGCATCGGCCGTGCCGCCGCCGAGTACTTCGCGCAGAAGGGCTGGCGCGTCGGCCTGATCGCCCGGTCCGAGTCTAACCTGGACCTCGTCCGCAAGGCCGTCATCACCAACGGCGGCACCGCCTCCGTCGCCGTGGCGGACGTGTCCGACAGCGCGCAGCTTGCCGCCGCCGCCGACCACATCGAGGCCGAGCTGGGCCCCATCGACGTCTGGGTCAACAACGCCGGCGTCAGCGTGCTCGGCAAGTTCCTCGACATCACCGAGGACGAGTTCCGCCGGGTGACCGAGGTGAACTACCTCGGCACCGTCAACGGCACCCGCATCGCGCTCGCCCGCATGAAGCCGCGCGACAAGGGCGTCATCGTCCAGGTGCTGTCGGCGATCAGCTACCGCGGCGTGCCGCTGCAGTCGCCGTACTCCGGCAGCAAGTATGCCCTGCGCGGCTTCACCGAGGCGTTGCGGGCCGAGTTGCTGGAGGAGGACAGCGGCGTCCACGTCACCATGGTGCACCCGCCCGCGGTCAACACGCCGTTCTACGGGCACGCGACCACGCACCTGCCCAAGCCGATCCGCCCGCCGCCGCCGGTCTATCAGCCGGAGATCATCGCCGACGCCATCTACTTCGCCGCCACCAACCGGCGGCGCGAGGTGAAGGTGACGGCGTCCACCGTCGGCTTCGCCATCGGCAACAAGTTCGCGCCGGGCCTGCTGGACTTCTTTGGCGGCAAGTTCGGCACCATGGCGCAGCAATCGGACGACGGGGCGCCGCCGCTCGACCCGAACCTGAACAAGCCGGGCCAGATGCCGAGCGCCACGCACGGCCCGTTCGACTCCGAGAGCTTCAGCACCAGCGCGCAGATGTGGGCCAACAAGAACCAGGGCGTGCTGGGCCTCGGCTTGGGCCTGGGGCTGATCGCCTTGGCGTTGCTGGTGCAGCGGCCGGCAGCCGGGCCGGTGGTGCGGATGGCACGGCAGGGCGCCCGGCTGCTGAAGCAGGTCTAGCCCGTGCTGGCGCTCGTGCTGGGCGGCGGCAACGCGCTTGGCGCCTACCATGGCGGCGTGGTGTCCGCGATGGAGGCGGCCGGCGTGGAGCCGGACTGGCTGGCCGGGTCGTCGATCGGGGCGGTGATGGCGGCGCTGGTGGCCGGCAACCCGCCCGGGCGCCGCACTGCCGCGGTTCGCGAGTTCTGGCGGCGCGGCGCCCTGCTGGACGGGCCGGCCTCCTGGGTGCCGGAGGCCTGGCGCAAGGCGTTCCACATGACGGCCGCGTTGCAGGCGCGCACCTTGGGCCGGCCGGCGCTTTATCAGTTGCGGGTCGCGCAGCTCCTGGGGTTGGAGGGCAATCCCGGCCTGTACGACCTCGCCCCGATGCGGCGCACGCTGGAGGAGCTGGTCGATTTCGGCTTGCTGAACAACGGGCCGATCCGGGTGTCGGTCATGACGGTCGATCTGGAGACCGGCTTGGAGGCGCCCTTCGACACCGCACGGGATCGGCTGGGGGTGGACCACTTCATTGCCAGCGCCGCGCTGATCCCCGACTTCCCCGCGGTCGAGATCGATGGCCGGGCCTATGTCGATGGCGGCCTGGCGGCGAACCTGCCGGTGGACCTTGTGTTGCAGGAGCCGCCGGCCGAGCCGCTGGCCTGTTTCACCGCTGACCTGTTCCCCCGCGCCGCGCCGCGCCCGCGCCGCCTGGGCGATGCCGCCGAGCGGCAGTCCGACCTGCTGTTCGCCTGCCAGACCGAGCGGACGCTGCGCGCGATGCGGCAGGCCTGGCGCCTGCACGCCGGGGCGGCTGCGGCGGTGTATCGCATGACCTACGCCTCGCAGCCCGGCGAGACCGCGATGAAGGGGTTCGACTTCTCGCAATCCAGCCTGGCCCGCCGTTGGCAGCAGGGGGAGATGGACATGCAGGATGCTCTCCAGCAGTGGCGCGCCACTCCGCCGGAGGGCACCGCCCTGGCCGTTCATGACATCACCGCTACGCCGACGCTGGCCGCTGCCTCACACGCCCTCGGCGTACATGCCCCGCATCAGCCGGCAGCTTGAGTCGTCGCTGTACGTCGCAGACCTCGACCGCTCGGCCGGCTTCTACAAGCGCGTGTTCGGCTTCGAGGAGCTGCTAAGGGAGGACCGGATGATCGGCCTGGCGGTGCCGGGCGGGTCGGTGCTGCTGCTGTTCCGCCGCGGCGGCTCGGTCGAACCCAGCCAGGTGCCTGGCGGCGTCATCCCGCCGCATGACGGGCAGGGCGCCCTACACCTCTGCTTCGCCATCCCACTGGCGGAGCTGCAGGCGTGGGAGCGCCACCTGGCGGCGCTGGACATTGCGACGGAAAGCCGGGTCGTGCAGAGCTTCGGCGGCACCAGCCTTTATTTCCGCGACCCGGACGGGCACTCGCTGGAGGTCGCCGTTCCCGGATTATGGGCAACCTACTGAAGCGGCGGCGAACGCTGCCAAGGCTGGATTAGCCGCCGGGTTGCCGCACGCAGGCGACGCTCGACCGCTGCCGGGCAAGTTGGGCTATAGCAGCCGGATGTCGTGCATGATGCCCCGGGCCGCACTGGCCTGCCTTTTGTCGATCTTATTGTGGGCAACCCCTGTGTGGGCGGCCGAGGACCCTGGGCTGGCAGCCGCATCTGGCTGGGATGCGGCGCAGAGCATGCTGTGCGCCACCGGTCTGGCTGCCGCCGAGGCGCGGAACGGCACGGCGCCCGGCCTGGCCGCGGCCATCGCCAAGGCGGAGAGCGGGCGGCCCGTGCCGCCCTTGCCCGGCGTACAGCCCTGGCCCTGGGCGGTCAACGCCGACGGCGCGGCGATGTACTTCGAAAGCAAGGCCGCCGCCGTCGCCTGGACCCGCCTGGCGCTGGCCCGCGGCGTACGGCAGGTCGATGTCGGCTGCATGCAGGTCAACCTGCAATCCCATCCCAGGGCCTTCCGCGACCTGGACGAGGCGTTCGACCCGGCCGCCAACACCGACTATGGCGCACGCTTCCTCCGCCAGTTGCGCGATGATGCCGGCGGCAACTGGTATGAGGCGGTCGGCTACTATCACTCCCGCACGCCGGAGCTGGCGTCCGATTATCGCGCCCGCGTGGCGGCGATTGCCGCTGGACGCATCCCGTCGGTCAGCCTGGGCGTGCCGCTTTACATGCGGGCGATCCAGCAGGGCAGCCTGCGAATCGCCCTGGCTGGGGGCGGCGTGCTGCGGATCAACATCCGGCGCCAGCCCTCGCTGCGCGGGCCGCGGCGGATGAGCGCGTGCCAGGTTGTGGCGGCGCTTGGCTCCTACCTGGCCGCTCCGGCCCGCGCGCGGTGCCGCCTGGCGTCAAGTTGAGTTGGCGACGCTATCAAATCTTGACAACCGTCTAGTCGCGCGTCCACGAAACGGCTATCGTGCAGCTCCCTTGGCTGCAGGGGTGGGTTGGCCCGAGCTGTCGGCGTCCCATGTTACTCCATCTTCCTATGTTTGAGACCAATATGCGCACTCCTGACCGCCGATCCTTCGACAGCCCCCGCCGCGGCACCCGCGGACGCGACAGAAACGATGATTTCCCGCCATCGCGCGGCCGGGATGAACCCTATGTGCCCCGGGATGCATTCGTTCCCCGCGGCGGTGCCCCGGCTGGCTTCGGCGGACCCCGCCCCGTTGCCGCCACTGGCCCGGAGACCGGCGCCGTCGTAAAGTGGTTCAATGCGGAAAAGGGCTTCGGCTTCGTGGAGCTGGAGGGCGGCGGTGGTGATGCCTTCCTGCACATCAGCGTGCTGTCGCGTGCCGGACACCAGACGGTGCAGCCCGGTGCGACCCTGCGCGTGCTGGTGACGCCGGGCCAGAAGGGTCCGCAGATCGCCGAGGTGAACAACGTCGATGAGAGCACTGCCGGCGCCGCTCCGCCGCCGCGCAGCCCGTCCTCGTATGGTGAGGAACGTCCGCGTCCGGCCGCCCGCGCGCCAGTCGATGCGAGCACCGCCGTGGAGATGCGTGGGACCGTCAAGTGGTTCAACGCAGAGAAGGGCTTCGGTTTCGTGATGCCCGATGGCGGCGGCAAGGATGTTTTCGTCCACATCTCGGCGCTGAACCGCGGTGGGCTGGCTGGGCTGGAGCCGAACCAGACAGTCAAGATGCAGGTGGCCGATGGCCGCCGTGGTCCCGAGGCCGTGTCCGTCGAGAACGCCTGATCCGCTGCGGCGCGGCGGTCCCTGGCGGGCCGTCGCGTTGCTTGCACTGTTGGCTACCGGTGCCGGATTGCCGGGTATTGGCCCAGATGAGCGTAGGACACGGATCGACCAGCACCAGATGCCCTGGGCCGCGTTGGCGCGGCTGCAGATCCCTGGCGTGTCCCGCTGCACCGCCTTCTTGATCGACCCGCAGACCGCTGTCACCGTGGCGCACTGCCTGTATAGCCGGCGGCTGGGGCACTTCGTGTTGCCGGAGTCCGTTCATGTGCTGGTCGGCTATGCGGCTGGCACCTTTACCCGGCACGCCATTGCCGAGTCGTTTCAGGTTGCGCCGGGCTACGATCCCGAGGAGGGGGCGATCACGCGCGGGCTGGACCTGGCAATCGTTCACCTTGCTGTCCCGGTCGCGTTGCCCGGGCAGACCCTGAGGCTGGCAGGTGAGGCTGCGCCCCGGGGCACGCCACTGATGCTGGGCGGCTACGGGCAGGACCGGGCGGAGGTGGTGCTGGCCGACACGGCCTGCGAGTCCGATGGCTACACCGACGGGGAGACGCAGTGGCCGGTGCTGGTGCACACCTGCGCCGGCACCCGTGGCACCAGCGGTGCCCCGGTGCTGGCGCGCGATGCGGCTGGGGTTTGGCAGGTGGTCGGGGTGCAGGCGACGGGCCGCGTCGATGGCGTGGGGGGAACGGCAGTGCCGGCGGCAGCGGTCCGGGCGTTGCTGCGCCAAGGTCCGTCATGATGCAAAGCCCGGGCATGTCGAACCGCTTGCTACTATCGGCACCCGTCGCTGCGGGGGGCGCTGGCAACGAGTCAATCCATGAGCGGCTTGGGACGCTCGCGCCGGCGGTGGCTTGCCGCGCCGACGCCGGCCCGCAGTGACTTAGGAGCTGTGACCGGCCAAACCTCCCGACCGGCATCTGGCGTCCCTAGACCGCCTGCCCGGCGCACCATCCGCTCGACCAGGCCCACTGGAAGTTGTAGCCGCCCAGCCATCCCGTGACGTCCGCCGCCTCCCCGATCACGTGCAGGCCCGGCACCGCCGCCGCCTCCATCGTCTTGGATGACAACGCCCGCGTATCGACGCCGCCCAGCGTGACCTCGGCCTTGGCATAGCCCTCGGTGCCCTGCGGCCGGGGCTGCCAGTTGTTCAGCATCTCGCCGACCCGGCCCAGCGTGCGGTCCGGCAGGTCGGCCATGGCGCCCGCCGGCAGGTGCGCCGCCGCCAGCGCCTGCGCCAGCCGGGCCGGGAGCACCTCGGTCAGCACCGTCCGCGCCTCCGCCTTGGGCCGGGCGCGCTTGCGGCCCAGCAGGAACGCGCGGGCGTCGGTGCCGGGCAGCATGTCCAGGCGCAGCGCCTCGCCATCCCGCCACAGCGACGACACCTGCAGGATGGCCGGACCCGACAGGCCGCGATGGGTGAACAGCATGGCCTCGTCGAAGCGGTGGCGGCCGACGCTGGCGGCCACGGGGAGGGCCACGCCGCTCAATGGCTGCATCAGCCCCAGGTCGGCATCGCCAAAGGTCAGCGGCACCAGGCCCGGCCGCAGGTCGGTCAGCGGCAGGCCGAACTGCCGGGCCAGGTCGTGCGTGAAGCCGGTGGCGCCCATCTTGGGGATGCTCAGCCCGCCGGTGGCGAGCACCAGCGCCGCCGCCGTCACCGTGCCGCCCGTCGTCTCCAAGCGGAACCGGTCGGAGCGCGACACCTCCGTCACCTGCTGGCCGAGCCTGATCTCGACGCCGGCGGCGGCGCACTCCGCCAGCAGCATGGCGACGACGGCGCGGGCGGAGCCGTCGCAGAAAAGCTGGCCCAACGCCTTCTCGTGGTAGGCGATGCCGTGCTTTTGGACCAACGCGATGAAGTCCTGCGGCGTGTAGCGGCGCAGCGCCGATGTGCAGAACCGCGGGTTGGCCGACAGGAAGCGGTCGGGCTGCGTGTGCTCGTTGGTGAAGTTGCAGCGCCCGCCGCCGGAGATCAGGATCTTGGCCCCGGCCTGCGCCGCATGGTCCAGCAACAGCACGCGCCGGCCGCGTGCGCCGGCCGTCATGGCGCACATCATGCCGGCCGCCCCTGCGCCCAGGATGGCGACGTCGAACTTTAAGGCGGGGTTAGACATCAGCATGCCATGTGGGTTGCTTGCGGCGGTGCTCAACCATTCGGCAACCCGGGCGTTAGAGGCTCTTACTTCCTTGGAAAGGACCATGCCGCCATGTCCGACGCCGCAGCATCCCGGCTCAAGACCCATGTCGCCCCGGCAGAAGTGCCGGGCCTGCAAGGGCTGACGACGCTGGCGGTCGGCGTCGTCACCATAGCCGCCTTGTATTTCGCCCGCGACGTGCTGGTGCCGATCACGCTGGCGGTGCTGCTGTCCTTTGTGCTGGTGCCCCTGGTCGCGCTGCTGCGCCGGCTCAAGCTGGGCCGGGTGCCGGCCGTCGTCGCGGCCGTCGTGCTGGCGTTGGGCGTGATCCTTAGCCTGGGCGGCATCATCGGCGCCCAGGTGGCGCAACTGGCTGGCGATGCGCCCCGCTATGCCAGCACCATCGAGCGCAAGGTCGATGTGGTACGCAATTACACTCTTGGACGCCTGACTGCGCTCACTGGGCAGCTTGGCCAGGGGATGCAGGCTGCCGCGCCGGCCGCGCCGGCTGCCGCGTCCAACCAGCCTGCGCCGATCCCCGTCGAGGTGCGGCAGCCTGACCCCAACCCGCTGGCGGTCGCGGAACGGCTGCTGGCGCCGGTGCTGTCCCCGCTGGCGACCATGGGCATCGTGTTCATCGTCGCGGTGTTCATCCTGATGCAGCAAGAGGACTTGCGCGACCGGCTGATCCGCCTGTTCGGCTCCGGCGACCTGCACCGCACGACTGCGGCGATGGACGACGCGGCGGCCCGGCTGAGCCGCTACTTCCTGTCGCAACTGGCGGTCAACGCCTGCTTCGGCGTGGTGGTGGCGCTGGGCCTGGCGGCGATCGGCGTGCCGAACTGGACGCTGTGGGGCATCATTGCGGGCCTGATGCGCTTCGTGCCCTACATCGGCGCCTTCACGGCCGCCATCTTCCCGTTGACGCTGGCCGCGGCGGTCGATCCCGGCTGGACCATGGTCGTCTATACCCTGGCGCTGTTCCTGGTGCTGGAGCCGGTGGTGGGCCAGGTTGTCGAGCCGCTGGTGTACGGCCACAGCACCGGGCTGTCGCCGGTGTCGGTGGTGATCTCCGCCATTTTCTGGGCGTGGCTGTGGGGGCCGGTGGGGCTGATCCTGTCCATGCCGCTGTCGCTGTGCCTGGTGGTGCTGGGCCGGCATATCGAGCGGCTGGAGTTCATCGACGTGCTGCTGGGCGACCAGCCGGCCCTGACTCCGGCTGAAAGCTTCTACCAGCGCATCCTGGCCGGCGACGCCGATGAGGCGCTGGACCAGGCGGAGGTGCTGCTGCGGGACCGCGCGCTGTCGTCCTATTACGACGAGGTGGCGATGAAGGGGCTGGAACTGGCGGCCAACGACTCGCTGCGCGGCGTGTTGACCGATGAGCAGCTCCGCAACATCCAGGACGCCATTGGCGGCGTGGTGGCGGACCTGGCCGAGCATGACGATGCGGACCCGGGCCTCGGCAAAGCCGCGAGCGCCCAGGCCGCCACGGGGCCGCAGCGCCTGCCGGTGCCCGGGACGCTCGATCCGGCGGCCGGGCCGCTGGGGCCGGTGTGGTCCGGCGCCGCATCGGTGCTGTGCGTTGCAGCGCGCGGGCCGCTGGACGAGGCGGCGAACGCGATGCTGGCGCAACTACTGGGCAAGCATGGGCTGCAGGCGCGTGTGGTCGGACAGGACGCGGTGGCGCGCGGCGCCATCGGTTCGCTGGACGTGACCGGGGTGGCCATGGTGTGCGTGTCCTACCTGGAGGCGAGCGGCAGCCCGTCGGCCCTGCGATACCTGATGCGCCGGCTTCGGACCCGGGCGCCGGGCGCCACGGTGCTCGTCGGACTCTGGCAGGCCGATCAGGCGCTGCTGGAGGATGAACGGCTGCGCGCCGCGGTCGGGGCGGACCAGTATGTGACGACGTTGCGGGATGCGGTGGCGGCCTGCGTGGCGGCAGCCCAGGAGTCGCAGCACCTGTCGCGGGCTGAGCCGGTGCCGGCCTAGCCGGACGCCCACGTTATCCGAAGCATGGGTGATTGGGACCTGGCGTAAGCGCTTGGTGCGGCAACGGCAGCATGTTGGCCGCCCGCTGCACTGATCGGTTTGCCCGCCCGCTCGTTCGTCATTGCCCTGTCTGTCCATCGCCCGGGCTGTCATTGCCCCGGCTGTCATTGCGAGGAGCGCTTGCGACGCGGCAATCCAGGGGGTGCAAGGCAGTAACTGCAGTCCATGCCGCCCTGGGTTGCCGCGCCGAAGCCGGCTCGCAATGACGGGGCGTTGCAATGACAGCGGTTAGTTAGATGCGGCATCGCAGGGTCGAGGCGAAATGCCCCTGGTCCTACATCGTCGACTCAGTGCGCACCTCGTCCAGGGCCACCAGCTTTCCATTGCGCTCGAAATGCCAGAACGTCCAGCCGTTGCAGCTTGGCACATTCTGCACCGCGGCGCCGACCTGGTGGATGCTGCCGCGCAGGCTGCCTGCCAGCAGCGTGCCGTCCGCCGAGACGGTGGCCCGGACGCGGCGCTGCTTGTCCATGAGCTGCGTCCCCAGCGGCACTAGCCCACGCTCGACCAGGCTGCCGAAGGGGACCCGCACGGCCTCCCGCTTGGTCGGCGATGCCGTTATGCCGTCCAGCGACGCCGGCCGCTCGCGGCGGACCCGGCCGATCGCGGCCTCCACATAGGCCGGGTGGCGTTCCATGCCGATGAAGTGCCGGTGCAGCCGCTTGGCCACTACCGCCGTCGTGCCGGTTCCCAGGAACGGGTCCAGCACGATGTCGCCCGGCGACGTGCTGGCCATCAGGACGCGGTGCAGCAGGGCCTCCGGCTTCTGCGTCGGATGCAGCTTCAGGCCGTGCTGGTTGCGCAGGCGCTCCGGCCCCGTGCACAGCGGCAGGAACCAGTCGCTGCGCATCTGCAGGTCGTCGTTCAGCGCCTTCATCGCCTGGTAGTTGAACCGGTAGCGGCTGTCGCGTCCGCGCGCCGCCCAAATTAGCGTCTCATGCGCGTTGGTGAAGCGCCGACCGCGGAAGTTCGGCATCGGGTTGGCCTTGCGCCAAACCACGTCGTTGAGAATCCAGAACCCCAGGTCCTGCAGGATGGCGCCGATGCGGAAGATGTTGTGGTAGGCGCCGATCACCCACAGCGTTCCGTCCTTGCGCAGCAGGCGCCGGCATTCGCCCAGCCATTCCCGGGTGAACTGGTCATAGGACGCGAAGTCGCTGAAGCGGTCCCAGTCGTCATCGACGCCATCGACCAAGCTGTCGTCCGGCCGCCGCAGCTCGCCGCGAAGCTGCAGGTTGTAGGGCGGGTCGGCGAAGACGCAGTGAACCGAGGCCGGCGGCAGCATGCCCATCAGCGGTATGCAATCGCCGAGTTGCACCTGGTCCAGCGGCAGTTCCCTCGCGATGTCCACCATGCCTCGTCACTGTTGCGCTGCCTTCGTTACGCCGTTTTCACTACGCCGTCCTCGGAACGTGGGGGGCACCATGCCGACGCGCCGGAAGCCGCGTCAATCCGCCGGGGCCGCCAGGCGTCGCACCGTGCCGAAGCTGGCGCGGTGATGCGGGCACGGGCCGAGCGCCAGCAGCGCCGCTCGGTGGGTTGCGGTGCCATACCCGGCGTTCGTCGCCCAACCGTATCCGGGATGCCGCCGGTCGAGTCGCAGCATCGCCCGGTCGCGGATCACCTTTGCCACGATCGACGCGGCCGCGATGGACAGCGACAGCGCATCGCCGCCGATGCAGCATGTCACGGAGCAGGGCAGGGAGGGCGCCTGGTTGCCGTCCACCAGCGCCAGGTCCGGCGCCGCCGGCAGCCGCAGGACGGCGCGGCGCATTGCCAGCAACGAGGCCCGCAGGATGTTCAGCCGCGCGATCTCCGCCACCGACGCCGCGCCGACTGCGATCTCGGCACTGCTTGCGCGCAGGGCGGCATAGGCCGATTCGCGGGCCGCGGCGCTCAGCCTCTTCGAGTCGTCCAGCAGGGCGGCCAGCGCATCCGGCACGCCGCCGGCAAACACGACGGCCGCGGCTACGACGGGTCCGGCCAGCGGTCCGCGGCCGGCCTCATCCACCCCTGCGACCCTGCCGCCGTGCTGCGCCTCGCGCGTGAAATCCGGCCTCATGCCTGCCAGGCTATCACAACTGCGGCTATCACAACGGCCTAGCGGCCCGGCGCTACAGCAGCGACAACTGCTCCCCAGCCTGGGCCGGCCGCCGGAACTGCGTGACGTCCAAGCCCTCCCGGCCCTGGAAGCCAAGCTGCCGCAGCGCACGGCCGAAGCGTTGCGCCAGCAGGTCCGCGTAGTCCCCGGCGCCGCTGAACCGCTGCCCGAACCGGCTGTCGTTGAGGTCCCCGGCCCGGGTCTGGCGGATCAGCGCCAGCACGCGCCGCGCCCGGTCCGGCACATGCTGGTGCAGCCAGGCGGTGAACACGTCCCGCAGCTCGTGCGGCAGGCGCAGCAGCACGTAGCCGGCGTGCTGCGCTCCGTGCCGCCGGGCCGCCTGCAGAATGCCCTCCAACTCCATGTCGTTCAGCCCCGGGATCATCGGCGCCGCCAGCACGCCCGCGGGGACGCCGGCGGCGGTAAGCTCGGCGATGGCCTGCAACCGCCGCGCCGGAGTGGCGGCCCGCGGCTCCATGCGCCGGGCCAGGGCGGGGTCGAGCGTCGTGACCGATAGCCACACGCGCACCAGCCCGCGCCCTGCCATCCGCCGCAGGATGTCCAGGTCGCGCAGCACCCCGGCGGACTTGGTGACGATGCTGACGGGATGGCCGAACCGCTCCAGCACCTCCAGCACCGAGCGGGTTAGCCGCAACGTGCGGTCCACCGGCTGGTAGGGATCGGTGTTGGAGCCGAGCACCATGGGCTGGGCGACATAGCCCGGGCGGCGCAGCTCACGCTCCAGCAGGGCGGCCACGTCCGGCTTGAAGACGATCTGCGTCTCGAACTCCAGGCCCGGCGAGTAGCCGAGGTAGGCGTGGCTCGGCCGGGCATAGCAGTAGACGCAGCCATGCTCGCATCCGCGATACGGGTTGACGGCGCGGTCGAAGCCCAGATCCGGGCTGTCGTTCCAACTGATGGCGCTTTTGGAGGCGTCGCGCACCAGGACTGTGGGCAGCGGCGGCAGGTCGGTCCCCAGGAACTCCCATCCGTCCCCGACTGGTGTGGTGCCGAGGCGGTCGTAGCGGGCCTGCGGGTTGACGGTTGCCCCGCGCCCTGGGCGGGCCAGTCCGGGCGGCGCGTCAGCGGGCTCCGACTCCGGCAGGTCGCCGTGGGCGAAGGCGGCCAGCGCGTCTTCGTCCCAAGCGCTGCGAGATAGCTCACGGGTGGCGATTGAACCATCGGGCATGACGGCGTTCCCTGTGCGTTCTGAAGCGGACGCTACATAGACCCATCCACTCTGTCAAGAACACAAACGGAACACCAGCGGCAGGTTACATGTAGTGTGAAGACAATGCCTGCTCCCTCTCCCTCCGGGAGAGGGCCGGGGTGAGGGGGTCTGTCCAAATGCCGCTCGATGGTGTTGGCGGAACCGGGCTGCCCGGGCCAGGAGGTCTGCGCCGCAAGACCCCCTCACCCCGGCCCTCTCCCGGAGGGAGAGGGAGAAGCGGGCAGAATTCCCACGCTATGTACGATCACGCATGCACGGAGAAAGCTGGTGCGGTTGTTGCGCCATACGCAATCGCCCTGCGGAACAGCATCTTGGAAACAGTCTTGACCCGGCGACGGCTACTCAGCCGCTCGCAGGTGCTCCTGTAGCCGCGGCATCAGCTCAACCAGGTTGCAGGGGCGGTGACGGCTGTCCAACTGCCAGCGCAGGATGTCGTCCCAGGCATCCTTCACCGCACCCGTGCTGCCCGGCAGCGCAAACAAGTAGGTGCCGCCAGCAACCCCGGCCATGGCGCGGGACTGCATCGTCGAGGTGCCGATCTTCTGGTAGCTCAGCAACCGGAACAGCTCGCCGAACCCCTCGATCCGCTTCTCGACGACGCGGTCGAAGGCCTCGGGCGTGACATCCCGGCCGGTTACGCCCGTGCCGCCCGTGGTGATCACGGCGTCGATGGCCGGGTCGGCGATCCAGGCACGCAGCCGGGCCTCGATCAGCGCCGCCTCGTCGCGTTCGATGGCCCGGGCGCCAACATGGTGCCCGGCATCCGTAATGCGCGCCGCCAGGATGTCGCCTGAGCGGTCGCTGGCCGCGGTGCGGGTGTCGGATACCGTCAGCACCGCAAGGGTGACCGGGATGAAGGCCCGGGAAGTGTCAATTTGCGACATCGCTGCCTCCGCTGCTCAACGGGGATGTGGGGTCAGTGGATTTGCGCCACCAGGCCCCGTTGAGCCTCATGCCCCGGCGCCCACTCCGCGAACTGCGGCCAGACCCCGGCGGCCATCTCGTCCAGGCTTGGCGCCGGCAGGCCGAGCTGCGCCGCATACAGCCAGGTATAGGTCAGCGCCTGCGGGATATAGGCCCGCGTCTCCTCGTTCGGCACGCTCTCGATGAACAGCAGCGGGTCATCCATGTGCCGGATGTCGCCGGCCCACCGCGCAAAGCTGCCGGGACCGGCGTTGTAGCTGGCCAGCAGGCGGATCAGGTCGTTGCCGATGCTGTCATACCGCGCCAGGCGCAGCAGGTAGCGCTGGCCCAGGTCGAGGTTGGTCGCGGGGTCGCCCAGCTTGACCCGCCGGGGCACCTCGGCGCTGTCCTGCCTCATCGTCTCGGCCGTGATGGGCATGATCTGCATCAGGCCCCGCGCGCCGGCGGGGGAGACGGCATTGGGGTTGAAGTTCGATTCGAGCCGCGCCAGCGCATACATCAGCGCCGGGTCGATGCGGAAGCCGCCGGTCGGATGGAGGCCGGCGGTGGGAAGCCGGATGGCCGCGCCCTCCCCGACGGTCTGCACCAGGGGCGTCAACTGGGTCGCCAGCCCGTGCAGCCCGGCCGCCTGCGCAATCAGCAGGATGGACCGGGTGAAGCCGGCGCGGTCCTGCATCGCCGCCCAAACCTGGCGCAGCTCGGCCTCTGCGCGCCCCGGCTCGCCGACCTGCAGCAGGGCGAAGGCACGGCGTCCGCCGGGCAGCGCCGCGATGGCCTCGACATCGGCCTCCCCGAGCGTGCCGGCGGTGAAGGGCTTGGGCGTGCCGGTACCCAGGCCGAGGGCGCGCCGGGCGATCAATCCGTAGAACGCGCGGGGGTTTTCGGCCGCCCGCTGCATCCAGGGAGCATAGCCGGCGAGGTTGTGGCAGCGCATCTCCGCCCGCGCCGCCCAGAATGCCGCGGCGGAACGGCGGTTGGTGTTGGTCAGGGGCGCATGATAGGCCGCGGCAAACATCGGCCGTGCCAGGTCCGCCCGGTTCAGCCGCCATGCGGCCAGGCCGGCGATGTAGGGGGCCAGCCCGACATCGCCGCCGGCCTGGTGGTTGGCTGCCTCGGCCAGGCTGTAGGCCTCGGTGTCGCGTCCCTGGGTGAACAGGATCTGCGCGACCTCCGCCCGCAGCACTGCGCCGTACAGCCGGTCCAGGCCCGGCGTGCGGGCGATCAGGCGAACGGCACGGTCGGCCCGGCCGGCGCGGGCCGGCTCCATCACGCTGCGGTCCAGCACAGGGTTGCGGAGCAGCATCGGGCCGTTCAGGTCGCCGTCCTCCGGCGGCGTCAGCACGGTGGACGGTACCAGGAATGGCACCGGCGGCGGCGGAGGCGGGGGGGCGGCGCCCTTCGGCAGTTGCGCCATCAGCAGGCTGTAGAGGGCTGGCGCGTCCGGCAGGTCCGGATAGCGCACCAGCCAGGCGCTAAGCTGGTCCACCGGCGCCGCGGTGCCAGCCCTGGTCAGCCGGTCGGCGAGCAGGTGGCCAAGCAGCAGGGTGTCCGGCAGCCGTGCGGTTTCACCCGCCGCAGCCGGGTCGGCCCGGCGCTGCATGTCAAAGATCATGCGGATGCGGGCAGCCTCGCTGGGCGGCAACGGATGCGGCAGGGCGACGCCGGCGGCCCCCAGCAGCGACACCCGAGGCACCGCCATCGCCACGTCCTCGACCGCATCGCGCGCATGGACCACCGACGCCACAGTGCCGGCGAGGATCGCGGCCCCGGCAATGAAGGCCCGGGCGGCGGAAAGACGGGAAAGCACGCGGCCAGTCCCTTGCATGGGCGGGCTGCTACACTTCCTGTTCTCCAGGCACAAGCAAGACATCGGCGCCGGCTGATAACCATCCTGCGATGTCTTGACTTTAATTTACAACATCAATGCTCTGCCGCAATTCGATAAGGTCGGCCCACAGGTCGCGTTTGGCTGCCGGAGTCCGCATCCACTGTTCCTGCGGCAGCATCGGGAGCGCTTGCACCGAGGTGGCGCCGTCCGGCATCGGCACCGTCAGCCAGCGCCCGCGCAGCCGCCGGATGCTGTCCGCGGTTCCGGCCAGCGCCCTCGCCGGGGCAGCCCCCAGCAGCACCATCCGGCGCGGCTGCATGAGCACCAGGGCACGCATGAGGAACGGCAGGCAGGCCTGCACCTCGGCGTCGGTCGGCGCGCGGCTGCCCGGCGGGCGCCAGGGCACGAGGTGGGTCAGCAGGATGCCGGACCGGTCCAGCCCGATGCTCGCCAGCACGCGGTCCATGAGGGCGCCGGCCGCCCCGGAGAACGCGACCCCCGCACGGTCGTCGTCGGCGGCGGGCGCCTCCGCCACCAGCACCAGCCCGGCAGCCGGGTTGCCATCTGCGCGGACGGTGCTGGTCGCCGTGTCGCGCAACGGGCAGCCGTCGAAGGCGCTCAGGGCGGCCTGCAGCTCGGCGAGCGAGCTTGCGGCGGCGGCCAGCGACTGTGCGCGGGCGGCTGCACCGGCGCCGGCCGGCAACGCGGACGGCCGGGCGGCAACGGCCTGAGGCGGCCTTGCCGGAGCAGGCAGCGCAGGCGCCGAGACGGCTGGCGCGGCGGCGGCGGCAGGCCGCGCGGCGAACCGGTCGAGCGGCAGGTCGGCCAGCGCCTCGTCGGCTCCCCACTCGACCAGGAGGCGCAGGGCCGCCAGGTCGTCCATTACCGTATTCCGCACAGTTGTGGCATGGATGCGAAAATGTGGCGCGCGGCGGTTTTGCACAACCCGGCGGACGCCCCACCTATGGGGCATCGGCGGCCGACGCCGCACAGAACATGATGCCGGGGTGCCCCAGCGTGGCGGGGCGCACCTGGGACGGAGGATGCCATGGCTGAAGATGCCGCTTCGCGTGAGGCGATGGAGTTTGACGTGGTCATCGTGGGCGCCGGGCCGGCCGGGCTGGCTGCGGCGATCCGCCTGAAGCAGTTGGCGCCCGAGGCGGGCATCTGCGTGGTGGAGAAGGGCGGCGAGGTCGGCGCGCATATCCTGTCCGGCTGCGTCATCGAGCCGCGCGCCCTGGCGGAGCTGCTGCCGGATTGGCGGGACCTGGGCGCCCCGCTGAACACCGCGGCGACGGATGACCGCTTCCTGTTCCTGACGGAGACGCGCGCCATCAAGCTGCCGAACCCGCCGCAGATGAACAACCACGGCAACTATATCGTGAGCCTCGGTGAGGTCTGCCGCTGGCTCGGCACCCAGGCGGAGGCGCTGGGGGTGGAGATCTACCCGGGCTTTGCCGCCGCCGAGGTGCTGGTCGAGGATGGCCAGGTCGTCGGCGTCGCCACCGGCGATATGGGCATCGAGAAGTCGGGTGAGCATGGCCCGAACTACCAGCCCGGCATGGAGCTACGCGCGCCCTATACCCTGTTCGCCGAGGGCTGCCGCGGTTCGCTCAGCAAGCATGTGACGGAGCGGTTCGGCCTGCGCGATGGCCGCAACCCGCAGACCTATGCCATCGGGATCAAGGAGCTGTGGGAAATTCCCGCCGCCAACCACAAACCCGGCCTGGTGGAGCACGCCGTGGGCTGGCCGCTGGATAGCCGCACCTATGGCGGGTCCTGGCTGTACCACTTCGGCGACAACCTGGTGTCGTATGGCTTCGTCGTCGGCCTGGATTACAGCAATCCCTGGCTGTCCCCGTTCGACGAGATGCAGCGCTTCAAGACCCACCCGGCCATGCGCAGGCACTTCGAGGGCGGGCGGCGCGTCAGCTACGGCGCGCGTGCGCTGAGCGAGGGCGGGTTCCAGAGCATCCCCAAGCTGACGTTCCCCGGCGGGGCGCTGATTGGCGACACCGCCGGGTTCCTGAACGTGCCGAAGATCAAGGGCACCCATGCCGCCATGAAGTCCGGCATGCTGGCCGCCGAGGCGGTGGCCGACGCGCTGGCGAACGGCCGTCCCGCCGAGCCTGCCAGCTATGAGCAGCGGTTCCGCGATTCCTGGCTGTTCACGGAACTGCAGGGCGCCCGCAACATCCGCCCGGCCTTCGCCAAGTTCGGCCTGTATGGCGGCATTGCCTACTCCGCCATGGACACCTTTCTGCTCCGCGGCAAGGCGCCCTGGACGTTCCAGCACGCCCATGCCGACCACGAGAGCCTGCGCCCTGCCAGCGCCGCCGCCCGCATCGCCTATCCGAAGCCGGACGGCACGCTGACCTTCGACCGCCTGTCCTCGGTGTTCATCAGCAACACCAACCACGAGGAGAACCAGCCGCCGCACCTGCACCTGAAGGACCCCGGCCGCTGGGAGGGCGTCAACTGGGACCGCTTCGCCAGCCCGGAAAGCCGCTACTGCCCGGCGGGGGTGTATGAGGCCGTGGAGACGGAGGGCGGCCATCACCGGTTGCAGATCAACGCGCAGAACTGCGTGCACTGCAAGACGTGCGACATCAAGGACCCCACCCAGAACATCGACTGGGCGGTGCCGGAGGGCAGCGGCGGGCCGAACTACCCGGCTGGCATGTAGCCGATGCGCCGCCCTGTCTTGCTGGCCTGCGCCGTCCTGTTTGGCGCCGGCGCCGCCGACTATGGGCCGGACCCGGCGGACGGCGTCTCCCACTTCGTTGGGACCGGCGCCTATGGCGGCTACCTCACGGGCCGCTTCGCCGCGCAGCAGTCCGACCTGGGCGTGGCCGCCGACCGGCTGGAGGCGGTGCTGACCCTGGAGCCTGGCGTGCCCGAACTGGCGGAGCAGGCATTTCTGGCAGCATTGCTGGACGCCCGGCCGGACGCCGCCCGCCTGGCGTCCAGCCTGCCGAACGATCCCATCGCCCGGCTGGACGTGGCCGACCGCGAGGCCAAGTCCGGCAATTGGGACACCGCGCGCATGGCCTTCGACAACCTGCCGCAGCAGGGGCTGACCCAGGTACTGCGCCCGTTGCTGGTGGCCTGGGCGGAGCTGGGCGCCGGGCGGTCCGCCATCGCCCTCGCGTCGATGCAGGCCGCCATCGACGCCGGGCGCTTCCGGCCGGTGATGACCCTGCACGCCGGCCTGATCGCCGACCTGGGTGGGCGCGCCGGGGAGGCCGGGCGGCTGTACGAGGCGGCGCGGCGCGAGTATGGCGTCATGAACATCCGGCTGGGTCAAATCCTGGCAAGCTGGTACGCCCGGCGCGGCGACATGGCGCAGGCGGAGAGCACCGTGGCCGAGATGGCGGCCGCGAACCCGGATGTCTCATTGGCGCGGCAGGCCCTGCTGGCCGACGCCGCCAAGCCGGCGGTCCGCAATGCCGCGGATGGGCTGGCAGAGGTTTACCTGGCGATGGCCGCCACCCTGCGGCAGCAGAACGCCCCCGACCTGGCGCTGGTGGTGCTGCGCCTGGCGCTGGACGTTCGCCCGGACTTCACCGCGGCGCGGTTGCTGCTGTCGGACATGCAGGACACGGCGAAGCAGACGGCGGGCGCGCTGGACACCCTGCAGGCCGTTCCCCCTGGCGACCCCCTGGTGACCGTCGTGCAGTTGCGCCGGGCCGGGCTGCTGGATGAGCTGGACCAGACCGACGCCGCCGCCAGCCTGCTAAACGAGTTGGCGGCGCAGCACCCGAACCAGCCGGAGCCGCTGGCGGCCCTGGGGGACCTGCTGCGCCGCCACAACCGGTTCGCCGAGGCCGTTGCGGTCTATGACCGCGCCATCGCCCGCCTCGGCACGCCCACACGCGGTAACTGGCCGCTGTTCTATGCCCGCGGCATTGCCCTGGAACGCGATGGCAAGTGGGACCGGGCGGAGGCCGACTTCCGCTATGCGCTGGAGCTGTCGCCGGACCAGCCGGGGGTGCTGAACTACCTGGGTTACGCCTGGGCCGAGCGGGGCGAGCACCTGGACCAGGCGCACGCCCTGATCGAGCGCGCGTTGGAGCAGGACCCGAACGATGGGTCGATCATCGACAGCCTGGGTTGGGTGCTGCTGCTGCAGGGCGACAAGGCGGGCGCGCTGGCCCGGCTGCAGCGCGCGGTCGAGCTGATGCCGGAGGACAGCACCGTCAACGGCCACCTGGGCGATGCGCTGCAGGCGGTCGGACGCAACCGGGAGGCGGAGTTCGAGTGGCGGCGCGCCCTGACGTTCCAGCCGGAGCCGGCCGAGGCCGCCCGGATCGAGGCCAAGCTGCGCACGTTGCCTGGCGTAG
>CAXTAT010000003.1:130311-299516 GCA_964242415.1 uncultured Acetobacteraceae bacterium
GTGGGCCTGGCGTAGGTGGGCCTGGCGTAGGTGGGCCTGGCGTAGGTGGGCCTGGCGTAGGTGGGCCTGGTGTAGGTGGGCCTGACGCTGGGGGGGGCGGCCCGGCATCCCCGCCGCAATAGCTGATGGATGCGGAGCTGGCTCCGGCCAAGGTCAACCTGTTCCTCCACATCGTCGGCCGGCGAGACGATGGCTATCATGAGTTGGACAGCCTGGCGGTGTTCCCCGGCGCGGCGGACCGGTTGGAGGCGGCATCTGCGGGCGACCTGAGCCTCCAGGTGACCGGGCCGTTTGCGGCAGGGCTGGGGAGTGGACCGGATAACCTGGTGCTGCGGGCGGCGCGGGCGCTGGCTGAGCAGGCCGGTGTCGGCGCCGGGGCGCAGCTGGTGCTGGACAAGCGTCTGCCCGTCGCCAGCGGCATCGGCGGCGGGTCGGCCGACGCCGCGGCGGCGCTCCGGTTGCTGGCCAGGCTTTGGGGCCTGCAGGTTCCGGATGGGGCGCTGCTGGCCATCGCCCTGCGGCTGGGGGCGGACGTGCCGGTCTGCCTGGCCTCAGGTCCGGCCCGCATGGCTGGCCTTGGCGACCGGCTTGGCGCCGCGCCGGGGCTGCCGCCGTTCGGCATGGTGCTGGCCAACCCTCGTGTCGGCGTGTCCACGCCCGAGGTGTTCCGCGCCCGCACCGGCCCGTTCTCCGCCCCGGCGCACCTGCCGCCGGCTTGGTCCGGCGTGGACGCGATGGTGGACGGCCTTCGCGGCCTGTCCAATGACCTGGAAGCCCCGGCCCTGCAGCTTTGCCCACCGATTGCCGACGTGCTCGCCTGGCTGCGCGCCCAGCCTGGGTGCCTGCTGGCGCGGATGAGCGGCTCTGGCGCGACATGCTTCGGGCTGTTCGCGCCGGGCGAAGCGCCCCTGGCGGCGGCGCGGGCGGCGCCGTCGGGTTGGTGGGCCTGGGGCGGGGGCTTTACGGAGGGGGCGCGCACCGCCTAATGAGCATGGCGGCCGGCGCTGGGGCGTCGCCAAGCGGTAAGGCTGCGGACTTTGAATCCGCCATGCGAAGGTTCGAATCCTTCCGCCCCAACCAATCATTGCCGGTATCACCCATGTTCATCCCCATCGCCCCTGGCATCAGCTTCGACCCGCGCGAGATCGAGGAAAGCTTCATCCGCGCCTCCGGCCCCGGGGGGCAGAACGTCAACAAGGTGTCCAGCGCCGTCCAGGTGCGCCTGGACCTGCGCCGCCCCGGCACCCTGCCGGAGGGGCTGCGCGCCCGGGCGGAAATGCTGGGCGGTCGGCGGGTGACGGGCGACGGCGTGCTGGTCATCACCGCGCAGCAGCACCGCTCGCAGGACCGCAACCGGCAGGACGCGCAGGACCGCATCGTGGCGCTGCTGCGGGAGGCGGCGGTGCTGCCGGTGTTCCGGCGCGACACCAAGCCGACCAAGGCGTCCCGCCGCCGCCGGGTGGAGGCGAAGGTGCAACGCGGCGAGGTCAAGCGGCTGCGCGGCGTGCCGGTGACGGATTAGGCCGGTGGCCGATGCGGGCCTGGACCTCCGTCATGACGCAACGGAGTCTTAAAGTCTCAGGCGCAGTGTGGTGGCGGGCAACACAGCCCTGAACACCCCCGCATTTCAAAGGTTTGAACCCATGTCCGTTTCAAGCGTATCATCATCCCTGGCCCAGGCCGCCGTGGCAGCAGCGCCGAAGCCGCCGGTGCCGCCGGCGCCGACAAAGGTTGATAGCGACGGCGATCACGGCGGCGGCGGCTCGCGCGGGAGTGCTGGCCTGTTGAACAGGAAGGCCTGAACGCAGCGGTCCAACGACAGCCGATGGCAGCAGCCATCGGCCTGGGCCGCCGGGCAAGTCGGGGCGAACTTCTCCGGGTCGGTTCCCCGCCACGCCGGAGCCGGTCGAGGGCCTGGGTTGCGGTGAGCGGCCCCATTCGGCTCAGGAAGCGTACGGCGGACAAGGGATTGCCGAAGGTTGCACGCGTGCATGGAAGCGCAACTTCGTCCCTCGTCCGGCTTTCCGTCGCGTGGCGACCCTGAACAGACCTTGGGCCGTGCCCCGGGATCAGTAGGCGACCAGGTCCTTGATGCCGTCGAACACGCCTTGAGGCAGCACCTTCTTCGTCACCAAGTCCGCAGGCGCGATATAGGGGCGGCCGGCGACGATGGCCTTGGCGCGCACGTCGCCGACGCCGGGCAGGGTGCGCTGCAGGTCGGCTGCGCTGGACGTGTTGATGTTCGCCAATGCGATCCGGTCCTTGATCCCAGCCATGACCCCGGCGGTCAGCACCTTCTTCTTCGTCAGGTCCTGCACGTCGGCGTAGGGGCGGGCGGCGACGATGGCCTTGGCGCGAACTGGGCCGATGCCGGGCAGGCTGTCCAACTGCGCCTCGGTCGCCGAGTTGATGTCGATGCGGCTGCCCGATGATGCGGCAGACGGGGCGGGCGTGGCCGCCGATGCCGGGGCAGGGGTGGCCGCAGGCGAGGCCGGGCGGGTTGGGACGGCTGCCGGGCGGCTGGATTGCGGCGCCTGCGCCCAGCCTGGCGCGGCCAGGGTGGCAAGCAGGGCGAGGGTGACGCCGAACGCGGTCAGGCGGCGAGGTTTCAGCATGATGTGCCTCGTTTGTTGGTTCGCGTGTGTATCAAATCCTGGCCGCACCGCAAGCATTACGACCAGCGCACCTCCGGGGGCAGGCTCATGAGGATGGCGTCCACATTGCCGCCCGTCTTCAAGCCGAACAGGGTGCCGCGGTCGTGCAACAAATTGAACTCGACGTAGCGGCCCCGGCGCAGCAGTTGGTGGTCGCGTTCGGCCGGGGTCCAAGGCTCCCGCATGCGGCGGCGGACGATGGCGGTGTAGCTGTCGCGGAAGGCGCGGCCGACATCCTGGGTGAAGGCGAAGTCCTCGCCGGCATCGCCGCTGAACAGGTGGTCGTAGAAGATGCCGCCGGCCCCGCGCGGCTCGTTGCGGTGCGGCAGGAAGAAGTAGCGGTCGCACCACGCCTTGTAGTCCGGGTAGTATGCCGGGTCGTGCCGGTCGCAGGCGGCGCGGAAGGCGGCATGGAACGTGGCGGCGTCCTCGACCGCCTCCGGCGCCTCCAGCCGCATCGGCGTCAGGTCGCCGCCGCCGCCGAACCAGCCCTGGGTCGTCACCAGCATACGCGTGTTCATGTGCGCCGCCGGGACGCGCGGGTTCTGCGGATGCGCGACGACGCTGATGCCGGACGCCCAGAAGCGCGGGTCCTGCGCGGCGCCGGGAATGGAGGCACGGAACTCCGGGCTGAACTCCCCCCAGACGGTCGAGACGTTGACGCCGACCTTCTCGAACACCCGGCCCTGCATGACGCTGATGACGCCGCCGCCGCCGTCCTCGCCGCTGTCGGTCGGACGCGACCAGGGCTTCCGGACGAACCGCCCGGCAGGACGGTCCGCCAGTGGGCCGTCCTGTTCGTCTTCCAGCGCCTCGAACCCGGCGCAAAGCTGGTCGCGCAGCGCCTCGAACCAGGTCCGTGCCGCCGGCTTCAATGCCTCGTGCGGCGGTGGGGCGGCCAGGTGTGGCAGCGGCCCGGCCGCGTCCGCGGGGTGGGCCAAGTCTTGCATTTCAGGCTCTTGCGTCAAATCGATACCCTCCAACTTATTGGTGCAGAGTAGCCGCGCCGGCGCCTGTGTTGCAGGGGCTTGATGCGGCGTTTATGAGATGCGGGATCGGGGCACGGCGAGCGGCGGCGCCCCAGCGGGATAGCAGGGGAATCCATGTCCGACATAGCCCACGGCACAGTACGTGAAGCGATATCAACGGTTGGCAACCCCGACCCGACCAAGCGCGACTTCCTGAAGCTGCTGACCGGCAGCGCGGTCGCCATCGGCGTCGGCGCCATAGTCTGGCCCTTCATCGACAGCATGGCCCCGGCAAAGGACGTGCTGGCGCTGTCCAGCATCGAGGTGGACCTGAGCCCCATCGCCGAGGGGTCCGGCATCACCGTCGTTTGGCAGGGCAAGCCGGTGTTCATCCGCCACCGCACGGCAGACGAGGTCAAGACCGTATCCGCCGTGCCGCAGAGGGACCTGATCGACCCGGCGCTTGAGTCGTCGCGCGTCAAGCCTGGCAAGGAGCAGTGGCTGGTCGCCATCGGCATCTGCACCCACCTGGGCTGCGTGCCGCTGGGCAACAAGCCGAGCGACCCGCGCGGCGACTACGGCGGCTGGTTCTGCCCGTGCCATGGCAGCCAGTACGACGTGTCGGGCCGCGTCCGCCACGGCCCGGCGCCGGCCAACCTGGCGCTGCCGCAATACGCATTTACCAGCGATACCAAAGTCAAGATCGGCTGAGGAGAAACAGCATGGCCGGCCTACATAAATCCGAATACGAGAACCCAGTCATCAACTGGATTGACACCCGCCTTCCTGTCTTCACGATGATGCAGAAGGAATACGGGTCGTTCCCGACGCCGAAGAATTTCAACTACTTCTGGAACTTCGGCGCGCTGGCGATGATCAGCCTGGCGATCATGATTGCCACCGGCATCTTCCTGGCAATGAACTACACCGCCCATACCAGCCTCGCCTTCGACAGCGTTGAGCGCATCATGCGCGACGTGAACTACGGCTGGCTGCTGCGCTACATCCATGCCAACGGCGCGTCGATGTTCTTCATCGTCGTGTATATCCATATCTTCCGCGCCCTGTATTACGGGTCGTACAAGGCGCCGCGTGAGCTGCTGTTCATGCTCGGCGTGGTCATCCTGCTGCTGATGATGGCGACGGCGTTCATGGGCTACGTGCTGCCGTGGGGCCAGATGTCCTACTGGGGTGCGACCGTCATCACCGGGCTGTTCTCGGCCATCCCTGTGGTCGGCACCAGCATCCAGACCTGGCTGCTTGGCGGACCCAGCGTCGATAATGCCACGCTGAACCGCTTCTTCAGCCTGCACTACCTGATGCCGTTCATGATCACCGGCGTGGTGTTCCTGCACATCGTGGCGCTGCACATCACCGGCTCCAACAACCCGTTGGGCATCGACGTGAAGTCGCCGCAGGACACGCTGCCGTTCCACCCGTACTACACGGCCAAGGACAGCATCGGCATTTGCGTTTACCTGCTGGTATTCGCTGGCCTGGTGTTCTTTGCGCCGAACCTGCTGAACCACCCGGACAACTACATCCCTGCCAACCCGCTGGTGACCCCGGCGCACATCGTGCCTGAGTGGTACTTCCTGCCGTTCTACGCCATCCTGCGGTCGGTGCCGAACAAGCTCGGCGGCGTCATCCTGATGTTCAGCGCCATCGCGGTGCTGTTCGTGCTGCCGTGGCTCGACACTTCCCCGGTTCGCAGCACGCGGTTCCGCCCGTTGTACAAGCCGTTCCTGGCGCTGTTCGTCGTATCGTTCTTCGCGCTGGGCTACGTCGGCGGGAAGCCGCCGGAGGGGCTGTATGTCGTGATCGGCCAGGTGGCGACGGCGTACTACTTCCTGCACTTCCTGGTGGTGCTGCCGGTGCTGGGCAAGCTGGAGCGTCCGTTGCCGCTGCCGGAGAGCATCGCACGGCCGATTATCCGCCGTGGCGACAACTTCCCCGGCGGCGGCGGTGGCCCGCTGCCCCAGGGCGCCGCGGCCAAGCCGATGGAGAAGCCGTAATGCGTGCAGGCTTGAAGATCGCGGGGTTGCTGCTCGCGGCAGCCCCGGCCTTCGCTCCCCACGCCTTTGCCCAAGGGCATGAGGCCGTGGAGGCGCCGAAGGAGAATTGGAGCTTCAATGGCCCGTTCGGCACCTTCGACCGGGCATCGCAGCAGCGCGGCTTCCAGGTTTACAAGGAAGTCTGCTCGAACTGCCACTCCATGAAGGAGATGTACTACCGCAACCTCGGCGCCATCGGCCTGAACGAGGAGCAGATCAAGGCGGTTGCCGGGTCAGTCGAGGTGCCCGGCGGCACTGACGAGAATGGCCAGCCCGTCGAGCGGCCTGCAGTGCCGTCCGACCATTTCCGGTCCCCGTTCGCCAACGACAAGGCCGCGCGTGCGGCCAATGGCGGCGCGTTGCCGCCTGACCAGTCGCTGATCATCAAGGCGCGTGAGAATGGGCCGGACTATGTCCATGCGCTGCTCAACGGCTACCGGGATGCCCCCCCCGACGTGAAAGTGGGCGACGGGCAGTATTACAACGAGTATTTCCCCGGCAAGCAGCTTGCGATGCCGCCGCCCCTGCATGACGGTGCCGTCACCTATGCCGATGGCACCCCGGCCACGGTGGACCAGATGTCGCGCGACGTGGTGCAGTTCCTGACCTGGACCAGCAACCCGGACCTGGAGCCGCGCAAGCAAATGGGCGTCAAGGTCGTACTATTCCTGACACTGATGACCGGGCTGGTGTATGGTGTGAAGAAGAAGGTCTGGAAGGACGTTCACTAGCGTCCACCGGCGTTCATAGGCTAAGCACTTCGCCGCGCGGCTCACTCCGCGCGGCGGCTTTGTTTTTAGGGAACACGATGGTTGACGCGATCACGCCGGTCATCGGCATCATCGGCGGTTCCGGCCTGTATGACGTTGCCGGGCTGGACCAGAAGGAATGGCGCCGTGTTGCGACTCCCTGGGGGGAGCCGTCTGATGAGTTGCTGTTTGGCGTCCTGGACGGCGTGCGCTGCGTGTTCTTGCCACGCCATGGGCGGGGGCACCGACTGTCGCCGACGCATCTCAACTACCGTGCCAACATCGATGCGCTGAAGCGGGCGGGCGTGACGGATGTGTTGTCTCTGTCCGCGGTCGGCAGCCTGAAGGAGGAGCTGCCGCCGGGGCACTTCGTCATTGTGGACCAGTTCATCGACCGCAGCTTCGCACGGGAGAAAAGCTTCTTCGGCGCAGGGTGCGTCGCCCATGTTTCCGTTGCCGATCCCGTATGCCCCCGCATTGGCGATGTGGTGGAGGCGCAGGCGCTTGGGTTGGGTGTGCCGGTCACGCGCGGCGGCACCTACTTGGTCATGGAGGGGCCGCAGTTTTCGACGCGGGCGGAGAGCAACCTGTATCGAACCTGGGGATGCAGCGTCATCGGCATGACGAACATGCCGGAGGCCAAGCTCGCCCGGGAGGCAGAGCTTTGCTACGCCACCGTGGCGATGGTGACGGATTACGACTGCTGGCACGACGGCCATGATGCGGTCAGCGTCGAGGCGGTCGTCAAAGTCATGAGCGAGAACGCCGAGCGTGCCCGCACCCTTATCCGTGCCGTGGTCCCGGTGCTTGGCAGGCCACGTGGTCCTTGCCCGGCCGGATGCGACCGCGCCTTGGAATATGCCATTATCACCGATCCTGGGCACCGCGATGCCGGGCTGATGCACCGGTTGGACGCGGTTGCCGGCCGGGTCCTGGCGAAGTTGGCCGCGTAGGCCCGACTGCTATGGCGGAGATCGTGAACTTGCGGCGGGTCAAGCGGCGCCTGGCGCGGGAGGCCGCGGCACAGGATGCGGCCGCCGCACGGACCCTGCATGGCCGCACCGTGGCGGAGCGCCAATCCGGCGCCGACGCCCGCTCCACGCTCGGCCGCGTCCTGGACCAGGCGAAGCTGGAGCCGCTAACCTGGGACGGCGAAGACCCGGAATGACTGGGCCAGCACCTCGTAGATCGGCCGCTTGAAGGCAACAGCGAGATTCGGCAGCTCGTCCAGCGCAGCCCAGCGCCACGCATCGAACTCGGGGTGCGGGTCCAGGTCCAGCCGCACGTCGCTGTCCTGCCCGGTGAAGCGCAATGCGAACCATCGTTGCCGCTGCCCACGGTAGCGGCCGCCCAGGGTGCGACCCAGCAACTCCGGCGGCAGGTCGTAGGTGAGCCAGTCCGGATGCTCGCCGATGATGACGGCCCTATTGGTGCCGATTTCCTCGGCGAGTTCGCGCAGCACGGCTTCGGCCGGGTCCTCGTCGGCGTCGATGCCGCCCTGCGGCAGTTGCCACCCACCGGCGAATCCCTCGGCGTTGGGCATGTCGGCGCGTCGGGCGACAAAGACCCGGCCCTCGGCGTTGAACAGTGCCGCGCCGACGTTCGGCCGGTAGGGCAGGCTGCCTGCTGCGGTGCTCATCAAACCCGTGTCATGCTGACGGTCATCTGCGACGATCCCTGGGCCACTGTATCAGGCCTGCCGGCGTCATTACGAGTTGTGCTTGCGGCGTGGCAAGCCAGGGGTGCTTGGGCTGCCTCTCCGGCCTTGCACCTCCTGGATTGCCGCGTCGCAAGCACTCCTCGCAATGACAAACGGAGCAGTGACGGGCGGCGGGCGGGGCAGGCCGCTCGGCAGGGATTGCGGGCGGCGTCATGGGGTTGCGCTCGCGGTCGCCGGGGCTGTTGCCGCCAGCGCACTCACCGGGGTCAGCACGACGCCACGCCCCTCCAGGTCCCGTGTCCAAGCGGCGATGCGGTCCAGCATCATCGGCCGCAGCCGGCCAACCAGGCCGATGGCCGAGCCGCGGTCCCGTGCGATGCGCTCCAATTCGGCCAGTTTTGCCTCGATCTCGGCACGCGCGGACGAGTCGTCCAGCACGAGATCGACCGTGCATCCGGCGAGGCCGTCCGGCAGGGGCGCCGGGCGGCCGGTGCCGGATGGGCGAGGGTCCAAGTAAAGCAGGCCACGTTCGGCGAGTTCATCGAGCACCGCATGGAAGCTGCTGGTTTGCGCCGCGAACCGCTCTCCGCGCAGGCCGTCCGAGGCGCCGGTCGCGCCGACATACCCCTCGATACGTCCAAGCACCGTGTCCAAGCGGGCCTGGTTATCCGCCGGCTCCGCCCCGGTCAGCAGCGATTGCGGGCCGGCATCGTCGAATGGAAAGCCATTGGACTCCATGGGGATCGAGACCAGCAGCTCGTGCCCGGCCAACCGCGCTGCCGTCAGCAACGCGCCGGGGTCTCGCGCATAGGCGGACACTGCGAGCGTGACCGCGCCTGGCAGCTTGATGGCGGCGCGGCTGTCCGCCTCCGACCCACCCAGCCCAACAACCACCAGGCTGATACGCGGGCGACCATCGGCAGGCGGCGCCGGCCGGGCATACACCAGCCGCGGCATCCGGCCGTCGGCAGCGATGCGCGGCAGTGACCCGGCATCATGCCCGTGCATCGCCTCAAGCAACGCCGGGTCAGGCAGAGCGATGTGCCCATCCCAACCGACCGGCACCGGCTTGACCACTGTGGCCACCGCCCGGACCGGGTGAACCGGCGGACCGAGCACCTGCAGAACGACGGCTGTCACCGCCAAAATACCCAACACTGCTCCCCAGAACCAGCCGAGGGCGCGCACCGCCGGCTGTCTTGGATCGCCGATGGCAGGCGCCTACTGTGCGGCGCGGCGCTGCGACGCCATGGCGCGCACGACGACCAGAGATTCCTGCAACTGGAAATCCGTGTCGGCCTTGGCGGCGTCGAACGTGGGGAAGCCCTCTGGCGGCACCTTCGGGATTTCCTTGGCCACCGCCGGCAGGTCGGGGCGGGCGGGCGGGCTGGCCGGCTGCGCCGTACCACCCTGGTTGCGCAGCGCCCGGTTCAGGTCCGCCTCACGCTCCGGCCCGAAATGCGGGCCTTCCGTGCGGGACGCCGCAACCTCGATGTCTGGCGTGATGCCCAGGCCCTGGATGCTGCGCCCGGAGGGTGTGTAGTAGCGCGCCGTCGTCAGCCGCATCGCGCCGTTGCCCGGCAGCGGCATCACCGTCTGCACCGACCCCTTGCCGAAGCTGCGGGTGCCGACGAGCACTGCGCGCCGCTGGTCCTGCAACGCCCCGGCCACGATCTCCGACGCCGACGCCGAGCCGCCGTTGATCAGCACCACCACGGGAAGTCCCTGGGCAATGTCGCCGGGCTTGGCGCTCCAGCGCTGGCTTTCCTCGGGATGGCGGGAGCGGGTGGAGACGATCTCGCCCTGGTCAAGGAAGTCGTCGGAGACCGCAACCGCCTGGTCCAGCAAGCCGCCGGGATTGTTGCGCAGGTCGAGCACGACGCCCTTCAGGTTGCCGCCGGCCTTGGTCCGCAAGTCCTGCATCGCCTTGCGCAGCCCGGGATCGGTCTGCTCGTTGAAGCTGGTCAGGCGGATGTAGGCCACGTCGCCCTCCAGGTGCGAGCGCACGACCTGGATTTTGACGACCTCGCGCGTCATCGCGACCTCGATGGGCGTGTCGATGCCCTCTCGCTTGACGGTCAGCTTGATCTGGCTGCCGGCGGGGCCGCGCATCTTGTCCACGGCCTCGTTCAGCGACAGCCCCTGCACCGTCTGCCCGTCCAACGCGGTGATCAGGTCGCCGGCCTTCATGCCGGCACGGGCGGCGGGGGTGTCGTCGATTGGGCTCACCACCTTGATGATGCCGTTCTCCGACGTGACCTCCAATCCCAGGCCGCCGAACTCGCCCCGGGTCTGCACCTGCATGTCGCGGAACGACTTGGCATTCATGTAGCTGCTGTGCGGGTCCAGTCCGGTCAGCATGCCGTTGATGGCGTTCTCGATCAGGTCGCGGTCGTTGACGGGTTCGACGTATTCGGCGCGCACCCGCTCGAACACGTCGCCGAACAGGGTCAGAAGCCGGTAGGTCTCCGCCCGGTTGTTGTCCTGCGCCACCGCACGGGCGATGGGCCAACTGACGCCGAACCGCTGCTCCAGCAGCCCTGACGCCGGGCCGGCCGCAATGCCCGCCGCGAAGGCGGCGCCCAGAAGCAAGCCGGTGCGAAATTTCATGCCCATCATCCCTTTGCGCCCAGAAGGGCGCCGTGACCACGCGGTCACCCGAGAGGTGCCCATCGTGCGACAATAACGCCAATCTGGTAGAAATGGCTATCCATGTGCGCGTAGGAAGGGGGCCGGGTTCACAGGTTGACCATCCCGGCGCAATTCCATGTAGAGCGAGGGCCGCGTGCCGCCACCGCGCGGGTCCCAGGCCGGCATGACGCCCACCGGCTCGCCGTTCCAGACCGCCATGCCGACCTGCACGGCCAGGCGTTCGAAGCCGGACAGCACGAAGTGGTAGCCGCCGCCGCAATCCAGGATCAGCAGCACGCCGAAGCTGCGGAACGGCCCGCTGTAGGCGACCCGGCCCGTGCAGGGGGCCAGCACATGCGCCGACGGGGGCGAGCGGATCGAGATGCCGCTGGACGGCCCGGCGTCGGTGATGTCGCCCCAGCCCCGCACCACCTGTCCGGCCACCGGCGCATTGGCGGGCGCGGCGGCGGGGCCGGTGGCCCAGGCCGCGGCGGGGGTGTCCTGCTTTTCGACAAGGCCGGGTCCGGCCTGGCGCGCGACGGCCTCCTGGCGATGGCGGGCCTCCGCCGCGGCGGCCTCCTGGCGCTGGCGGTCGGCGCGGGCGAGGTCCTCGCGCGCCCGGGCCTCGGTGCGGGCACGCTCCACGGCCATGCTCACCAGGGCGGAGCGGAGGCTGTCGGCCCGGGCGGCGTCGGCGGCGGCGCGGCGGGCCATTTCGGCGGCGGCGTCCTCCGCGTGCAGCCGCCCGGCGCGGGCTGCCTCCAACTGACGGTCCAGCTCCGCCGCCTGGCTGGCCTGCTGCGCCTGGGCCGCTTGCAGCCGGGGCAGGCTGGCGGCCACCGCCTGCACAGCCGCCTGCGCCGCCGCGGTCTCGGCACGGTAGGCGCGGGCCTCCTCGGCCAGGTGCCGGGCCAGGCCGTGCAGCACGCCCAGGCCGCGCATCGCCTCGCCCGGCTGGGCCGGAACGGCGAGCAGGGTCTCGACGGGAAACAGCCCCAGGCGCTCCATCAGCGGCAGCAGGGGCGCCAGCTCGGCTGCCCGCTCCGCCAGGCGCTGCTCGGCCTCGTGTTGGCGTGCCGTCAGCGCCTCCACCTGTGCGGCGGCCTCGGCGGCCTCGGTTTCGGTGCGGCGCAGTTGCGCCCCGGCGGCGATGCGCGCGTTGGCCAGCCGGCGCTCCTCGGCCTCGGCGGTGCGGACCTGGGCCGCCGGGGGGAAGGCAGCGGACTCCGGCGCAGAGGTTGCCGGGCGCGGACAGGCGCCCGAGGCCGCGAGCGTCAGCAGAAGTAGGCTAAGCCGGCGCCGCACTGGCATACGCCATTGGCCGCTGCAACAGGGACTGCCCGGTCATCTCCAGCGGCTGCGGCAGGCCCATCAGCGCGAGCAAGGTCGGCGCCAGGTCCGCCAGGCGGCCGTCATGCAGCTCCACCGTCTGGCCGTCCAGCATGGCCGACAGCATCACCGGCACCGGATTGGTGGTGTGCGAGGTATGCGGGCCGCCCGTGGCGGGGTCGCGCATCATCTCGCAGTTGCCGTGGTCGGCCGTGACCAGCAGCGCCCCGCCAGCCGCGCTCACGGCGTCCATGATGCGGCCCAGCGCGGCATCCACCGTCTCCACTGCACGCGCGGCGGCCAGCAGGTTGCCGGTGTGGCCAACCATGTCGGGGTTGGCGAAGTTCAGCACGATCAGGTCGTAGGCGCCGGCGCCGATCGCATCCACGGCGCGGTCGGTCAGCTCCGGCGCCGACATCTCCGGCTGCAGGTCGTAGGTGGCGACCTTGGGGGATGGCACCATGATGCGGTCCTCGCCGGGGTAGGCGACCTCCCGCCCACCGTTCATGAAGTAGGTGACGTGTGGGTACTTCTCCGTTTCGGCAAGGCGCAACTGCCGGCGGCCGGCGTCGGCCACGACCTCGCCCAGGATGCGGCCCATGTGCTGCGGCGCGAAAACCGCCTGCATGAAGGGCGCCAGCGCGTCGCTGTAGCGGGTCAACCCGGCCGCGGCGGCAAAGCGGACGATGCGGGGCCGGGTGAAGCCGCCGAAGCCAGGGTCGAGCATGGCGCCCAGCAGCTCCCGCACGCGGTCCGCGCGGAAGTTGAAGCACAGCACGGCGTCGCCGTCCCGGACGCCCTGATATTCGCCGACGACGGCGGGCACGACAAACTCGTCCGTCACGCCGCGGCCATAGGCGTCGTCCATCACACTGTCGGCGTCGGCGAAGCTGTTGCCACGGCCCTCCATGATGGCGAGGTAGGCGCGCTCCACCCGGTCCCAGCGGTTGTCGCGGTCCATGGCGTAGTAGCGTCCGCTGATGGTGGCGATGCGGGCGCCGTCGGGCAGGGCGGCCTGCAGGCGGGTCAGGTCCTGGGCGCCGGAACGGGGCGGGGTGTCGCGGCCGTCGGTGAAGGCGTGCACGCGGACCGGGATGCGCGCGTCGGCCAGGATGCGCGCCAGGGCGGCGGCGTGGTCCTGGTGCGCGTGCACGCCGCCGGGCGACACCAGGCCCATCAGGTGACAGGTGCCGCCGGAGCCGCGCAGGGCCTCGATCAGCGCCAGGATGGCCGGGGCCTGCGCCAGGCTGCCGTCCTGGATGGCGAGGCCGATGCGCGGCAGCTCCTGCATCACCACGCGGCCGGCGCCGATGTTGAGGTGGCCGACCTCCGAGTTGCCCATCTGCCCCGGCGGCAGCCCGACATCCAGGCCATCGGTGCGCAGGAAGGCGTGCGGTCCCTGCATCAGCGCGTCGAACGACGGGGTGTCAGCCTGCGCGACGGCGTTGTCGGCCACGTCGTCCCGCCAGCCCCAGCCGTCGAGGATCACCAGCATGACGGGGCGGGGGGGCGGGGCGGGGGGCATCCAGTTGGTCCTTGATGCGACAATATGCGTGAATGTTGGTATGGCTGCGCATCGCGGGATGGGCAAGGCGTTCCGCTCGGCATGGCCGGCGCCGATGCGGCTGCTCTGCCATCATGGACGGCCGGAGCGGTGGTAGGGGTGGCCGGACAAAATCGACTGCGCCCGATAGAGCTGCTCGGCCAGCATTACCCGGACCAGCAGGTGCGGCCAGGTCATCGGCCCCAGCGACAGCAGGTGGTCGGCCCGCGCCAGCACGGAGGCGTCCAGGCCATCTGCCCCGCCGATGACGAAGCAGACCAGGCGCGCCAGGCCCAGCCAGCGTTCCACCAGCCGGGCCAACCCTTCGCTGCCGGGTGCTGTGGCGCCCAGGTCCAACGCGACGGCCAGCGCACCGGGGGGCAGCCCAGCGAGCAGGCTGGCCGCCTCGCGCCGCTTCGCCTCGGCCGGCGCCCCGCTGCCCTCGGCGGCCTCGACCACCTCCAGCCGTGGCCGCAGCCGGGCGTTGTAGCGGTCGAACAACATCTGCTCCGGCCCTGGCCGCAGCCGGCCGATGGCGACCAGGCGCATCATGCCGGGACTGCGGCGGGGGACGGCGTTGTAGGGCTTGCACCCCGCCCCGAGGCATGCGCGATGTCGGCGTCATGAGAGCGATTCACCGGTGGCTCATCCTCCTTGCCCTGCCGCCGCTGCTGGCCGCCGCGCCGGCGCCCGCCGTCCCCGTCATGCTCGCGCCCCAGCCGGGCACCGCGCTCGACCGCACCGCCCGCGGCCTGATCGCGCAGGACCTGGCGGAGAGCGCGCGCGCCGGGGAACGGCCGCTGGTGCTGATCGGCACGGCGCGCCTGGGCGGGGCTGCGGACCACCCGGCGCTGTTCGTGCAACTGCAGTCGCCGCGGGAGTGCGGCTCGGCGGGGTGCAGCACCAGCGTGTTCGCCTGGATGGGCGGGCATTACCAGAAGGTGCTGGACGGCGTGGATGGCCGGATGGCCGTCGCGGGCACGCGGCACGCCGGGATGGCCGACCTGCAGGCCGGCAGCGAGACCTACGCCTGGAACGGCAAGGCCTATGCCGACACGGTTCCGGCGCCCGCCATCAACCTGCGGCCCCGGCCCAGCCGCCGGGGGCGCTAGGCGGCTAATCCTCCCCCTGCGGCATCTCGGCGGGTTCGTCCAGCTCGGCGCCCCACATCCGTTCCAGCGCATAGAGGGTCCGCGCCTCCGGCTTGAACAGGTGGATGACGATGTCCCCGGCGTCGATCAGCACCCAGTCGGAGCCGCCGGACCCCTCGACCTGCACGCGCTTGATGCCGATCTCGGACAGCTTTTCCTCAAGGTGGGTCGCCATGGCGCTGATCTGGCGGTCGGCCAGGCCGGTGGCGATCACCATGCGGTCAGTGAAGGCGGCGCGGCCGGCCAGGTCCATGGCGACGACCTCCTCGGCCTTGTCGGCCTCCAGGCTTTCGACGATCACCGCCTGCATCTGGTCCAGGCGCTCGCGGTGGTCGGGCGCGGGGGCGGGGGCTTTCGGCTTGCGGACACGCGGGCCGGCGGCGGCGGCCTTCTTGCGCGGGGTGCCGGGCGCCTTTGCGGCCTCGGCCAGCGCCGGGGCGGGCTGGGAGGGGCGGCGCTTGGCCGGCGGCTCGGAGGGTTTCCTGGCTATGTCCGTGTTCCTTCGTGGGCGGGTGCCGCCGCTATAGCAGGTTCTGCGTCGAGATGTGACAGCGGGGGGTGTGACAGCGGGGGCTGTGCCAGCAGGGGTTGTGCCAGTGAGGGTTGTGCTGGTGGGGGAGGTGACGATGGAGAAGGTGATGGGGGCAGCGGCGGCCAGACCTGCGGCCAGCCTGCGCGCAGCGCCGTGGCGGAGGCGGCATTCTGCCGGGCCGGCAAGAAGGTCCAGGCCGGCCCTGGACGCCCGGCCAGGGACGGCGCCACCCGGGCCGGCAGCAGGGCGGGCCGCAGCCGGTGCGCCGCCTGGCTGGCCAGGGCGCGGCCGTTATAGGTCGGCCGCGGCAGCACGGCGAACGGCATGGCGGCGGCGATACCGAGCCATCCCTGCCAGCGCGGCAACTGCACCAGGTTGTCGGCGCCCATCAGCCAGACGAACTGCACCCGCGGAAAGCGCTGCCGAAGCGCGCGGAGGGTGTCGTAGGTGTAGCGCGTGTGCAGCCGCGCCTCGATGGCGGTCGCCACGATGCGCCGGCCGTCGGCGATGCCGCGGGCGCTGGCCAGGCGGTCGGCCAGCCGCGCCATGCCGTGCGCCGGCTTCAGCGGGTTGCCCGGCGACACCAACAGCCACACCTGATCCAGCCGCAGTCGCTGCAGCGCCAGGCGGGCGATGTGCAGGTGGCCGGCATGCGCCGGGTTGAACGAGCCGCCGAGCAGGCCGACGCGGGTCCGCCGGTTGTCGCCCCATCGCCGCAAGGGATCAGGCGGCAGCCGGTCCGGCGGACCCAGGGCGCGGTGGCGCTTGGTCAGGGACGCACCTGGCCCGTGCCGGTGATGACGTAGCGGAAGGTGGTCAACTGCTCGACCCCGACGGGGCCGCGGGCATGGAGGCGGCCGGTGGCGATGCCGATCTCCGCGCCGAAGCCGAACTCGCCGCCGTCGCAAAACTGGGTGGAGGCGTTCCACAGTGCGACCGCGCTGCCGACGCCGCGCAGGAAGCGGCCGGCGGCGTCGGCGTCAGCGGTGATGATGGCCTCGGTGTGCTCGCTGCCATAGCGGGCGATGTGGGCCAGGGCGCTGTCCACGCCGTCCACCACGGCGATGGACAGGGTGGCGTCCAGCCATTCCGTTGCGAAGTCGGCCTCGGTCGCGGGGGGGAGGCCGGGCAGGATGGCGCGGGCGCGGGCGTCGGCGCGGAAGCGGCAGCCCAGGGCGGCCAGGTCCGCGGTCAGCAGGGGCAGCAGGGTGGGGGCGCAGGCGGCGTCGATCAGCAGGGTCTCGGTGGCGCCGCAGACGCCGGTGCGGCGCATCTTGGCGTTGGCCAGCACGGCGCGCGCCATCGCCGGATCGGCGGCGGCGTGGACGTAGGTGTGGCAGAGGCCCTCGGCGTGGGCGAGGACGGGCACCCGGGCGTCGCGCTGCACCCGGTCCACCAGGGAGCGTCCGCCGCGCGGGATCACCAGGTCGATCAGGCCGCTGCCGGCGAGCATGGCGGCGACGTAGGCGCGGTCGGCGTCCGGCGCGACCTGAACGGCGTCGCGCGGCAGGCCGGCGGCGTGCAGGCCCTCGGCGATGGCGGCGTGGATGGCCTGGGCGGAGCGGGCGCTGTCCGACCCGCCGCGCAGGATGACGGCGTTACCGGACTTCACGCACAGCCCGGCGGCGTCGGCCCCGACGTTGGGGCGGCTTTCGTAGATCATGCCGATCACGCCCAGCGGCTGGGCGATGCGGCGGATGTGCAGGCCGTTGGGCCGGGTCCAGTCAGTTAGGATGCGGGCGAGGGGGTCGGGCAGGGCGGCGATGCTGTCCAGGCCGTGCGCCATGGCCTCGACGCGGGCCGGGGTCAGGGCGAGGCGGTCGCGGAAGGCGGGGGTACCCTGGTGGGCCAGCAGGTCGGCCTCGTTGGCGGCCAGGATGGCGGGGGCCTGGGCGCGTAGTTGGGCGGCGGCGGCGGCCAGGCCGGCGGCCCGGTGCGCGTCCGGCGTGCTGGCCAGGACGGTGGAGGCGGCACGGGCGCGCTGGGCCGCGGTGCGGAGCCAGGCGGTGGCGGGGTCGGTGTGCTGGTTCATGGCGTGGTGATCTTGCCGGGCCGGGGACGTGTGCGCCAGGGCGGATGTGCGGGGGCAGCGCTGCTGGGTCCCTCTCCCTTCGGATGAAGGCGATCGTACATGGCGTGAGGACCGCTTCTGCTCCCTCTCCCGTGGGAGAGGGCTGGGGTGAGGGGGTCTTTCCTCGCGCAGATGACGGTGCCGCCGGAACCGAGCGGCCTGGGCAGGGAGGTCTGCGCCGCAAGACCCCCTCACCCCGGCCCTCTCCCGGGGGGAGAGGGAGCAGGGAGGTGGCCGGCTCGGCTTGGGTCCCTACGCCAGCACCAGGTCGTCCCGGTGCACTATCTCGTCCCGGCCGCGCCAGCCCAGGATCGCCTCGATGTCGTCCGACCGGTGCCCGGCGATGCGGCGGGCGTCGGCGCTGGCATAGGCCGACAAGCCACGCGCCAGCACGTCGCCCGCCGCGTCCTGCACCAGCACGGGGTCGCCGCGATCGAACTCGCCCACCACGCCCTGCACCCCCGCCGGCAGCAGCGAGCGCCCAGCCTGCAACGCGCGGGCCGCGCCGGGATCAACCACCAGGCAGCCCGCAGGGTGCAAGCTGCCGGCGATCCAGCGCTTGCGCGCCGTGCGGCCGTCCGGCGCCGGCAGGAACCAAGTGCAGCGCGCGCCCTCCGCCATCGCCTGCAACGGGTGCGGCACGGCGCCGACCGCGATCGCCATCGCGCAGCCGGCCTGGGTGGCGATGCGGGCGGCGGCCAGCTTGGTCCGCATCCCGCCGCTGCTGTAGCCCGGGGGCGGGTCGCCGCCCATGGCCTCGATCTCGGGGGTGAGTGCCGCGACCACGGGAAGGTGCCGGGCGGCCGGATCGCGCTTGGGGTCGGCGGTGTAGAGGCCGTCGATGTCCGACAGCAGCAGCAACTGGTCGGCCTGCACCATCTCGGCCACGCGGGCGGCCAGGCGGTCGTTGTCGCCGAACCGGATCTCAGCGGTCGCGACGCTGTCGTTCTCGTTGATGACGGGGATGCAGCCCAGGCTCAGCAAGGTGGTCAGCGTCGCCCGCGCGTTGAGGTAGCGGCGGCGGTCCTCGGTGTCCTCCAACGTCAGCAGCAGTTGCGCGGCGGTCAGGCCGTGCAGCGCCAGCGCCGCCGTCCACGCCTGCGCCAAGCGGATCTGCCCCACGGCGGCGGCGGCCTGCTTCTCCTCCAGCCGCAGGCGCGGCTGCGTCAGGCCGAGGTGCGACCGGGCCAGGGCAATGGCGCCTGAAGACACCACGATCACCAGGGTCCCGCGTGCCCGTGCGGCGGCAATGTCGGCGGCGACGCCGTGCAGCCAGGCGGTGCGCGGCTCCGCCCCATCCACCACCAGCGCGCTGCCGATCTTCACGACCAGCAGCCGCGCCTCGGAAAGCTGGGGCACCGGCAGCCAGGGGGTCACGCGAGTTCGAGCTGCGGCGGACGCACCAGGCGTGCGGCGTGGACGCGGTCCATCAGCTCGCGCAGCACCTCGGGCAGGTTGTCGCCCGTGACGCCGGACAGCAGCATGACGGGCTGGCCTGATGCCTTTTGCAGCGCGGCGCGGCGGGTGCGCGCCTCGGTGGCGGTCATGGCGTCGGACTTGTTCAGGATCAGCAGCTCCGGCTTATCTGCGAGGCCGCCGCCATAGGCTTGCAGCTCCTCCCGGATGGTGCGCCAGGCGCGCACCACGTTCCCCGCGGCGCCGTCGATCAGGTGCAGCAGCACGGCGCAGCGCTCGACATGGCCCAGGAAGCGGTCGCCCAGCCCGGCGCCCTCATGCGCGCCGCGGATCAGGCCGGGGATGTCGGCGATGACAAACTCCTCCGAGTGCGACAGGCGCACGACGCCGAGCTGCGGGTGCAGGGTGGTGAAGGGATAGTCGGCGATCTTCGGCCGGGCGGCGGACACCACGGACAGGAAGGTGCTTTTCCCCGCGTTCGGCAGGCCGACCAGGCCCACGTCGGCGATCAGCTTCAAGCGCAGCCATACCCAGCGTTCCTCGCCGGGGTAACCCGGCGTGGCCTTGCGGGGGGCGCGGTTGGTGCTGGACTTGAAGTGCGCGTTGCCGTGGCCACCGTCGCCGCCGCGGCATAGCACGATGCGCTTGCCGGGTTCGTCGAGGTCGGCGAGCAGGGTTTCCTTGTCGTCGGCCATGATCTGCGTGCCGACCGGGACCTGGATCACCACGTCGGGCGCTCCGGCCCCCGTGCGGTCGCTGCCGGCGCCGTTGCCGCCCTTGGGCGCGCGGAAGTGCTGGGTGTAGCGGAAGTCGATCAGCGTGTTCAGGTTCTGCGCGGCGACGAAGATCACATCCCCGCCCTTGCCGCCGTCGCCGCCGTCGGGGCCGCCGAACTCCATGAACTTCTCGCGCCGGAAGGCAATCACGCCGTTCCCGCCGTCGCCGGAGCGGGTGTAGATCTTGGCCTGGTCGAGGAACTTCATGGTGCGTCCGGGAATGCAGAAGGGGGCCGGCTTGCGCCAACCCCCTTGAGATGGTGCGCCGTTGGAGGGGCTGCTACTCGGCGGCGACCTGTGCGGCGGCGGGCGGCTCGACCGAGACGTGCACGCGGCCCTCGGTCTTGCGCTGGAACTTCACGTGGCCGTCCACCAGCGCCCAGAGGGTGTGGTCCTTGCCGACGCCGACGTTCAGGCCGGGCTTCACCTTGGTGCCGCGCTGGCGGATGATGATGTTGCCGGCGATGACGGCCTCGCCGCCGAACTTCTTGACGCCGAGGCGGCGCCCGGCGGTGTCGCGGCCGTTGCGGGACGAGCCGCCTGCCTTCTTGTGTGCCATTCTGGGGGTCCTCTCTAGGCTTCGGTGGCTTCGGTCGCCGTCTCAGCCATCGCTGGCTCGGTGACGGCTAATTCGGTGACGCCCGGCTCAGTGACGCCTGGCTCGATGATGGCTGGCTCGGTGACGGCTGGTTCTGCCGCAGTTGCGGGCATCACATGGCCTTCGGCGTTGATGCCGGCAACGCGCAACACGGTGACATGCTGGCGATGGCCGTTCTTGCGGCGGCTGTTCTGCCGGCGGCGCTTCTTGAAGATGATGATCTTGTCGAGCCGGTCCTGCGCGATGACGGTAGCCGTCACGGTGGCGCCGGGCACGAGGGGCGCGCCAAGGGTGGTGCCTGCGGTGCTGCCGACGGCGAGCACGTCGGTGAAGGTGATGGTCTCACCGGCCTCGCCGGGCAGCTTCTCGATCTTCAGCACGTCGTTGGGCGTGACGCGGTACTGCTTTCCGCCGGTGCGGATGACTGCGAACATGATGGGTTCCTGGATCGGTCGTCCCGAGGTGCCGGGCGGCCCTTTTTGTGGACATGGGACGCCGGGCCGCTCCTGCTTGCTCAGGGGCGTCCATCGAGGTCAGCGCGGCTTGTATTCGCATGGCGGACAAAGTCAACGTTGCAACGGGCCGCTCGCTGCCCTCTCCCTCTCCCCGCTTCGGGAGGGCCGGGGTGAGGGGGGCTTGCTTACTTGCCGAAACGGGGGGCAGGACCGGAACCAGGCTGTCCCGACCAGGGCGGCGCTGCAAGGCCCCCCTCACCCCAGCCCTCTCCCGAAGCGGGGAGAGGGAGGCGGCAGGCTTTTTTGCTGGTCCGCCGCAGCCGCGTGCGGACTGCTTGCGACGGCCCGGCCGGCTTCGTATAACGCGAGGGACGGAGAGGTGGCCGAGCGGCTTAAGGTGGCGGTCTCGAAAACCGTTGTAGTGTAACAGCTACCGTGGGTTCGAATCCCACCCTCTCCGCCAGCCTCGCCCCTCTGCGGCACACCTTTTGCACTCCAGCCCTTGAGCAGCCCGGCCGTATCACCGGGACACGCCAGCCGTGTTTGTCCCAAACGGGAACTGCCCAAAACAGCAGCAGAAGGTCGTGCAATTGTCCTACCTGACACCCTCCGAGTTCGCCGTCAAAATGGTCGATTCCGGGGAGTCCAAGATTTTCATGTCCACCCGGGACACCCTGATCCGCGGCTACATGGCCGGCGCCCTGCTGGCGCTCGCCGCCGTGTTCGCCGTCACCGTGGCGCAGCAGACGGGATACCCGATCATCGGCGCCATCCTGTTCCCGGTCGGATTCTGCATGATCTACCTGCTCGGGTTCGACCTGCTGACCGGGGTGTTCACGCTGGCGCCGCTGGCGCTGATCGACCGGCGGCCCGGCGTCACCGTGGGCGGCGTGCTGCGCAACTGGGGCCTGGTGTTCGTCGGCAACTTCGCCGGGGCGCTGACGGTGGCGCTGATGATGGCGGTGGTGTTCACCTTCGGTTTCCAGACCGAGCCCAGCCCGGTCGGCAAGGTCATCGCGGGGATCGGCGAGGCGCGCACCCTGGGATACAAGCACTATGGCGCGGCGGGGATGCTCACCCTGTTCATCCGCGGGGTGCTGTGCAACTGGATGGTGTCTACCGGGGTGGTGGGGGCGATGCTGTCCAACTCCGTGAGCGGCAAGGTGATCGCCATGTGGATGCCGATCATGGTGTTCTTTGCCATGACGTTCGAGCACTCGGTGGTGAACATGTTCCTGTTCCCCTCGGCGCTGCTGATGGGGGGCAAGTTCTCCGTGACGGACTACATCGTCTGGAACGAGATCCCGACGGTGCTGGGCAACCTGCTGGGCGGGTTGGCCTTCGTGGGGCTGATGATCTACGCGACGCATGTGCGGACGGCGCCGAAGCGGTTGGCGGTGCGGAGCGGCGTGGGGGCCGCGGCGGAGTAGAAGCTTGTAGTTCTGAGTACACGCGGTCTGAGTGTGCCAGGCCAGGAGTCTGGGACAATAAAACGGCTCGTAACCCATTCTACGTCTAGGCTTAGCTGTTCGATGATTCGGTTCCGGGTTACAGGCTGCCTATGAACAATGGCTGCCATGATCCGACTGCAATGTGCGACGGTCGTCTGTGACCAAGGATGGGCAGCCGTGGTACTCTCCAATGGTCAATGCCGTCCGCGCGGGCGCCTTCTTGCTGGCTCATACTCTCGTTGCGGTCGTGCTGATCGGACTTCTGACGCTCGTGTCCAAGTTCCTGGAATATACGGGCGACCACCGGCTGTTCGGCAAGGTGCCGATATCCTAAATCTTCGACGCGATGGACTGCGCGATCTTGCTGGTCTTCGTGGTGTTTGGCGTGATCGAGGCAGTCGAGGCGTTCAGAGGACCGACGGATGAGCACAGGCACGCAATGCAACCAGGACAAGGTCAGGGTGCAAGCGGCGCGGGAGCGTCGTCGGCTGGAGCAGGCGCATCAGCGCCTTGAAGCCATGATAAGAGAAAATGATCAATGGCAGCGGGAGCTTGAGGAGAGGTATGGCCCATACCGGAAAGCTCGTCCGCCAAGGGAATTGCCGAGGTGGCCAACCCTAGATCACGTCCTGTCCATTGCCGGGGTGTATGCCGGCATAGCCCTTCTATGTGCTGCTTTGTTCCTGCTCAGCGCCGTCATCTACTCGTTTCCGGTTTTTATCGCGTCGTTCATCGCTGGCGGCTTGGTCTCGGCAGTTGTCGCCCGGTCATGGCGGCGTCATTCATACAAGGGACGTCTCTTCCTTCTTGATCAAGTTTGGGGGCGCTTGAACCGGGACCACTTCGCCCGCCACTGAACATCTGTTCTCTTACCCAAGGCCCCGGTGCGCTCGATGAACTGCTTCTTCGCCTTATGCTCCGCGCAGATCGACGGCAGCCAGCGCGCATAGTCCACCTTCGTGCCTTGCTCCGCCGCAATCGCAGCCAAGTTCACCAGCAACGCCGTGGTCCGGTCGTAGCTCTACGCGTTCTGCTATGCCGTGCCTAGCTGGCCGCCACCGGTAGAGCCGCGTCTGGCACCCCCAAGTACTGCCCCAGCACCTCCGCCGGAGCACCATCGGCGACGATCCGCCCCTGGTCCAGCCACATCACCCGCGTGCTCCAGTCCTGGATCACGTTCGACGCGTGCGACGACAGCACCAGGATGTCCGCCCCGCGCACCATGCTCTCCAGCCGCTCCCGCGCCTTGTCCATGAACGCCGCGTCCCCGGCCAGGAACCACTCGTCCATCAGCAGCACCTCCGGCCGGATCGCCGTCGCCAGCGCGAAGCCCAGCCGCACCACCATGCCGCTGCTGTAGAACCGCACGGGGAGGTCCAGGAACTCGGCCAGCTCGGCGAATTCCTGCACGTCTTCCTCCAGCCGCCGGATCGCCGGCCGGGCCATGCCGTTGTACAGCCCGCGCAGGGCGATGTTCTCCCGGCCCGTCAGCTCGGTGTTCATGCCCAGGTTGGGGTCCAGCAGGGCGCCGATGGTGCCGCTCACGTGCACCCGGCCCACCACCGGCTCATAGATGCCGGCCAGCGTGCGCAGCAGCGTCGTCTTGCCCGCGCCGTTGCCGCCGACCAGCCCCAGCCGGTCGCCGGACCGCAGGCTGAACGACACGTCGCGCAGCGCCTGGACGACGATGCGGTGCTTCGCGTCCTCCTGCAGCCGCCCGCCGGTGGTTTCCCGCCGGGGTGTCGCCAGCTTGGTCGTCGCCACCTTGGCGGCGGCAAGCACCGTTCGCTTCAGGCTGCGGCTGTTGCCGTGATAGATCGGGAAGCTGACGTGCACGCCGCTGATCTGGATCGACGCCACGGCTACACCCAGAATGCCAGGCGCGAGCGGACCTTGATGAACATCGCCCACGCCGCGGCGCACAGCAGCGCGCTGAAGCCCAGGGCGGACAGCCAGACGTGCCACTCCGGCATGTGGCCCAGCAGCGGCGCGCGCACCACCTCCAGCAAGGTGTAGAACGGGTTGTACGGCAGCCACCCGGCCCGCGCGCCCGTCAGCATCTCCGGCCGCCAGATGATCGGGCTGATGAAGAACGCGATCTGCATGACGCTGCCGACGATGGGCGGGATGTCGCGGAACCGCGCGCAGATCGCCCCGAGCAGCAGGCAGCACGCCAAGCCGTCCAGCACCCAAACCGCCAGGCCCGGCAGCGCGGCGACGGAGACCGCGCCGGGCCAGACGTCAAGCAGGGCATAGACCAGCACGATCACGACCACGTTGTGCGCCAGCACCAGGACATTCCGCACGATGACCCGCATCGCATACAGCGTGAACGGCAGGCGGACGGAGCGGATCATGCCCTCCGACTGCTGGAAGCAGGTGCAGGCTTCGCCGACGAGGGTGGACAGGAACGCCCAGAGCACCAGGGACAGGGCCAGGAACGGCAGGTAGTCGTGCAGGTCCATGTGGAACAGCGTGGAGTACAGCACACCCAGCGCCCCCACCATGACCCCGGTGGACAAGGTCAGCCAGAACGGCCCCAGCACCGAGCCGCGATAGCGCAGGCGGATGTCGAACCAGCCCAGCGTAAGCGCCAGCCGCCACATCCGCAGCCCGGCGCCGACATCGAGCAGCGCCAGCCGTTGCCGGGCGCCGCGGGAGGGGTCGGATATCAGCACCAGGTCGGCCGGGCGGGGCGAGCCCAAGGCGTGCGGGTCCGAAGCTTGGGGGAGGGATGCGCTCATGGATTGCGGCGCGATACCTGATCGCCCGGCTGGCCGCAACCAACGCGGCGGAACAGGCGTGGAACGGCGCCGGCGGCACCTGTTGCAACCTGGACGCAGGCGGCATTCAACAGAGTAAAGCAGCCTCGTAGAGACTTGCCATGAATTGTACACTCGGTTAACGCGGGTAGGCGGGTTCATCACGCCGGCTTGAGCGACCCGACTTGGACGATGGCGCCGCACGCTGTCGTGCCCTCCGGCGGCCCTGCGGCTGCGCCATGACGAGGAGACCGCCAATGCGTCCTGATCACACCCCCGCCCGTCTTCTGGATGCCCGCGGTCAAGGTGCCCGGGTTCTGGGTGAGGGTCTTCCGGACAAGGGTCTTGCGGGCAACCGTCTTCTCGCCATCCGTCTCCTGAGCAGCGTCGCGGCGGTGGCGTTGCTGTCGGCCTGCGCAAGCAAGACGCAGATCAGCGCGCAGCAGGAGTCCTCGACCTACCTCAGCCGCGCCGGCCGCAGCTACACGCCGCCCGGCCCGGCCGACGATCCCTGGGGGCCGTATATCCACGAAGCCTCGATCAAGTACGACGTGCCGCAGCGCTGGATACGCGAGGTGATGCACCAGGAGTCCGGCGGCCACCTGTATGGCCGCGGCGGCAACCTGATCACCTCCGGGGTCGGCGCCATGGGCCTGATGCAGGTGATGCCCGGCACCTACGACGAGTTGCGCGCCCGTTACGCTGAGCTGGGCGACGACCCGTTCGATCCGCACAACAACATCCTGGCTGGGACCGCCTACATCCGCGAGATGTATGACATCTACGGCGCGCCGGGGTTCCTGGCGGCCTACAACGCCGGGCCGGGACGGCTGGACGATTACCTGACGCGCAGCCGGACGCTGCCGGCCGAGACGCGCCGCTACGTTGCCATCATCGGCGCCAGGCTGGGCAGCGACGTGCCGAACCGGGCGTCCCCTGGTGCGCAGTATGCGATGAACGCGCTGCCGCTGCAGATTCCGGACGGCGCGCGGTATGCTGGTTCGGCGCCGGCCTACTCGGCTGCGGTGGCCAACGCGCTCAACTCGCCGCCGCCGGGCGCTTCGCCGCCGGCCGAGCCGATTCGCCTGGCGGCGGCCCCGCCGATCCGCCTCAACCCGCAGCCGGGCTACTCGGTCGCGCTGGCCAACGCCGCGAAAGCCTCGTCGCCGGCTGCGCTGCCGCTGGCAGAGCCGATTCGGTTGGCCGCGGCGGACCCGATCCGCCTCAGCCCGCCGCCGGTCGAGGTCGCCGAGGCGCCGCCGATCCGGCTTGCGCCGCAGCAGGCGGCGGCGGCGGAGTATGTGCCCGGCGGGCCGATCCGCCTCAGCCCGCAGCCTGTGGAAGACGACGCCTCCGAGCCGTCCCGGGCGCCCGCCGCCCCGGTCGTGCCGCGCGGCGCCGGGCTGGCCACTATTCCGGAGCCGCCGCAAGACGTCGCACCGCCGCGCCCGGCGCTGCACCGCTATGCCGAGGCGGCGCCGCGGCATTACTTGCCGCTGCCGGCGCCCCCGCCGGAGCCGCCGCGGCAAGTCGCCAGCGCCCAATCCTACAGCGCAATGCCGTTCGCCCCGCCGCCGCGCCCCCTGGCGTTCAGCCTGGTGTCGCAGGCGCACGCCGAGCCGTTCGGCCAGCACCATGCCGGACCGGTGGAGGGCGGCTGGGCGGTCCAGGTCGGCGCGTTCGCCAACGAGGCCCTGGCGTCGGCGGCAACGCAGTCGGCCCGTGGCCAGGCGCGCGAGGTTCTGGCCACCGCACACACCGTCGTGGCCGGCGTCCGCCAGCCCACTGGGGTGCTGTATCGCGCCCGGCTGACCGGCCTGTCCCGCGATGGGGCGATCCATGCCTGCGAGCGCCTGGCCCGCAGCCGCACCAACTGCATGGTGGTGTCGCCGAACGCGCAATCCTGACGCCGTGCTCCCTCTGCCGGGTTGGAGGAGGGGGCCAAGCTGGTCTTGCCTGCGTTATCGTTACGGTCCATGTTGCGGCAGCATGCCGACGACCGCCGCACCGCCCATCGCTGCAACGCCATGAACCGCTTCGCAAGCCTGGATAGCCTGCTGCACCCCGGCAGCGTCGCCGTGATCGGCGCCAGCACCGACGCGACGCGCATCGGCGGCCGGCCCATCGCCTACATGCTGTCCCAGGGCTACCAGGGTGCCATCCTGCCGGTGAACCCGAATCGGGCCGAGGTGCAGGGCGTGCGCGCCTATGCCTCCGTGGCCGACCTCCCCATGACGCCCGATACCGCCATCGTCGCCGTGCCCGCCGCGCAGGCCGTGCAGGCTGTGGACGACCTTGGCGCGCGGGGCGTGAGTTCGGCCATCGTTTTCACCTCGGGGTTCGCGGAGGTGGAAACCGGGGCGGCGCTGCAGGCCCGCATGATGGACAATGCCCGACGGCACGGCATGCGCCTGCTGGGGCCGAACTGCCTGGGCCTGTTCAACGCGCGGGTTGGCTTCTTCGGGACGTTTTCCAGCTCGTTCGAGAACGGCTGGCCGCGGCCCGGCCGCATCGGCATCGCCAGCCAGAGCGGCGCCTATGGCACCCACGTCTTCTCCACCGCGCGCAACCGCGGCATCGGCACCCCCATCTGCGTCACCACGGGCAACGAGGGCGACGTCACCATCGGCGACGTGATCGGCTGGATGGCCGAGGACCCCGACACCGACGTGATCGCCGCCTACGCCGAGGGCATCCGCGAGGCCGACAGCTTTCTCGCCGCCCTCGCCGCCGCCCGGGCGGCGCGCAAGCCGGTGGTGATGATGAAGGTCGGCACCAGCACCGTCGGCGCCCATGCCGCGCAGTCGCACACCGCCAGCATCGCCGGGGACGACGCCGTGACCAACGCCGTGCTGGCCGAGTTCGGCGTGGTCCGCGCCCGCACCACTGAGGAGATGCTCGACATCGCCCTCACTGCCACGCGGCGCATCTACCCGGTGCGCAACACCCTGGGCGTCATCACCATCAGCGGCGGCGCCGGCGTGCTGATCTCGGACGCCGCGGAGGCGCTGGGCCTGCCGATGCCGGAGATGCCCAGCGCCGCCCAGGACCGCCTGCGGGCGCTGGTGCCGTTTTCCGCGCCGCGCAACCCCGTCGATTGCACGGCGCAGGCGTTTAACGACCTCAGCCTGGTCGGCGCGTTCACCGACTCCATGCTGGACGATGGCGGCTACTCGTCGATCTTCGGCTTCTTCACCGGCGTCGGCGGCGCGGAGAGCATGGCGCCGCGCCTGCGCGCCCAACTGGCCGCCAGCATGGCCCGGCACCCGGACCGCCTCTGGGTGCTGTCCATCGTCGCCACCCCCGCGCGCATCGCCGAGTATGAGGCCGACGGCTTCGTGGTGTTCGAGGACCCGACCCGCGCCACCGTCGCCATTCACGCCATGGGCCGCTTCGGCGAGGGTTTTGCCCAGCCGCCGGGCTTGGCGCCCCCCGTGGTTCCGCCGATCGACCTGCCGCCGACCGCGCCGTCGGAGGCTGCGGCGAAGCGCCTGCTCGCCAAGGCTGGCATTCCCTCGGCACCCGAGGCTGCCTGCGCCACGGCGGAGGAGGCTGTCGCGGCGGCGGAGCGGTTCGGCTACCCCGTCGTGCTGAAGATTCTGTCACCCGACATTGTCCACAAGTCCGACATCGGCGGCGTCATCGTCGGCGTGCGCGACGCCGCCGGGGTGCGGGACGGGTTTGCCGCGGTACTTGCCCGCACACGCACGGCCCTGCCGGACGCGCGGATCGAGGGCGTGCTGGTCGCCAAGCAACTGCGCGGCGGCGTCGAGTGCATCCTCGGCATCACGCAGGACCCGGTGTTCGGACCCGTCGCGGTATTCGGGCTGGGCGGCATCTTCGTCGAGGTGCTGCGTGACGTGGCGCTGCACCGCTGCCCCTTCGGCGTGGACGTGGCGGAGCGCATGATCCGCTCAATCCGTGCCGCGCCGGTGCTGCTGGGGGTGCGCGGGCGTCCACCGGCCGATATCGCGGCGCTGGCGGCCATGCTGTCGCGCTTGTCGGTGTTTGCGCACCAGGCGGGTCCGCGGCTGCGGGCGGTGGACCTGAACCCGGTGTTCGCCATGCCGGACGGGGAGGGCGCCTACGCCGTGGATGCGGTGATCGAGCTTGGGCATTGATCAGGCCGGGCGATGATCAAGCGGGGAGCGGGAGCATGATGCTGCGGGAGTCGCGTGATGGCCTGACGGCGGTCTTGACCCTGGATTATCCGGAGCGCCGCAACGCCCTGGCGATCCCGATGCGGCAGCAACTGGTGGATGCGCTGGAGCGGATCGAGGCGGACCTGACCCTCCGCGCCATAGTCATCACTGGCGCTGGCGGCACGTTCTGCGCCGGTGGCGACATCAGCGGCATGGATGCGGGCGACCTGGCCGCGGGGCGTGAGCGGTTCCGGCTGACGCATCGGCTGGTGCGCCTGCTGATCAAGTCGGGGAAGCCGGTGTTGGCCGCCGTCGAGGGCTGGTGTGTCGGCGCCGGGCTGTCGTTGGCGATGTGTTGCGATACGGTTGTGGCGGCGGCGGATGCGAAGTTCGCGGCCGGCTTCGGCAAGGTCGGTCTGATCGCCGATTTGGGATTGCTGCATACCCTGCCGGCCCGTATTGGGCAGGGGCGGGCGCGGCAATTCTTTCTTTATGGGGACGTCGTGGACACCGACTATGCCGACCGCATCGGCCTGGTTGACCGTACAACCGCACCTGGCGAGACGCTGGCGGCGACACTGCGCCACGCTCGGCGATTCGCGGACGCAGCCCCGCTGCCGATCGCGCTGACCAAGCAGCACCTCGCCGCCGGACTGGATGCTGCATTGGATTGGGAACGGGAGGCGCAGTCTGGGCTATTCCTGACTGCCGACCATGCAGAGGGTAAGGCGGCTTTTCTAGCTAAACGCACGCCGAGCTTTCGAGGCGTGTGACGGATAAAGTCTTTTGCCTGAATTGGCTTTTCAGCTCAAATTACCGTAAAAAGCTAAAAGCGGCCACGTTAGGCCGTTTCAGACTTTTTACGGTTGCAGGGCGTAGGCTATTCGGTCATCAGGCCACGACCGCCATAGGGCGATTTGGCCTACTTGCCCAGGTTTGGGACACCCTCGCCGAATCTTGGCGCTTCTGTTTCAGTCTCCGGACTGTTGCCGCCACTGTCGCTCACTGCTCCCGTTGGGCTGGCGCTGAACAGCACGCCGCTCTCCGGCCCGGTAGTGAAGCCCGCCCGGTCCGAAGGTGATCCATCATCACGGTTGTAGCCAGCCGTCGGGGCCGCGGTCCAGACTTTGGTGTCCTTGGCCGGAGCACGCGCAGTCTGTGCCAGTGCGGGAGTTGCAAGCACGGCAAGAGCCAAAATGATGGTTGCGCGCATGAATAAACGCTCCTTCGCTGGTCTGAACGTAACCGTACGCGGTCGAGTTGCCAGCGCCGCAGAGTTGCACTCTTCACGACGTAGTTAGCGTGAGCTATGTTCCCGGTCTGGGTTCCCCTCACGCTCACGGCGGCAGTGTTCCAGGCCCAGGTGTCAAACGAGGAATATGGCGCCGCAACGACGGCGCCGGTTGCCGATCGGCTTGGCTTGTCTTGGGCGCAATCGGTATGTCAACCCAGTTGGGGCAGTCCTGCTAGGGCGGTACTAAACCGCCGCGATTTGCTCCGCGCCACAGTGCAACCTCCTCCCTGGAGCAATCAGGCAGCCTTACGCAAAGAGCGCCGCGATGCCGGCAGGGTCCACATCGGCCAGGGTGGCGGGCGACCAGTGCGGGGTCCGGTCCTTGTCCACCACCATGGCGCGGACGCCTTCGAGGAAGTCGGGGTGGCGCGTCGCGTGCCGGGTCAACGCCAACTCGGCTTGCAAGCATTCCTCCAGCGTGCGGCCGGCGCCACGGCGAAGCAACTCGTGGGACCACAGGACGGAACTGGGCGACGCCGCGTGCAGTGCCGCCAGCGTCTCCTGCGCCCATTCGGACCCGGCCCGTTGGAGTGCGGCGACGATTTCCGGCACGCTGCCGGCCTCGAAGCAGCGGACTTGCCGGGCCACCTCCGGCATCCTGCCACGGGGCGGCGCAACTGCGGCGTCGGTCAGCACGGCCACGCCGTCTTCTGCGATCTCATCACCGAGGGTGGACAGGCGGGCGCGGGCGACGAAGTGGGTTGCCACGCCGACCCAGGCAGCGTCCGCGCCGTCCAGCCGGGCGCCGGTCAACCCCATATACATCCCATAACCCCGGCGCAACCGCGGCAACACATAACTGGCACCAACATCGGGGAACAACGCGATGCCGGTCTCCGGCATGGCGAATAGGGAAGCTTCGGTGGCCACCCGGGCGGCGCCATGGACCGCCAGGCCCATGCCGCCACCCATGCATACGCCATCCACCAGCGCCACGTAGGGTTTGGGATAACGGGCAATGGCGAGGTTCAAGGCGTACTCGGCGGCAAAGAATGCCTCGATGCCGCAGTGGTCCCGGTCCAAGGCCATGCCGCGGATCAGCCGGATATCGCCGCCGGCACAGAACGCCCGCCCGCCCGCGGCCTCGATCACCACGGCATCGACCGCGGGATCATCGCGCCATCCCGACAGCGCCATGCTGATTGTCGCCATCATCCCCATGTCCAAGGCGTTCAATGCCTTGGGCCGGTTGAGCGTGATCCGCCCGATCCGCCCTTGGCGCCGGGTGATCACGGTGGCCTCGTCAGGCTGCGGCACGGCCGGGCGCCTGATCAAACACGCCCGGCCCTACGTCGCCCAGCAACGCCACTTAGCGCCGCGACATCAGCCGCGACGCAATCGCTCCAGCCAGTCGGACGGTGCCGCGCGGCTTCACGACGGTCACCGTGCGCCCACGGCGGAACGCCATTCCCGCCGCCTCGCCAGCCAACGACATCATGGTCACCGATCCCTTGAGGTCGATCAGGGCCTGCTTGCGGATGGCCAACGCCTCCTCCTCGATCGCACTCGGAATGCTCTTCAGCGCCTTCAAGCCACAAATGCCGGCAACGATCAGGTCCAGCGCCAACAGAATTAGGCTGGCCACCAGCGACGAGACATACAGCAACAGCACCTCGTAAAGCACGATGTGCACCAGGACGAGGACACCCAGGCCGAATACGGCGGCAACCGCGCCATATACTGCCCGCAGGGACTGGCGGCTCGCCAACTGGCGGAGGCGCAACGCCTCCGCGTTCGCGGCGACCTTTGCGAGTTCGACCGCGCGCATCGGCTTAACGCGCGATGCGGCCGAGGAGGTAACCGACCCCTGCCGCGATCAGGATGGCGGTCAAGGGGGACTCGCGCACCTGCTCGGACAGCATCTCGGCCTGGTCGGACGCCATGTCCTTGGCCTGGCTGGCGTACTCGCTCGCCTGGTCGGCGGCGTTGGACAGCGCGGGGGTGACGCGCTCGGACATCAGGGTCTGCACCTGGTCGCGAAGCTGGGCGATCTGCGCCTTGGCGTCCTGCATGGTATCGTTGACGTTGTCTGACATGGCCATGGTTGTTCTCCGTTGCTGATGCTGGGTCAACGCAACGGATTCCAGGGGGTTGCCAGGTGGGCGCGAAATGGGGGCGGCTGGCGCGCCGCCCCCAGCCCGGTCATGCCACGCCGGTCATGCCACGCCGGTCAGGCAGCCTGCGCCAGGTGGATCGCCTTCCACACCTTTTCTGGCGTCGCCGGCATGTCGATGCTCTGCACCCCGGCGCCGCGCAGCGCGTCCACCACGGCGTTGATCAGGGCCGGCGGGCTGCCGACGGCGCCGGCCTCCCCGGCGCCCTTCACGCCGAGCGGGTTGCTGACGCAGGGCACCTCGATCAGATCTACCTCGATGTCCGGCAGGTCGGCGGCGCGGGGCAGCGCGTAGTCCATGAAGCTGCCGGACAGCAACTGGCCGCTGGCCGGGTCGTAGGACGTGCGCTCCAGGATGGCCTGGCCCATGCCCTGCGCCACGCCGCCATGCACCTGGCCGCGCACGATCATCGGGTTCACCGCCTTGCCCACGTCATCGCATACGATGTAGCGCATCACCTGGATCATCCCCGTGTCGGGATCGACCTCAACCTCGGCCATGTGGCAGCCATTGGGGAAGGTATGCACGTCGATCTTGGCGACCTCGGCCGCGTCGAGCTGCGTTGCCTCCTGCCCGGCGGCGGCTCGGGCGCGCTGGGCGGTGGCCAACTCCAGGATGCCCAGGCCGCGGTCGGTGCCGGCCACGCTGAACCGGCCGGCCCCGCCCTCGCCGATGCCGAACTCGATGTCGGCGACGGAGGCCTCCAGCGCCTCGGAGGCGGCCTGCTTGCCCTTCTCGATCACGCTGGCGGCGGTGACCAGGATCGCCTGGCCCTCGGAGTACAGGCTGCGCGCGCCGCCGGTGCCGCCGCCGGTCGGGATGCTGTCGGTGTCGCCTTGGCGGATGCGGACCTTGTAGCCGTCGATGCCAAGCTGATCGACCGTCAACTGCACATACGCCGTCTCATGACCCTGGCCGGTGCTCTGCGTGCCGACGTAAACGTCCACGAAGCCGTCATCGGCGAAGCGGATCTCCGCCCGCTCGCTCGGCGCGCCGCCGGTCGCCTCCAGGTAGTAAGCCATGCCGATGCCGCGCTTCATCCCGCGCGCCGCGCTGCCCGCCCGGCGGCCCTCGAAGCCTGCCCAATCCATCTTCTCCAGCGCCGCGTCCAGCACACGGCCGAAGTCGCCGCTGTCGTAGGTCTGCTGCATCGCGGTCACGTACGGCATGGCGGACGGCTGCACCATGTTGCGGCGGCGCAACTCCACCCGGTCGATGCCGACCTCGGCCGCGGCGGCGTCGATCAGCCGCTCGACGATGTAGTTGCTCTCCGGCCGGCCGGCGCCGCGGTAGGCGTCCACGGGGACGGTGTTGGTGAACACGCCGATGACGTTGGCGTAGATCGCCTGGAAGCCGTACACGCTGGCCAGCACCTTGGTCCCCGCCAGGGTCGGGATCATCGGCGCGTAGGTGGACAGGTAGGCGCCCATGTTGGCGACGTTGCGGACGCGCATCGCCAGGAACTTGCCGTCCGCATCCAGCGCCAGCTCGCCGCGGGTGATGTTGTCGCGGCCGTGCGTGTCGGACAGGAACGCCTCGCTGCGCTCGCTGGCCCACTTCACGGGCCGGCCGAGCTTGCGGGCGGCGTAGCAGGTCAGCGCGTGCTCGGCATACAGGAACAGCTTCATGCCGAAGCCGCCGCCGACGTCGGGCGTCACCACGCGGAAGCGGTCCTCGGGCACGTTGAAGATGGCGCTGCCGAGAAGCTGCTTGATGCCCCAGCCGCCCTGGGTGTTGGTGGTCAGCGTCCAGCGCCCGGTCGCGGCGTCATACTCGGCGGCGGCGGCGCGGGCCTCCATGCTGGCGACGACGATGCGGTTGTTCACGACCGTCAGGCCGGTGACGTGGGCGGCCCCGGTGAACAGGGCGTCAACCTTGGCCTTGTCGCCGGTATCCCAGTCGAAGCACTGGTTGCCGCCGGCCTGCGGCCACACCTGCGGCTGGCCCTCGTCCAGCGCGGCGCCCAGGTCGGTGATGCTGTCCTGGACGTCGTAATCGACCATGACGGTCTCCAGCGCGTCGCGGGCGGCCTGGTGGGTTTCGGCGACGATGAAGGCGACGGGGTCGCCGACGTGGCGGACCTGCTCGATGGCCAGCACGGGGTGGGGCACGTCGGCGCGGGCGGTGCCGTCGCGGTTCTTCAGCGGAATGGCGCAGGGTAGGCCGCCGATGCCGTCCGCGGCCAGGTCGGCGCCGGTGTAGACGGCGAGCACGCCGGGCAGCGCGGCGGCGGCGGCCGTGTCGATGGCGGTGATGCGGGCGGCGGCGTGCGGGCTGCGAAGGACGACGCCGAACACCTCGCCGGGGAGGGAGATGTCGTCGGTGTAGCGGCCCTCGCCGATCAGCAGGCGGGGGTCCTCGACGCGGCGGACCGGCTGGGCCATTCCGAACTTGGTCATGCGGGCGCTTCCTTGGTTGGTGACGGCTGGTGGTATAGTTACGGTCGCCAGCGAAAAGGGGAAGCCCCACCTGCTGCTCCCTCTCCCTCCGGGAGAGGGTTGGGGTGAGGGAGGCGGCAAGGGCAGACCTGTCCGGGGGCGGTGCGGCTGGCGCTGCTGCTGGAACGCTCCGTGCTTGCCGCTTCCCTCACCCCGGCCCTCTCCCGGAGGGAGAGGGAGTCAGTGCACGGTTTCTGGCACGCGGGTCTTGGCGGTGGTGACGGGATCGCCGCCGTGGCCGCCGCCCTTGCCGCCGAACCGTGCCTTGATCCGCTCGCGCAGGGTCTGGAACGTCACGTACAGCATCGGGATCAAGAAGATGCCCACCGTGCTGGCCGCCAGCATCCCGGCGAACACCGGCGTCCCCACCGCGCGCCGGCTGACCTGCGCCGCGCCGTTGGCCGTGACCAGCGGCACCAGGCCCAGGATGAAAGCGATGCTGGTCATCATCACCGCGCGGAACCGCGTCTTGGCCCCCAACTGCGCCGCGTCGGCGATCGACTCCCCCGCCTCCCGCCGCTCCTTGGCGAACTCGACGATCAGGATGCCGTTCTTCGCCGCCAGCGCGATCAGCACCACCAGCCCGATCTGCGCATACAGGTCCAGCGCCAGCCCGGCGACCTGCATGCCGATGAACGACCCCAGGATGCCCACGCTGACCGACATCAGCACCGGCACCGGGATCACCCAGCTCTCATACAGCGCCACCAGGAACAGGTAGGCGAACAGGATCGCCAACCCCAGGATCTTCCCCGTCTGCCCCGCCGCCGACTTCTCCTGGAACGCCGTCCCCGTCCACTCATAGCTGTAGCCCGGCGGCAGCGTCGTCGCGCTGATCTGCTCCATCACGGCCAGCGCGTCACCCGACGACACGCCGGGCTTCGGCGTGCCCTGGATGGTGATGGAGCGGTAGTTGTTGTAGCGGCTGATCGTCTGCGGCCCCAGCACGATGCGCGCGTCGGCGATGCTGCGCAGCGGCACCTCGGTGCCGACCTTGTTGCGGATGTAGATGCGCCAGATCGCCGGGATGTCGGTGCGGTCGGCGGCCTCGCCCTCGATGTTCACCTGCCAGGTGCGGCCGAACAGGTTGAAGTCGTTGACGTAGATGCCGCCCAGCGTGGCCTGCAGCGCGGTGAACACGTCGCTGATCGACAGGCCCAGCGCCTGCGCCTTCTCGCGGTCGATGTCCAGCATGATGCTCGGCGTGGTCGCACTGAAGGTGCTGAACGCACGGGCGATCTTCGGGTCGGCGTTGGTGGCCGCCAGCACCCCGTTCAGCACGCTGCCCATCTCGGCGGGCTCGCGGCCCTCCAGGTTCTGCAACTGGTACTCGAAGCCGCCGCCGGTCGAGAGGCCGATGATCGGCGGCAGGTTGAACGGGAACGCGATCGCGGAACGGATGCCGCCCAGCCCGGCCGCCATCCGCCCGATGAGCGCCTGCACCTTGTCTGCAGCGGCTGGACGGTCGGCGAACGGCTTCATCCGCATCACCATGAACGCCGCGTTGGACTGGTTGCCCGCGTCCAGCAGCGAGAAGCCGACGATGGACAGCACGTTCTGGATCTGCGGGATACCGTGGGCGACGGCCTCGGCGCGCTGCACCACCTCCCGCGTGCGGGTGACGCTGGCGCCGTCCGGCAACTGGATGGCGGCGAAGAACGCGCCCTGGTCCTCGTCCGGCAGGAAGCCCGTGGCGGTGCGCAGCGTCAGGCCGTAGATGCCGCCGAAGCATAGCGCGACCAGCACCACGGCCAGCACGCCGACGCGGATCAGCCGGCGCACGATGGCCGCATAGCCGTCGCGGAACCAGTCGATCCCCGCGCCGATCCGCCCCATGATGCCGCGCCGCGGCCCGTTGTGCCGCAGGAACACCCCGCACAGCGCCGGGGACAGCGTGAGGGCGTTGACGGCGGAGATCAGCATGGCGACGCTGATGGTGACCGCGAACTGCCGGAACAGCGTGCCGGAGATGCCGGGGATGAAGCCGATCGGCACGAACACCGACAGCAGCACCAGGGTGATGGCGATGATCGGCGCGGTGATCTGGCCCATCGCCTTCTTGGTCGCCTCACGCGGGGACAGGTCCGGTTCTTCTTCCAGCACGCGCTCGACGTTCTCCACCACGACGATGGCGTCATCGACCACGATGCCGATCGCCAGCACGAGCGCCAGCAGCGACACGGTGTTGGCGGAGTACCCCAGCACCAGCAGCACCGCGAAGGTGCCGATCAGGCTGACCGGCACGGCGATGATCGGGATCAGCGTCGCGCGCAGGTTGCCCAGGAACACGAACGTCACGATCGCCACCAGCACGAAGGCTTCGAGCAGCGTGGACTTCACCTCCTCGATGGTGTCGGTGACGAAGGTGCTGCTGTTGTAGAACACCTGGCTTTTCAGCCCTTCGGGGAACCGCTTGCCCAATTCATCGAGCGCCGCGTTGATGCGTCCGGCCGTCTGCACGGCATTGGCGCCAGGGGCGAGATAGACGCCCAGGGTCACGGCCGGGTTGCCGTTCAGCCGGCTCTCGCTGTCCTGCGTCGCCGCGCCCAGATCGACCCGCGCCACGTCGCGGATGCGCAGCACGCTGCCGTCCGGGTTGGCGCGGACGACGATGTTGCCGAACTCCGCCGGGGTGGTCAGGCGGCCCTGGGTCTGCAGGTTGATCTGGAACTGCGTCGCGTCGCTGGTCGGACGCGCGCCGATGCGTCCGACCGGCGCCTGCACGTTCTGCTGCTGGATGGCGGTGATGATGTCGCTGGGCGCCAGGTTCAGCTCGATCAGCCGGTTTGTGTCGAACCAGATGCGCATGGAGTAGTCCAGCGCCCCGAACAGGGTCGCCGCGCCCACGCCGCTGACCCGGCTGAGCTTGTCCAGCACATTGATCGTCACGTAGTTGCTGATGAACAGCGGGTCCTGCTTGGCGCCCTCGCTGCTGAACGCCAGGAACTCCAGGATGGCGGAGGACCGCTTCTGCACCGTCACGCCGTTGCGCTGCACCTCGGCCGGCAGGCGGGACAGCGCGGACTGCACGCGGTTGTTGACGTTGACGGTGTTGATGTCGGGGTTGGTGCCCAGCTCGAACGACACCGTGAGGGTGTAGGTGCCGTCGTTGGCCGAGTTGCTTTTCATGTAGATCATGCGGTCGGCGCCGTTGACCTGCGCCTCCAGCGGCTGCGCGACCGTCGCCTCCACCACCGCCGCCGACGCGCCGGGATAACGGGTGGTGACCTGCACCTGCGGCGGCACGATGTCGGGGAACTGGCTGAGCGGGATCACCAGCAGCGCCAGGCAGCCGGCGATCACCGTGATGATCGCGATGACGATGGCCAGGCGTGGGCGGTCAACGAAGACGCCGGAGATCATGCGGTCAAGTCCTCGGGGCTTGCGGCGGCAGGTTGACGGTGGCGGCGGCGGGGGCCGGGTTCACGACGGCGCCGGGGCGCACGCGCTGCACCCCATCGACGACCACCGTCTCGCCCTCCTTCAGCCCGGCGGCGATGATCGCCTGGTCGGGCGTGCTCTGGCCCAACTGGATGCGGCGCTGCTCCGCCTTGTTGCCGTCGCCGACCACCCAGACATAGCTGCCCTGCTGGTCCGACAGCACGCTGGCGCGCGGGATGGCGAGCTGCTCCACCGGCGTCACGCCCTGCAGGGTGACGGTGACGAACTGGCCGTCGCTCAGCTCGCGGTCGCCGGGGCTGCCGGCCTGCTGGCCGTTGCGGAGCGGGTTGGGGATGCGGCCGCGGAAGGTGAGGGTGTCGGTGTTGGCGGCCACGGTGGGGTCCACGTAGTCCAGCTTGCCCGGCTGGTCGTAGTTCTTGCCGTTCGGCAGGCGCAGGCGGATCGTCACCGCGCTGAAGCCGCCCTTGTCGGCGTAGCGGTCCCGCAGGTCCAGCGCGGCGCGGACGGAGACGGGGAACAGCACGTACATCGGGTCCTGGCTGACGATGCTGGCCAGCACGCCGCTGCTAGGGCTGACGACGTTGCCCTCGGTCACGGTGGTGCGGCTGATCTTGCCGTCGATGGGCGCCTTGATCTCGGTGTAGTCCAGGTTGACCTGCGCCAGGCGGAGCTGCGCCTGCGCGCCGGCCAGCGCGGCGGCCTGGCTGCGCTGGGCGCTCAAGGCGTCGTCCACGTTGCTCTGTTGGCCCGCGGGTCCGCTCAGCAGGGTTTGGGCGCGGTTCAGCTTGATGGTGTCATTCTGCAGCAGGGCGTTGGCCTGCGCGACCTGGGACGCCTGGGCGGCGACGGTCGCCTCGAAGGGCGGGCGTTCCAGGCGGTACAGCACGTCGCCGGCATGGACCTCGGCGCCCTCGGTGAAGTGGCGCTCCTGCAGGAAGGCGGTGACGCGGGCGACCAGGTCCACGCGGTTGATCGACTGGATGCGGCCGACGAACTCGCTGCTCTCGATCACCGGGCGGCGCTGCGCCTGGGCGACGCCGACCGCCGGGGGGCCGGGCGGGCCAGGCTGGGCCAACGCCGGGGCGGACAGCAGGGCAAAAGCCAGGGCGGGCAGGAGGCGAGGCAGCAAGGTTGTCACCCAGGTTGTTGCACCGGGCTGTATCCCAGATGGCCCGGCGGCAGTCCAGCACAACAACGCGAGGCTTGCACGCATCATCGTCCCGCCGCACCCTTGGACGCGCGAGGACAATGCCTGCCTGCTGCTCCCTTTCCCTCCGGGAGAGGGCCGGGGTGAGGGAGGTCGCAAGGACCGGCCTCGCCGTGGAGGAGCGGACCTTGACTTCTGCGCGGCGAGGCTTGGTCAGTGCGGCTTCCCTCACCCCGGCCCTCTCCCGGAGGGGGAGGGAGCAGCAGTTGCGCTGGAGGGGACACATCATGGCTGAGACGGTGATCGTATGCGAAGTCGGGCCGCGTGACGGCCTGCAGATGTCGAAGACGCGGATGGCGACGGCCACCAAGATACGGTGGATCGAGGCCATCGCCGCCGCCGGCGTGCCGGAAATCGAGGTCGGCAGCTTCGTGCCACCGCGGCTGATCCCGCAGATGGCCGACACCGGGGAGGTCGTGCAGGCCACGAGCGGCCTCCCGGTGGTGATCGTGGCGCTGGTGCCGAACCTGCGCGGTGCCCAGGCGGCGGCAGCGGCCGGCGCCCACCGCATCACCATCCCGGTCAGCGTCAGCGAGGGCCACAGCCGCGCCAACACCAACCGCGGCACCATGGACCAGGTGGCGGTGGTGCGGGAGGTCGTCGCCTGGGTCAGGGCGGAGGCGCCGGGGCTGCAGGTGGAGGCGACGTGCAGCACCGCGTTCGGCTGCTCGATCGACGGCATCGTGCCGGAGGCCCAGGTGGTCCGGGTGGCGGCGGCGCTGGCGGCGGCCGGGGTGGACATGGTCGCCCTGGCGGACACCGTCGGCTATGCCCATCCTGCGCAAATCCGTTCCGTGATCCACGCCGTGCGGGCGGCCATCGGGGCGAAGCTGGACGGGCTGCACCTGCATGACACCATGGGCCTGGGGCTGGCCAACGCCCTGGCGGGATTGGAGGCGGGGATGCGGAACTTCGACGCCTCGCTGGGCGGGCTGGGCGGCTGCCCGTATGCGCCGGGCGCCAGCGGCAACATCGTGACCGAGGACCTGGTGTTCCTGCTGGAAAGCGAGGGCTTCCATACCGGCATCGACCTGGACCGCCTGGTGGAGGCCCGGGCGATCCTGGACCAAGGGCTGCCGGCGGAGGAAAAGCATGGCGCCCTGGCTCGCGCCGGCCTGCCCAAGACGTTCCGCCGTGCCGCCTGACGCAGCGGCGGCCGGGTGGGCAAAGGCGGCGCCGGTTGGCAGCGTGGCGACATGATGGCGAAATAACGCCGACATAACGGCAGAGTCGGGCTGGACGCCGGACGCATGCACGGCTTAGGAACGTGGCTTCCGATCCAGGGGCGGGATTGATGGCGAGAGACGACATGCTGGCGCCCATCCGGGAGCGGGCCTACCAGCTATGGGAACAGGCCGGACGGCCCGAGGGCGGCGACTTGGAATTCTGGGAGCGCGCGCGGGCGCAGGTCGAGCGTGAGCAGGCCGACCGGGACCAGGCTGAACGTGAGCAAGCCGAACGCGAGCAGGCGGCACGGACGCCGGGACTGCTCAATGGAGCTTAATGCCTGGCCCTGGGCTTTGCGAGGAATAGCGGGCAACCAGCCGCCATAGCACGGCGGTGCCGCCATGCAGGGCGGTCTGGTGCATCTTGTATAGCGAGCGGTACACCATCCGGGCGAAGTAGCCCTCGATGAACAGGCTGCGCCCGACCACAAAGCCCATCAGGCTGCCGACCGTGCTGTAGCGGCCCAGCGACACCAGGGAGCCGAAGTCCCGGTACACGAACGGCTGCGGCGGCAGGCCCTTCAGGCGGCGGCGCAGGGTTTGGATCATGTGGGACGCCTGCTGGTGCGCCGCCTGGGCGCGCGGCGGCACGGTGCCCTCGCCGAGCGGACAGGCCGCGCAGTCGCCGATGGCGAACACGTCGGGGTCGCGGGTGGCCTGCAGGGCTGGCGTCACGACGAGCTGGTTGATGCGGTTGTTCTCCAGCCCGCCCAGGTCGTGCAGCACGTCCGGCGCCTTGACCCCGGCGGACCAGACGACCAGCTCGGCCGGGATCACCTCCCCGTCAGACAGCACGACGCCGTCGGCGCGCACCTCGGCCACGCGCGCGCCGCTGCGGACGATGACGCCGATCTGGCCCAGCAGGGCCTCCGTCGCCGCGGAGATGCGCTCGGGCAGGGCGGGGAGGATGCGCGGCGCGGCCTCGATCAGCACGATGCGGATGTCGCGGGCCGGGTCGATGCGGTCCATGCCGTAGGCCACGACGGCGCGGGCGGTGCGGTGCAGCTCGGCCGCCAGCTCGGTGCCGGTCGCGCCCGCGCCGATGATGGCGACATGGAGCTGGCCCGGCCGCACCGGGGTATCCTGGGAGTTGGCGCGCAGGCAGGCGTTGACCAGGCGGCGGTTGAACCGGGACGCCTGCTCCGGCGTGTCCAGCGGCACCGCGTACTGCGCCGCGCCGGGCGTGCCGAAGTCGTTGGTGACGCTGCCGACGGCGACGATCAGGGTGTCGTAGTCCAGGGAGGTCGCGGGGGTGATCTCCCGGCCCTCGTCGTCCTGGGTGGCGGCCAGGGCGATGCGCTTGTTGGCGCGGTCCAGGCCGGTCAGCTCGCCGAAGCGGTAGGTGAAGTGGTGCCAGTGCGCCTGGGCCAGCAGGTTCAGCTCGTGCTGCGACCGGTCGATGCTGCCGGCGGCGACGGAGTGCAGCAGGGGTTTCCACAGGTGGGTGCGGGTTTTCTCGACCAGGGTGATGCGGGCCTGGCCGCGCTTGCCGAGGGTGTTGCCGAGCTTGGTCACCAGCTCCAGCCCGGCCGCGCCTCCGCCGACGACAACGATGTGATGGGGTTGGGTCATGATGAGCCTTTCTGCTCCCTCTCCCTCCGGGAGAGGGCCGGGGTGAGGGGGTCTTACGGCCAGCGCGCCCTCTGTTTTCGAGAGCACCGGCACGGCGTTCAAGTTGGATAACATGGTGCTTGCCCGCTCCCTCACCCCGGCCCTCTCCCGGAGGGAGAGGGGGAAGACTCTGCCATTCCTGCCAGCGCCCGCCATTCTGCCTCCGTCATCGTCGCCACGCCAAGCTCTGCCGCCTTCTTGGCCTTCGACCCGGCGTCCGCGCCCAGGATCAGCAGGTCCGTGCGCTTGCTTACGCTGTCGCTGACCCGGGCGCCAAGCTGCTCCGCGCGCGCCTTGGCCTCCGTGCGGCTCATGGTCTCCAGGGTGCCGGTGAACACCAGGGCCTTGCCCGCCAGGGCGCCATCCGCCGCCGCGGCGGGCGCCGGGCTCTCGATGTGTAGCAGCGCCGCCAGTTCGTCCAGGGCGGCCACGTTGCGCGGCTCGGTGAAGAACCCGGCCAGTTCCTCCGCCAGCGCCGGGCCGACGCCGATGATGCTGCCCAGGGCCAGCCGTTCCTCGCTGCCCACCACGGTCGCATCCAGCATCCGGCTGCGCCACTCGGGGTAAGCCGCATAGTGCCGGGCCAGCAGCTTGGCGTTGGTCTCGCCCACCCGGCGGATGCCCAGGCTGTAGATGAAGCGGTCCAGCGGCACCGTCCGCCTTGCCTCGATGGAGCGCAGCAGGTTCGACACCGAGCGCTCCTTCCAGCCCTCCCGCGTCAGCAGCTCGTCCCGGTGCTGCGCCAGGTGGAAGATGCCCGCCGGGCCGGTCAGCCAGCCGAGGTCGTAGAACTCCTGGATGGTCTTCTCGCCAAGCCCCTCGATGTCGAACGCGGTGCGGCTGACGAAGTGGATCAGGCGGCCGACCGCCTGGGCCGGGCAGGTCAGGCCGCCGGTGCAGCGGCGCACCACCTCGTCCGCCGGGCGCACGGCCAGGCTGCCGCAGGCCGGGCAGGTCTCTGGCGGCGTCCAGGGCTGCGCGCCGGCCGGGCGGAAGTCCGGCAGCGCCTGCACCACCTGCGGGATCACGTCGCCGGCGCGTTGCAGCACCACGGTGTCGCCCACGCGCAGGTCCTTGCGGGCGATCTCGTCCTCGTTGTGCAGGGTGGCGCGCGTCACCAGCACGCCGCCGACGTTCACCGGGGCCAGCCAGGCGACCGGCGTCAGCGAGCCCGTGCGGCCGACCTGGATGTGGATGGCGTCCAGCGTGGTGGTGGCGCGCTCGGCCGGGAACTTCCAGGCGATGGCCCAGCGCGGCGCACGGCCGACGAAGCCCATGCGGCGCTGCAGGGCCAGGCTGTCGATCTTGTAGACCACGCCGTCGATGTCGTAGGCCAGCCCCGCCCGCGTGAGGCCGATGGCGGCCTGGAACGCCTCGGCGGCCGCTTCGTCCGCCACCGGCTGCGACAGCGGGTTGACCTGGAAGCCCCAGCCGCGCAGCCGCTCCAGGTACTCGCCATGGGTGGCCGCCACCGCCTCGCTGCACTCGCCCATGGCGTAGGCGAGCAGCGACAGCGGGCGGGTGGCGGTGATGCCCGCGTCCAACTGCCGCAGCGACCCGGCGGCGGCGTTGCGCGGGTTGGCGAACACCTTGCCGCCGGCCGCCGCCTGCGCCGCGTTCAGCGCCAGGAAGTCGGCCTTGGTCATGAACACCTCGCCGCGAATTTCGATCAGCGCCGGGGCCGGGCCTTGCAGGGTGTGTGGCACCGTGGGGACGACGCGCAGGTTGGCGGTCACGTCCTCGCCCTCCGCCCCGTCGCCGCGGGTGGCGCCGCGGACCAGGCGGCCCCGTTCATACAGCAGGTTGATCGACAGGCCGTCGATTTTGGGTTCGGCGATGAAGCCGAGCGGCGCGTCCGCGGCCAAGTTGAGGAAGCGCCGGGAGCGGGCGCAGAACTCGGTGAAGTCGGCGGCGGCGAAGGCGTTGTCCAGGGACAGCATCGGGACGCGGTGCCGCACCTTGGCGAACCCACCCGCCGGGGCCGAGCCGACCCGGCGGCTGGGGCTGTCCGGACGCACCAGGTCGGGGAACTCGGCCTCCAGCGCCGCATTGAGTTGGCGCAGCGCGTCATACTCGGCGTCGGTGGCCAGCGGCGCGTCCTGCTCGTGATAGGCGCGGTCGAGCCGGCTGATCTCGGCCGCCAGGCGTTCCAGCTCGGCGGCGGCGGCCTCCGGGGTCACGCGGCCCCCAGCAGGCTGTCGGCGGCGCGGCGGGCGGCCTCGGTGACGGTCTCGCCGGCCAGCATGCGGGCGATCTCCTCGCGCCGGGCCGGCAGGTCGAGCGGCAGCACCATCGTCTCGGCCCGGCCGCTGCGGGCCTGCTTGGCGACGCGCATGTGGGCGCCGCCGCGCGCCGCCACCTGCGGGCTGTGCGTCACCACCAGCACCTGCACCCGGTCCGCCACCCGCGCCAGCCGGTCGCCCACCGCCGCCGCCGTGGCGCCGCCGACGCCGCTGTCCACCTCGTCGAACACCAGCGTCGGCACCGACCCGCCGCTGATCAGCACGACCTTCAACGCCAGCATCAGCCGTGACAGCTCGCCGCCCGAGGCGATCTTGTCCAGCGCGCCCGGCGTCTGCCCGGGGTTGGTTGCGATCAGGAAGCGCACCGCGTCGGCGCCGGTGGCGTTCCAACGCGCCTCCTCCAGCGCCTGCACCTCGACGACGAAGCGGGCCTTGTCCAGCCGCAGCGGCGGCAACTCGGCGGTGACGGAGACCTGCAAGCGCCCGGCAGCGGCCTGGCGGCCAGTGCTGAGCGCGGCGGCAGCCTCGGCATAGGTGCGTCGCGCCGCTTCGGCCTGGGACTCCAGGGCGGCAAGCTCCGCGGTCCCACTGTCCAGCGCCGCCAGACGCCCGCGCAGCCGCGCCAGGAACGCCGGCAGCTCCGTAACCGTGGTTTGGTGCTTGCGGGCGGCGCCGCGCAGGGCAAACAGCCGCTCCTCGGCTGCCTCCAGCAAGCGCGGATCGGTGTCGATGTCGCTGGCCAGGCGGCTGAGCAGGGTTTCGGCCTCGGCCAACGCCTCCTCCGCCCGTTCCAGCGCGGCCATCGCGGGCTGGGCGGGGTTGTCGGCATCGGACTGCTGTGGCGTGACCAGCTTCTGCAATGCGCGGGAGGCGCTGCGGAGGCTGGCAGCCGGGCCAGCGTTGCGGCGGTCGCGCGGGGCGATCTCGGCCAGGGCGGCGGCGATGGCCTCGGCCCGGCGCTCGCCGCCTTGCAGGCGCTGGCGCTCGGTGGCCAACGCGTCTTCCTCGCCGTCCTGTGGGGCAAGGGTGGTCAGCTCATCGACGGCGTGGCGCAGCCAGTCCTCCTCCCGCTGCGCCTCGGCGATGGCGGTGCGGGCGGCCTGCAGCGCATCCGACGCCGCACGCCAGCCACGCCAGGCCAGGGTCACCGCGGAACGGATGCGGGTTGGCACGCCGTAGGCGTCCAGCAGCCGGGCATGCACCGCGGGATCGGCCAGGCCCATCTGGTCGCCCTGGCCCTGCACCTCCACCAGCAGCGCCCCGGCCCGGCGCAGCAGCGCCACGCCCACCGGCTGGTCGTTGATGGTGGCGCGGGATCGGCCATCCTTGGACACCACGCGGCGGACAACAACCTCGTCCTCCAGCACCACGCCCTCCTCCGCCAGGAGGTCCAGCGCCGGATGGCCCGGCGGCGGCGAGAAGCACGCGGTCACGCTGGCCTGTTCGGCGCCGGCGCGCACCAGGCCGCTGTCGGCCCGTGCGCCCAGCGCCAGGCCGAGGCTGTCGAGCAGGATGCTCTTGCCCGCGCCGGTCTCCCCGGTCAGCACCGTCAGCCCGGCCTCGAACGACAGGTCCAGCCGCTCGATCAGCACGACGTCGCGGATCGAAAGTGTCGTCAGCATGGCCGGGTCCGGCTAGAACAGGCTGCCGAACGTCCGCGAGAAGAAGCCGCCGCCGGACTCGTTGCGCAGGCGCGGTGCGATGCCGTTCTCGGCCAAGGTGGAGTAGCTGTCCTGGTACCAGCGGCTGCCGGGGTAGTTATGGCCGAGCACGGCTGCGGTGTTCTTCGCCTGCTCGGTCAGGCCGAGCAGCAGGTAGATTTCCGTCAGCCGGTGCAGCGCCTCGGGGACGTGGTTCGTGGTCTGGTAGTCGTCCACCACCTTCTGAAACCGGCCGATGGCGGCGGTATACAGCTTCTGCTGCTCGTAGAACCGGCCGACCTCCATCTCCTTGCCAGCCAGGTGGTCGCGGCACAAATCGATCTTCAGCCGGGAGTCGCGGGCATAGGCGCTTTCGGGAAAGCGGTTCACCACCTCCTGCAGGGCGGTCATCGCGGCGTCGGTGCCCTTCTGGTCCCGCTGGATATCGGCAATCTGCTCATAGTAGCAAAGCGCCCGCAGGTAATAGGCGTACGACACGTTGGGGTTGGTGGGATGCAACTGGATGTAGCGGTCCAGCGCGCCCGTCGCCTCGGTGTAATGGTTCTGCAGGTACTCGGCATAGCCGTGCATCAACTGCGAGTTCACCGCCCACGACGAGTAAGGGTAATTCTGCTCGACCGCGTCGAACTGGGTTACGGCGGTTGCATAGCGCTGCTGGTTCAGCGCATCGACGCCGTTGTTATACAGTTCCTCGACCGGCACCGTCGATGGATCGGCCTTGGCGGTCACGGTGGTGGTCTTGCCGTTCCAGGGCGTGATGGACTTCAGGGTTTCGCATCCCGGCAGGGCCAGCACGGCTGCAAGGCCGGGCAGGAGGCGCAGCGTGGTGCGGCGGGTGCTGATGCTGTTCATGGCGCCGGCATATACCATGCCCAACGCCCAAGCGAAGTGCCCCGTGCAGCGAGGTGCAACCGAAGTGCCGCTTCACCGGGGTGCAAGCGAAGCATCGCTTGACCGTGGTGCAAGCGAAGCATCGCTTCACCGGGGAGCCAGGGTTTACGCGGCTGCACGGGTCCAGTCCGCATCGGCGTCCGTTTCGGCCCAGCACCAGTTGGCTGCATCAGCGAACAGGGCGCGCAGCAGCCGGTTGTTCAGCGTATGGCCCGACCGGTGGCCGGTGAACCGCCCCTGCAGAGCCGCGCCGGCCAGCGCGAGGTCGCCGACCGCATCGAGCATCTTGTGCCGAACGAAGTCATCCGGGCGGCGCAGGCCCGCGGGGTTCAGCACGCGGGCGCCGTCAACCACCACCGCATTGTCCAGGTTGCCGCCCTTGGCCAGCCCGGCGGCGCGCAGGCTGGCGATCTCGTGCGCCTGGGCAAAGGTGCGGGCGGCCGACAGCTCGCTGCGGAACGCGGTCTCGTCCAGCACGAGCGTCAACGCTTGGCGACCGATGGCCGGCGCCTCGAAGTCGATGGACAGCGCCATGTCCAGGCAGGGCGCAGCGCCGGGCCGCAACTCGGCGAAGGCATCGCCATCCTCGACCCGCACGGCGCGCAGCACCTGCACGGTGCGGGCTGTGGCGTCCAGGGCTGCAACCCCGGCGCAGTCGATCAGGAATACCCAGGGTGCCGCCGAGCCATCGAGCACCGGGATCTCCGGGCCGTCCACATCGATGACGACGTTGTCCACGCCACACGCGGCCAGGGCGGCCATCAGGTGCTCCACCGTGCCGACCCGCGCGGCCGGCTGGTCAGGACAGGCGAGGACCGTGCAGAGCCGGGTGTCGCCAACCCAATCGAAGCGGGCCGGGATGCGGACACCCAGGTCGGTGCGGTGGAACACGATGCCGGCGCCGGCCGGGGCGGGACGCAGGGTGACGCTCACGCGGCAGCCGAGATGGAGGCCCACGCCGACGCAGCCAATGGCCGTCTTTAGCGTCCGTTGCGCCGTCCCGTTCCGGAGGGACTGCAACAGGGAGCCAGGCGTCGCAACGCGGTCGAGCAGTCCATCCATGGCGCAGTCCTTGTGCCCACGGAGGCGTTAGCCTCCTAGAGACTCCGACGCGGCGTCTCCGGAGATCAATAACGCAGGCTTTCCCGGGATGGCCAAGTCAATCAATGTTTCAGGCTGTTGCGCTCTAATACATTGTTTCTAAACGTTTCTGTTCGTGTCCATAGCGTAATGCAACCCGCCGGCCCACGCTGATGCTTGGGACGGCGGCATGAGGACTAGGATTGCTGGCGACGGAGGAAGGCCGGGATGTCCAGCGCCTCATCCGGCTGCTCGGACCCGGCTGGCGCGCCCTGCGTCGCTTGTTGGCCGGGGAAGGACGGCTCCGCGCGTTGCGGCTCGGTCGCCTCCGGAGCGGCCTGACGGCTTTTGCGCATGGCGCCGGTCATGATGCCGAACAGGCTGCGGGCCGGCGCCGCGGGGGGCGGCGGCTCGGCGGCGCGCGGCGCTTCGGCGAAGGCCGTGCTGTGCCGGGGGGCGGCCGCCGGGCGCTGCACCGCGGGCTGCGGGGCGAACGTCCGGGGAGCGGCTTGGGGCGTTGCCTGTGGGGCAAGCAGCGGCGCCTCGGGCTGCATTTGCGGCGCCGGGTCGGCCATCGTGGGGCGGGGCGTCAGCAGTTGGGCAGGCACGACCGGCGGGCTGGCGGGGCCGAAGCCGCCCTGGCCAACCGGCGCCGTGCTGATCGCCTGCGTCATGCCGGCGCCGCCGACCGCGACCAGCCGGGGCTTCTGCGCCTCGTTCTGGCCCATGTCGATGCCGGTCGCCACCACCGACACCCGCACCCGGCCCGACAGGTTGTCGTCGATCGCCGAGCCGAAGATGATGTTGGCGTCCTCGGCCACCTCCTCGCGGATGCGGTTGGCGGCCTGGTCCACCTCGAACAGGGTCATGTCCTCGCCGCCGGTGATGTTGATCAGCAGGCCGCGGGCGCCGGACATGCTGGTGTCCTCCAGCAGCGGGTTGCTGATCGCAGCCTCGGCGGCGCGGATGGCGCGGTTCTCGCCCTCGGCCTCCCCGGTGCCCATCATGGCCTTGCCCATCTCGGCCATCACGGTGCGGATGTCGGCGAAGTCGAGGTTCACCAGGCCGGGCGCCACCATCAGATCGGTCACGCCGCGCACGCCCATGTAAAGCACATGGTCGGCCATCTTGAACGCCTCCTTCCAGCCGGTGCGCTCATTGGCCAGGCGAAACAGGTTCTGGTTCGGGATGACGATCAGCGTGTCCACATACTGCTGCAGCTCGGCGATCCCTGCGTCGGCGGCCTTGGTGCGGCGCTGGCCCTCGAAAGTGAAGGGCTTGGTGACGACGCCGACCGTCAGCACGCCGCGCTCGCGCGCCATGCGGGCGATCACCGGGGCGGCGCCGGTGCCGGTGCCGCCGCCCATGCCGGCAGTGATGAACACCATGTGGGTGCCGTCGAGGTGGCGCATCAGCTCGTCGGCGGCCTCCTCAGCGGCGGCGCGGCCGATCTCCGGCTTGGCGCCAGCGCCCAAGCCCTGGGTCAGGTGCGGGCCAAGCTGCACCCGGCGGTCGGCGCGGCTGTGCTGCAACTGCTGCGCGTCGGTGTTGGCGACAACGAACTCCACCCCCTGCAGGTCCAGCGCGATCATGTTGTCCACGGCGTTGGTGCCGCCGCCGCCGACGCCGATCACGGTGATGCGCGGGGTGAAATCAGTGTGGTTCTGGACGGGAACGGTGAGGTTGAGGGTCATTGCAGGCTCCAAGGCAGGCGGTGCGGCAGGGAAGAAGGGGACCGGTTGACCCGGGCGGGGCCTAGACCCGGTCCCGGAGGAAGTTGACGAATCGTCGGAGGGCGCTGTCCGGCCGGTCGTCGATGGTGTCGATGTCGGCCAGCCGCCGCCCGGCCCCGGTGGCCCAGGCGAGCAGCCCGGCGGCGGTGGCGAACGCCGGGCCGGAGGCACGGTCCGGCAGGCCGCGCAACGGCATCGGACGGCCCAGCCGCACCTGGCGGTCGAGGATGCGGCTGGCCATCTCCCGCACGCCGACGAGCTGGCTGGCGCCGCCGGTCAGCACGACGCGGGCGCCGGCCTCCTGCATCAGCCCGGTGCCGTCCAGCCGGTCGCGCACCAGTTCGAAGGTTTCCTCCAGGCGGGGCTTGATGATCCCGACCAGGCGGCTGCGCGGGATCTTCTGCAGGTGGTGCTCCGCCTCGCCGACCATCGGGACCGACAGGATCTCGCGCTCGTCGTCCGGGCTGGCGTCGGCGTTGCCGTATACGGTCTTCAGGCGCTCGGCGTCGGCGACCGGGGTGCTCAGCAGGCGCGCCACGTCGTTGGTGACGTGGCCGCCGCCGATCGGCAGTTGCGCGGTGTGCAGCAACTGGCCGTCGCTGAACACGCCCATCGAGGTGGTGCCGCCGCCCATGTCGATGACGGTGGCGCCCAACTGGCGCTCGTCCGGCACCAGGGTGGACAGGCCGGAGGCGAACGGCGCGCTGACCAGCTCCGTCAGGCCCAGCTCGCACCGGTCCAGGGTGAGCTGCAGGTTCAGCAATGCGGTGGCGGCGGCGTCCAGCACGTGCAGCCGGACGGACAGCGTCTCGCAATGCAGGCCGCGCGGGTCGGCGACGCCGGAGGTGCCGTCCAGCGCGAAGGACAGCGGCAGGACGTGGATGGTGTCGCGGCCGTTGCACAGGGCGCGGCTGCGGCCCTCCTGCACCACGCGGCGCAGGTCGGCGCCGGTGACGGCGCGGCCGCCGACCGGCCATTGCAGGTTGAATCGGCGGCTCTCCGGCTGGCCGCAGGTCAGGTTGACGGTCACCGAGCGCAGGCGGTGGTCGGCCATCTTCTCGGCGCTGCCGACGGCGGCGCGGATGCAGGCCTCGACCTCCCCCAGGTCGGTGATCCCCCCGGCGCGCACGCCGTGCGACTGGGTGTGGCCGATGCCGAGCACGCGGAGATGGCCGTCGCCCTCGGCCCGGCCGATCAGGCAGCACACCTTGTTGCTGCCGATGTCCAGCACGCCGAACAGGCCGGCGCGCAGGTGGCGCGGGCGGGCCGCGGGATCGGGCGGCGGCAGGGTGCGGCCACGGGTCATGTCGTTCATGCGATCGCCCCTAGGTCGGCCGCCGCGGGCCGGACGGCACGGGGCTGGGCGGCGGTTGCGGGCGGACCACCAGGCGGTCGGGCAGGCGCAGGTCGAGGGTCTGCAGCGGGCGGTCCAGCAGCGCCTGGGTGTCCTGCATCTCCACCAGCTTGGCCAACGCCGCAGCCTCGGCGCCCTCCGGCAGCAGCACGTCGGCGCCGTTGGTCAGGTGCAGGTTCCAGCGCCGTTCCCCCACGCGGACCACGGCGGTCACGCGCAGGCGCAGGGTGGGCTGCGCCGTCAGCAGGTCCAGCAGCGCCGCCGCGTGCTCCGGCGCGCCGAGGCCCACGACGAGCGGCAGGGTGGAGAAGGCCAGGGCGTCCTTGGCCGGGTTCTCATCGGTGACGACCTGACCGGTGCGGTCGATCAGCACGAACTTCCCGGCGTTCTGCCAGACGGCGAAGGGCCGGCGCTCAGTGAGGTGCACGACGATGGTGCCGGGCAGGCGGCGCTCCACGGTGGCGTGCTGCACCCAGGACAGGCTCTCGATACGGCTGCGGGCGGCCTGGAGCGAGAAGCCGAGCAGCTTGTCGCCAACCGACACGCCCAGGGCGGCGCGCAGCAGCGGCTCCGGCGTGCTGGTGCGGCCCTCGACCACCACCTGGTCCACGCGCAGGCCGGCGAAGGCGCCGAGCCGCTCCCGCAGCGAGGCGACGGTGCTGGCGGGCTGCACGTTGCGGGCCAACACGGCGACGGCGCCCACGACAAGCAGCGACGCCAGGCCCCAGCCCAGCGGACGCAGCAGGCGGCGCTGGCGGCGGAGCAGCAAGTGCCAGCGGGAGGGCCGGTCACCGCGGTTCCGGCTGCCGCGCGGGATGGCGCGCGGGTCCAGGGGTGGCGGCGGCTTGGCCGGGGTGCGGCCATGCTGGGTGGCGCCGGGCTGGGTGCTCAGCGGGGGGCGGCCGTCGGGGCCGGCTATGCGCGGCATGCGGCGTTCTCCACCATCCAAGCGCATAGGTCGGGGAAGCCGATGCCCAGGTAGGCCGCCTGTTCCGGCAGCAGGCTGGTCGGGGTCAGGCCGGGCTGGGTGTTGACCTCCAGCAGCACCAGGCGGCCCGGCTCCCCGGCGGTGTCGTCGTAGCGCAGGTCGGCGCGGGTGGCGCCGCGGCAGCCCAGCGCGCGGTGGGCGGCCAGCGCCACGGCCATCGCCTGCTCATAGGCGGCGGGATGCACGGCGGCCGGGACCTGGTGGCGCGAGCCGCCCTCGGCATACTTGCTCTCGTAGTCGTAGAAACCGGCGCTGGCGTGGATTTCCGTGACCGCCAGCGCCTGGTCGCCCATGACGCCGACCGTCAGCTCGCGGCCTGGCACGAACTCCTCGACCATGACGCTGCGGCCGAAGCGCCAGCCGCGCGCCAGGCTGGCCCGGCGGTTGCTGCCTTCCCGCAGGATTTCGACGCCGACCGAGGACCCCTCGTTCACCGGCTTCACGACGTAGGGCAGCGGCATCGGGTCCGCCGCCTCCAGGTCCGCCACGTCCACCATGCGCCCGCGCGCCACCGGCAACCCGGCGGCGGCGAACACGGCCTTGGCCGCCTCCTTGTCCATCGCCAGGGCGGAGGCGCGCACGCCGGAGTGGGTGTAGGGGATGCCCAGCCAGTCCAGCACGCCCTGGATCGCGCCGTCCTCGCCGAACCGGCCGTGCAGCGCGTTGAACACCACGTCGGGCGCAGGCGTCAGGGCGGCGATCACCGCGCCGAGGTCCCGCCCGACCAGGATCGGCAGCACGTCGAAGCCGGCGTCCTCCAGGGCGGAGACGACCTGCGCGCCGCTGGACAGGCTGACCTCCCGCTCCGCCGAGATGCCGCCATACAGGACCGCGACGCGCCTCATGCTTGCCCTCCGGCCTGAACCCACGCCGTGCCGGGGACGCCGATGCGCTTGATCTCCCACTCCAGCGTCACGCCCGACATCGCGTGCACGCGCCGGCGCAGTTCCTCGCCGAGGCCCTCCAGGTCCGCTGCCGTCGCCTCGCCGGTGTTGAGCAGGAAGTTGCAGTGCTTGTCGCTGCACTGCGCGCCGCCGCGGGTCAGGCCGCGGCCCCCGGCGGCGTCGATCAGCTCCCACGCCTTCATGGCGGGGGGGTTGCGGAACGTGGAGCCGCCGGTGCGGGCGCGGACGGGCTGCGTCGCCTCGCGGCTGGCGCGGATGGCGGCCATGCTGGCGGCGATGCCCGCCGGGTCGCCCGGGTGCGCGCGGAAGCGGGCACGGATGACGACGGCACCGGCGGGCAGGCTGGCGTGGCGGTAGGCGAAGGCCAGCGCGGCGGCGGGCAGGCGCAGTTGCTGGCCGGACCGGGTGACGAACTCCGCCCAATCCAGGCAGGAGGCCACGTCGCCGCCATACGCGCCCGCGTTCATCGCCACCGCGCCGCCGACGCTGCCGGGGATGCCGGACAGGAACTCCAATCCCGTCAGCCCGGCCTGCGCCGCGTGCTCGGCGACTGTCGCGTCCAGGCAGGCGGACCCTGCGACGATGCCGTCCGCCTCGACGCGGACCTCGTTGAAGCCGCGCGCCAGGCGCAGCACCACGCCCTGGATGCCGCCGTCGCGCACGATGACGTTGCTGGCGGCGCCGAGCACCTGCACGGGCACGTCATGCGGCAGGGCGGCCAGGAACCCTGCCAGGTCGGCGGGACCAGCCGGGCGCACCAGGGCCTCGGCGGTGCCGCCGACGCGGAACCAGGTGGCGGGGGCCAGCGGCGCGTCGGCCTGCACCCGGCCGCGGGTGGGCGGCAGGCGGTCGGCCAGATGCGGCAGGGCGCGTGCGGTGATCATCCGGCCCGCCTCGTGCTGCCGGCCTGCAGGGTGGCCAGTTCCGCCGGGAGCGCCGCCGCCCAGGTGGTGACGGTGCCGGCGCCCAGGCAGATCACGTAGTCGCCGGGGCGGGCAATGGCGTGGACCATCTCGCCCAGGTGCTCCGGGCCGGGCAGGGGCACGACGCTGCGGTGGCCGCGGGCGCGGATGCCGTCCACCAGGTCGTCGCGCGACACGCCGGGGATCGGAGTCTCCCCGGCGGCGTACACGTCGGCGATGATGACGGTCCCGGCGTCGTTCATGCAGGTGCAGAACTCGGGGAACAGGGATTGCAGCCGGGTGTAGCGGTGCGGCTGCACGACGGCGATCACGTCCCGCGCACCGGCCTGGCGCGCGGCCTTCAGCACGGCGGCGATCTCCACGGGATGGTGGCCGTAGTCGTCGATGACGGTGATGCCGCCGCTCTCCCCCGTCTTGGTGAACCGGCGCTTCACGCCGCGGAACCCGGCGAAGGCGCTGCGTATGGTGGCGTCGTCCACGTCCATCTCGACCGCAACGGCGATGGCGGCCAGTGCGTTCTGCACGTTGTGCGCCCCCAGCATCGGCAGGCGGAACGGCCCCATGCGGCGGCTGCGGCCCCGGTGGCGGTCGGTCAGCACGACCTCGAACGTGGCGCCCAGCTTGTCCATCACCATACGCTCCGCCCGCACGTCCGCCTGCTGGCCGAAGCCGTAGGTGACGACTCGGCGGTCAGAGAGGCGCGGGATCATTTGCTGCACGCCTGGATGGTCGATGCACAAGACGGCAAAGCCATAAAACGGCACGTTTGAAACGAATTGGTCGTAGCCGGCGACCATGGCCTCCTGAGTGCCCCAGTGGTCCAGGTGCTCGGGGTCCATGTTGGTGACGATGGCGATGCAGGCTGGGAGGCGCAGGAAGCTGCCGTCGCTCTCGTCGGCCTCCACGACCATCCACTCGCCTTCGCCCAGGCGGGTGTTGCTGCCATAGGCGTTGATGATGCCGCCGTTGATCACCGTGGGGTCCATGCCGGCGGCCTCCAGCACGCAGGCGACCAGGCTGGTGGTGGTGGTCTTGCCGTGGGTGCCGCCGACCGCAATGGCCCAGCGCAGGCGCATCAGCTCGGCCAGCATCTCGGCGCGGCGGACCACGGGGACCAGCTTGGCGCGGGCGGCCACCACCTCGGGGTTGTCGCGCTTCACGGCGGTACTGACGACGACGACCTGGGCATTGGCGACGTTGGCGCCGTCATGGCCGATGGCGATGGGGATACCGGCATCCTTCAGGCGGCGCACGTTGGCATTGTCGCTGATGTCGCTGCCCTGCACGGCGTAGCCCAGGGTGTGCAGGACCTCGGCGATCCCCGACATGCCGATGCCGCCGATGCCGACGAAGTGGATCGTGCCGATGCCCAGGGGGAGAGCCCTCATGCGCGTGCCTCTGCTTGGTTGTCCGGCACGGCCGGGTTTGGCCCAGCCTTGTCCTGACTAGCCTTGTCCGGCCCAGCCTTGTCCTGCTTGGCCCTGTCCTCGATGGCGGCTTCGACCAGGTCGGCCAGGCGGGCGGCGGCGTCGGGGCTGCCGTTCCGGGCGGTGCGGGCGGCGGCGGCGATCAGCGCGAGCGGGCTGGTCAGCAACGGCGTCAGGGCTTCGGCCAGCGCCTCGGCGGTCAGGGCCGCCTGGTCCAGCACCTCGGCGCCGCTGGCGGCGGCGTTGAACGCCTGATGGTTGTCGATGGCGCCGGGCAGCGGCACCAGCAGGGCCGGGCGGCCGATGGCGCACAGCTCGGCCACCGTGCTCGCGCCGGCGCGGGCGATCACGAAATGCGCGGCGGCCAGGCGGGCTGGCAGGTCCGGGAAGAACGTCGCCAGCTCGGCGGTGAGGCCCGCCTCGGCGTAGGCGGCGCGGACGCGGTCCAGGTCCTCGGCCCGGCACTGCTGCGTGACCTGCACGCGCCGGCGCAGGCCCGGCGGCAGCAGGGTCATCGCTGGCGGCACCAGGTCGCTGAACACGCGGGCGCCCAGGCTGCCGCCGGTGACCAGGACCCGCACGGCTCCCGTCGGCGGCGTGTAGCCCTGGCCGGCCAGGGCGAGCACCGCGGGGCGGACCGGGTTGCCGGCATGCGCGGCGTGGGCGCCCTGGGGCACGCGCTGCGTGTCGGCCACGCCCAGCGCCAGGCGGTCGGCAAAGCGCGCCAGCGTCCGGTTCGCCCGGCCCAGCACCGCGTTCTGCTCGTGCAGCACCACCGCCGGGCGATGGCGCAGCACGCGGGTGGCCAGCACGGGCGCGACGCTCGGGTAGCCGCCGAAGCCCACCACCGCCGCCGCGTCCAGCCGCGCCAGTAGCCCGCGCGCCTGCACCGCGCCCGCCGCCATCGCCAGCGCCGCCAATCCGCCGCGCAGCACCCCACGCCCGGCGATCCCCGCGCCGCGCAGCACGAATGCGTCGCCGGCCGGGAACGCGGCCTGGGCGCCGCTGCGGCCATCGGTCATCAGGGTGCCGCTGCGGCCGTCGGTCATCAGCGCGACCCGGTGGCCGCGCGCCACCAGCTCCGCCGCCAGGGCCTCGGCCGGGAACAGGTGGCCGCCGGTGCCGCCGGCAGCGACCACGATGGGACGGGCAGCCGGCCCCCTCATCGCGCGGCCTCCCAGCCCGGCTCGGTCCGGGTGCGCCGCCGGGTGAGTGCGAGCAGCATGCCGATGCCGAGCGCCACCGCCAGCACGGACGACCCGCCATAGGACACGAAGGGCAGGGTCATGCCCTTGGTCGGGATCAGGTGCAGCGAGGACGCCATGTTGACGAACGCCTGCAAGCCGAAGCTGGTCACCAGCCCGGCGGAGGCCAGCACGATGAACAGGTCGCCCTCGGCCAGCAGGCGCAGCAGGCCGCGCAGCACGATGAAGGCGAACAGCCCCAGCACCAGGACGCAGACGATCAGCCCGAACTCCTCCCCCATCACGGCGTACACGAAGTCCGCATGGGCGTCCGGCAGCATGTCCTTGATGCGTCCCTCGCCGGGGCCGCGCCCCAGCAATCCCCCATTGCCAAAGGCTTCGAGCGCGGTATTCACCTGATAGCTGTCGCCCGCCGTGGGATCGAGGAAGCGGGTCACCCGGCTGCGGACGTGCGGGAAGAAGGCGTAGGCGGCTCCTGCCATCGCCACCAGCCCGCCCGCCGCCACGCCCACCATCGCCAGGTTCAGCCCGGCGATGAACAGCTGCGCGAAGAACACCGCCGTCACCACCGCCAGCATGCCCATGTCCGGCTGCGACTTCAGCAGCAGCGCGATGAGGGCGTAGATGGCCCCGGCCAGGATCATGCCGGGGAAGCGGCGCACCTGCTGGCCCTCGCTGAGCAGCCAGGCGGCGGTGACGGCGAAGCAGGGCTTCAGGAACTCGCTGGGCTGCACGGTCATGCCGGGCAGGCTGATCCAGCGGCGGGCGCCCTTGATCTCGACGCCCTTCAACAGCGTCAGCAGCGTCAGCGCCAGGGCAATGCCGCAGCCGAGGATCGCCAGGCGGCGGACGTTGCGCGGCGACAGCAAGGAGACGCCGATCACCACCAGCCCGGCCAGCGCCAGGAACACCACCTGCTTCAGGATGAACGCGTCGCGCGATACGTGGATGCGCTCGGCGACCGAGGGCGACGCGGACAGCATCATCACGTAGCCGCAGCCGATCAGCGAGGCGATGGCCGCCAAGGTCCAGCGGTCCACGGTCCACCACCAGTGGCCGAGCACCGAGTTGTCGCTGCGGGAGAGGGCGGGCATCAGGCGGCTCCCTGCATTTGCAGCGTGGGCATCTGCAGCGTGGGCGTGTGCTGCGTGGCGGCGAGGGCGGCGAAGCGGTCGCCGCGGGCCTCGAAACCGGTGAACTGGTCGAAGCTGGCACAGGCGGGGGACAGCAGCACCACGGGGGCGTCCAGCCGGCGGGCGGCGGCGGCGGCGAGCGGCACCGCGGCGTCCAGGGTGCCGGCCAGGGTATGGGGGATGCCGGCGTCCGCCAGGGTCGCGGCCAGCAGCGGGGCGTCCTGGCCGATCAGCACTGCATGGGCGACGCGGGGCAGCAGGGGGCGCAGCGCCTCGATGCCGCCGGCCTTGGCCTGGCCGCCGGCGATCCATACCAGGCGCGGATAGCACGCCAGGGCGCGGGCGGCGGCGTCCGCGTTGGTGGCCTTGCTGTCGTTCACCCAGGCCACGCCGTCCCCCTGCGCCACAAGCTGCTGGCGGTGCGGCAGCCCGGGGAAGGTGGCGATCCCGCGGGCGACGGCGGCGCGGTCCACCCCGAGCGCCATCGCCAGGGCGGCGGCAGCGGCGGCGTTCTGGCCGTTGTGCGCGCCGGGCAGGGCAGGAGCCTCCGCCATCGCCAGGATCGGCCCGGCGGCGTCGCGCAGGGTGGCGCCGTCGCACCAGAGGGTGGCGGGCTGGTGGCCCGAGATGGTTACCGTGCCGGGGAGGGCGGCGCTGTTTGGGTCGTCGATCCCGACGATCGCCGCATCGCCTGGCCCCTGGCGGTCGAAGATGCGGCGCTTGGCGGCGATGTAGCCGACCATGTCGCCGTGCCGGTCCAGGTGGTCCGGGCTGAGGTTCAACAGCACCGCCGCGTCGAAGCGCAGGGTTTGCAGCCGTTCCAGCATGTAGGACGACATCTCCAGCGCATACACGCCGCCGTCCGGCAGAGGCGGCAGCGCCAGGCTGGCGGTGCCGAGGTTGCCGCCGGCGGCGTTCGGCACGCCCGCCACGGTCAGGATGTGCGCCAGCAGCGCGGTCGTCGTGCTCTTGCCGTTGGTGCCGGTGATGCCCGCGAACCGCGCGCCGGACCCGGCGGCGCGCACGGCCTGGAACAGCAGCTCGGCGTCGGACAGGATCGGGATGCCCGCCGCCCGTGCCGCCAGCGCCGCCGGATGCGGGGCGGGCAGCAGATGCGGGATGCCGGGGCTGAGCACCAGGGCGTCGAAGCCAGCCAGGCCCAGCGCCGGGTCATGCAGCGGCAGCCCGGCCGAAGCGCGCGCCTCCGGCTGGTCGTCCCAGACCGCGACATCCGCGCCCATCGCCAGCAGCGCGCGCGCCACCGGCATGCCGTTGCGGCCCAGGCCGGCGACGGCGTAGCGGCGGCCCGCAAACAGGTTCGCCGGCCAGGTCATCGGATTCCGGCTCATCGGATTTTCAACGTCGCCAGCCCGACCAGGGCCAGGATCATGGAGACGATCCAGAAACGGATCACGATGGTCGGCTCGGACCAGCCCTTCTTCTCGTAGTGGTGGTGCAGGGGCGCCATCAGGAACACCCGCCGCCCGGTGCGCTTGAACCAGAACACCTGGACGATGACGCTGACGGTCTCCACCACGAACAGCCCGCCGACGATGGCGAGCACCAGCTCGTGCTTGGTCGCCACCGCCACCGCGCCCAAGGCCCCGCCCAGCGCCAGGCTCCCGGTGTCGCCCATGAACACCGCGGCCGGGGGGGCGTTGTACCACAGGAATCCCAGGCCGGAGCCGATCAGCGCGGCGAGGAACACCCCCATCTCGCCCACGCCGGGGACGTGGTGCAGTTGCAGGTAGTCCGCGAACACCCGGTTCCCGACCAGGTAGGAGATCAGCGCGAACACCGCGGCGGCGATGATGGTCGGCACGATGGCCAGCCCGTCCAGCCCGTCCGTCAGGTTCACCGCGTTGCTGGCCCCGATCATCACGACCATGCCGATCAGCGGGAACAGAAAGCCGAACGGGATCAGCACCTCCTTGAACACCGGCACCGTGAGCGACGTGCCCAGCGGCCCCCGCGTCAGCGCCATGATCCAGGCCGCGCAGCCCAGCCCCATCGCCACCTGCGCCAACAGCTTGCCGCGGGCCGACACGCCCTTGGTGTTGCGGCGGGACAGCTTCATGTAGTCGTCGGCAAAGCCGATGCCGCCATAGCCCAGCGTCAGCAGCAGCACCGCCCACACGTAGCCGTTGCGCAGGTCCGCCCACAGCAGGGTGGACAGCGCCAGCGACACCAGGATCAGCACGCCGCCCATGGTGGGCGTGCCCTTTTTCTCGATCAGGTGGCGTGCCGGGCCGTCGAGGCGGATCGGCTGGCCGCCGTTCTGCACCGATCGCAGCCAGCGGATGACCATGGGGCCGAACAGGAACGACAGGAACAGCGAGGTCAGGCAGGCCGCCCCGGACCGGAACGTGATGTAGCGGAACAGGTTGGCCAGGATGAACTGGTCGGTCGAAAAGCGCGTGAGATAGACCAGCATCAGACTTGCACCCCAGGCGGCAAGCCGTGCGGCAGGCCCTCAAGACGTTCAACGACCAGGCGCATCCGGCTGCCCAGGCTGCCCTTGACCAGCACGGCGTCACCCGGGCGGACGGCGGCGGCGACCAGCGGCGCCAGCGCGGCGGCGTCCGGCGCATGGACGGCGCGTTGCCCGGCCGGCACGGCGTCGAACAGGTGGCGCATCAGGGGGCCGCACGCGTATAGAATGTCCGCATCGGTGGCCACGGCGTCGGCCAGTCCGGCGTGCTCGGCCGGGCCGAAGCCGCCCAATTCCAGCATGTCACCCAGCACCGCCACCCGGCGGCCCGGCATCGCCCGCAGCACGCCCAGCGCCGCCCGGATGGAGGCTGACGAGGCATTGTAGCTCTCGTCCAGCAGCACGATGTCGCCCAGCCGCCGCTGCTGGCCGCGGCCGGCCACGGGGGACCAGCCCTCCAGCGCGGCTGCGGCACGCACGGCGTCCAGGCCGAGCGCGTCGCAGACGGCCAGCGCCGCGACGGCGTCCATCGCCATGTGCGCGCCGGGGGCGGCGAGGGTGAATGCAACGCCCTGTCCGCCGACGCTTGCGCGCACCGGCCCGGCCGCGGACAGCAGCCGCGCATCGCCCGTGCCGCCGAAGCTGCGGACCAGGGCGCCCGCCGACATGCGGGCGAAGAACGGGCTGTCTGCCGGCAGGACCAGGATGCCATGCGGCGCCAGGCCCTCGCGGATCGACGCCTTCTCGTCCGCGATGGCCTCTAGGCTGCCGAGGTGGCCGATGTGCGCGGCGGCAATGGCGGTGATGACCGCGACGTGCGGCGCGGCCAGGCGGGCCAGCGGGGCGATCTCACCGGCGTGGTTCATGCCGATCTCGGCCACGCAGAAGGCGGCGTCGGCCGGCAGCCGCGCCAGGGTCAGCGGCACGCCCCAATGGTTGTTGTAGGACGCCGCCGAGGCGTGGGTCGGCCCGAACGCCGACAAGGCCGTGCGCAGCATCTCCTTCGTCGTGGTCTTGCCGACGCTGCCGGTCACCGCGACCACCCGGCCGCCGAAGCGGGCGCGTCCGGCCTGGCCTAGGGCGTGCAGGCCCCCCAGCGTGTCGTCCACCACCAGCAGCGGCGCGCCCGCCGGCAGCCTGTCCGTGCGGTGCACCAGCGCCCCGGCCGCGCCGCGCGCCAGGGCGTCGGCGACATGCTCGTGGCCGTCGCGCTCGCCGACCAGCGCCACGAACAGGTCGCCGGGCTGCAGGGTGCGGGTGTCGATGGAGACGCCCGTTGCGTCGAACGGCGCCGGCATGGCGCCGCCGGTCGCCGCCTGCAGCGCGTGCGCGGTCCACAGCGGGGTCATGCGGCCCCTACCAGACGGCGCACGACGGCCGCATCGTCGAAGGGCAGGGTCTCGGCGCCGACCGTCTGGCCCTGCTCATGGCCCTTGCCGGCGACGGCGAGCACGTCGCCGGAGTGGAGGGCGTCCAGCGCGGCGGCAATCGCGGCGGTGCGGTCGCCGATCTCGCGGGCGCCGGGGGCGGCGGCCAGGATGGCGGCGCGGATGCTCGCCGGGGGTTCGGAGCGCGGGTTGTCGTCGGTGATGAACACCTGGTCCGCCAGCGCCGCGGCGGCGGCGCCCATCAGCGGACGCTTGCCGCGGTCACGGTCGCCGCCGGCGCCGAACACGACATGCAGCCGCCCCGCCGTGTGCGGGCGCAGGGCGCGCAGCAGGCGCTCCAGCGCGTCCGGCGTGTGGGCGTAATCGACATACACGGCGGCGCCGTTCGCCAAGGTGGCCGCCAGCTCCATCCGGCCGCGCACGCCTTGCAGGCCCGGCAGCAGGTCCAGCGCGGCAGCCGTGCCCGTCACCATCGCCAGACCCGCCGCCAGCAAGGCGTTGTCGGCCTGGAAACGGCCGGGCAGCGCAAGGTGGACCTCTCGGCGGGCACCATCGGTTTCCAGCAGCAGGACTTGGCCGCCGGGCTGTGGGGTGGCGCGCAGCAGGCGGATCAGGCTGCCGTCCTCGCCGGTGGTGCGAAGCGCCGGTCCAACGATGGCGCGCAGGGCGTCCAGCGCCGCCGGCTCAAGCTCCGCGCACGCCACCGCGGGGGCGCCGGCCGGCAGCACGTCCTGGAACAGGCGCAGCTTGGCGGCGCGATAGGCGTCCAGAGTGCCATGGTAGTCCAGGTGGTCCCGCGTCAAGTTGCTGAAGCCGGCCGCGGCCAGGCGCACGCCATCCAGCCGGCACTGCTGCAACCCGTGCGAGGATGCCTCCATCGCCACGGCCTGCACCCCGTCGCGCGCCAGGGTGGCGAGGGTGCCGGCCAGCGCCACCGGATCGGGGGTGGTCAGGCCGGGTCCGGCCGCACCGCCGGGTCCGATCAGGCCGAGCGTGCCCAGGCTGGCGGCTGAGATGCCGGACAGCGCCATGATCTGGCGCAGGAACTCGGCCGTGCTGGTCTTGCCGTTGGTGCCGGTGACCGCGACCACGGTGCGCGGCTGCGGCCCGGCGTGCTGCGCGGCCAGGCGGGCCAGGGCGCGGCGCGGCTGCGGGTCGAGCAGCAGCGGACGCTCGGGCACCCCTGGCGGCCAAGCGGTGCCGGTCTCCGCCAGCACGGCGACCGCGCCACGCGCCACGGCGTCGGCGATGAAGTCGCGCCCATCCGCCCGCGCCCCGGCCAGCGCCGCATACAGCATCCCCGGACGCACCTGGCGGCTGTCGGCGGTAAGGCCGGTGATCGCGTCCGTCAGCCCCGGCGGCACAGCCATGCCCAATCCCGCCAGCATCTCAGTGAACCGCAACGGAGGTCGCCAGCCCCGCCAGCCGCCGCTGCGCCGTCGCATCCCGCGCGGGCAGCGCCGCCGGGGCGGGCGACGGGTTTGCCGGCGCCGTCGGGCCGTGCGCCGTCACATCGGAGGGCGCGTGCGCCGGCCGGCCCGGCTGCAGCGACATCGCCAGGGTGGCCTGCGTCGCGGCGGCCGTCACCGTCTCCGGCATCAGGCCCAGCATCGGCGCGATGCGCGAGATGACCCGGCCCGCACCGGGCGCGCTGACCGCGCCGGCCGTCGAGTAGCCGCCGGTGCTGGCGTTGCCCTTCGGCTCGTCCAGCATGAAGTACACCGCATACTTCGGCGCGTTCATCGGGAACACGCTCATGAAGGCGCTGACGTTGGTGTGCTTCTTGTAGATGTGCCCGCCGACCTTCTCCGCTGTCCCCGTCTTGCCGCCGACGAAGTAGCCCGGCACGTCCGCGGGCTTGCCGTAGCCATCGGTCACCACCAGCCGCATCAGCCTGCGCAGGGTGTCGGACGTGGCCTGCTGCATCACCCGCGTGCCGTCCTGCCGCGTGTCAGGCTCGACCGCCAGGATGGTCGGCTTCAGCACGATGCCGCCATTGGCCAGCGCCGCGGTGCCGCGCACGACGTGCAAGGGGGACACCGCGATGCCGTGGCCGAAGCCCACGGTCATCGTCGCGACCTCCTTCCAGTTGGCCAGGGGCTGCACGATGGGCTGGCCCTGCTCCGGCAGCTCGATGCCGACGCGGGTGAACATGCCCATCTTGCGCAGCCAGTCCTGCTGCCGCTCGGCGCCGACCGCCTGCGCCATGTGCGCCGCGCCGAGGTTGCTGGAATAGACCAGCACCTCGGGGAAGCTCAGCGCCCGGTGCTTGCCCTGGAAGTCCGAGATGGTGAAGCGGCCGATCTGGATGTCGTGCCCGGCGTCGTAGCTGTTCCACAGGTGCCCGGCGCCGCTGTCGAGCGACATCGCCGCGGTCTGCAGCTTGAAGGTGCTGCCGGGTTCGTACATGCCGGTGACGGCGCGGTTGAACCGCTCCTCCGGCTTGGCTTCGCCCTGCTTGTTGGCGTCGAAGTCCGGCAGGCTGACCATGGCGATCACCTCCCCCGTGCGGACGTCCATGACGATGCCGCAGGCGCCGATGGCGTGGAACTCCTCCATCGACTTCGACAGCTCGTCCCGCACGGCAGCCTGCACGCGCACATCCAGCGACAGGCGCAGCGGCTCGGCGCTGTCGTGCAACACGTCGTCGAAGGCCCGCTCCACCCCGGCGACGCCGTGCGCGTCCACGTCCACGCCGCCGACCACGTGCGCCGCCGCGCGGCCCTGCGGGTAGCGGCGGCGCTCGGTTGCCTGGAAGTACACGCCGGGGATGCCGAGGTTATTCACATCCAACTGCTCGCGCGGGGAGATGTTGCGGGCGAGGTAGACGAAGCCCTTGCTGCTGGCCAGCCGGGTGCGGACCACGTCGAGGTCCAGGCGCGGCAGCACCGACTTCAGCCGGGTGGCGGCGGCGTCGGTGTCCATCATCTCACGCGGGTTGGCATACAGCCCGGCGGTGGGGAGGGAGACCGCCAGGATCTCGCCGTTGCGGTCGGTGATCGTCGCGCGGCGGTGCGCGACCAAGTCACGGGCAGGCTCTGGCTCCCCTGCCGGCGTGAGGCCGTTGGAGGCAGGGTCCGTGCTGGACGCCGGGGTGGGGTTGGGCAGCCGCGCCAGGTGCTCCAGGCGCTTGGAGGCCATTGGGAACACCACCGTCGCGCCGGCCAGCTTGATCACGACGGCCAGGAACAAGGCCAGGAAGCCGCCGGCAGCGATCACCAGCCGGCCGCGCGTCTTTTCCAGGGCGGCGCGGCGGGCTAGGTCCGGCGCGGCCATGCGCACGGCCTCGATCCGCAGCGACTCGCGCAGGCCGCCGGGGGGAGGCCCGTCCGGGCTGGGGGCGGAGGGTGCCGTCAGCGCCATGGTGCCGGTCAGCGCGCCTGGGCGGCGCCGTAGGGGACGGGCGGCGGCAACGACGGCTGGGCACCGCCCAAGGCTGACTGATAGGCGGGGGCTGATTGGTAGGCGGGGGCTGGGCGATAGGAGGAAGCTGATTGGTATGTCGCTGCGGACCGGTAGGCAGGCGCGGAAGGGCTGCTTGCCAGCACCGCCGCAACCGGGCGCGCGTCGCCATCGCGGGCAGGCGACGCAGACGCGCTGCGGGTTGCGGTGCTGCCGAGCGGCGCGGAATGGTGCGGCGGTTGGATCGTGGTCGCACCGATGCTGACCACCGGCGCCGACAGGTGATGCGCGGCCGGCGACGCTGCAGCCGGCGGCACCGGCACCGCCGCCATCTGCACTGACGCCGCTGGTGACGGATGGGTGGCGGCTGCGGGTTCAACCCGGTGCTCGGGCGGCGGCGCATGCGGCCGGACGGCGGCGGATGCGACCTGAACCGGAGCCGGGGCCGAAGCAGCCGGCGGGACCCGGGCAGCCACCCGCGCCGAGGGCACAGGCGAGGCGGCGGCCACCGTCGCGGGGGCCGCGGCGGGCGCCGGGGGCACTTCGGCGGCCTCGTCCGTCGCCGTGACCGCAGCACCGGGCGCGGCTGGCGGCGGCAGGCGGTTGCCCAGGTCCGCGACCGCCACGAACTGCGTCGGCGCCAGGGTGCGCAGGCCTAGGTGCTTCTGCGACAGGTCGGCCAGCCGCTCCGGCTCGTTCAGCAGCGCCCATTCGGCCTTCATCACGCCGATCCGCTCGCGCGCGGCCTCAGTCTGCTTCAGCACGCCCATGATCTGCCGGTCCAGCATCTGCGCCTGATGCTTGGTCTGGTAGAGGAACAGGCCGGACGCGAAGGCAGCGGACATGCAGATGGCGGTAAAGGGTCGGATCATGCTGGATAGGCCCCTTGCTGGCTCGTCTGAGCGTGGCTGGTCTGCAGGCGGGCGAGGGCGCGCAGCCTGGCGCTGCGCGCACGCGGGTTGCCGTGCGTCTCGGCCGCCGTGGGCCGCTGCGCCTTCGGCGTCAGCAGCGCGAAGTCCGGGGCCGCGCGGTCAACCAGCCCGCCGGGGTCGTGCCGCGACGGGCCGGGGGTGCGGCCGGCGGCGTCCTGCATGAAGCGCTTCACCAGCCGGTCCTCCAGCGAATGGAACGACACCACGACGAGCCGCCCGCCCGGCGCCAGCAGTTGGGCGGCCTGCGCCAGCGCCCGCTCGACCTCGCCAAGCTCATCGTTCACCCGGATGCGCAGGGCCTGGAAGCTGCGGGTGGCCGGGTCGATGCCGGAGCGGTCGGGCGGCGCCACGCCGCGGATCACCGCCGCCAGTTGCAGCGTGGTGGTGATCGGCGCCTCCGCCCGCGCCTGCACGACCGCGCGGGCGATGCGGCGGGACAGCCGCTCCTCGCCGAACTGGTACAACGTGTCGGCCAGCTCCGCTTCCGGCAGGCCGTTCACCAGGTCGGCGGCGGTCGGTCCCCGATCCGCGGGGCCATGCGCCATCCGCATGTCGAGCGGGCCGTCGCTGCGGAAGCTGAAGCCGCGGGCGGGATCGTCGATCTGGAACGACGACACGCCGAGGTCCAGCACGACGCCGTCCAGCGCCGCCACGCCGCGGGCGGCCAGCAAGTCCAGCATGTCGCCGAACCGGCCCTGCACCAGATGCAGGCGGTCAGGATGCCGGGCGGCCAGCGCCGCGCCGCGGGCGATGGCATCCGGGTCGCGGTCGATGGCCCACACCGTGCAGGGGGCGGCCTCCAGGATGGCGGCGCTGTAGCCGCCGCCGCCGAACGTGCCGTCCAGCAGCACGTCGCCGGGCGACGGGGCGAGGTAGCGCAGCACCTCGGGCAGCATGACCGGGATGTGCCGCATCAGGCGCTGCCCTCCGGCTTGGCGGCGGCGAGCGCCCCGGGCAGCGAGATGTTGCGGATGCGGGTGCGATCCCGCGCCTCGGCCCGGCGCCGGTCGGCGGCGGCGGGCTCCCAGATCTGGAACGTGCGGCCCATGCCCATGAAGGTCACCGCATCGGTCAGCGCGGCGTGCCTCTTGAGGTCCTCCGCCAGCACGATCCGCCCTTCCTTGTCGGCCTCGACCGGGTAGGCGTCGGAATATAGGCTCGTGGCGAAGTCTTCCTGGTCGTCGCTGAACAGGTCCATGCGATCCACGGGGGCGTCGAGCGCGTCGAACACGCTGCGCGGCCAGGCCTCGATGCAGGGATGCTTGTGCGACGGGCGCAGGACCAGGGCGGCAACCCCGTTGGTGCCGCGCAGGGCGGTGCGGAAGGCGGCCGGGACGGAAACGCGGCCCTTGGCGTCGAGGCGGTTTTGGTGGGTGCCAAGGAACTGGGTCATCCGGACTGCTGCCCCTGTTCATCTCAGCCTACCCGTCCTGCTGCGGGCCGCGTCCCAGGCGCACACATTCTGGTGAACAATTGGGATGACATGGGCTACCATGGGCAAACATGGGCGTCAAAGGGATTAGATCGCCTGGGATGACAAGTTGTTCGAATGTCCTGTATAGAATCGGATGCCTTTCAATATCGAAAGGCGGTCGTGCGAATTTGCTTCAGCAACGTTCAAGTCCTGCCCCTTTGCCCCTGTGGACAAGTTTGGGGATAAATGCAACAATCGTGGGGATAAGCGTCAGACGGCCTATAAGCCGGGTTCTGTCCGCCGCCGCCTACCTGCGCAGGCGGCTGCGGGACGGCCATTCCTCTGGGACGCGCATCGCTGCGCGCCTCACGCGACCAACCCGGGCGGCAGGGCGAGAACGCCCCCGCGTCACAAAGCGGGTTTTTCCCGATTCGCCGCCGGCCCCCCCTATTCGGTCTTGCTCCCGGTGGGGTTTACCCTGCCGCCCCCGTTGCCGGGGGCGCGGTGCGCTCTTGCCGCACCGTTTCACCCTTGCCCGCGTCCCGTGATCGCTCACGGCGCAGCGGGCGGTTTGTTTTCTGTGGCACTGTCCCTGGGGTCGCCCCCGCCGGCCATTAACCGGCACCGTGTTCCCGTGGAGCCCGGACTTTCCTCCACCCCGGCCGGAACGCGGGTGCGCCGCGGCAGGGGCAGCGGCCGTCCAGCCGTCTGACCCGCTGGGGTTTGCGCGTGCCGGGGGCAGCCGTCAATCCTGGATGGCGGCCAGCACCGCACCCAGGCGCATAAGCGTGCCTGGATCGGCGTCGCCCGTCACCGACTCTGGCCGCCAATGCCGCTGGAAGGCGCGCAACGTGGTCTCCAGGTCGGGCACGGGATAGCCGATGCCCCGCAGCGCCGCACCGGGGTCGGCCACGGGCGCGCCGTCCGGCCCCGGCCACAGCCCGACGCCGTTCGCCGCCAGGCCGCGCCAGTCGAACAGCTCCCCTGGGTCCTGCTTGCGGTCCGGCGCCACGTCGCTGTGCCCCACGACGTTGCGCGGCGGGATCGGATGGCGGGACAGGATGCCCAGGCACAGGTCGCACACCGCCGCCATCTGCAAGGCGGGGAACGGGCGGTAGCCCCACTCGTGGCCGGGGTTGACGACCTCGATGCCGATGCTGCGGCCGTTCAGCGTCTCGTGCCCGCGCCAGGCCGACACCCCGGCGTGGAAGGCGCGCCGCGCCTCCGGCACCAGCCGCCAGACCGCGCCGTCCTCCTCGACGACGTAGTGCGAGGACACGGCGGCGGCCGGGTCGCGCAGGCGGTCGATGGCGGCCTGCCCGGACTGCATCCCGGTGTAGTGCAGGATCAGGGTATCGACCGGCACCCCGTCCGGGCGGGCGTCCTGGTTGGGGCTGGGCAGGTCGCCGACCTGCAGCCCGCCGACCTGCAGGCCGCCAATCTGCAGCCCGGGGCGGTCCAGGCTCAGAGCCGGCGTTCCCGCTTGATGCGGTCCCAGGCCGCGTTGATGCGCGCCACCTTGTCGCCGGCGCGGGCGATGAACTCGGCCGGGACGCCGCGCGCGGCCAGGCTGTCCGGATGGTTCTCCCGCATCAGGCGCAGCCAGGCCGCGCGCAGCTCCTCGTCGGTGGCGGCGGAGGTCATGCCGAGGGCGGCGTAGGCGTCGCCCTCCGCGCCGTGGCCGCCTGCGCCCCGGGCGGTGGCGCCGCGGGCCTGGTCCCACGCCAGGTTGTCCAGTCCGAACGCGCCGTGGATGCCGCGCAGCATGTCGTGCTCGGCCCGGGTCAGCGGCTTGTCGGCGCGGGCGATGGCGAACAGCGCGGCCAGCACGTCCTCCAGCAGGCCGCGGTTGTCGGCGAAGCTGGTGCCCAACTGCGCCGCATAGGGGCGCCAGTCGGCGGTGCTGTCGCGCGCCTGGTCGAACAGCCGGCCGATGTCGCGCACGCTTTCGGGCGGGATGCGGAACTGCCGCTTGAAGGCGTCGATCTCCGCCCGTCCGACTGCGCCGTCGCACTTGGCGAGCTTGGCCGACAGCACGACGACGGCGATGGCGAACACCTGCTCGCGCCCGCCGACCGCTGCGGCCAGCCGCGCGGGGTGCAATGGCCCGGCGCCTTCGCCAAACGTGAAGCCGGTGCTGATGCGGGGCAGCGCGCCCTGCTCCGCCGCATGGCCCAGCGCGGCGCCGACCACGGCGCCGAACGGCCCCCCCATCGCGAACCCGGCCATGCCGCCGAGCAACCGTCCCCAATAGCTCATGGCGGCAAAGTAGCACGCCGGTGCTTAATAACCAGGATGCTTGATAACCCGGATGCTTAATAACCAGGAATGGTTGAACGCCAGGCAAGCCTTGCGTTGCGGACGCCGCACACGCCTACTTGCGCCCGTGCCGACCTTCATGCCCGCTTCGATCCGCGTTGCCTGGCCTGGCCCTGCGCCGGGCTTCCTCTGACATGCGCGCCCGATGGGCACTGCTGGCCGGCGTGGCGGCCCTGCTGGCCACCCTGGTGGCCGGGGTTTGGATCGTGCCGGGGATGCTCGACTGGGGCCGTTACCGCGGCAGCATCGAGGAGCTGGCGACCGCTGGCCTGGGCCGCCCGGTCCGCATCGCCGGCGCCGTGACCCTGAACCTGCTGCCTGAGCCGATCCTGACCGCCGCCGACGTCGTCGTGGCCGGAGACGGAGCCGCCGAAGAAGCCGCGGCGGGCGGCGAGGATGGCGGCAGCAGGAACGGCAGCGTGCTGCGGGCACGGGAGCTGCGGCTTCGCGTGGCCCTCGGCCCGCTGCTGGCCGGACGGGTCGTGGCGCGGGACCTGACCCTGCGAGGGGTCGATCTCCGCCTGCCGTGGCCACCGGCGCCGGGTGCGCTGGCGCGGCGTCCGCCCACCTGGCTGTCCGGCCTACAGGCGCAGGTGGAGGAGGGCCGCATCCAGGTTGGCGGCCTCGTGATCGAGGCGATCGACGCCCGGCTGGCGACCGACCCCGACACCGGCACCCTGTCCGTGTCTGGCGTGGGACAGGTCGGCGGCGGGTCTGGGGCCGCACAATCCTGGCAGTTCACCGCACGGCTGACCCAGCCGGGGCGGGACGGCTCGGCCGCGCTGGACGCCAGCCTGGACGGACAGGGGCCGTTGCAGGACACCGGGGGCACGTTCTCGGGCACCATCGCCGGTGACGGGGCGCTGACGGGGCGGGTGGCCGGGCGTGGGCCGGACCTGGCGCAGTTGATGCCGGCCCCGAAGGTTGCCTGGAGAGCCGATGGCCGGCTCAGCGCGGCGGCCGGGCTGGCGGTGGCGGACGAGCTGGCGCTGCAGATCGGCGGCTCCCCGGCGCGCGGCGCTGTCGCCCTGCGTGTGCTGCCCGAGGCGCGGCTGGACTTGGCGCTGGCGGCCGGGCGGCTGGACCTGGACGCCTGGCTGCCGGTGCTGGCCCGCGGCGCCGACATGGCGCTGCCCACGGGGCTGGACCTGTCGGCGGAGGCTGCGGGGCTGGCCGGGGGCACGCTCCGCCGGGTGCGCGGCGCGTTCGACCTGGACCGGGACGGCGTGACCCTGCGGCAGGGCCAGGCGCTGCTGCCCGGCGATGCGCAACTCACCCTGTCCGGCCGCCTGACCCACCCCGCAGACGGCGGCGCGGCGGGGCAGGCGGCGGGGGTCGAGGGCACCGCCCACCTCGCGGCGCCGGATTTGCGGACGACCCTGGACTGGCTGTCGCCGCTGCTGCCGGCGGGCGTCCGTCCGGCTGGCCTGGCGCCAGGGGTGCTGCGGACGGCGGACCTGCGGGCCAAGGTCGCGGCTGGCGGCGGGCAGGCGTCCCTGTCGGACCTGGCCGGCACCCTGGACGGCAACGCGCTCACCGGTGAGCTGGCGGTCAAGCTGGGGCAACGGCTTGGCCTGGACGCCGGGCTGTCGTTCGACAGGCTGGCGCTCGACCCGTGGCTGCCCGACCCGGCGCCCCTGCGGACGCCGGCCGGCATGACCGCCGCCCTGGCCCGCGCCAACGGCATCGACGCCGACCTGCGCCTGCAGGCCAAGCAGGCGACGCTGCGCGGCGTGTCCCTGGGTCCCCTGGCGGTCGAGGTGCAGACCGAGGCGACGCGCCTGACCCTGCGCCGGTTGGAGGCAGCGCCGCTGGGCGCCCGGCTGATCGCCTCGGGCACGGTGGGGGAGGGCGGACGCGTGGTGGACGGATCGCTCGACGTCAGCATACCCGACCTGGCGCTGCTGCGTCCGCTGCTGCCGCCGGGCTTCGTGCTGGCGCCGCTGGCCCGCGGCGCCGGCACCGTTTCGCTGACCCTGGCCGGACCGCCCGACGCCCTGGCGGCCCGGCTGGCCGTCGATGCCGCCGGCATCCGGCTGGAGGCGCAGCCGGTGCTGGCGCTTGCGGCCCGGCGCTGGGCGGGGCCGGTCACCCTGCACCACCCGGGCGCGCCACGCCTGCTGGAGGCGCTCGGCGTGCCCGGCACGGTCGCGTGGCTGGGCGACGGGTCGCTGTCGTTGGTCGCCCAGGTCACGGCGGCGCCGGGCCGCATCGACCTGGACCGGTTCAGCCTGGTTGCGGCGTCCCTGCGCGCCGAGGGGCAACTGACGCTTGAGCATCGGCTGGTGTCCGGCCAGGTGGCGGCGGAGGTGCTGCCGCTGCCGCTGCCCTACCCGGGGTCGCGCGACCCGCTGCCGGTCTGGCTGTTGCAGGGCTGGGGCGCCGCGCTGCGGCTGGATGCGGCGCAGGTGCTGCTGGGGCAGCAGCCGGCGGCGCAGGCGCTGTCGGCGGATGTGCTGGTGCAGGATGGCACGCTGCGCATCCCGCGCGCCACGGCCCGGCTGCCGGAGGGTGCGCTGTCTGGCAACCTGTCCGGCTCGGCGCTGCTGGAGGGGGCGGCGGACCCGCCGCGGCTGGACCTGCATGCCAGCCTGGACGGCGCCGTGCTGTCCGGGCCGCTGCTGGGCGGGCCGATCGACCTTGCATCGGGCGGGGGTTCGACGCGGCTGGACGTTTCGGCGGCGGGCCACAGCCCGGCCGCGCTGCTGGCGACGGCGTCCGGCTCGGCCGGGATCACGGTGCAGGACGGCGTGCTGTCCGGCCTGGACCTGCCGGCGGCGGCGGCGGCGTTGTCCGGCCCGGACCCGGCCGGGATCGGCGCCGCCGTCCGCGCGGCGCTGCTGGCGGGGACGACGCCGTTTACCCGGCTGGAGCTGGCCATGCCGATCCAGCACGGCATCGTCCAGGTCGGGGGCACGCTGCAGGCCCCGGCGGGCGGCGTCCAGTTCGGCGGCACGCTCGACCTGCTCGGGGCGGTGGACCTGCGGCTGCTGGTCCAGCCCACGGCGCCGGACCAGCAGCCGGGTCCGGAGCTGGGGCTGCTGCTGGCCGGCCCGCTCGGCGGCACGCGGACGCCGGAGCTGGCGGGGCTGTCGCGCTGGCTGGCGGGCCGGCCTGGCGGTTAGCCGGATTTGGCGACCCCGGGCGCCGATCCGTGCAGTGCGCGCACGCGCAAGGCCGACGCCAAGGGCTGCCCCGGCGCGCGTGCCGCGTCCACCTCCGCCACGAAGGCTGACAGGGTTGCGCCTTGGCCGGCGGCCAGCGCGGCCAAGGCTGTCCAGAACTCCGGCTCCAGCGCCACGCTCGTGCGGTGCCCGGCCAGGGTGAAGCTGCGTTTCTGCAGCAGCATCCCCGGTGCGCCCAGTCAGTCGCCGAGGGTGGCGCCGGGCTGGGTCATCTCCGACGGCACCACCCAGCGGTCGAAGTCGGCCGGCTCGACAAACCCAAGCCGCTGGGCGGCGTCGCGCAGGGTGAGGTTCTCCGCCAGCGCCAGCTTGCCGATCCGCACCGCCTTGTCGTAGCCGATACGCGGGTTCAGCGCGGTGACCAGCATCAGCGAGCGCGCGAGGTTGTCGGCGATGCGCTCCCGCGCCGGCTCCAGCTTGTCCATCATGTTGTGGGCGAAGCTCTCGGCGGCGTCGGCCAGCAGGGCGGCGGACCCCAGCACGTTGTGGATGATCAGCGGCTTGAAGACGTTCAGCTCCAGGAAGCTCTGCGCCGCGCCGATGGTGACGGCGACGTGGTTGCCCATCACCTGGGCGCAGACCATCGTCAGGGCCTCGCTCTGCGTCGGGTTGGTCTTGCCGGGCATGATGGAGGAGGACAGGCCGTCGGCGGGTATCGTCAGCTCCGACAGTCCTGAGCGTGGGCCGGAGCCGAGCAGGCGCACGTCGTTGCCCAGCTTGTTCAGGGACACCGCCAGCACGTTCAGCACGCCCGACAGCTCCACGAACACGTCATGTGCGCCCATGCCCTCGAACTTGTTGGGGTTGGGGGTGAACGCCAGCCCGGTCAGCGCCGCCATGCGCTCGCAGAACACGCGGGCGAAGTCGGCGTGGGTGTTCAGCCCGGTGCCGACCGCGGTGCCGCCCTGCGGCAGGCTGAGCAGCCGCGGCATGACGCCCTGCAGCCGGTCCAGGCCCAGCTCCACCTGACGCGCCCAGGCCGCGGTCTCCTGGCCGAGGGTGACGGGCACGGCGTCCATCATGTGGGTGCGGCCGACCTTGACGATGCCGTCCCACTCGGCGGCGCGGCGCTGCAGGCTGGCGTGCAGGGTGCGCAGGGCCGGCATCAGGCGGTGCTGCACGGCCTCGGCGGCGGCGACGTGCATCACGGTTGGAAAGCTGTCGTTGCTGCTCTGGCCGCGGTTGACGTGATCGTTGGGGTGGACGGGGCTGCGGCTGCCGCGCGGCTGGCCCAGCCCCTCGTTGGCGCGGTTGGAAATCACCTCGTTGGCATTCATGTTGGTTTGGGTGCCTGATCCCGTTTGCCAGACCGGCAGGGGGAACTCCGCGTCCATCCCCCCGGCGGCGATCTCGGCGGCGGCGGCGGCGATGGGGCCGGCGAGGTCCGGCGGCAGCTCGCCCAGGGCCTGGTTGGCCTCGGCGCCCGCCTGCTTCTGCAGGCCGACGGCGCGGATCAGCACTGGCGGGAAGCGCTCGTGGCCGATGCGGAACAGCCGGCGGGCGCGCTCGGTTTGCGGTCCCCAGAGGCGGTCGGCGTCGATCTCGATGGTGCCGAGGCTGTCGGTTTCAGTGCGGGTCATGTTGGTCCTCCGCCGAGCAAACGCAGCGCGGCCCATCGGGCTGCCTCCGCCACCACGGGATTCGGGTCGGCCGCCAGGCGTTGCGCGGCGGGCAGCAGCGCCGGGTCAGCGGAGTTGCCGATGGCGGTCAGCACGTTGCGGACGAAGCGGTCGCGGCCGATGCGCTTCACCGGGCCGCCGGCGAAGCGGGCGCGGAACCCGGCGGCGTTCAGGGCGGCGAGGTCGGCCAGGGCCGGCGCCCGCAGGTCGTCGCGGCCCTGCAGCTTGGGGTGCGCCGCGTGGGCGAAGCGGTTCCAGGGGCAGACGGCGAGGCAGTCGTCGCAGCCATAGATGCGGTTGCCCATCAGCGGCCGCAGCGCGTGCGGGATCGGCCCCTGGTGCTCGATGGTCAAATAGGAGATGCAGCGGGTCGCATCCAGGCGATACGGCGCCGGGAAGGCCGCGGTGGGGCAGGCGTCCAGGCAGCGCGAGCAGGTGCCGCAGCGGTCGGCGTGCGGCGGGTCCGGCGGCAGGTCCAGGGTGGTCATGACCTCGCCGAGGAACAGCCAGGAGCCATGGGCGCGCGACACCAGGTTGGTGTGCTTGCCCTGCCAGCCCAGCCCGGCCTGCTGCGCCAGCGGCTTCTCCATCACCGGCGCGGTGTCCACGAACACCTTGACCGATGGGCCGAACCGGCTGGCGATGTAGGCGCCCAGGTGCTTCAGCATCCCCTTCGTGACATCGTGGTAGTCGCGGTTGCGGGCATAGACGGAGACATTGCCGCGGTCCGGCCGGGCCAGGGTCGCCAGCGGGTCCTCATTTGGCGCGTAGGACAGGCCGAGTGCCACCACCGACCGCGCTTCCGGCCACAGCGCCTGCGGGTGGCCGCGCTGGTCCGCGCGGTCCGCCAGCCAGCCCATGTCGCCGTGCTGCCCGGCGGCGAGGAAGGCGGCCAGGCGCAGGCGGGCCTCCGGCGCCAGCGTCGCCGGGGCGAAGCCGACGGCATGGAAGCCGAGCGCCAGGGCCTTGTCCCGGATCAGCGCCTTTGCATCGGGCTTTGCAATCGGCGGTGCTGCCTTCATGTTGGCGCGATGAAGGTTCTTGCCCTGTTGCTGCTGCTCGCCGCCTGCGCTCCTGGCGGCGGGGGCGCCGCCAGCGGGGTCTGTGCGTTGCAGCCCGCCACCGTGCTGCCGGTGCGCCTGATCGGCAACGTGCCGGTGACGGTTGCGGTGATCAACGGCCACCCCTCGGCATTGATCCTCGACATCGGCTCGGACGTGACCCTGCTCAGCCGGGATGCGGCGAAGCGGCTGGGGGTGCGATGGGACGACCGGCTGGCGGTGCGCCTGAACGGCGCGGGCGGCCAGGCGCGGGCCAGCCGGACGGTGCTGCCCGAACTGCAGCTTGGGGCCGCCATCGTGCCCAACGTGCATGCCGTGGTCGGCCAGGGGCTGCGTCCGCCCATCGACGGCGTGCTGGGCATCAACGTGCTGATCGGGTTCGAGCTGGATTTGGACGTGCCGCACGGCCTGGTAATGCTGTATCGCGCCCGGCCTTGCGCCGGGATAGAGCCGAACTGGACGGGGCCGTTCACGCGGCTGCCGACGCAACAGCAGCGCAGCGGCCACCTGTTCGTGCCGGCGCTGCTGGATGGCCAGCCGGTGATCGGGTTGCTGGACACCGGGGCGAGCCGCACCACCATCGGGCTGCAGGCCGCAGCCGACGCCGGCATGACCGCGGCCGACCTGCTGCGCGGTCCCTCCAGCGTGACGCAGAGCCTGGACGCCGGCGGCATCGTGGTGCGCCCCCGCCAGTTCCGCGAGCTGCGGGTTGGCACCGACGTGATCAAAGGTCCCGTGCTGAACGTGGCGGACCTGCCGCCGCAGGCTGGGGACCTGATCATTGGCGACGACTACCTGGCGACCCGGCGGGTTTGGATCGCGCTGGCGACCGGGTCGATGTTCATCAGCACGGCGGATCAGCCGCGCCCGCGGTAGGAGGGGACGCCCTGGTCGGGCAGCCAAACCCCGGCCGGCGGCGCTCCGGTCTGCCAGAACACGTCGATGGGGATGCCGCCGCGCGGGTACCAGTAGGCGCCGATCCGCAGCCAGCGCGGCGCCAGCAGATCGACCAGCCGCTGCGCGACCTGCATCGAGCAGGCCTCGTGGAAGGCGCCGTGGTTGCGGAAGCTGGCGAGGAACAGCTTGAGCGACTTGCTCTCGACGATCCACTCGTCGGGCACGTAGTCGATGACGATGTGGGCGAAGTCCGCCTGGCCGGTCATCGGGCAGAGCGAGGTGAACTCCGGGCAGGTGAAGCGCACCAGGTAGTCCATGGCGGGCTGCGGGTTGCCGACGCGCTCCAGCACCGCCAGGTCGGGGTCGGCGGGGGCGGCGGTCGGCGAACCCAGTTGCGTCAGGACGGAATAGTCGGTCATTGCATATCTCCGGGCCTGTCTCCGGCCACGTCTCCGAACGGGTCTCCGGCGGCCCAGGCAACGCGGACGGCGGCGGCGTGGTGCAGCAGCCGGCCGTCCAGGATCGCCGTGCGCAGGCCGCGCATAAGGGCCTGGTAGTAGGCAAGGTTATGCTGGGTCAGCAGCATCGGGCCAAGGATTTCCTTGGCGCGGAACAGATGATGCAGGTAGGCGCGGCTGTGCCGGGTGCAAGCGGTGCAGGCGCAGTTGGGGTCCACCGGCCCGGCGTCGTCGATGTGCCGGGCGTTGCGCAGGTTGAGCACGCCGCGGCTGGTATAGGCGCGGGCGGTGCGGCCGGCGCGGGTGGGCATCACGCAGTCGAACATATCGACGCCGCGCGACACCGCCGCCACTAGGTCGTCCGGGGTGCCCACGCCCATCAGGTAGCGCGGGCGGTCCGCCGGCAGCAGCGGCAGGGTGGCGTCGAGCACGTCGAGCATCACCGGCTGGCCCTCGCCGACCGCCAGGCCGCCGACTGCGTAGCCCTCGAAGCCGATGGCGGTGAGCGCGGCGGCCGATTGCGCCCGCAGGTCCGGGTAGATGCCGCCCTGGACGATGCCGAACTGCGCGTACCCGGGCCGGGGCGTGAAGGCAGCGCGGCTGCGGGCGGCCCAGCGCATGGACAGCTCCATGCTGGCGCGGGCCTGCCCGGGAGTGGCGGGGAAGGGGGTGCACTCGTCCAGCACCATCGTGATGGTGGCGTCCAACTGGTGCTGGATGGTGGTGGCGCTCTCGGGCGTCAGGCGGTGCTGCGTGCCGTCGAGGTGGCTGCGGAAGGTGACGCCGCCCTCGTCCATCTTGCGCAGGCCGGAGAGGGACATGACCTGGAAGCCACCGCTGTCGGTAAGGATGGGGCCGGGCCAGTCCATCAGGCGGTGCAGGCCGCCGAGGCGCTCCACCCGGTCGGCTCCCGGTCGCAGCATCAGGTGGTAGGTGTTGCCCAGCACGATGCCGGCGCCGGTGGCGCGCACCTGGTCGGCGGTCATGGCCTTCACGGTGGCGGCGGTGCCGACCGGCATGAACGTTGGCGTCGGCACGGCTCCATGCGCGGTTTGCAGCAGCCCGGCGCGGGCCGGGCCGTCCGTGGCGAGGGTGGCGTGGCCGAACATCAGGCGCGTTCCAGCAGGCAGGCGTCACCGTAGGAGTAGAAGCGGTAGCCGGTGGCGATGGCGTGGGCGTAGGCCGCCCGCATCCGGGCCTGGCCGGCGAAGGCGCAGACCAGCATGAATAAGGTGCTGCGCGGCAGGTGGAAGTTGGTCAGCAGCGCGCCCACGACCTGGAAGCGGAAGCCGGGGGTGATGAACAGGCTGGTGTCGCCGTTGAACGGCCGCACGCGCCCGTCCGGGCCTGCGGCGGATTCCAGCAGTCGCAGGCTGGTGGTGCCGACGGCCACGACGCGGCGGGCGGCGTTGATGCGGTCGGCGGCGTCCTGTGTCACCTCGCCGCGCTCGGGGTGCATGCGGTGGTCGGTGACGTCGTCGGTGCGGATCGGCAGGAAGGTGCCGGCGCCGACGTGCAGCGTGACCAGCACGCGCGGGATGCCGGCGGCCTCCAGCGCCTGCAGCAGGGCAGGGGTGAAGTGCAGCCCGGCGGTGGGGGCGGCGACGGCGCCGGGCTGGTCGGCGAAGACGGTCTGGTAGTCGTGCGCGTCCTGCTCGGTGGGGCCGTGCGGGCGGTGGATGTAGGGCGGCAGCGCCAGGGCGCCGGCCCGGTGCAGCGCGTCGGCGAAGGCGGCGTCGGCCTGGTTGAAGCGCAGCGTCACGCCGCCGTCGGGGTCGCGGGAGACCAGCGTGGCGGTCAGGTCCTCGGCGCCGTCGAAGGTGAGGGTGTCGCCGGGGTGCAGGCGGCGGGCGTTGCGGGCCAGGGCGTGCCAGGCGCCGTCCGCGCCGGGTTGGTCGAGCGTCAGGCCGATGCGGGCGTCGCCACGGCGGGCGGCGAGCTGGGCGGGGATGACGCGGGTGTTGTTGGCGACCAGCACGTCGCCGGGGCGCAGCAGGGTCGGCAGGTCGCGGACGGTGCGGTCCTGGAGGGGGTCGGTTGCGACGAGCAGGCGGGCGGCGTCGCGGGGGCGTGCCGGGGTGTGGGCGATACTGCCTGGCGGCAGGGCGAAGTCGAATTCCGATAGGCGCATGATGCAGGTGCGCGATGCCTTAGCTGTCCGTCGGCTCGTCCGCTGCTGCGTCCGGCAGGTCAACACCCGCGTAGAGTTCTGCAACGGGAATTTCTATCCCGATCTCGGGCATTGAAAGGTTATCACCCGCAAATAGTGTAGTGGCCGTCCAGTCGTCGTCGCCGTCCTCGCGCGCCAGCACAGTTAACCCCATGCTTGTATATTCAAGGATGACATACCGGCGGATTGAGGCAACGGCGTGGTACTCGCGGATTTTCACAATGCGGTCGGACTGGCCTGAAGACGGGCTAAGCACCTCAAACACCACAATTACGTCCGATGTCAGTCTCGCTTCGCCCTCTGCTCGCATGGGCGCAACCAACCCATCAGGGTAACGCACGGTATTGCTAACCGTCGCAAGCCCCGCATCTTGCGCCAGAGCTTCCCATCGTCCGCCTTGAAGACGGTTGAACAGGGCGCGGTGCAACGCCAACGCAATACGGTTTTGATTGCGCGATCCACCCGTCATCGCAACTGGCCGGGCGCCATCGAACTCATATCGCCCACCATTGGCCGATGCCCAATCGAAGAATTGCTCGCGGGTCATCTCCGGCGGGCGGAGCGCTATATTCATGGCGCAGCATCTTCGGGACGCGGCAAATCAGCATCGGCGTAAAACTCGGTGATTGGAAGCTCGATGCCCACCTCCGGTAGCACCAGGAGGTCGCCACCGAGCAATGTCGTTGCGGTCCAGTCATCCCCGCCGTTTGCGCGTTCAAGAACGGTCAAGCCGACACTTGCATACTCGAGGATAAGATAGCGGCGTATCGTGGCTACAGCGCGATACTCGGCGACCTTGGTGATCCAGTCGATCCGGCCAGACGTCGGGCTGAGCACCTCGAAGACTACAACCGGGTCCGGCACCAGGGACGCAGTGCCGGCGGCTTTGGTGCAAGACACTAAGGCATCTGGGTAGCGGACGGTATCGCCGATGGTCGCCACTCCGGCGTTCGGACCCCTGACACGGCAGGCGCTGCCCTGCAGCCGCGCACGCAGGGCAGCGATCACGTTCTGCCCGATCTGGTCGTGGTTCAGGGAGCCGCCCGTCATCGCAACCGGCTGCTGCCCGTCGAACTCATACCGGTCGTCCTGGGCCGCAGCCCAGGCGAAAAACTGCTCCCGGGTCATGCCCGGCGTACGGAGGGCCACGTTCATCGCCGTAGCCTAGCACGCCGGGGCGCGGCGCGTCACCGCGCCAAGTAGGAAGAAATCTCGATCAGGCTGCCGTCAGGGTCCCGGCAGTATACCGACTGTATGGTGCCCAGCGCGCCCTCCTTTGCCACCGGCCCGGCCTCGATGGCGATGCCGCAGTCGTGCAGGTGCTCCACCACGTCCTCCGGCCCGACCGCCGTCACGAAGCACAGATCGGCGCCGCCGGGAGTGGAGCAGACGCCGGTGAACCAGGCGCGGGTGTCGGCGTCGTGCGGGCGCAGGTTGATCTTCTGGCCGCCGAACTTCAGTGCGGTGCGGCGGTCGGGGCCGAACTCCTCCCGCTCCATGCCCAGCACGCGCTGGTACCAGGAGGCCGACAGTTCCACGTCGGCGCAGTTGATAACCAGATGGTCCAGGCGGTCCACAGTGAAGCGCATCACTCCATCCCGTCGTAGAAGTCGTGGCCCTTGTCGTCGATGATGATGAAGGCCGGGAAGTCCTCGACCTCGATGCGCCAGACCGCCTCCATGCCGAGTTCGGGGTATTCCAGCACCTCCACCTTGCGGATGCAGTCCTGGGCCAGCCTGGCAGCCGGTCCGCCGACGCTGCCGAGGTAGAAGCCGCCATAGGCCTTGCAGGCGTCGCGCACCGCCCGGGAGCGGTTGCCCTTGGCCAGCATCACCAGGCTGCCGCCGGCGCGCTGGAACTCCGCGACGTAGCTGTCCATGCGCCCGGCGGTGGTGGGGCCGAAGCTGCCCGTCGCATAGCCCTCCGGCGTCTTGGCAGGGCCGGCGTAATAGACGGGGTGGTCCTTCAGGTAGTCCGGCAGGCCCTCGCCGCGGTCCAGCCGTTCCTTCAGCTTGGCATGGGCGATGTCGCGCGCGACGACGATGGTGCCGGTCAGCGACACGCGGGTCTTCACGGGGTAGGCCGATAGCTGGCGGCGGATGGCCTCCATCGGCTGGTTCAGGTCCACGCGGACCACCTCGCCGCCCAGGATGTCGTCGGTGGCCTCGGGCAGGAAGCGGGCGGGGTCGGTCTCCAACTGCTCCAGGAACACGCCGTCCGGGGTCACCTTGGCCTGGATTTGCCGGTCGGCGCTGCAGGAGACGCCGATGCCGATGGGCAGGCTGGCGCCGTGCCGGGGCAGGCGGATCACCCGCACGTCGTGGCAGAAGTACTTGCCGCCGAACTGCGCGCCGATGCCCATGGTGCGGGTCAGCTCCAGCACCTGCTGCTCCAGGTCCAGGTCGCGGAAGGCGTGGCCGGCCTTGCTCCCGTTGGTGGGCAGGGCGTCCAGGTAGCGCGTCGAGGCCAGCTTCACGGTCTTCAGGCACAGCTCCGCCGAGGTGCCGCCGATCACGATGGCCAGGTGGTATGGCGGGCAGGCCGAGGTCCCCAGCGTGCGGATGCGCGTCGCCAAGTAGTCCAGCAGCTTGCCGGGGTTGAGGACCGCGCGGGTCTCCTGGAACAGGAAGGTCTTGTTGGCGGAGCCGCCGCCCTTGGCGACGAACTGCAGGAAGAACTCGTCGGCGTGGTGGTCGCCCGACGCCGCCAGGATGTCGAACTGCACGGGCAGGTTGTTGCCGGTGTTCACCTCCTCGAACATCGACAGCGGCGCCATCTGCGAGTAGCGCAGGTTGGTCTCGGTGTAGGTGCGGGCGATGCCCCAGGACAGCGCCTCCTCCTCGTCGCCCTCCACCCAGACGCGCTGGCCCTTCTTGCCGAACACCAGCGCCGTGCCGGTGTCCTGGCACATCGGCAACACGCCGCCAGCGGCGATGCTCGCGTTCTTCAGCAGGTCCAGCGCCACGAAGCGGTCATTGCCCGACGCCTCCGGGTCGTCGAGTATCCTCCGCAGTTGCGCCAGGTGGCCGGGCCGCAGCAGGTGCGACACATCCTTGTAGGCCTGGAACGCCAGCTCGCTCAGCGCGTCGGGCTTGATGCGCAGCACCGTCTGCCCGTCGCAGTTGGCGGTGCTGACCCCGGCGATGTCCAGCTTGCGCCAAGGCGTCGTGCTGGGTCCAAGCGGGAACATCGGCGAATACAGGAAGTTGTCCGGCCGGGTCAGGGCCGGGGTCAAGGGTGCGTTCATGGCTCAGTCCTTGGTGTCGGTCCTTGGAGGGGCGGTCCTTGGGAGGTCAGTCCTTGGTGGGCGGGCGGCGGCGGAAGGCGTCGAGGCTCACGACCTGCGGCTTTTCCTCGGGCGCGTCCGCAACGGGCTCGGGCGCTGGCGGCGGAACCTCCTCCTCGTCATTGGCGGCCTCGTCGCCGGGCGGGCGGAAGCGCAGGCCGAACTGCACGTGGGGGTCGGCGAAGGCGGTCACGGCGGCGAACGGTACGACCAGCACAGTGGGGATGTTGCCGAACGACAGGCCGACGCTGAACCAGCCCTCGCCCTCGTCCACCTGCAGGTCCCAGAACTGGTGCTGCAAGACGATGGTCATCTCGTGCGGATACTGCGCCAGCAGGCGGGCGGGGATGGTGACGCCGGGCCGGTCGGTACGGAAGCTGACGTAGAAGTGGTGTTCGCCGGGCATCCCATGCGCGCCGACATGCGCCAGGGCGCGGACGACGACGTGGCGCAGCGCCTCCTCGGTCCAGGCGTCGTAGGGCAGCAGGCTGTCGGGCCGGCCGGGCGAGCCGTCGTCGTTGTCTTCCATGGCGCTGATGTAGAACGTCCGGGGCGGGATTGAAACGGGGGCACGGGGCATGGAGGCTGGGTTGCACCGGCGGCGGCTGATTGGGGCTGGCATGGCGGCCCTCGCGGCGCCGCGGATCGGGCGCGCGGCAGCGGCACGGGTGCTGCGCTTCGTGCCGCAGGCGGACGTGGCCGTGCTGGACCCGATCTGGACCACCAGCTACCAGACGCGGGACCATGCGTTCCTGGTGTTCGACACCCTGTTCGGCCAGGACGCCGGCTATGCCGCCCAACCGCAGATGCTGGACGCCGCGGCCCCCGATGCGGACGGGCTGCGCTGGACTCTGCGGCTGCGGCCCGGCCTGCGCTTCCATGACGGGACGCCGGTGCTGGCGCGGGACTGCGTGGCCAGCATACGCCGATGGGCCGTGCGCGACACCTTCGGCCAGGCGCTGCTCGCCGCGACGGACGAGCTGTCTGCGCCGGATGACGGCACCATCCTGTTTCGCCTGAGCCGGCCGTTTCCGCTGCTGCCGGACGCGCTGGCCAAGACCGCGCCGATCCCCTGCGTGATAATGCCGGAGCGGCTGGCCTTGACCGACGCCTTCAAGCAGGTCGCCGAGATGGTTGGCAGCGGCCCCTACCGCTTCCTGCCGGACGAGCGCGTGCCCGGCGCCCGCGTCGCCTATGCCGGGTTCGACGGCTACGTGCCGCGCCCGGATGGCACGCCTTCGCGCACCGCGGGGCCGAAGCGGGCCAGGCTCGACCGTGTGGAGTGGGTGATCATTCAGGACGCCGCCACCGCCGGGGCGGCGCTGCAGCGGGGCGAGGTGGATTGGTGGCTGGCCGTCAACCCCGACCTGCTGCCGCGGCTGCGCGCCGACCCTCGCCTGGTGGTCCGCACCCAGGACCCGGCGGGGATCATCGGCACCATGCGCTTCAACCAGCTTCACCCGCCGTTCGACAACCCTGGGGTCCGCCGGGCCGTGCTGGGGGCTGTCACCCAGGCCGACCACATGCAGGCGGTGTCCGGCCCGGACCGCGCGTTGTGGGCGGACAGCGTCGGCTTTTTCTGTCCCGGCACGCCGCTGGCCAGCGACGCTGGCATGGCGGCGCTGACCGCGCCGCGCGACCTGAAGCGCAGCCGGCGGGAGCTGGAGGCCGCCGGATACCACGGGGAACGCGTGGCGCTGCTGTCGCCGTCCGACATCCCGAGCACCTACGCTCTGGCCGAGGTGACGGCCGACCTGTTCCGCCGCCTGGGCCTGAACGTGGACGCGCAGGCAATGGATTGGGGCACCGCCGTGCAGCGCCGCACCAGCATGGAGCCGGTTGAACGCGGCGGCTGGAGCGTGTTCCAGACGAGCTGGTCGGGCCTGGACATGGCGACGCCGGCCGGGCATCCGTTCCTGCGCGGCAACGGCCTGCACGCTGCGCCGGGCTGGCCGAGCAGCCCGGCGCTGGAGGGGTTGCGCGACGGGTGGCTGCGGGCGGATGGGGCCGGGCCGCAACGGGCGCTGGCGGAGCGGATGCAGGTGCAGGCGTTCCAGGACGTGCCGTATGTGCCGCTAGGGCAGCAGTTCCAGCAGACTGCCTACCGGGCGGAGATCAGGGGCATTCAGCCAGGGTTGCCGGTGTTCTGGGACGTGGAGCGGGGGTGATGCCGCGGTTTGAGTGGGACCCAGAGAAGGCATTGGCAAATCTGCGGAAACACCTTGTTGCCTTTGAAGATGCAGCGCTAGTTTGGTCTGATCCCTTGCATCGCATCCGCCCTGATAGACATGAAGGTGATGAGGAACGCTGGCAGGCCATCGGGCTGGTGGCGGGCGTTGTGCTGTTGCTTGTGGTACACACTCTCCGTGGCGAGGACAGCTCAACGATAAGAATTATTAGCGCTCGTAAGGCAACGCGCGGCGAAAGGAGGGAGTATGAGCACGGAGATTTCTAGGGAGCAGCGGGAGCGGCTGGAACGGCTCGCAGCGATGCCGGAGGCTGAGATCGACACCAGCGACATCCCCGAAGCCCTGGATTGGCGCGGAGCAATCCGGGGCTGGCCTGGCAGCACTCGTCGGGAGAGGCTGGCGGCCCGGCTGGACAACGACGTGATCGAGTGGTTCGAACGCCGCCATGCCGACCCACAGGACTGCGCGGCTGAGATCAACTGCGTCCTGCAAAGCTATATCGACGCAGAAACCAAGAACCGAAGTTGAGGAGAGTGGGGGGTTTCTGTTGCCCGGTACCCCCCGGACCGCGCGTGTCACTGCTTACGCAGCGATCGCGAGCGCCTCATGATTGTCATTGGCACTTGTGATTTGACCCGATAACGGCGGTATCATGCCGGGCAAAAGGTAGGTCTTTACCACGCGTGTCGAGCCTGTGTCGCCCCCGCACCCAGCCCCGGACCTGCCCGGGATGTTGGTGGAGGCGCCGGGCACTGCCCCCGGGTCCACAACGCTTATTCCAACTACCGTTTATCACCATAGCCGTTGTTACAGCCCCACCAAGATAGGCGACCCGGCACCGGATTACCAGGCCTTTCGGCGGCATCGGGCCGGGTGCTAGACGCTTACCCATGCCCCTGACCCCCGACCAGCTCGCCGAAGTCGCCGCCCAGCGCGAGGCCGCGCAGCCCACCCTGCGCGCCACCGTGCCGGCGTTGGAGGCGCTGCTGTATCAGGCGGTGCCCGTGCTGGACCATGGGTTCGTGCGAGTCATCGACTACATGGGCGACGACGGCGCCGTGGTGCAGGCGGCGCGCGTGAGCTACGGCCGCGGCACCCGCCGGGTCAGCGAGGACGCCGGGCTGATCCGCTACCTGATGCGCCACCGGCACAGCACGCCGTTTGAGATGTGCGAGATCAAGTTCCATGTGAAGCTGCCGATCTTCGTGGCCCGCCAGTGGATCAGGCACCGCATGGCCAACGTGAACGAGTACTCCGCCCGCTACTCGATCCTGGACCGCGAGTTCTACATCCCCGCGCCCGAGCACCTGGCGGCGCAGAGCAGCACCAACCGCCAGGGCCGGGGGGAGGTGCTGCAAGGCCAGGAGGCCGCCGCCGTATTGGACATGCTGCGCGGCGACGCCAGCCTGACCTACGACCATTACGCCCATATGCTGAACGAGGGGGTGGACGGCCAGCCCGCCGACCCGGACCGGCAGGGCCTGGCGCGGGAGTTGGCGCGGATGAATCTGACGCTGAACACCTATACGCAATGGTATTGGAAGGCGGACCTGCACAACCTGCTGGGTTTCCTGTCGCTGCGGGCCGACAGCCACGCGCAGTATGAGATCAGGGCCTATGCGGATGTGATGCTGGACGCCGTGCGGGCGTGGGTGCCGGAGACGTTCCAGGCGTTCCAGGACTACCGCATGGGTGCGGTGACGCTGTCGGCGGGGATGCTGGCGACGGTGCGGCGCATGCTGGCCGGGGAGGCGGTGGAGCAAGCCAGCAGCGGGCTGTCCAAGCGGGAGTGGGGCGAGCTGATGGAGACGCTGGGCCGCCCAGCGCCGGCGTAGCGCCATGGCGTTTGATGTCGTCGTCTTCGGTTCCATCAACCTCGACCTGATCTTCGCCCTCGACCGGCTGCCATGCCCCGGCGAAACCGTGCTTGGCCCCAATGTCCGCATCGAGCCCGGCGGGAAGGGCGCCAACCAAGCCGCCGCGGCGGCGCTGGACGGGGCGCGGGTGGCGATGGCCGGCGCGGTCGGACGCGACGCCCTGGCGGCAGGCGCGTTGGCTGGCCTGGAGGCGGCTGGCGTCGATCCCTTGCGGATCGCGCGGATAGACGGTGCAACGGGGTGCGCCGCCATCTGCACGGACCCGGTGGGCCGCAACCAGATCGCGGTCGGCGCCGGCGCAAACGCCTACGCCCGCGCGGACCAAGTCGAGGACGCGCTGCTGCATCCGGGCGCCCTGCTGCTGCTGCAGATGGAGACCGATCCCGGTGAGACCGCCGCGCTCATCCATCGCGCCCGTGCCCGGAACGCCCCCACTGTGCTGAACTTCGCGCCCGTCCGCCCGCTGGATCCGGCGGTGCTGCGGGTCCTCAGCGCCTTGGTGGTGAACGAGCATGAGGCGGCCTGGCTGGCACAGCGGCTTGGCTGTCCCGCCACGGCGGCCGGGCTGCACCGCGCCTTGGGGGAGGTCAGCGTGGTGCGCACCCTTGGGGAGCAGGGGTGCGAGTACTGCACCACCGACCAAGGGGGCACGGTTCCGCCCTACTCCGTGCAGGCCGTTGATACCACGGCAGCCGGCGACTGCTTCACGGGCGTGTTCTGCGCCGCCCTGGTCCGTGGCGCCAGCCAGCGGGACGCGCTCACCCGCGCGTCGGCGGCGGCGGCGCTATGTTGCACCCGTCCGGGGTCGCAGGGCAGCCTGCCCAATAGGGCGGAGATCGACGCCGCGCTGCGCCGGTAGGGTCAGCTCCGCCACCGCAGGGCCTGGCTCCGCAGCGGGTTGGCGAACTCGCGCCCTTCCTCCCGCGCCGCCAGGTACTCCTTTTTCAGCCGCATGTACCAGCGCACCTGCGTGTCCGGGTCGCCCACGAACAGCGGCGGCGGCGGGGCCGGGTTGCTCATCAGGCGGACGGCCACGGTGCGGTCCTGCCCCAGGAAGTCCCGCGCCATCCAGGCGAACGCCGGCTTCAGCGGCGCCAGCCACGGCATGGTCCAGTAGGCGCAGTAGTGCACGTCGGTCTCGGTGGGGCTGATCGGCGTAGCTGCGGCCAGGATGCAGGCGCTGTGCCGGCTGCCCTGGATGTGCTCGATCCGGGTGCCCGGCAGTTGGATGCTGATGTCGATGTGCACGTCGCGGCCCAGCAGCCGGTACGGGTTGCCGCCCTGCTTCAAGTGATGCCGCAACATGCGGAAGCCGAGGCCGTGCGGCTCGAAGTGCTTCTCCTTCAGGCGCAGGTTGGCGGCCGGGTTGCGCTTCCACCAGCGCGAGGTGTGGACGAACGCCGGGTGGCCCGGGTCAAAGAACCCCATCGCCGCAAGGTCCACGCCGCACGGGAAGCGCATGGTGGTGCTGACCTGCGGCGCCACGCCGTCGAAGCCGGGCACGGTCGGCACCGGCCCTGGCTCGCCGTCGCCGACATAGACCCAGATGTTGCCCTGCACCTCCCGCGCCGGACGGGTGCGGAGGCGGAAGCGCGCCGGGTCGGTCTCGTCGCCGGGCGCGAGGGAGGGGATCTCCGTGCAGCAGCCGTCGGTGCTGCGGAACACCCAGCCATGGTAGCAGCAGCGCAGGCTGTCGCCGTCGAACGAGCCGTGCCGCATCGGCATCCCGCGGTGCGGGCAAGAGTCGCCGACCGCGAACACCTCGCCGCCGGTGCGCCGGCCGATCAGCAAGTCTTCGCCGAGCAGCCGCACCGGCAGGGTGCGCCCGCGCCGGACCGCCTTGGCAGCAACCGCCAGGTACCAGAAACCCCGAAGCATTCCGTCCATTTTGAACCTAGTCCATCACGATCCGCGGGGCCGCCGGCTTGGGCGCGGCCAGGCCGTCCCACACCCGCTTGGCGATGGCGGCGAACGCCTGGGCGGCGGGGCTGTCGGGAGCCGAGGCGCAGATCGGCGTGCCGGCGTCGGCGGTCACCCGGATGTCCAGCAGCAGCGGCACCTCGCCCAGGAACGGGATGCCGAGCGCCTCCGCCTCCCGCCGGGCGCCGCCGTGGCCGAACAGCTCCGTCGTGTGGCCGCAGTTGGGGCAGGCGAAGGTGCTCATGTTCTCGATCAGGCCGAGCACAGGGACCAAGGTCTTCTCGAACATCCGGACGCCGCGGCGGGCATCAATGAGTGCGATATCCTGCGGCGTGCTGACGATCACAGCGCCGGACAGGCTGACCCGCTGCGCCATCGTGAGCTGCGCGTCCCCGGTGCCCGGCGGCATGTCCACGATCAGCACGTCCAGCGCGCCCCAATGCACCTGGCCCATCATTTGCTCCAGCGCGCCCATCACCATCGGGCCGCGCCAGATCATCGCCGTGTCGGGATCGACCAGGAAGCCGATGGACATCGCCAGCAGCCCCCAGGCCCGCAACGGCACCATGCTGCCGTCGCGCAGCTCGGGTTTGGCGGACAGGCCGAGCATGCGCGGCAGGCTGGGGCCGTAGATGTCGGCGTCCAGCAGGCCGACGCTGTGGCCCTGCTGCGCCAGGGCGACGGCCAGGTTGACGGCGGTGGTCGATTTGCCGACGCCGCCCTTGCCGGAGGCGACGGCGACGATGTGCTTCACGCCGGGCAGCAGCGCCGCCTTTGCAGCGGGGGCAGCCTTGGCGGCGGGCGCATGGGAATGGGCTGCATGGGGCTGCGGCGCGGCGGCGGATCGCGGCGCGGCGGGGGACTGCGCCGTGGCGGGGCGGTGCGCCGTCAGCACGGCCGTCGCGTTGACCACCCCGGGCTGGCGGGACAGCGCGGCCTGGGCGGAGGCGCGCACGCCCTCCATCGCCGCAGCGCCCTCGCGGTCCGTACGGAGCGCCAGATGCACCAGGCCGTCCCGCGCATCCAGGCTATCGACCAGGCCGGCGGCCACGATGTCGCGCCCGGACCGGGGGTCCACCACCGTACGCAGCACCTCCCGCAACTGGTCAGCCGTGGGTCGTGCAGCAGGGGAGGTGGGCATTGCTTGTATATCCTCGGTGCGCGGTCAATATGCTGGCGACAGCGTAGCGCCATATGGCGAAGGTGCGCCTCGGCTGCAAACCCGTGCAGCCGGCATTGATGGAGCCAGCAGACCTATATGTCGTGGAACAACGGGGGCGGACCCTCGCCATGGGGCAACCCGGGCAACAACAACCCACCACCCCGCAAGCCCAACCGTCCTGACCGTGGCCCCTGGGGCACCGGCGGGCAGGGCGTGCCCGATTTCGACGAGGTCATCGCCCGTTTGCAGGCTGGCGTCCGGCGGTTCGTCCCCGGCGGCGGCGGACCTGGTGGCGGGCGCGGCGGCCCCGGCAACAACGGACGCCTGCTGGCGCTGATCGGCCTGGTGGCGCTGGTGGCCTGGCTGGCCAGCGGCTTCTACCGCGTGCAGCCGGACCAGGAGGGCATCGTGCTGCGCTTCGGCGCCTATACCGGCAGCACCGGGCCGGGCCTGAACTATCACATCCCCTGGCCGGTCGAGGAGGCGCTGACCCCCGCCGTCACCCGCGTCAACCGGACCATCATCGGCTTTGAGACGCTGGGCGACGGCACCCGCGCCGACCCGGGCCGCGACGTGCCGACGCGCGAGGTGCCGCAGGAGGCGCTGATGCTGACCGGCGACGAGAACATCATCGACATCAACCTGTCGGTGTTCTGGCGCATCAAGGACGCCGAGGCCTACCTGTTCAACACCCGCCACCCGGACGCGACGGTGAAGTCCGTCGCCGAAAGCGTGATGCGCGAGGTGATCGGCCGCACCCCGATCCAGCCTGCGCTGACCGAGGCCCGCGCCCGCATCGAGCAGCAGGTCGCCGCCGGCACCCAGGCAGTGCTGGACCAGTACGGCACCGGCGTCGAGATCACCCAGGTGCAGTTGCAGAAGGTCGATCCCCCCGCCGACGTGATCGAGAGCTTCCGCGACGTGCAGCGCGCCACGACGGACGCCGAGACGGCGCGCAACGAGGCCGAGAGCTACCGCAACGACATCGTGCCGCGCGCCCGCGGCGACGCCGCCCGCATCACGGCGGAGGCGGAGGGTTCCCGCCAGGCCAACATCGCCGAGGCCGCCGGCCAGGCGCAGCGGTTCCTGAGCGTTTACAACGCCTACACGGCTTCCAAGGACGTGACGCTGCGCCGGCTGTATATCGAGACCATGCAGGAGATCCTGACCAAGACGCCAAGCATCATCGTGGATGACCGGCTGAAGGGCGTCGTGCCCTACTTGCCGCTCGACCCGGCCCGCGTCACCGCCCAGACAGCCCAGCCGGCGCCGGCAGGAGCAGTGCGATGACCCGCACGATGATCGCCGCCGCGGCGGTGGCCGTGCTGGTGCTGATATTGGCCTCGGCCAGCCTGTTCACCGTGACGCAGACCGAGCAGGTGCTGATCACCCAGTTCGGCCAGCCGATCCGTCCGATCAGCGAGCCTGGCCTGCATGCCAAGGTGCCGTTCATCCAGACGGTGATCCTGTTCGACCGCCGCCTGCTGGATTATGAGACGCCGGGCGAGGAGGTCATCCTGTCCGACCAGCGCCGGCTGATCGTGGACAGCTTCACCCGGTTCCGCATCACCGACCCGCTGAAGTATTTCCAGGCCGTCGGACCCGCCGAGGACGGCATCCGCGCGCGGCTGAACTCGGTCGTGACCTCCGCCATCCGCCGGGTGCTGGGCAACGAGACGCTGCTGAACGTGCTGTCGGCGCAGCGCGGACGGATCATGGGCACCGTGCGCGGGCAGGTCACCGAGGAGATGAAGGCGTTCGGCGTCACCATCGAGGACGTGCGCCTGCGCCGCGCCGACCTGCCGGAGGAGAACACCCGGGCGATCCTGGCCCGCATGAAGTCGGAGCGGGACCGGATCGCCAAGCAGTTGCGCGCCGAGGGAGCCGAGGCGTCCGCCCGCATCCGTGCCGATGCGGAGCGTGACCGGACGGTGCTTCTGGCCGACGCCCGCGCCCAGGCGGACCGGCTGCGCGGCGATGGCGAGGGACAGGCGATCAAGATCTATGCCGACGCCTACGGGCGCGATCCCGACTTTTACAATACCTACCGGACCCTGCAGGCGTACCGGGAGGCGTTCGTCAACGGTCAGTCGCGCCTGGTGCTGACGCCGGACAGCGACTTCTTGAAGATGTTGCGGGAGGAGCCGAAGCCGTGATCCCTTTCGCAGCGCCATGAGGCACCCCATGCTATGGCCTTGCGCCGCATTGCGTCCCCATGAAGCCTAGCCGGCCCACCCCAGGGAGTTCACCCATGCGCCTACGTCCCCATCGCGCCACCATTCGGGCCATTGCCCTTGCCAGCGTGTTTGCCCTGCCTGCGTCGCTGCCGGCGTTTGCCCCTGCTTACGCGCAGGCCCGCCAGGCTGGTGACAGCTTTGCCGACTTAGCGGCGCAGTTGTCGCCGGCGGTGGTCAACATCAGCAGCACGCAGAAGGCGGAGGCGCGGGCGGACCGCGATGCCGGTCCGGACACGCCGCAGTTTCCGCCGGGCAGCCCGTTCGAGCAGTTCTTTAAGGACTTTCTTGACCGCAACCGTCCCGGCGGCGGACAGCAGCAGGGGCGGCGTGGTCCGCAAGGCGGGCCGCAGCAGGGGCCGCATGGTGACGGCGAGGGCGGCGGTGGCGCCGTAAGCCTGGGATCTGGCTTCATCATCGACCCGGCGGGCTACATCGTCACCAACAACCACGTCATCGACGGCGCGGACAAGATCAGCGTGACGTTGCAGGATAATACGACTCTCAAGGCCACGCTGGTCGGCAAGGACGACAAGGCGGACCTGGCGCTGCTCAAGGTCGAAAGCGACAAGCCGCTGCATTCTGTCCCGTTCGGTGACAGCGACACCTCGCGGGTCGGCGACTGGGTGCTGGCCATCGGCAACCCGTTCGGGCTTGGTGGGTCGGTGACCGCCGGCATTGTCAGCGCCCGGGGGCGGGACATTCGCCAGGGGCCGTATGACGACTTCATCCAGACCGACGCGGCGATCAACCGCGGCAACTCCGGCGGGCCGCTGTTCAACATGAGTGGCGAGGTCATCGGCATCAACACGGCGATCTACTCGCCGTCCGGCGGGTCGGTTGGCATCGGATTTTCCATCCCGGCCAACATGGCGAAGGCCGTAGTGACGCAGTTGCGGGAATACGGCCGGGCACGGCGCGGCTGGCTGGGGGTGAACATCCAGCAGGTGACGCCGGAGGTGGCCGAGGGCGTGGGCCTCAAGGACGGCAATGGCGCGCTGGTCGCCAAGGTCAGCGAGGGCGGCCCGGCCGAGAAGGCGCACATCCGCAGCGGCGACGTGATCCTGCGCTTTAACAACCAGGACGTGAAGGAGATGAAGACCCTGCCGCGTATTGTCGCCGAGACGGTCATTGGCAAGGACGTTCCGGTCGTGGTGTGGCGCGACGGCAAGGAGGTGACGGTGCAGGCCCAGGTGGGCGAGCTGCCGGACGAGCCGCAGCAGGTCGCCAGCAATACCCCAGCCGCGCCGGTACCGGTTAATCGCAACATCGAGGTCAGCGGCCTTGGTGCTCGCCTGGCGCCAATGACCGACGAGCTGCGCGACAAGTTCAAGATCGGCGCCGACCAGAAGGGCGTCGTGGTGACGGATGTGTCGCCGGATGGTGCCGCGGCTGGCAAGGGCCTGAAGCCCGGCGACGTGATCGTGGAAGTGCAGCAGGAAAGCGTTTCCACCCCCGCCGACGTGCAGGAGCGGATGGACCGCTACCGTAAGCAAAACCGCAAGACGGTGCTGATGCTGGTGCAGAGCAGCGAGGGCCTGCGCTGGGTGCCGGTGCCGCTGACCAGCGACGGCCAGCGCAAGCAGGGCTAACTTTCTCCCTCCCCCTCTCCCTCCGGAAGAGGGCCGGGATAAGGGGGGGCTTGCGACGCGAGCAGTGCGGTTGTGTGCTGTCGTGCTGTCTTCGGCGGGCTAGGTGCTTGCCCGCTCCCTCACCCCGGCCCTCTCCCGGAGGGAGAGGGAGAAGTGGTGACTGACCTATGCCGCATCCTGAGACCTGGCTGAAGGTTATGCCGGACGGGTTGTACTGCGAACCTGGCGGCTTCCATATCGACCCGGTGCGTCCCGTGACACGGGCAATCATCACCCATGCTCACGCCGACCATGCCCGGCCCGGACATGACGCCGTGCTTGCCAGCCCGGAAACGCTCGCCCTGATGGATGTCCGCATGGGTCAGGGCCGCGCGGGAACGGTGCAGCAGGCGTTGCAATACGGCGAGCCCATAAGCCTTGGCGGCGTCCGTGTCTGGATCGAGCCAGCCGGGCATGTCCTGGGCAGCGCGCAGGTCGCGATGGAGTGGCGCGGCACCCGTGCGGTGGTCAGCGGTGACTACAAACGCCAGGCTGACCCAACCTGCCGCCACTTTGAGCCGATCCCCTGCGACGTGTTCGTGACGGAGGCGACCTTCGCCCTGCCGGTGTTCCGCCATCCCCCGGCGGAGCATGAGGTAGCGAAGCTGCTGGATAGCGTGGCGCTGTTCCCGGAGCGCACGCATGTCGTCGGCGCATATGCCTTGGGCAAGGCGCAGCGGCTGATCGCGTTGCTGCGGCTGGCTGGGTGGGACCGGCCGATCTACCTGCACGGTGCGCAGGTGCCGCTGTGCTCGGCCTACGAGCGGATGGGCATCCCGCTGGGCGACCTGCGCCCCGCGACTGTGGCGGCCAAGGACAGCCTGCGCGGCGCCATCGTGATCGCGCCGCCCAGCGCCATCGCCGACCGCTGGGCGCGTCGTTTGGCCGACCCCGTGGTGTGCAACGCTTCCGGCTGGATGCAGGTGCGGCAGCGCGCCCGCAGCAAGGGGGTGGAGCTGCCGCTGGTGATCAGCGATCACTGCGACTGGGATGAGCTGAACCGGACGCTCGACGAGGTGGGTGCGCCGGAGGTCTGGGTGACGCATGGACGGGAGGAGGCCCTGATCCATGAAGCCGCCAAGCGCGGCATCCGGGGCCGGGCGCTGCGGCTGGTCGGGTATGGCGAGGAAGAGGAGGACGCGGCGCCACCGGCCAGCGCCGCCGCGCCCGACGCCGCATGATCGCGTTTGCAGAGCTGCTGGAGCGGCTGGTGTTCACGCCGGGCCGGCTGGCCAAGGTGGCGCTGCTGCGCCGGTATCTGGCGACGCAGCCGGACCCGGACCGTGGCTTCGGCCTTGCGGCGCTGACGGGGGAGCTGGCGTTCGACGCCGCCAAGCCTGCGCTGATCCGTGCCCTGGTGGAGGAGCGCACGGACCCGGTGCTGTTCGCCATGTCGCACGACTATGTCGGGGACCTCGCCGAGACGGTGGCGTTGATCTGGCCCGCCGCGCCCACCAACGCAGGTCCGCCGACGATGACGGAGGTGGTGCAGGCGCTGGTCAGCACGCCCAAGTCGGAGTTGCCGCGCGTGCTGGCGGGGTGGCTGGATGCGTCGGACTCCTCCACGCGCTATGCCCTGTTGAAGCTGATCACCGGATCGCTGCGCGTGGGCGCCTCCGCACGGCTGGCCAAGACCGCGCTGGCGGAGCTGGCCGGGGGCGCTGTCGAGGCGGACCACATCGAGGAAATCTGGCACGGGTTGGCGCCGCCCTATGCCGGGCTGTTCGCCTGGCTGGAGGGCCGGGGCGACAAGCCGGACCCAGCCGGCGCCCCGGTGTTCCGCCCGCCGATGCTGGCGCATCCGCTGGAGGCGCCGGACCTGGCGGCCCTGGACCCCTTGGCCTACCGGGCGGAGTGGAAGTGGGACGGCATCCGCGTGCAGTTGGTGGCGACGGCGGACGGCAGCCGCATCTACTCGCGCGGCGCGGACGACGTGAGCGGGGCGTTCCCGGAAATCCTGGACGCCATGCGGTTCAAGGGCGTGCTGGATGGCGAGCTGCTGGTGATCCGCGATGGCGAGGTCGCGCCGTTCGCCGACCTGCAGCAGCGGCTGAACCGCAAGTCGCCGGGGCCCAAGATGCTGCGGGAGTTCCCGGTGGCGGTCCGCCTGTACGACCTGCTGTTCGACGGCGTGACCGACCTGCGGCCACTGCCGTTCGATGAGCGCCGGGCGCACCTGGAAACCTGGTTCGCCCTGCACCGCCCCGAGCGCATGGATTTGTCGCCGCTGATCCCGTTCCGCTCGATTGGGGAGCTGTCGGCCCTGCGCGACGGCACCCGGGCGGCCAGCATCGAGGGGCTGATGCTGAAACACGGCGACAGCGCCTACGTGCCAGGCCGGCCGAAGGGGCAGTGGTGGAAGTGGAAGCGCAACCCGCTGACCATCGACGCGGTGGTGATGTATGCGCAGCGCGGGCATGGCAAGCGCAGCAGCTACTACTCGGACTACACGTTCGGCCTCTGGCGGGAGGACGGGGAGCTGGTGCCGGTCGGCAAGGCGTACTCCGGGTTCACCGACGTGGAGTTGGTGCAGTTGGACCGCTGGATACGCAACCACACCGTCCACCGGTTCGGACCGGTACGGGAGGTGGAGCGCGGGCTGGTGCTGGAGATCGCCTTCGATGCGGCGCAGCTCAGCAACCGGCACAAGAGCGGCGTCGCGTTGCGCTTCCCGCGGGTGGCCCGGCTGCGCCCGGATAAGCCGGTGGAGGAGGCGGACCGGCTGGAAACGCTGATGCGGATGATCGAGGTGCGGGGCGAGGCCGCGCCTGTTGCAGAACAAGCGGCAGGATTGCCGTAATTAGGGTCACCGTGAACGTGGACCCCACGCCGGCGACCCGGAGGCGGAAATCCTACCCTGGCTGCGACACTTTCCAGGCGTGCGATAACCGGCCCAGCACCAGGACCGCATAGAGCATCTGCGGCAGCGGCGGCCGGCGTGGCAATCCAGGCAGGCCAGGGCGGTCCTAGCTTCCTTGGACTGCCGCCCCGAAGCAGGCTCGCGATGACCGCGTGGCTCGGGACGACAGCGGTCAGGGTCAAAGGCGGTTGATACTACATCAGTGGTGGGCCTCAGCCATACCGCCGTAATCCCAATAGCCCGATCCCTAGAAACAGGCCGGCGCATAATGCGATGACCCCGGCCAAGGGCAGCACGCCCATCAACGGTGGCGTCAGCAGCACGCCGGCCAGTTGCCCGCCCTGGCTGCTGGCCATCATGGCGCGGGTCGCGGCCGGAACATCGGCGCGGGCAAGATCCGTCTGGCGCAGCACGGCCACGGGGATGTCCTGCATGGGGCCGCCAATGGCCGCAAGGCCAGACGAGGCCATCGCCGCTGGAAGCAGCACGCCCGGGGCCAGGCCCGTCGCCGCGATGACAGCCAGCGAGGCCATGCCCAGGCCCAAGCACAGGTTGCCCCAGAACATCTGCCGGCCCGGCCGCGCAGGCATCGGCCGGCTGCCGATGACCAAGTTCGCCATGAGATTGGTCAGCCCATAAGCCGAGATCACCAGCCCATACGACGACAGCGCCAAGCCCGAACGTTGCAGCAGCAGCGGCAGCACCAGGAAGAAGGTCGCATACCACGCGCCGTTCAGCAGTCCCGACGTCGCCAGCACATACCCCAGCAGTCCATGGCGCCGCAGTGCCCGCACGCCCTGCGCCATGCTCGCCAGCATGCCGCCGGGCGGCAGCCCGTGCAGGACCGGGATCGGATGCCGGCGCTGGATCAGCCACAGCGCAGCCGCTGACAGCACGAACGTGACGGCATCGAAGGTCAGCAGGTGCCGCAGCGGCAGCAGCGCCGATAACAGGCCGGCCAGGGCGGGGCCGAGCAGCCGGGCCAGGCGCTCGGTTCCGTCCAGCAATGCATTTGCCGCCGGCAGCAACGCGCGGTCCGGGACCAGCGCCGGCAGGACGGCCTGCAACGCCGGGCGGAACACCGCCTGCCCGGCGCCGAGGGCGGCGACGGCCAGCACCAGTCCGGCAGCCGGCGGCGCTCCCTGCCGGGACCATACGGCGACAACGCCCAGCAGCGCCGCCGCCCGCACCAGGTCCGCCGCGATCATGGCGCGGCCGGGCGGCACGCCATCGGCCACCCGCCCGCCGAACACCAGCGTTGCCAGCAGCACCAACGGCCCCAGCGCGACCAGGTAGCCCGCCGCCGCCCCGAACGCCTCCGTCGCGATCCAGGCGAACGCCACATTGTAAGCCTGGTCGCCGATGGCCGAGAACGCCAGCCCGCCCCATAACAGCGCAACGGGCCGGCGCCGCAGCGGCTGCAGCAGGCGGATCGGTCAGTCTCCGGTCTGGCCGGCACCGGCCTTGCGGACGTAGTGGGCGGGGTCGATCCGCTTCATCTCGAACAGGTCGGTCGTGCGGGCGTACCAGCCGGCACCGTGCATCCGGCCGACTAGGTTCAGCCGCGGCGTGTCGATGTAGCAGCGGGCCGGGTCGATGACCGCGTCGTCGCGGATGTGCATGGCGAGCACCTTGCCCAGCACCAGGGTACGCTCGTTGCCGATGTCGATGGTGGCCATGCGCTCGCACTCCATTGCGACCGGGCTTTCGGCGATGCGCGGCGGGGCGACGTGCAGGCTGGGCAGGGTGGTCAGCCCGGCCTCGGCGATCTCGTCAACGCCATGCGGGAAGTCGATGGCGGTGATGTTCATGGCCGCCGCGGTGGCCTCGTCCACCAGGTTGACGACGAACTGGCCGGTGCGGCGGATGTTGTTGCCGGTGTCCTTGGCGTCGCCGGGTTCGTGGCCGCCGATGCCGAACACCACGACCGGCGGGTCGCCGGACATGGCGTTGAAGAACGAGTATGGCGCCGCATTCAGCCTGCCCTGCAGGTCCTGCGTCACCACCCAGGCGATGGGACGCGGCGTTATGGTCGAGACCAGCAGCTTGTAGCAGTCACGGGCGGGCAGCGCGGCGAAGTCGAAGTGCATGGGCGAGGTCCCCGGGGTGAAGGCTCAATCAGCCAGCAGCGGCACTATGGAGAGCACGAGCAGCGCGGCCATGGCCATGTTGAAGGCGCGCAGCCGGCGTGTGGAGTGCAGCACCTGCGCTGCGCCCGCGCCGATGGCGACCCAAAGCAGGCTGCACGGAAAGTCCACCACGGTGAATAGCAGCGAGAGCAACAGGATTTGCGGCAGCAGGGGCAGGTTGGGGACCGTGTAGGTCGCGGTCGTCGCCACGGTCAGCAACCAGGCTTTCGGGTTCACCCACTGGAACAGGGCGGCGCCGGTGAAGGTCATCGGCGACCGGGGCGCGGCCCCGGCGACGATGGCGCTGCGGGCGATGCCGAAGGCGATCCATAGCATCCAGGCGCCCCCCACCCAGCGCAGCCAGGCGTGCAGCGTGGGGCTTGCGGCCAGCGGCCCGGCCAGCCCGAGGCCAACCACCGCGACCATCACGCCGAAGCCGAGGCAGACGCCCAGGACATGCGGCAGGGTCCGGCGCACGCCGTGGCTGGCACCGGATGCAGCGAGCATGGCGTTGTTCGGCCCTGGCGTCACCGCCGTCGCCACGGCGAACACCATGAAGGCGATCAGGTTGGCGTGCATGAACCCAGCCGAACACGCCAACCTGCAGACGCCAAGCACAGACCTTGCAGGACAGGCCTGCTGCCGCCGGACGTCGGCCGGAGGCACGGCGGTCGGCTTGGCTCCAGCCTATCGCCCGACCTGATGCTGACCTTAGGCTTAGCTGGCGCTTATTGGGCGGCGGGCTGCGCGGCGGGCTGTGCGGCGGGTGCGGCGCCGCCACGGGCGGCGGCCAGGCTTTGTGCGTTGAGCTGGTCAACTGCAGCGTCGCCGGCGTCGTGGCCACGCGAGGCGCCGTGCATTGCAGCATGGCCTTTGGTGGTGCGATGCATGGCGGCTTTGTGCACGGAGGAGTGGTGCTTCACAGGGTGATGCATGGCAGCGTTGGCGCTGGAGAACGATGCGGCCATCAGCAGGCCAGACGTTGCGAAAACAAGGCTACGAAGGGTCATGATTTGGCTCCCCGACGGGAATGGACGAGGTCCGGAGGGACCCGGACGGTCCTATCATCGGGCTTCATTCACCGCGGAGCAATGTTCGATGCACACATGTCACACTGCTCTCCGAGGGCGTTGCTTTTCAGACACACCCGGCAGCGTTCTTGCGCCAGGTGTCCGGTGCCGGTGTGGGTGGTGCCTTAGTCACTTGTCCAGGTCGGCTGGCCGGGCACCCCGGCTTCCTGGATGCCCTTAGCCGGGCGGCCTGGGACTTCGATGCCTGCTGCGTACCAAAGGGCGATCACATCGAACAGCACGGGGCCGGCGTAAGCGCGGAGGCGGATCGCGCCGGGGTCCCAGGTGATGGATGCCTCGGCGGTGTGCCCGGTCATCTCCGGGTGCGGCGCGGACCAGGTGACCCGTATGGCCGCATCGGAGGTTGCTTCCCCCGCCGTGCCGCCCCTTCCGCCCCGCGGCAACCCCGTCCAAGATGCCAGCCCCTTTGCCGGAGTATCTCCATGCCCAAGCCCCGCCTGCTGGTCGCGCGTCCCGTGCCCGCCGCCGTCACCGAGCGCGCCATGGCCGAGTTCGACGCCACCCTGTCCGAGGACCGCGACCTGTCGCCCGACGATGTGATCCAGCGGCTGGCCGACCACCATGCCGACGCCCTGTTCTTCAGCAGCAACCTGAAGCTGACGGCGGAGTTCATCGGCCGTCTGCCCGAGAGCGTCCACGTTGCCGCCACCTGCAGCGTCGGGTTCGACCACATCGACGTGGCGGCGGCCAAGGCGCGCGGCCTGGTGGTGACCAACACGCCGGAGGTGCTGACCGACTGCACGGCGGACCTGGCGTTCATGCTGCTGCTGTGCGCCTGCCGCCGGGCCGGGGAGTACTCGGGCATCATGCGCGACGGCTGGCGGCGGGGGTTCGGCATGGCGGAGATGCTGGGCGTGCAGGCGAGCGGCAAGACGCTGGGCATCGTGGGGTTCGGCCGCATCGGCCGGGCCATGGCGCGGCGGGCGCGGGGGTTCAACATGCGGGTGCTTTACACCGACATGGCCCGGGCGGCGCCGGAGCTGGAGGCCGGGGCCGAGTGGGTACCCTCGCTGCGGGAGCTGCTGCCGCGTAGCCAGATCCTGACGCTGCACGCGCCCGGCGGGGCTGGGACGGACAAGCTGATGAATGCGGAGACCCTCGGGCTGCTGCCGCGCGGGGCGGTGCTGGTGAACGCCGCCCGGGGGAGCCTGGTGGACGAGGACGCGCTGGTGGAGGCGCTGACGTCCGGGCACCTGCATGCCGCCGGGCTGGACGTGTTCCGGCGGGAGCCGGACTTCGACGAGCGGCTGGCGGCGCTGCCCAACGTGTTCCTGACGCCGCACATGGGCAGCGCGACGCTGGAGACTCGCAATGCCATGGGGTTCCGGGCGCTGGATAATATCGCCGCCGTGACGCACGGGCGGGCGGCCATCGACCCGCTTTGGAGCTGATGCCTTGGTGACGAATGGGGGGGCGAAGCCGGTGCTGCTGGTGACGCGGCGGCTGCCGGCAGCGGTGGAGGCGCGGGCGGCGCGGGATTATGACGCTCGGCTGAATGCGGATGACCACGCGGTGACGGGGGCGGAGATCGTCGAGCGCTCGGCGGGGGCCAGCGCCGTGCTGTGCTGCCCGGCGGAGCGGATGGACGCCGGGGTGATCGCGGCGCTGCCGGACAGCGTGCGGGTGATCGGGACGTTCAGCGTGGGGTACGACCACATCGATGTCGCGGCGGCGCGGGCGCGGGGGATCGCGGTGGTGAACACGCCGGAGGTGCTGAACGAGGCGACGGCGGAGCTGGCGATGCTGCTGATCCTGGCGGCGTCGCGGCGGGCGGGGGAGGGGGAGCGGATGCTGCGCGCCGGGCGGTGGACCGGGTGGGCGCCGACGCAACTGCTGGGGTCGGGGGTGAGCGGGCGGCGGTTGGGCGTGTTCGGGATGGGGCGGATCGGGCGGACGCTGGCGAGGATGGCGCGGGGGTTCGGGATGGAGGTGCACTACCGCAACCGGACGCGGCTGCCGGAGGCGTTGGAGGCTGGGGCGGTGTTCCATGCGGATGACGAGGGGTTTCTGGCGGTGTGCGACGTGCTGTCGCTGCATGCGCCGGGCGGGGCGGGGACGCGGCATTGGCTGGATGCGGGGCGGATTGCGCGGCTGCCGCGGGGGGCGGTGGTGGTGAACACGGCGCGGGGAACGCTGGTGGACGATGCGGCGCTGGTGGCGGCGCTGCGGTCGGGGCAGGTGTCGGCGGCGGGGCTGGATGTTTATGACGGGGAGCCTCGGGTGGATGCGGGGCTGCTGGGGTTGGAGAACGTCGTGCTGCTGCCGCATCTGGGGAGCGCGACCGTGGGGACGCGGGAGGCTATGGGGATGCTGGTGCTGGATGGGATCGATGGAGTTCTGCGGAACGGTCATGCTCATTGTTTGGTCTGACTGCAAAGACACCTTTGTTCGTTTGGGCAAACAATCTGTAACGATGTTGGGAGAGCATGGAACGTGTCGCGCTTTACCTCCAAAAGAAAGCAATTATTGCAAAGGGCAGCCAGGTCGATTTCGATCTGTTTGGTAGGTCAGCCTTCAATAGATACTACTACTCAATGTATCTCCTCGTGAAAGATATGCTAGCTGGCATGAGTCAGAGTTGGACAGAGATCCCTCATAAATCCATTCCTGAACTTCTGACAGGCAAGATTGTCGATAAACTGAAGCGTGCAGGCAAGCAGGCAACAAGAATCGGAGATAGCGATGGCAATCAGCTATGCAGCCGGGGGGCCAACGCTGCAATCGGCCTTGCAGATTTGATGAAGCAAGGTTACGCTTCGAGGATCATCGCAGACTATAACCCGGGCATCCCGATCAGACTTTCAGGTGAGGATAGGTTCACGTTGAATTCCGTCAGCATAAACGACGCTCACGAGTGGACTGTTCGAACGAGAAAGCTCACCCCTACGATTGTGCGGGCATGGAAACTGACAGATGAGTAACCTAGATGAAATTGCGGAGGTTGTGAAAGATGCTGGGTTAAACCTAGCGGGGGAGATCGCGGCGAATCCGACAATAGAAGGAGGTTACTTCATTCCCGTAGCTATGGGTGCTACTGTCAAGGGACGGCGTAATCCATCCGGAAGAGTGCTAGCCGACACAAGAAGAAGACTTCACGAAATGGGCTTCGATGCAGAGTTCATTCTCATGAGTGATCTAGGCAAAAAATTAGAAGAAAGTTTGCGGCATAGCTTGATGAGTTCTTTTCCAAGCCTTGTCCGAAATGCGTTCCTCTCCGGTGAAAACGATGCGCCGCAGGTCTGGCTTGAGGCAAAGCGGTCCTTAGATGAGAAGACAACTAAACAATTGGAGGTGCATTTAGAGGAGTTTGCCAAGCGCTTGGCTTTGAAAACTATAAAACTCAATAATCTTAGAGACGCACAGACCCCGACCAAAACCGAGTTGTTATTTGCAATCAGGACGTTAGCGCCGATCGGATCGACTGCTCTTTGCGACGAGCTTTCAAAGCAGAAGTTTGTGTTGCCTTCGGTGGACTGGCTCGATCGTCAACTGGAGAGCCTACGGCAATCGGGGTTTCTGGTTCGTACCCAGACTGGGAACTATGCACTCACTCTTGACGCTCTACGTCGGCTTGGCACATCACGTAGCAAACGCAGTCGTGATGTTGAGAGACTACTTGCATTAGCACGGAGGCGAGACTAAGGTGACAAAGTGGAAGTCTCAGGCGAGGGTGTGCATCATGCCCAATGTGCCAAGGCTTTGATCAGAAGGATGCCGACAGTTTTGTCAGCGTTCCTTCGAATCGCTGACAAAACTGTCGGCACTTCGAAAGACAACTTTGCTAAATGAGACTTCCACACCAACTTCAGGCATCTCCATGGTTTCTGTTCTCAGAGGCTAGCGAGCTTCTCGCGGCGCTGGGCGTTAGTGTCGGACTTGCAGAGATTGATGAGATCAAATTTTTGAGCAAGAGGCGTCTTCCGCCGGTCACGTCGAGAAATGCTTTATCCGTGATGATTGGTGTGAATCCCGGCCTTGTCTGGTCTTTTGTTAATCGGCCTAGAAAACACTACAGAGTCTTCAAAATACCGAAAGGCACAGGTGTGCGGCATATTGCTGCCCCTCGCGTCGGTCTGAAGATCATTCAGAAATGGCTATCATTTCACTTTGCGAGAGCAGTATTAGCTCCGTCGCATGTGTTCGGCTTTGTGCCTGGCAAATCATACGTCGAAGCCGCATTTCTACATAGAAATGCGGAATGGGCGTTTTCCGTGGATATTGAAGATTTCTTTTCATCGACACCGGCAGCGGTTGTCATTGATGCTTTTCAAAACTTGGGTTATAGCACCGGCGCTGCTCATTTGCTCTCGGCGTTAACATGCCTTGATGGATATCTTGCCCAAGGAGCTCCAACTAGTCCATCTCTCTCTAATCTCTGCTTTCGCTCTGTAGACGAGAGGCTGAAACAAGTCGCAGCGAGACACAACTGTGAACTTTCTCGATATGCTGATGATATTACTATGTCAGGATGCGGTACGTTCCCAGACTCACTTAGGTTGGAGCTTCATGACATCTTCTCATCAGGTCCCTGGCGTTTATCAAAGTCTAAAGAAAAGCTACATCCTATACGTGGGCGCATAAAAATCCATGGCCTTTTAGTCAATGATGGCCGAGTTCGGTTGACAAAGGGTTATCGTAATAAGATTCGTGCATACAATTATATACTTGCAACGCGAGGCGAGCAGGCTGACAACGCCTTGGTGTTAAAAGGGCATGTGTCCTATTCGCGGCATGTTGCTCGCATGCTGCAAAATCTGAGTTCGGATCAACAATCCGACTAGTTGGAGGAGTAGAGTACCTACAAGATAATTACTCCTCCAAGAACTCCGCTATCCCCATCTCCCCCGCACTCCGCCGCCCCGCCTCCAGCCGCCGCAGCTCCACCCGTCTGATCTTCCCCGAGATCGTCTTCGGCAGCTCGGCAAACTCAATCCGCTTCACCCGCTTGTAAGGCGCCAACCGCGCCCGCAGGTGCGCGAAGATCGCCCGCGCCGTCGCCGCATCCGGGGCCACCCCCTCCGCCAGCACCACGAACGCCTTCGGCAGCGCCGTCCGCGTCGGGTCCGGCGAGGGCACCACCGCCGCCTCCGCCACCGCCGGGTGCTCGATCAGCACGCTCTCCAGCTCGAACGGGCTGATGCGGTAGCCGCTGCTTTTGAACACGTCGTCCGCGCGGCCCACATAGGTCAGCGTGCCGTCCGCGTTGCGCAGCGCCACGTCCCCGGTGCGATACAGCCCGCCCTCCGGCGCCTGCACCCCGCCATCCCCCTGCAGATACCCCTGCATCAGCCCCAGCGGCGCCGGGTCCAGCCGCAGCGCGATCTCGCCCTCCTCCGCCTCATCCCCCTCGGGATCGACCAGCGCCACGCGGTAGCCCGGCAGCGGACGCCCCATCGACCCCGGCTGCACCACCTGCCCCGGCGTGTTGGCGACCAGCAGCGTGGTCTCGGTCTGGCCATAGCCGTCGCGGATGCCCACGCCCCACGCCGCCTGCACCCGCGCGATCACCTCGGGGTTCAGCGGCTCCCCGGCGGCCACGGCCTCGCGCAGGTGCACGGGGTGCCGGGTCAGGTCCTCCTGCACCAGCATCCGCCACACGGTCGGCGGGGCGCAGAAGGTGGTCACGCGCGCCCGGTCCAGCACGCGCAGCAGGTGGGCGGCGTCGAAGCGCGGCTGGTTCAGGATCAGGATGGTGGCGCCGGCGTTCCAGGGGGCGAACACGCTGCTCCACGCATGCTTGGCCCAGCCGGGGGAGGAGATGTTGAGGTGTACGTCGCCGGGCTGCAGCCCGATCCAGAACATCGTGGTCAGGTGGCCCACCGGGTAGCTCGCGTGGCTGTGCAGCACCAGCTTCGGCTTCGACGTGGTTCCGGAGGTGAAATACAGCAGCAGCGGGTCGGTGGCGCGGGTGTCGCCGTGCGGGGTGAAGGCGGGGGAGGCGGCGTAGGCGTCCTCGAAGGGTAGCCAGCCGTCTGCGCCGCCTACGGCGAGGCGGGTGTAGGGGCCGGGGAGGGCCTGGAACCGCGGCGCCAGTTCCGCGGCGGCGATGACGTGCTGCACCGCGCCGCGGTCGAAACGGTCGCGCAGGTCGTCCTCGGTCAGCATGGTGGTGGCGGGGATGACGACGGCGCCGAGCTTGATGCAGGCCAGCAGCGCCTCCCACAGCGGCTGCACGTTGCCGAGCAGCAGCAGCACGCGGTCGCCGCGCTGCACGCCAAGGGAGCGCAGGTGGTTGGCGACCTGGTTGGACCGGGCGGCGAGGGCGGCGAACGTGATGACCGATTCGACTTCGCCGCTGATGAACCGCAGCGCGTCGGCTTCGTTGCCTGCGGCCATGCGGTCGAAGTGGTCCAGCGCCCAGTTGAACCGGTCCAGCACCGGCCAGCGGAACTCGCGGCAGGCGGCGTCCAGGTCGCGGCGGTGGCGCAGCAGCAGGTCTCGGGCGGCGAGGAAGGCGTCGGGCATGGGGGCGTCCTAGATCATAGGCGTAGAACAGGAGACCGCGCTGGCTCTGCTCCCTCTCCCTCCGGGCTTGGGCCGTGAAACGGACCAAGGCCGGGGTGAGGGAAGCCGCACGCACCATCCTCGCCGCGGACAGGATACGGGCTGGCGCTGATCGGGCAAGGTGTGGTGCTTGCCCGCCCCCTCATCACGGCCCAAGCCCGGAGGGAGAGGGAGAAGACAGCAGCCCGGCTAGTTGTTCCCCCGGCATTTGCGCCGCTACTCTGCCGGCATGGAACACCGGCCTGACCCCACGTTGACCGATCTGTTCCAAGGCTTCTTCGGCATCGGGATTGTCGGGTTCGGCGGCGTGCTGCCCTGGGCGCGGCGCATGATCGTCGAGCAGCGCGGCTGGCTGTCGGCGGCGGAGTTCCTGGACCTGCTCGCGCTGTGCCAGTTCCTGCCGGGGCCAAACATCGTGAACCTGACCGTGGCGCTCGGTGCCCGCTACCGCGGCGTGCCCGGCGCGTTGGCGGGGCTGGCGGGGCTGCTCGCGGCGCCGGTTGCCATCGTGCTGACGCTGGGCGGCGTGTACGAGCGGTACGGCGGGCTGCCGGTGGTGCGGCATGGGTTCGCCGGGCTGGCGGCGGCGGCGTCCGGGCTGGTGGTGGCGCTGGCCTGCCGGATCGCCTGGCCGCTGCGGGCGCGTCCGCTCGGCGTCGCCGTGGCCATCGTCGCGTTCGCCGCCCTCGCGGTCGGCCGCCTGCCGATGCTGCCCACCATGGCCGTCCTGGCGCCCATCAGCATCCTGCTGCACCGCCGGGCCGCGCCATGATCGAGATCGGCTGGCTGATCCTGGTGTTCGCCGAGCTGTCCCTGCTGGCCGTGGGCGGCGTGGTGTCCACCCTGCCGGAGATGCAGCGCCAGGTGATCGAGGTGCATCACTGGCTGTCCCCCACCGAGTTCGCCGCCCTGTTCGCCTTGGCCCAGGCCGCGCCGGGACCGAACATGCTGGTCAGCGCCCTGATCGGCTGGCGGGTGGCGGGCCTGGCCGGCGCATTGGCGGCGACGCTGGCGATCATCGGCCCCAGCAGCGTGCTGACCTGGGCGGTGGCCGGCGCATGGCACCGCTTCCGCGACCGGCCGTGGCGCAAGCGGGTGCAGGCGGGCCTGGTGCCCGTCACGGTCGGGCTGGTGGCGGCCGGGGCGGCGCTGCTGGTCCAGTCCACGACGCAGGGTGCGGCGACGGCCGCCATCTGCCTGGGGGTGGCCGCAGGGGTGCTGGGGACGAAGCTGCATCCGCTATGGCTGCTGGCCGGGGGCGCCGCGCTGGGGGTGGCCGGCGCGGGCTGACCGGCCAACGCGGCGAGCAGTTGCGCCGTGCCGATCCAGGGTCGGCCGCTGATCGGTCAAGCCCGGCTGGAACTGTCCCGGCCGGGCGGCCTCCGCGATTTGGTGCCAGGCGGGCGCTTGCTTTCAGGCGAGCGCTCGCCGGGGGTCAGGCGTGCTGGCCGTGGTGGTGGCCGCTGTGCGCATGGGCGCTCACCATGTGCGGCCCCGCGGCAGTGTGCCGGCTGGCCCGGACGCCGACGAAGTGGACCATGCTGGCGTAACCGTGCCAGCCGGTGTCGTGGGCGACCATCTCGCGCCCGCTCCAACCGCGCACGCCATAGCCGCGGACGGCCGTGGTCCGGCCGAACAGCAGCATCTGGCCGTGCGTCATGTGCGCGTCATAGCGGTCCCAGCGCGCCACCTGCCAGCGTGCCGTCCGCAGATGCCGGCCGGTGCCGCGGCGGTTGCGGGACCCGCCCACGATGTCGTCGGCGGCCTCGGCCACCTCCTCATCCTGCGTCGGCGCCAGCAGGACCGCCATGCGCTCCTGCGCGGGGCGCAGGTCCAGCGGGGCCGGGTTCAGCGGCGTGCGGAACGCGGCGGCAACCCGGGCCGGGGAGGCCATGGCGACCGGCGCATTGCCGTGGATCACGCCGGAATTGGCCACCATCGTGCCCCGGTCCGGGCGGTCGTAGATGAAGCCGTAGGTCGGATAGACGCTGCCGAAGTCGCCGCCGGCCAGCTCCACGCGCACGGCCGACCAGTCGTTGCCCGGCGACACGTCCATCACCGTGACGTTGCGGGTGATGACGCCGCGGCCTGACCAGTTGGCGTGATCGATCTGCACGTTGCGGTTGTCGATGACGTTGGACACTACCGCGACATGGCCCAGACGCATGCGCCCGGTGCCGCGGAAGTTCAGCACGCTGCCGACCTCGGGCCGGGCGCCGCGCTCATACACGCCGGCGGCGTTGGCCCACCAGGTGACGGCGTTGCCGGTCAGCTCGATGCCGGTGTTCTCCCGTGCGAACGGCACGCATTGCAAGCTGCCGCCATAAGCGTAGCTGCCACGGTAGGCGCTGCGGTAGCGGCTGTAGCGCGACGCCCCTGCCCAGATCGCCCGGGCGGCCGCGTGTCCCGAATAGGCGTGCGAGGCGTGGCGGCTCCCTTGGGACGCCTCTGCAGGCTGAATGACCAGTGGGGCCGCCGACGCCAACGCCGCCCCAACCACCGCAATCCGTCCGCACGTCCAAGCAATCATGCCGGCATCCCCCCTCTGCTCACGCCTGCGTGAGCAGGTCATGAAACGTTGGGTAACGTTGGCGTCTGCAACCTGGCAACCCGTTGTAGGTGTTTACAGGCCGAAGTACCCTGGTTTTTAGGAAAACGGGCTGTGCACAACCGCCGAGTATAGGACCACAGTCTTATTCACGGGTGCGTGATCCGGAATCGCAACCGTTGGAAACCGGGCATGGCGTTCGGGATACACTGCGGCTCGTCGGCAGTGAGTCGGCAAGGTCAGCCGCAGCGCCTGGCCCGGCTGCTCAACAGGACCTTGCCGCCGAGACTATTTGCAGGTCGTCACCATAATCTCCACGAGATATCGCGGGTCTGCCATCGCAGCCTGCACACAGGCGCGCGCCGGTGCGCCGCCCTCTGGAAGCCAGGCGGACCAGACCCGGTTCATCGCCTCCCGGTCGGCCATGTCCTTCAACCAGATTTGCGCCTGCAGCAGCCGTGTCTTGTCGGTCCCGTGCATCTCCAGCACGGCGTCGATCCCGGCGAGCACCTCCTCGGTCTGACCAGTGATGTCCTTGGCCAGATCCTGCGCGACCATGCCCTGGGTGAAGACGAAGCCGTGGTACTCGACGGCCTTGGCCAGCACCGGGTTCGGCTCGGTGCGGATGATCTTGCTCATGGATGGCTCCTGCAGGGGTCAGCGTGCGATGGGGGAGAAGGTTGGTCCGAACCCCGGGTCGGGCGGTGCCGGAACGTCGCCGGGCTTGCTGTTGGCGCGCAAGCAGGCTGACACCTGGTTGTCGCGGCCATACAGTTGTCCCAGCCCGGCCGATACGATGCCGGAGTCATACCTGGCGGCGAACGGCGTGTCGCGCTCGTCCCGGTAGGACAAATCCTGCCGGTTCTGCGCCGCGTAAACCCGGTCGGCGTCAGCCCGGCACGCCGCGGTGACGGCCCGGTCCGAACTGGATTGGGGGGAGACGCTGCCGCACCCCGCCAACAGCAACGGCATAAGCACAAGGATCGAACGGGGACTCATGCAGGCACTCCTTCGGAGGAAGACGACGCGGATGGCGGGCGCGGGCCAGCCAGCGGCCGGGCCAGGTGAGCGCGGAACCGGGTCTCGTCGAATCGGGCCTCGGCGGTCAGTTGCGTTTCGGCCGCCGTGGCGAGCAGCGCCGGATGCAGCGTGGCGCCGTCCCGGCCGACCTGGAACAGCCCGGCCGTCCACGGCGCACGGCTGAGCAGGTCCACCAAGGCGAGCAGCCGCAGGCACAGCGACAGGCCATAGCTGGTGCCGATCCCGACCGCGGCGTCCACCGCGCCCGCCCAGCAGCGCGCGTCCTCGTCCGACAGCGCCAGGTCGGTCACGCTGCCGTCCGGCCGCCGGAAGCGGAACAGCCGCGCGGCGCCCCAGGCAGCGTCGGACGCAGCCTCCCGCGCATGATCCCACGCGGCCGCCAAGTCCCGCCCGCGCACGGGCGGCAAGGCTTCCGGCGGCAGGTCCACCAGGTAGGTCAGCGTGCCGTCCCGGGTGCGGGCGATGCGTATGGGGAGGGGGGCGTATTGCATCCTGCCCGGAAAGATGGACCTGTCGGCCCGGCTGCGCCAGCCTGGGCCATCACCGCAAAGGACAAAAACATGGCCGATCCCGCCGATCTCACAGCAATCCAGGCTACCCGCGCCATCACCGCCGGCACCCTGCACCCCGAGGCGCTGCTGGAGGCCTGCCTGGACCGCATCGCCCGGCGTGAGCCGGTCGTACAGGCGATGGCCGCGCTGGACCCGGAGCTGGCCCGGCGCACCGAACCCTTGCCGGGACCGCTGCACGGCTTGCCGATTGGAATAAAGGACGTGCTGGATACCGTTGATTACGCCAGCGAGTACAACTCGCCGATCTGGCGCGGCCACCGGCCTCGCGCGGATGCGGCGTGCGTCGCCTGGGCAAAGGCGGCTGGCGCGGTCGCACTCGGCAAGACCGTCACGACCGAGTTCGCCACCCGCACGCCGGGGCCGACCACCAACCCGCACGACCCGGCGCGCACCCCGGGCGGGTCGAGCAGCGGCTCGGCGGCGGGGGTGGCGGCCGGGTTCTTTCCCCTGGCCTATGGGACGCAGACGGCGGGCAGCGTCATCCGCCCGGCGGCGTATTGCGGCGTGGTCGGCTACAAGCCCAGCTTCGGGCTGATCAACCGGATGGGCATGAAGCTGATGTCAGACAGCCTGGACACGGTGGGCGTCATGGCGCGGAGCGTTGCGGACTGCGCGCTGCTGGCCGGGGCCGTGTCGGGGCACGACCTGGGTGACCCGGAGACGCATCCCGGCCAGGCGCCGCGCATCGGGCTGTGCCGGTCGCCCACCTGGGACCGGGCGTTGCCGGAGACGGTGGACCTGTTCGGGCGCCTGCGCGGCCAGCTTGAGCGGGCCGGGGCGGTGGTGACCGACCGCGAACTCCCGCCGGAGTACGACGGGCTGGAGGAGGCCCATGCCATCGTCATGAACGCCGAAAGCGCCCGCGCCCTGGGCTGGGAGATGACCCATGCCCGCGGCCAGCTCAGCCCCAGCCTGCGGGAGCGGATGGAATGGGGCCTCGCCCAGCCTGCCGCCACCCTGCAACAGGCACAGGACACCTTCCGCCGCCTGCAGGATGGGTTCCCCGCGGTGATGGACGGCCTGGACGTGCTGGTGACGCCCGCCGCCCCGGGACAGGCGCCGGTCGGGCTGGCCTGGACGGGCGACGCCGGGTTCAACTTCATCTGGAGCAGCCTGCATGTGCCATGTGTGACGGTGCCGGCGGGGACCGGCCCGGACGGGATGCCGCTTGGCGTGCAGGTGGTGGGGCTGCGGGGGCAAGACCGGGCGGCGCTGGCGTGGGCGGCCTGGGTGGCGGGCGCCGTCCTATGATGGGCGCGTGCCGGTCACGACGTTGGAGCCTCGCACCCCTCCACGGGCGCCGTGGCGGACCCGGTTGGCGGGACGACCTCAAATGCCCGTTCCGCCACCACCCTGCCGTCCTCCAGCAGGGCGAAGGTCCAGGTGCCCAATGCGACCTCCCAAGGCTCGGTAAAGCCGAACATGGTTGGGGTCGGCCATAAGCCGGCCACTCCCGGCCAGGTCTCCACGGTGCCGGTCACGCCATCCGGCCGGGTCAGCCGCGGATGCGTCAGGCGGACGGTGACGCTGATCGGGGCGCCCCGGGCTGGCGGTGCCGCCATGAAGTAGATGCCGAACCTGCGGCACAGCGCCGCCTCGATCCGGGTAGCGTGCCGCACGAACCTGATCCCCTCGGCATAGCCGAAGCCGCTGACGCCGGTCGCACCCTCGGGCTTGGTCGATGGCGTCAGGTCGCGTTGGGCCGTGAACTCGCCATACTCGACGATGCGGACATTCGGCGCATCCTGCGCCATTGCCGGGGCGGCCGGCATGGTGGCCAGCAGGGCCAGCACGAGCGATGGCCTCATGGCAATTCCGCCAGGGACTCAACGGTGTCGAAGTCCCGCAGCACGGCGTCGTCGCCCAGCTCGACCAACTCAACCGCCTCGGCATGGCGTTCCAGCAATGGCCGGGCGCCCATGTCCCCCGTCAGCCCGCCGATGTCCGGGAAGAAGCGGCGGTCCCACAGCACGGGGTTGCCGACCTTGCCGCGGCAGGCCGGCGCAACGATGGTGCGGCCCTCGTCGGGATCATAGGCCTCGATCAGCCGGGCCATCATCCCGCCCGTCACCAGCGGCATGTCGCCGAGGCAGACCAGCGCGGCCGAACAGGCCGGCGGCACCGCGGCCACACCGGCCCGCAGGCTGGCCGACAGCCCGGCGGCGTAGTCCGGCGCCGGGACGAACCGCACGTCGCGGCCAGCCAGGGCCGCGCGAACCTCGTCCGCCCGGTGCCCCAGGACGACCAGCACCGGCCGGGCCGGGCTGGCGAGCAGGTGGTCCACCACCCGCGCCACCATCGGCGTGCCCTCCCGGTCCGGCACCAGCAGCTTGTTGTGCGGTGCCATGCGGCTGGACCGCCCTGCCGCCAGCACGATCCCCGCCACCGCGCGCCGGCCCAGTGGAGCCGCGGCTGTCGCCCTGGCGCGCGGCAGCGGGCGCGGCCCGGTGTCCTTCAGCAGTCCGCCCACGCCCATGCCGGCCAGCACGGCGCCGTCCACCGGCAGCCCGGCGAACAGCCGGGCCAGCACCCAGTCGATCCCATTCAGCCGCGGGCTGCGCGCGCAGCCCGGCAGCACCATGGCCGGCCGGCCGCCCAGCTCACCAAGGCAGATCAGGTTGCCGGGATCGACCGGCATGCCGAAGTGCAGGATGCGCCCGCCCGCGGCGACGATCCCGGCCGGGCCGACGTCACGCCGGTCCACCACAGCGCTGGCGCCGGACACCAGCAGGATGTCGGCGCCCGCCTCGGCCAGGCCGCCCAGGGCGGCGGCGATGGGCGCCTCCGCATGGTCGCACGTCACCGGCGGCAGCAGCGTTCCCGTCAGGCCCGCGACACGGGCGGCGGTCGCCTCTGCCGTGCCGGTCAGGATGCTGTCCTTGAGGCCGGGCAGCCGCGTCATCACCAGGCCGACGCGCAAGGGGCGGAACGGGTGCAGGCGCAACGGCGGGTAGGCGCGGGCGAGGGCCTCCACGCGGACCAGCGCGGCCTCCGCCACGGCGAAGGGGATCACCTTGATCGTCGCCACCATCTCGCCCGTGGCGACCGGGGCGGCGTCGGGCAGGGTGCCGATGGTGAGCGCCTCGTCCACCCCGTTCAGCGCATCGAGCGCGGCGCGGCCGGCCTGCAGCAGGCCCGGCACGGCGGCCAGCAGGTTGACCCGTCCGGTGCTGGCGCGGCTGGCGGTCAGGCCCGGGGTCAGCAGGGCCGCGGCGAGGCGGCGGGCCGCCTCGTCCTCCGCAACGTCGCCGGGGTCCAGGCGGGCGGCGATCACCTCGGCAACGCCGCCCGCACGCAGCGCGGTGATGGCGCCGGCATCCAGCACCGAACCCTTGCGCAGCACGCGGTCCGGCAGGCGGCGCGTGTGCGCCAGGACCGCGCCATCCGCCTCCGCCAGGGGGACGCTGCCGAACTTCAAGCCGCGCCGCGCCGCACGGCCACGACCTGCGCCAGGATGGACAGCGCGATCTCCGGCGCGGTGACGGCGGCGATGTTCAGCCCGACGGGGCCGTGGATGCGCGCCATCGCGGCGTCGTCATGGCCCAGGGCGCGCAGCCGCTCCACACGGGCGGCGTGGGTGCGCCGCGATCCCAGGGCACCGATGTAGAACGCCCGGGAGCGCAACGCGCGGTCCAGCGCCGGATCGTCCAGCTTGGGGTCGTGCGTCAGGGTGACGATGGCGGTGCGGCTGTCCGGGCGCAGGGCGTCCAGCGCCTCGTCGGGCCAGTCGGTGCTGACGGTCACGCCGGGGAAGCGTTCGTCGGTGGCGAAGGCGCGGCGCGGGTCGGCGACGGTGACGCCATAGCCCAGCCCGGCCGCCATCGGCACCAGGGCCTGGGCGATGTGGACGGCGCCGACCACGACCAGCCGCAGCGGCGGGTTGTAGGCGTGCAGGAACCAGGTGCCGTCTGCCTCCACCACCCCGCTGCGGTCGGCCCGCAAGGCGGCCTGGGCGGCGTCGAGCAGGGCAGGGGGCGCGTCGTCGCCGGGCAGCAGCAGTTGCGCGCCGCCGGGCAACCGGGTGGCGAGCACGACCGGCTCCCCGGCGGCGCGGGCGGATTGCAGGCGGTCCAGGGTGGCGGGTGTCATCCGAGCCGCTCGACGAACACCTTGAGCTTGCCGCCGCAGGCCAGGCCGACCTCCCACGCGCGCTCGTCCGTCACGCCGAAGTCCAGCAGTTGCGGCTGGCCGTCGCGCATGGTGCGCCCGGCGGCGTCGGCCACCGCGCCCTCGATGCAGCCGCCGCTGACCGATCCCGCCATGCGTCCGCTGGCCGTCACGGCAAGCTGGCTGCCCGGCGGGCGCGGGCTGCTGCCCCAGGTTTCGGTGACCGTGGCGATGGCGACCTGTTCCCCCTGGGCCAGCCATCCGGCGGCGGTGCCCAACACGTCCTCGGCTTCGCTCATGCAGCCCTCCATACATCGGCGCGTCCGCGCGTCTCTACTCGTCCGCGCGGCGGGGCCGGGCGGGACAGCAGGTCCACCAGGGCGCGCAGGCTGTCCAGGCTATGGACGGTGCGGAACTCGTCCACATGCGGCAGCATCGCCCGGATGCCACCCGATTTGGGCTGGAAGCCGCTCCATCGCAATAGCGGGTTCAGCCATACCAGCCGGCGGCAGGAGCGGTGCAGACGGTCCATCTCCTCCGCCAGCCCGGCCGCGCCGTCCCGGTCCAGCCCGTCCGTCACCAGCAGCACCACCGCGCCCTGTGCCAGCACGCGGCGGGACCAGCGGCGGTTGAATTCTGCTAGTGTCTCGCCGATGCGGGTGCCACCGGACCAGTCGGGGACGGCGTGGGACACCATCTGGAACGCAACCTCGGGGTCGCGGAATCGCAGTTGGCGGGTGATGTTGCTCAGCCGGGTGCCGAACAGGAAGACGTGCACGCGGTCGCGGTCGTTGGCGACGGCGTGCAGGAAGTGCAGCAGCACCTGGGCATAGCGGGCCATGCTGCCGGAGATGTCGCACAGCACCACCAGCGGCGGCGGACGGGTGGTGCGGGCGGAGCGGGCCGGTGCGGTGATCTCGCCGCCCTGGCGCAGGCTGCGGCGCAGGGTGGCGGCGAGGTCGATGCGCGGTCCCAGCGGGTCCGGCCGGTGGCGGCGGGTGCGGCGCAGGTCGAGCGGCAGGCGCAGGCGGCGGATTTCGGCCTTGGCGTTGCCGATCTGGTCGGCGCTCATCTGCTCGAAGTCCATGGATTGCAGGCGCTCGCGGGCGCTGACGGTCATGGTGGCGTCCCGGTCGGGCGGGGCGTCCTCCGGGCGGGGCGGCTGCGGGCGGGGCGGGGCCATGGCCTCGGCCAGGCGGCGGGTGCCGGCGGTCGGTTTCTGCTCCGGCGGTGGGCCGCCCTCCAGCATGGAAAGGGCCATGGCGTTCTGGACGGCGGCGGGGTCGCGCCAGAACAGGTCGAAGGCGCGGTCGAACAGGTCCTGGTGCTCGTGCCGGTGCACCATCAGGCCGCGCAGGGCAGCGCGGACCTGCTGGCGCTGCTCCAGGCCGATGTGGTCCAGGGCGTGCCCGGCGGCGATCACCTCTGACGGGCCGACCGGCAGCCCGGCGCGGCGCAACAGGCGGGCGAAGTGGACGAGGTTGGCGGCGAGCGCTGTCAAAACGCCTGCCTGCTCCCTCTCCCTCCGGGAGAGGGTCGGGGTGAGGGGGTCTTGCGGCACAGGGCTGACCCTGCGCCGCAAGCGAGCAGCCCACGGCGGGCGAAGGCGGCGCTGGCTCGCCCCCTCACCCCGGCCCTCTCCCGAAGGAAGAGGGAGCAGCCGAAGCGGCAGCCGCGTCGTGCACCTCGGTCAGCAGGCGCGCGGCCTCGGCGCCGCGGACCTTGGCGATGTCGTCCTGGTACTTCAGCAGCACACCCAGCGTCTCGTCCACACCCTCCGGCGTCAGCTCGTGCTGGTCCAGGTAGTTCAGCGCAGCGGCCCAATCGATGGTCTCGGCGACGCCGGGCAGCTTGAACAGGTCGGCGCCGCGCAGCCGCTGCACGAAGGCCACGACCTCCGCCGACAGCCGTGGCGCCAGGCCCGGCGACTTGGCGTCCAGGATCGCCCGTTCCCGTGCGGCCGATGGATAGTCCACCCACTGATACAGGCAGCGCCGGCGGATGGCGTCATGCACCTCCCGCGTGCGGTTGCTGGTCAGCACTACCACGGGCGGCACCGTGGCGCGGATGGTGCCGTACTCCGGCACGGTGATCTGGAAGTCCGCCAGCAGTTCCAGTAGGAAAGCCTCGAACGGCTCGTCCGCCCGGTCCAGCTCGTCGATCAGCAGCACGGCCGGGGGCAGGTCGGGGTCGATGGCCGACAGCAGCGGGCGGGCTAGCAAGTAGGGCCGGCCATGGATGCTGGCGGCCAGCCGCGCCTGGTCGCGGTCGCCGCCCGCCTCGGCCAGCCGGATCGCCATGAGCTGCCGGGCGTGGTCCCATTCATAGGCGGCGGCGGACAGGTCCATGCCGTCGTAGCACTGCAGCCGCACCAGCCGGCGGCCCAGCCCGGCGGCCAGCACCTTGGCGATCTCGGTCTTCCCCGTGCCGGGTTCGCCCTCCAGGAACAGCGGGCGGTGCATGGCGAGCGCCAAATGCACGGTCACGGCCAGCGCCGGGTCGGCAATGTAGCCCCCGGCCGCCAGCAGCGCCGCGGTGTCCGCGACGGTCGCGGGCATCCCGGTGTCCGCAGCCTTGGCGGGCACCACGCCTGCCGCCGGGTGATCAGCCAAACACGTAGCTTTTAAAGATCAGGATGAACACCGGGATGTACAGCACGATGCCGATGATGGCGACGCGCGGCAGGCCGAATGGCTGCTCCGGGATCATGGACAGCAGATTCAGCACTGCGGGCGCGGCCTTCGGGCGGGCGGTCGGCGCCAACGGGGTGCTCACCCCCTCGTCGGCAGTTCCAGTGGCGGAGGCGGTCGCCAGGGCCGGGCCGACGACCGGGCCGGTGGCGGCGACCTCCTGCGGACCCGACACCTCGGCGGTGAAGCGGTCGAAGAACACGTCGGCCATCTGCTTGCTGGTGGCGTCGATCAGCCGGGCGCCCAACTGGGCGATCTTGCCGCCGACCTGCGCCTTCACGTCGTAGGACAGCAGGGTGAACGGCCCGTCATCGGACAGCCGCACGTTGGCGCCGCCCTTGGCGAAGCCGGCGACGCCGCCCTGGCCCTCGCCGCTGATGCGGTAGCTGTTGGGCGCGTCGATGTCGGTCAGGTGGATGTTGCCGTTGAAGCGGGCGCTGATCGGACCGATCTTGATGGTCGCGGTAGCCTTCATGTCATGCTCGGCGGTGCGCTCCAGCGTCTCGCAGCCGGGGATGCAGCCGCGCAGAACCTCGGTGTCGTTCAGCGCTTCCCAAACTTTCTGCCGCGGTGCTGGGATGTGCCGCTCGCCACTCATGTCCATCGATGTACTCCGTTCAATGCGGCGGAACCTAATGGCAGGGGGGTGCCCGTGCAACCAAGCGGCAACCGACGCACCTTACGTCTGCCGATGAAGCTGCTAAACGGCTGGCATCCCATCGCGTTCCGGAGCACCCCCCGATGACCTACCTTGTTGCCGCCGACCTGCCGCACGAGCCGGCGGGCCTCCGTTTCCGCAAGCTGGTGGAGGCGGGCGGCATCGTGCAGATCCCCGGCACGCATAACGGCATGGCTGCGTTGCAGGCAAAGGCGGCCGGGTTCCAGGCCGCCTACCTGTCGGGCGCGGCGATGACGGCCAGCATGGGGCTGCCGGACCTGGGCATGATTACCGTGGACGAGGTGTGCTTCTTCGTGCGGCAGGTGGCGCGCAGCAGCGGGCTGCCGGTGCTGGTGGATGGCGACACCGGCTATGGCGAGGCGCTGAACGTCATGGCGATGGTGCGCAGCTTCGAGGACGCCGGGGCCGCGGCGGTGCATATCGAGGACCAGATCCTGCCGAAGAAGTGCGGCCACCTGAACGACAAGAAGCTGGCCGACGCGCACGACATGGCCAACAAGATCGCCGCCGCGCGACGCGCCCGCCGGCACCTGTACCTGATGGCCCGCACCGATGCCGCCGCGAGCGAGGGCATGGACGGCGCCGTGGCCCGTGCGCAACTGTACATGGAGGCCGGCGCCGACGCGATCTTCCCCGAGGCGCTGCACAATGCCGAGATGTTCCGCGAGTTCGCCCGCCGCATGCCCGGCGTGCCGCTGCTGGCCAACATGACCGAGTTCGGCCGCACCCCGTTCTTCACCGCCGCCGAGTTCGAGGACATGGGCTACCGCATGGTGATCTGGCCGGTCAGCTCGATGCGCGTGGCGGCCAAGGCGAGCGAGGGGCTGTATGCCGCGATCCGGCGCGACGGCGGCACGCACAACGTGATCGACCGGATGCAGACCCGGGCGGAGCTGTACGCGACGATCGACTACGCCGGATACGAGGCGCTGGACCAGAGCATCATCAGCACCGTCACCCCGCACGGGATGCCGCAGCGGGACTGAGCGATGCCGCTGGCCGTCTGCTCCCTCTCCCCGCTTCGGGAGAGGGCCGGGGTGAGGGGGCGGGCAGGCGCTGCCCTGTCAGGTGGCGGGACCGCCCTGCCATGGGCCGGGGGCGGCGCTGCAAGACCCCCTCACCCCAGCCCTCTCCCGAAGCGGGGAGAGGGAGTTGGAACCGCTCTCAACCCACATGCGATCGTCGTGCGATGACCGTCCCCCTCTACATCGGCAGCGAGCTGTACCGCCGCTCCACCTACGGCCCGACGCACCCGCTGGCGATCCCGCGCGTCACCACCTGCACCGACCTGTGCCGGGCCATGGGCTGGCTGCCGGACGCGCAGTTCCGCGTGGCGCCGATGGCGGACCCGGCCCGGGTGCTGCGCTTCCATGCCCCCGAGTACCTCGCCGCCCTGGCCCGCGCCGAGGCCGACCAGGCCGTCACCGACGAGGACCGCGCCCGCTTCCGCATCGGCGCCGAGGGCAACCCCGTGTACCCGGAGATCTATCGCCGCCCCATGACCTCCGCCGGCGGCGTCATGCTGGCGGCGGAGCTGACGCGCGGCGGCGGCATCGTCCACTGCCCCGGCGGCGGCACCCACCATGGCCGCCCCGCCCGGGCCAGCGGGTTTTGCTACCTGAACGACCCCGTGCTGGGCATCATGGCCTGGCTGGAGCAGGGCCTGGAGCGCATCGCCTATCTCGACATCGACGCCCACCATGGCGATGGCGTGCAGGACGCCTTCCACGACGATCCCCGCGTGCTGACCATCAGCATCCACGAGGCCGGGCGCTGGCCGTTCACCGGCGCGGCGCTCGACCGCGCCGGCGGGGCCGCGCGCAACCTGCCGGTGCCGCGGGGCTTCAACGACAGCGAGATGGCCTGGCTGATGCGCCACGCCGTGCTGCCCACCATCGAGCGGCACCGCCCGCAGGCCGTCTTCCTGCAATGCGGCGCCGATGCGCTGGAGGAGGACCCGCTGGCCCGGCTGTCGCTATCCAACAATGCCCATTGGGCCGCCGTGCAGGCCGTGATGCCGCTGGCGCCGCGGCTGATCGTGACCGGCGGCGGCGGCTACAACCCCTATACCGTCGGCCGTTGCTGGGCCGGGGTGTGGGCCACCCTGAACGCCATTCCTATTCCGGACCGCACCACGCCCGCCGCCGAGGCGGTGCTGCGGGCGCTGACCTATAACCGGGCCGCCGGCCGCAACCCGCCGGGGCACTGGTTCACCACCCTGCGCGACGTCCCCCGGCCTGGCCCGGTGCGGGACGAGGTTGCGCGCCTGGCCGAACTCACCCTGCAGGAGGACCCGCTATGCACCGCCGAACCATGATCGCCGCCCTGTCCACCCTGGCCGTCGCCGCCCCGGTTGCCGTGCGCGCCCAGGACACCAGCAAGGCGCAGGCAGAGCTGCCGAAGGAGCCGCTGGCGATCACCACCCGGGACGGGGTGCGGCATGAATTCACCGTCGAGATGGCGCTGTCCCCGGCGCAGCAGGAGGTCGGCCTGATGTTCCGCCCCAGCGTGCCCGCCGATGGTGGGATGCTGTTCGACTGGGGCACGACGCGTGAGAGCAATATGTGGATGCGCAACACCATAAGCCCGCTCGACATGGTGTTCATCAACGCCGACGGCACGATCCGGCACATCGCCGAGGACACGGTGCCGGAAAGCCTGGCGGTGATCCAGAGCGGCGGGCCGGTGCGGGCGACGCTGGAACTGGCGGCGGGAACGGCGAAGCGGCTGGGGCTGCGGCCGGGGGACAAGGTGGAGGCGCGGGTGTTCGGGAAGGCGGGGTAGGCCTGCCGCTTGGCCGGCCTCCCTGCAGCCGCGGGTCCTCCGTGCGAAACGCGCTGCGATTGGCCGAGGGCTGGGCAACAGCCCTTGCCCCAGTGTTGCGGTTGGACGGCTAGTAAAGGCCGGGACCCTTGATCGCGGCGACAGCAGCACGGATCGGCTGCGGACGGTAACGGGCTGCTGCCGGGGTAACGCGCGGTTCAGCCTGGAAGTCGGTCGGCGCTGCCTGCTGGGCGATTGGCGGCAGCGGCGCGGGCGCGTCGGCCACCAGGTCCAATCGGATGTCGCTGGGGTATTCGTAATTCGCACCGGAGGAAGCGTCGACCACAGCGCCGATTACCCCACCAGCCACGATGTTTCCAAACGTCCAGCCGTTGAACGATGGCCCGCGCACGACGGTGGCGGTCTGGTACCCAGGCTTGTTGCACGTTACCGACAGGTCGTTCTTGCTCTTGTCCAGACGCACGCTGCCCGGGGTTTGCGCGACCGCACCGATCCGCGCGCCTACCCGGTCCAGGGTGCAGGTTGCAGCAGGGGGCGTGGTGGACACGGTCACGCTTTGGCTTGTGCCGTTGACGATGGTGGCGCAGGCCGAAAGCATGGCAAGCGGGAGCACAAAAAGAGCTTTCATAGGAACACCCATAAATTGAGTGCCCCAGATGCAAGCCAATGCCATTTTCATCAAGAAATGGATTGTCATTAATCTTGAGATAGTTTTGTTGGTCAGGCAGGTGCTCGCGGGCGGGAGTGCTTCTCTACGCACGCCTCCCATGCAGCTTCGCCGTCATCGCCCGCCGTACCGCATTGAACTCCGCCCCAGCTACATCCCGTGGCCGCGCCAGCCGCAACCGATGGTCCCCCACGATCCGCCCCGGCGTGTGACAACTAGGGCGATTATGCCCAGCCAGCAGGAAGCCGCGCGCCGACTGTTCATCCCGACCTCCGGGCGCTGCTGATGCTGACCAGCAAGACCGGGCGGCGGCCGCCTGGGACTTTGCCGCCGCCCTGCCAGTCCGTGACTACAGGCCCGTGACCGCCCCCATTTGCTCCAGGGCCGGGAAGTAGCGGAACCCGTCGCCCGCCGCCGCGACGTGCCCGATGCCGGGCCAGGCAAAATGGTAGGCCAGCACCGGAATCCGGTTCGCCGCCAGCATGCCCAGCATCCGCACCCGGCTCTCGCCTGACTGCGCAGGGTCGGTATCGTAGGCGAACTGGGTCCGCGGGTGTTCCAGCAGCAGGACTGGATGGTGGGCGAGGTCGCCGATGTAGCAGAGCTGCTGATTGCCCGAGTTGATCATGAAGATGGAGTGGCTGACGGTATGGCCCGGCGCCGCAAGGGCCGTGACGCCCGGCAGGATCTCTTCGCCGTCCCGGTAGAAGTGGATGCGTTCCCGGACCGGCAGCAGGTTCTTGCGGGCCTGCCCGAGGAAGCTGGCGCGCGCTGGGTAGTTGGCCGGGATTTTTGCGTCGTCGGTCCAGTAGTCGAAATCCGCCTGGCCGATGAAGTATTGCGCGTTCGGGAAGTTGAGGGCGCCCCCATCCCCGACCAGGCCACCGCAGTGGTCGATATGGGCATGGCTCATGACGACCGCGTCCACGTTGGCCGGGTCGATGCCGGCCTGGCGCAGGGTGGGGAGCAGCTTGCCCGTCGTCGAGCCGAACAGCTTGTCGGCGCCCATGCCGGTGTCGAACAGCACGACGCGGTCGCCGAAATTCGCGACGAGGATGTTCTGCTCCAGCACGGCGCTCTGGGTGGGCAGGAAATTGTCGGTCAGCTCGCGGGCGATCTCCTCGTGCGATATTTTCAGGAACGATGCATTGGGGTCGCCGAGCGGCAGTTGCCCGTCGGTGACGATGGTGCATTCGGCGCTGCCCAGCTTGAACCGGTAGAAGGACGGCGCCTGCGGCAGGCCCGCCGGCATCTTGGCCACGCTGGGCCTGGGCAGGGCGAGGGCCGCAGCACCCGCTGCCGCGCCTACCAGAAACCGGCGCTTGGTTGTCAGGATCAGGTTTTTATTCATTCTTAATCCTCCCGCGTTTTTTTGCTTGGCACGAACCGGCGCTGCCGATCGGTGCGGGACCGACGGTAGATGAGCCTTTGCGGCCCTGCAACAACGAGTCGTTCATGCTGCGCTGGATGCCCGGCGGACTGCACGACATCGGGGTGGACGGCAACGGACGCCGGGACCACCCCGGGGCGGGCATCAAGGCTGGAATGGGTTGTTGGCAGCATCGCCGCTGGTGCCAAGCGGCTTTGACCCTGACCGGTTCTCGCCCCAGCCGGCCGGGTCAGTGCGAGCGGCGCTGGCGGCGTGGCAATCCAGGGGTGAGGACCGTGCCCCCCTGGACCGCGAAGCCGCCAGCGTTGCCCGGGATGACGGCAGCCCGGTTCCTGGCCAGGTTCATGGGCCGCTGGTGCCAGCGCCGGTTCCATGCAGCTCCGCCGTCATCGCCCGCCGCAGCGCATTGAACTCTGCGCCCGCCATATCCCGCGGCCGCGCCAGTTCCACCCGGTGGTCCCCCACGATCCGCCCCGGCCCCGGCGACATCACCACCACGCGGTCGGCCAGCACCAGCGCCTCCTCGATCGAGTGCGTCACGAACACCACCGTCAGCCCCGTCCGCGCCCACAACGCCAGCAGCTCCTCCTGCAGCCGCTCCCGCGTCATCGCGTCCAGCGCCCCGAACGGCTCGTCCATCAGCACCAGGCGCGCGTCGTTGGCCAGCACCCGGGCAATCGCCACCCTCTGCTTCATGCCGCCGGACAACTGGTGCGGATAGGCGTCGGCGAACCGCTCCAGCCCGATCATGCCGATGAACCGCTGCGCCAGCGCCGCCACCTCGGCCCGCGGCAACCCCCGGCTGCGCGGGCCGAAGCCGATGTTGCCGCGCACGCTCAGCCACGGGAACAGGCCGTAATCCTGGAACACCATGCCGCGGTCCGGCCCCGGCCCGCTCACCGGGCGTCCCGCCATCAGCACCTGGCCGGCGCTCGGCTGCTCGAACCCGGCCACCAGACGCAGCAGGGTGCTCTTGCCGCAGCCGCTGGCGCCGATCAGGCAGACGAACTCCCCGGCGGCGATGCTCAGCGTGGCGCCGCGCAGGGCCTCGGTGCCGCCGGGGTAGGTCTTGCCCACGCCCTCCACCTGCAGCAGCGGGTTGCCCAAGTGTGCATCCGGGCTGCACGAGTGTGCATCCGGGCTGCACGAGTGTGCATCCGGGCTGCCCAGGCTGGCGTCCGGCGTGCGTAGGGGCGGGCGGCCCAAGCCCGCCTCCGGCTCATCCATGCTGGGGGGACCAGCGCAGCAGGCGGCGCCCGGCCCACACCACCGCCTGGTCGGACAGGAAGCCCAGCAGCCCGATCACCACCATCCCCGCGATCACGATGTCGGTCCGGCTGAGCTGCCGCGCGTCCATGATCATGGCGCCCAGCCCGGTCTGCACCCCCGTCATCTCGCCGACCACGATCACCACCCAGGCGAACCCCAGCCCCAGCCGCAGCCCGGTGAAGATGCCCGGCAGCGATGCCGGCAGCACCACGCGGGCGAACATCGCCCCACGCCCGACGCCCAGCATCGCCGCCGCCTCGAACAGCCGCGGCTCCACGCTGCGGACGCCGAATATCGTGTTGACCAGGATCGGGTAGAACGCCCCCAGCGCCACCAGGAAGAACGCGCTGCGCGGCCCCAGCCCGAACACGATCATGCTCAGCGGCAGCCACGCCGTGACCGGCACCGGGCGCAGCACCTGCAGCGTCGGGTCCAGCAGGTCCCGCACCAGCCGCAGCCGCCCGATCATCAGCCCCAATGGCAGGGCCAGCGCCGCCGCCAGCAGGAACGCGCCGTACACCCGCCCGGCCGACGCGAGGGTGTGGGTCAGCAGCATGCCGCTGAACGCATCGCCCTCGTTGCCCCAAGCCAGGTCCAGCAGCGACGCGCCGACCTCGCCCGGCGGTGGGATCAGCCCGTAGCCCGGTCCCCGCGTCGCCGCCCACCACCCGGCCAACAGCAGCACGGGGACGAGCAGGGCCAGCGTGAAACGGACGCCGCGCGCCTCGGGCATCAGGTCTGCCGTCCCTTGCTTCGACCGTTGCGCCTCTGCACCCGCTCACCTCCCGTCATTGCGAGTAGCACTTGCGGCGTGGCATTCCAGGGCGCCGGGCGTTGGTCTTGCCGCCCCGCGCCCTGGAATGCCGCGCCGAAGCCGGCTCGCAATGACGGCTCGCGATAGTGGCTCTCCGGGGGCGGGCAGCACGCCCTTGCTAAGCCGTCGCGACCGCGTCCGAGAAGCTGGTGTTCAGGAACGTCGCGAAATCCGGCAGTTGCCTGATCTGCTTCAGCGCCAGCATGTGCTCGGCGTAGATGCGGACCTGCGCCACCATCTCCGGCGTCATCTGCCAGTTCAGCTCCACGTTCGGCACGCTGATCTCCACCGCCTCGCGCTTCTGGCCGAGCTTCTGCACTGTCATGGCCACCATCTCGTCGCGGTGCGCCATCGCGTACTCGCTGGCCGCGCGCTGCACCGCCACCATCTGCCGCACCAGCGCCGGCCGCCCCGCCACCGTGTCGGCGTGGGTGCCCAGCACCATGTTCAGGCTGCCCATCGCGGTCCCGTATGGGTATTCCAGCACCCGGCCGATCCCGGCGGCGACGGACACCGCCGGGCCAGGCTCCGCGCCCACGTAGGCGTCCACGTCGCCGCGGGCCAAGGCGGCGTGCATCTCGCTGAACGACACCCGGACGGGCTGGATGTCGCGCACCGTCATGCCCTCCATGCGCAGGCGTTCAAGAATAAAAACCTCCTGCGTGCTGCCGGGCCAGATGGCGACGCGCTTGCCCCGGAGGCCCGCGAGGTCCTGCACCGGGCTGTCCTTGGCCACCACGACCGCCATGCCGCGGTTGCAGGCGCTGCCGACCACCACCACCGGCTCATGCGCCGCCGCGCCCAGGATGCCGGCGGCGATGCCGAAGGTGCCGAAATCGACCGACTTGGTGACGACGGCGTTCTTGCACTCGGTCGGGCTTTCAAACGGTACGACCTCCACCGCCAGCCCGGCCGGCGTGAACCGCTCGTAGAAATAGGGCGTGATGGAGTGGATCAGCTTCAGCGCCCCCATCCGCACGACCGTGGTCTCCGCGCGGGCAGGGCGAACGAAGGGCAGGGCCAGGCCGGCAGCGAGGGCGGTGCGGCGGGTAACGGACATCAGGCCATCCTTGGTTGCTGCGCGGAGGCAAGCAAGTTGCGTGCCCCGGGGTTGGAAGTTCCCCGGCCTTGCAAGTCCCCCGGTCTTGACGGTCCTGCCACGCCTGGCCGTCCTTGACCAGAAAGGATGGGGTCCGGCCTGACCGGGGATGGTAAGGTCCAGCCTTGGCTGCAACAGGGCACGGTCATGCGGGGGTTCGTCGAATCGCTTGCCGAGCACGAGGCGCGCGGCTGGGCCTATGATGATGCCGCGCCGGGATGTCAGCTCAGCGTCACCGCGCACCTCGATGGCGTGCCGGTCGCCTCCGCCGTGGCCGACCAGCCGCGCCCCGACCTGTTGCAGGCCGGCATCGGCACCGGGGACCACGGGTTCACGCTGGACTTCCATCCGCCCCTGCCGCCTGCGGCACTGGCCCGGCTACAGATGCGGGCCGGCGCCGGGGCGATCCCGCTGGAAAGCCTGCACGGCAGCGGGCAGTCGCGGACCGACGACGCCTCCAACCCCGCCGTCCCGTTCGCCGATATGCAGGCGCGCCCGGTGTTCATCCTCGGACCCGCCCGGTCCGGCACCAGCGCCCTGGCGCTCGCGCTGCTGAAAAGCGGGTACTACGAGGGCCATGGCGAGGGCCACCTGCTGCCTCTCGCCAAGCAGTTGCTGACGACGGTGGACGCCTACTACGACGCCTACCAGGCCGGTCATGAGGCGCGCGGCAGCTCCGACACCCGGCTGCGCGCCACCCACGGCGCGGCGTTCCAGCGCATGGTGCGGCGGGGCTTCGTCCAGCTTACCCAGGCCACCTACCCCTCGGGGCGCTGGATCGACAAGACGCCGACCGCCGAGATGGTCCGGGCGGCGCCGCTGATGCAGGAGATGTGGCCGCATGCCCGGTTCATCTTCCTCAAGCGCCGGGTCATCGAGAACATCCTGTCCCGCCGCCGCAAGTTCCCTGGGGACACGCTGGAGAACCACTATCTCGACTGGGTGGACGTGCTGTCCGCATGGCTGCAGGTGCGCAGCCGCCTTGGCCCGGCGGCGATGGAGGTGGACCAGCTCGATCTTGCCCAGGACGGCGGGGCTGTCGGGGTAGCCATCGCCCAGTTCCTGGACCTGCCGGAGGACGCCGCCGCGCGGTTCCGCATGGCGCTCGCCACCGACCGTCCGGAGCAGACGGGAACGCTGGGCGCGGTGGGAACCCTGGACGGCCTCGGCCTGCCGCCCGACGACCGGCGCGGGCTGGTGGCGGCCTGCGCGCGGGTGATGGCCGCCTACGGCTACAGCTACGGCGCGGGTTATCGCCACGGCGCCCGCGCCTTCGTGGACGCGCGTGGGTTGCTGATCGCCCAGGACGGAGCGGAGCCGCTGCTGGTGCGGATTGGCGGCGCCCCGGCCGCCCTGGGTCCGGGCTGGTCGCCGCGGCTCGCCGTCACCGCCTTCGCGCCGTTCACCTTCCTCCTGCTGCAGCATACCGGCGGGCGGGAGGTGACCTGGATCCTGGACCGGGCGGGACAGCGGCTCGGCGGCGCGGTCGCAGACTTGCCGGAGGCCGGGCAGCAAGCATTGCTGCACCTGGTTCGCCCGGCCCTCCAGGCCAGCCTGCTGAACGTCCTGCAAGCCCCCGACCTCGCCGACGAGGCTGGCGACGTGATGCTGCTCAGCCCGGACCTGCGCGTGGAGCTGTTCCGCCTGTGCGGCGGCCTCCCGGCACCCTGCACGATGGGCGCCGAGGCGTGCGGGGACATCGCCCTGCCGGCGCCGGGCGGCCTTGTGCTGCCCCATGCGGCGGTGCGGGCCTGCTTGGCCGTCGATCTGCGGGGCCAGCTCCTCGATGCCTGCCGCAGCGGCACGATGACCTGGCCGTCGCCGGTGGACGGGTTCATGCTGCAGGAGGTGCGCGGCATGGTGCTGTCGCCGCTGCTGCAGGCGTGGCGCTGCGTGGACCGCCGGCACGGGCTGGTGTTCTTCGTCCTGGCCGGCAACTTCCAGCAGGAAACGTCCGGGATCTGGTTCCCCTCCGCCGGGGTCCTGGTCCTGCCGCCGCGCCGTGCGCTGTTCCACTTCGATGTCGATGGCGCGGCAGTGGCGAACCTGCTGGGCGAGCACGTCCTGACCCATGGCGCGCCGCTGCGCGGGTTCCTGGGCGGTCCCGTCGCCGGGTTCGCCCAATATACCTGGCCCAGCGCGTCCGCCCATATCGGCCACTACCTTTGGAACGAGCTGTCCGGGCTGGAATTCATGGTCGCGCACCTGCCGCCGGCGCGGTTGCCCCAAGTGTTCGACCTCGGTGGGGCCGGCGGTTCGGCGTTCTACGGCCCGCTGCGGCTGCTGTTCCCGGAGCTGGCCGGGCGGATCGTCCAGGACCATGCCAGCCTGTCCGGGATGCTCGGCGCCGCCTATGCGGAGGGCCTGCAGGTGGTGCGGTTCAGCGGCGGCTCCGTTTCGGCCGGATTGCGCCGGCGCATCGCAACCCTTGCGTCCCAAACGCCTGCCGCCGCCGAGGCGCGCCGCCTGGGTGCCGACAGCCGGGGCACCGATGGCCCCGTCGTCGTGTTCGGCCTGCGGGTCGAGAACCGCACGCTGGTCGATCTCGCCGCCTTCTACATCGGCCTGGCCCGCGGCCTGTGCGAGCGGCTGGGGCCGCTCACGGTCATCATCGACGGCCACAACAGCCGCAGCCCGGCCGGCATGTTCAGCAGCTACCTGGAGCACCGCGCGGCCCGGCGCCCGGTCGATGTCGAGCACGAGATGGCCGACCGCATCCAGGCCGGGCTGCAGGGCCTGCCGGTGCGGATCGTCAACTGCGTGGGCACGGCCATGCTGGACAACCTGGCGTGGCTGCTGCGCGCCGACGCCTGCGTGGCGCCCTGGGGGGCGGGCCTGGCCAAGTATCGCTGGGCCTGCAACCTGCCGGCCCATGTGCTGGTGAGCAACTTCAACCGCAACAACAAGAACGACATCCACATCTACGGCGATGCCGCCTTCATGGACGCCCCGACGGAGGTGCAGTTCGCCGACGCCGCGGGCATCACCGACCGGCCCGACGCGGAGGTGCTGCTGCGGATGGACCCGTTCCACGCGGCGTACTTCATCAACTACGACGCGGCCGTCGAGCCTGCCATCGACGCCGTGACCGCCCTGATTATGCGGGCGCGCGCAATGCGGGCGCGGGGAAATATAGCTCCGTGAACCCGTCCACCATCGCCGACCGGGCTGGCGGCCGCGGCACCCCGGCCGCCAGCCGCTCCCACAACCCGTCCTCCGTGCAGGCCCGGCGGATCGTGCGGGCCAGGGCACGGGCGTCGCCGACCTGGAAGTGCAGCCCGGACACCTCGTCCTCGACGCGTTCCGCGGGGCCGCCGACGTTGGAGCAGATGACGGGCTTGCCGAACATCCAGGCCTCGGAGATCACCAAGCCGAAGATTTCCCACCACATGCTGGGCACCACGCACCAGTCCACCCGTGCCATCCGGGCGGCCAACTCGTTCACGTGGTAGGAGCCGTTCAGGCTGACGATCCGCTCCTGCACCGGGCGTTCAGCCTCCTCGGCCAGGAACGCCTCGATTTCCTCGCGGACCGGTTGGCTCGCGTGCTGCAGGTTGTCGCCGTTGAGATCGACGGTGAATGCCGTGAAGCCCTCCGCCCGCAGCAGCCGCACGGCGCGCAGCAGGATCTGGACGCCCTTGTTGTCCACGAACTGGCCGAAGAAGCCGAAGCGGGTTTTTGGCCCTGGCAGGGCGGGCTGGCGGCTGCCGTACTCCCGCTGGCCATTGGTGACCCAGTGCAGCCGCTCCGGCGCGATGCCCCACTGAACGTAGTGCTCCATCATGAAGCGGCTGGGGCAGGTGAAGGCGTCCACCCGGTCCAGGTGCGACCGGAACCATAGCCGCCGGGTCAGGAAGCTCTCCGGCGGGTGGTTGGGCAGGCACTGGTGGCAGCGGACGCCGCTGGCCTGGGTGCACAGCGACCGGTCGGTGAGCCGCAGCATCTGGCCATCGGCCGCGCATATGCTCATGAACTCATGAAACGTGAAGACGATGCGCGCCTGCGGCAGCACGCGCCGCACCAGGGTCAGCACGTCGATGCCATAGGTGAAGAAGTGGTGGAAGTGGACCACATCCGGCGCGACCTCCTGCAGGAAGTCGATCAGCGCGTCCACTGCCCTGGGGGACGAGGTCTTGTGCCACCAGTAGTCGTAGTCCCGCATCAAGTACAGGAACTCGTCGGGCTTGCCGTCGAACCCGGTGATGACGGCGCCGCTTTTGAACAGGGCAGGGTAGCGGCCGTCGGTCGAAGCCAGCAGGGTCACGTCGCAGTCCCCGCTGGCCTTCAATCCCTCGAACAGCTCGTAGCAGACCTGCTGCGCGCCGCCGCGCATCAGCTCTGGATGGAACAGGCTGATCAGCAGGACCCTTGGGCGCGGCACCGGCGTCAAGGGCTGTCACAGCGGCGAGGGCGCCTGGTCCGGACGGCACGCGCCAGCTTCTCGGCGAACAGCGGATGCGACGGCGTGCGCCCGGTCAGCGACGCCTCGATAAGCCCGCCCCAGCGCCGGGTGAACAGCCAGCGGTTGACCAGCGAACCGCCCTCATGCAGGGGCCGCCGGGTCGATCCCTTGCCTTCGAGGTGCCACAGCGGCAAATCGTGCAGCCAGGTGGGCGCGCCGGCCTGCAGGCTTTTCATCGCGAGGTCAGCGTCCTCGTAATGGCCGAACACGTAGTCCTCGGTGAAGCCGCCCAGCGACTCGAACCAGCCGCGGTCGGTGGAGATGAATGCGCCGGTGACGGCCGGCACCGGCCGCGGGCGGGTGTACGTGGTGGACCAGGCCGGCGCGCCCTTGCCCAGGTGCTCCACCCGGATCAGCCCGGCGGCGGTGACCCCCTCTGGCCGCACCGACAGGCCCTGATCGACCTCGAAGCACATGCCGCCGTGCATCAACGACCCGTCGTCGTAGAACAGCGGCACGCCGAACAGGGCCGTCTCGTCCCGCGGGGCGCCGGCCAGGATCGCCGCGTGCCGGACGGCCCAGCCGTCGTCGCGCGGGAACACATCCGGGTTCATGAACACCAGCCGGTCGCTGCGGGCGTGGCAGGCGGCAGCGTTGTTGGCCGCGCTGAACCCGGCATTGCCCGGCAGCGTCACCACCGTCACGCTCAGCCCATGGATGCGCTCGGCGATGCGGGCCTCGCGTTGCAGGGCCTCGGCCAGCTCCGGGCTGTTCAGGACATAGACGAACTCCACGTCCGCCGCGGCGGCGCCGGCGGCGAACAGGGCCTGCTGCACGAAGAAGAACTCGACCTTGCCAAACAGGCAGGTGATGAACGAGGCGGCAAAGCGCGTCCGGACGGGGCCGAACCGCTCCACATGCGCCGCCTGTGCGATGGCGGACGAGACGCTCCGGTTCAGGCTCACCACCGCCGTGCCGGCCCCGGTGTCGAGCTGCCGGAACGCTTCCATTGCCGGGTGGCCGAAATAGGTGACGCCGGCGAAATGATTGAGCACCATCTCCCGCAGGGCCTCGTCCGACACCAGGCGTGGTTTCAGCGCGGCCTCGACGATCCGCCCGTCCGCCATCCGCGCACGCAGGACCATGGGTCCCTGCCCGCCGCCGACATGGCCGCTGCGGACGCGCCCATCGAAGCAGCCGAGCTTGTGGACGACCCAGAAGCCGAACAGGTGGCCGGAGCCATGCACTGCGGCCTCCGCATCCTCGCGCCGGCATCGTGCGATGCCGCGGGTATTCCAGCCTTCCTCGTCCTGGACAACCGATATGCTGAGCAGCGGGCTGGTGCGGTCGTCGCACCAGCCGACGATGAACACGGTACCGTTGGCGGACATGGCCGACGCGTCGATGTTGAACGGCAGGGCGCTGCAGCCTGCCTGTTCGGCCATGCCGCCGGACAGCGCGCGGCGATAGAGCGGCGATTGCAGCAGGTGGCGCGACTGGCCGGCGCCTGTGAAGTGGTCAAACGCTGAGTCGGCTTCCCCGGCCTGAACGGCTGCCGCCGCATCCGGGTAGGCCGAGAGGTAGGCGAGCTCCCCGAACTCCACGATGCCGCCGGCGTGCGCTGGGCCACCCCGCAGCGGGACGGCCTGGTCGCCGTCGAAGACCAGGCCTTCGAAGGCGTCGGCCGGCAAGGGGGCTTCGGGCATGGCGTTAAGCCGACCTGGCGGTGGCCGGGCGGGGCTGCACCCGGAGCGGGATCAACGTGGCCGACGTTTTGTCGTCGCGCTTGCGCAGTGCAAAGCCGGCGTAAGGGTGGCGGCCCTCACCGTAGCCGATCGCCTCGAAATGCTCCTGCGCCGACCCGAAGACCTGCTTGGCGACGGCCGCCTGCACATCTGCATACTGGGCGACATACCAAGCCTCATCGACATCGATCCGGTAGGGGATACGGTGCTCAAAATATCCGGACTCGCAGTAGTGCTGGCGCGCGTCGGCGACCATGTCGCCGCCGATGGCGGCGGCCACGTCCGGGTATCGGTGCAGGTACCAGTCCTGGTCCAGGTCGATCTGGGCGATCTTCGAAAAAAACGAGGCGATCCAATAGGCTTTTTCCACTGCGACGTAATTCGATTTGCTGGACGGGATAATGATTTTGAGGTTGAGCAGTGCGGCATAGGTTTCAAAGGGCATCGAATGTTATCCTTTGTTAGCTTCTCGTGGGCATCGTTAGCCTTGAATACAATGCTAATGTAAACCTATACATGATACCAGAGAATATTGCAGGTAGATAACGTCATGGCCGATGCACGCCCGCCGGGTGCTGGACAGTGCAGGGATGCCGAGTGAGACTGCCGCCTCATAGGGGCAGGAGCCGCCATGCGAGGCAGATGACCGCGGGCCGGGACTGCTTGGAGAACGGGATGGAACACACCGCTCGCGGCGCGCGCCGACCGTCCGCGGCGCGGCGGCCCGGTTGCGGAGACCTGCGCCCCGGCGCAACGGCATGTTGGGCGGCGTTGGAGCTGGCGCCCCGATGACGTGGCCTGGCATCAGGCGGGCCGGCCGCTATATCCTGGCCATGTCGCTGCTCTCCGCCATCGCCGTCACGGCGTGCTCCGTCGTCGGCATCCGCACCGGGACCGAGGAGCCGCGCTTCCGCGTGGTGGAGCGCATCGGTGAGGCCGAGGTGCGCGAGTATGCCGCCCAGCTGGCGGCGGAAACCGTCGTGCCCGGGTCGGCGGAGTCGGCGCGTGGCGAAGGGTTTCGCCGGTTGGCGGGCTATATCTTTGGCGGCAACGCCGGGGACGCGCGCATCGCGATGACGGCGCCGGTGGCGCAGTCCGCCGCCGGGCAGAAAATTGCCATGACGGTGCCGGTGACGCAGGCCCAAAGCGCCGAGGGTTGGGTCATCCAGTTCTATCTGCCGGCCGAGCTGCGGGACCCGCCGGCCCCGCGGGATGGCCGGGTCCGCATCGTGCAGGTCCCCGCAGACAAGGTGGCCGTGCTGCGCTTCTCCGGCATCGCCACCGACAGCGCGGTTGCGGCGCAGCGCGCGCGGCTGCTGGGCTTGCTGGGCGGCAGCGAGTGGGCGCCGTCCGGGCCGGCGATGACCTGGTTCTACGATCCGCCCTGGACCCTGCCGCCGCTGCGGCGCAACGAGGTTGTTGTTCCGGTCATGAAGCGGCCATCCCCCTGATCCTGCCCTGCCGTCTCGGGAGCACCCTGTGGCTGCAAAGGCTCGCCCCGCACAGGGTGGAACCGTGCGGCACGTCGAGCAAGGATGACGTTTGATGGATGCAAGCCACGAGATCATGCTCGTCGCGGGCCTGCTGTGCCTGCTTGCCATAATCGCCGGGCTGCTCTCCGCCCGGATCGGCACGCCGCTGCTGCTGGTGTTCATCGGCATTGGGATGCTTGCGGGGGAAGATGGGCCGGGCGGCATCCCGTTCGACGATTTCGGGGCGGCCTACCTGATCGGCAGCCTGGCGCTGGCGGCCATCCTGTTCGAGGGTGGGCTGAACACCGAACGCAGCATGATCCGCCAGGCGCTGTGGCCGTCGGCCGCGCTTGCCACCGTTGGCGTTGCGATCAGCGCCGGGGTGGTCGGCGCGGCGGCCAGGCTGCTGTTCGGGCGCTCCTGGCCCGAGGCGCTCCTGCTTGGCGCGGCCACCGCGCCGACCGACGCGGCGGCCGTCTCCGTCCTGCTCCGCATGTCGCGGGTGGCGGTGCCGTCGCGGGTGGTGGCGGCGCTGGAGGTGGAGTCGGGGTTGAACGACCCGATGAGCGTGTTCCTGACGGTCGGCCTGGTCGAGGTGCTGACCACGCCGGGGGGGCTTGACGCCGGCAGGGCGGCGATCCTGTTCCTGGAGGAGATGGGCGGCGGCGCGGTCATCGGCATCGCCAGCGGCTATGCCCTGCTATGGCTGTTCCGGCGGCTGGCGGTCGAGCGGTCGGTGTTCCCCGTCCTCGCGGTCGGCGGCGCGCTGGCGGTGTTCGGCGGCGCGCAGGTGCTGGGCGCCAGCGGCTTCCTGGCGGTCTACCTGGCCGGCGTCGTCGTCGGCGCCCATGAGCATCCGGCCCGGCAGCCCGTGACCCGCTTCTTCGGGGCGCTGGGCTGGCTGGCGCAGATCGCGCTGTTCCTCATGCTGGGCCTGCTGGTCACGCCGCACGAACTGGGGCCGACCCTCCTGCCGGCCCTGGTGATGTCGGCCGTGCTGATCCTGGTTGCCCGGCCGGCAGCGGTCCTGGCCTGCCTGCTGCCGTTCCGCTGGCCCTTGCGGGAAGCTGCGTTCGTGGCGTGGGCGGGATTGCGCGGCGCGGTGCCGATCTATCTGACCATCGTCCCGCTGCTCCGCGGCGTGCCGGCCGGGCGTCCGCTGTTCAACATCGTGTTCGTAGTGGTGATCGCCTCCGTCGCCGTCCAGGGATGGACCGCCGCACCGGTGGCACGGCTGCTCAGGCTGAAGGCGGGTTGACGGGTCCGGATGATCCCTGCCGGGCAGCGGTCAGCCCACGGCGGCGCCGAACACCGCCCGCAGCAGCAGGAACAGCGCCCCACCGACAATAAACCCCACCAGGGTCCCGTTCACCCGCACCCACTGCAGATCCCGCCCGACGCGAAGCTCCAGCTTGTCGGTGATGTAGTCCGAGTCCCACCCCGCCACCACGTCGCCGATGAAGTCCGCCAACTGCGCCTGCGCGCTGGGCAGCAGGGTGGCCACCACGCGCTCCGCCGCAGCCTGCAGCCGGGCGCGGGCGGTGGCGTCCCCGGCCAGGAAGCCGCCGAGGTTGTGCAGCGATCCCTCGATCACCCCCAGCGTATGGCCCCCAGGCCGGCGGGCGTCGGCCTCCAACGCGACGCGCAGCCGCGCCCACACGTCCCACAGCCACGCTTGCACCGTCTCGTGCGCCACCAGCCGCCGTACCGCCCGGCCGATCTGCGCGGCGCGGTCGGGGTCGTGCTCCATGCGGTCGATCTCGGCGCGCACCCACTCGTCGAAGGCGGTGCGGATGCTGCTGTCGTCAGCCCCGGTGCGCTCCAGCTCCTCGCGCAGCACCAGCATCACCCGCGCCGCGACCTGCGCGCCCAGCGCCCAGCCGACCAGCCGCCCGCCCTGGGCGCGCACCTTGTCCTGGATGAAGCCCTCCAGCACCCCCTGCCGGCTGTCCAGCAGCGTTCGCAATTCCCCGAGCAGGAAGCCAAGCACCTCCTGGTGCCGGCCGCCATCGACCAGGGTGCGCAGCATCCGCGCGACGATCCGCCCGGCGCCGGGGCCGCCCATCAGCCGCGGCACGATGCGGGCCATGGTGCGGCGGGCGCGCCCGTCCTCCACCGTCGCCAGCACGCGCGGCAGCATCTCGGCCAGGGCGGCGGCGGCGGGGCGGGCGGCGAGCGGGTCGGACAGGAAGCGCGCGACGATGCCGGGCAGGTCCAGACTGGTCAGCACGCGCGACACCTCGTCGGACGTGAAGACGTGCCCGGCCATGAAGCGCCCCAGCGAGCGCCCCAGCCGTGCCTTCTGCGTCGGGATGATGGCGGTGTGCGGGATCGGCAGGCCCAGCGGGTGGCGGAACAGCGCCGTCACGGCGAACCAGTCGGCGATGCCGCCCACGAACCCGGCCCTGGCCGCCGCCTGCAGGAACTCCGCCCACGGCCCCGGCGGCAGGGCGAAAGCGCCCAGCATCAGGGCGGCCATGCCGAGCAGCAGCCCGGTCGCCAGCGCCTTCTGCCGCCGCAGCGCCCGGCGAAGTGGGCCGTCGGGATCAAGCTGGCGAGGCAGCGGGGTGGTGGCGGTCGTCATGTCCGGCATGGCGCGGCGCATAGCACGGCCAGCCCGCCGGGCCATACTACCGGGCCATGCATGACTGGGTTAGGATCTACTGGGTTAGGATGTTGGGCATGACCGACTTCGTGTTGCTGCATGGAGCGTTCCACGGCGGCTGGTGCTGGCCGCACGTGGCCGGGCCGTTGCGGGCGGCCGGGCACCGCGTGTTCACGCCGACGCAGACCGGGTTGGGGGAGCGGGCGCACCTGATGTCCCCCGGCATTACGCTGGACACGTTCACCAGCGACCTGATGGGCGTGCTGGAGGCCGAGGAGCTGACGCAGGCCGTCCTGGTCGGGCATAGCTTCGGCGGCTGCGCCGTCACCGGCGCGGCGGACCGGGCGCCTGGGCGCATCCGGCAGTTGATCTACCTGGACAGCGTGGTGCCACGCGACGGCCGCACCCCGCTGGAGCTGGGCACGCCGGAGGCCGCCACGCGCCGCCGCACCATGGCGGGGGAGACGGGCGGGGTATCGATTGCGCCGCCGGACCCCGGCGAGTATGGCGTGCCGCCCGGGCCGGACGCGGACTGGCTGCGCCGGCGCATGACGCCGCAGCCGTTCGGCGCGTTCAACTTGGCGCTGCACCTGCGGGACCCGCCGGGCAACGGCCTGCCGCGCACCTACATTGCCTGCACCGCGCCGGAGTATGCGCCGCTGGCCGGGCACCGCGCCTGGGTGCGGGCGCAGCCGGGGTGGGGCTGGCGCGACCTGGCCGCCGGGCACGACGCGATGGTGACGGCGCCGGGGTTGCTGACCGACCTTCTGTTGGAGCTGACCCGATGATCCAACGCCTTGCCCCGGAACCCCGGCTGTCCGGCGCGGTGGTCCACAACACGACGGTTTACCTGGCGGGACAGGTGCCGGACGACCCCTCGGGCGACGCCGAGGCGCAGACCGCCGACATCCTGCGCCAGATCGACGGCCTGCTGAGCCGGGCCGGGACCAGCAAGGCCTACTTGCTGACGGTGCAGGTGTTCCTGGCCGACATGGCGGATTACACGGCGATGAACCGCGCCTGGGATGCCTGGCTGGATCCGCGGCACAAGCCCGCGCGCCTGACGGTGCAGGCCGCGCTGGCCGACCCGGCGTGGCGGGTGGAGATTACCGGCATCGCCGCGCTGCCCCCGGTGCTGCCGCGGCCGACGCAGCCGAATGAGAGCCAGTGGGCGTAGGCTGGCAGACCCGCTCCGTACCCAGGTCGCTTGCCGACGACCGCTTCTTCCTCTCCCCCTTCGGGAGAGGGCCGGGGTGAGGGGGTCTTGCGGCGCAGACCTTCTGGCCCGGGCAGCCCAGTTCCGGCGGGACTGGCGGTGCAAGGCGAGCTAGACCCCCTCACCCAAGCCCTCTCCCGGAGGGAGAGGGAGCAGGCAGCATCTCTTATGCCAGGTGTGATTGCCCCATACTTCGGGAGGGATAAGGAGACAGGCAGCACGCACCGGACCGCGCCGGTTGTCCGCCCTGCCACGGGATGCGACACTCCGCTCACCGCTAGGAGGCCCCTGTTGCGCTCCCTTCTTCCCGCCCTGATCCTGATGACCCTCGCCATGCCCGCCCACGCCCAGCACTGGGTCACCGCCTGGACCGCCGCCGCGCAAGGCCCCTATCCCAGCGGCAACGCCACCGCCCAGCCCGACCTGCGCTTCGCCCTGCCGTCGCCCGAGGCGGGCGCCAGGGACCAGACCTTCCGCCTGGTGCTGAAGCCGGAGCTATGGGGGCCGCGGGTGCGCCTGCGGTTCAGCAACGCCTTCGGCACGCGGCCCGTGACCCTTGATGGCGTGTTCCTCGGCCTGCAAAGCAGCGGCGCCGCCATCATGCCCGCCAGCAACCGCCCCGTGCTGTTCGCCGGCAAGAAGGCCGTCACCCTGGCGCCGGGCGCCGAGGCATGGTCGGACCCCGTTGCGCTGCCCTTCGCCGGCAGCCCGGCCGCGCCGGAGCTGGTGGGCCGCAAGCTGGCCGCCAGCTTCCATGTGGCCGGTGAGACGGGGCCGCTGACCTGGCACGCCAAGGCGCTGCAAACCAGCTACATGACCGCCCCCGGCGCCGGGTCGCTGGGCGAGCTGGAGGATGAGGGCGCGTTCCCCAACAGCACGACGTCCTGGTTCCTGCTGGACGCGCTGGACGTGCAGGCGCCGGACGCCAAGCTGGTGGTGTGCTTCGGCGACAGCATCACCGACGGCACCAGCAGCACGCTGAACGGCGACGACCGCTGGCCGGACGTGCTGGCGCGGCGCCTGCGCGCGGCCGGGGCACGGATGGGGGTGGTGAACCAGGGCATCGGCGGCAACCAGGTGGTCGGCCCCGCCGAGTACACCCCCGCGCATCCCAACCCCGGCGGCCCCAGCGCGCTCAGTCGGCTGGACCGCGACGTGCTGAGCCTGTCGGGTGTCACGCATGTGATCTGGCTGGAGGGGATCAACGATTTCAGCACCAATGGCGGCGTAGCGGGGGGCGGCGCAGCGGGCGGTGGCGCGACGGTCGAGCAGGTGCAGGACGGCATGAAGTCCGGCGTCGCCCGGCTGCGCGCCAAGCTGCCCGGCGTGAAGGTGATCGGCGCGACGCTGACGGGCATCGTCGGCACCACTAGCCCGGCGCATCAGCCCCCCGAGGTGGAGGCGAAGCGCCGGGCGTTCAACGAGTTCGTCCGGCACAACGATGGGCTGTTCGATGGGATCGTGGACTTCGACCTCGCCACCGCCGACCCGGCCACCCGCGCCATGCGCCCCGAGTTCATCCCCGGCAGCACGGTCGGCGGCCCCGGTGATGGGCTGCATCCGAACCGGGCGGGCTACTTGGCGATGGGGAACGCGGTGGACCTGCGGCTGCTGATCGGTGCGCCGAAGCCGGTGGTGCACCGCCCGAAGCCAAGGCCGAAGGCTGTTGTGCCGGTGAATGCCGATACGGACGCGACCAACTAGCAGACCGGGCAGACCTCGCGATGACCTACGCAGACTACGTCGGCCGCACCGACATCCGCACCGATACCGTATCCGCCGACATGCTGCATCGCATGGCCACCACCCTCGGCCTTTCTGTGCCGGACCAGGTGCCGCCGGGCTGGCATTGGACGCTGTTCCAGGACTGGGTGCCGCCGGACGGCCTGGGACCGGACGGCCATCCGCGGCGCGGCGGCTTCCTGCCCCCGGTGCACGACCTGCCGCGCCGCATGTGGGCCGGGGGCGACGTGGCGCTGCTGTCCCCCCTGCACCCCGGCGACGCCGTAGAGCGCACCAGCACCATCCTGTCCGTCGAGGAGAAGCAGGGCGGCAGCGGGCGGCTGGTGTTCGTCACCGTCGGCCACGTCGTCACGGGACCGCGCGGCCCAGCCATCCGTGAGCGGCAGGACCTGGTGTATCGCGGGGCGGAGGGCGCCGCCGTCAAGCCGTCCCCTCCCGCCCCCGCCGTGGAGGCCGCGCAGGAGGCGACGGTCGTGCCGGACCCGGTGCTGCTGTTCCGGTATTCCGCCCTGACCGGCAACGGCCACCGCATCCACTACGACATGGATTATGTCCGCAACGAGGAGGGCTACCCAGGGCTGGTCGTGCACGGCCCGTTGCAGGCCACTTGGCTGGCGGCGCTGCCGGGCCGGCCGATCACGGGGTTCGGCTTCCGCGGGCGCCGGCCGGCATTCCATGGCGCGGCGCTGCGGATGCAGGCGTGGCCGGACGGGTCGGGGTGGCGGATGCGGACGCTGGACCCGTCTGGCGCCGTTTGCATGGAGGCAGATGCCCAATGCTGATCGGACGCCCGGTGCTGGTCGCATGTTCCTGACCGAGCCGGAGCCGCCGCGCGGTGTGGCCCTGCCGGTCGCGCCGGGCATTCGCCGCATCGTTGCGCCCAACCCCGGCGCGATGACCTACTGGGGCACCAACACCTACCTGATCGATGAACCCGGCGGCCACCTGGTGCTGGACCCCGGCCCGGACGACGCCACCCATGTCGCCGCCATATTGGCCGCCGGGCGGGTGACGCGCATCGTGCTGAGCCATACCCATCCGGACCACCTTGGGGCGTTGACCGCCTTGCGCGCCGCGACCGGGGCGCCGGTGCTCGGCTGGCATGCGCCGGAGGTGCCGGTTGCGCTGGACGGGCCGTTGCAGGACGCTGGCCAGGTCGGGCCGTGGCAGGCGCTGCACACGCCGGGGCATGCGCCGGACCACCTGTGCTTCGCCGGGCCGGACGGCGTGCTGTTCAGCGCCGACACCGTGATGGGCTGGAGCACAAGCACCGTCGCGCCCGGCGGAATGGCGGACTACTTCGCCAGCCTGCGCCGCCTGCTGGCCCGCGAGGACCGAATGCTGCTGCCGGGGCATGGGCCGCCGGTCCTGCAGCCGCGCGCCTTCGTGCAGGCGCTGCTGGATCACCGGCTGGCGCGGGAGGCGGCGATCCTGGCCGCCCTGGGCGCTGGGCCGCGGACGGCGCGGGCGGTGACGGCGGAGCTTTACAAGGACGTGGACCCCCGCCTGCTGCGTGCCGCCGAGCGCAACGTGCTGGCGCACCTGGACAAGCTGCTGGCCGAGGGCAGGGTGTCGCAAACCGCAGCAGGATGGCTGGCTTCTCCCTCTCCCTCCGGGAAAGGGCCGGGGTGAGGGAAGCGGCAGGAGCGTAATTCGCCTAGCCGAGCACGAAGGCTGGTTCTGCATGGGCAAGGTCCGAACCGCCCCCTCACCCCGGCCCTCTCCTGGAGGGAGAGGGAGCAGCCAGGAAGCCAGCCGCTTGCAAAATCCCGTCCCCTCCCGCACATAAGCGCCAACGTGATCCAACCGTGCCGCAACCGGCGCGAGCCGCCCAGGACACGTCCAGTTCGCACGGCGCGCGGGGCAGGGGTCCCGCAGCGCCTGCCGTCGTATGGAGATCAACTGTGTCTGAGACCAACCCGCTCGCCCTCATTCGCAATATCGGCATCACCGCACACATCGACGCCGGCAAGACCACCACGACCGAGCGGATCCTGTATTACACCGGCGTCTCGCACCGCATCGGCGAGGTGCACGACGGCAACACCACCACCGACTACATGGCGCAGGAGCGTGAGCGCGGCATTACCATCACCTCCGCCGCAGTGACCTGCGAGTGGAAGGGCCACCGCATCAACATCATCGACACGCCGGGCCACATCGACTTCAACATCGAGGTGAACCGCAGCCTGCGCGTGCTGGACGGCGCTGTCTTCATCATCGAGGGCGTGGCCGGCGTGCAGCCGCAAAGCGAGACCAACTGGCGGCTGGCCGACCGCTACAACGTGCCGCGCATCATCTTCATCAACAAGCTGGACCGCACGGGCGCCGACTTCTACCGCGCCTTCGACACCTTGAAGGAGAAGCTCGACATCATCGCGCTGCCCTTGCAGCTCCCGATCGGCATCGAGGACACCTTCATCGGCGTCGTGGACCTGGTGGAGATGAAGGCCATCATCTGGGAGGGCGGCGAGCTTGGCGCCGCGTTCCACGATGAGGAAATTCCCGCCGACCTCAAGGAGAAGGCGGCGGAGTATCGCACGCTGTTGCTCGACACGGCGCTGAGCGTCGATAACGAGGCGATGGAGGAGTACTTCGACAAGGGCGATGTGTCCGTCGAGACCCTGAAGCGCTGCATCAAGGCCGGCAGCATCAGCGGCGCCTTCCGCCCGGTGCTGTGCGGCACCGCGTTCAAGAACAAGGGCGTGCAGCCCTTGCTCGACGGCGTGCTGGATTACCTGCCCAGCCCGATCGACGTGCCCGGCATCAAGGTCGCCGCCGAGGAAGGCGTCGAGGAGAGCGTCACTGACGACCGCCGCGTGATCCCCGCCAACGCGACCGCGCCGTTCGCCGGGCTGGCGTTCAAGATCATCAACGACAAGTACGGCACGCTCACCTTCGTGCGCGTTTATGCCGGCACGCTGAAGTCGGGCGACACGGTGATGAATACCACCAAAGACCACCGCGAGCGCATCGGCCGCATGTTCCAGATGCACGCCGACAAGCGCGCGGAGATCAAGGAGGTGCACGCGGGCGACATCGCCGCCTTCGTCGGCCTGAAGGACACCGGCACGGGCGATACGCTCGCCGCCGCCGAGGACCCGGTGATCCTGGAGCGCATGAGCTTCCCAATCCCGGTGATCGACATCTCCGTCGAGCCGAAGACCAAAGACGGCGTGGAGAAGATGACGCTTGGCCTGCAGAAGCTGGCGGGGGAGGACCCGAGCCTGCGCCTGCGCACCGATCAGGAGAGTGGCCAGACCATCCTGTCCGGCATGGGCGAGCTGCACCTGGAGATCATCATCGACCGCCTGCAGCGCGAGTACGGCGTGGACGCCAACATCGGCGCCCCGCAGGTCGCCTATCGCGAGACCATCAGCAAGTCGCACACCGAAACCTACACCCACAAGAAGCAGACCGGCGGCAGCGGCCAGTATGCCGAGGTGAAGGTGATGTTCGAGCCGATGGAGCGGAACGCGGGCGTGGTGTTCGAGAACAAGGTGGTCGGCGGCACCGTGCCGAAGGAGTACATCCCGGCCGTCGAGAAGGGCATCCGCAACCAGTGCGAGACGGGCGTGCTGGCCGGGTTCCCCACGGTCGATTTCAAGTACACGCTGGTCGATGGCAAGTACCACGACGTGGACTCCTCGGCGCTGGCATTCGAGATCGCGGCCAAGGCTTGCTTCCGCGACGGCATGAAGAAGGCTTCGCCGATCATCCTGGAGCCGATCATGGACGTGGAGGTGACGACGCCGCAGGACCACGTGGGCGATGTCGTCGGCGACCTGAACCGCCGCCGCGGCGTGATCCAGAGCCAGGACAGCAGCGGCAGCACCGTCATGGTGCGCGCCCATGTGCCGCTGAAGGAGATGTTCGGCTACATCAGCCAGCTCCGCGGCATGACCAAGGGACGCGCCAGCTTCACGATGCAGTTCCACCACTACGATCCGGTGCCGCGCAACATCGCGGACGAGATCATGGCCAAGAGCGCCTAGATCAGCACGGGCCAGGGGCGGTGTCCCTGGTCCTGGTCGCGGCATGTCCTGCCCGGAGCCGTACAGGGCCGGTCAGTGCCTGCCGGCCATGTTGGAGAAATACCGTGCTGAAATCCTTGGGTGCCGCTTTGTTGGCTGCCGGACTGCTGGCGGCACCGGCGCATGCGCTGGACACCGTTGTGACCGGGGTGGACCGGAACACCGACGGCACCATGACCTATCACTTCGCCGTCCGCACTGCCCCGGGTGAGACCCTGACGCCAGGCAACCCGGTGCCGGAGGGCGATTTTGTCACGATCTACAACTTCTACGGCCTGATGGAAGGGTCCGCGAAGTCCCCGCCAGGGTGGGAGGTGTCGTCCGAGGATTATGGCCGGACGCCGTTCCTGAACGGCTACCCCGTGGTGGCGCCGATCGACATTGCAGGGACTCCAAACCTGACCTGGACGGTGACGAAGCCGGTCACGGGCGGGGCGCAGATCGATGGGTTTCAGGCCACCACGCGCATGGCTGGGACGGTGATAGGCCAGTATACGGCGCAGGTGACGCGGCAAATCCCCGTCATTCAGGGCGCTCCGACTGGAACGCCGTTTGCCGAGGCGCATGACTTCAAGCAGGCGATCATTGGCCTATTGCCGACGCCGAGCTTCCTGGCTGACGTGAAATAACGAGGACATCTCTATGGCACAAAAGAAAAGCCGCGCTTGGTTCACCTGCCCGCGCTGGACGGAGATCGCCGGCAGCACGCCCACCCTGGTCAGCCCAAAGACCGTTGCGCTGTTGAAGGCGGGGAAGCCGATGGCGCGGTCCACGATCCGCCGCGCGTTGCTGATGGTGCGCCAGACCTCCGGCAGCCTGTTCGATGTGGACGAGCTGATCGTGGACCAACGCCCAGCCCGGTAGGCCTTGCTTCTCCCTCTCCTGAAGGGGGAGGGCCGGGGTGAGGGGGTTTCGCTGTCTGCGTTACCGAGGATTGTGGGCGCTGTTAAGGCCAGGCTGCTTGGATCCTGAGGACTGCGCTGCAAGACCCCCTCACCCCGGCCCTCTCCCGAAGGGGGAGAGGGAGAAGGAGTTTCTACCGGAAATCCCGTGTCGGCACCCTGATGCCGGGCTGCCGATTCGGCGTGTGGGCATCCCCCCGGTCCGGCGCTCCCGGATGCGTCGCCCCGTCCCCCCGCCCATGCCGCAGCGGCCATGGGCCATCCCGCTCCCCCACGCTCCGCAGCATGTCGGACAGGTCCTCTAGCCGGTCGGCGATCACGTGCACGACGCCGGACTCCTTCTGCACGCGACCATGGCACGCCACCATGCTGGCCGTCAGCACCAGGCGGCGCTGGCGGGCGAACAGGCTGGGCCATAGGATCAGGTTGGCGACGCCGGTCTCGTCCTCGGTCGTCATGAACATGACGCCCTTGGCGCTGCCGGGCTTCTGCCGCACCAGCACCAGGCCGGGCACCACGACGTGCCGGCCATCACGGATGCCGGCCAAGTCCGCGCAGGCCACCATGCCCCGGTGCCGCAACTCGTCCCGCAGGAACGACACCGGGTGCTGCCGCAGCGTCAGCCCGGTGCTGCCGTAGTCCTCGACGACCTCCCGGCCGGCGCGCATGGGGGTCAAGACGACCGGCGGCTCCACGATCTCCGGCCGGGCATCGGCGGCAGCGAACAGCGGCAGCGGCGCGTCGGCCAGGCCGCGGATCGCCCATAGCGCCGCCCGACGGTCCAGGCCCAGCGAGCCGAACGCATCCGCCTCCGCCAGCCGCTCCAGCGCCGCCACCGGCACGCCGGCCCGGCGCCACAGGTTGTCCAGGCCGGCATAGGCGTGCTCCCCCCGTGCCGCCACGACGCCGGCGGCATGTGCCCCGGCCAGGCCGTGCACCACCCGCAGGCCCAGCCGCACGGCCGGACCCTCCAGCGTGCAATCCCAGCGCGAGTGGTTCACGTCCACCGGGCGCACCTCCACCCCATGCTCCCGCGCATCCCGCACCACCTGGGCCGGAGCGTAGAACCCCATGGGCTGGCTGTTCAGCAGCGCGCAGCAGAACACGTCGGGGTGGTGGCATTTCATCCAGGCTGAGGCATAGGCGATCAGCGCAAAGCTGGCCGCGTGGCTCTCGGGGAAGCCGTAGCTGCCGAAGCCCTCGATCTGGCTGAACGTCCTGACTGCGAAATCAGCGGTGTAGCCGCGGTCTGTCATGCCCTTGATCAGCTTGTCCCGGAAGTGGCTGACCCCGCCAGTGACCTTGAACGTCGCCATCGCGCGGCGGAGCTGGTCGGCCTCGTCCGGCGTGAACCCGCCGCAGACGATGGCCACCTGCATCGCCTGTTCCTGGAACAGGGGCACGCCCAGGGTCTTGCCCAGCACCGCCTCCAGTTCCGGGGTGGGATAGTCGGGCAGCTCTAACCCTTCCCGCCGGCGCAGGTAGGGGTGGACCATGTCGCCCTGGATGGGGCCGGGGCGGACGATGGCGACCTGGATGACCAGGTCATACAGGGTGCGCGGCTTCAGGCGCGGCAACATGGCCATCTGCGCCCGGCTTTCGATCTGGAACGTGCCCAGCGTGTCGGCCTGGCAGATCATGGCGTAGGTGTCGGCGTCCTCCTGGGGAATGGAGGATAAATCAAGGCTGTAAGCCTGCTCCCTCTCACTTCGGGAGAGGGTCGGGGTGAGGGAGGCGGCCAGTGCTGGCTTGTCTGACACAACACCTGCCTCGCGCGCCTCAAGGGCAAGTTCCGTCTCTGCGGCCTCCCTCACCCCGGCCCTCTCCCGGAGGGAGAGGGGGAAAGCGCCCTTTTCCGCCAGCAGGTCGAACGCCCGCCGCATGCAGCCCAGCATTCCCAGGCCCAGCACATCGACCTTCATGAAGCGCAGCGCGTCGATGTCGTCCTTGTCCCACTCGATGATCTGCCGCCCGGCCATGGCGGCGGGCAGCACCGGCACCAGGTCGGACAACCGGTCCCGCGTCAGCACGAAGCCGCCGGGGTGGGTGCCAAGCTGCCGGGGAAATCCAATCAGCTCGCGCGCCAGATCAAGCGTCAAGCGCAGCCGGCGGTCATCCAGGTTGAGGTTCAGCGCCCCGGCATGGTCCTCGGTGACGCCGTCCTCGCTCCAGCCCCACACCTGGGCGGCCAAGGCGCCCGTCACGTCCTCGGTCAGGCCCAGCGCCTTGCCCACGTCGCGCACGGCCCCACGGGCGCGGAAGCGCATGACCGTGGCGCATAGGGCGGCGCGGTGGCGGCCATAGGTGCGGTACACCCACCCGATCACCTCCTCCCGCCGCTCATGCTCGAAGTCCACGTCGATGTCTGGCGGCTCCTTGCGGGCGGCGGACACGAAACGCTCGAACAGCAGGTTGGAGTGCGCCGGGTCGATGGCGGTGATGCCCAGCACGTAGCAGACGGCGGAGTTGGCGGCGCTGCCGCGGCCCTGGCACAGGATGCCCTCGCCCCGGGCATAGCGCACGATGCTGTGGACGGTCAGGAAGTACGGCGCGTAGTCCAGCTCAGAAATCAGGCGAAGCTCATGCCGTAACTGGTTGGCAACCTTGTCCGGAGTGCCAAGCGGGTAGCGAGTGGCCGCACCCTGCCAGGTCAGGCGGTCCAGCGTCTGCTGCGGCGTCAGGGCCGGGTCCTCGACCTCATCCGGATACTGGTAGCGCAGATCGCCCAGGTCGAACGTGCAGCGGCTGGCCAGCTCCATCGTGCGGGCGATGGCATCGGGGTAGCGGGCGAACAGGCGAGCCATCTCGGCCGGGGTCTTCAGGTGGCGGTCGGCGGTGCGCTCCCTGCGGAACCCGGCAGCGTCGATGGTGCATCCCTCGCGGATGCAGGTCAGCACATCCTGCAGGATGCGGCGGCCCGGCAGATGATACAGCACGTCCCCGGTGGCGATCATGGGAGTATCCGCGCCACCCAGGTCCTGTAGGTGGTGCAGGCGAACGGCGTCGCCGGGACGGCGGCGCGCAGTGCCGGCCAAGTAGGTGCGCCCCGGCGCCAAGGCGCGCAGCCGGGCCAGTTGCGCCGGCAGCAGCGCATCGTCGGTCGGCACCAGGACGAACAGCAGCCCCTCGGCTCCGGCCAGGTCGTCCCAGCCCAGGTCGCAGCCGCCCTTGTTGCCGGGGCCACGCCCGACCCGGCCCTTCCCAAGCGTCAGCAGTCCGCACAATCCCGCCCACGCCGGCCGGTCGGTGGGATAGGCCAGCAGCGCCGGGCCAGGCTGCCCCGGCTGGTCGGGCCGCAGGTCCAGCCGGCAGCCGGCCACCAGCCGTATTTTGGCTGCCTTCGCCGCCTCCCATGCCTGCACGATGCCGGCGACCGAGTTGCGGTCGGCTATGCCCAACGCCGCGATGCCGTAGGCGGCGGCCTGCTCAAACAGTTCGTGCGGGTGGCTGGCGCCGCGCAGGAACGAGTAGTTCGTCGTGACCTGCAACTCCGCGTATTCGTTAGAAAAGCCCATGCAGGAACCACTCCAGGCCGCCGGTTGCCGGGTCCACGCCGTCGCCGCGGCGGAACAGCCAGAAGCGGGCGCCGTCCTGGTCCTCCACGCGGAAGTAGTCGCGCACCGCCCACACCTCGCCGTCGCGCTGCCACCATTCGCCGTGGATGCGCTCGGGACCGTCGGCCTGGCGGACGCGGTGGCGGCGGCGGCGCCAGGTGAACGCGGCCGGGGCGCCGTCGGGCAGGGCGGCCAATGCCTCGACCGGCTGCGGCGGGTGCAGCAGGCGGACCGGGGCGGGCCAGGGTGCCAGCCAGTTGGCAGCGCCGGGCCGGGCCAGGGCGGGGACGCGGCGGACGCTGCGCTCGGGCACGTCGCTCTCGACCGGCTCGGCGCGGAACACGCTGGCGGCGCCCAGGCGGTTGCTCAGCCGGTCCACCAGGGCGGAGACGTCGGGCATGACGGGGGGCATGGCGGGGCCGGCGGTGTCCTGGCGCCAATGCAGGGGTTCGGCCAGCGGGACCACCAGCCGCATGGCCTCGATGCCCAGGCCGGGATCGACCTCCTCCAGCCGCTCGTCCAGCAGGCGGGACAGGTGGCGGACGTCGCGGGACGGGCGCGCGGTGCCGATGCGGACAGCCTGGATTGCGCCGTCCACCCGCTCGAACAGCAGGTCCAGCCGGCGGGCGCCCAGGCCGGTGCGCTCCATGGCGGCGCACAGCGGCACGACCAGGTGGCGGATGGCCTGGGACAGGGCATCGGCGGTCAGCAACGGCTCCAGGAACGCGACCCGGTGCTGCAGCAGCCTCTCCGGCACCAGGGGGAGGATCGGCTCGGCCACCCGGCCATGCGCCTGGTCCAGCCGCAGCAGCAGATGCGGGCCGAAGCGGCGGGCCAGGGCGGCGCGGGGCAGGCGGTCCAGGTGGGCCACCCGATCGAACCCCAGGCGGTGCAGGGCGGTCACCAGCTCCGCCGCCAGGCGCAGGGCGGCCAGGGGCAGGGCGGCGATGGCCTCGGCATGCTGGCCCGTTGGCACCACGCTGCCTTTTGCGAGGTTGGGTGCGTGCCGGGCCACGGCATGGGCGGCGCCGGGTGTGTCGGCGATGGCGCCGCGGGCGTGCAGGCCATCCTGCAGGAGGCGCTGGGTCAGCAGGTCCAGCAACGCGGCCTCGCCGCGGAACAGGTGGGTGCAGCCGGTCACGTCCAGCCACAGCCCGTCCGGCGGGTCCGGCGCCGTCAGCGGGGCCAGGCGGTGGCACCAGGTGGCCAGGCGGCGCAGCGCGTCGGCATCCCGCTCCGGCTCGGCCTCGATTACCCGCAGGCCCGGCACCAGCGCCAGCGCGTGGGCCAGCGCCATGCCGGGCCGCAAGCCAAGCGCCGCCGCAGCCGGGTCCATGGCGCCCACCACGCGGCGGCGGCCATCGTGCAGGGCGGTCACCAGGGGCTCATCCGGTCCGGGTGAGCCGGGGAGTCCAGGCGGCTGGACCCGAAGCGAACGCCGCAGCCGGTCCGTGGACCAATGGGGCAACCAAACCGAGACGACCCTGCGCATCGCAAGCCTCCACATCCCAAGTTCCCGGCCGTCCACCCCGGCAGCGCAGCAGGTCCAGCCGCCAGCGCACCCGGCCCAGCCCCGGCACCTCCGGCGCATGGGGCACGGCAGGGGCAGAGGGCAGGGCGCCCACCTGCCAGCGTGTTGCCGCGGCCGTGGCGACGGTGGGCACGTCCCCCGTCCAGGGCCGGCGCAGCACCAGGGCCATGGCGCCCCCGGCCTCCGCCGCAAGCTGCAGCCGGCGGGAGGCGGTCAGCGACAGCGGCCCCGACAGCTCCGCCACCACGCCGGCCAGGCCGCGGTGGCGCAGGCCCTCCTCCATCACCAGCAGCACGCCGTTGCAGCCGCCTGCATTGGCGTGCTGGCGGGGCATGCGGGCGTACACCACCCGGTCCGGATGCAGCCCGGCGCCCGCCAGGCCCGGCGCGAACAGGTCCGCCCGCTCCACCACCCACAGCACCGGGCCGGACAGCCGCGCCAGCACCCCGGCGGCGAAGCGCGCGGCGGCGGCGGCATGGTGCAGGTCGGCGCCGCTGCCCAGCACCTCATGCAGGGCGCTCCGGGCCAGGCCGCCGCCGGGCAGGGCGGCATCGATGCCGGGCTGTCCGAAGGGCAATGGGGGTGGGCCGTCCGTTGCGCCGGACTGCTCGATGCGGGCGATGGCGGCGCGCAATAGGCTGATCCCGGAGGAGGGCTGGGGCGGGTTGGGCCTTGCCGTGTACTGCATATGTTCCATACTCGCCCAATGCACCCATCGCAGCCATGTTCGCATTTTGTTCGCGTTATGGAGGGTGCGTCAATACAGCCAGCAGGCACATAGCGTTAATGCTGAATTTGCAGGCTCAGCCGAAGCGATGTCGAACGCCAAGGTGAACCGGATGCGGTAACTCAGGCCATGCCTGCAACCCGTTTGCGCCGTTAAGTTTTCCTGATCGCGTGCAGGCCCAGGCACAGTGGCGGCCAAGGGTTGTCCGGCCGGCCGCAAGAGCCGTCCCGATCCTGGACCAGGCACCGGAACATCCATCAGGGACTCCGGGGGTGCTTCCCAAGCTACAGCCCGGCCCCACGCAGCGCGTCAAGCACCGTTCAGCGCCAGCCAGCCGTCCGCAACGGCCTATCGTCATCGCCCATCCGTGCTCGCCGGATGATCCTGCCCAGGCGAAGTGGGAACCAGGGTGGCTGCCCGGCGTAATGAACGTGATATAACCCGCCGGAGTCCACCCTTATGAACAATATCATCTACATCGTCGGCCTCGTCGTTGTTGTCGTTGCCGTTCTGTCGTTCTTCGGCCTGCGCTGACCTAGGCCCCCGCTGAGCCTGGAGCCTCCGCTCAGCCGGTTGCCTCCGCTGCCCCGGGCAGCCGCATCCTTGCCAGGCCCACCCCTTGTCAGGTGGTGATGTGTCGGCAAGGGTGCGGCATGACTTGGTCCATCCTTGCCCGTGACTCCGCGACCGGCGCGCTGGGCGCCGCTGTTGCCTCCCGCTTCTTCGCCGTCGGCGGCTTATGCATCCATGTCGAGGGCCGGGTCGCTGCCCTGGCCACCCAGGCGCTGGTCAACCCCATGTATGCCGTCCACGCCATGCCCCGCCTGCGCCTTGGCGAGGACCCGGCGGCGCTCATAGCCGCCCTGACCGGCCCCGACCCCGGCCGGGCGCAGCGGCAACTGCACATCCTGGACGCCCAGGGCCGCATCGGCCAGCACACCGGCCCGGACTGCGTTGCCTGGGCCGGGCAGGTTCGCGGGCATGACGTGTCGGTCGCCGGCAACATGCTGGCCGGCGCCGCGGTGGTGGAGCGCACCTTGGACGGTTTCCTGCACGCCGCCGGCACCCTGGCCGAGCGCCTGCTGACCGCCATGGAGGCGGGGGAGGCCGCGGGCGGCGACAAGCGGGGCCGCCAGGGCGCCGGGCTGAAGGTGTGCCTGGCCGATCCCTACCCCGACCTGGACATCCGCGCCGACGACCACCCGGACCCGCTGGCCGAGCTGCGCCGCCTGCACCGGGTCAGCCTGGAACGCTACGCCGTGTTCCGCCGCCACCTGGCCGGCGCCGCCGATCCCTGGGGCACGGTGGACCGCGAGGTGATCGACGCCGCCATTGCCCGCGACGGACGGGCTGCCGCGTGATGGGTGCGGTCCCCTTTTTCAGCACCCGTCATTGCAAGCCGGCTTCGGCGTGGCGATCCGGGAGCCTTGCGCGCAATCCTGGCCGCTCCTGGATTGCCGCGTCGCAAGCGCTCCTCGCAATGACGGTGGTTGGTGGGCATGGGTAGGCTTGCGGCCGCCCTGCTGATGGCGGTGTGGCTCGGCGCCGCAGCTCAGGCGCAGACCCTGACCATCGCGCTCCGGGAGGACCCGGACATCCTGGACCCGACGCTTGGCTCCGCCTACGTCAGCCGCGTCGTGTATGCCGCGATGTGCGACAAGCTGATCGACCTGGACGCCGGGCTGAACCTGGTGCCGCAGCTTGCCACGTCCTGGGCGTGGGAGGACCCGCTGCACCTGGTCCTGCACCTGCGGCCCGGCGTGGTGTTCCACGACGGCGAACCGTTCGACGCCGAGGCGGTCCGCTACAAGCTGACCCGCGACCTGACGCTGAAAGGCTCGATGCGCGCCGGGGAAGTCAATGCCATCACCGCCATCGAGGCCGTGGACCCGCTGACGGTACGGCTGGCGCTGCGCGCGCCCAATGCGCCGCTGCTGGCGCAGTTGGCGGACCGCGCCGGCATCATGATCTCGCCCAAGGCGGCGGAGGCAATGGGCGCGCAGTTCGGCACGCACCCGGTCTGCGCCGGACCCTACCAGTTCGAGGGCCGGGTGGCGCAGGACAGCATCACCTTGCGGCGCTTCCCGGCCTATTGGGATGCCGCATCCTACCACTTCGACCGGGTGGTGTACCGCCCGATGCCCAGCTCCGCCGTGCGCCTGGCCAACCTGCGGGCCGGCGCCGTGGACATGGTGGAGTACGTGCTGCCCAGCGACGTGGACGCCGTGCGGGCCGACCCGCACCTGCAGGTCGCCATCGGGGACGGGCTGGCCTACACCGGCATCAACTTCAACCTCGCCAACGGCCCGGCCGCCGACACCCCGGTCGGGCGGGACCGCCGGGTGCGCCAGGCGTTCGAGGCGGCGCTGGACCGCGGCGTGATCAGCCAGGTGGTGTACGGCGGGCTGTTCACCCCCACCGCCCAGGCCAACACCGAAGCCTCGCCCGGGTGGGTGCCCACGGTGCAGCCGCCGCCGCGCGACCTGGACCGCGCCCGCGCCCTGCTGCGCCAGGCCGGGGTGGCGCTGCCGGTGCCGGTCACGCTCATTCTGCCCAACAGCCCCGACGTGCAGCAGGCGGCGGAGGTGATCCAGGCGATGGCGGCGGAAGCCGGGTTCGAGGTAAAGCTGCAGGTGATGGAGTTCGCCACGGCCTTGCAGGCGGCCTACTCCGGCAATTTCCAGGCGTTCCTGATCAATTGGTCCGGCCGGTCGGACGCCGATGGCAACACCTGGCAGCTTCTGCACACCGGGGGGACCTTCAACTACGGCCACTGGAGCAATCCGGCCGCCGACGCTGCCATGGACCAGGCCCGCGCCACCTCCGGCCCCGAGGAGCGCCGGGCGCTGTATGCCAAGCTGTGGGCGGCGGAGCGGGATGACATGCCCTTGGTTTACCTCTATATCGCCAAGAACATCGTCGGGCTGAAGCGCAGCCTGACGGGCTTCGTGCAGGTGCCCGATGGGCTGATCCGGCTGCGGGGCCTGCGCTTCAACTAGGCCCTGCTCAACCAGGCTTCTGCCAGGCTTATGCATGATCGTCCGCCCCCGTCCTGGCGCCCTCGGGCTGCTGTTCATCACGCGCGGCTCCATCGTGCCGGTGATCCTGCCGCGGATCGGCGCCGTGCTGCTGATCTCCGCCGCCGTCGTGGCCTGGCAGCGCCTGGCGCCGGCGCACTTCCAGGACCTCACCCTGGCGCCGTTCACCCTGCTGGGCCTGGCGCTGTCCATCTTCCTGGGGTTCCGCAACAACGCCGCCTATGAGCGGTGGTGGGACGGGCGCAAGCAGTGGGGGCAGTTGCTCGCCGAGGTCCGCGGCCTGGTGCGTGACGGCGTGGTGCTGCTGCCGGATGACCCTGTGTTGCGGCGGCGTTTCGCGCACCGGGCGGTGGCGTTCGCCCATGCGCTGCGCGACCAGCTTCGCGGCGTTGAAGGCGCGGGCCTGCGCGACTGGGTGCCCACGGCGGAGTGGGATGCCGTCGCCCGGCACCGCAGCCGCCCCGACGCCATCCTGCTGGCGCAGTCGGAGGAGCTGGGCCGGCTGTACCGCCGGGGCGAGCTGGCGGACAACCTGTACCGCATGTTCTCCGACCGCCTGCAGGCCATGACCACCATCCAGACGGCGTGCGAGCGCCTGCGCTCCACCCCGGCGCCGTTCACCTATACCCTGCTGCTGCACCGCACGGCCTGGCTGTTCTGCCTGCTGCTGCCGTTCGGGCTGGTGGGCACGCTGGGCTGGGCGACGCCGGTGGCGACGGTGATCCTGGCCTATGCGTTCTTCGGACTGGATGCGCTGGGCGAGGAGCTGGAGCAGCCGTTCAGCCTGGCGCAGAACGCCGTGCCGCTGGACGCGCTGGTGCGCGCCATCGAGATCGCCGCGTTGGATAACCTGGGGGAGACGGTGGTGCTGGCGCCGTTGGAAGCGCGGGATTTCGTGCTGCTGTAGCGCTGCCTTCTCCCTCTCCCTCCGGGAGAGGGCCGGGGTGAGGGGGGCGGCCAAGGCCTAGCTGTCCGGGAGAGGGGTGGACCTTCACGCCCAGCGCGGCAGAGCTTGGTCCTTGCGGCCTCCCTCACCCCGGCCCTCTCCCGGAGGGAGAGGGAGAAGGCAGTCCGGTCGGCTACGTCAGCAGCCCCGCCAGTGCCCCGCTAAGGCACGTCGCGGTCGTCCCCGACAGCACCGAGCGCAGTCCCAGCGCCACCACCTCGTGCCGCCGCTCCGGCATCAGCGCACCCAGGCCGCCGACCAGGATGCCCAGGCTGCCGAAGTTGGCGAAGCCGCACATCGCGTAGGTCAGGATCACCCGGGACCGCGGCGCCAGCGCATCCGGCGGCAGGGCGGCCAGGCCGAGGTAGGCCACGAACTCGTTCAGCACGGTCTTGGTGCCCATCAGCAGCGCGGCGGCCGGGGTCTCCGCCCAGGGAATCCCGATCAGCCACATCACCGGCCGGAACGGCAGGGCGAACAACCCCTGCAGGGTCCAGCCGCCGGGCAGCGCGTGCAGGGCGGCATTCACCAGGCTGACCAGTGCGACCGCGACCAGCAGCGTCGTGGTGATGCCCACGAGTGGGCCGATGCCGTCCGCGGTGCCGCGCACCAGCGCGTCCAGGCTGCTCAGCGGCGGGTCGCGCTGCAACGCCGCAGCATCCCCGCCCGGTGCCGCGGCGCCCGGCCCGAACGGCACCATCAATGCGGCAACGGCCAGCGCCGCCGGGGTACTGATGACGGACGCGACCAGGATCGCCCCCAGCGCATTCGGCAGCACCGGCCCCAGCACCGTCGCATAGATCACCATGACCGTGCCGGCGACGCCCGCCATGCCGCAGGTCATGACCGCGAACAGCTCGCCCCGCTGCATACGCGCCAAGTAGGGCCGGATCAGCAGCGGCGCCTCGATCATGCCGACGAAGATGTGCACCGCCGCCGCCAACGCCAGCGGCCCGTCCAGCCCCATGGCCCGGCGCAGCAGCAGCGCGAACACCGCCGTCAGCCGCTGCAGCACGCCCCAGTGGAACAGCAGCGCCGACAACGCGCTGATCACCAGGACCAGGGGCAGGATCTTGAACGCCAGGATAACGCTGCTGCCGGGCCGCAGCTCCGGGAAGGGCAGGGCGCCGCCACCGAGGTAGCCGAACAGGAATGCGCTCCCGGCGTCCGTCGCGTCCTGCAGCGCAGCCGCGGCGTCGTTCAGCAGCAGGATCACGCGCTGGGCCGGGGTGAAGCCGATCAGCAGCACCGCGAGCGCGGCCTGCAACGCCAGCCCGGCCGCGACGGTGCGCCAGCGGATAGCCCGGCGGTCCTCGCCCAAGGCCCACGCCAGGGCCAGGAGCACGGCATAGCCGACAACCGCCTGCATGATCAGCTCAGCGCAGCCAAGGGGCAGTGATGCTTGACGTGGGGAAGGCAGTGGAGCGTAGCGGGACCATGGCGGGAGGCTACCGTGTGCCGGTGCACAACCTCAATCCCGCACTGACCCAGGCCCACGCTGATCCGGGGTGGGCGATCACCCACCCCGGCCGCAAAGTCCAGCCGGCAGCCTACCTGATGGTGCCGTTCGCCTGGTTCGGCAGGAAGCCGCCGCCCGCCCGGATGCCGTTATACAGGATGCTCAGGATCTGGATTGGCGCGCGCCGGAACACCAGCCCATCGGTGTCGGTCGGCGCGATGTTGATGGGCAGGTTGGGAATTGACAACCCCTGCTCGTAGGGTCCGCCAAGCTTCGCCCGCACGGTGGAGATGGCATTGGCCGCAGCCTGCTGGCCGAACTGCCCCAGCAGGAGGCGGATTGCCCCGTCGTGGAGAGCCTCGGCCGCCAGGATGCTCGCCGACGAGGAGATGTTGGCCGTCTGGGTCAGCAGGCCGATAGCGCCGGCATAAGCCGTTATCCCCGCATCCGTCAGCGTGAAGGCGCCGAGCAGGAAGTTGGTCTCGTTCAGGAACGGGTTGAACTGCGTCCCCGGCGCGACCAGCCCGGCGGCAACGCCCACCGAGTTGAAGCTGTTCAGCAGGTCGATCGCCGGCTCCGCCACCGCCGCGCTGCCCAGCACGCGCCGGAGGAAGCGGATGTGGTCCACCTCATCTTGGGCGGTCTTCTGGATCACGTCGTAAACCGCCGGAGTCTGGAACGGCACCTTGGAACCACCGAGCACCGTGCCCTGGACTCCCGTGCCGGTCAGATCGGTGGCGGCCAGTCCCTGGCCGAGGAACCCACGCAGATAGTACTCGCCCTCGACATACTCGGTGTTGAGCGCGAAGTTCAGGATGTCGTTGTCGGTCAGCGTCTGCGCCTCGGCCGGCTCAGATGTGATGACGCCGCCGGCACCGGTCGCCAGCATGCCCAGCGCGACGGCGCCGGCCGTCTTGAAGCCAAACTGCTTGATCGCAGCCCGGCGCTCGATGAGCAGCTCGTGCGCGCCGTCGTCGTCGGCGACGAATCGCTCGTAGGATGTCAACTGGTCGTCCATGCTTTGTAGTCTCCCTTTGCGGCGTCCGTTGGCCGGGCGCCACGAATACGCCTTTGATTGAAGACGCAAGTCCTATGTTGCATGGCCTGGAAGATGCTAAACCCCAGGCCCAGCCCAAAAGCTGCGCTGAGGCTTCTAACAGTTTCGATACCTTTGTCGAGAACTAACATTGTACTGTACGCTGTTGTGCCAAAAGGTGCGCTGATACGCCAAAGGACTTCGCTGATTGCGGGGTGCTTAGGTGAAGCGGCTGCCTGACACGCGCAGGAATGCGGCGCATGCAGGAAACGCCCTGGCCAAGCCCACCAGCTTCCTACCGGCCATCATGCCGTAGCGCCTGGTCCGCACCCCTCGCGCCACCGCGTCGCCGAGATGGTCGGCAGCGGCCCCTACCGGTTCGTGCCCGGGGAGCGGGTGCCCGGGGCCTTGGCCATCTTATCGGTGGTTCGACGGGTATGTGCCGCGCCCGGACGGCACGCCCAGCTTCACCACCGGGCTGCGCGTCGCCTACTTCGACCGCGTGGAATGGCACACCATCCCCAACGGCGCGACCGCAGCCGCCGCCCCACGCACCGGCGAGGTCGATTGTTGGGAACAGCCGAACGTCGATCTGGTGCCCCTGCGGTCCCAGTGGTTCGCCGCCGATGGCTTGGCGGCGCAGCAGGCGGTGGCGGCGCAGCTCCAGGCGCGGGCGTTACAGGTCGGCGTCTACCTGCCGTGCGGCCATTACCAGCCCAGCGCCTGGCGGCGTGACCTTGCGGGCGTGCTGCGGGCCTGCCGCTGTTCACCGCCGCTGTTCACCAACGTGCGGCGTGTTTAGCGTTGTGCCCGGTACTGCACACCTTAACGGGACGCCCCACATGCCCTCCATGAACATCGAGCAAACCGTCCTCCCCAATGGCCTGCGGGTCGTATCCGTCAACCTGCCCGGCTTCGACAGCGCCGCGGTGGCCGCCTTCGTCAAGGCCGGCGCGCGCAACGAGACCGAGGCGAACAACGGCGTCGCCCACTTCCTGGAACACATGGCGTTCAAGGGCACCCGCAGCCGCAGCGCCCTGCAGATCGGCGCCGAGATCGAGGTGCTGGGCAGCAACATCAATGCCTTCACCTCGCACGAGATGACCTGCTACTTCGTCACCGGCCTCAAGGGCACCATCGGCCAGTCGGTCGCCATCATCGGCGACGTGCTGTGCAACTCGGTGTACGAAGACAAGGACATCGCCGTCGAGAAGGGCGTGATCCTGCAGGAGATCAAGCGCGCCACCGACAGCCCCACCAGCGTCGCCTATGACGGCTATGGCCTGATCGCCTACCCCGGCCAGAGCATCGGCCGCCCGATCCTGGGCCGCGCCGAGGGCATCGAGGCGATGACCCGCGACCACTTCACCGGGTTCGTTGCGGATAACTACTTCGGCGAGAATATGGTCGTCGTGGGAACCGGCGACTTCTCGCATGAGGCGTTCGTCGGCATGGTCGCCGTCCACTTCGAGCATCTGCCCAGCCGAAGCGCCCCGGTGCAGGTGACGCCTGCACGCTATGAGGGTGGCGCGGTCCGCAACACGGAGCGGGACTTCGAGCAGGTGACGATCCTGCTGGGCCTGCAATCCGTGCCCGAGACGGACCCGTCGGTGTACGCGCACAAGGTGCTGGCCCGGGCGCTGGGCGGCGGCATGTCGTCTCCCCTGTTCCAGGAGGTGCGGGAGAAGCGCGGCCTGGTTTACAGCGTTGGCGCCTTCAGCGACCACGGCGTGGACCATGGCGAACTGGTGCTCACGGCGGGCACGACGGCCAAGCATGTGGACGAGTTGCTGACGGTGGCCTGCGGCGAGCTGACCAAGGTGACGCAGACCGTGACCGAGGCCGACATGACGCGCGCCAAGAACGGCCTGCTGGTCCGGCTGGCGACGGCGAAGGAGAAGCCGTTCAGCCTGGCCCAGGGCATCGCCGGCAGCCTGTTCGAGCACGGCGAGATCCACACGCCGGAATACGCGATGCGCAAGGTGGAGGCGGTGACGATGGACGACGTGACCGCCGCCGCCCGGCGCGTGGTGGCGAGCAATCCGACAATCTCCCTGGTCGGCCCGGTGCCCGACATGGACTACCATGGCAAGGTCCGCGCCGCCCTGGGCTAGGCTTGCTTGCGTCTTCCCCCTCCCTCCGGGAGAGGGCCGGGGTGAGGGGGGCTTACTTCGCGCCGTTTGCCGCCTGCGGAACAGGGTTGCCCGGACCAGTGGGTCTGCGCCGCACGACCTCCTCACCCCGGCCCTCTCCCGAAGGGGGGAGAGGGAGAAGGGGGCATTCCCATGGTATATGCGATCGTCCTGTCCGGAGGGAGAGGGAGCAGGCATCTGCGCGATGCACGGCTAAAGGGCGCGCATCCCGGCGCGCAATCCGCTAGACTGCCGCGTCCGACGCCGCTGCTCCAAGGATTCCCCGCCTGATGCCCACGCCGTTCTCCTCCGACGACCTCGGCCGGATTTTCGACGCCCGCACCCTGACACGCGGCCGCAGCCTACTGCTGGTCGGCGCCGTTGAGGTCCGGCTGGAGGGCGATGTGGTGACGGCCACCGTGGACCAGGCCGCCGGCCAGCAGACCGCTACCCTGGAACCACAGCCGCACAATGGCCGCGTCGCGCTGAACGGCCGCTGCACCTGCCAAACTCCCGCCTGCGCCCACCTCGCCGCCGCCGCCTTCGCCGCCCTGGAGCGCTACCCGGAGCTGCGCCGCGCCGCGCCGAAGGGCCTGCTGGACACCCTGACCGGCAACGAGCCGCCCGAGAAGCGCATCGTGCTGTTCGAGCTGGCCGCTGCCCCGCCGCCGGACGGCGCCACCGTCAGCACCTTCCTGGTCGGCGAGCGCACCCGGCGCATCACCCCCACCACCCCGCGCCAGGTCATGGCCGACCCCGGCAGCGGTGCCCCCGCCCGTGCCCTGGCCCGGCTGCTCGGCGGCGGCGCCAGCACCAAGTCCACCGTCAGCCGCGCGCAGCTCCCCGACATGCTGCGCGGGTTGGTCGCCAGCGGCGCGGCCCGCTGGGCGCCCTCCGGCAAGCGGCTGCAAGACGGCGAGCAGCGCACCTTCGACGCCCACCTGAAGCCGAAGCTGCCGCTGAAGTCCGCCGTGCTGCAAAGCGACGCCGGCCCGTACTACGTCGATGGCGCGACCGGTGCCGTGGGCCGCGTCCGCCTGCGGCAGCCTGCGCCCGAGGCGGCCCGCCCCCGCCGCCCCGAGCCGGTGGTGATCCCGGCCCACGCCAGCGACCAGAGCATCGTTGAGACCGACATGACGCCGGTAATCCGCCTGCGCCGCGTCCGCACCACGGACGCCGTGGGCCGCATCGGCATGCTGGACGCCTTGACGCTGGACTTCGACTACGGCGGCGTCACCATCGACGGCCACGATGAGCGCCAGTTCATCCGCGTCGTCACCCCGGCCGGCCCCAGCTTCGTCCGCCGCGACGTGAAGGCCGAGGCGGCGGCGTTCGACACCGTGAGCGCCGACGGCTTCACCCAGATGCGGATCGCCGACGCTGGCTCCAGCAAGGGCCGCCGGGCGCTGGTGCACGTGGGGGAGGACTCGGCCGAACGCTGGCACCACTTCATCGCCGCCCGCATCCCGGCGCTGCAGGTGCTGGGCTGGCGCAACCTGATCGACCGCGACTTCGGCCCCCGCCTGGTCGAGGAGGTCGGCACCACCGACGTGCAGGTGGCCGACGCCGGGCCGGGCCGCTTCAGCCTGGACTTCGGCATCGAGATCGACGGCGTGCGCCTGCCGCTGCTGCCGATCCTGAGCAAGCTCATCGAGCGCGGCGGCCTGGAGGTGGCGCAGATCGTCGATGGCGAGATCATCACCAGCCTCGACGATGGCCGCGTGGTGAAGCTGCCCGCCGAGCGCATCCGCCGCCTCCTGGCGATCATGGGCGACCTGATCGAGGGCGCCGGCCGCCTGCAGGACGGTCCGCTGGTGCTGCCCGCCGCCGAGGCTGCGACCTTGCTGGAGCTGGAGGACCTGGTCAGCACCCGGTTCGAGAACGCGGCGGCGATCAAGACCTATGTCGAGCAGTTCCGCGACGACGCCGAGATCCCCCCGGTGCTGCTGCCCACCACGTTCCATGGCGATCTGCGGCCCTATCAGAAGCAGGGGCTGGATTGGCTGCAGCACCTGCGCGGCGCCGGGCTGGGCGGGCTGCTGGCGGACGACATGGGCCTGGGCAAGACCGCCCAGACCATCGCGCACCTGGTGTTCGAGCAGGCGTCGGGCCGCATGGACCGGCCAGCCTTGATCGTCGTGCCCACCAGCCTGATCAGCAACTGGACGGCGGAGCTGACCAAGTTCGCGCCGCACCTGACGACGGCGGTGCTGCACGGCCTGGACCGGCATCAGCGGCGGGACCGGCTGGACGGCGTGCACGTCGTCATCACCACCTACACCGTGCTGGCGCGCGACATCGCCGACATGAAGGAGCTGGCCTGGCACGTCGTGGTCCTCGATGAGGCGCAGGCGATCAAGTCCCCTGTCGCCAAGGCCACCCGCGCGGTGTGCCAGTTGGACACCAAGCACCGCATCTGCCTGTCCGGCACCCCAGTCGAAAATAACCTGGAGGAGCTGTGGTCGCAGTTCGCCTTCCTGATGCCGGGGCTGCTGGGCGACCGCCAGGTGTTCACCAAGCGGTTCCGCACCCCCATCGAGAAGCGCGGCGACGACCAGCGGCGGATGCAGCTCGTGCGCCGCATCCGGCCGTTCATCCTGCGCCGCACCAAGTCCGAGGTGGCGACGGAGCTGCCGCCCAAGCACACCATCCTGCGCCGCATCACCCTGGCGCCCGACCAGCGCGAGCTGTACGAGACCATCCGCGTCACCCTGCAGGAGCGGGTGCGCGAGCAGGTGGCCGAGCGCAGCCTGGCCGGCAGCCGCATCATCGTGCTGGACGCCCTGCTGAAGCTGCGCCAGGTATGCTGCGACCCGCGGCTGGTCAAGCTGCCCTCCGCCCGCACGGTCGAGTCGTCCTCGAAGCTCGACGACCTGCTGGAGATGGTGGGCGAGATGATCCCGGAGGGCCGGCGCATCCTGCTGTTCAGCCAGTTCACCTCCATGCTGGACCTGATCAAGCCGCGCCTGGCCGAGGCTGGCATCCCCTATGTCGAGCTGCGCGGCGACACGCGGGACCGGGCGGAGCCGGTGCGCAGCTTCCAGGCCGGGGAGGTGCCGCTGTTCCTGATTTCGCTCAAGGCCGGCGGGCGCGGGCTGAACCTGACGGCGGCGGACACGGTGATCCACTACGACCCCTGGTGGAACCCGGCGGTCGAGAACCAGGCCAGCGACCGCGCCCACCGCATCGGCCAAACCAAGTCGGTGTTCGTGTACAAGCTGATCGGCGCCGATACGGTCGAGGAGCGCATCCTGGAATTGCAGCAGCGCAAGGCCGAGCTGGCGAACCTGACGTTCACCCAGCCGGGCGACCTGGCCGGGCTGGAGCAGGATGATGTCGATTACCTGTTCGGGGCGGAGCCGGGGCGGAAGGCGGCCTAGGCTTTATATCTGGAGGCTTGCAGGCCCGGCGCGATAGGCAAGGCCGTTGCCAGCAGTTCGGAGTTGGCTTGAAGGTTTGGGCGCCACGCGCCAAGGTGGCAAGCAAGCTTGGCATTAAATGTCAACGATCCCGGCAAATTGGGTCCCGATCCTCGTCATCATTTCTAGCCGGACCCGGCGCGGCCGAGGAAGCGGCAGAGCCTGCCGGGTCAGCAGCCGGACACCCGTCAGGGTTGGTCGAGCTGCACCGCAATGAGGCCAAAGCCTGGCGTGCGCTCTGCGTCGGCGTCACCTCTCTGGTCGGCGCTCTCCAGGTCCTGGTTCACGAACGTGACCTCGAATGGACCGGCGCTGGCGGGCAACAGGGCCTGGTAAGCGGCCGGCGTGGTCGAGACGGTCCAGGTTGCCACGGGCTTGCCGCCGGCCAGCACGGCAACCTGCTGCGTGCGCACTGGCGAGATAGGGACCAAGAAGCACCATGCCGTGAGGCGCACCGCCCCGGGACCGTCCTGCACCAGGAAGCGCAACGTGCCGCGGACGCCGCTCCACCGGCCCCACGGAAACGGCGGCGACCAGCCGGCGTCCAGCAGGTCCGCGCCGGCCTCATCGACACGCAGCGACAGCGGGCCACTGGTCGGCATCAGGTGGACCGGCCGGTAATCCCGCAGGCTGGCATACCAGCGCCCGGTCCGCAGGTCCAAGCCGCAGATGCCGTCCAGCCCGTGCGCGTGGGCATACGCCTCGATCCCTGCGACGTAGCCGGGGCTGGTGGGGTCGGCGGCGTCCCAGTCCGGCGGGTTGAACGTCGAGGTGCCGTTGACCGTAGGCAGCCCCGCCACCTCGGCGATCAGCATGGCATTGACGTTGGCGCTGAGGCTTTGCAGCACCTTCATCGCCTCCGGGTCGTCGGTGCGCGCCGACAGCACCGCGAAGGCCCGGCATCCCGCCGGCGCTGGCAGCACCCTGTTCAAGTGCCGCAGCTCGGCCTCCCGGTCCAGCTCGGCGACGTGCGGGCCGCGGCTGAGCTGTTCGGCCACCAGCAGCAGCGACAGCACCCCGGCCAGGACCGGCCTGCTGCCGCCCAGGCGGTGCAGCCAGACGAGCACGACGCACAGCATGGGTCCGGCCAGCATGATCCAGGCGCGGGACACGACACGGATCGCCTTGGCGCCTGGAACCAGGTGGTAAACCGCTGACCAACCCGACAGTCCGCCGACGTTGAGGGTCAGGGCATACACGATGCCTATGGCCAAGATTGCCGGTCCGGCTGCAGGCAGGCGTCGCCATGACCAGGCGGCCGCCAGGAAGCAGGCCAGCATCACGGGTGGCCAGCCGACGATGCGCTCGGCCGACACCGCGCCGTCATGGAACAGCAGGTGGTCGGACCAGCCGAACAGCAGGTTTCCTGGCCCAACCCGGATCGTCTCGCGGAGCGTGGGGAGGAACGGGCGCAGCGCGGCGAATAGGTGCATCCCGCTCTCCCGCGCCTTCGGCAGGTAGAGCGCGAGAAACGGCAGCGTGGCGGCCAGGCCCATCAGGGCGATGGCTGCGACAACCCGCCACCGTCGCCGCAAGGTGGCGATGACACGCTGCCGCATCCCAGGGTTTATGGCGGCGGTGGCGGCCGTCAGCACCAGGATGTAGAAGGCCAGCAGCCAGGCCATGTAGAAGGCCGTGAGCAGCCAGGCCCCTGCCAGGGCCGCGAACGCCGCGCCCCAGCCGAGGGCGGCCCTGGTCCGCCCGGCCTCCAGCGCCCGCATGCCGTGCACGGCCAGCAGTGCGGCTGCCGGGCCGAGCGCCACGCTGAGGATTTGCATGTGGGCAGACTGCTGGTAGGTGCTTAGGCCGACCGTGAACAGCACGGCACCTAGGACTGCCGCGCGGAACGGCAGGCCGAGGATGCTCCGGACAAACCCGTAGGCGGCTGCGAAGCCGAGGACGCGTAGCAGCACCGCCACCATCTCGGTCGAGAGGAACGGGTCAAGGCCGGCCGCGCGCCAGCCGGAATAGGCGAGGCCGTAAAGCAGGTAGCCGTCGTTGTAGGCTAACGTGCCGGGATACGGGGTGAAATACGCCATCGTGTCCCAAGCCGCACGTCCGCGCAGCACGTTGAACCAGTGCTCGAAAATGCTGGTTTGAATCAGCCCATCCAGCCGGTCGCCGGTCAGGGTGCCGAAGCCGGTGCGAAGCTGCGTGCTGAACACCGCAGCCAGCGACAGCAGCAGCGCGAGGCATGCAAGCAGCCGGTGCGGCCATGCTCGCACTCCGTAGAGGCTGCCCTCTGCAGGAGGCGGACTGGCTTGGGACCCGTCATCCAGCATCATACCAACGACCCTCTGCGGTGACCCTTACGCCTGCGCATCAGGTTTGCCGCCGTCATTGCAAGCCGCGCTTGCAGCGTGGCAATCCGGGAGGGCACGGGATGCAGTCTCGGTCTTCTGGCCCTTGCATTGCCGGGTCGCAAGCACTCCTCGCAATGATAGACGGGGCAGTGACAGACGGCGCCTGCTCGCCCTGACCGACGAGGCAGGTCACAGTGACCGTTCGTTCGACCACCATGCGATGGGGTGCTGGACCGCCTTCCGTTCAGTTCCCTGCAAGCAGCGGGGATCGCGCAGGTGGCCGGCTGCGCCTACCGCCGCGACAGCCGCCAGATCGTGTCGTTGCCGTCCTCCGACACCAGCACCGACCCGTCCTGCATCGCCGTCACCCCCACCGGGCGCCCCCACACGGCGTCGTCGTCCCGCACGAACCCGGTCAGCACGTCCTCATACCCCCCGGTCGGCGTCCCATCGCGCATCGGCACCCGCACGAGCTTGTAGCCGGTCCGCTTGCCCCGGTTCCACGAGCCATGCAGCGCCACCAGCGCATCCCCCCGCCATGGGAACATCGCGCCGTCATACAGGGTGATCGCCAGCGGCGCCGAGTGCGGCTGGATCAGCACGTCCGGCACATCGACATGCCCGGCCAGGTCCGGCCGCGCGCCCGGGTGGCGCGGGTCCTCGTGCTCGCCGATGTAGTACCAGGGCCAGCCATAGAAGCCGCCCGGCCTGACGCGGGTGACGTAGTCCGGCGGCAGGTCGTCGCCCAGGCCGTCCCGCTCGTTCACCGCGCACATCACGGTCCCGTCCCGCTGCACCGCCAGGCCGACGCAGTTGCGGATGCCGTTCGCCAGGTGCCCGGCCGGGTGGCCCTGCGGATCGAACTGCAGCACGTCGGCCCGCCCTGCCTCGTCCCCCCAGGCGGCGCCGCGGCCGGACGCGGCCTCCAGCGACGCCAGCCGGGGCAGCGGCACCGCCGGCGGCGCGTCGTCGTTGGAACCGCTGCCAACCGACACGTACATCCGCGCGCCGTCCGGGGAGAACGCCACGTCCCGCGTCGAGTGCCCGCCCTCGGGCAGGGACGGCACCACCACCTCCGCCGGGCCGGAGGCATGCAGCGCGCCGGCCTGGTAGGGGAAGCGCACCACGCGCCCGGTCTCCCCGACATAGACATAGCGCGGCTCCGGCCCCGGCGGCCAGAACGCGATGCCGAACGGCCCGTCCAGCCCGGCGGCGAACACCTCGCTGGCGGCAGGGGCGCGCCCGTCCGCCGCAGGCCGCAGCACCCGGATGCGCCCGGCGCCGGTCTCGGCCACGAAGATGTCGCCGTTCGGCGCAGTGCGCAGGATGCGGGGGCCGCCCAGCCCCTTGGCGAACAGCGCCACCTCGGTTCCGGCCGGGCCACGCGGCACGGCGCCGGCGGGGGCCGGGGCGACGCTCGGACCGTTGCTGCGGGAGCGCGTGGCGAAGGGTGCCGCCAGGTCGTCGGGGCGGATCAGCCGCACCACGCCGGGCGCATCGCCCCGCCAGTCCCCCATAGCATCCCGCCCGGTGCGCGGCGTCTCGGCAGCGGCAAGGCTTGTCAACGGCGCCAGTACGGTGAGAACAAAGATCGCTTTATCGAAACGAGGCATGAGGTTAGGTTCCATGATCTATGCAAGCCCGACAAGGCGGCAGCCCGATGGAGCGGCCCCGGTTGGGAAGCCCTGGTGAAGCGGCCCCGGTTGCGCGGCCCCGGTCACAGGGCATAGTGGCATCGCGCCCTCGGGGAGTTAGGCAGCCTGCGGCCCGGGCCAAGACGGCTGCGGCGAACGTGAGAGGAGTTGACACCGGTTTGGACATTCACGGGCTGAGCGTCACGCAGGCAGGGCAGGATCGGCACGGCACCGCGGTCCGTTCCACCCGGCCCGGTTTCCAGCCTGGCCCGCCACTGCCCTGCGGCCCGGCTGCCACTGCCTGGACCCTGGCACAGCCGCCCCTGGACGAGGTGGCGGCTGTGGTCGCCCCGGAATTCGACGCCGCGTTCTACCATGCCAGCCACCAGGACGTACGCGAGTCCGGCATGGACCCCCTGCAGCACTTCCTGCTGTACGGCGCCACTGAGCTGCGCAACCCGAACCGCCACTTCGACAGCCGCTTCTACATGGAGGCCAACCCGGATGTGCACGACACCGGGATGAACGGGTTCTGGCACTTCCTGGTCCAGGGCCGCGCCCAGGGCCGCGCCCCCCGCCGCAGCCGGGAGGCGGAGCGGCAGGCGTTCCTGCGCGCCCGTCCGCCGTCCGAGCGGCCCGGTGGCCAACTGCCCGCGGTCGTCGCCTGCATGACGCCCGCCGCCCTGCATGACGCCCTGCAGGCGCGGCTGCCCGGCGCCCAAGGCCTGACCTTGGCCGTCAGCCACGACCGCTATACCCGCCACGTCGGCGGCGTGCAGATCCTGGTCGCCGACGAGCAGGCCGCCTTCAACGCCCGCGGCGAAGCTTATTTGCACATCGCGCCCGTCGCCTCCCGCATGGTCCTGGCGCCGGAGGGCACGGGGCCGTTCTACATCCACGTCACCCTTGACGGCGTGTACCTCGGCGTCACCACCTACACCGGCCTGCAGCGCCTCCTGATTGAGTTGCTGCCGGCGCTGCCCGCCGTGCGCCGGCTGGTGCTGCACTGCCTGCTCGGTCACCAGGTCCACGCGCTGATCGCCCTGCATGAGGCGCTGGCGCCGCGCGACGCGGTGTTCTGGGTCAACGACTACGAGTCCATCTGCGTCGGCTTCAACCTGTTGCGGAACGATGTGGCCTATTGCGGCGCACCCCCGCCGGACAGCGGAGCGTGCCGGGTCTGCGTCTATGGCGCCGAGCGCGGCGAGCACCTGGCCCATATCCAGGCGTTGTTTGCGGCGGTTCCGCTGCACGTCGTCGCGCCCTCCGCGGCTGCGCTGGCGGTGTGGCGGCACGGCGCGCGCCTGCCGCACCTGTCGGCCCAGGTGCACGAGTATGCCGCGGTGAAGGTCGGCGCCGTCCGCAGCGCCATGCCGGACGCCCCGCCCCGCGGCACGCCTGCAAACCCGGTCCGCGTCGCCTTCGTCGGCTACCCCACCGCGCACAAGGGCTGGGACGCCTTTGCCGAGCTGGCGTCGCAGATGGCTGGCCTGGCAGCGTACCAGCTGTTCCACTTCACCGCCGCGCCGCCTGGTCCGCCGCTGCCCGGCGTCGTAACCCTCGCCGCCAGCGTCACCCCCGCCGCGCGCGGCGCCATGACGGAGGCGCTGGTGGCGCAGGGGATCGACCTGGTGCTGGTGCTGTCCTCCTGGCCGGAGACGTTCTGCCTGGTCGCCTACGAAGCGATGGCCGCCGGCGCCGACATCGTCACCCTGTCCGCCAGCGGCAACGTGGCCGACATGGTGCTGGCATCCGGCCGCGGCCTGGTGATGCAGGACCTGCCGGCGCTGATCTGGTTTTTCAAAAGCGAGGATGCCGTCCGCTACGCCCGGCTATGCGGGGCGTCCGGGTCGGAGATGGGTCAGCTTGCCTCCCTGGGCATGACCGCGACGCTGGCCTTGCCGGACCCGCCCTGATGCAGCCTCCCGTGATGCGGACCTGCTGCTACACCAGCTTCACCTACAGCTATCTGTCGCGCGCGCGGGTGCTGCTGCAGACCCTGCGCTCGGCCCAGCCGGACTGGACGGCCTGCGCGGTGATCGTGGACCTGCCGCCGCCGGGCACCGCGGCGGAGGAGCTGCTGGCCGGTTTCGACCAGGTGCTGACCCTGGACGACCTGGGCATCCCGCGCGTGCGGAGCTGGCTGTTCAAGCACAACATCGTCGAGGCCTGCACCGCGGTGAAGGGCGCCGCCCTGCTGCGGCTGCTGGCGGAATACGACCGGGTGATCTACCTCGACCCGGACATCGCGGTGTTCGGCCCGCTCGACCCGGCGCTGGACAGCCTCGCCGGCGCCTCGGTCCTGCTGACCCCGCACCAGACTGCGCCGAACCGGCGCCCCGCCGCGGTACGCGACAACGAGGCGGCATCGCTGCGCTACGGGATGTTCAACCTGGGCTTCCTGGCCGTGCTGGCCGATGCGGACGGCCTGGCCTTCGCGGGATGGTGGGCCGAGCAGCTCCATCGCGCCTGCTATGACGAGCCGGGCAACGGCCTGTTCACCGACCAGAGGTACGTGGACCTGGCCCCGTGCCTGTTCTCCGGCGTCGGCATCCTGCGCGATCCCGGCTGCAACGTCGCCAGTTGGAACATCAGCACTCGGCAGGTCCGCATCGGCCAGGACGGCGCGATCACGGTGAATGGCGCGCCGCTGCGGTTCTGCCACTTCACCAAGGTGGGCGGCATCGGCGACGTGATGCTGGACCGCTATGCCGGGGACAACATTGAGGCGCTGGAGATCTGGGCCTGGTACCGCCGGCAACTGGCGCACCAGCCGCCGCCGGTTCCGCCGGGCTGGTGGGCCTATGGCAGCTTCGGCAACGGCGTGCCGGTCACCGACGCCATGCGCCACCTGTTCCGCAGCCGCCCGGACCTGATGGCGGCGTTCGACGACCCGCTGTTCACCGGCGGCGAGGGCTACTTTACCTGGCTGGGCCGCAACCACCCGGACATGCTGCCCCTGCCGCCGTCCTCGGCGATGGCTACTCCAGCCGCCACTGCCGTTTTGTGAAGACGTCGAGCTGCGCCCGGGTGCGCCGGTCGCCGGGCGGCAGGGCCAGCCAGGCCAGCAGGCGCTGCAGCACCTCCCGCGTGACCAGCGCCAGGTCGAGCGCCAGCGCCTCCGCGACGGACAAGTAGCGCAGCCCTTCCAGCTCGCCGGACCCCGCGAGCGTGCCGCCGACCTCGGCCGCGTCCACGACCAGAAAGCGGGCGTTGAAACGGATCGGGCTGCCCGGCGGCGTCACGGCCCGGCACAGGTAGTCCACCCCGTCCAGCCGTGGCGGCGTGCCGAGCGACAGGCCGCTCTCCTCCTGCAGCTCGCGGGCGGCGGCGGCGACCAGGGCGCGGGCCAGGCGGGGCCGGGCGCCGCGGCCGAGCATGGCCAGCACGTCGGGGCGAGGTTCGGCGGCGGCGGGGCTGCGGGCATCGTCGGGGTCCACGGCGCCGCCCGGGAACACCAGGCGGTTGGGCATAAACCGGTGCCCGGCACCGCGCTGGCCCATCAGCACCTCCGGCCCTGCGGCGGCTTGGCGTAGGACGAGCAGGCTTGCGGCATGGCGGGCGAATGCCGGACGGGCCTGGGGGAGGGGTTGCACGCGGTCATCGCTCCTTAATCCGGCCTCGGCCGTCCGATCCGACGCTTGCGCTGCAACCGGGCCGCTTGCAAGCCGGCCGCTCCGAAAGCGCGGGCCGCTGCCTGCTCCCTCTCCC
>CAXTAT010000003.1:299616-303741 GCA_964242415.1 uncultured Acetobacteraceae bacterium
CGGGAGAGGGGGAAGCAGCGGTTCCTCGCAGCATATGCGATCGCCCTGCTCCGCAGCCGACTCGTGCGCGCCCTGCATCCGCCGTCCCGGCTCAGCGGTAACACCTACGCTGGATCGGGTTGGCTATCCCGCCGATGTCAGGTCCTTCAGGAAAATTAATATGAACAAAAAGATGAAGGCCGCAGTGATCGTGCACGGCCTGTTCGCGGCAACGCTTGGCCTGGCCTCCATCGCCTCGGCCGAGGTCATGGTCGGCGGCGCGCCGATGTATGCCAACAAGGACATCATCGACAACGCCGTCAACTCCGGGGATCACACCACGCTGGTTGCCGCCGTGAAGGCGGCGGGGCTGGTCGATACCCTGAAGGGTCCCGGCCCCTTCACCGTGTTCGCCCCGGTCAACGCCGCCTTCGCAGCATTGCCCGCCGGCACCGTCGACACCCTGCTGAAGCCCGAGAACAAGCCGGCGCTGGTCAAGGTGCTGACCTACCACGTCGTGTCCGGCCGCATCACCGCCGCCATGCTGACCAAGATGATCGCCGACGGCCACGGCAAGGCGACCCTGAAGTCGGTTGAGGGCGAGCCCCTGACCGCCACCGTGATCGCCGGCGTGGTCACCATCACCGATGGCAAGGGCGACATGGCCCACGTGACGACGCCCGACGTGCTGCAGAGCAATGGCGTGATCCATGTGGTTGACCGCGTGCTGCTGCCGTAACCCGGGCGTCCGGTCGGCGCCCCGGTCGGCGCCTCAGTCACAAAGGTTTCGCCGGGCCGCGTGAGGTTCGCGGCCCGGTCCGCCTTGCTGATCCCAGCCAGCCAGTTGATGATCACGGCATGAACACAGCCGTGACCGCCTTGGACGACGAGGTCGCCATGCTCCTCCTCCGATGCGCCCAGTCCGACGGCGCCGCGTTCCGCCAGTTGTATGACCTGCAATCCCCCGCCCTGTACGGCGTGGCGCTGCGCATCACCCGGCAGCCGGCGCTGGCGTCGGACGCGGTGCACGACGCGCTGCTGCAGGTGTGGCGCAACGCCGCCCGATTCGACCCCGCCCGCGGTACCGCCCGCACCTGGCTGCTGAGCCTGGTCCGCTACCGCGCGCTGGACTTGGTCGGCCGCACCAAGCGGGAGGTGCTGGGCACCGAGGTGCCGGAGCAGGCCGATTCCGACCCCAGCGCGCTCGACCGGCTGCAGACCACCCAGCAGGGCAAGGCGCTGCACGACTGCCTGCAGACCATCGAGCCGGAGCGCCGCTACCTGATCGTGCTGGCCTTCGTCGAGGGCCTGACGCATACCGAGGTCGCCGCGCGTGCCGGGCAGCCGCTGGGAACCGTGAAGTCCGCCATCCGGCGTGCGCTGCTGACGTTGCGCACCTGCCTCGCCGGGTACTCGGCATGAGCGGCGCGGGGGGCGAGGCTGATCCGGACGACGCCGACCTGTCCGCCGCCGAGTATGTCCTGGGCGTGCTGCCGCCGGAGCAGGCGCGGGCGATGGAGGCCCTGGCGCTTGCCGATCCGGCCGTGGCCGACAGCATCGCCGCCTGGCAGGGCCGCCTGGCGCCGCTGGCCGACACCGTGCTGCCGGTGCCGCCGCCGCCGGAGCTATGGCAACGCCTGGCGCTGGCCACGGGGGTCGAGAAGCTGCGCGGACGCCGGTGGCGGCAGCGGAGCACCGGGGAGCAGATCTGGGGCAGCCTGAAGCTGTGGCGGTTCGCCAGCCTGTTCGCCACCGCGGTAGCCGCCGGGCTGGCCTTCGTCGCGTTCCGGCCGATGCCGCCACCGCTGCCGGGCTATCTGGCGGCGCTGTCCCCGGCTGGGGCGGCCGGCGCCACCTTCTTGGTGCGGGTTGCCGCGGATGGCACGGCGGCGATCGTCGCGGTGGTGCCGCCGAATGTCCCGGCAGGACGCTCGTTGGAGCTGTGGGCGCTGGATGTTGGCGCCACCATTCCGGTCAGCCTCGGTGTGCTGCCCGGCGACGGCCGCGCCCGGCTGCGCGTCCCGCCCCGTGCCGGCACGCAGTTGCTGGTCAGCCAGGAACCCGAGGGCGGATCGACGACGGGGCAGCCAACTGGACCGGTGGTTTACCAGGGTGCTGTCGCGCCTGGCGGCTGATCTTCGAGCCTGATCTTCTAGCTTGGGCAGCCTTGACGAACACCGTGTGATCCCTCATTTGGGGTTAATCAGGACCTACAGGGTCCGATTACAGGGCCGTTCATGCTCAGGTTGTCAAAGCTTGCCGATTACGCCGTTGTCGTGCTGGTCCGGCTGTCCCACGGGGAGTCGTGCCAGACCTCGCCGGGCATTGCCGCCGCCACGGGTGTGCCGGAGCCGACGGTGGCCAAGGTGTTGAAGGCGTTGGCCTCCGGCGGCCTGGTCACCAGCCAGCGCGGCGCCCGCGGCGGCTACCGCCTGGCGCAGCCGTTGTCGGAGGTCTCGGTCTCGGCAGTGGTGACCGCCATCGACGGACCCATCGCCCTGACCGCCTGCGTCGAGGGTTCCAATATCGGGTGCGAGGCCGAGCACACCTGCCCGGTCCGCGGCCGCTGGGACCCTGTCAACATTGCCGTGCGCGAGGCATTGGGCGCCATCACCCTCGCCGACATGGAGGCTGCAATGCCCCGTGCCCGCCGCCCCATGCCCGTCCTGTCCACCCTTCTCGCTGAATAGGTTTTCCCCATGGTCGCAGTTGCCGAAACCATCGACACCGTCGAGTCCCTCACGCAGTCCGGCTACAAGTGGGGCTTCGAGACCAACGTCGAGATGGACATCGCCCCCGTCGGCCTGACCGCCGACACCGTGCGCATGATCTCCGCCAAGAAGGAGGAGCCGGAGTGGCTGCTTGAATGGCGCCTCAACGCCTTCGCCGCCTGGCAGGCAATGGAGGAGCCGAACTGGGCCAAGGTCGGCTATCCCAAGATCGACTATCAGGCCATCCACTACTACGCGGCCCCGAAGCGCCCGGCGCCGAAGTCGTTGGACGACGTCGATCCCGAGTTGCTGGCGATGTATGAGAAGCTCGGCATCCCCCTGAAGGAGCGCGCGATCCTGGCCGGCGTCGAGGGCGCGGGCATGGAGGGCGTGGTAGGCTCGGGCAACCCGAACATCGCCATCGACGCGGTGTTCGACAGCGTGTCCGTCGCGACCACGTTCCGCGACACCCTATCGAAGTCCGGCGTGATCTTCTGCCCGATCAGCGAGGCCGTGCGCGAGCATCCCGAGCTGGTCCGCAAGTACCTCGGCACCGTCGTCCCGGTGTCGGACAACTACTTCGCGGCGCTGAACTGCGCCGTGTTCACCGATGGCAGCTTCGTCTACATCCCCAAGGGCGTGCGCTGCCCGATGGAGCTGTCCACCTACTTCCGCATCAATGCCAAGAACACCGGGCAGTTCGAGCGCACGCTGATCATCGCCGATGAGGGCGCCTACGTCAGCTACCTCGAAGGCTGCACCGCGCCGCAGCGGGACGAGAACCAGTTGCATGCCGCCGTGGTCGAGCTGGTGCTGATGGACGATGCGACGATCAAGTACAGCACCGTGCAGAACTGGTTCCCTGGCGACGCCGAGGGCAAGGGTGGCATCTACAACTTCGTCACCAAGCGTGCGGCCTGCCGCGGCGCCCGCAGCAAGGTGAGCTGGACGCAGGTGGAGACCGGGTCGGCGATTACCTGGAAGTACCCGTCCTGCGTGCTGCAGGGTGAGGGCAGCGTGGGCGAGTTCTACTCGGTGGCGGTGACCAACAACCGCCAGCAGGCGGACACCGGCACCAAGATGATCCACATCGGCAAGAACACCCGCAGCACCATCGTGTCGAAGGGCATCAGCGCCGGGCGGTCGGACAACACCTACCGCGGCCTTGTCCGCATCCTGCCGAAGGCGTCGGGCGCGCGGAACTTCACCCAGTGCGACAGCCTGCTGATCGGCGACCAGTGCGGGGCGCACACCGTGCCCTACATCGAAAGCCGCAACCCGACGGCGAAGGTCGAGCACGAGGCGACTACCAGCAAGATCGCCGAGGACCAGTTGTTTTACTGCCGCAGCCGCGGCCTGTCGGAGGAGGACGCCGTGGGCCTGATCGTCAACGGCTTCTGCAAGGACGTGCTGAAGGAGCTGCCGATGGAGTTCG
>CAXTAT010000004.1:0-123559 GCA_964242415.1 uncultured Acetobacteraceae bacterium
AGACCGAGCCGGGGCGGCTGTGGGCGTTCGACCTCGACGGCCCCGGGCAGATCCGCCGGCAGCCGTGGCCGTCGCCGCATGGCGGGCGGCTGGTCATGGGCAGCGCCAACTTCCAGCGCTTCGACAGCCTGGCGGTGGACTGCGAGGGCAACATCTGTGTTGCCACGCTGGTGCACGGCGGCATCTCGATCATCGCGCCGGACAGCTCGTCGATCCGCCATGTGCCGATGCCGGAGCGCTGGGTGACCAACATCTGCTTCGGCGGCCCGGCGCTGCGGACGGCGTTCATCACGCTGTCCTCCACGGGCCGGCTGGTCTCGTGCGCGTGGGAGAGGGCAGGGGCGCCGCTTGCCTACCTGAACACCTGACGCCGGGCCGCAAGGGGGATGCGGCCGCGGCGGCATGCCTTCATCCATCGCGTTCCGATCGGCGCCGCTGCCAGAGGCGGCCAAGCCTGCATTGTTGCCTGACGTGACCGTTGCAAGCGCGAAAGCGCTCAACCGGTCCCTGCGGCGACGGCAGGCCTTTCCACGCGCGCATTGCGGCGCATGGTCTGCGGCGGCTGGCCGTAGGCCCGCAGGAAGGCGCGGCGCATCCGCTCGCGGTCGGCGAAGCCGGTCTCGTTGGCCACGGTGTCGATCGGGCGCCGCCCCTGCTCCATCATCACGCGCGCTGCCTCGACGCGCAGGGTCTCGACCGCTTTGGCCGGGGACTGGCCGGTCTCGGCGTGGAACGCCCGGCTGAACTGCCGCGGGCTGAGGTGCGCGGCGTCGGCCAGCCGCTCGACCGACAACGACGTGTGCAGGTTGCGCTTGGCGTAGTCCAGCGCGCTCTGGATGCGGTCCGACTTGGCGTCGAGTTCAAGCAGCGCCGAATGCTGTGACTGGCCGCCGGCCCGGCGGTGGTGGATCACCAGCGACTTGCTCACCAGGCGGGCGATCTCCGCGCCGAGGTCCTTTTCGACCATGCTCAGCGCGAGGTCGATGCCGGCCGACATGCCAGCCGAGGTCCAGACCGGCCCATCGACGATGAAGATGCGGTCCTCTTCCACCCTGACCGCGCGATAGCACTTTTGCAGGTTGCGCGCGTGCGCCCAGTGCGTCGTCGCGCGGCGGCCGTCGAGGATGCCCGCCTCGGCCAGCACGAACGCGCCCGTGCAGACGGCTGCCACGCGCCGCGACCGCAACAGGGCGTGCCGCACGAAGGCGATGAGCGCCGGGGTGGGCGCTACGAGACCTGTGGCGCCGCCGACGATGACCGTGTCGAAGTGGCTCTCGTCGAACGCGTCGGTGTGCACGCTGATGCCCAGCGAGCTGCGCACCGCGCTGCCGGTCTCGGACAGCAGGCGCACGTCGTAGAACGGGCCGCCGGCGGAGAGATTGGCGAACTCGAACACCGACAGCGCGCCGAAGCCCATCACCTGGAAGCCAGGGGCGACGATGAAACCGAGCCGCAGCATGGGTATCCCCTCTGTCCTAAAAGGTGGTATATATGACATTTGTGCCGAAGGCGAGCGGGCATAGATATCCGTCCAGCACCGGCATCGGCCTGGTGGAACGGAGTCAGCCAGATGGCCAGCAACGCACATGGGGGCACGGCCCTGATCACCGGCGCATCGTCGGGCATCGGCGCGGTCTATGCGGACCGGCTCGCCCGGCGCGGCCACGACCTGATCCTGGTGGCGCGGAACGGTGGCCGCCTGCAGAGGCTGGCCAGCCGGTTGAGCGACGCCACGGGCTGCGCAGTCGAGACGATCGCGGCCGACCTGACCGACGCCGCCGATCTGGCCAGGGTTGAGACGATTCTCCGCACCGATGCCAGCATCACGATGCTGGTCAACAACGCGGGCGTCGGATCAGCCGGGCCGCTGCTCGCCTCGGACGTTGACAGGATGAGCGACATGATCGCGCTCAACGTCGGCGCGCTGACACGGCTGACGTATTCCGTGGTCCCCGCCTACATCGCGCGCGGCACGGGCACGATCGTCAACATCGCCTCGATCGCCGCCGTTGCGCCTGAGCTGCTCAACGGCGTCTATGGCGGCAGCAAGGCGTTCGTGCTCGCCTTTAGCCAGTCGCTGAACCACGAACTCGCCGAGAAAGGGGTCCGCGTGCAGGCGGTGCTGCCGGGCGCCACGGCTACCGAGTTCTGGGACGCCGCCGGGTTTCCACTGGCGAACCTGCCCGCGGCGATCGTCATGTCGGCCGAGGACATGGTTGATGCGGCGCTCGCCGGCCTCGACCAGGGCGAGACCGTCACTATCCCATCGCTGCCCGACGCCGCGGACTGGGCTGCCTTCGAGGCTGCCCGCCAGGCGCTGGCGCCCAACCTGTCGCGGGCCGAGCCGGCCGCGCGATACGGCGTGACCCGGCGCCGGGCGGCCTGAACGGGCGTGCCCAATTAACGCAATGGTCATTCCAGGGACGAGGCTGGCTTCGCCCTCTGCAATGGCCTCGCTTATCCGGCGGGAGAATGGCTGGCATGACCGACACAATGGAACTCAAGAACGCCGATAGATTGATCCGAAGCTCGGACCGCACCAGGATATTCATGCATTCGTGGCATCCTGCACTCAGCGCGCGGGGAGTTGTTGTCATTGTGCCGGGCTTCAACGCACACGGCGGCCGTTACCAGTGGGTTGCCGAACAGCTCAACGCTGGTGGGCTTGCGGTGTATGCGGTTGACCTGCGCGGCCGTGGCAAGTCGGACGGCGAGCGTTTCTATGTCGAGAGCTTCGCGGATTACGTCAGCGATTTGGCTGCGGTTGTCGAGCAGGCGAGGCTGCACGACCCGGCCCTGCCGGTATTCCTGCTGGGTCACAGTGCTGGCGGTGTGATCGCCTGCTTCTACGCGCTTGAACATGGGCATGAGCTTTCTGGGCTGATCTGCGAAAGCTTTGCCTTCGAACTTCCGGCGCCGGACTTTGCCTTGGCTGCATTAAGGGGCCTGAGCCACATCGTTCCCCATGCCCATTTGGTGCGCCTGAAGACCAAGGATTTCTCCCGCGATCCCACGGTCGTCGAAGCCATGAACAATGACCCGCTCATTGCAGGCGAGGCCGAACCGACGCAAACGATTGCGGAGATGGCTCGTGCCGGCGGGCGACTGCGGGGCCTGTTCGACCAGATCACCCTGCCGGTGCTGATCCTGCATGGAACCGCGGACAAGGTCGCCAAGCCGAGTGGAAGCCAGCACTTCTTCGACGCCGCAGGCTCTGGCGACAAGTCCTTGCAGATGTATGAGGGGAGTTTCCATGATCTCCTCAATGACTCCGGCAAGGAGCTCGTCATGTCGGATATCAGTCAATGGATTGATCGCCACCTGCCCAGCCGTTGAAGCAGCGCAGGCCGATGCAGCCTTGAACCAAAAACTTTGCCAGAGACGCAAGGTTTAACATCGGATGCCGGCGCCCCAACCGGAACCGGCACCCCCGACAGAATGGAAACTGGCCATGTATGTAAGCAACCCGTGGGACACCGTGCCCAACGCCGCCGCCCTGGCTGGCAAGCTGACTTCGAACACCCTCACAACCAGCGATGGCACCCTCCTCTATTACAAGGATTGGGGCAGCGGCCCGGCGGTCGTCTTCAGCCATGGCTATCCGCTGTCGTCGGACGCCTGGGAGAACCAGATGATGTTCCTGCTGCAGCACGGCTACCGCGTCATCGCCCATGACCGCCGCGGGTTCGGCCGCTCCAGCCAGCCGAGTCAGGGCTACGACTTCGACACGTTCGCCGACGACCTCGCCGCCCTGGCCGAGGCGCTCGACCTGAGCGGCGCAACCTTTGTCGGCCATTCGATGGGCGGCGGCGAGGTGGCCCGCTACATCGGCCGCCACGGTGAGGGGCGGGTCGCCAAGGTCGCGCTCGTTGCGGCCGTGACGCCGTTCCTGCTGAAAACTGCGATGAACTCCCATGGTGCGCCCATTGAGGTCTTCGACAGCATGCGCGCCGCCGTGCAGGCCGACCGTTCGCAGTGGAACAAGGATACGACGATGCCGTACTACAGCTACAACCGCCCCGGCGCCAAGGTGTCGGAGGGCGTGCGGGAGGATTACTGGCGCCAAGGCATGGCGACCGGACTCCTGGCTGCGTATCATGCCATCGGCGCGTTCTCGGAGACGGATTTCCGGGAGGACCTGGCGAGGATCAGCGTCCCAACCCTGGTCGTGCACGGCAGCGACGACCAGATCGTGCCCATTGAAATCTCCGGCGAGCTGGCGGCGAAGGCCGTGAAGAACGCCCGGCTCGTGGTTTACGAAGGAGGGTCGCACGGCCTGCTGATTACGCAGAAGGACCTGCTGAATAGGGATTTGCTGAGTTTTCTGCGAGCGGCGTGAGGATCAAGACGGCACCAGGCGGGAGACATCGCCATCCATAGTCTGGGCGGGATCGCCACGGCGGCCGTGCTCCTGGCGTCCAAGGCTTCCAGCTTAATTAACGGCACTGCCATCCAGGTGGACGGCGGCTAGGCCCGGATTTGAACCGCAAACCGCAGCTCCTGCCTTCGCGGCGACGCGAGGCCAACCATTGGAGGATAGAGCCATGACCAAGCGTTCCGTTACCGGCGCGGCCGAACCCGGGGACAAGCCGGGGACCGAGGTGGAGCACTACGACATCGTCGTCTTCGGCGGCGGCACGGGCGGCAAGACGCTGGCGATGGACCAGGCCGATGCCGGCAAGCGCGTCGCCGTCGTCGAGGCCGGCCTGATCGGCGGCTCGTGCATCAACATCGCCTGCGTCCCATCCAAGACGCTCGTGCGCAGCGCGCAGCTTGTCGAGCTGGCGCGGCGTGGCAACGCGCTCGGCCTCATCCATGCCGGCCCGGTGGCGGCCGACATGGGTCCCGTCGCCGCGCGCACGGCCGGGGTCGTGGCCGGCATGGTCGCGGTGAACCGCGCGGCGTTCGCGGCCAGCGGGTTCGAGCTGCTGCTCGGCTGGGGCCGCTTCGTCGGCCCGCGCGTGATCGAGGTTGCCACCGACGCCGGGCCACGGCGCGTCACCGGTGACCGCATCTATCTCGACCTCGGCACCAAGGCCGCCATCCCCGCCATCCCGGGCCTGCTTGAGGCGGAGCCGCTGACCCATGTCGAGGCGCTGACGCTCGACGTGCTGCCGACGCGGCTGCTGGTGATCGGCGGCGGCTACGTCGGCATGGAGATGGCCCAGGCCTTTCGCCGCCTCGGCAGCGAGGTCGTGATCCTTGAAACGGGCCGCCAGCTTGCCGGGCGCGAGGACGCGGATGTCGCAATGGCGATCGGGGCGCTGTTCACGGGGGAGGGGATCGAGCTTGTGCTGGAGGCGCGGATCGCCGTGGTGTCGGGCCGCTCGGGGACGGGCGTGGCGGTCCGCCTGGAGGACGGCCGCGGCTTCGCCGGCTCGCACGTGCTGGTCGCGGCGGGGCGCACGCCGAGGACGGCCGGGATCGGGCTCGACATCGCCGGGGTGGCGCTGGACGGGCGCGGCTTCGTCCGCGTCGATGCGGCGCTGAAGACCAGCGCACCCGGCATCTGGGCGATGGGGGAGGTCGCGGGCAGCCCGATGTTCACCCATGTGTCGCTCGACGACTGCCGCGTGGCACAGAGCGGCATTGCCGGCGGGACGCGCACGACCGCGGGGCGGCTGGTGCCCTACGCCGTGTTCATCGATCCCGAGTTCGCCCGCGTTGGGCTGAGCGAGGCCGAGGCGCTGAAGGCCGGCGTCCCTTACCGGCTGGCGAGGATGCCGGTGGATGACATCCCCCGCGCGCGCACCCTTGGCGAGCGGAGCGGCTTCATGAAGGCCCTGGTGGCGGTTGACGACGACCGGATGCTGGGTTTTGCGATGCTCGGCGCGCAGGCGGGTGAGGTCATGACCATCGTGCAGATGGCGATGCTGGGCGGCCTGCCCTACACGGCGCTGCGCGACGGCATCCTGACCCACCCGACCATGGCGGAGGGCTTGGGCATGCTGTTCGCGAGGGTTCAGCCGGCGAAGTCCATGGGCTTGGATGCCCTCCCGGTGCGGCATGCGGCCTAGCTGCGCCACGCGCGATGAGGGGCACAGGCGTGTTCGCCGGGGACGTGGCAGGCCGATACGCCGATCTGCTGTGCGCCTTGAACCCCGTGATTGACGTCAACCTCAGGAGGCTTCGATGACCCGTCGTGGTTTGGCTTTGTCCGCATCAGCGTCGGCCGTCGCGCTGGCCATTGGCGCCCGGTCAGGCGTCGCATACGCCCAGGCCGGGGACGGCCCGAGGGACGGCCCCAGGGATGGTCGGGACGCCTTCAGCATCGCGTCCGCCGACCCGCGGTTCCGCACCTTCACGGCCATCGTGCACAGGAGCGGCCTGGAGCCGTCCGCCCGGGGCGTGCAGCCCTTCACCGTCTTCATGCCGACCGAGGCGGCGTTCGACCGCTACCCCGAGCTGCGCGCCAGCCTGCTCGGCCCGGCGTCCGAGGCGTTCCCCGACACGCACGCGCTGGTGATGTTCGTCAGGGCGCACGTGCTGCTCGGCCTGCACCCGACGCCGCCGCTTGGCGAGCGCAGGGAGCGGCTCATGACCCGGGTGGGAACCACGATCGAGATCATCGACACGACACCGCCGACGATCAGTTGGGAGAGTGCCGGCGGGCGCACCGGCACCGCCACGCTGTCGGAAGCGCCGATCATCGCCAGCAACGCGCTGATCTATGCAATCGACAACCCAATCCTGCTGGTTGCGCCAGGGGACTGAAACGACCGCCTGGGACGGCCGGACTCCGCTTTCGACCTAGCGGAGGGCTGGCTGCGACCAGCCTCAAGCCTGGCCGTTGCCGGGAGAAGGCGGCAAGTCGAAGTGTCGTGGGCGGCAAAACAGGCATGAGACAGGGCGTGCCGGGCAGCATCAAGGCCCGGTATGCCTCCAGCAAGCAGCTCACCGGGATCGACCGCCATCGCCAGGGTGCCGGCGATATGATCTCCCCCTGGGGTCATGAATTGCGCCCTGAGTGCGATCGCGCCCAGCCCGGCCGGTTTCGCGATGGGGGCGTTCATCAGCCTGCCGATCGCGGTCGTCGCCTCGGGGATCATCCGCTTTGTGGTTCTCGATGGGAGCCAGGGATTCCTCACCCTGGTCCTCGCGATGGCGCCGGTCACCTTCTCCGCTTGCAGCCTGATGGTGCGGCATGGAACCCGTGCGGAGGCGCCGCATGGAGGGCGGGCGGCTTGCGAGGCTACTGTTCGTCGCCTGCGGGCCGCCGGGCCGGGCCGCTGCCTGAGCGCAGCAGCAGCGTGCCCGGCGCCGCCAGGCGGAACAGCTCCGCCGGGCGGTGCGCCAGGCCGGTGCGCTTGTGCCCGGTCGGCTCGACCAGCCGCTGCGCGTCCACCACCTGGCGGCGGAAGTTGGCCGCGTCCAGCACCTCGCCCGTGATGCGCTCATACAGCGTCCGCAGCTCCTGCAAGGTGAACTCCGGCGGCAGCAGGAAGCCCGGCAGCGAGGAGTAGGTGCTCTTGTCCCGCAGCCGCTGCACCGCCTTGGCCGCGATGGCACCGTGGTCGAACGGCAGCGGCGGCAGCCGGTTCACCGGCAGGATGTCCCGCAGCACGTCGCCCCGCAGGTGTGCGGCCGGCACCAGCCCTAGGTACGCCACCGCGATGGACCAGCCGCGCGGGTCCCGCCGGCGCCCGGAGAAGGTGTAAAGCTGCTCCAGGTAGGACACCTCCATGCCCAGCTTGCCGCGCGCCACCCGACGGGCGGTGGCCTCGGTGTCGTCGTCCTCGTCCACGCGGACGTAGCCGCCGGGCAGTGCGCGGGCGCCGGCATAGGGCGGCTTGTCGCGGCGCGGCAGCAGCAGGCCCAGGCCGCCCGCCACCCCGCCCTCCAGCAGCGCGAACAGCGCCACGTCCACCGTGGCGATCGGCTTGTCGAAGTCTCCCGGCTTTTCGAAGGCCATGCCCGTCCCGATCCGTTGCGCGCGCCCCTCATCGCACGTCCGGCCCCTGTTTGGGTAGTATTGACTGTAAGATTGTTAGATGCATATATACCTTATCAAACAGGAGGGCATCATGGGCTACGGACGTTTCACCTCGACCGACTGGGACAGCTTCACCGCGCACCGCACCGCAGGCCGCGGCCGCGACGACGTGTTCAGCCGCGGCCTGCGCGCGGCAATGGACCCTCGGCTGCTGGCGGCCGGGGTGCGGGAAAGCCGGGACTCCCCGGACAACCCGCAATCCACCCCGGTGATCGTCGGCCTGGATGTGACGGGGTCGATGGGCATGATCGCCGAGGCCATCGCCCGGCAGGGCCTGCGCACCCTGTTCGAGGCGATCTACGACCGCCAGCCGGTGCCCGACCCACACGTCATGTTCATGGGCATCGGCGACGCGGCGTGCGACCAGGCCCCGCTGCAGGTCAGCCAGTTCGAGGCCGACATCCGCATCGCCGAGCAGTTGGTCGATCTGTGGCTGGAGGGCGGCGGCGGCGGCAACCGCAGCGAGAGCTACACCCTGCCTTGGCTGTTCGCCGCCCTGCACACCGCGACCGACGCCTGGAGCAAGCGCGGGCGCAAGGGCTACCTGTTCACCATCGGCGACGAGGAGCCGCCGGTCGTCCTGACCGCGGGGGAGCAGCGGCGCGTCCTCGGCCACGGGCAGCGCAACCTGTCCACCCCGGAGCTGCTGCGGCTGGCCAGCCGGCAGTGGGAGGTGTTCCACATCATCGTCGAGCAGGGCAGCCATTGCCGGACCGGCAACCTGGACCGGGTGGTGCGGCAGTGGACGGGGCTGCTGGGCCAGCGGGCGCTGCGCCTGGCGGACTACACCCGCCTGCCGGAGGTGATCGTGTCGGCCATGCAGGTGAACGAGGGCCAAAGCCTTGATGATGTCGCGGCGAGCTGGGGCGGCGGCACGGCGGCGGCGGTGCGCCATGCCATGGGCGCCGGGCGTCCCGGCCAGGCCCCCGTCGCCCGGCGGACCGGCCTGCCGCGACTGCTGGGCTGGTGACCCGGCGGGCGCAGGCCGTCATCGGCGCGTGCTGGGGCGACGAGGGCAAGGGCCTGCTCACCGACGCCCTCGCCCGGCCCGGCACGCTGGTGGTGCGGTTCAACGGCGGCGCACAGGCCGGGCATACGGTGGTGGCGCCGGACGGGCGGCGGCATGTGTTCCACGGCGTCGGCAGCGGGACGTTCCGGGGGGCGGCCACCTTTCTGTCGCGCTTCCACGTGCACAATCCCCTGCTGCACGGGGAGGAGGTGGCGCAGCTCCGTCGCCTCGGCCTGCGTCCGCGCATCGTGGCGGACCCGCGCGGCCTGGTTACGACGCCCTATGACATGATGCTGAACCAGATGGCCGAGGAGGCGCGCGGCGCGGCGCGGCATGGGTCCTGCGGCATGGGCCTGAACGAGACCGTTGTGCGGACGGAGGCGGGGGTGCAGACGGGGGCGGGCGTCGCGCTGGCGGCGGGGGACCTCGGCGACGCCGGGCGTGTCCGCGATACCCTGCACGCCATCCGCACCGGGTGGGTGCCGCAGCGCCTAGACATGCTGGGCCTGCGGCCCACGCCGGCCTGGCTTGCGCGCCTGGACAGTGCCGCGGTGCGCGACACCTTCGTGGACGCGGCGGGATCGTTCGCCGCGACGGTGCCGATGGCGCCGGACGCCATCGCGGCGCACGACGGACCCGTGCTGTTCGAGGGCGCGCAGGGCCTGCTGCTGGATGCCGGGCACCGCTGGTTCCCGCACGTCACGCGCAGCCGCACCGGGCTGCACAACGTGGCGGTGCTGGCGCAGGAGGCCGGGATCGGCGCGTTGGACGTGACGTATGCGACGCGCGCCTATGCCACCCGGCACGGCGCCGGGCCGTTCCCGCGGGAGACGGGCGTGTCGTACCCGGATGCGACCAACGTGCCGAACCCCTGGCAGGGCGGGCTGCGCTTCGGGCACCTGGACCTGGACCTGCTGCACGATGCCGTGGCGGCCGACGTTGCCGCCGCGGCGGTGCCGGTGTCGCACCGGCTGGCCGTCACCTGCGTGGACCAGGTCGGGAGCGCCGTTCAGTTCTACCATGGCGGCAAGGCCCGCACCGCCACGCCCGCCGCGATGCTGGAGATGGCGCACGCCCTGCTCGGCGGCGGACGGCTCGCGAGCTACGGGCCGACGCGGGACACGCTTAGGGTGCAGTGACGGCCAGCCCGCTTTCTGTGCGGCCCGCTTGCCGCCGCGGGCGCGGCACCTTGGTGTGTTGGCCTGTCGCCTATATCGCCCGGTCAGTTCCGTGGCGCCGAGATTGGCGCAGCAGCGAGCCGCGGCCTGAAGGGGACCGTCTCTTCGTGGTCACGCAGCACCAATCCAGGGACGAAGCGGTCGCCGCGACCGGGGTGGACGTCGCCGTCCATGCCCTCAATCGCATGCTGGAGTTGGGTTGCCCAATCTGCGTCCGCATCGCCTGACCCCAGACGGGCTAGGGCAACTGCTCGCATTCCTGGTCCGTGCGACCGAGGTCAGGATGGAGGGGCAGGTCAGGGCGGAGCCTCCTATGCCGGGCCGGGGTCCGGACGCTGCTGGGGTCCATGCAACAGGGTCCGGTGTGCAATCGCCCTGCCGGAGCTTGAACGTTTGTTATTTGACAGCCTCGCGGTTTCGGTGGTGATGGATTGGACGCCTCGGCGAAGAAGGCGTGGGAACTGCGACGACGCGTGCGTGCCGATCAGCCCACCAACGGCCTTTGCGGTGGTCATCCATCGTCTGGCCCGGCTGGCTGCAGGGATCATGCGGTTTGCTAGCGCAGGTGTCCCAACAAGGCTTTGCGGGAGGGAGTATTCATGTTCAAGAACTATCGCTGGATCGTGGCACTGCTGTTGTTCATCGCCGGGTCGATCAACTATATGGACCGGGCGGCCATTGGCGTGCTCGCGCCGTTTATCCAGCAGAGCTTTGCGCTGTCGCCCTCGCAGCTTGGGGTGGCGTTCAGCACGTTCTTCATCGGCTACGCCCTGTTCGCGTTCGTCGGCGGGCAGATGGCGGACCGGTTCGGGCCGGTGCGAACCTATATCTGGGCCGCCAGCGCCTGGTCGGTGCTGTGCGGCCTCACGGGGCTGGTGACGGGCTTCACGCAGTTGCTGATCGTGCGGACCCTGTTCGGGTTTGCCGAGGGGCCGATGAACAGCACCACCAACCGCACCATCACCAACTGGTTCCCCCGCCGGGAGACGGCACGCGCCGTCGGGTTCACCTTCTCCGGCCAGACGTTCGGCAGCGCCATCACCGCGCCCATCGTGGCCTTCATCGCCATCAGCACGAGCTGGCGCGTGTCCTTCCTGATCCTGGCGGCCCTGGGACTGATCTGGTCGATCGCGTGGCGGTTCCTGGTCACCGACCTGCCGGCGTCCAACCCGCGCGTCTCGCAGGAGGAGTTGCGCTTCCTCGAAAACAGCCGGGAGGCGGTGGCCGAGCCGCCGGGCGGCGTCTATCCGCGGCTATCGGCCTACCTGGGCCGCGCGAGCACGCTGTCGCTTGGCCTCGGCATGTTCGCGGTGAACTACACGCTGTATATCTTCATCTCGTGGCTGCCCACGTATCTCACGGACGCGCTGCACATGCCGCTGCAGCAGATGGCCATCGTGGCATCGATCCCCTGGATCGGCGGCCTGGCCGGCTACATCGGCGGCGGCCTGCTGTCGGACTTCATCTACAACCGCAGCGCCGACAAGCTGCGGGCGCGCAAGTTCACCACCATCACGCCGCTTGCGGTCGCCGGGGCGGCGCTGCTGCTGGTCACCCTCACCACCACGCCGGCCGCCGCCGTCGCGTTGATCTCGCTCGCGATCATGCTGCTGACGGCGAGCGTGCAGTCGTGCTGGGCCACCATCCACGAGCTGGTGCCCCCGGCCCGCGTGGGTGGCGTCAGCGGCTTCATCCACCTGCTCAGCAACATCTCGGGGATCGTGGGGCCGAGCGCCACGGGCTATGCGGTGCAGCACTTCGGCGGGTTCAACAGCGCGTTCCTAATCGCCGGCGGCACGGCCGCCGCGGGCGTCATCGCAATGACCATCTGCGTCCGCCGCACCGAGGACATGCCGCAGCTTGCCAGCCGTTACGCATGACCGGGCACATGACTGGGACGGGCAAGCCGATCCTGCTGACTGGCGCGTCCGGCAACCTGGGCCGGGTGCTGGCCCGGCACTTGGCTGGCTTGGGCATGACCCTGCGCCTGACCGACATCGCGCCGTTCCCTGATGAGGTGCCGCCCGGCGCCAGCTTCACCCGGGCGGACCTGGCCGATGGCCCGGCGATCCTGCGGCTGGCCGAGGGATGTGGCGCCATCGTGCATTTCGGCGGCGTCTCGGTCGAGCAGCCGTTCGAGACCGTGATTGGCCCGAACATCCGCGGCCTGTACCACGCCTACGAGGCGGCGCGGCGGGAGGGTGCGCGGATGGTGTTCGCGTCCTCCAACCACGTCGTCGGCTTCCATGAACGGGGCGAGGTGCTGGACGGCGATTGCAGCCTTCGTGCCGACGGCTACTACGGCTTGTCCAAGGCGTATGCCGAGCATACCGGGCGGCTGTACTGGGATAAGCATGGCGTCTCCAGCGTGTTCCTGCGCATTGGCTCCTGCACGCCGGCGCCGGTCGATGCGCGCATGCTGGCGACCTGGCTGTCGTACGGCGACCTGTCGCGGGCCGTCGAGCGCAGCTTGCTCGCGGACATCCAGGGCTGCCTGGTGATCTGGGGCGCGTCGCGCAATGCGCGCATGACCTGGTGGCGGGAGGACGACCGCGCGGCGATCGGCTGGGCGCCGCAGGACAGTGCCGATGGCTGGACAGCGGAGCTTGCGGGCAAGACCAGCGGCGACCCGGTTGCGGAGCTGCATCAGGGTGGCGCCTACTGCGCCATGGACTACAGCCGCCCTGCGCCATGAGCGGCGGCTCCGTGCCGGGGCAAGGCACCGGCTTCGCCTATGTCGGCTGCTTCACGACCGAGACGCGGCAGGCGCGCGGCGATGGCATCCGTGCCTATGCGGTTGGTCCCGAAGGCGGTGCATGGTCGCATGTCCAGCATCTGCCCGGCCTGGTGAACCCGTCCTTCCTGGTGATGGGTCCCGGCGGGCGGACGCTGTATGCCGTGCACGGGGACCAGGACTATGCCAGCGCCTTTGCGCGGGACGCGGGGACGGGCTTGCTGCACCCGCTCGGGCAGGCGGCTGCCGGAGGCGGCAACGTGGTGCACGGGGCGCTCGACCTGGCGGGGCGGCATTTCGTGGTGGCGAACTACGGCACCGGGTCGGTGGCGGTGCTGCCTGTCGCCGGGGATGGCGGGCTGGGTGACTACGCCCAGCGCGTGAGGATGCCGGGAACGCCCGGACCGCACCGGACCGAGCAGGCGGGGTCGCATCCGCACCATGTCGCGTTCGACCCGGGCGGCCGGTTCGTGGTGGTGCCGGACAAGGGCCATGACGGCATATGCGTGTTCGCGTTCGACGCCGGGAGCGGCACGCTGGAGCTGGCGTCGGTGGTGGCGTCCCGTCCCGGCGCCGGGCCGCGGCATGGAGCGTTCCACCCTACCTTGCCCGTATACTGGGTGCTGAACGAGCTTGACTCCTCAATTACGACCTATCGCTGGTCGGCGCAGGCTGGCAGCCTGGAGCCGGTGCAGGTGTTGCCGACCCTGCCGCCGGACTTCTTTGGGGCGAGCACGGCGGCGGCGATCGTGGCGACGCCCGATGGCCGCCATGTGTTCACGTCCAACCGCGGCCAGGACGGCATCGCGGCCTTTGCGGCCGATGCGGTGACCGGGCAGTTGGAGCCGCTCGGCTGGACGCCGGCGCCGGGGCGCGGGCCGCGCTTCATGGCGCTGCAGGGCAACCACCTGTATGTCGCCAGCGAACGCGACGACCTTATCGGCCGCTTTGCCCTGGGTCGTCTAGCTTGCGGATTGGACGACAAGGAGGAGGTGGTGTCGTTCCCAAGCCCGGTTACCATCGCCTTCGCCGAGGCGTTGTAGGCCAACCTGTCGAGAGGGCATGGTTGCCACGGGTGCCATGCACCACCGCCGAAGCGCATTGGTCGTCTCCAGGCAAGATGGAGCACCGAAAACCGATCAACGAGGCGAGGGCAAGTCGGAAATCGGTATCCGGGCGGGTCGTCGCCTACCCCGTCGATTGAAGCCCGTGAGGCAGGCCGAACCGCTCCCGCCAGCCCAGCCCTTCGGTGGACCCGCACAGCGGCGTGTACTCGCAGCCGATCCATCCCTGGTAGCCCAGCCGTTCGATCAGCGGGAACACGTGATCCCAGGCGATCTCGCCCGTGCCGGGCTCATGCCGGCCTGGGGAGTCGGCGACCTGGATGTGGTCGATGACCGGCATCAACGCCTGCAGCCGGCGGCTGATGCTGCCCTGCTCGACTTGGCAGTGGTAGATGTCGAACTGCAGGCCGACTTTATCGTGCCCGACCGCCTCCACGATGGCGGCCCCTTCCTCCTGCGTGCGCAACAGGAAGCCAGGGATGCTCACCCCGTTGATCGGCTCCAGCACGAGGCGGATGCCAGCCGCACTGGCCGCCTCCGCCGCCCAGACGACGTTGGCAAGATACGTCGCCCAGCCCCGGTCGCGGCTGACCTCCGCGGGCAGGATGCCGGCCTGCAGGTGCACCAGCTTGCATTCCAGGCCTACCGCGTAATCCAGGCTGCGGTGCAGGTCGTCGCGGAACGCGTCCCGCCGGCCTGGCAGGCAGGCAAGGCCGGACTGCTCGCCCCGGGCCGGGTCTCCGGCCGGCGTGTTGATCAGCACCAGCGGCAGCCCGCACTCGCGCAGGCGGGCGGCCAAGGCTGCCACTGGCTGCTCGTAGGGGGTGGGGTATTCCACGGCCTCGAACCCGGCCTGCGCCGCCGCCCCGAATCGGTCGAGCAAGGGTACCTCGGTGAACAGCCATTTTAGGTTGGCGCACAATTTCAGCATGGCCGCCGCATCCTTGCCGTTGCCTGTCTGCCGTCCACGCGAGGCCTCAGCCGCGGGCGGGATCGAGCCCTGCCGCGTCATAGGCGGCGAACGCCGCCGCCGTCGTCAGAGAGGCCACGAACTGCTCCGCCAGGTCCCGGTGCGCCGACCCGGTCATCACGGCAGCGGCGAAGGTCGTCACTTTCTGCGCGGCGTCTGGCAGCGGACCCACAATCTCGATGCCGGGCACGACGGCAAGCTCGCTCAGTTGCTGGATCGCGATGTCGGCCTCGCCGGTGACCAGCCGCTCGGCGGTGAAGCCGGCGGGGATGATCGTCGCCCTCGCGTTCACCGCATCCGCAATGCCGAGCCGCTCCAGCAGAGGTGCGAAGTGAACGCCGCTCTGCCCGGCGCGGGAGTAGCAGACGGAGCGCGCCTCCGTCATCGCACGCTTGAACGCCTCCAGGTCGGAGATGTCCGGATGCGGCGCCCCCTTCGCCACGGCTACGCCGATGCGCGACCGCAGGACGATGCGCTTGGTGCCGGCATCCACCTTGCCCTGGCCGACCAGTTCGTCCATCGACTCCGCCACGAGCAGCAGCGCGTCCGCCGTGGCGCCCCCGGCGAGCTTCGCCATGATCACCGTGGTGGGCGCCCAATCGATATCGAGCTTGCAGCCGGAAAGGGCCTCGAACCCCGGCACCAGCGTGGCATCGAAGGCACCCTTCACCACCAACGCGCATTTCAGGTGCAAGGTCGTCTCGCTGGTGCCCATGCTCATCGGCTTGGTTCTCCCTTGGATGGCGTCAAGCGGGGCTGGGCATGCGCCGCAACAGCGCCGGCGTGAGGTCCGACAGCCGGTTGGCGCCGACCAATGCCATATCGCGCTCGATCTCCTCCTTGAGGATGCGTGCGGCGTGCACGATGGCGGGCGTGCCACCGATCGCCGCCGCGAACAGGAACGGACGCCCCAGGAATACGAAGTCCGCGCCGAGCGCCAGCGCCTTCAGCACGTCCGTGCCCCGGCGGATGCCGCTATCGACGATCACCGCCATGCCCCCCTTTTGCGCCGCGATCTCCGGTAGCACCTCAAGCGGCGGGACATCGTAGTCGAGCTGGCGCCCGCCATGGGTGGACAGGATGACGCCTTCCACGCCGCACTCCCGCGCGATTACCACGTCGGCCGGCGCGGTCAACCCCTTGACCAGCAGCGTGCCTCGCCACCGCCGGCGGATCGCCTCCAGGTTGGCCCAGGACAGCTTGTCCCGCGCCGTCGTGTTGCGCAGCGCGTTGCGTGACAGCATCGGTGGGCCGCGATCGGCCTCCATGTTCTCGAAGTGCGGAGGACCATGGCGCAGGAAGGTCTGCGCCACGGTGCCGAGTAGCCAGCGCGGATGGGTGGCGCTCTGCCAGGCCACCTTGGGCGTCACCCGGATCGGCATGCTGAAGCCGCTGCGGGTGTTGTGCTCGCGGTTGCCCAGCACCGGCGTATCTGCGGTGACGACCAGCGTTTCGAACCCGGCCGCCCCCACCCGGTCCACCAGGCGGTCGATGCGCCCCTGGTCGCCGGGCAGGTAGGCCTGGAACCAGGCGTCGGGGTTCTCGGCGTGCACGTCTTCGAGCTTGATGAGGGAGGAGGCGCTGAGCACCATCGGCAGGTTCATCTGCCGGGCTGCCGCGGCCAGGCGCAGGTCGCCGCGATAGGCGACGAAGGCCGCGCCGCCCAACGGTGCGATGCCGAACGGCACGCTGTAAGTCTTGCCGAACAGGGTCGTGGCGGTGGTGCGGGCCGAGGTGTCCACCATGCGCCGCGGCAGGAACGCCCATCGCGTGTAGGCTCCGCGGTTCGCGCGCAGGGTGGCCGCCGTCTCCACGGCCCCGGCGACGTATTGATAGACCATGGGCGGCAGGTGGCGCCTGGCGTGGCGCTCAAAGTCATCGAGGGCCAGCAGGTCGGCGAACCCGTAGGGCGTTGCCGCCTCGCTGCGTCGGACGCTGGTCGCCAAGGCCTGGGGCGACGTGATGCCGGCAGCCTGGGCGTCGGCGAGGTCGGTGTCGGCCTTTGTGTCCAATGCTGGGGTGTCCAATGCCGGGGCGTCCAGTGCCGGGCTGGGAGTGCCGGGTTGCGTGCGCGCCGGCTGCACATCAAGGACTTGGTTGCCGTCGGCCATTCCTGCCTTCCCTCTGCTGCCCACGCCATATGCTGGGGGGCGGCCAGATGGACAGGCCGCTCCGTCGATGAGAGCGCCTGCCGGGGCCATAGGTTGCCTGAACCGTGAAAGTGCCTGCATAAGTGCTGCAGCAAATGTCGCAGCCATGCCCCTCCGCTCCGGCCGGGGAGCCTGCCGCCGGTGCATCGGGGAACCGTCATGCCGCCCAGGATCGTCCTCCTCCACGCGACGCCCGTCGCCATGCAGCCGATCCAGGCTGCCTTTGCCGAACGGTGGCCGGAGGCCGAAACGGTCAACCTGCTCGATGATGGCCTGTCGCTCGACCGGGCGCGGGCGCCCGACCTGTCCGAGGCGATGATCCGGCGCTTCGTCGATTTCGGCGTATATGGGCGGAACATGGGCGCGGACGGGCTGCTGATCACCTGTTCCGCCTTCGGCCCGGCCATCGACCGGCTGAGCGAGACCGTGCCGATCCCCGTGCTCAAGCCCAACGAGGCCATGTTCCGGGCGGCCCTGGCGCAGGGCGAGCGCATCGGCATGCTCGCCACCTTCGGGCCGTCGGTCAGCACCATGACCGACGAGTTCGACGAGTTCGTCGCCGAGAGCGGCAGGCCGGCGCACCTGACCACGGTGCTGGTGGCGGACGCGATCGACCTGCTGAAGCGGGGGGACGTGGAGGCGCATAACCGCCTGGTGGCGACGCGTGCGCCGGAGCTTGCCGGCTGCGACGCGATCATGCTGGCGCATTTCTCCACGTCCCGCGCCGCCGATGCCGTGCGCCGGGTCGTGAGCGTGCCCGTCCTGACGGCGCCGCACGCGGCGGTGGAGCGGATGCGCGAGCTGGTGGAGGGCCGTGCCGGCGCTTGATCGTGGCGTTACCGGTTTCTCAAGGCGTCGGCGCATCCTGTGGCAAATGGCCTTCGTCCTTCAGGTCCTGCCAGAACCCCGGCGGGATCGGCTGATGCATAAGGCTTACGTTCTCGTGCACTTGGTCTGCGTGCTTGGCGCCAGGGATCACCGCGGACACCACCGGATGGGCGGCGCAGAATTGCAGCGCCGCCGCCCGCAGGTCTATGCCGTAGCCGTCGCATAGCGCCGCCAGCCGGTCTCGCGCCGCCACGATCGCCTGAGGCGGCTCGGCGTATTCGTAATGCTTGCCCCCGGCGAGCAGCCCGGAGTTGTATGGCCCGCCCACAACGACATGCACGCCCCGCTCGGCACAGGCCGGAAACAGCCGGCCGAGCGCCGGCGTGCCGAGCAGGCTGTAACGCCCGGCCAGCAGGAACACATCCGGGTCGGACGCCTGCAAGGCCCTGTCGCACGCCTCGGTCCGGTTGACGCCCAGGCCCCAGGCCTTGATGACGCCCTCGTCCCGCAGCCGGATCAGGGCACGGGCCGCGCCGTCCATCGCCTGGTCGAACACCGCCGTCCAGCCTGGCCCCAGATGGTCCTCCGCCACATCGTGGATGAAGGCGATGTCAATGCGGTCCATGCCCAGGCGCTGCAGGCTGTCGTCAACCGAGCGCAGGGCAGCGTCGTACGAGTAGTCCACCGCCACCCGGAACGGCAGGCCGTGCACAAAGGGCGGGTTCTCCGGGCGCGCGGCGTCCGGCCGCAGCAGGCGGCCGACCTTCGTGGACAGCACGAACCCGTCGCGCGGACGGTCGCGCAGGGCATCGCCGAACCGGTGTTCCGACAGGCCGGAGCCGTAATGCGGGGCGGTGTCGAAGTAGCGGATGCCCTCCTGCCACGCCGCGTCCAAGGTGGCATGCGCCGCAGCGTCGTCCACCTGCGCGAACATATTGCCCAGGGGTGCGCCGCCGAAGCCAAGCGGACCGGGGGGTGAGAACCGGGATTGCGTCATGTCGCGTGGCCTCCGTGATGGAGCGGGGAGGGCGGCCCGGCGCCGAACGCCCAGGCCAGGGCATCGTCCGCAATCGACCCCGGGACGGTGTGGCCGCCGTCGAACTCGCGGTAGCTCACGTCGTAGCCGGCCTGCCGCAGCGCCGGTACGATGCGACGGCTGCATGGCTCGATGGGCAGCACCTCGTCCCGGTTGCCGTGCGAGACCAGGATGCGCGGGTGGCCGCGGGTCGGCCCCGGGGCGACGAACCCCGGCGAGAAGGCGAGGATGGCGCCGAACAGCCCGCCATTGGCCAAGCCGAGCGAAAGGGCATAGGAGGCCCCATCGGAGAACCCGGCGATTGCGACCCCCGCCGGGTCAACCGGCCAACGCGCGAACACGGCTTGGAGCGCGCGGCCGATGAACGCAACATCCGGCTTCCGGCCATTCCCTGCGATCAGGTCCCAAGTCCTGGCGCGCGACGGCGGGGCCAGCAAGGCCAATCCGGCTGCGCCTGGGCGATCGGCAACCAAGTCCATCGCCTGCTGGGCCGTGCCGCCAGCGCCATGCAGGAGCACTAGCAGCGGCGTGGGCAGGCCCGTGGCCGCCGGGCACCGCACGACGGCATCCCGTCGCGCATCCAGGCCCAGCAGGGATGTCCCAGGTGGAAGGGCAGGGCCGGTGCACGCTTCCAGCAGGGTGGGCAAGTACATGGCAGAAGCTGGTTTCGGCATCAAAATTCCGGGTTTGGAGGGCAGGGTCGCAGCATCCCTTCGGCTCCTGTGCTGGCGGCGGGGCATCTTGCGGCCAAACCCTCCGGCGTCACGCCGGTTCCGGCGATCAGACCTGCCGATGGCGGTCAGGACAGCTCCCGCAGCACTGCCTCCAGCCCGTCCAGGAACTGCTCGGCGTGCTTGGGGCGGAACACCAGCGGCGGGCGGACCTTCAGCACGTTGGCATATGGGCCGGACGCGCTGATCAGAATGCGGCGCTGGCGCAGTGCGTTCACCACCTGTGCCGTGAACGCCCCGTCGGGCGTCCGCGCGCCGCGGTCCCGCACCAGCTCGACCCCTACGAACAGCCCGGCGCCCCGCACGTCGCCGATCACCTCGTAACGCTCGGCGAGGGCGCGCAACCCGTCCTGCAACAGGTGGCCGACTGCCAGCGCGTTGGCCATCAGCGCCTCGTCCTCGATCACCTCCAGCACCGCGCGGGCGGTGGCGCAGGCGACGGGGTTGCCGCCGAACGTGTTGAAGTAGCGCGTGCGGGCGCCGAACTCGGCGAGCCATCCTGGCCGGGCGACCATGGCGGCGACGGGGTAGCCGTTGCCCATGGGCTTGCCCAGGGTGACCAGGTCCGGGACCACGCTGTGGCGCATGAAGCCCCACATCGCCTCGCCGGTGCGGGCAAAGCCGGGCTGCACCTCATCGGCGATGAACAGGCCGCCCTCGGCCCGGATCGCCTCTGCCGCCGGCAGCAGGAAGCCCGGCGGGTCCGCGAACACCCCGTCGCTGGAGAAGATGGTGTCCACCAGCAGTGCCGCAGGCTTGATCCCCGCCGCCCGCATGCTCGCAACCGCGTCCCGCACGGCATCTGCCATGGCCTCCCCCACCGCCGGGCCGTTCCGGTATTGGTCCGGCGCCGGGATCGTGCGTACGTGCTCGCCGAGCATGCTGCCGGCGCCCAGGGACGGCGACGTCTCGGCGGTCGCGATGGTGACGCCGTGGTAGGCGAGGCTGGTCACGATCACGCCGGTGCCGCCGGTCACGCTGCGGGCGACGCGGAGGGCGAGGTCGTTCGCCTCGCTGCCGGTGCAGGTGAACATCACTTGCGACAATTCGGGCGGGAAATAGCCGAGCAGCTTGTCCGCATAATCGAGGATGGTCTCGTTCACGTAGCGCGTGTGGGTGTTCAGTACCCCCGCTTGCCGCGCCATGGCGGCCACGACGTGCGGATGGCAGTGCCCGACGCAGGCGACGTTGTTGTAAACGTCGAGGTAGCGCTCCCCCGCCGGGTCGAACAGCCACACTCCCTCGCCGCGCACGACGTGGACAGGCTCGGCGTAGAACAGCCGGTAGGCCGGGCCGAGCAGCGCCTGCCGCCGCTCGATCAGCGCCCGTTCCGCCGGAGCCATGCGGTCCGCCGTGCTGGCGTTGAAGGCGTTGATCATCGTCATCGGGAGGCATCCCCTGTGCAGGCCGCGTGCAGCATGGCACGGGCTTCGGCGCGTGGCACGACCACCAGCCGCTCCATCGCCGCCCAGGCGCGCCGGGCGTTGCGGTTGATGTAGGGGGCGTTCTCCGGCTGCATCCGGGCGCGCCAGCCGCTGATCGCCACGCTGACGGCGCCCCGGGCTGCCATGGCGTCGAACAGCACGTCGATCTCCGCGGGGAGCAGCGGGCAAACGGCATGATACGCCCGCACCATCTCCAGCGCGGCCGCGAGCGGGTGGCCGTGCGCCGGGATGTGATAGGCGCAAGCGGTGGCCAGGTCCTGCACCAGCGGCGCGCGGACCATGTCGCCGAAGTCGATGATCCCCGACACGGCGCCGCTGGCGGGATCGACCACCATGTTGTGCGGGTTGAGGTCGTTGTGGATCAACTGCCAGCGCAGCCCGCGCATGGCCGGCAGCGTTTCCCCGAGGAACACGTCCAGCAGGCGCTCGGGAATGGACCGGCGGCCGGGATCGTCGAGATGGGTGAGCAGCGGCCGCACCTGCGCGGCAAGCTGCATGTTCCACAGCAGCGCATGGTGCTCCGCCGGGTGACGGAGATCGGCGAGCGCCACGCCCAGCCGCGCGAGCAGGCTGGCCATCTGGCGGAGCTGCGGCGCGGGCAACGGCGTCACCTGGGGCGGGACGCCCGGCAGCCAGGAATACACCCGCACCTGGCGCCGCGTCCGGCCAGAAGGCTCCCACCAGACCGTCAGGGGCAGGCGCGGGCGTGGGGTCGGCAAGGCCGGGTCGCGCCGGGCCACGTGCAGCATGGCCTGGTTCTGCAGGTCGGTGACCGCCGGGTCCTCGCCGGGATGCACGACCTTCAGGACCCACTCGCCGCCATCGGGCGCGCAGAGCCGGAAGTTGCTGTCCCGCTCGCCGGTGAGCGGGGTGACGGTGCTTCCCCGGAGACCAAACCGTTCGGCAAGCTCCGCGGCCTCGGCCGCCGATACAAGCTCGATCGTGCCGCCGAGCACGCCGGCAAGCCCGCCGTGGTCCGCTGGCCCGGCCGCCACCGCTATCCCGCTATCGTGCCGGCCATGGGCACCCCCGCGAAAGTGCAGGCCGATGTCGGCGCCGTTTGATCCCGGGAACTGGGCCTAGGGACAAAGCTTGGTTCTCAGCCGCAGGTTCATGGGCGATGCGGCGGAGCAGGCAAGCTCGGGGCCTCTCGATGCCGCTCCGCGGCATTCCGCCGGGGGATCGCTTCGCGATGGTATAGTTGCGCCGCAGCACGGCACAGGCGCTGGCGAACCGGCGCAGCGCGCCCGTGTCGTGCAGGGGCATGAAGGACTCCTGCGGCAGCCCTGCCAGCACACGTTGCCACAGCCCATCGTCGATGAGATGCTCGCCCACGCCCAGGTCTCCATGCGATGGTCACACCACCATGATGACCCAGGCAGCCCACGGGGCGAAGCCGTGCCGTGGGCACCTGAAAAAACTTGTCCATGGACCCTAATCCCGCGTCCCTCATAGCAAGGTCAACCAACGTGCCCACGATCGACGCCGATCCCTATGCCTGGCCTTTTGACGGGTCGCTTACGCCCGATACCAGCGCGCTGCTTATCATCGACATGCAGACCGATTTCTGCGGCCCCGGCGGCTATGTCGATCGCATGGGGTATGACCTGTCGCTGACACGCGCGCCCATGGTGCCCATCCGCCATGTTCTGACCGCGATGCGCGCCCGTGGCTACAGCATCATTCACACCCGTGAGGGCCATCGTCCGGACCTTTCGGACCTGCCGGCCAACAAGCGCTGGCGCTCCCGGCAGATCGGCGCAGGCATCGGCGATGACGGGCCGTGCGGCCGCATCCTGGTGCGCGGCGAGCCCGGGTGGGAGATCATCCCCGAGTTGGCGCCGCTGCCGGGCGAAACCGTGATCGACAAGCCCGGCAAGGGGTCGTTTTACGCCACCGACCTGGAGCTGATCCTGCGCACCCGCGGCATCCGGAACCTGGTGCTGACGGGCATCACCACGGACGTTTGCGTCCATACCACGATGCGCGAGGCGAACGACCGCGGCTTCGAGTGCCTTCTGCTGGAGGATTGCTGCGGCGCGACCGACCGGGGCAACCACGACCACGCCGTGAAGATGATCAAGATGCAGGGCGGCGTGTTCGGCGCCGTTTCGGACTCCGCCACATTCTGCGCCCAGTTGGCGTGAGGGGCCGCACGGGCAGCCTGTTGCAGGTCCTTGTCGGCTGAGCAGGCTTGCGGGCCGGGCTGCATGCCGCCGGGCTGGGCGGGCGGCTGCTGCCGGAACCAGGCGCGATGCTGGCGTGGCGTCGCAGTGCACGAAGCCGTTGCTGAACTCCATGGCGCGGGTCCGGAGGCCCACCTAGAGCATGTTTGATGCAAGTAGAGGCACCAAACATGCTCTAGGCTTTGTTTTTGCGAGCATCTGTTCGGCTCAAGCGAAGCTGCTTGATCCGAACACGTTCTAGAACTGCACGCCGCGGGTCAGCGCGCCGTCAACGACGAGGTTGACGCCGGTGATGAAGCTGGCGGCGGGACTGGCGAGGAACACCACGGCCTTGGCCATCTCGTCCGGGCGGCCCATGCGCCCCGTCGGGTTCAGCGCCAGGGAGTCGGCGAACAACTTCGGGTTGCCCTGCTCGATCCGTTCCCACACGCCCCCGGGGAAGTAGGTGTTGCCGGGGGAGACCGTGTTGGCGCGGATGTTCTTGCCGGCGAGCTTGAAGGCGAGGCCCTGGGCATAGTGGATCAGTGCCGCCTTAAAGGCGCCGTAGGGGCCGGCGGCAAAGTCGATCTCGCGGCCGGAGACGCTGGAGATGATGGTGATGCTGGCCGCCCCAGAGTTAGCGGCCCCGGACGCCTCCAGGAAGGGCATCGCGGCATCCACCACGCGGACGGCGCCCAGCATGTCGGTCTGGAACCCCGCGGTCCACGACGCCTCGTCGTCGCCGACGGCGAGCGCGCTGACGTTGGGCACCACGATGTCGATGCCGCCCATCGCCTGCGCGGCCTGCGCCACCCAGCCGCGCAACGCCGGGCCGTCGGCGACGTCCAGCGCCGTGCCGTGGGCGGCGGCCCCCAGGGCGGCCGCGGCCGCCGCGACCTGCGCCGGGTCGCGGGCGCAGAATGCGACCTGCGCACCCTCGGCCACGAACAGCTCGGCGATGGCACGGCCGATGCCGCGCGTCCCGCCCGTCAGCACCACGCGTCGGCCAGCAAGCTCCAGGTCCATGTGCAACCTCCTGTCGCGGATCGGGCGCGCCCGATGGCGAGATAAATACCAAGTCAGGTGCGGCAGCCCGGTCGTCCCGCCGGACCTGCGACAACCCGGCACGCTGCCGAGCCGGCCACCAGCGTCACAGCATCAGGTGCCGGCGGACCTCCTCGGCCGTCACCTGCCCCGGCGGAATGGTCGCCACGATACGCCCCTTCTCCATGACGTAGGCCCGGTCGCTGAGGGACAGGATCGTGTCGAGGTTCTGCTCGACGAACAGGATGGTCGTGCCGAGGTCGCGGCAGAACGAACGCAGCGCCTCGCAGATCAACTGCACGATCGAGGGCTGGATGCCCTCCGACGGCTCGTCGAGCAGCATGAGCGAGGGATTGCCGATCAGCGCCCGCCCGATCGCGAGCTGCTGCTGCTCGCCGCCCGACATGGTGCCTGCGACCTGGCGCCGCCGCTCCTTCAGGCGGGGGAAGGAGTCGAACACGAGGTCGGGCAGCTTCGTCCCCCGCCGGCCGCCGATCAGCCGCCCGACCGCCAGGTTCTCATCCACCGTCATGCGCGGGAAGACATGGCGGCCCTGCGGGATGTAGCCCATGCCGAGCCGCGCGCGGCGCTCGGCCGGGAGGGTGGTGACATCCTGGCCGAGCAGCCGGACCGAGCCGGCCGCCGCCCGCAGCAACCCGATCAGGCAGCGCATCGTCGTGGTCTTGCCGACGCCGTTGCGGCCGATCAGGCTGACGATCTCACCCTTGGCGATCCGGAGGTCCACCCCCTGGAGGATCGGCGTCTCGCCATAGCGCGCCCACAGGCCGGCGACGTCGAGGACCGGCTCAGCGTTCATGGGTGCGGCCCAGGTAGATTTCAGCGACGTTCGGATCGGCAATGATCGTCTTGATCGGGCCGCGCGCGAACACCCGGCCGAAGTGCAGCACCGTGACCATCTTGGCGATCTGGCGCACGAACGCCATGTCGTGCTCCACCACCAGCATCGTCATGCCCTCGCCGTTGAGGCGCAGGATGAGTTCGCCGGTCTGGAACGTCTCTTCCGGCGACATGCCGGCGGTCGGCTCGTCGAGCAGCAGCAGCTTGGGCTTCAGCGCCAGCGCCATGCCGATCTCGAGCCACTGCTGCTGCCCGTGGGCGAGCTGCCCGGCGAGCTTGCCGGCGTCGGCGCCGAGGTTCAGCAGGGCGAGCAGCCGGTCCTCCTCGGCCCGCAGCCGATGCGGGGGGACGTGGTGCTGCAGCGCGATATGGACATTCTGCCGGACCGGCAGCTCCTTGAACACCGATGGCGTCTGCATCTTGATGCTCATGCCGCGCTTGACGCGCTGGTAGGGCCGCTCGGCGGTGACATCGGCGCCGTCGAAGCGGATGCGCCCGGCGGTGGGCGGGTAGGTGCCGACGATCAGCCGGAACAGGGTGCTTTTGCCGGCGCCGTTCGGGCCGATCAGGCAGTGGATGTCGCCCGGCGCGACATCGAGCGACACCCCGGACACGGCGGCCAGGCCCCCGAAGGACTTGGACGCGCCTTCGGCGGAAAGCAGCGGCGTCACGGTTCACTCCCCGGCAGGCGTTGCGAGTACAGAGGCGTGCCGGCGCCGGGCCGGCCAGCTTGCCAGCCTGACCAAGCCGATCACGAAGCCTTCCGGGACGTACATCACCGTCAGCAGGAGCAGGAGGCCGGTCAGCACAAGCGCGGCCTGCTGGCTGTAAACGGTGAGCAGTTGGTAGGCGAACAGGAAGATGAAGGTGCCGACAAGCGTCGCCGTCAACTCCTGGCGCCCGGAGAACGACACCCAGACAATCGGCATCGCGGCGAAGGGCAGGCCGATGCTGGACGGCGTGATGAACTGGCCCCAGGCGGTGTAGAGCGCGCCGCTCAGCCCGGCCAGCGCGCTGCCGATGCAGAAGGTCGCCAGGCGGTACTTGCGGACGTCGTAGCCGAGCAGCTCGGCGCGCTGCTCGTCCTCGCGGATCGCCACGACCACGTTGCCGAAGCGGGAGTTCACCAGCATGCGCAGGCCGAGATAGACGACGAGCAACATGCCGAGCAGCAGGAAGTAGAGGGCCACCCCATCGAAGACGAGCGTGTGGCCGCCCCATGGCATGTTGAGCGCCTTCATCCCCTTCATGCCGTTGAAGCCGTTGAGGCGGGCGCGGCCGATCCTCCACTCCGGCCCTGCGGTCTGACCGAGGAAGAAGGCCAGGACGAGCGCCGCGGCCAGGGTGACGATGCCGAAGAAGACGCCGCCGACACGGCCCCAGATCATGAAGTAGCCGAGCACGGCGGCGGCTGCGGCGGCCAGGAGCACCGAGAGCGCGAGCGCCTCGAACGTCGTGAAGCCGCGCCCGCCGAGGTTGATGGCGATGACGCCATAGGCGTAGCCGGAGATGCCGAAGAAGAAGGTCTGCCCGAACGACATCACGCCGCCATAGCCCCACATCAGGCACAGGCCGAGCGCCATGAAGATCCAAATCAGGAAGTAGGCGAAGTTGCCGACGTCGTAGGGATCGGCCACGAGCGGATAGGCCAGCGCCAGCGCGAGGACGAGGCCGAAGCCGCCCCAGAACCGCGGCCCCGTTCCCAGCGTCTGCGGACCATTGAGCAGCTTGAACATGCGGGTTCCCCGGTTCAGCGCAGGCGTCGGTTGACCCAGCCCGTGATGCCATCGGGCAGGACGCGGATGACCAGGATGACGGCGAGCAACATGCCGATCTGGCCGACGATCTGACCGTGCCAGGCATTCAGGCCGGTGCGGATGACGGCGAGCAGGACGCCGGCGGGCGCGGTGCCGAGCAGCAGGTTGGCGCCGCCGATCACCACGGTGACGAAGCTCTCGACCACGAAGGTGGACCCCATGGTGGGGATCAGGCTCATCGTCGGCGCGTAAAGCCCGCCGCACAGGCCGGCAAGCCCGGTGCCGAGGCCGAAGCTGAGGGCATACACCCAGTTGATCCGCACCCCGAGCGCCCGTGCCATGGGCGCGTGCTGCATTGTCGCACGGGCCAGCAGCCCGAACTGGGTGCGCATGAAGACGATATAGACGAAGGCCAGCACCGCCAGCGATGCGCCGAACAGCTCCATACGATACGTCGAGAAGGAGTACTCGCCGACGGTGAAGCTGCCCACCGGCGTGCCGATCCCGGCCAGGCTCGAACCGAGCAGCAGGACCGTGCCCTGCGTTGCGACCAGGCTCAATCCCCAGGTGGCCAGCAGGGTGTCGGCCGGACGCTGGTAGAAGCGCCGGACGATGGCGGCCTCGACCACCACGCCGATCAGCCCGGCGACCACCGCGCCGCAAAGCTGGGACAGCACCAGGGGCAGCCCGAGCCGGCTCATGCCCACGGTGACGTAGGCCCCGCACATGATGAATTCGCCATGGGCCATGTTGATGACGCCCATCATGCCGAACACGATGGCAAGCCCGGCAGACGACAGGATCAAGAAGGCAAAGACGTCGGCAAACTGGTAGATGTAGGAGAACAGGTCGCCCAGCATTGCCGATGTCCTCTCCTGGTCCTTGGTCCTGGTCCGGGCCGCTACTTCTGCGGCAGGTTGTTAGGGCTGTATTGCTCCTGCGGATTGTCCTTGGTCAGGTCGCAGCCGATCTGGGCGAGCCAGTATGGCTGGATGACGCCGAAATCCTTGTCGATGTGCACCTCGTGCTTGGCGTCCACGGATAGCAGGTACATGTGGTGGCTCATGTGCTGGCTTTTGGGGTCCACGCAGATGCGGCCTTCGGGAGCGTCCACGCAAAGGTCGCCATCGGCCACCGCGTGACGGAGGTCCTCAAGCTTGGTTGACCCAGCCTTTTCGACCATCGCCTTGTAAAGGTGCAGGGTGACATAAGCGTTGTAGCCCATGTCGTTGATGTACGGCTCGTCCGGGTATTTGGCGTGCCAGCGCTTCTTGAAGTCTTCGGCGGCCGGCGTGTTCAGCTCCTCGAACCAGTTCGCCGCCGCGTGCATGTTGCTGAGCGCCGGCGGCTTGAACCGCTTGTGCTCAAAGCCGAGCATGATCTTGATGGACGATCCCATGGGCAGGTTGAGCTTCGCGGCCGAGGCTTGCTCGAAGAAGCTGTCCTGCGCGTCGCCGACGTTGATGGTCAGCAGCCAATCGGGCTTGGCCTTCTGGATATTCTGGATGGTCTGGGCGAACTGGCTGACGCCGAGCGGGATGAACTCCTCGCCGACCACGGTGCCGTTGACGTCGGGCTGCTTCAGGATGGCGCGGTTCCATTCGGCGGAAAGCTGGCCGAAATTGTAGTCGGCCGCTATTACGTAGGATTTCGGGCCGAACGTCTTGACCATGTAGGGAATGAGGGTCGAGAACTGCTGCTCGGGGATGGCGCCGGTCGAGAACTCGTTGGCGTCGCACACGCCGCCTTCATACTGGTTGGTGTAGAAGTAAGGCGTGTCCCCCTTATCGACGATCGGGCGGATCGCCTCACGCGACGCCGAGGTGATGCCGCCGATCAGCACGTCAACATGGTCGCGCTCGAGCAGGCGGCGCGCGAACTCCTGGTAGCGGGCGTTGTCGCCTTGAGGGTCGAGATGGGTGAGCGCGATCGGGCGGCCCATGATGCCGCCCGCCTTGTTGATTTCGTCCATGGCCAGTAGCGAGCCGTGCAGCTTGGGCAAGCCGATCGCAGCGAAGTCGCCCGAGATGTCCTCGATCAGCCCGACCTTGATCGGGTCGGCGGCCCTCGCCGCCGGGGCGCCTTGGAGACCCAGGGCCAGCGCCGCCGCGCCGCCGAGCAATACCGATTTCACACCCATCCGATCCTCCTTGTGGCTCAGCCGTTCAACACTGCGCCCCGGCTTAGGCAGGCCCGGGCTTAGGCAGCGAGATACTTCTTCAGGATGGAAGCACCCATCGTGTACTTGGGATCGACCATGTTGCCGAGGCGGATACGGCCGGCTTGGCTCAGCAGCATGTAGGCGTCGAGTTCCTCAAAGCCGTATTCGGACGCCATCCAGCGGCACAGCTCGCGGTAGGCGATGCGCGCCGCGTCCTCCAGCGGGCGTGCGCTGCCGATCGTCATGATGGCATCGGCCGTCTCCAGCCGCGGCCAGGCAAAGCTCCACCCCTTGATCACGTCCACGGTCAGGCGGACGGTCGCCCGCTGCTCGACCGCGACGCCGGTCAGCTCGCCGTCCCCCTGCGTCGCGTGGCAGTCGCCGACGAACAGCGATGCGCCGGGAACGTGCACCGGCAAGTAGATCACCGCCCCCGGCGCCACGTCCGGCAAGTCCATGTTCCCGCCGTAGTAGTCCGGCACCAGCGAGGAGATGGCTTCGATCTCGGGCGACACCCCGATGGTGCCGATGAAGGGTTCATAGGGCAGCACGATCTTGTCGCTGAAATGCACCCCGGCGGCGTCGATGCGCATCCGCTTCACCCTCTCGGGGAGCGGCGGGTTGAGCAGGGCCGTGGCAGCCGTTCCGACCAGGCCGCCGAATTCGGGGATCAGGGCCGTCGTGCCATACTCGCCGCGCGTTTCGACCGACTGGATGTGCACGGCAAGGCAGTCGCCCTTCTCGGCGCGCCGCACGCTGAATGGCCCGCTCTGCGGATTGAGGAAGGGATGGTTGAGCTTTTCGCTCGGCTTGTCCTGCTCGGACGTGATCTTGCCGCTGAAGGCGTCCTCGGTATCGACGATCAGCACGTCGCCGGGGTCAATGGCCAGGATCGGCTTGGCGTAAGGACCGTAGACGAAATGGTGCTCGCCCTGTTCGGCGTCGGTGATCCGGTGCTCGCGGCCTTGCCGGCCGGCGGCCACGCCGCGCGTTGCCATGATGGACGTATCGAGCCAGTCGGGGGTCATGTCAGAGGTGCCTCGGAACGTGGAAGAGGTTGGTCGTTCAGTCCTGCGGGTGGCGGAGGTGCCAGTCGGTCGCGCGCTGGAACGCGGCTCCGGCTTGGCAGAGCAATGGCTCGGAAAGGTGGGGGCCGTAGAGTTGCATCGTGACCGGCATGCCGGCGGAGTCGAACGCTGCGGGGAAGGTGATCGTCGGGCCGCCGGTCAGGTCGGCCGGGATGGTGAAGCGCAGGTATTCCGTGAAGTCGCCCCCTGCCCGGTCCAGCCACTCCGCCGTGGTCGGCACCCGGGACGGCAGCGTCGGCATCAGGATGAGGTCCACGCCGCCGAACGCCGCCGCCATGCGCGACCCGAACGTCACGCGGGCGATGTTGGCCTCGGCAAGCTGCGGCGCGGTCGCGGACTGGCCCATCTCGATGAAGCCGGAGAGCACCGGGCCATACTCCGCCTTGCGCGACGGATGGGTGTCGCGGTGCGCCCAGGCAGTCTCGGCGGCGCAAAGCAGGCCCCAATGCCCGACCGCCTCGCGCCACGCCGGGAACTCCATCGGGTGCAGCACGGCCCCGAGCCGCTCGAACGACCGGGCCGTCGTCTCCCACGCCGCCGCCACCTGATCGTCAAGCCCGGACATGACGAAGCTGCGCGGCAGCCCGATCTTGAGGCCGCGGATGCCAGCCTCGCAAAGCGACGCATACGCCGGCACCGGATCGTGCAGCGCCGTCGAGTCGTTCGGGTCCGCCCCGGCGATCGCTTCCAGCATGATTGCCGCATCCACTGCCGAGCGGGTCATCGGCCCCACGTGGTCGAGCGTGTCGGCCAACGGAAAGACGCCGTACCGGCTGACCCTGCCCCACGTCGGCTTCAGGCCGGTGATCCCGTTCGCCGCCGAGGGCAGGCGGATCGAGCCGCCGGTATCGGAGCCGAGCGTGCCGAATGCCAGCCCGGCCGCCGTCGCCACCCCCGAGCCGGACGACGACGAACCAGTCCAATACGCCGCCCCCCACGGATTGACCGGCGCCGGGATCGAAGGATGATGGTCGGCGAAGGCCTGCTCGGTCGTCTTCAGCTTGCCCAGCGTGATCGCTCCGGCCGCCTCTAGGCGTTCCGTGACCGTCGCGCTGAACGGCGGCTTAAAGCCGCGGTGGATCGCCGTGCCGGCTGCGGTCTCCGCGAAGTCAGTGTAGATGATGTCCTTCAGGCCGATCGGGATGCCGTGCAAGGGGCCGCGCCACAGGCCCTTCTCGATCTCCTGCTCGGCGGCCGCTGCCCGCGCCGTCGCACGCTCGGCCGTCAGCGTTGCATAGGCTCCGCTCGTCCCGTCCCGGGCTGCGATCCGGGCCAGCATGTGCCGCGTCACCTCGACCGGGGAGACCGACTTGCTTTTGATCGCGGCGGAGAGGCGGGCGATGGACTCGTAGTGCACGTGGCGGTGTCTCCCCAGGAGCTGGCGTCAGGTGACGTTGGTGGGTTCGGCCCTCGCTTGTCTCGGCTCTCCTCGCCAAAACACTTGACCGTGCGTGCCAGAGCCGTGCGTGCCAGACCGGTGCGTTCCAGAACCGGCCCGGAGCAGCCTGGCGGACAGGATGCGCCTGCTATTGAGTGCGCTCGCGCAGGATCGATTTCGGCATCTGCCCATACCGGCTCTTGAAGGCCCGTGCGAAGTGCGACAGGTCGTTGAAGCCGGACCGCATCGCGGCTTGGCTGACGGTGCTGACCCTGCGCTCGTCCAGCAGCCGGTGGGCATGTTCAAGCCGCTGCCGCCACAGCCATCGCATGGCCGTCGTGCCGTCGGCCGCGAAAACGCGGCAGAGCGTGCGGCCGGACACGCCGAGTTCGTTGACCAGCCGCGAAAAGTCAAAATCGGGGTCCTCGATGTGGCGGAGCAGGATGGCCTTGGCGCGGGCGAGCAGGTCCTGGTGGCCGAGGCTGTGCGTGCCGTGCGTCGAACCGAGGCCCTGGGTCAAGCCGAACTCGAGGGCCGCCGCGAGCGTGTCCGCGAGTGAGGCGCCCAGGCGATGCAGCCCGCCTCCGCACGGTGCAGAGTCCAGCTTGGTCGTCTCGTTCAGCACGCTGGCGACAAGGGACGTGCAGGGTTCGCCGCGCCGCAGCGTCCGGGCGGCGATCTGATCCGACGCCGGGATGCGCGATGACAGCAATCGCCGGGGCAATTGCCCGATCAGCATCCTGCTGTCGCCGTCGAATGCCCAGGTGAACGGTCGCCCCGAGTCGTAGATGACGACATCCCCCGGCCCGGGCGTGGCGCATCGCTGGTCCTGCACGAGCCGGCCGTGCCCGGCGACCATCAGGGCCACGAAGAAGTTCTCGTTCGGCCTGCTTCGCAGGAGGTCCCGCGTCCGGTCGTTGCGCATCGGCGAAAAGCGGATGTCGCTCACCTGCAATGTGCCCGCGTTGATCCGCTGCAGCCTGGCCGAGAACGGGCGGTCCCTGGCGAGTTGGATGCTATCAACCGGGCTGAGGAACGCGCAGATCGTCTCGTTCCAGTAGCTGAACCGGTCCTTGAACGGGACGGCATCCGTGTCGAAGCAGTCGGCATCGGGCCGGTTCTGGCTGCGGAGGGGCAATACGTCCGACATCACCGCTGCCTCCTTTCGACCGCCTGCTCACGCGCCGGGCTCCCGACTGCAGGAAGCACCGGCACAACCACTGATCAGGGCTTGCTGGAAGTGTTTAAGCAAGCGTTGTGCCAGATGTGGGGCGCTGAGGATGGCGGGCAGGGTGATTCGGTTCTGGCGGGGACCATGTGGACGTGCATGGTACCGCTCACGGACTGGGGACAGGCGCAATAGGGTTGGCTGGGGCCTGTTAGCTGCTGATCCGATCCATGGCGGCGGCGAGGCAGGGGACGCCCATGATGGACGGGCGGTTTTCTCGTACCGGGTCGCGACCGCCACCTCTTCAGCCGCGCCCACATGCGCTCTGCGGGGGTGCGCCGGCCATAGCCGGTCGCCCTCCGCCACCCGACGCGGCTCCGTTCGGCCAAGAGTGGGGTGTGACGCTCGCGCGGGCTTTGCCCCCGCGGATCAGCGGGGCACGGCGTCACGCCGAGGTGGGATGATCCCCTCGACCAGTGATCCCGGCTGTCGGGTCGCGGCGGCCTGGCCGACGCGATCACGCTCGCAGGGGGCGGGCGCGGCGAGGCTCGCGATGGCGGGGGCCGAGCAGCGCAGGCGTGGCGGCTGGCCTTGTTGTTGCAAGCGGGTTGCTGCAAGGGGTTCGCCCAGGAATCGGGAGGCAGCATCATGATCTATCTCGGACGCACGACACGCCGTGGGCTGATGGCGGGGGTGGGCGCCGCCGCCGCGCTCGGCGCCGCGGGACGGCCGGCGTCTGCCGCGCCGAAGGAGGTCACGGTCGGCTTCATCTATGTCGGGCCGCGCGACGACTATGGGTATAACCAGGCCCATGCCGAGGGCGCGGCGGCGATCAAGGCCATGCCGGGCATCAAGGTGATCGAGGAGGAGCGGGTCGCCGAGACCGATGATGTCGAGAAGACCATGCAGAGCATGATCCAGCTCGACGGCGCATCGCTGCTGTTCCCGACCAGCTTCGGCTACTTCGATCCCTACATGCTGCGCCAGGCCCGGAAGTATCCGCAGGTGCAGTTCCGCCACTGCGGCGGGTTGTGGGACAAGGCGAAGCACCCGATGAACGCCGGGTCGTACTTCGGCTATATCGGCATGGGCCAGTACCTGAACGGCATCGTCGCCGCCCACGTCAGCAAGACGAAGAAGCTGGGGTTCGTCGCCGCCAAGCCGATCCCGCAAGTGCTGATCAACATTAACAGCTTCACGATGGGCGCGCGGTCGGTGGACCCCAGCATCACCACGTCCGTCATCTTCACCGGGGACTGGTCCATGCCGGTCAAGGAGGCGGAGGCCACGAACGCGCTGATCGACGGGGGCGCGGACGTGATCACCTGCCACGTCGATGGACCGAAGGTCGTGGTGCAGACCACCGAGGGGCGTGGCGCCTACACCTGCGGCTACCATGCCAACCAGGCCGCGCTGGCGCCCAAGGGCTACCTGACTGGCGCCGAGTGGGATTGGGCGACGGTGTACAAAATGTATGCGGCCAAGGCCCAGGCTGGCGAGCCATTGCCCAACTTCACCCGCGGCGGCTTGTCGGACGGCTTCATCAAGATGTCCGCCTACGGCCCGGCGGTCCCCGAGGCCGCGCGGGTGCGGGCCGATGCCGTCAAGGCCGAGATCCTCAAGGGCGGCTTTGCCGTGTTCAAGGGGCCACTGATGGACAACAAGGGCAAGCAGGCGGTCGCCGCCGGCGTCGCCTACCCGGAGACAGCCATCGAGCTGGAGTCGATGAACTGGCTGGTCGAGGGGGTGAACGGCTCGGTTGCCTGACACGGCGCCCGATAACGCAATGAGTGTGACCGGCCCTGTCCTGGCGGCCCGGGCTGTGCTGCCGGCGTCCGACCGCACCTACCGGCTGCGCCGGGTGCTGGAGGCCGGGCTGGTTCCGTCGCTGGCGGTCGCGGCGGCCATGGTGCTGTTCTGCGGCTTCCTGCTCACGCTTGGCCGGTCGCCGCCGGACTTTTTCGCGCTGGTGTGGACCGGCGCGTTCGGAAGCTGGTTCTCGGTGCAGAACACGCTGGCGCGGGCGGCGCCGTTGGTGCTGACGGCATTGTGCGTCGCGGTCCCGGCGCAACTCGGCCTCATCATCATCGGCGGGGAGGGTGCGCTGGTGCTGGGTGGCCTGGCCGCGACCTGCGCCGCCCTGCCGCTCGGCGCCGCGCCGCCGGGTGTCGCGCTGGGCGCGATGGCGTTGGCCGCTGCCGCCACCGGCGCCGCCTGGATCGGCCTGGCCGGGGTGCTGCGGGCACGGCGCGGGATCAACGAGACCATCGCCAGCCTGATCCTCGCCTACATCGCCATCGCGGTGTTCAACCAACTGGTCGAGGGGCCGCTGCGTGACCCGGCCAGCCTCAACAAGCCATCCAGCTTTCCCATCCCGGACGGCGCGGTGCTGCCGATGCTGCCGGGGCTGGACGTGCATCCCGGGATCGCGGTGGGCGTGGTGGCTTGCGTGCTGTGCTGGGTGCTGATCCGCCGCACCCCGCTCGGCTTCGCGGCGCGCGTGACCGGCGGCAACGTGCGCGCCGCCCAGTTGCAGGGCCTGCCCGTGGCGCGGCTGATGGTGGGCGCCTGCGCGCTGGGCGGGGCGCTGGCGGGGCTGGCCGGCATGATCGAGGTGGCGGCCGTGCACGGGCGGGCGAACGCGTCGCTGAACGCGGGCTATGGCTATTCCGGGATACTGATCGCCTTCCTGGCCCGGCAGAACCCCCTGGCCATCCCGCCGATGGCGGTGCTGCTGGGCGGCATCGGCGCCGCCAGCGGGCTGCTGCAGCGCCGGATGGGCCTGCCGGATGCGACGGTGCTGGTGCTGCAGGGCATGATCTTCGTCGCCATCCTGGCCAGCGAGACCCTATATGGCCGGCTGCGGTGGTTCCAGCCCCGGGCTGCCCCGGGCGGCGCGGCATGAACGGGCTGCAGGCGGTGGCCGTCGCGATGCTCGCCGGGTCGCTGCGCGTGTCCACGCCGTTCCTGTTCGTCAGCCTGGGCGAGTGCCTGACCGAGCGTGCGGGACGCATCAACCTGGGCAACGAGGGCGTGCTGGTGCTGGGCGCCATGGCCGCCTATGCCGTGTCCTATCATACCGGCAGCCCGTGGCTGGGCGTCCTGGCCGCCGCTGCCGCGGGCGCCGTGCTGGGCGGCCTGCATGGCCTGGCCTGCGCGCTGACGCGGGTGAACGACGTGGCGATGGGCATCGCGATCCTGCTGGTCGGGAACGGCATCGCGTTCTTCTTCGGCAAGCCCTACGTGCAGCCCAGCGCGCCTGGGCTGCCGGGCATCGCGTTCGGCGCATGGTCGGGCGTCCCGCAGGTCCGCAGCGCGCTGCTGGTCAGCCCGCTGTTCATCCTGGGCGTCCTGGCCGCGTTCGCGATGGCGTGGATGTTCCGCGCGACCCGGGTGGGGCTGCGGCTGCGCATCGTGGGCGACAGCGTGGACGCCGCACGGGCGCTGGGGCTGGGCATCAACCGCATCCGCCTGATGGCCACCATGGCCGGCAGCGCGTTGGCCGGCGTGGGGGGCGCGTTCCTGAGCCTCGTGTATCCCGGAAGCTGGAACGAGAGCCTGTCGTCGGGCCAGGGGCTGATGGCGATCGCGCTGGTGGTGTTCGCGCGGTGGAACCCGGTCGGTTGCCTCGGTGCGGCGATGCTGTTCGGCGCGGCCGGCGCGCTTGGCCCGTCGTTGCAGACGGTCGGGTTCACCAGCTACTACTACTTGTTCTATGCCGCGCCGTTCGTCATGACGCTTGCCATCCTGGTCGCCACCGTGCGCCCGGGCCGTGCGGTGCGCGGGATGCCGGGGGAGCTTTCCATCGCACGCTGATCGCAACATGCTGACCAGATTACGTGACCAGAATTTGTGAAAGGAGCTGACATGAACGGGCTGGGCGGGTTGAATCCATCGCCGAACGGGGTGGTGCTGGGGCTGGTGCAGCTTACGCTGCCGGTCATCGAGACGCGGGCCGACATCGCCCGGCAGACCCAGCGCATCACCGCCATGGTCGCCAAGGCGCGGCGGAACATGGCGTCGCTCGACCTGGTGGTGTTTCCCGAATACGCGCTGCACGGCCTGTCGATGGACGTGCGCGACGAGGTGACATGCGACCTGGACGGGCCGGAGGTCGGCGCGATGCGCCAGGCTTGCGTGGACAACAAGGTCTGGGGCTGCTTCAGCATCATGGAGCGCAACCCCGGCGGGATGCCCTGGAACAGCGGCATCATCGTGTCCGACACGGGGGAGATCAGGCTGTACTACCGCAAGATGCACCCCTGGGTGCCGGTCGAGCCTTGGGAGCCGGGCAACCTCGGCATCCCCGTCATCGAGGGGCCGCGCGGCGTGAAGCTGTCGCTGATCATCTGCCACGACGGCATGTTCCCGGAGATGGCGCGGGAGGCCGCATATCGCGGCGCGGAGGTGATGCTGCGGACGGCCGGCTACACGGCGCCGATCCGGGACGCCTGGCGGTTCACCAACCAGTCCAACGCCTTCTGCAACCTGATGATCACGGCCAGCGTGTGCATGTGCGGCAGCGATGGCACATTCGACTCCATGGGGGAGGCGATGGTGTGCAACTTCGACGGCGCCATCATCGCCCATGGCGAGGGCGCGCGGGCGGACGAGATCATCACCGCCGAGGTCCGCCCGGACCTGGTGCGGGAGGCGCGGGCGGGCTGGGGGGTGGAGAACAACCCCTACCAGTTCGGGCACCGCGGCTACTCGGCCGTGGCGGGCGGGGCGACTGACTGCCCCTACACGTACATGCACGACCTGGCGGCAGGCCGCTACCGCCTGCCGTGGGAGGCGGACGTGAAGGTGACGGACGGCACGGGCTGCGGCCTGCCGGCGCCGCGGCGGCTGCTGAAGGCGGCCGAGTAGCCCTGCCGCGTGATCCCCGCCACGCCCTGGCCCCATGACGGCGACCTGTCCGGCACCGTGCTGATGGTCGTAGACAGGCAGGCCGAGTTCTGCGCGCTCGCGGCAAACGCACTCTCGTGCTGACCGGCATCACGGCGGACGTTTGCCCCCACGCCACCATGCGTGAGGCCGACGACCGTGGCTTCGGGTGCCTGCTGCCGTCCGATCGCTGCGGCGCGACCGACGCCGGCAACCACCGCGCGGCGCTTGCAATGGTGCCGATGCAGGGTGGGGTGTCCGGCGCCGTTACGGACGCCGCGACGTTCCTGGGGGCACCGCCATGACGGCCATCGGGGTCGAGGCGGTGGGGGTCGGCAAGCGCTTCGGCGCCTTTGCCGCCCTGCACGGCATCGACATGCTGGTGCGGCCCGGCACGGTGCATGGGCTGCTGGGGGAGAACGGTGCCGGCAAGTCCACGCTGGTCAAGTGCCTGCTCGGCTACTACCGGGCCGATGAGGGGGCGTTCCTGGTCGATGGGCAGGAGGTCGCCATCGCCGGCCCGGCCGACGCCGGGGCGCTGGGGCTGGGCATGGTCTATCAGCATTTCACCCTGGTGCCGTCCATGACGGTCGGGGAAAACCTGGTGATCGCCCGCGCCCATGTCCCGGCCGTCATCAACTGGCGGCGGGAACAGGCGGAGCTGGCCGCGTTCATGGCCGGCATGCCGTTCCAGGTCAGGCTGGACGCGGTGGTCGGCACCCTGTCGGCCGGGGAGCGGCAGAAGGCCGAGATCCTGAAGCAGCTTTACCTGCAACGGCGCTTGCTGGTGCTGGACGAGCCGACATCCGTGCTGACCCCGCAGGAGGCGGAGGCGATGCTGGGCGTCATGCAGGGCCTGGCGCATGGCGGGACCGCGACGGTCGTGGTCATCACGCACAAGCTGTCGGACGTGATGCGGTTCACCGACGAGGTGACGGTGCTGCGGCGTGGCCGCGTGGCGGGCCGGGGCGCCACGTCCGGGCTGGGCCGCGGCGACCTGACCGCGATGATGATCGGCGAGCCGCATGCCCCGCCCCGGCCGGAGCGGCGCACCGTTGCCGGGACGGGTGCGGAGCCGGCTGTGCGCCTGTCCATCCGTGCGCTGCGGACGGCGGACGACGTGGGCCGCCCCGGCCTGGACATCGCCGCGCTGGAGGTGCGGGCGCATGAGGTGGTTGGCGTGGCCGGGGTGTCCGGCAATGGCCAGAAGGAGTTGCTGGAGGTGCTGGGCGGCCAGCGCCCGGCGGCTGCAGGGAGGGTGGAGGTGGAGGGCACCCCCTATGCCGCGGCGCGCCGGCAGTCGCAGGCGCTGCGCGTGCGGGTGCTGCCGGAGGAGCCGCTGCGCAACGGCTGCGTTCCCGGCATGTCGGTGACGGACAACCTGAACCTGCGTGAGTTCGACCGGGATGGGCAGGGCAGGGCCGCCCACCCGCGGCGCTGGCTGGATTTCGGCGACATGCGGCGCCGTGCGGCGCGGATGATCACCGGCTATGGCATCCGCGCGCCGACGCCCGATGCGGCCATCGGCGTGCTGTCGGGCGGCAATGTCCAGCGTTGCGTGCTGGCGCGGGAGCTGGATGGGGAGGTCGCGCTGCTGATCGTCGCCAACCCCTGCTTCGGGCTGGACGTGAAGGCGGTGGCGGAGGTGCGGGCGCGCCTGATGGCGGCGCGCAACGCCGGGACGGCCATCCTGATGGTCAGCGAGGACCTGGAGGAGATACTGGAGTTGTCCGACCGCATTGTGGTCATGCGGAACGGACGCATCGTGCATGAGGCGCCGGCCGCCGGGGCGGATGCGAAGGTCATCGGCGCGCACATGCTGGACGCGCATTGAAGGGCCGTCGATGACCGATGAAGTATTGGTCCACCGCGTGCCCATGCGGCATCCCGGCGATACCGCGGGCATCGCCGGGCTGATCGACGATGGCGAGATCGATGCCGGGCGCATCCTGGCGGTGCTCGGCAAGACCGAGGGCAACGGCTGCGTCAACGACCATACGCGCGGCTATGCCGTGCTGGCGCTGCAGGTGATGCTGGGGGAGCGGCTCGGCCTGTCGCGGGACGAGGTCTCGGACCGGGTGGCGATGGTCATGTCTGGCGGGACGGAGGGCGCACTGTCCCCGCATTTCACGGTGTTCTCGACGCGGACGGCCGGGTGCTCGCTGGCAGGCGGCAGTGCGCTTGCCCTTGGCATCGCACATACCCGCGTCTTCCTGCCGGAGGAGCTTGGCCGCATGGCGCAGGTGGAGGCAACGCGGGACGCAGTGCGCCAGGCCATGCAAAGCGCGCTGATCGGTGATCAGAGGGATGTCCATTTCGTCCAGGTGAAGTGCCCGCTGCTGACAGCCGAGCGTATGGCGGACGCGCAACGGCGTGGGGCGGCGGCGGTGACGGGGGATACCTATGCGTCGATGGCCTACTCGCGCGGCTCGTCGGCGCTTGGCGTCGCGCTGGCGTTGGAGGAAGCGGAGCGCGACGCCGTGTCGGACGCGACCGTGCTGGGCGACCTGCGGGTCTGGTCCGGCCGGGCCAGCGCATCGGCCGGTGTGGAGCTGATGCGCAACGAGGTGCTCGTGCTTGGCAACAGCCCGGCCTGGGGCGGGCAGCTTCGCATCGCGCACGGCGTCATGGCCGACAGCATAGACCTGGATGCCGTCCTGGCCGTCGTGCAGGCGCTGGGCTTCCGCGGTGCAGGGCAGCTTCCCGATACGCAGCGCAGGCGCGTTCGAGCCGTGCTGGCAAAGGCCGATCCCGGCAGCAGCGGCGAGGTTCGGGGCATGCGGCACACTATGCTGGACGACAGCGACATCAATGCCACCCGCCACGCGCGCGCCGTGGTCGGCGGCGTGGTGGCCGCCGCCGTGGGCATGACGGATCTGTTCATCTCAGGCGGGGCCGAGCACCAGGGGCCGGATGGCGGCGGGCCGGTGGCGATCATTGCTGACGTGGGTTAACCGGGGACGCAGCGTGGCTGGCCTGTGATCGGGAACGGGGTGCGCGCACGGACCGGCGCCGGGCGGCCGCGGCGGACGTGGCTGCCCACGCGCTCAACCGCATGCTGGAGCTGGGAGGCCCGACCTCTGTCCGCGTCGCCTGACCGCAGGCTGGGGCAACGCTCCCTGGAGCTGGCCGTCCCGCACGACCCCGAGGTGCCGATGCCTGAGAGGGTGGTCGAGCTGCTGGCCGGCATCGGCTCGGCCCGGCTCGCGGCACGGCTGGCGTGCCTCCCGGAGGCATCAGGGTCCCGTTGGTTTGGCTGCGGGGCGCTCCGGCGCTAGCGTGGCGGCAACGAACACGTTGGAGGACACCCGCATGCCCATGAGCCGCCGCAGCCTGATCGCGGCCAGCGCCGCGCTGTCCGCTGTCCCGCTCGCGCGCCCGCGGGCGCAGGCTGCCGGCACGCTGCGCATCGGCGTGCTCACCGACCTGTCCGGCACCTACAGCGACACGTCCGGGCCGACCTCGGTGGCGTGCGCCCGGCAGGCGGTGCAGGACTTCGCCGGGTCACGCGGCCTGCGGGTCGAGGTCATCGAGGCCGACCACCAGAACAAGCCCGATGTCGGCGCCGGCATCGCCCGGCAGTGGTTCGACCAGGGCGTGGACATGGTGACCGACGTGCCGAACTCGGCCGTGGCGCTGGCGGTCAAGACGATCGCGGTCGAGCGGGGCAAGGCCTACCTGAACACCGGGGCGGCCTCCACCGCGCTCACCGGCGCGGGCTGCACGCCGGCGACCGTCCACTGGGGTTACAACACCACCATGCTCGCCCGCTCCGCCGCGGCGACGGTGCAGGCGGGCGGCCGGTCATGGTACTTCGTCGTCGCCGACTACGTGTTCGGCCGCGACCTGACGCAGCAGGCGACGGGGTTCATCGAGGCCGCTGGCGGCAAGGTGCTGGGTTCCGCCGCCTACCCGTTCCCGGCGACCACCGACTTCTCGGCCTTCCTGCTGGACGCGCAGGCCAGCGGCGCGGAGGTGATCGCGTTCGGCAACGCCGGCGGCGACACGGTCAACTGCATCAAGCAGGCGCACGAGTTCGGCCTGACCCGGGGCGGCGCCCGGCTGGCGGCGATGCTGGCGTTCATCCAGGTCATCAAGGCCGTGGGCTTGGAGACGGCGCAGGGCCTGCTGCTGACCGAGAGCTTCTACTGGGACCTGAACAGCCGCACCCGCGCCTTCATGGAGCGCATCCGGCCGAAGCTTGGCGGCAACTGGGTCAGCTCGGAGCAGGCGGGCACCTACGCGGCGACGCTGCACTACCTGAAGGCCGCGGCCGACCTGGGCGTTGCGGCGGCGAAGGCGAGCGGCGCCGAGACGGTCGCGCGCATGAAGGCGATGCCGACCGACGACGACTGCTACGGCACGCTGCGCATCCGCGCCGACGGCCAGGCGCTGCACCCGGCCTACCTGTTCCAGGTCAAGGCGCCGGGCGAGAGCACGGGGCCGTGGGACCTGTACAAGCTGATCTCCACCACGTCCGGCGAAGACGCCGCGCCGCCCATCGAGGGCTGCAAGCTGACCGGATAGCCCGCCGCTTCATCGGCAGCCGTCCGGCGGGCGGCAGTGCCGTTCGCGGCTGCCAAGCGCCTGCACGGACCCCTCGCGGGACTGCGGTCCGCAAGCAGACTGGGCGCGAACCCGGAACCTCCACGTTCGGTCGGACTGGGATGGCAACCGATGGGAACCCCGGTTGCCGGCCCGGCCGCAATCCCCGATCATGGCACGAACAATTGGGGGAGACCGCGATGCGTCCGCAGGCAGCAGCCATGAAAGCCCTATTGGATCAACCGCCGATGCAGGTCGTGCCCGGCTGCGGCGACGGCATGGGCGCACGGCTGGTGCAGGAAGCGGGGTTCCAGATCGCCTTCGCGTCAGGCTCCAGCATCCATGCGATGCGGCTGGCGATGCCGGACATGGACCTGCTGAGCTTCCCCGAGATGCGCGATGCCCTGGAGGCCATGGTGAACGCGGCCCCCGCCGTGCTGTGGCTCGCCGACGGCGACACCGGCTATGGCAACGCGATTAGCGTGCAGAGGACGGTGCGCGAGTATGCACGGGCCGGCGCCGCGGCGGTGCTGATCGAGGACAAGATCTGGCCGCGCCCGCTCGGCAAGGAGGGGGCGAAGCTGGTGGTGGAGCGTGACGAGGCCCGCCTCCGCATCCGTGCCGCCCTGCAGGCCGCCCGCGACGAGGGCGTGCTGCTGCTCGCGCGCACCGACGCCTGCCGTTCGCGCGGCTTCGACGAGGCGCTCGCACGGCTGAAGGAGTTCGTGGCCGAAGGGGCGGACATCCTGTTCCTGGACTCGCCGCAGAACGAAGCGCAGATGCGGGCCGCCGTGGCGGCCTGCAACGGCAAGCCGGCGGTGTCGGTCACGGCCCCGGCTGGCAAGCACTTCATGCCCGACGATGCGGGCCTCGCGCGCGCCGGGATCAAGTTCGCGATCCATCCGCAGGAGATCCTGGCCGCGACGGTGCATGCCGTTCGGGCGGCGCTCGCTGGCCTGAAGGGCGGGCCGCGGGCCGCCGTGGCAAGCGTGCCGGAACTGGCGACGGCGACACGGTCGGCCGAGTACCTGGCGATGGACGCGCGGCTCGCCGCGGGGTGACGGGGCGCGCCTCGCCGGTTCGGGGCACCGTGCCGCTGCCCGCGGCGGGCGTTGGCTCATGAGGCTGGCGCCTCCGTTCGGGCTTCGGTAGGCTCCCCGCAACAATCGGGGGGGATGACCATGCCGGTCCTGGCAAGCGAGGCGGAGCTGGAGCGGTCTGCCGTGCGGCGGGTCACGCTGCGCTTGGTGCCGTTCCTGATCGTCTGCTACTTCGTCGCGTTCCTCGACCGGGTGAACGTCGGGTTCGCTGCCCTGCAGATGAACCAGGACCTCGGCTTCTCCGCCACGGTCTATGGCTGGGGCGCCGGCATCTTCTTCCTCGGCTACTTCCTGTTCGAGGTGCCCAGTAACATCGCGTTGGAACGGGTGGGCGCGCGGCGGTGGATCGCCCGCATCATGATCACCTGGGGCGTCGTCTCGGCCGGCATGGCGCTGGTGACGGGCATCTGGTCGTTCATGGCGCTGCGCTTCGTGCTGGGCGCCATGGAGGCCGGGTTCTTCCCAGGCATCATCCTGTACCTGACCTATTGGTTTCCAAGCGAGCACCGGGCCAAGATCGTCGGCATCTTCATGGTGGCGATCCCAATCAGCAGCCTTCTGGGCTCGCCGGTCTCCGGCGCCATCCTGGGGATGAGCGGCGTCCTTGGCCTGCGCGGCTGGCAGTGGCTGTTCATCCTGGAGGCGCTGCCCTCCGTGCTGCTGGGCCTTGCTGTCCTGGTGTGGCTGCCCGACCGGCCCGCGGCGGCACGCTGGCTGCCGCAGGCCGAGCGCGACTGGCTCAGCCGCCGGCTGGACGCCGAGCGCAGGCGCACGGCGTCGGCAGGGCGGGTCCCGCTGTGGCAGGTGCTGAGCCAGCGCAAGGTCCTGCTGCTGGCCCTGGTCTATTCCGGCAGCGTCGCGAGCAGCTATGGCCTGACGTTGTGGCAGCCGCAGATCATCAAGGGCTTCGGGCTGACGGACTTTCAAACGGGGCTGTTGAACTCGGTGCCGTTCGGCTTCGGCTGCGTGGCGATGATCTGGTGGGGGCGCCGGTCGGACGAGAAGCGCGAGCGGCTGTGGCATACCGCGATCCCGCTGTTCGTCTGCGCGGCCGGCCTGGTGGCGTGCATGGCCTTTGCCGCGAGCCTGGTGCCGACCGTCCTGGCGCTGTGCTTCACCCTGCTGGGTGTCTATTCGGTCAAGGGGCCATTCTGGGCGACTGCCACCGAGATGCTGCCGGCGGCGACGGCCGCGGCGGGGATCGCGGCGATCAACTCCATCGGCAACCTGGCCGGTTTCGTGGGGCCGTTCCTGATCGGCGCCATCAAGGACGCGACCGGCAGCTTCACCCTGGGACTGTTACCGCTGATCGCCTTCGCCGTCGTGGCCGGGCTGGTGGTGCTGGCCATGGGCAAGCAGAGTCCCGCCGTCGCCGTGGCAGCGGAGTAGCCCCATGCCGGACACGCATCCCGCCGGCGTCAGGAGCCGGGTGTCGCAGGCGGAGTGGCAGGCGCGGCTGGACTGCGCCGCGGTGTATCGCCTGCTGGCGATCTACGGCATGAGCGACCTGGTTTACAACCACGTCACCCTCCGGGTCCCCGGGGAGGGCGAGCGGCTGCTGATCAACCCGTTCGGCTGGCTGTACGAGGAGATCACCGCCTCCAGCCTGATCACCATCGATCCCGAGGGCGGCGTCGTGTTGAACCCGCATCCCGACGTGGGCATCAACCCGGCGGGCTATGTGATCCACAGCGCCGTCCACGCGGTGCGGCCCGACGCGGCCTGCGTGATCCATACGCACAGCCGGGCGGGCATCGCGGTGTCGGCCATGCGCTGCGGCCTGCTGCCGCTGTCGCAGACGGCGATGCGCTGCATGCCGATCGCCTACCATGATTACGAGGGTCCGGCGGTGGACCTCGACGAGCGTGGCCGGCTGCAGCGGGACTTGGCGGACCGGCGCTTCATGGTGCTGCGCAACCATGGCCTGCTGACCACCGGGCCAAGCGCCGCCGAGGCGTTCAACGGCATGTACTGGCTGGAGATGGCCTGTCGCGCCCAGGTGGACGTAATGGCGGCACGGGCGGAGCTGACCATGCCGGACGCACACACCGTGGAGCACGCGGTGCATCAGTATCAGCCCGGAACGCGCCGCCCCTTCGGCGTGCTGGAGTGGCCTGCCATGCTTCGCATGCTCGACCGCCGGGACCCTGGTTGGCGCGACTAGGGTGGCTTGCCAGGCCCGGAGCCGCTGCCGGGGCGTGCGGCCATGCAGGGCCTGATCGGGCGCAGGCTGGTCAGGATCGGGGTGGACGCTCGAGGGCGACCTGTGGGGTTGTATCCCCAGGCCGGGATCGCCGACTTGCGGCAGCTTGCCCAGGACCGGCGCACGCTCGGCCCCGTGCGCTACGCCCGGGGGTTAATGAGCCTGCCCGGAGGCTTCCCCCGCGACTGAACCGGGCAAGGCGCTGGCCAGCATCGACCTCGCGGCTGCATCCTGTCGAGGCCGGTCAGGATCATGGGTGGGCTGGTCGCGCTCGCCGGCTGCGTCCTCCTGCTGAGCGGTCAACGCGTCACAATCGGCCTTGAGCTTGTCGCGCTCTGCAGCAACTGCGTCACGGGCTTCCAGCGCCGCCCTGAGCTGCGCTGACAGGCGTCCCTGTTCCGCTGCCTGAACCTTCGCCTGTTCGGCATGGCGGTCCCGTTCGCTGGCCAGCACCCGGCCTTGCTCCTCCAGAATGCCCATCCTCGCCGAGATCGCCCGCACCTTGAGCCGCATGGAGTCGCGTTCGCCGCGCAGCGCATCGCGCTCCGCCTCAAGGCGCCGGACCGGGGGCATCCGCTTCAGGACGTGAGACAGCAAGCTCAAGGTTACCGATCTCCTTGTCGATGCAGCCCCCGCCAGCTTCGCCGCCGGGCCTTATCACGCCGCGGCGGTGCGGGACTGCGAGCGTGCCAGCCAGGTTGGCGTCGAGTGGTGGGAATGCCAGAAGGAGAGCGGCGGCGCAAACCCGAATGGAGGCCACGCCCGCCCAAGCAGCGACGCGGGACCTCGGCCGGCTGCCTGATGTTCCCCGGAACGCATCCCTACTCCGCGGCTGCCGTCTCCGCCGTCCTGGTGATCGCCACCGCGGGTACCAAGGTGGCCAGCAGCAGGGTCAGCACCGCGGTCAGGAACACCGCCCAGAAGGTGAGGTGCAGCGAGTGGCCCAGCGCCGCCCGCACCGCCATGTCGCCGAGGGCGCCGCCGGGGTGGTCGAGCAGCCGCCGGAGCTGGTCGGGGCTTACCGCGGCGACGCCGTTCACGCGATGCGCCAGGCTGAGGTTCAGCACAGCACCCAGCGCCGTGGCGCCCAGGGTGCTGCCGAGGTTGCGCGAGAACAGGTTCGACGCCGTGGCCGAGCCGCGCTCGGCCCAGCCGACGCTGTCCTGGATGATGACGATGGCCGAGGTGCTGAGGAAGCCCATGCCCAGGCCCATGACGATGGAGCCGACGCCCGCCACCACCGGCGATGTCGCGGGACCCAGGGCGACGAAGGCCAGCGCGCCCAACGGCAGCAGGGCCGCGCCGAACAGCAGCGTGCTGCGCAGGCCGAAGCGGGCGAAGTTGCGGGCCGCGAGCGTGGCGCCGACTGGCCAGCCCAGCACCATCATGGTCAGCGCGAAGCCCGCCACCAGCGCCGAGCGGTTCAGCACGCCCTGCACATACATCGGCAGGAAGGTCGTGAGGCCGATCACCGCCATGCCGCTCAGCAGCGTGGCAGCGTTAGCGGTCGCAACCGGGCGGCGCGCCCACAGGCCGAACGCCACCATCGGCTCGCGGGCACGCCGTTCCTGCCAGACGAACAGGGCCGTGCTCACCACGAAGGCGCCGGCGGCGCCGAGCGCCGTGGGCAGGTCGGCGGTGCCGAACTGCGTCAGGGCCAGCATCAGCGAGGCGACAGCCACCGTGAACAGCGCCGCCCCGGCCACGTCCACGCCCCGCCGCTGCGGCGCGATGTCCTCGTGCAGGAAGGCGGTGAAGCTGGCCGCGGCGGCAAGGCCGATTGGCAGGTTGATCCAGAAGATCCAAGACCAGCTCAGGTGCTGGATGATCAGGCCCCCCGCGAGCGGCCCCAACACGGAGGATACGCCCCAGACGCTGGCGAGGTAGCCCTGGATCTTGGCGCGCTCCTGCACGGAATACAGGTCGCCGACGACGGTCAGCGCCACCGGCTGGATCGCGCCGGCGCCGACGCCCTGGATCAGCCGGAACGCGATCAGCGAGGGGATCGACCAGGCGAAGCCGCACAGCGCCGAGCCCACGAGGAACACTGCGATCCCCACGAGCAGCACCGGCTTGCGGCCATACAGGTCGGCGAGCTTGCCGAACACGACGGTGGTGGCGGTCTGGGTCAGCAGGAAGGACGAGAACACCCAGGAGTACAGGTGCAGGTCGCCAAGCTGGCCCGCGATGCCGGGCATGGCGGTCGAGACGATGGTCGCCTCGATCGCGATCATGAACATGGCGGCCATGACGGAGACCAGCACCAGGGGACGGCGTAGTTTCGGGACTTGGGGCATGTTGGCTAAGTAGGGCGTTCTCCCCGGCCGGGAACCTGCTTCGGCCGGGCAGCAGGTCCGCGTCCACCGCGGCAAGAGCCACCGCAGTCTCCATCTCCGCGTGTGGCCATGCAGCGCGATGGCCTGCGTCCCTCGGCAGCAGCGCCGATGGTCCCGGTGCCGTCAACGGGGTTCAGCCTGCCAGGACGGGCTTGCGGGCGCGCCGGGGCAGGCGACTTCCACGATGCAGCCTGGCACGATGCAGCCTGGGACGCCGCCCCCCGTCTCCGCCGCGCCGATCCGCAGGCGGAAGCCGTGCAGCGCCACTACTGCCGCGACCAGGCTCAGCCCGAGGCCGCTGCCCTCGACCGTGCGGCTTTTTTCGGTGCGGTAGAAGCGTTGCAGCACCCGCTCCCGCTCAGCAGGCGGGATGCCAGGCCCCTGGTCGACGACGCTCATCCGGGTGCCGTCGGGTCCACCGCGCAACGCCAGGGTGACGGCCGTGCCGGCAGGCGTGAACTTGATCGCGTTGTCCACGAGGTTGCCGACCGCCTCCAGCAGCAGGTCGCGGTCGCCCAACACTTCGCAACCCGGCACCGGACCGCCGCCCGGCGGCAGCCGCAACCGCAGCGCCACGCCCTTCTCATCCGCCACCGGCTCGTACAGCTCGGCCGCGTCGCGCAGCACCCCGGCCAGGTCCACCGGCCCGAACGCCGCGCGCCGCCTGCCGTGCTCGATCTCGCCGATCCGCAGCACCGCGCTGACCACCGCAAGCGCCTGGTCCACCGACGTGATCGCCCGATCGGCCGCCGCCTGGAACTCCTCGCGCGTTTGCGCCTCGTCGCGGCTGCGTTCCAGCCGCGTGCGGACGCGGGTCAGCGGCGTGCGGAGGTCGTGGGCGATGCTGTCGCCCACCCCGCGGATCTTCTCCACCAACTGCTCGATCCGGTCCAGCATGCCGTTCACCGCCGCCGCCACCTTGTCCAGCTCGTCCGAGGCGCCGCGCACCGGCAGCCGCTCGCGGAGCTGGCCCTGCATGATGCGCCCGACCGCCTCGTGCACCGCGGCGATGCGCCGCTGGCCGCGCCGGGCGATCAGCACGCCGCCCATCAGCGACAGCAGCACGGCCGGGGCCAGGCTGAGGCCCAGCGCACGCCGGACGATCCCCTGCACCTCGTCCAGCTCGTCGATGTCATAGCCCAGCACCAGTAGCCGCCCGTCGCCGAACCGCCCACCCCCAAGCCTTTGGGCCACCCCGCGCACGAACTCCGGCCAGTCGCCGTCGCGGTCGCGGCCTGGTGGGCCAGGCCGTCCACCGGCAGCCCTGCCGGCGGCTCCAGGATGTTGCCGCCCGCCCGCGCGCCGTCCGGCCCGAACAGCCCGCCGTAGCGGACGCCGTGCGGGTCGTCCGCCAGCCATGCCTCCAGGCGGGACTCCGCCTCCGCGCCAGGTGCATCCGCGATGGCCCGAGCCTCGGACAGCACGATGCCGTCGATGCGGCCCTGCTCGTGCACGGGGGTCTGCCAGTAGATGAAGGCGAACAGCAACAGCGCCATGGCCGTGAAGCCGCCGGCGATGGTGAGCGTCCACCGGAAGGCGGGGCTTGCCGCAAGCGCCCGCAAGGCTTGCACCGTCTTCTGCCGTGCCGGCCGCATTCCCGGCGGCGCGTCGAGCATGAAGCCGATGCCGCGGACGTTGGATAGCAACTCCGCCTCATCTGCGGCATCGAGCTTGCGGCGCAGGCGGCCCATGTGCACATCCACCAGGTTGGACCGGGGCGTGAAGCGGTAGTTCCAGACGTCCTCGAACAGCATGGTGCGGGTGATTGTCCGGCCTGCCCGGCGCATCATGTATTCCAGCAGGCGGAACTCGCGCGGCAGCAGCTCCAGCACCCGGTCGCCGCGCCGGGCGGTGCGCGTCACCAGGTTCAGCTCCAGCGGCCCGACGCGCAACACCGTTTCGGTGCCGTTCGCCGGGCGGCGCAGCAGGGCCTCGATGCGCGCGGCCAGCTCGGCCAGCGCGAAGGGCTTGCCCAGGTAGTCGTCACCGCCGGCGCGCAGGCCGCGCACCCGCTCGTCCAGCGCGCTCAGCACCAGGGCAGGGGTGCGGACGCCGGCGTGGCGCAGGGCCTCGATGACGGCCAGCCCGTCCAGGCCCGGCAGCAGCCGGTCCACCACCAGCACGTCCGCCCGCCCGGCGCCGGCCTGCGCGAGGCCATCCGGCCCGGTTGCGGCGCAGTCCACGTCATAGCCGCGGCGGCGGAAGTAGCCGGCCACCTCGTCGGCCGTCTCGCTGTCGTCCTCGATCAGCAGAAGCCGGGTCATGGCGCTCCCAGGCCATGGCGGGGAGCCGAGTCCTGCCGGTCGTTGGCGCGTAAGCCTGTCCCTGCGCCCATGATGACACCCCTTGCAGACCCGTCCATACGCCGAGGGAGATTACACCCGGCTGCCGGCGCACCACTAAATTCGGGTTCACGATTTGCACTGCGGGTTGTGGGAGGCGGGCTTATCAGCACTTAGTGGCGCCTGCGGGCGTGGACACGCACCGCTGGCGCCCGCCACACGCGTCCCTGTTCAGCGACGCCCAGGAAACCATGACATGCAGCCTGTCAGCACTGGCGCGAGGCGCTACGATCCCCTGACCATGTTCTTCCACTGGGCCATAGCCCTGCTGGTGGTCACGCAGTGGCTGGGGGCGCAGACCATCGACTGGTTTCCGCGGGGGCCGCTGCGGGTCGATGCGCGTTCGGTCCACATCACGTTCGGGGTCGTGCTGGCGGCGCTGCTGGCCGGGCGGGTCGCCTGGCGGCTGACCGGGGGGCGGCGGCTGCCGCTGGCCGACGACACGGTGCTGAAGAACGTGGTCGCCAAGGGCACGCACTGGGGCCTGTATGCCCTGCTGGGGGCGATGGTGCTGGCCGGCCTGTTCCTGGCCTGGACGCGGGGGGACAGCCTGTTCAACCTGTTCAGCCTGCCGGCCTATGATCCCGGCGACAAGGCGCTGGCGGACCGGGTGCAGGACGTGCACGCCACCATTGGCTTGATGATCCTGGCGCTGGCCGGGCTGCACGCCTCGGCGGCGCTGGTGCACCGCTACCTGTGGCACGACGGCGTGCTCAGCCGGATGCTGCCGCGTGGCTGAGGACTTTGCGCTGCGCCCGACCTGGCGGATGCCGCCACGGCAGGAGCTTGGTTTCAAGGGGATCAAGGATCCCACGCGGGTCTGAATGTCTACCATGTCAGGGACGGCCCGTGCCGCGGCCCCGATCCCTTCCACAGGAGCGCACCCATGAGCGAGACGAGCCAGAAGACCACTACCTGGATGCGGCGCGGCCGGCACATCGAGGATCTCAGCGACGCCGAAATCCTGGCACTGGCGATCAGCAACGAGGAGCAGGCCAGCCTGGCCTACACCGGGTTCGCCGAGAGCCTGCGCGCCGACTACCCCGACACCGCCCGCATGTTCACCGAGATGGCGCAGGAGGAAACCGGGCATCGCCACCAGCTGATCGAGCTGTTCCGCACGAAGTTCGGCGAGGCCATCCCCAAGATCGACGCCACCGACGTGCGCGGCCTGTTGCAGGAGCGCCCATCCGGCCTGATGAAGCCCCAAGGCCCTGAGGCGATGCGCCGCCAGGCCCGGCAGATGGAGGCCAACGCCAGCCGCTTCTACCACCAGGCAGCCAGCCGCACGCTGGATGCTACGATCCGCAACGTGCTCGGCGACCTGGCCGTGGCCGAGGCTGCGCATGAGCAGACCGCCGACCAGATCGACGAGGCCGCGGCGCCGACCGAGGGCCGGATCAAGGAGGACGACAACGCCCGCCGCCGCTTTATACTGCAGATCGTGCAGCCGGGCCTGGTCGGGCTGATGGACGGGTCGGTGTCCACCCTGGCGCCGGTGTTCGCGGCGGCGTTCGCCACGCACAGCTCGTGGAATGCCTTCCTGGTGGGCTTGGCGGCCTCGGTCGGCGCGGGCGTGTCGATGGGCTTTGCCGAGGCGCTGGCCGACGACGGCAAGCTGTCCGGGCGGGGCACGCCGTACCTGCGCGGGCTGGTGTGCGGGCTGATGACCATCGCCGGCGGCATCGGCCATACGCTGCCCTATCTAATCCCGGACTTCTGGACCGCCACGGGCGTTGCCGGCGTTGTCGTGGTGCTCGAGCTGCTGACGATCGCCTGGATACAGTGGCGCTACATGGACACGCCGCCCCTGTCGGCCGTCGCCAAGGTCATGCTGGGCGGCGCCATCGTGCTGGGGATCGGCGTCCTGATCGGCAGCAGCTAGGGCAGCCCGGCGCCGCAGGCGCAGGCGTGTCGCGGAACTCAGCAGTGCCGCGGCGGCTCACGGCGACGATCAGGACGGGCTTGCAGGCGTCTCCCGCCTTTTTGGCTCCCCAGCCCGCTGCCGGCCCGGCCCCGGGATGCCTTTGCCATGCGGCATCGACCTTGGACACACGGCATCGTGGCGGGAAGCCGACGATGCGGCCCGTGCCGCTCCCGTGCGCCGCGTAGCAGGCAGCGCCTGCTTCCCCTGATTGAATCGGGAGGCATCCCCTTCTTACCATCGTCGTATGACGATATCTGGTTCCGATACCGTGGCGGCCTGGAACGATGCTACGGTCTGGCCATGGAGCATCAGGAGCTTCTCGTCGGCTTTATCCGGCTGCACGTCCTGCATCGCGCGGCGGAGAGCGAGCTTATCGGCCAGTGGATGATCGAGGACCTGGGGTGGCATGGCTACCGGTTAAGCCCGGGCACCCTGTATCCGCTTCTCGAGGGCCTGGAGAAGCGCGGCTATCTCGTCCCACGCCGCGCGCAGGCCGGGCGCGGTTGCGCGAGGTGCCCGGAAACGAAGCGCCGCAGCCGCCCGTATGAGCATTGCGCCGCGACCTCTCCCACCATTGCAGGCCGGCTTGAGCGGACATGAGCGCGCCAGCGGCGACCGTGTCATCCCGCCGGTGTGGCTCTGCCCGTGAGGTGTTCGCGGCGTTCCTGCGCCTGGGCCTGACCAGCTTCGGGGGTCCGGTGGCGCATCTCGGCTATTTCCGTGCCGAGCTGGTTGAGCGGCGGGGCTGGCTCAGCGAGCGTGCCTATGCCGACCTGGTTGGCCTATGCCAGTTCCTGCCGGGGCCGGCGTCCAGCCAAGTCGGCTTCGCGCTCGGCCTGATGCGTGGCGGCTGGCGGGGGGCGCTTGCGGCCTGGGCCGGGTTCACCCTGCCGTCTGCCGTCGTCCTGGTGGTGTTCGCCACCTTCGCTGGCAGCCTGTCGTCCTCGCCGGTGGGCGCCGGGTTGCTGCATGGGTTGAAGCTGGTGGCGGTGGCCATCGTCGCGCAGGCCGTGTGGGGCATGGCGCGCAGCCTGTGCCCGGACCGGGAGCGTGCCAGCATCGCGACCCTGGCCGCGGTCCTGGTGCTGTTCGCGCCGACATCGGTGGGTCAGATCGGTGCCATTGCGCTCGGCGGCCTTGCCGGGCTGAGGCTTTGCCGCACGGCGGCTGCCGGCGCCGGCGTGCCCGAACCGTTGGCGGTGCCGGTGTCCCGTGCCGCCGGGATCACCTGCCTTGCCCTGTTCGCGGCGCTTCTGCTGCTGCTGCCGTTGCTGCATGGGCTGGGGATGGGGGTTGTCCTGTTCGATGCCTTCTACCGGTCGGGGTCCTTCGTGTTCGGCGGCGGCCACGTCGTCCTACCGCTGCTGCGCGATGCCGTGGTCAGGCCGGGGTGGGTGTCGGACAGCGCATTCCTTGCGGGATACGGCGCGACCCAGGCGGTGCCGGGGCCTTTGTTCACCTTTTCCGCCTATCTCGGTGCGGTGCTGCCGGGACCATGGGGCGGCGTCCCGGGTGCCGTCATCGCGTTGCTGGCGCTGTTCCTGCCGGGCTGCCTGCTCCTGCTTGGGGTGCTGCCGTTCTGGGATGCCCTTCGCGTGCGCCCGGCGGCGCAGGCCGCCATGCAGGGGGCGAATGCTGCCGTGGTCGGCGTGCTCGGGGCCGCGCTGTACGACCCGGTCTGGACCAGCGCCGTCCAGCGGCCGGCAGACTTCGCCCTTGCCTTGCTCGGCTTCGTCCTGCTGGTAGTCTGGCGGGTGTCGCCGGTCCTGGTGGTGGCGTTTGGCGCCGCTGGCGGCATCGGCATGGGCTTGACCGGGGGACCGGGCTGACCGGGGCAGGGGGTCCCGGCAGGGAGCAGCCCACTGCCGGGCATCATCGCATGAGGACGGTCCTGCCATGCGCCCGGTGTGCTGGCCGGTTCGCACTTGTCCCGCTTCCTCGCCCTGTATGGGGCGTTGTCCGCGGCGTTCGGCGTGGTGTCGCTGGTCCTGCGGAGCAAGCAGACAGCCTGGAAGGGGTGGGTCTCAACCCTTCAGGTTCGGCAGGTCGCTCCGGTCCCAGCCTCCCCCCAATGCGCGGATCAGGCTTACGCTCGCTTCAACACGCCGCGTATGCAGGCTGATGGCGGTTTGCTCGGCTTGAAGCTCAGCCTCCTGCGCCGTCACGACCTCGAGGTAGTTGATCGCTCCATCCAGGTAAAGCGAGGTGGAGATCGAAACCGTCCGCCTCGCAGCCATCACCGCCTCCTGCTCGGACTTTTCCTCGTCACCCAGGTAGTGCAGCAACGCGAGGTTGTCTTCCACGCTTTGAAACGCACCCAGCACCACCTGCCTGTAGTTCGCCACGGCAAGCTGATAGGCGGCCACCGCCGCGGCCTCTTGCGCCTGGCGCAAGCCACCCTCGAACACCGGGAGCACCAGCCCAGGGCCAACGGCCCAAAAGTCGTTCGGCAGGCTGGCCAAGTTGAAGCCGGTATCCTGAAAGCCAAACAGCGCATCCAGGGTTATGTTGGGATAGAATGCCGCCTTTGCCACGCCAATGGTGGCATTTGCCGATGCCACGATCCTTTCAGACGAGGCGATGTCGGGACGGCGCTGCAGCAGCGTCGAAGGCAATCCGGTTGCGACCACTGGAACACGCGTGTCGATGACGGCGGTGCTATGGTCAGCTCCGAGGGCAGCACGCCGACCAGCACCGCGATGGCATGCTCCAGCAATGCCCGGCTGGCCGCGACGTCCGACACCTGCGCCTGCGCGAACGAGAGCTGGGTTTGCGCCCGCGTCACGTCCAACTCAGACGCGATCTTGCCAGCCAAGCGGTTCTGCACAAGTTGCAACGCCTTGGCGTAGGCGCCGACGGTGACACGCAGCAGGCCGGCCTGAACGTCCAGCCCGCGCAGTTGCAAGTAGTCGCCCGCCAACTCGGCATGCAGGCTGAGCCGGACAGTCTCCAGGTCTGCTGCACTCGCCTGTGCGGCGGCTTTGCCAGCCTTGATCGTATTGGCGATGCTGTCCCAGAAATCGATCTCATACGTCGCGCGGGCGCTGATGCCGTTGTCGAGGTATTGGTTCGGCTGGTTCCGCCCCCGCAGCGGCCGACGATCGGACTGCCGGTCCGCATTGATATGCGACTCGACGGACAAGGTCGGGAACAGCCCGGCAACCGCCTCCTGCGAGATGGCCCGTGCCCGGTTGGACACCGACAGCGCCGCCGCCAGGTTGGGGCTGCCGCTGTCAACCCGGCCCTCCAGGTCGTTCAACACGGGATCGTTGTACATCTCCCACCACGCGCTGCGCGGCAGCTCATCGGACGGCTTGGCTTTCTGCCATAGCTCCGCTTCCTTGTAGCTTACCGGAACGACCTGCAACGGGATTTCATACTTCGGGGCCAGATCGCATCCAGGAAGCGACGTCAGCAATGCGGCGGCTACGATGCCAGCCGCAAGCCTCACTGCGTCGCCCCAACGCTCGCCGCTGTCTGGGCGCCTTCGTGATCCGACGCCGCACCCGCGTTCGCAATGTTCACCACCGTGCCGGCCTCAATCGAGTCGGAGGGGCTGTCGATGACCTTGTCGCCGGGCAAGACTCCCGATGTGACCTCAACCGAGGTGCCCAGGTCGCGTCCAATCTTGATCGGCTTGATCGCCACCTCCCCCGCCGGACTGACGGTGGCGACCTCCATCCCGTTCTTGCGGAACAACAGGGAACTCGTCGGCAGCGTCAGAATGTCGGCGTTGGTCGGCAGCTTGAAATGCACCTCGACGTAGGAGCCGGGCCATAGCTTGCCGTCCGCATTATCGGCGATGAGCTGCACGAGCACCGTTCGCGAGTCCTCGGAAACAGCGTTGGAGGTGGTCAGCAGCTTGGCCGCAAAGGTTTTGCCAGGATACTGCGTAAGCTTGAGATCTGCTTCCATGCCGGGCCGCAGCTCGGCCGAATAAGCCTGCGGCACACGGACGTAGATCCGGACCTTGCGTATGTCCGAAACAGTGAACAGCGGGCGCCCGCCCGTTCCGGCAGTGATCAGGTCGCCGATGTCCGTATTGCGTGCGGTGACCACGCCGTCGAACGGGGCGGTCAGCCGCTTGAAGCTTTCCAACGCCTCAAGCCGCCGCACGTCGGCGCTCGCGGCATTCACGTTGGAGGCCTTGGCGTCCGCGTCGCCCTTCTTCTCGTCGGTGGTCTGCTGCGAGACGGAGTTGTTGTTGAGCAGCGCCTTCCAACGCTGCGAGGTGAGGGTGGCCAGCTTGGCGTCCGACTGCGTGGTCGCGAGCCTGGCGCGCGCCTGGTCCACTTGCTGGTCCAGGTCCGGCGCCTCGATCGACCCGAGCAGGTCGCCCGCCTTGACGCGTGCGCCGATGTCCTCGTTCCAGGTCTTCAGGTAGCCGTTCACCCGTGCATACAGCGGCGCCTGGTTCCAGGCTTGGATATCGCCGGGCAGCACGATCTCCTGCTCCGGCTCTCCACGCTTGGCGAAGATGACGGTGACCGAGGGCACGGCCTGACTGTCCGTCCATGTCGCAAGCTTCGCCTCGCTGTCGTGCCGGCTGGCGATGCCGGTCCAGGCGAGCGCCGCCGCGCCTGCGACGGCTGCCAGGCCCACGATCCGCGGCGTCCAGGAGCGCTTTTTCGGCTTGTCAGCAGACATGGATGCCCCGAGCAGCTAGGCGTGAGAGGGAGAGGGCCGAATTGGCGCCGCGCGCGGTGCGCGGGCCTTGCGCCCATGCACGATGCTGAACACCACGGGCACGAAGAACAGCGTTGCTATTGTGGCGCAAATCAGGCCGCCGATCACCGCCCGCCCGAGCGGCGCGTTCTGCTCGGCGCTGAGCGCGGTCGGCAACATACCGATGATCATCGCCAGTGCGGTCATCAGGACCGGGCGGAACCGGCCGAAGCCGGACTCGACCGCAGCCGTCAAGGCATCCGCGCCGCCCGCCATCTGCTCGCGGGCGAAGCTCACCACCAGGATGGAGTTGGCGGTCGCCACCCCCATGCACATGATCGCGCCCGTGAGCGCCGGCACCGAGAGGGTGGTGTGCGTGATGAACAGCATCCACACGATGCCCGCCAGCGCCGCCGGCAGGCCGGTGATGATGACGAAGGGATCGAGCCAGGACTGGAAGTTCACCACGATCAGTAGGTAGATCAATACGATTGCAAACGCCAAGCCGCTGTAGAGCTGGGTGTAGGCGCTCGTCATCGTCGTCACCTGGCCGCGCAGCACCACCGAGGAGCCCACGGGAACCTCGGACGCCATGTCGTTCAGGATCGTCTGGATGTCGGCCGCCACGGCGCCCAGGTCGCGGCCGTGCGTGGAGGCATAGAGGTCGATGACCGGCTGCACGTTGTAGTGCGATACCACCGCCTCGGTCGGCCCGCGGGCGATGCTGGCGATGCCGCCCAGGAGTTGCGAGCCGCCGGCTGCGGTGATCGGCATGTTCTTCAGGTCGTCCAGCGTGTCGATGTAGTACTGCGGCATCTGCACGACGATCGGATACGACACGCCGTTGCGCGGGTTGAGCCAGAAGGTCGGCGCCGTCTGGATGCTGCCGGCCAGCGTGTCCAGCATGGTGGTCGAGGCGTTCCGCTCGGTCAGCCCGACCTGGTTGGCGAAGGACCGGTCCACCGAGACGTTCAGCGTCGGCTGGTTGAACTGCTGCTGGATGCGCGGGTCCGCGACGCCGGGCACCCGGCTGATGCGGGCCAGCAGCTTGTTCGCATAGGCGCGGTTCTCCTCGAACTTGTTGCCGATCACCTGGATGTCCACCGGCGACGGCAGGCCGAAGTTGAGGATCTGCGTCACAATGTCGGCCGGCAGGAAGGAGAAGCTCGCCTCCGGGAACAACCTGGGAAGCCGGTCGCGCAGTTGATCGACATAGGCTGCAGCCGGCAGGTCCTCCTTCAGCGAGATCAGGATGTCGGCGTCCTCCACCCCGATCGTGCCCGAGTTGTTGTAGGCCATGTTAATGCCGCTCACCGGCAGGCCGATGTTGTCAACCACGGTGTCGAGCTGGTCGGGCGGGATGACGTTGCGGACCGCCGCCTCGACTTGGCTCACCAGGCGGGAGGTCTCCTCGATGCGGGTGCCGGTCTGGGCGCGCACATGCAGCTTGATCTGGCCGGCGTCCACCGAGGGGAAGAAGTTTTGCCCAAGGAACGGCTGCAGCCCGAACGACGCCAGCACGACGGCGAGGAAGCCCGTGATGAACAGCCACCGCCGCTCCGCCGCGGCCACCAGCAGGCTGCGGTAGCCGCCGCGCAGCCGCTCGAAGTTGCGCTCGAACCCGCGCTGGAACAGCGTGAACGGGTTGCGCGTCGGCGGCGGGGCGTGATCGCCTCCCTGGTGTGCGTGCACATGGGGGCGCAGGAGGAAGGCGGCCATGGTCGGCACCAGCGTGCGCGAGAGGACGTAGGAGGCGATCATGGCGAACACCACCGCCTCGGCCAACGGGCGGAACAGGTAACCGGCCACGCCGCCCAGGCCGAACATCGGCACGAACACGATGCAGATGCACAGCAGCGACACCGTTGCCGGCACCACGATCTGCCGGGCGCCGTCCATGATCGCCGGCTCGACTTCCTTTCCCTGTTCGAGATGGTAGTTGATGTTCTCGATGGTGACCGTCGCGTCGTCCACCAGGATGCCGACCGCGAGCGCCAGCCCACCCATGGTCATGACGTTGATCGTCTCGCCGAGCACCGACAGCGCGGTCAGCGACGCCAGGATTGCGAGCGGGATCGACACGGTGATGATCAGGGTCGAGCGCCAGCTCCCGAGGAAGACCAGGATCAGCAGCCCGGTCAGCCCGGCCGCAATCAGGCCCTCGCGGACGACGCTGGACACGGCGCTGGTCACGAACACCGACTGGTCGCCGACGGCCTTGAGGCTGAGGCTTTTCGGCAGCGATTCGGCGATCTTGGGCAGCAGGGCCTTGACCCCGCTGATGATGTCGAGCGTGGACGCCGAGCCGGCCTTCTGGATCGTCATCAGCACGGCCGGGCTGCCGTCCACGTGCACGACGTTGGTCTGCGGCGGGCTGCCGTCGTGCACGAAGGCGACGTCGCGGACGTAGATGATGGTGCCGTTCGCCCGCTTGATCGGCAGGTTGTTCAGCTCGGAGATTTCCTTTGGCGCGTCGTTCAGCGCGACGGTGTACTCGAACTTGCCGATCTTCTGCGTGCCGACCGGCGTGATCAGGTTCTGCGCCGCCAGCGCCTCCACCACGTCCTGCACCGACAGGCCATAGCCCTGCAGCTTGTTCTGGTTCACGTCCACCTGGACCTGCCGCACCTTGCCGCCGTACGGCGAGGGGATGGCCGCCCCGGCGACGGTGGCAAGCTGCGGCCGGATGAAGTTCTGCCCGTAGTCCTGCATCTGCGTCTGCGTCAGCGTCTTGCTGGACAGGGCAAGCTGCAGGATGGGCACGCTGGATGCGTTGAACGTGAGCACGTAAGGCGGCGTGATGCCCGGCGGCAGCAGCTTCAGCACCGTCTGCGAGGCCGCCGTCACCTGCGCCAATGCGGCGTTGATGTTCACGGTGCTCTGGAAGAATATCTTGACCACGCCGTAGCCAGCCAGCGATTGAGATTCGATGTGCTGGATGTCGCTGACTTGGCTGCTCAGGGTGCGTTCGTAATAATAGATGACGCGGCCTGACATATCCTCTGGCGGCAGGCCATTGTAGGACCAGACGACGCTGATGACGGGGATGCCGATGTTCGGGAATATGTCGGTCGGTGTTTTGAAGGCAGAGATGACGCCGAAAATCAGGATCAGGAAGGCCATCACGACAAAGGTATAGGGCCGGCTTAACGCAATGCGAACTATGGCAATCATTTCGGCTCTTCCTCAACACCGTCAAGCATGCTCTTGTCCGCGCTTGGTTCATTGACGCCGCGAGTAGCTTATCAGCTTGGGTGTCGATCCACAAACCTTGGGACCATGGCATGGACTCGTGCCGATGCCGAGCTCGGCATCGGCACATGTTCCTGCCATGGTCCGACCTCGCGCACGGCCTGGCTGGGCACCAGGCGCTGGCGGCTGGCCCAGGCCGAGGCCAACATCCAGGCCGGACCTCAAGCGATTGCCCTGCCCAGCACCACCCGCCCTTGACGGTTGCGCCGCCCGTCCGCGAGTATCGGCTGCACTTACCCATGGTGCAGACGGTCCTAGGCAGCCGTCCGGCGCTGGTGCCGGCCGTCGTGGTGCGGCTTCCATCGCCCTGCCTGGGTGAAGGTGCGGGTGGCATCAGCCGTGCCGGACCGGGTGCCGGGCGCGCGAACACTTCTGGAGGGGCATTGGACGCGGCAATCCTTGGGCTGGGGTGGTGGGGGCGCACGGTCGTCGGCACGTTGCGCGGCAGCGGCGCCCTGCGGATCACGACAGGCTTCGATCCGGCCCCGGCCGCGGCCGCGCTTGCAGCCGAGGCGGGGCTGCGCCTCGCGCCAAGCTTCGACGCGATCCTCGCCGACCCGGGCATCGGGGCCGTCGTGCTGTGCACCCCGCACACGCAGCATGCCGCGCAGGTCGTCGCTGCCGCACGGGCCGGCAAGCACGTGTTCTGCGAGAAGCCGCTGTGCCTGACGCGCGCGGAGGCGGCGGCGGCCATCGCGGCATGCCGGGAGGCCGGGGTGGTGCTGGGGGTGGGTCACGAACGCCGCTTCGAGCCGCCGGTCCTGGCGTTGCGCGGGATGCTGGAAGCGGGCGAGCTGGGCACGCCGCTGCAGGTCGAGGCGAACTTCAGCCAAGACAAGTTCCTGGACCTGCCCGCCGACAACTGGCGGCTGTCGGAGGCCGAGGCGCCGGCCGGGCCGATGACGGCGACCGGGATCCACCTGCTCGACCTCGCGGTCAGCCTGCTCGGCCCGGCGGACCGCGTGCTGGCCCAGGTGCGCCAGCTCGGCAGCGGGCTTGCCAACGGCGACACGCTGGCGCTTTCGGTGCAGTTCCGCACCGGGGCCGTTGCGCTGATCAGCGCCATCCTGGCCACGCCGTTCGACGGGCGGTTCGCGGTCTATGGCAACAAGGGCTGGGCCGAGGTGCGGGACAAGGCGCACCCGGAGCGCTCCGAAGGCTGGACGCTGACGAAGGTGATCCGCGGCGAGGGCCGCAGCACGACCGAGTTTCCGCCCGCCCCGGCGGTGCGCGCCAACCTCGAAGCCTTCGCCGCCGCGGCTTCGGGCGGGCCGGCCTACCCGATGCCGGCGGAGCAGATGCTGAACACGGTCGCGGCGTTCGAGGCGGTGGTGCGCTCGTCGCGCAGCGGCGGGATCGAGCTGGTCGAGGGCTGACGGGGATCGCATCGGCCCGCACACGTGCGGCCTTGGGCTGGTGGAGATCGAAATCCACCGCTTGTTTTAGCCGAGCACCCAGGCCCGGCACGCCGCCTCCGTCGTCACCTGCAACGCCCGCTGGAATGCCTGCGCCGCCGGGGACAGGGGGCGGCGGCTTGCCTCGATGGTCACCAGGTCCAGGGACAAGGGCGGGTCGGCCAGGGGGCGGATGGCATGGCGGCCTTGTACCCGGTCGCGCGCCATCATGACGCCGGGCAGCACGGCGACCCAGGCGGTCGTGGCAACCAGGTCGAGCGTCGCCAGCATCGCGTCGAGCGTGATGACCCGTGCGACCGTGGCCCCGTTGGATTGAAGGTAACCCTCGATGGTGCGCCGGCGGGTGTTGGCGGAGCCAGGCAGCACGACCGAGAGCGGGCCGAGTTCCGCCAGGCGCACCGGCTGCGCGTGGGCGCCCGCTGCCGCGACCAGGACCTCGGGCGTGGTGGCGAAGGGGCGCGTGGCCAGGCCGGGCAGGCCGGCGAAATCCGGCACGATGGCAAAATCCACGGCTCCCTGGCGGACCTGCTCGGTCAGCGCGCCGCTGTAGCCTTCCTGGACCTGCACGGACACGTTTGGGTGCTCGTCGGTGAACCGGGCCAGCGCGGGGGCCAGGGCGCATCGCGTCACCGTGGGCATGAGCCCAACCGTGACCGTGCCTGACAGCCCTATGCTGCAATCGCGCAGGGCCTGGGCGGCAGCGTGATGGGCGCGCAGCACCTCCAGGCAGCGCAGGTAGTAGCGATCCCCGGCCGGCGTCGGGCTGACCCGGCCGCCTTCGCGGGTGAACAGGCGGGCGCCGAACCGCTCCTCCAGCTTGCGGACGTGCTGGGACACGCCGGACTGGGTGGCGGCTTCGCGCACCGCGGCGGCGGTGAACGAACGCTCCTCGTAGGCAGCAACGAAGAGCAGGATGTCGCGCGGCAACTCGGCCATCATCGAACCTGATGCGGTGGATCAGAACGTCTCATTTGTTTCCGCGCGGGCCGTTGCCCAGCTTGGGTGCGCAACAGGACACGGGCCATGGACATGCATTCGGAGCACACGGTCACCGACCCCGGGGAGTTGCGGCGCGCGCTGGGCCGCTTCGCCACCGGGGTCACGGTGGTCACCACCTGCACGGAGGACGGGCGGCTGGAAGGGCTGACCGCCAACTCGTTCTCCTCCGTGTCGCTGGACCCGCCGCTGGTGCTGTGGAGCCTGAACCGGGCCGCGCGCTCGCTGCCAAGCTTCATGGCGGCGCGGTGGTTTGCGGTGAACGTGCTGGGCAGCCACCAAAGCGGGCTGTCCCAACGATTTGCCGGGGCGGTGGCGGATCGGTTCGCGGGGACGCGGTACGCGCCGGGCCTGGGCGGCTGCCCGGTGCTGGACGACGGCCTGGCGCATTTCGAGTGCAGCGTGTTCGACCGCATGGCAGCCGGGGACCACATGATCTTCCTGGGCCGGGTCGAGCGGATGGCGCACCGGGATGGCGAGCCGCTGCTGTACAGCGGCGGCCGGTACTGCGTTCCGGCCGCGCTGCAGGCGGCCACGGCACGGCTGCCAGGGTGACGGCGGCCTGATCGATGGCGCCCTACTTGATCGCGAGCGGGTTGATGGGCGAGCCGGTGCCGCCGGTCAGGTTCAGGGGCGGGCCGTTGAACATGAACTCGTACACCCCGTCGCTGGCGCAGTCGGACGCCAGCTCCGACACGTCGAACATCTCGCCCATTGTCAGGCCCATGGCGGGAATGACCACCCAGTGCCAGGGCTGCTTCGCTTCCGTCGTCTCGTTTGGCCGCACCTCAACGCCCCAGGTGTCGGAGCAGATCGCGGCGATCTCCTTCTCCTGGCACCAGTAGCAGTTCTCGAACCGCACGCCGGGCGCGTCGCCGCCGGCATAGCCGCCCCAGGCGCCCTCGGCCCGGCAGCGTTCCATCTGCCCGGTGCGGACGATGACAAAATCGCCGCGGCGGATGGCCACGCCCTGCGCGGCCGCGGTCGCATCCAGCTCGGCGTTGGAGATGCCGTAGCCGTCGGGCAGCCAGTCCATCCCCTTGAAGCGCGCCACGTCCAGCAGCACGCCGCGGCCGACCATCTTGGCGCGGGCGTGCTCGATGCCCAGGACGTGGACGCCGCCGCTGTCCACGCGGCGGGCATCGTGGCCGTTGTACATCTTGTCGCCCAGGAAGATGTGGCCAAGGCTGTCCCAATGGGTCGCGGCCTGCACGGGCATGTTCAGCGCGTCGTCGGAGTAGCGGAGCGTTTGGCCGCCCTGGTCGAACCGCCCGGCCACCGCGTCCGTCCCCGTGGCCAGCATGGTGTGGATGGGGTTCCAGCGCCCGCCGAACAGGCCGCTTTGCGGGCCTTGGTTGTTCAGCGGAATGCCCATGGCGAACACTGCGCCCCGATGCACCAGCTTGGCGGCGGCCACCACGTCCTCGGGCCGGATGTGGTTCAGGGTGCCAACCTGGTCGTCGTCGCCCCAGCGGCCCCAGTTGCTGAGGGCGTCCGCGGCCGCGTGGACCGCGGGCAGGCCTTCCTTGATGTCCATTCCGTTCCTCCCGGCACCGGGTCGTGCGCCCCGCTAATGAGCGACTGTTCAATAGCGGGGCTGGGTGGTCAAGAGGCGGTGTAGGTCATAATTCCTATATCACCATGGTTTGTGAACCCGGGTGACCCCTAGATGCCCGGGAAGTTGAGTTCGATCGTGACGCCGTTCGGGTCTTCGAGGAACACCTGCTCCAGGTTCATCGCCGGCACCGTGCGGTTGCGGTATGGGATGCCGATGCCGCGGAACTTCGCCCGCATCGCCTCCACGTCGCTGCCGACAAAGGCAACGTGGTCGATGGCGCCGGTCCCGGTGTCAGCGCTGGCCTTGTCGCCCAGGTAGTCCTTCAGGCCGCTCGGGTCGTTCGGATCGATGCCGACCACGTGCACGACGGCGACGCCGCCGTGATACAGCCACACGCCGGGGAAGGGGAAGTTGGGGCGTGGCCCCACCTCCAGTCCCAGCACCTCGGTATAGAAGCGCTGGGTTTCGGCGAGGTGCGTGGTGCGTATCGAGTAATGGTCCAGGCGGTTGAGCGGCATGATAGGCGTTCTCCCTTGGCGCCAGGGCGACCGTATAGGACGCGAGGGTTGCACTGACTCCCTCTCCCTCCGGGAGAGGGCTGGGGTGAGGGGGCCGCACGCGCCACCGGCATGCTTGGGAGCGGATCGCGTCCTCAAGCGGGCAGATCAGGCCCTTGCCGCCTCCCCCACCCCGGCCCTCTCCCGGAGGGAGAGGGAGCAGCAGGCAGTGTCCTCACGCTATATGCGATCGTCCTGCATTGATGCAGAGCGTGCCGGCGCGCGCGCGGTTGTCAAGCTTGACGTGCCGGGCCGCATTGCCATCCATAGCCCGGGGCCATCCATAGCGCGGGGGAGACGACGCCATGAAAGCGAGCGCATTCGACTATGTCCGCGCGACATCCGTGGCGGATGCCGTGGCGCTTTTGGCCCGGCACGGCGACGGCGCCAAGCTCATCGCTGGCGGTCAGAGCCTGCTGCCGGCGCTGAACCTGCGGCTGTCTGCCCCCGCGATCCTCATCGACATCGCCCGCTTGCCGGAGCTGGGGGGCGTGTCCGTCACCGCCACCCACCTCCGTATCGGCGCCGGTTGCACCCATGCCGCGCTGCTGGCCGATCCGCTCATCGCCGCCCACGCGCCGCTGATCCCGCGTGCGCTGGCGCATGTCGCGCACCCGGCGATCCGCACAAGGGGCACCATCGGCGGCAGCTTGGCCAACGCCGACCCGGCTGCCGAACTGCCCGCCTGCGCGCTGGCGCTGGGTGCGGCCATGGTGCTGCAGGGGCCGGATGGGACCCGCACCGTTGCCGCGGATGCGTTCTTCACCGGGCTGTTCGAGACGGCGCTGGCGCCCTGCGAACTCCTGGTCGCGGTCGAAATCCCGTTGCAGCCGGCGGCGCGGTGGGGCTTTGCCGAGCTGGCCCGGCGCTCCGGCGACTACGCCATGGTGGGGCTGGCGGCGCATGGAGCGCCCGAGGGCGTCCCCGGGGCGCCGCGGCTGGCCTTCTTCTCCGTGGGTGGCACCGCGATCCTGGCCCGGCACGCGGCGGCGGCCCTGGCGCCCGGCGTGACCGCGGCGACCCTCGACGACGCCGCCCTCGCCCTTGCCGCCGACCTGCCGGAGCATTCCGACCTCCAGGCATCGGCCGCAACGCGCCTGCACCTGGCGCGGGTGCTGCTGCGCCGGGTCGTGGGGGCATGGGCCGCGCCGATGCGGGAGGCGGCATGACGGCGATCACCCTTCATGTGAACGGGGAGGCGGTGGCGGCCGACGTGCCCGCCCGGCTCCACCTCGCGGACTTCCTACGCGACAATCTCGGGCTGACGGGGACGCATCTGGGCTGCGAGCACGGCGTGTGCGGCGCCTGCACGGTGCGGCTGGACGGCGGGATCGTGCGGGCCTGCCTGGTGCTGGCGGTGCAGGCCGATGGCGGCGCCGTCGAAACGATCGAGGGGCTGTCGGACACGGGGGAGATCGCCGACCTGCAGGACGCCTTCGCCGCCCGCAACGCGCTGCAATGCGGGTATTGCACGCCGGGGATGCTGGTCACGGCGCAGGACCTGCTGCTGCGGGCCGGGAAGGCACCGCCCGACCGCGCCGCCATCCGCGAGCACCTCTCAGGCAACTACTGCCGCTGCACCGGCTATGAGGCCATCGTGGACGCGGTGGAAGCGACGCTGCGGGGCCGCCATGGACTTTGAGGACCCGGGGCGGCCGAACCGTCACATCGGCCGCGCCCTGCCGCGTCCCGGCCTGCGCCGGCTGACCCAGGGCCGGGGCGCCTACGTCAGCGACCTGGCGCTGCCGCGCATGGCGCACGCGGCCTTCCTGCGCTCCCCGTATGCCCACGCCGTCATCACGGGGATCGACCTGGCAGCGGCCCGCGCCATGCCGGGCGTGCTTGCGGTGCTGGACGGGCCGGCGATGGCGCCGCTGTGCTCGCCCTGGGTCGGTGTGCTGACCCACATGCAGGGGCTGAAATCCGCGCCGCAGCATCCCCTGGCGGTTGGGCGGGTACGCTGGCAGGGCGAGCCGGTCGCCATGGTGGTCGCCGCCACCCGCGCGCAGGCGGAGGACGCCGCCGAGCGGATCGACGTGGAGTACGACCCCCTGCCGCCCGTGGTGGACGTGGCCGCCGCGCTGGCGCCGGGAACCCCCGCCATCCACCCGGAGCTGGGCGACAACCTGGCCTTCGAGCGGCGCATCGAAGCTGGCAGCGTGGACGCGGCGCTCGCGGCGGCGGACCATGTGGTGGAGGCGAGCTTCGGCTTCGCCCGCCATACTGGCGTGACCCTGGAAGCCCGTGCGGTCGTGGCCGATTGGAACGAAGGCGAGGAACGGCTGACGGTCCACCAGGGCACCCAGGTGCCGCACATGATGCAGGCGTTGTATGCCAGGCACCTGGGGCTGGAGGAGCACCAGGTGCGCGTCGTCTGCCACGACGTGGGCGGCTCGTTCGGCATCAAAATCCACGTGTACGGCGACGAGATGGCGACGGCGGCCGCGAGCCGGATGCTGCGCCGCCCCGTCCGGTTCCTGGCCGACCGGCTTGAGAGCTTCGTCACCGACATCCATGCCCGCGATCATGTGGTCCATGGCCGCATGGGGGTGACGGCTGCGGGCGACATCACCGCCTTCACCGTTGACGACGTGACCGGCATCGGGCCGTTCTCCGCCTATCCCCGCACTTCGGCTGTGGAGGCCAACCAGGTTATCAACCTGGTCGGCGGCCCCTACGCCTGCCCGAACTACCGCGCCCGCACCCGGGTGGTGTTCCAGAACAAGGCGATGATGTCGCAGTACCGCGCCGTGGGGCATCCCATCGCCACGACGGTCACCGAGGCGCTGGTTGACCTCGCGGCACGGCGCATCGGCATGGACCCGGTGGCGCTGCGCCGCCGCAACCTGATCCGCGACGACGCCTACCCCTGCCAGTCCGCCAGCGGGATGCGGTTCGAGGGCTTGTCGCACCACGCGGCGCTCGACCGCTTGGTGGCGCTGATGGACTACGACGGGTTGCGGGCCGACCAGGTGGCGGCGCGCAACCGGGGCGTGCATCGCGGGATCGGCCTGGCGTCGTTCATCGAGCTGACCAACCCCGGCCCGGCCTTCTACGGCGTCGGCGGCGCCCGCATCTCGGCGCAGGACGGGGCGACGGTGCGGCTGGACGCAGGCGGCGGCATCACCGTGCAGGCCAGCGTGACGGAGCAGGGGCAGGGGACGGGGGCGGTCCTGGCGCAGGTCGTCGCCGAGGCGATGGGCGTGGCGCCGGAGCGGGTGCGCGTGCAGCTCGGCGACACCGATGCGACGCCCTATGGCGGGGGCACCTGGGCGTCGCGCGGCGCCGGGGTGGGCGGCGAGGCGGCGTGGCAGGCGGCGCGGGCGCTGCGGGGCCAGGTGCTGGAGCTGGCGGGCAGCATCTTGCAGGCCCGGCCCGGCGACCTCGACATCGCGGACGGTGCCGTGGTGGATGCGGCGGGCCGGGCCGTGCGGATCGAGCTGCCGGACTTGGCGCGCGTCGCCTATTTCCGGCCCGACACCCTGCCGCGCGACGTGCAGCCCGAGCTGGTGGCCACCCGCCACCATGTCCCGCGCGACTACCCCTTCGCCTTCACCAACGGCGTGCAGGCGTCGTGGCTGGAGGTGGACACGCAGACCGGGTTCATCACGCTGCTGAAGCACTGGGTCGTCGAGGATTGCGGCACGGTGCTGAACCCGCTGCTGGTGGACGAGCAGATCCGCGGCGGCGTGGTGCAGGGCCTGGGCGCTGCGCTGTTCGAGCACTGCGAGTACGACGACCAGGGGCAGATGCTGAACGCCTCCATGGCCGACTACCTGGTGCCGATGGCGGGCGAGATGCCGGACATCGTGATCGGCCATGTCTGCACGCCCACGGCGGAGAGCGCCATCGGGGCCAAGGGCGCGGGGGAGGCGGGCACGGCGGGGGCGGCAGCCTGCGTGCTGAACGCGGTGAACGACGCGCTGGCACCGTTGGGGGCCGTGCTGACGTCGATGCCGTTGACGCCGGAGCGGGTGTTGCGGGCGTTGGGCATAGGCTGACCGGGGCAGTCGCAGGTGGCGCAGGGACCGCTGCCTGTCTGCTCCCTCTCCCTCCGGGAGAGGGCCGGGGTGAGGGGGGCCGCAAGCGCCAAGCTCGGCATGCATGGGAGCGGCTTGCGTCCTTGAAGCGGTCAAGTTCGGCCCTTGCTGCCTCCCTCACCCCGGCCCTCTCCCGGAGGAAGAGGGAGCAGCAGGCGGCGTCCTCACACCATAGCCGAGCCTCCTGGTGGGCTGACGCGACCGCCTAGCCACATGGACCGGGTTCGGGCCATACTCCTTATCAAGCGATCAGCGGCAAACGCGGGCGTGGGGGGGACGGCGATGGCACAGGCATTCGGGCGCAGACTCGTGCTGGGAACTGCGGCGGCGCTTGCGGCGCCGGCGGTGGGGCGGGCGCAGGATAGCACCATCAAGATCGGCTTCCCCGTGCCGCTCACCGGCCCCTACGCCGCCGAGGCGCAGGACCAGGTGCGTTGCGCGCAACTCGCGGTCGCCGAGTTCAACGAGGCCGGCGGCCTGGGTGGCCGAAAGGCCGAGCTGCTGGTGCGCGACGACAAGCTCGACCCCGGCGAGGCCGCGACCCGCACCCTTGAGCTGATCGAGAAGGACGGGGTGCGGCTGATCGTCGGCAGCCTGTCCGCGTCCGTGCAACTCGCCGTCAACAACGTCACGCGCGAGCGCAAGGTGCTCTACAACTCGATCAGCCAGTCGGACCAGATCGCGGCGCTGCCGGACTGGAGCCGCTATACCTTCCATGAAGGGCTGACGCCGCACCTCACCGCGGGCGCCGTGGGCCGCTACGCCTTCGGCAAGTATGGCAAGCGCGTCGTGTTCCTCAGCGCCGACTATGCGTATGGGCGCGAGATGGTGAACGGCTTCAAGGCAGCCGGGGCGCCGATGGGCATCGAGGTCCTGGCGGAGCTGCGGCATCCGCTGGGCGCCACGGACTTCTCCACCCTGCTGCCGCGCATCCAGGCGCTGAAGCCCGACATCCTGTGCCTGTGCAACTTCGGCCGCGACCAGCAGATCGCCATCCGCCAGGCCAACGATTTCGGCCTGAAGCGCACGACGCGGATCGTGGCGCCCATCCTGCTCTACACCGCCCGCGTCGCCGTCGGCCCCGGGGCGTTCAGCGGCGTGGTGGGCGGGGCGTCGTACTACTGGGGCGTGGAAGCCAGCATCCCGAGCGCCAAGGCGTTCAACGACCGCTACCGCAAGGCATATGACAACAAGGTGCCGTCCGATTACGGCGCGCTCGGCTATGGCGGCGTGCGGAGCGTGCTGATGGCGGCGCGGCAGGCGGGGAGCGCCGACCCGGAGGCGGTGGTCGAGACGCTGTCGGGACTGCAATACGACATCTACAAGGGGCCGGAGCACATCCGCCCCTGCGACCACCAGGCCGTGCAGTCGGTGTTCGTCGTCGAAAGCAAGGACAAGGGCGCCAACCCCTACGACGTGTTCGACATCGTCCACGCCGACGAGGCGAACGAAGCTGACCTGAAGCCCTGCGCCGAGGAAGGGCACGCGTAGGGCGGCTCGCCGTGGATGGCATCACGCCCGACCTGCTGGTGCTGCAGCTTTTTGCCGGGCTGGCGCTGGGGGCGATCTATGTGCTGGTGGCGCTCGGCATGTCGCTGCTGTTCGGCATGCTGACCGTGGTGAACTTCGCCCATGGGGCATTCTACATGCTGGGCGCCTTTGCCGGGGTGGCGCTGCTGGGCCTGGGCGTGGGGTTCTGGCCCTGCCTGCTGCTGGTGCCGCTGCTGGTTGGCGCCCTGGGGCTGCTGGTGGAGCGCTTCCTGATCCGGCCCTTGTATGGCCGTGGCATCGACTACCCGCTGCTGCTGACCTTCGGCCTGTCCTACTTGATGGTGGAGGGCGTGCGGGTGATCGCCGGGCCGCAGGACCTGCCGTTCGACATGCCGGATGCGCTGGTGGGCGCCACCGACATCGGCGTGGGCTACTTCCCGACCTACCGCCTGTTCGTCATCGGCGTCACCGCGCTCGTGCTCGTGCTGCTGTGGCTGTTCCTGGAGCGGACGCCGTATGGCCTTATCATCCGGGCCGGTGCACGCGACCCGCAGATTGTGCGCATCCTGGGGATCGACGTAGGCCGGGTGTGGCTGCTGGTGTTCGGGGTCGGCACGGGGCTGGCCGGACTGGCCGGGCTGCTGGCGGCGCCGCTGCAGGGGGCCAGTCCCGAGATGGGCAACAGCGTGCTGGCCATCGCGTTCGTCGTGACGGTGGTGGGCGGCATGGGGTCGCTGCTGGGCGCGGTGCTGGCGGGGCTGCTGGTGGGCGTGGTGGTGAGCATGGTGTCGCTGCTGGCGCCCGAGATGGCGCAGGTGTCGATCTTCGTGCTGATGGCCGTCGTGCTGATCGTCCGGCCGCAGGGCTTCTTCGGCCGCGCCGGACTGATGAGCTGATGGACGCAGCCGCCCCCCTGGTCGCCCCACCCCGGCGCGACTGGCTCCTGCTCGCGACCCGGCACCGCGTGCTGCTGGCCGCCCTGTTCCTGCTGCTGTTCCCGCTGCTGATGCCGTTCAAGGCGCTTGCGGTGAACATCCTGATCTACGGGCTGTTCGCGCTCGGCTTCAATATGCTCTACGGCTATGGCGGGCTGCTGTCGTTCGGGCATTCGGCGCTGTTCGGCGCCGGGGCGTACGCGTGCGGCATCGCCATGACGCGCTGGGGCGTGCCGTGGTGGCTGGGGGTGGCGGGCGCGGTCTTGGCCGGGATGGCGATGGCGGTGGCGATGGGGGCGCTCGCGGTGCGGACGCGGGGCATCTACTTCGCCATGGTCACGCTCGCGCTGTCGCAATGCGTGTACTACGTGGCGTTGCAGGCCAATGATTGGACCGGGGGCGAGAACGGGCTGCGCGGCGTGCGGCTAACGGCGATCGGGCCGCTCGACTTCGTCGATCCCACCACGCGCTGCTACGTCGTGGCGATCATCGTGATCGCGGCGCTGTTCGCCCTGTCGCGCATCCTGGCGTCACCGTTCGGGGCGGTGCTGGAGGCGGTGCGGGAGAACGAGGCCCGCGCCCGCGCCTGCGGGTTCGACGTGCGGGCGACGCGATTCCTGGCGTTCACTTTGTCTGGGGCGTTCTGCGGGCTGGCCGGGGCGTTGCAGGCGCTGCACCTGGGGATCGTGCCGCTGGAGACGCTGAGCTACCAGACTTCGGGCCAGGCGGTGATGATGGCGTTGCTGGGCGGCATGGGGACGTTCTTCGGCCCCTTCATCGGCGCCGCCGTGTTCCTGCTACTGGAGAACCTGGTCTCGCTCTATACCGTGCACTGGCAGTTGATCGTGGGGGCCGCCTACATTGCCTGCGTGCTGTTCTTCCCGGCCGGCATCTGGGGCGCCGTCCTGGCCCGGCTGGCGGCGCGCCAGGCACGAGCAACGTCATGAGCGACGTTGTAGGCGACGTTATCCTGGATGCCCGCGGCGTGGGCGTGAGCTTCGGTGGGTTCGTGGCGTTGCGCGCCGTGTCCGCCGAGTTCCGCCGTGGGGAACTGACGGGCATCATCGGCCCGAACGGCGCTGGCAAAAGCACGTTCTTCAACACGCTGTCCGGCCAGATCGCGCCGACGACGGGCCGGATCGTGTTCGAGGGACGCGACATCACCGGGCTGCCGCAGCACCGCTTCACCCGGCTGGGCATCGCCAAGTCGTTCCAGATCACGACGGTGTTCCCGCAGCTCAGCACTCTGGAGAACGTGCGGGTGGCGTCGCAGGCGCCGGTGTCGCGCTATGACGTGTGGCGGCCGCGGGCGCGGCTCGTGGCGCTTGTCGAGCAGGCGGGCGCGCTGCTGCAGACCGTGGGGCTGTGGGCCGCGCGCAACCGTGTCGCGGCCACCCTCGCGCATGGCGAGCAACGGGCGCTGGAGATCGCGATGGCGCTGGCGGGCAACCCGCGCCTCCTGCTGCTGGACGAGCCGACCGCGGGCATGAGCCCGGAGGAGACCCGCGGCATGATGGACCTGATTACGCGCCTAGCCCGGGAGCGCACGGTCGTCCTGGTGGAGCACAAGATGAAGCTGGTCATGGGCATCTGCGACCGGCTGCTGGTGCTGCACCACGGCGAGCTGCTGGCCCAGGGGACGCCGGCCGCGGTGCGGGCGAACCCCGAAGTCAAGCGCGTCTATCTGGGCCAGCGGGACCACTGATGCTGCGGGTCGAGGGCCTGCATGCCTGGTACGGCGCGAGCCACGTCCTGCAAGGCATCGACCTCCATGTGGGGCGCGGCGAGATCGTGTGCCTGGTGGGCCGCAACGGCGCCGGCAAGACCACGACGCTGCGCGCCGTCATGGGCCTGATGGGCCGCAGCGCCGGCCGGGTGGTGTTCGACGGCGCGGACCTGCTGGGCCGCCCGGCGCATGTCCGCAACGGGTTGGGCCTCGGCTACGTGCCGGAGGAGCGGCGGATCGTCGCCGGGCTTTCGGTGCGCGACAACATCCGGCTGGGCCTGCTGGCGGCGAAGGTGAAGCGGACGGAGCGCGAGGTGATCGACGAGGTTGCCGCCATCTTTCCGCGGCTGGCGGAGCGGCTGGACCAGGTGGCCGTCACCATGTCGGGCGGCGAGCAGCAGATGCTGGCCATCGCGCGCGCGATGGTGAGCCGGCCGAAGCTGGTCATGCTGGACGAGCCGAGCGAGGGCATCATGCCCGTGCTGGTGGACGAGATGATGGCGCTGTTCGCCGCGATGCGCGACGCGGGCACGACGCTGCTGCTGGTGGAGCAGAACGTGGAGCTGGCGCTGGGCATCGCCGACCGCGCCTACATCATGGACGGCGGCGCCATTGTGCACGAGGCACCCGCCGCGGCGCTGCTGGCGGATGAGGCGGTGAAGGAGCAGTACTGCTCGGTGTGACGCGCCCCTCCCGGCGGTCGCATATGCCGTATGGACGCTGCCTGCTCCCTCTCCCTCCGGGAGAGGGCCGGGGTGAGGGGGGCGGCAAGGGCCGAACTTGCCCGCTTGGAGGACGCAATCCGCTCCCATGCAAGCTGGGCTTGGCGCTTGCGGCCTCCCTCACCCCAGCCCTCGCCCGGAGGGAGAGGGAGCCAGTGCGGTTCTTGCGGCATATGCAATCGCCCTGCGCGCACGCCCGGTGCAGGAATAGGCTACTCCGCCGCCTGGCGCTCCCGCCCGATGGCCGAGTTCACCCGCGGCATCACCTGTTCCGCCATCAGCACCTTGCTGCGCCGGGCGATGGCCGGGTCCGCCCAGTCGTGCCCGGCATACAGTAGCGTGCCGAAGTCGCCGACCTCCTCGCGGAAGGCCAGGATGCGGTCCGCCACCTCGTCCGGCGTGCCGTGGATGATCAGCCGGTCGCAGATCGCGTCCAGCGTGACGCTGTCGTCGGACTGGCTACGGTCCTCCTTGAACAGCTCGGCCCGGCCGGCGCGCTTCATCTTGGTGAGGAGCTGGTTGTAGTAGAAGCGGTAGGGACTGTCGGGGTCGGTCGCATAGCGCCTGGCCGTGTCGCGGTCATCGGACACGCAGATGCTTTTCGCGATGCGCCAGTTGGCGGGGTCGGCGGGGCGGCCGGCCTGGGCGCAGCCTTCGGCGTATTTCGGCCAATGGCTCCGCACCCACTGCGGCATCAGGAAGTTGGCGCTGATCGGCTCCCAGCCGCGCGCGGCGGCGGCCGTCACGCCCTTGGAGAAGGGGGCCACCACCGTCACGACGATCGGCGGGTGCGGCGCCTGCAGCGGCTTCGGGATGATGCCCTGGCCGATGTCGGCGATCAGCGTCTTCTGCGTCGTGACCGACCAGTACTTGCCGGTGATGTCATAGGGCGGGTCGCTGGCCCAGATCTTCAGCACCTGGTCGATGGCTTCCACGAACATGGCGTTGCGGTCGGCGCCCAGCGTGCCGAACGCTTCGGCGTCGGACGGCAGGCCGCCGGGGCTGATGCCGAAGTTAAACCGCCCATCCAGCAGGTGGTCGAGCATAGCGATCTCGCCGGCCACGCGCGCCGGGTGGGTGTTCGGCAGGTTGACGGTGCCGGTGCCGAGGCGGATCTGCTTGGTTTGCCCGACCAGGCTGGCGAGGAACAGCACGCAGGAGGTGATGTTCTCCGCCTTGTCGGTGGTGTGCTCGCCGACATAGGCCTCGCTGAAGCCCAGCTCGTCGGCCAGGATGAAGGTTTCGCGGTCTTCCCGCAGCGACTGGCGCCAGTCCTTGTCCAGCGGGTGGATCGGCATGGTGAAAAAGCCAAGCTGCATGGCGAACTCCCTGTGGTCGCCCCAGTGTGGGGTCGTTGCTCCAGTATAGGCCCGCTTCAGCCGTGTCCCGCATTATCGATTATGCGCGGGGCCATCAGGCCCGGTGATGATGTCACCCGGCCTTCGCGGCCCAGAACGCCGGCAATAGGCTGCAATCCCGCTCCCCCAGCCCGGCGCCGCTCGCCTCGTCGAAGCACGCCAGCGCCCCGGCCGCGACCGGCAGGTCCACGCCGCGGGACCGGCCCTCCTCAAGCATGGTCCGCAGGTCCTTGCGGATGGAGTCGATGTCGAAGGTGGGCGGCCCCGGGTCCTTCCCTGCCAGCGCCGCGGTGATGGCCGGGCCGCGCACCTTCAGCACGGCCGGGGCGCCGGACGTGTCGGAGAAGAAGTCCACGAGCCAAGCCGGGTCGAGGCCCAGGTGGCGAACGAGCGCGTTCGCCTCGCCGAAGGACTGCCAAAACACGAGCAGGGGCAGGTTGACCGCGAGCTTCATCGCGGCCCCGGCGCCGTGCGGCCCCACGTGCTCGACCCGGCGGCACATCAGGTCCAGCACCGGGCGGGCACGCTCGACGCCGGCCGCGTCGCCCCCCGCCATGCCGAGCAGCTTGCCGGCGCGGGCCGGCCCCGTGGTGCCGCCGACCGGGCACTCGACCATGGCACCGCCCCGCCCGGCGACGGCTTCGGCCAGCGCGATCTGGGTATGCGGCCGCAGCGTGCTCATCTCTATGACAAGCTTGCCCGCGAGGTCGGCGGCCAGCAGCCCGTCGGCGCCGTGGAACACCGCCTCCGCCGCCGCGTCGTCGAACAGGCTGGTCACGATCACGTCAGATGCCTCCGCCAGGGCGCGGGGGGTGTCTGCGACCGGCAGCCCCGTCGCCTCCGCCCGGGCGCGGGTGCGGTTCCAGACGGTGGGCGGGTGGCCGGTCTCCGCCAGGCGCGCAGCCATCGCAGCGCCCATCTTTCCCATTCCAGCAAAGCCGATGCGCATGGACGTCCCCCGTTGTTGCAGCCTATTGATCGCTCGATAGGCATAATGGGAGGGAACGCCGTGGAAAGAAAAGCCGGTGTGGTGGGGCTGGGCATCATGGGCGGCGCGATGTCCGCCAACCTGGTCGGGAACGGCTGGGAGATCCACGGCTACGACCCCGATGCAAAGGCTCGGGAGGCCGCCGCCGCGTCCGGCGTGATCGTCCACGACGATCTGGCGGCGCTGGTCCATGCGGTGCCGGTGCTGATGATCAGCCTGGCCTCGCCCGCCGCCCTGCACGCCACTGCGGCCGGGATCGCCGCCGCCGGGGCGCCGCGGCGCATCGTGGTGGAGGCGAGCACCATGGCGCTGGACGACAAGCTGCGCTTCGGGGCGGCGCTGGCGGAGGCCGGGCACACGGCGCTGGATTGCCCGATCAGCGGCACGGGGGCGCAGGCGAAGACCCGCGACCTGGTGATCTATGCCAGCGGCGACACGGCGGCGGTGGCGGCGGTGCAGCCGTTCTTTCACGCCTTTGCCCGGGCGGCGCACGACCTTGGCGCCTATGGCAACGGCAGCCGGATGAAGTATGTCGCCAACCTGCTGGTCGCGATCCACAACGTCGCCACCGCGGAGGCCATGGTGCTGGGCATGAAGGCGGGGCTGGACCCGCACCAGGTGGTGGACCTGATCGGCGCGGGGGCCGGGACGTCGCGCGTGTTCGAGCTGCGGGCGCCGATGATGGCTGCGGGCGAGTATGAGCCGGCGACGATGAAGGTCGGCGTCTGGCAGAAGGACATGGCCATCATCGGCGAGTATGCCACCAGCCTCGGGGTGCCGACCCCGCTGCTGAGCGCGTGCATCCCCGTGTATGCCAGCGCGATGGCGCTCGGCCATGCGCCGCACGACACGGCCGCGGTGTGCGACGTGCTGGAGCGGATGGCGGCGGTCGCGCGGTGACCCGCTTGCGCGCCCTGCCTTGGCGTGCCTATCGTTCGCGCGATCAATAACGAAAGCCGCGGCAACCGCGACTGGGAAATGAGAGCCGTGGCAACCGCGGTCGGACCATGTGGGCCGCGGTAACCGCGGTCTGGAAGTGAGGGCCGCGGTAACCGCGGCGGGGGAACAAGAGCCGCGGCAACCGCGGCCGGGGGGACGTCAGATGGGCTCGTCCGAGGTGCGCGACGGCATGCAGGTGGATTGGGATGTCGCCATTCCGATGGATGACGGGATCGTGCTACGCGCCGACGTGTTCCGGCCGCAGGGCGCCGGGCGGTTCCCCGTGCTGCTGACCTATGGACCGTATGCGAAGGGGCTGGCGTTCCAGGAGGGCTACCCCAGCGCATGGGAGCGCATGGTGGCGCAGCACCCGGATGTGGCGGCGGGGTCGAGCAACCTGCACCAGAACTGGGAGGTGGTGGACCCGGAGAAGTGGGTGCCGCACGGTTACGCGTGCGTGCGGGTGGACAGCCGGGGCTGCGGGCGGTCGCCGGGCTTCGTGGACCATTTCAGCCCACGCGAAACGCAGGACTTCTACGATTGCATCGAGTGGGCCGGCGTGCAGCCCTGGAGCAGCGGGCGCGTGGGGCTGAACGGCATCAGCTATTACGGCATCAACCAGTGGCAGGTCGCGAGCCGGCAGCCGCCGCACCTGGCCGCCATGTGCATCTGGGAGGGCGCCGCCGACTGGTATCGCGACATGACGCACCACGGCGGCATCCTGAGCACGTTCTGGGCCAATTGGTACGACATGCAGGTCAAGACGGTGCAGCACGGGCTGGGCGAGCGCGGGCCGCGCAGCCGGGCGACGGGCGAGCTGGTCTGCGGCCCGCCGACGCTGGACGAGGACGCGCTGGCGGCGAACCGCTCCGACTTCGGTCGCGACATCCTGGCCCATCCGCTCGATGACGAGTACCACCGGGTCCGCTCGCCCGACTGGTCGCGCGTCACGGTGCCGTTCCTGTCGGCGGCGAACTGGGGCGGGCAGGGGCTGCATACCCGCGGCAACTTCGAGGGCTACATGCGCGCCGCGTCCACGCAGAAGTGGCTGGAAGCGCACGGCATCGAGCACTGGACGCACTTCTACACGGATTACGGCCGCACGCTGCAACTCCGCTTCTTCGACCATTTCCTGAAGGACGACCCGAACTCGGACTGGGACAGGCAGCCGTCCGTCCTGCTGCAGGTGCGCCACCCCGATCGCTTCGAGGAACGGGCCGAGGCGGCCTGGCCCATCCCGCGCACGCGATGGACGGAGTGGGGGCTGGACCTGCATGACCAGGTGCTCGGCTCCCAGGTGCTTGGGCAATCATCGGAGCCGGGCACGCTGGCCTTCGACGCCATGGGGGACGGGGTCACGTTCATCGCGCCGCCCGTGACCGACGCGACGGAGATCACCGGCCCATCCGCCGTGCGCCTGTTCGTGTCATCGTCCACCGCCGATGCCGACCTGTTCGCCGTGCTGCGCGTGTTCACGCCCGACCTGCGGGAGGTCAAGTTCCAGGGCGCCATCGACCCGCACACGCCGGTCGGCCAGGGCTGGCTGCGCGCGTCGCACCGGGCGCTCGACCCGGCCTTGTCGCTGCCATACCGGCCCTATCATACGCATACGGACCCGCAGCCGCTCCAGCCCGGCGAGGTGGTGCAGCTCGACATCGAAATCTGGCCCACCTCGATCGTCGTGCCGGCGGGGCATCGGATCGCGCTGACGGTGCGCGGCCGCGACTACGAGGCGGCCGTCGAGGGCGGGCGGCTGTCCAACTTCAAGAACGTGCTGCGGGGCTGCGGCCCATTCCTGCACGACGACCCCGATGACCGGCCGCCTGCCCTGTTCGCCGGCCGCACGACGCTGCACGCCGGGCCGGGGCGGCAACCCGCCCTGCTGCTGCCCATCATTCCACCGGAGGCTGCATGACCCAGATTGCCCGGCGCACCCTGCTTGGGGGTGCGATGGCCTTGCCGCTGGCCGGGGGCGCCCGCGCGCAGGACGCCGGCCCCATCCGGCTCGGTTTCCTCACGGTAAAGACGGGGCCGCTGGCTTCTGGCGGCATCCAGATGGAGCAGGGCTTGCGGCTTTGGCTCAAGGAGAACGGCAACAAGATGGCAGGCCGGGCCATCGAGCTGTTCACGGCCGACACGGGCGGCGTGCCGGCCACCACGCGCTCCAAGACGCAGGAGCTGGTGGAGCGCAGCAACGTGTCCGCCATCATCGGCCCGCTGGCGGCGTTCGAGGCATTAGCGATCGACGACTATACGAAGGAGAAGGGCGTCCCGGTGTTCAGCATCGCCGCCGCCGAGGATATCACCCAGCGCCATCCAGACCCGTGGTTCTGCCGGGTCACGTCGTCGTCCGCGCAGTGCGCGCAGGCGATGGCGGATTATGCCCGGAAGGAGCTGGGCTATAGGCACATGGCCACCATCGGCGACGACATCGCCTATGGGCAGGAGCAGAACGCCGGGTTCCAGCGCGTGTTCGAGGATGAGGGCGGGCAGATCGTGCAGAAGCTGTGGCCGCCGCTGAACGCGCCGGACTACGGCACCTTTATCGCGCAAATCAAGGAGGTGGACGCTATCTTCATGTCGTTCGCGGGCTCGAACGGGTTCCGCTTCTTCAAGCAGTTCAAGGAGTATGGTGGGACGACCCCGATCCTGGGCGGCATGACGGCGGTGGACGAGGCGGTGCTGCAGCAGATGGGCGACGACGCCGTCGGCACCATCTCGACCAACTGGTACTCGGCGCAGCTCGACACTCCGTCGAACCGGGCGTTCGTGGCGGGGATGCAGGCGGAGTACAAGGCTGATCCCGGTTATTACGCCGCCGGGACCTATGTCGCGGCGCAGGTGATCGACGCGGCGCTGAAGCAGGTCGGCGGGAGGATCGAGGACAAGGACGCGTTCTTCAAGGCGGTGCGGCAGGGCACGTTCCCCGACACGGCGCGCGGCCCGGTGCGGTTCGACCAGTACGGCAACGTCGTGGGCAACGTTTACATCCGCAAGGTCGAGCGCAAGGGCGGGCGGCTGGTCAACACGGTCATCAAGACCTACCCGGACGTCAGCCAGTTCTGGAGCTATGACCCCGCCGAGTTCCTGAAGCAGCCGGTCTATGCGCGGGACTCGCCGCCCGCCCGGTTCCTGCAGTAGTCCGGCGCCGCAGGCCGTGCAGTTCTGGCTCATCCAGACCCTGAACAGCGTCGCGTTCGGCGGTCTGCTGTTCCTGTTGGCATCGGGATTCTCGCTGATCTTCGGGCTGTTGCGGGTGCCGAACTTGGCGCACGGGGCGCTGTTCATGCTGGGGGCCTATGGCGGCGCCACGCTGCTGAACGCCGGTTGGGGCCTGGCGCCGGCGGCGCTGGCCGTGGCGGCGGGCGTCGGGCTGCTGGGATCGGCCATTGAGTTCGCGCTGCTGCGCCGCCTCGCGGGGAACGAGCAGGGCCAGGTGCTCGTCACGCTCGGCATCGCCTTCATCATCGCCGACCTGTGCCTGACGACCTGGGGCGGCGACCCCATGCCGCTGGCCGCGCCCGCTTCGCTGGCCCGGCCCCTGCGGCTGGCGGGCTACGCCTTCCCGACCTACCGGCTGGTCGTGCTGGTGGTCGCGGTTGCGTCCGCCGGGCTGCTGGTGCTGCTGATGGACCACACGCGGCTGGGGGCGACCATCCGCGCCGGGGTGGACGACAGGCAGATGGCGCGCGGCGTCGGCATCCCGGTGGGGCGGCTGTTCAACACCGTGTTCTTCCTGGGCGCGGCGCTGGCCGGGTTCGGGGGCGTGATCGGCGGCCCCATCTTGTCGGCCTACCCGGGCCTCGACACCGACATGCTGCCCTTGGCGCTGATCGTGGTGATCCTGGGCGGCGTGGGCAGCCTGGGCGGCGCGCTGGTGGGCAGCTTCCTCGTCGGCTTTATCTACAACTTCGGCAACGCGCTGCTGCCGGACTTCGCCTATGTCGTGCTGTTCCTGCCGATGGTGCTGGCGCTGGTGTTCAAGCCTGAAGGCCTGTTCGGGCGGGTGGCACGGTGAGGCTCCCAGGCTGTGACAACCAACCTATGGCGATCAACCTATGAAGATCGGGCCATGACGCGCGCGCTGGCAATCGGCGCCGCCACGGTTGCGGCGCTCGCCGTGCTGCCGTGGCTGCTGCCCGGCTCGTTCTATGTCGGCATCGCAACCCATGTCCTCGTCGCGGCGGTGCTGGCGCTCAGCCTCAACATCCTGATCGGCTATTGCGGCATGGCGTCGCTTGGCCACGCGGTTTACCTCGGGGTGCCGGCCTATGTGTATGCCTGGCTGCTCGGCAACACGGGGCTGGGCGCCGCAGCCTCGGCCGTGCTCGCGGTGGGGAGCGGGACGCTGCTGGCGGCCGCGTTCGGGGTGCTGGCGCTGCGGGCGGCGGGCCTGGGCTTCATGATGATCACGCTGGCGCTGGGCCAGGTCGTGTGGGGCGTGTCGTATCGCTGGGTGTGGCTGACCGGCGGCGACAACGGGCTGCGCGCGCCCCGGCCGGTGCTGCCCGGCATCGACCTCACGCAACCCACCCCGTTCTTCTACCTGGTCGCCGCCGTGTTCCTCGTAATCCTGGCCTGCTTGTGGCAGTTGTCGCGCTCCCCCTTTGCGGCCTGCCTGCGCGGAGCGCGGGACCAGCCGCGGCGGATGCGGATGCTGGGGCACCCGGTCTGGCACATGCAGTGGGCGGCGTTCGTGATGGCGGGGTTCTGGGGCTCGGTCGCGGGGCTGCTGTATATTTGGGACTACGGCTTCATCAGCCCGCAGACCATGTCGCTGCAGCAGTCGGCCGAGGTGCTGCTGATGGTGGTGCTGGGCGGGGCGGGGACGCTGGCCGGGCCGGTGGCGGGGGCGGCCGTGATCACGGTGGTTAAGACCGTCGTCAGCTCCTACGTGGACCGCTGGTCGTCGCTGCTAGGCCTGATCTTCATCGTCGCCGTCATGTTCATGCCGCAGGGCCTGGTGCCGGGGTGCAGCCGGCTGTTTTCCACGCGTCCGCCGCGGCCGGCGCCGGTGAAGGCATGACGGTGCAGGCGTGACGCCCGCGCTGCACGTCGAGGGCCTGCGCAAGCGTTTCGGTGGCGTGGCGGCGACGCGCGACGTGTCGCTGACCGTCATGCCCGGCGAGCGGCGGCTGCTGATCGGCCCCAACGGCGCCGGCAAGACGACGCTGTTCAACCTGGTCTGCGGCGACCTGCGCGCCGACGCCGGGTCGATCCGGGTGTTTGGGCGCGAGCTGCGCGGGCAGCCGATGCGGGAGCGCCCCCGCGCCGGGCTGGGCCGCACCTACCAGGTGCTGACCCTGTTCCCCGGCGAGACGATGCTGCACAACGTGGCGCTGGCTGCGATCGGCACGGGCCGGGTCGGCTGGCTGCCCTGGGGGTCGTTCGCCCGGCGGCAAGACATCCGCGACCGCGCCGAGGCGGCGCTGGCGCAGGTCGGGCTGGACGCGCAGGGTGGGCGGGTCGCGTCGGAAACCTCCTATGGCGAGCGGCGGCGGCTGGAGCTGGCGATGGTGCTGGCGCAGGAGCCGCGCCTTCTGCTGCTGGACGAGCCGCTGGCCGGCCTGTCGGCAGCGGAGCGCCTGACGGTGCGCGCCGTGCTGGAGGCGCTGCCCCGCACCGTGTCCATCCTGCTGATCGAGCACGACATGGACGTGGCCCTGGCGCTGGCCGACCGCGTCACCCTGCTGAACTTCGGCGCCGTCGTGCTGGAAGGCACGCGGGCCGAGGTCGTGGCGGACCCCCGCACGCGGGAGGTGTACTTCGGTGGCTGACGCGCTCAGCTTGCAGGACATCGACGCGTTCTATGGCGACAGCCACGTGCTGCACCGCATCGGCTTCACCCTGGGGGAGGGCCGCGTGCTGGCGCTGCTGGGCCGCAACGGCGCGGGCAAGACGACGTGCATGGGCGCCATCATGGGCTTCGTGCGGGTGCGCGGCGGCACGATGCGCGTGTTCGGCGAGGCCCTGCGGTCGCGGGCGCCGGAGCTGGTGGTGCGCCAGGGCGTCGCGATCGTGCCGCAGGGCCGCCGCATCTTCCCGTCGCTGACAGTGCGCGAGAACCTGATTGTCGCCGCGCGCAAGGGCGGAGCCTGGTCGGTCGAGCGCGTGTTCGACACCTTTCCGCGGCTGCGCGAGCGGGCGGCGCAGCGGGCCGGGCTGATGTCGGGCGGCGAGCAGCAGATGCTGGCGATCGGCCGCGCCCTGATGAGCAACCCGCGCGTGCTGCTGCTGGACGAGCCGTCCGAAGGGCTGGCGCCGAAGATGGTGGCGGAGGTTGGGGACACCATCGCGCTGCTGAAGCGCGAGGGCCTGTCGATGGTGCTGGTGGAGCAGAACGTCCACCTGGCGCTGTCGCTTGCGGACGAGGTGGCGATCGTCAACACCGGGCGCATCGTGCTGCAGTGCCCGGCGGCGCAGCTTGCAGCGGACGGGGAGGCGATCAACCGCCACCTCGGCGTTTTCTGAAGGAGTTTTTGCGTGGCCGAACAAACCAACCACTACGGCGCCACCGCCGCCCGCGAGCACGGCCGTCCCGGCCGCGAGGTGCGGCCCCCGAGCATCACCATCGACATGCACTCGCACGTCCTGGTCCCGGAAGCGGCGGCGCTGACGCAGCCCTACGTTGACCTGACGAAGGTGCCGCTGGCGCACTTTGCCACCGAGGACACGAAGGAGCTGAACCGCAAGCAGGACGCCGACCGCCGCCCGAACATGGTGGACTTGGCGGTGCGCCTGCATGACATGGACGCGGCCGGGATCGACATGCAGGTCATCATGCCGCCGCCGCCGCAATGCACCTACGGCGTGCCGCTCGATATCGCGGTCAAGGCCGCGCGGATCGTCAACGCGGGCCTTGCGTCGTTCGCGGCGCAGAAGCCGGAGCGGTTCACCGCCATCGGCACGGTGCCGATGCAGGACGGCCAGGCCGCCGCGGCGGAGCTGGAACGCTCGATGCGCGAGGATGGCATGAAGGGCGCGCATATCCTGACGAGCGTGAACGGGCTGGAGCTGTCGGACCCGCAGTTCGCGCCGTTCTGGGCCAAGGCCGAGGAGCTGGGCGCCGTCGTGCTGATCCATCCCAACGGCTTCACCGAGGCCGGGCGCATGAGCCGGTTCTACTTCAACAACGTCATCGGCAACCCGCTGGAGACGACTCTGGCGCTGCACTACCTGATCTTCGACGGCGTGCTGGAGCGGCATCCGGCGCTCAAGCTGATCGCGGTGCACGGCGGCGGCTATCTCGCGAGCTATTCCGGGCGCATCGACCATGCCTGGGGGGCACGCTCCGACGTGCGGGGTACGCTGCCGCAGCCGCCGACGACCTACCTGAAGCGGGTGTTCTTCGACTCCGTGGTGTTCACGCCGCACCAGTTGCGCAACCTGGTAGATGTGTTCGGTGCGGAGAAAATCCTGATGGGGACGGACTACCCCTACGACATGGCCGAAAGCGATCCGGTGGGGCACCTGGCCTCTGCCAGGCTGGACGAGGCGGCGTTCGCCAAGGTCGCCGGGGGGAATGCGAAGGCGCTGTTCGGGGTGTAGGCCAGATCCCGGGGCCGCTGCCGCAGGGGCGGGACACTGATACGTCTGCACGGCGATTTTGGCGGGTTGAATGGGGCGGCCTGCTTGCACGACCGCCTCCGGCAAGCGTGAGGCGTTGCGGGACAGCCGGGTTCGACCCATTGCAGACACGACGCCGGCACGCGATTACCCTTCAAAGCAGACATCAGCTTAGGCTGTAGAACCTCACGGCCATCTGGCGAGGTTTGATGGAGGTCGAAATCTCGACTGGTCTTTTGACAACCGACGCGCCGCGATGTGCCGCGCCTGTTCGAGTTCCTTGGCGACCCTGTCGCCATGCACTACACGCGCAGTGATGCCTTGTTGGAAGGCTATCGTCGCCGCGTTATGATCCATAATGGCGTCGCCGTCGGGATGGTGTAGCTCCACGAGTGCCCGAGGAGAATGCCAACGTCGCCATCAAAATTAACGCCGCTCAAGATGCAATCAACCGGCACCCTTCCGTCGCAAGTCCAATCCGAACAGGAGACACACACAACATGGTGGGCGAGACGAACATTCGGACTGGTCAGTGCCATTGCGGCGCGGTCCGTTTCGAGGCGACGCTCAGCGACGGCTTCAATTCAATCCGCCGCTGCACCTGTTCTTACTGCCGGATGCGGGGCGCCGTCGTCGTCATGGCGGGAACGGGTGGGATCAAGTTCCTGCAGGGCGAGGATGCGCTGACAAGCTACTGCTTCAATACCGGATCTGCGCAGCACTTTTTCTGTTCTCATTGCGGGATATACACACATCATCAACGACGATCCGACCAGAGCCAGTATGGCGTGAACGTCGCTTGCCTGGACGGGGTAAGCCCATTCGATTTCTCTGAGGTGCCTGTCGTGGATGGCGTCAACCATCCGAACGACACCGGCAAGCCAGCGCGTCGAGCAGGTACCCTCCGCTTCATCCCAGCCGACTAACCATCGCTGTCAGCCGACGACCACTGAGCGATGCTCCCGCGTGAAAGCTGACCTTCCGGTATCGGCCACAAGCCGTCCATCGTAAGGCGACCCGAGCCCTACGACACCAAGCCTGAGCAGTAGGGGTAGCTGCTCAAGCAACCCGTCGAAACCTCTGTGCCAAGGCGCTAAAAGTCCAGCAGCGCCGTTTCCGCCATCACCGCCGTCGCCGTGTTGTGGCGGGCGGCGGCCTCCTGCTCCTCGTCGGTGCTCACCTGCGCCTGCAGGTAGGCGCCGAGGTGCCGGCCGCGGCGCACGATGCGTTGCCCCACGGGGCGGCGCTCGGCCTCGTAGCGGCGCAGGGCGGCGTCCACGTCCGCCTCCCGCGCCAGCGCGGTCGCCAGGCACGCGGCATCCTCCGCCGCCTTGGTGACCCCGGCGCCGACATGGGGGCGCACGACGAAGGCAGCGTCGCCCAGCAGAACCGCGCGCCCGAACGCGATACGGGGGGATTCGAGGTCGTAGATCGGTTGCAGGAATGGCTGCAGCGTCGCCGCGACCACCTGCGCGAAGGCGGGGGCGAGGGTGCGCGCGGCGTCCGCCCGCATCGCCGCGGTCACCGCCGGGCGGATCTGCGGCGGCGGGATCGACAGCGCATGGGTGTGGCCGTCCGCGTCGGTCAGCAGGTCGGGCAAGGCCGTTGCCTCACCCGCCGGACGGTACCAGACGAAGTTGTAACGGCGGTGACCCGGCCGCAGGTCGTTGCCCTCCCCGGCCACGGGATAGCCCAGCGCCTGCTCACCCGGCGGCAGGCAGAAGGCGAAGCGGCCGAACAGCGCCGCCCTGGCCTCTGGCGACATGGCGGCCTCCGCCAGCAGGCCGCGCCACGCGACGTACCCGGCATAGCGGGGCGCCACGTCGCCGCCCAGCGCCGCCCGCACGCCTGAGCGGACGCCATCGGCCCCCACCAGCAACGCGCCCTCCGCCTGCCGCCCATCGGCGAAATAGGCCCGCACGCCGTCCGGGCAGAGGTCGATGCCGGCCAGGTCGGCCCCGGCCACGTAGGCGTCGTCGGGCAACGCCCCGCGCAACATGCGGAACACGCGGTCCCATGAGGTCATCACCTGGGGACAGGCGTGGGTGCCGACCACACCGCCGTCGCGCGCCAGCGTCACCCGTTCCTGCACTGCGACCCCGAAATCGTTGTGCGGGTCGAGGTCGAGGCCCTCAAGGATGTGCAGAAGCTGGGGGTGGGTGACGATGCCCGCCCCGCGGCCATCCAGCGGCGTCGGTGCGCGCTCGAACACCCGGGCATCCCACCCCTGCCGGCGCAGCAGGAGGGCGGTGAACAATCCCCCGATCGAGCCGCCAACAATGATCGCCCGCCGGGGAGGGGTGTTCGCCACGAGCAACGCTTCCCTATAGGGGGATCATCGGGCCGCGGCGCGTTTCCTGTCAATCCGCCGGGGCTTCGCGGCCTCGCCGCCGAGCAGCCGGCTGAGCGTTGCCGGCAGGCCGTTCAACAGCGCATCCACGCTTATCTCGATGAACGCGGCCAGGGGAACGCCCGAGACCTGGCCGTACACCTCGCGGCGCTGCCCGTAGTAGAAGATGCCGCCGTGAAACAGCCAGTACAGCTCGATCTCCCCCGGGGTGATGGGGCGTGCGTCCGGCGCTGGCAGGCCGTGCGCGGCGCGCAGCGCCTCAGCCATGCGGCGCAGCAGGTGGTGCTCCACGAAGCTGATCCACCACTGGTTCATCTCCAGCCCGCGCAGCCCGGCGAACAGGTAGATGCGAATCCAGTCGGGCGTGAAGATAGCGGCGGTGAACTGGGTGTAGAAGGCGATCAGCCGCTCGCGGATCGGCTGCGACGGGTCGGCCAGGGCACGTTCCCAATCCGGCTGCCAGCGGGTCAGGTACACTTCCTGGTAAACCGCCTGGATCAGGTCCTCCTTCGAGGGGAAGTAGCGGTAGATCAGCGGCTGCGCCACTTGCAGCCGCCGGGCCAGCTCACGCGTGCCGCCGTCGAAGCCGACCTCGGCGAAGTAGCTGACCGCCGCCTCGATGATCTGGCGGCGGCGGGCGTCCGGCGACAGGCGCTGGCGGCGCGTGCGGGCGGCCACGGCGTCGGTCTGCGATGGGCTGGCGCTCATGCCTCGCTGGTAGCGTGCGCAGGCGCGCGAAGGAAGGTGGCGGCCGGGCGGGGTGCGCAGGCCCGGGCCGGCGCATGCGCGGGCAGGGCGCCCGGCGCAGCGTCAGCCGCCGTGCGCCGCCGTCTGCGCCGTGTACCAGTCCAGTATTTCCGCACCCGTCCACATCACCACGCCCTCGTGGCCCAGGATATGGTCATAAAGCGCTTCGAGGTACTTGATCCGGTGCGGCACGCCGGTGAGATAGGGATGGATCGAGATCGCCATGACGCGCGGGATCGTGGCGCCTTCTTGGTATAGGCGGTCGAACTGGTCGCGGCCACGCCGGAAAAGCTCGTCGGACCCGTGCTGCTGCACGGCCGAGATCGTGACGTCGTTCACCTCGACGGTGTAGGGGACCGAAACGAGGTGGCCCGTGCGGGTGCGGATCGGCACGGGCTGGTCATCGAGCACCCAGTCCGCCACGTACTCGATGCCGAGTTCCGCCAGCAGGTCGGCCGTCTCCCCCGTCTCGGTCAGGCCCGGGCTTTCCCAGCCGCGCGGCGGCTTGCCGGTGAACGCCGTGATGGCCTCGATCGTGGCGGCGATGGCGGCGCGCTGGTCGTCAACCCGGTGCATCGGCCGCTGCACGAGGCCGTGGCCCATGAAGTCCCACCCGGCGTCCAGCGCAGCCTGGCACACGGCGGGGTACTCGGCGCACACGCTGCCGTTCAGGGCGAAGGTGGCCTTCAGGTTGCGTTGCGCTAGCACGTCCAGGAAGCGCCAGAAGCCGACGCGCATCCCGTACTCGTGCCAGGCCCAGTTGGGCAGGTCGGGCAGCAGCGGTTGGCCCATGGGCGGCGGCAGCACGGCGCGCGGCATGGCGGCGGACGGCTCCCAGTTCTCGACGTTGACGATGGTCCAGACCGCGACGCGCCCGCCGCCGGGCAGAACAAGGCGGGGCCGGGTGGTGATGGGCGAATAGGGCACGCGGTGGCGGAACGTGGGGAACTCGTCCATGGCGGCGACCTCGCTTAGAAGCTGGGGGGCGTGTTGATGAAGATCACCCGGGTCCGCACGGTTCCCGGGTTGCGGTAGCTGTGCGGCAGCCTTGAGCGGAACGAGAACGAGTCCTCGGCCTGCAACAGGTAGGTTTCGCCGCCGACCGTCAGCTCCAGCGTGCCCTCGATGACGAAGCCCACCTCCTCGCCGTCATGCGACAGGGCGCCCTCGCTGCCGCCGCCGGGTGCAACGATGTGGATGTTGCCCTGCAGGAGGTGGGCGCCGTCGTAGGGGATCAGCCGCTCCATGCAGATGCCCTCGCCCCGGCGCACCGGGTCCATCTGCACCACCGGGCGCTCGCCACGGCGGGACACGACGCCTTGCCGCCCGTCCGGCGCCGCACATAGCCGTCCGACCGTGGTTTGCAGCGCGTCGGCGATCCGGTGCAGGGTCGTCAGCGAGGGCAGGGCGCGGCCGTTCTCGATCTTGGACACCAGGCTTTCGGAACAGCCGGCCTTATCGGCAACGTCCTGCAGCCGGATGCCGAGCGTCAGGCGAGCGTGGCGGATCGCAGTGCCGAGGCGCTCCCCAGGGTTGGCCCCAGGGTCGGGAGGCGGGGCAGCAGAAGGAGGGTGCGGTCGCATGTCGTCGCTCCACCAAGGCTGGTTCAAGCGACTTTCTACCTGTTCAAGTCGCTTGCCAAGCGGTTCCGGCCCCGACATCATGCCCCGGTCTGCAAGGAGTGGGTGCCCGCCATGGCGACCGAGGCGAAGCTGATCGATGCGGCAGTGACCAACCGCCAGCCGCACTACGAGCCTTATGGCTGGCTGCACTGGCCGGATCATCCCTGGATGTCGTACCAGTTCCGCCGCGCGCTCGGCGAAACGCAGGAGGGCGGCGGCGCCATCAGCGAGTGCTTCCAGGCTGCCGCCCGCATGGTGCCCGGCGACCGCGAAAGTTGGCACACGGAATGGCTCGTCACGGCCGAGCGCGCCAAGCGGCGGGGCGACGCCGCCGAAGCCGCCGGCCGACTGCAAACGGCGCAGAACTGCTGGCTGCGCGCGGCCAACTACTACCGGCATGCCGAGTTCTGGCTGGATGGCCACGACCCGCGCCGCCTGCCGACCTTCGAGCTGATGGAGGCGTGCTCCAAAAGCTTCCTGCGCCACCTGCCGGTGCCGGGCGAGGCGGTGGACGTGCCCTATGAGGACGGCGTGCCGCTCTGCGCCTACTTTGTCCGGGCGCCGTTCGCGGTCCCCCGCCAGCCCGTGCTGATCTGCATAGGCGGACTGGACAGCATCAAGGACGAGATGTGGTTCATGCAGGCGCACGGCGCCCTGGCCCGCGGCATCTCGGTGCTGATGATCGACGGGCCAGGCCAGGGCGGCACCCTGCGGCGGCACGGCGTGAACACCAGGCACGACTACGAGGTGCCGGTCGGCCGCTGCATCGACTACCTGGAGGGGCGGCCCGACGTGGACCCGGCCCGCATCGCAGTGTGCGGATCGAGCCTCGGTGGCTACTACGCCGCCCGCGCCGGCAGCTACGAGCACCGCCTGGCGGCCTGCGTGTCGCATGGCGCGATCTGGAGCATCCAGGACCTATGGGCCGGCGCCGGCGACGACCATGGCCTGGCCGACCATATCAAGTGGGTGTTCGGTGCCCCCACGATGGCGGCGGCGCTGGACAAGGCGGCGCCGTTCACCTTGGAGGGCGCGCTGGACCACATGCGTTGCCCGTACCTGATCGTCCATGGCGGCTTCGACGTGCTGGGCGTGGCGCAGGCAAAGCGGGTATATGACTACGCAAGGTCGAAGGGCGTGGACGCCACACTGCGCGTGCTGACGGCGGAGGAGACGGGCGCCGACCACTGCCAGCACGACAACCCCACGATCGGGCAGGAGATGATCGGGGACTGGCTGGCCGAGCGCTTCGGGATCGACGAGCGGGCGCTGCGGCGGGCGGCCCTGGCATGAGCGCGGCAGCCCCGCCGGCGCCCGCGCGCCTGGCGCCGAACCTGGCGATCGCGGTGTTCCTGGTCATCGCCGCGACCTATGTGGTCAATGCCATGGACCGGATCGTCTTCCCGGTGCTGCTGCCCGCCGTGGCGCACGAGTACGGCTTCCAGTTGGCGTCCGGCGGCTTCCTGGCGACGGTGTTCACGCTGGGCCTCGGCGTCGCGGGCATCCCCGGCGGCTACCTGTTCGACCGCATGTCGCGCAAGTGGGTCGCGATCCTGGGCGTGGTGATCTATTCGGTCTGCACGATGCTCACCTGCGTGTCGGTCGGCTTCTACGACATGGCGGCCTACCGCGCCGTGTCCGGCATCGGCGAGGCGTTGCAGAACGCGGCGATCTTCACGATGGCCGGCAGCTACTTCTTCGGCAACCGCACCCTGGCGCTGGGCGCGCTGAACGCCGCGTACGGCGTCGGCTCGTTCATCGGGCCGCGCTGGGGCGCAGCCCTGCTGGCGGGTGCGGGGAGCTGGCGCTATCCGCTGTACGTTTACGGCGTCATCGGCCTGGTCGGCGCCGTCGTTGTGGCCGTGCTGGTGCCGCGCCGCTTCTCCGAGCAGCATACGCCGGCGTCCACCCGGCCCGGCGCCGAAAGCCACATCCCAGCCCAGCTCGTCAACCGCAACACCATGCTGGTTGCCGTCAGCGCCGTGTGCAGCGGCATGGCCGGGTTCGGCTACCTGGGCCTGTATCCGACCTTCCTGGTCAGCGAGCTGCACTTCACGCCGCAGGAGGCCGGGGCGGCGGCCAGCATGTACGGCGCCGGCGCGTTGACGGGCCTATTGTGCGGCTACCTCGCGGACCGCGTCAGCCAGAAGGCGGTTTCGCTGTGCGCGCTCGTGGTGCTCGGTGCCGTCGGCTATGCCCTGTTCAACCTGGCCACGACGCCCTTGCAGCAGGACGTGCTGTCGTTCCTGGAAGGCTCGGCCTTCAGCGGGTTCCTGTATGTGAACAACTACTCGCTCATGCAGCGCTCGGTGCGGGCCGCGATGACGGGCCGCGCGTCCGGGCTGGTGGTGACGTGCGTGTACCTGCCCGCGGCGCTGTCCGGGTATTTGTTCGCCGAGCTACGGGGCGCCTATGGCTGGGGCGGCGCGGCGCTGCTGCAGATGTGCCTGCAACTGGTGATCCCGTTCGTGGCCATGCTGTTCTTCGACCCGGCCCGGACCAGCACGCGCCGGGTTGCCGCCCCGGCCGCCGAGGCTGCCGTCACGCCCTGACCGTCACGCCCCAACCGGCGGCAGCGGCCCAAAGGCAGGCGGCGGCACGCGGCGCCGGGATGCCGCCTCATAGGCGGAGGCGATGCGGAGCAGCACGCCTTCCTGGCCAGGCTCGGCGCGGAACACCAGGGAAAAGGGCAGGCCCGGAGCCGCAAGCGCCGTGGGCACGTCCGAGTAGGTGGGCACGTAGCGCATGCGGTCCGGGCTCAGCGTGAACACCGGGTCATACGCCGTCTGCACGTAGCCAGCCGGCACCAGCACCTCGGTCAACCCGGCATTCGGGCCGTAGAACGACTCCAGGCGCAGGTTCTGCGCCACGCCCGGCTCCTCGGCGCCGCCGATCCTGCCCGGCGGCAGCGGCGTGTGCAGCCGCACCAGCGCGTCGAGCCGGTTCTCCAACAGCACCATCATGTCCATCCGGCGCAGCAGCTCGCGCAGCATGATGCGCTCGTTCACGCCCTGCCGGCCGTCCAGCCTGTTGCGCGGGTCGGCAACGTCCTCCCAGTTGAGGAACGCAGCGCGCTGGTCGTCGCCCCAGAACTTCGAGCGCGCGTTCAGCGCCGCCCAGCCCGCCAGCGTTTCCGTGACCCCCAGCGCCGCCCAGTCCGCTGCCCGGCGCTCCAAGTATTGCGAGATGTGGAACCGGAAGGTGGGCGCCAGCTCCTGCTGCTGGATCGTGGCGATGTCGAGCCGGGCCGGGGGTGGGATGCGGCCCTCGGCCATGGCGACCAGGTAGTCCATCGGCGCCAGCGTGCCCGTGCCGAACACGCAGCCGGGTAGGAACTCGGTAGGCTGGATGGCGGCGGCGAAGTCCTTGTGGACGGGCGTGCCGTCAGGCTCCAGCCGGAACAGCAGGTCGGGCATGAACACGGGCACCAGCCGGGCCAGGGCATGGCGGAAGTCGGTGCCCATGCGCTCCAGGTCCGGGTCGGGCGTCCACAGCGGGTCCACGGATTCGACCAGCGTGGCGCCGAGCCGGCCGGCCAGCATCGCCTTAATCTCGGCCGCGGCGGCGGTGACGATGGGTTCGACCAGCTTCGGGCCGGGCAGCATGGACTCGCGGACCACGCCGATCCGCAGGCCCGCCAGCGATCCCGCCGTTGACCCTGCTGTTTCTGGGGCGTTGACGTGGGACGCGTAGGGCGTCGGCAGCACGCTGTTGCGCGGCACGGTGGTGTAGGGATCGCGCGGGTCGTAGTAGCCGTGCACGGGGTCACGCAGCGCATCGAGGATCTTCGCCGCGTCGCCGATGCGGCGGGCATGGATGCCGGTGCGGTCGCAATAGATGTCCGCGCCGATCGCGCCGCCGTCGAAGCCGAGCATCGCCTTGTGCGGCAGGATCAGCGCGACGGCGTTGTGGTTGGACGGGCCGCGGCAGGAGGCCCGGGTTTCCTCGCCCAGGCTCGCCATGACCATGTTCGTGCTGACGGACAGCGCGGACCCGGAGGAGGAGCCGAGCGAGGCCGAGCGCGTGGTGTCGTAGGGGTTGGCCGGGTTGCCCGCCCAGGTGCTGCGCTGGTAGCCCAGCGTGGACGGCAGCACCTCCTTTGGCCTGTGCGCGCCGCCGGGGTCGCCGGCACGGCCGTTGTACTCGGTGCACACGGCCTTGGCGAAGATGATGGCGCCACGGCGGCGGAGCTGGTCCACCAGGATGTGGTCGCGCGCCGGGGCGTCCATGTCATAGGCCGCATCGCCCCCGCCGGTGGAGCGCATGTCCTTGGCGTCGAACGAGTCTTTGAACGAGAACACGACGCCGTACATCGGCATCGCGTCGAGGCCGGGGTTCGTGCCGTACCCGGCGTCCAGCTCCGCCGCGCGCTCCAGGGCGTCCGGGAGGTGGCGGAACACCTCGCAGGCCGGGGGCGCCCCGGGCGGCAGCGGCCCGGCGGATGGATGGCGGTCGAACTCGCCCCGGCAGGTGACCGACCGCTCGCCGCGGATGTTGAGCGTGCCGAGCGCGTTGACCTGGCCCGCATCCGCGATGCCGGCGATCATGCCGAACTGCTGGTGCACGGAGGGGTCGGACCGCGTCGGCTCCATGCGGCCGAACTCCAGGGGCGGGCCTTCGTATTTGCCGAGGTCCGGCAGGATGGCGGAGGCGGGCAAGGTTTGCGTCGGGAACTGCAAGGGAGCGCCGCCGCGCACGGTGCCGGGCACGGCGGGCACGGGGGCGCCGTCGGCGGTGACCAGCATGCTGGCCACGCCGTTGAACGCGCGGACCCTCGCCAGGTAGTGCTGCACGACGGCCACGCAGGTCGTGCGCCCGGCGCGGATCGCCTGGTGCAGCTCGTCGATGGTGGCTTCTTCGACCTGGAACGGGGCAGTGTTCATGACCGTTTCCTCCGTGCCCGGCACCGCATTGTCAAGTTGATGACTGGCGTATGCTGTTGGCCCGGGGTTTGTTCCGGCCTCTACGCTGCGGCCTGTCGATCAGCGGCAAATGGCCGCGCCGCGGCGCTTACGCCTGACCATCTCCCGCATTGCCTGCCTGGCGGCCCCGCTTGACAGCAGCGTCCAGCGCCGGTGACTGGATGCCGGCCTGGCCGCGGCGAGGCGCCGGCGCTGCCGGTAATGGCGGTTACGGTTCGGACCCGCCGCCGCCGGGCCGCCGGGGCGGGGACAGGGCCAGCATCGCCGTCACCTCCTCCGGCATGGCGGCGGCTGCCCCCTCCCGCGTCGGCATCGCGTCCAGGAACGGCCGCAGTTGCAGCATCGCGATGCCGAGCACCCGGCGCAGCTCGGCGACCGGCGCCGGGTGCTCATCCACGCGCAGGTCGAGCCAGGGATACGCTTCCCGGCCGTAGATCTTGAGCGCCGCGGACTGCTTGCCCCGCTTGTCGCCGCCGGCGGCCTGCCCGGCCTCCAGCGCGCACATGAGCTGTTCCTGCAGCCCGCTGTCCTCGGCGTCCAGGAACGCCGTCTCCATGTCGATCACCACGTCCTCTCCGGCCAGCATGTTGCCTTGCACGGCATAGCCGTCCCCGGTGCGATGCCCGCACCAGGGCGTGCAATCGTCACCCGTCCAGGCGGCGGAGCGCCCGGCGGAGTCAACGACCCCGACCTGGCGCAACGCCCGCCCGTCATCGCCCAGCAAGACATGGTCCAGCGCTGCCTGCGCCGCGGTGCCGTCAGCCATCAAGGCCAGGGCGTCCAGCGCGAGGTACGGGTTGCACCAGGACTGGCTGGCGACCGCGCCCGCGCCCGGCTGCACGAAGGGGCAGATCGACCCCACCGCCGGCACCGCCGTGCTGACCGCCCCGCCAAGCCGGCCCGTGCGCGTGCACCGCGCCACGATGGAAAATGTGTTGAGCTGCATGTCCTACACCGTCATATGCCGTTCGATCTGCGCCGCAGCGCCCGCGTCGGCGGTTCCGCCCCGTTCCACTACTATCCCCGACGTGAGCACGGCGAAACGGTCGGCGACGGCCAGCGCGAAGGCGACGTTCTGCTCCACCAGCAGCATCGCCGTCCCATGCGCCTGCCGCTCCGCCGCCAGCACCCCGGCCAGGCGGTCCACGACGGAGGGCTGCAGGCCCTCGGAAATCTCGTCCAGCAGCATCAGCCGGGGCCGCCCCAGGATCGCGCGGGAGATCAGCAGCATCTTCTGCTCCCCGCCCGACAGGGTGCCGGCCTTTTGGCCGAGGCGGCGCAGCAGCACCGGGAAGTGCGGCTCGATTAGCGGCAGGCGCTCGCGGAACAGCCGGTCGTGCGCGACGCCCAGGCGCAGGTTCTCGCCCACCGTCATGTCGGCGAACAGCGCCTGCTCCTGCGCGACGTAGCAGACCTGGCGCCGGGCGACGCGGTACGGCGGGGTCCGGGCCAAGGGCTGGCCGTCCAGGAACACGCCCCCCGTCCGCGGCGGCACGAAGCCGGCAACGGTGCGCAGCAGCGTGGTCTTGCCGACGCCATTGCGCCCGAGCAGCGCCACGATCTCGCCCGGTCCCACCTCCAGCGACACGTCGCGCAGCACCATCGTGCCGCCATACCCGGCGGTGACGCCCGCCACCCGCAGCAGGTCAGGCCCCTGCAGCACGTCAGGCATGGGCGGCGCCGGCGTAGATGGTCCGCACGGTCTCGGACTGCACCGCTTCCTCCACGCCGCCATCCAGCACGATGCCGCCTTGGTGCAGCACGATCACCCGGGACGAGATGCGGCGTACGAAGTCCAGGTCATGCTCCACCAGCACGATGCACAGCCGGTGCCGGCGGGACAGGTCGGCCAGCAGCGTGCCGATGCGCTGCCGCTCCGGCGCCGTCAGCCCGGCCGTCGGCTCGTCCAGCAGCAGCAGCGCCGGCTCCAACGCCAGCACCATCGCCAGCTCAAGCGACTGCTTCTCGCCATGGGATAGGTGCCGGGCTTCGACGGACAGGCGGTCCGCCAGCCCGGTCGCGTGGACCACCTCCAGCGCGGAGGTGGGCAGGGCGATGGTGGGGGTGCGCCGGACCAGGGACGGCCGGGCGATGCGGCTGCGGGCAACCAGCAGGCAATCGGCAACCGTCATCGTCTCGAACACCGACGCGGTTTGGAACTTGCGGCCGACGCCGAGCGCGGTGCAGCGGTGCGGCGGCATCCGCCCGATGCCCTGCCCGCCCACCTGGACCCCGCCCGCGCTGCGCTCCCGCCCGTCGGCGATGCAGCGCATGAGCGTTGTCTTGCCGGCGCCGTTCGGGCCGATCAGGCTGACCAGGTCGCCAGCCTCGGCGGTGAACGATACGTCCTGCAGCACTTGCAGGCTGCCGAAGTGCTTGCCCAGCGCCTCCACCTGCAGCACCGGGCCCTCGCCATGCCGAACGCTGGACGGCGTCTCCACCAGGCGGCGGGCCTGGGGCGCACGCCGCAGCCGGTGCAGCGGGAGCAGGGACAGCAGGCCGCCGGGCAGCGCCACGATGACCACCACGAACACCAGCCCAATGATCAGCGCCCAGAAGAAGGGGAGGGCGCCGTTCAGGTAATTGCTGGTGGCGTCGATCGAGACGGCTCCGAGGATCGGTCCGGCCAGCGTCGCCCGCCCGCCCAGCGCGGTGTAGATCACCAGCTCGGTCCCGGACACGAAGTTGCCAAGTTCCGGCGCCACCACGGCCGTCGCACCCGCATAAACCCAACCAGCGGCGGCGCAGACCAGCGCGCAGGCGGTGAACAGCGATACCTTCAGCCGGGCCGTGGGGATGCCGAGATACTGGCACCGCACCTCGTTCTCCCGCATGGCGACCAGGACGCGGCCGAAATCGCTGCGGACCAAGGTCGCCGCCAGCGCGGCCACGGCGACCAGCAGCAGCCCGGCACCGCGGAACCAGCTCTCGGTGTCCAGGTCCGGCACGTCGAAGCCGGAGAGCCCGCTGCTCGACCCCGTGACGTTGCCGCCGGCAAAGATGAGCTGGACGAAGACGATGGGGAACACGAGGGTGATGGTCGAGACATACAGCGGCGACGCGCCGTATGAGAACGCCAGCCAGCCCACCAGCAGCGCCGCCGCCCCGGCCACCCCCATGCCGAGCAGCAAGGCCAGCAACCCAGTGCTCGGGCTGAAGCCGATCCTGGACGACACAAGCGCCAGCGCATAGGCGCCGATGGCCAGGAATGCCGCCTGGGCAAAGCTCAGGATGCCGGTGTAGCCCCACAGCAGGTCCACCGTGACCGCCGCGACGGCCAGCAGCAGGGAGCGGGTCAGCACGTTGACGCTGTAGGTGTCGAGGGCGAACGGCGCGGCCAGCACAGCCGCCGCCCCGGCCAGCGTGAGCGCCGCGGGAAGCCAGCGCCGCGCCGGGCGAGGCTCCGCCCCGTCCGCGTCACGCACGGGCGAAGCCGGTCGGCCGGATGCGGAGGATGACGGCGGCCAGTATGGCGATGGTCATGCCGCCGAGCACGGCGTTCAGGTAGGTGGAGACCAGGACCTGCGCGGCCCCCAGCACGATGGCCGCCGCCGCCATGCTGACCAGCGACGACCCGGACAGCAGCACCAGCATGAAGGCCGCCACCAGCCAGGGGACCCCCATGTTGGGATCGACGCTCGACAGCGGCACCACTAGCGCGCCGGCCAGCGAGGCAAGCGCCGACCCCAGGCTGAAGCTGGCGAACCGCACCCGCGCGCTGTTCACGCCCAGCGACTGCGCCAGGTTCTCGTTGGCGATCACCGCGCGGGTCACCAGCCCGAGCCGGGTGCCGTGCAGCACCAGCGCGATCACCCCGCCAAGCCCTGCGGCAACCAGCACCAGCAGCAGCCGGTACTGCGAGTACGACTCGCCCAGCACCGTCGCAGCGCCCGAGAGCGGGCTCTGCGCGAACTGCACCTGGCGCCCGAACACCAGCGTGATGACCTGGCCGATGACGATGCCCAGCCCCCAGGTCGCCAGGATCGCATCCAGCGGCCGGCGGTACAGCGGCCGCAGCACCGCCCACTCCATCGCCGCCCCGGCCAGCATCCCGGCCAGCGCCGCCGCCGGCAGGCTGAGCCAGGGGTTGGCGCCGGCCTGCGTGACCAGCAGCGCGGCATAGCCGCCCACCGTCAGCATGGCGCCATGGGCGAAGGATATGATCCCCATGACGCCGAACACAATCAGCAGGCCGAGCGCGACGACGTAGAGGATCGCCGCCGTGGTCACGATGTCCAGCAGCAGGTTCATGCCGCGGCGCGCCCGGACCGGCCTATTTCAGACCAACCTATTTCAGACTGGCCTACTTCAGGTTCGGGCACTGCTCACCTGGGTCTACGTCCTTCGCCGTCTGCAGGATTTTCACTCTGCCATCCGCCTCGACCTGACCAAGATACATGGTCAGGGCCGCATGGCGCTCCCGGTTCATCTGGTTGCGGCCGCGCGGCCCATCGAACGTCACCTCGGCCAGCGCCTTGACCACGCCGTCCGCCGCGGTCCCGCCCGCCCGCTCGACGGCCGCCTTGTATAGGTAGATCGCCTCATACTGCGGCACGGACAGGTCGTTGGGCGTCAGCAGCCCGCTGCCGAACTTCGCGCGCATGGCCTCCAGGAAGGTCTTGTTGGCCGGGGTGTCCACGCTGGTGTAGTACGATCCCGAGATGTAGATGCCGGTCGCGTCTTGGCCCATCGTCTTTGCCGTGCCCTCGTCCACGCCCAGGTTGCCGACCAGCGCGGTGATGCCCGCGGCCTTGTACTGCTTGGTCAGCGTCACGTTCGGCACGCCGCCGGCCGTGGACAGGATCAGCGCGTCGGGGTTGGCGGCACGCACCTTGCTGATGATCGCCGTCCAGTCCCCGGCGTCCATCGGCTGGTACTCGTCGCCGACCACCTTGCCGCCCTTGGACTCGATATAGGTCTTGGCATAGGCGAGCATCCCGCGGCCGAAGGCGTAGTCGCTGCCGATCAGGAAGAACGTCTTGGCGCCCTTGTCCTTCAGGAAGAAGTCGATCACCGGCGCCTCCTGCTGCTCCGGCACCCAGGCGTTGGAATACATATAGCGGTTGCAGGAATGCCCCTCGTAGGACGAGGTGTAGATGAACGGCGTCTTCCCCCGGGTCACGATCGGCAGCCCGGCGTTGCGGGCGGCGCTGGTTTCCATCGAGATCAGCACGTCCACCTTCTTCTGGAATACCAGGCTGTCAAACGCCCGCTGCGCCCCTGCCGCGCCGCTGCCATCGTCGGCGACCTCCAGCGCCAGCGGACGGCCCAGCACGCCGCCCTTCGCATTGATTTCGGCCACGGCAAGCTCGGACGCCTGCACGACGGAGGGCGCCACGACGCTATTGGCGCCGCTCAGGCCGATTGGGACGCCGATGCGGATCGGCGCCGGAGACTGCGCCAGGGCAGGTCCCGCAAGCAGCAGCAGGGCGGCGGCGGCACTGGTCTTGCGCATGGTCGTTCTCCCGGGTTTCAAAGGACTGTCAGCGTGTCAACGGCGTCCGCGCCAGCGGGCGGCTTCAAGCCGGCCGCGTGGGCGCCGTGGGACGCCGTGCGGTCGTGCCCGATGCTGGCGCGCACCGCCTCGGCATCGAAGGGCGTGCCGTCCTGGAGGATCGCGCCGGCACGCAGGCGCGGCGTCACCTGGGCCGCCGGCCGTTCCCGGCTTGTGGCCAGTTGTGGCACCAAGTTCAGGTCTAGACGCTGGCCGCACATGGCGGTGTTCACCGCCCGCCCAATACAGGAGCCGCTGCGGGCGGGATCGGAGGTGTCGAGGCCGAACCGCGGCGTGCCTGCGGCCTGCGCCCGGCTGATTGAGACCTGTGCGGCGGAGAACAGCAGGGCGGCGATGAGCCATGGACGCATGGGTTGCTCCTCGAAACGGGTCGCGGGTGTTGTGCAGTTATCGTGCCACCGGCAGCCGTGCTGGGTCAGGGTCTCGACGAAGTCGAATTTGACCCGCCTCCATGGCTCTCCCGCACTTTAGGTGGAGCCAACCCCTCCGGTTCGAGCGGTAGATGACTGATCTCACGGCAGAACCTGCGGTTGCCGGTCTGGCTGTGTGAGGCACGTTACTCGAAGCCACCTCGACCCAAAATCCGCTCAAGACACCATCGCTTCATCCGTTGCGCGCGACCGTTCGCCTCCACGCAAAGTGCGGAAGAGCCTCCCTACGTCGAACATATCTTACTGAGATCGCTATAGAAATCTTTCAGGCTTTAGTGCTGGCCTATGCAACAACGCCGGACGTGCCCCAGATGCGCGATCACGCTGCAGCATCGGCATCCTCAACAGCTTTCTTGAACCGTTCAAGAAACCTGTTATATCCAGCCTATGACTGATCCGGTTGCTCAGAATTCCGAGAGGCTGATCCGGGCTGCTGGATTGCGGGTCACGCGTCAGCGTGTCGCGGTGCTCGACGCGGTCGAGGCAACGCCGCACACGACCGCGGCGAGCGTGCTTGGCATCGTTTCCACCGTCCTGCCAGGCGTGTCTCATCAAGCTGTTTATGATTGCCTCGCTCATCTGACCGAGGCTGGGCTGCTGCGCCGCCTTATTATGGACGGCGGACCAGCGATCTATGAAACGCGGACGCACGACAATCATCATCACTGCGTTTGCCGGGCATGCGGGCTGGTCGTGGACGTCGATTGCGCAATCGGCGCCGCTCCGTGCCTTGATCTTGCCGACACGACGGACTTCGTCATCGACGAATCCGAAGTGATCCACCGCGGGCTCTGCCGGCCATGTTCTGCGGCGCGATCCGCAGCTTGTGCTGTCCCCAATGTTGAATCTTTAGGAGAAGACCGTAATGGCTGAAGTAAGGCATGGCGACGCCGTCGAAGCTGAGATGAACACCGATGGCGCAGTTGCCGCCGGGCAGAAGTGCCCGATCGCGCACAATCGCGTCGCGCACCCCACCCAGGGCGCACCGAACCAGGAGTGGTGGCCAAAGCGGCTGAACCTCAAGATCCTGGCGAAGAACCCGGCGGTGGCCAACCCGCTGCCCGAGGACTTCGACTATGTGAAGGCGTTTGAGGCGCTCGACCTGAACGCAGTGAAGGCCGACATCGCCACCATGCTGACGACGTCGCAGCCGTGGTGGCCGGCAGACTTCGGCCATTATGGCCCATTCATGATCCGCATGGCCTGGCACAGCGCCGGAACCTATCGCGTGGCGGACGGACGCGGCGGCTCGGGTGCAGGGCAGCAGCGCTTCGCCCCGCTGAATAGCTGGCCGGACAACGCCAACCTCGACAAGGCACGGCGTCTGCTGTGGCCGATCAAGCAGAAGTACGGCCAGTCGATCTCCTGGGCGGACCTGATCGTGCTGACGGGCAACGTCGCGCTGGAGTCGATGGGGCTAAAGACGTTTGGCTTCTCGGGTGGCCGCGTCGATATGTGGGAGCCCGACGAGGACGTTTACTGGGGTCCGGAGAACGAGTGGCTCGGCGACGAGCGCTACCAGGGTGACCGCGAACTCGAGACCCCGCTCGCCGCAGTGCAGATGGGCCTGATCTACGTCAACCCAGAAGGCCCGAACGCACACCCCGATCCGACCGGCTCGGCGCGCGACATTCGCGAGACTTTCGGCCGGATGGCGATGAACGACGAGGAAACGGTCGCGCTGATCGCGGGCGGCCATACGTTCGGCAAGACGCATGGTGCGGCCAATCCTGCCGACTATGTTGCAGCCGAGCCTGAAGGCGCTGCTCTGGAGGAGATGGGTCTGGGCTGGAAGAACAGCTTCGGCACCGGCAACGGTGGCGACACCATCACGAGCGGCCTGGAAGTGACCTGGACGGCAACGCCGACGCAGTGGGACAACAGCTACTTCGAGACGCTGTTCGGCCATGAGTGGGAGCTGACCAAAAGCCCGGCGGGCGCGCACCAGTGGAAGCCGAAGGCGGGCGCGGCCGCAGATACCGTGCCTGACGCGCACGATCCCACCAAGCGGCACCCGCCGCAGATGCTGACCACCGATGTCGCGCTCCGCGTCGATCCGGCGTACGAGCAGATCTCGCGCCGCTTCCTTGCCGATGCCGATGGTTTTGCCGACGCGTTCGCGCGCGCCTGGTTCAAGCTCACGCATCGCGACATGGGACCCAAGGCGCGGTACGTGGGCAAGGAAGTGCCGCAGGAGGTGTTGCTGTGGCAGGACCCGCTGCCGGCGCCGACCGGTCCCGTGATCGATGCGAGCGACATCGCCACCCTCAAGCAGCACATCGTCAACAGCGGCCTGACGGTCACGCAGTTGGTGACGGCCGCTTGGGCGTCCGCGTCGTCCTACCGTCACAGCGACAAGCGCGGCGGTGCGAACGGCGCACGCATCCGGCTGGAGCCGCAGCGTAGCTGGCCGAGCAACGACTCCGCGACGATCGGCCCCGTGCTGACCGCGTTGGAGGGCATTGCTGCCGACTTCAATGGCAGCACTGCCGGAGGGAAGGCGGTTTCGGTTGCCGACCTCATCGTATTGGCCGGCGGCATCGGCATCGAGCAGGCGGCGAAGGCGGCGGGACGCACGATCACCATGCCCTTCACCCCCGGCCGCGTGGACGCGACGCAGGAGCAGACGGACGTCGAATCCTTCTCTCATATGGAGCAGCGCGCCGACGCCTTCCGCAACTACAAGAGCCCGGACAGCAGGCTTCCCGCCGAATATCTGCTGATCGACCGTGCCAACCTGCTCAACCTCAGCGCACCCGAGATGACTGCGCTGATCGGCGGGCTGCGGGTGCTGGGTGTGACGCACAAGGACACCAAGCATGGCGTACTGACCGACCGTGTGGGTACGCTGACCAACGACTTCTTCGTGAACCTGCTTGCGCTTGGAACGACATGGCGGCCGACGGATCGGCAGTCGGAGATGTTCGAGGCCACCGTTGACGGGCAGGCGAAGTGGGCGGGCACGCGCGCTGATCTCGTGTTCGGTTCCAACTCCGAGCTGCGTGCATTGGCCGAAGTCTATGCCAGCAACGACGGGGAAGACAGGTTTGTGGACCGGTTTGTCGGGGCATGGGTCAAGGTGATGGAGGCCGACCGCTTCGATCTTCACCGCTGAAAGGAGGTCGGGGGCCGTTTGCGCGGCCTCCGACTGCTCCACTGGGGATCGCGGCAAATCCCATGCAACTTGCCCAGGAACACTATGGTGGACGCCAACACGGCACCAGCGAAACCCTCCGCAGCCCCGTGACGGGCTGCGCGACATCAAGCCTTGCCGCGCAACGCCCATAGCATCATGCTTAAACCGCATAGCGACCGGGCATCTGCTTGCCGCGCACTGGTCATCAGAACTGTCGCGCCACAGGCAGGCGGGCGCCGCCATCCCGTGTTGCTAACGGAGCTGTGCGCCCCCGGCACGCTGGCCGGGCACCCACTAAAGGATGTCATCTCCGCTATCCGCGCCCAGCTCGGCGGCGATTTGCCGGGCGGCGCGGTCCAGGGCAGGAGAGGGCTGCCGGGCCGCGCGCCCGCCACCTCGGGCCAGCCGGCGCCGCAGTTGCCGCACGGTGGCAACCACCAGGTGAGCCAACGCGTCGTCGGACAGTGCGGCGGCAAGCTCGTCCAACTCGGCCGGGGACAGCCGCGTGGCCAGACTGGCCGCGTCTTCGCCGGGCGCCTGATGGCCGTTGGGCGCCGGCGCTGGGACCGGCTGCTGCTGGACCGTGCGGGCCTTCGCCGCCACCGGCTTCGGGAGGCTGCCGAACAGGTCCGCCTGGCCCTCCATGTCCGGCCGCCGCGTCACCCCCGCACCCTGCCCACCTCTCGCGCGCCCGGCGCCAGCCACTCCCGCAGCTTGGACCACCGCCTGCGCCCGCCGGCGTTCCTGACCGCCATGGCGAGCGCCTTGCGCTGACCCACCAGCACCACCAGCCGCTTGCCCCGGGTAACGCCGGTGTATAGCAGGTTGCGCGCCAGCATCGCATAGTGCTGCGTCGCCAGCGGGATCACCACGGCCGGATACTCCGACCCCTGCGCCTTGTGGATCGTCGTCGCATAGGCCAGCACTAACTCGTCCAGCTCGCCGAACCCATACTCCACCTCGCGTCCCTCGAAGCTGACCGTCAGCGCGCCTTCCTCCATATCCAGCCCGGTGACGATGCCGAGGTCGCCGTTGAACACCTCGCGCTCGTAGCTGTTGGCCACCTGCATCACCTTGTCGCCGGGGCCGTATGTCCAGCCGAACCGCTCCACCCGCAGTGCGCCTGGCGGGTTCAGCGCCTGCTGCAATTCGATGTTCAGCGCCCGCGCGCCCAGGCCGCCGCGGTTCATCGGGCACAGCACCTGCACGTCGCGCACCGGGTCCAGCCCGAACCGTGCCGGCACCCGGTCGCGCACCACGGCCAGCAGCTTGCGGGCTGCGTCCTCCGGCTCGGCGGCCTCGATGAAGTAGAAGTCCGACCCCTCCGGCGCCGTCAGCTCCGGCAACTGCCCCTGGTTGATGCGGTGCGCGCTGGTGATGATCCGGCTTTGCGCCGCCTGGCGGAACACCTCCACGAGCCGCACCACCGGCACCGCGCCCGAGCCGATCACGTCGGCCAACACCTGGCCCGGCCCCACGCTCGGCAACTGGTCCACGTCGCCCACCAGCAGCAGCGCCGCCCTGTCCGGCAGCGCCCGCAGCAGCGCGCGCATCAGGGGCACGTCCACCATGCTCGCCTCGTCCACCACCAGCAGGCCGCAGTCGAGCGGGTGCTCCTCGGTGCGCTTGAACCCGCCCGCCGGGTCGGCCTCCAACAGGCGGTGGATCGTGCGCGCCGGCAGCCCCGTGCTCCCGCCCAGGCGCTTGGCGGCGCGGCCGGTGGGCGCGCACAGCTCCACCTGCACCCCCTTGGCGCGCAGCACCTGCAGGACCGAGTGCACCAGCGTCGTCTTGCCCACGCCGGGGCCGCCGGTGATCACCAGCACCTTGGACTGCACGGCAAGCTGCAGCGCCTCGCGCTGGCTCGGCGCCAGGGCCAGCCCCGTCCGGGCCTCCACCCAGGGCACCGCACGCGCCGAGTCGATCACCGGCCAGGGCGGGCGGCCCTGGGACAGCAGGCGAAGCCGCTCGGCGATGGCCTGCTCGGAGCGATACAGCCCGGCCAGGAACACGCAAGGCTCGCCGTCCACCGTGTCGGCCGCCAGCTCGCCATCTTGCAGCTCAAGCCCGAGCGCCGCCTCGATCAGCCCGGCCCCGACCTCGATCAGCTCCCCCGTCGCCCGGGTCAGATCGGCCACCGGCAGCCCGCAATGGCCCTGGCCCGTCGCCTCGGCCAGCCCGAATGACAGGCCGGCGCGCACGCGGATCATCGCCCCCCGCTCGATGCCCAGCCGGGACGCCACCTGGTCGGCGGTGCGGAAGCCGATGCCGCGGATGTCGCGGGCCAGGCGGTAGGGGTTCTCGGTAATCAGCGCGATGGCGTCCTGGCCGTAGGTCTTGAAGATGCGCACCGCGCGCGAGGTGCCGACGCCATGGGCGTGCAGGAACAGCATGATCTCGCGGATCGCCTTCTGGTCGGCCCAGCCGGCGACGATGCGCGCGGCGCGCTTGGCCCCGATGCCGGTCACCTCGCGCAAGCGGCCGGGCTGCTGCTCGATCAGGTCGAACACCGCCTCCCCGAACGCGGCGACCAGCGCGCGGGCATACACCGGGCCGATGCCGCGGATCATGCCGGAGCCGAGGTACTTCTCAATCCCCTCCAGGGTGGTCGGCTGCGTCTTGGTGACGCTGGCCGCCTTGAACTGCACGCCATGGTCACGGTCGGTGGTCCACCAGCCCGCGGCGCTGATGAACTCGCCGGCGCTGATCGTCGCCGCATGGCCGACCACGGCCACCAGGTCGCGCTGCCCGCGGGCCTTCACGCGCAGGACGCAGAAGCCGTTCTCGGGATTATGGTAGGTGACGCGCTCGACCAGGCCGGACAGCGTTTCCGCCGGCGCCGTGTGTCCTCCTGCCGCCTGGCCCAGGTGCCCCGCCCCTTGCTGATGCTGCGGGGAAGGTAGGGCTGCAGATCGCATCGCTCAACCGCATTGCGGGGGTGAGGCAGCGCCGTCGCTATTGGCACAAGGAGCGTATCTTCTCCCTCTCCCTCCGGGAGAGGGCCGGGGTGAGGGGGTCTTGGCCGCGGAGCCGAGCGCCATGGGGCCAGCAAGAACGCAGCCCGCTACTGGCGAGAACCGCGCTTGCCCGCCCCCTCACCCCGGCCCTCTCCCGGAGGGAGAGAGAGAAGGCCGGTCTCTTGGAACCGCTGCACGGTGCAGGCCGGCACCCTGCTCTGATGCTGCCTGCGTGCGTGGCAGCCCGTCAGAGCCAGCCGCGCTCGCGGAACGGCTCAAGGTCGATGCCCGGCGGCGCGCGCCACCCCGTGGCGCCGTAACGTGCCCCAAGCCGTTGCGCGGCCTCCTTGTTGCCGAACGGGATGCGCAAGGGTGTGCCGACAGCCAGCGCCGCCACCTCGTCCGGCGCGCCCTTGCTTGATGCGGCGGCGCGCCGTGTCCGCTTCCCAGGTGTTTTGGGTGGGCTGTCCCGCTTGGCTTTCGGACCCGCTTTCCGGCCCGGCCCTTGACGGCGTGGCGCGTCGTGGTGCGCATCGACCGACGCGGCTGGAGTGGCCTTGGCTTCGTCCGGAACAGCCACCCCGCGCCGCTGTGCAAGCTGCCCGGCCAGGGCAGACTTCGCCGCGGTTGGCGGGCGGACCATATCGTCCGATGCAGCAGCCTTGCCGGCCTTCGGAGCATGCTGGTCGAGAAAGGCCCGGCATAAGACCCCCGACTCCGCATAGCCGGAGGGCGGAGCAACGCCTGTCCGCTGGGCAAGGTCCTCCACATACCGCAGCATCGCCGGGGTTGGCGGACGGCCCCGCCCCATCCCGCCAGCCGCAAGGGACGGTCCCTGTCCCGCGCTGCCGGCCCCATCGGTCAGCCGGCCGATGATGCGCTGAGCCTGCGCGCACACGGCATCGACCGCCTCCAGCATCCCCTGCCGGCCCACCAAGACCTCATCCAGCAGGCACTCAAGCTGCGCCGTCACGCCGGGATCGACCAGCGCCGGGTCGGCGCGCTCCAGGGTGCCGAACAGCGCCAGGCCGCGCTCGGTCGGCACGATGTGCTTGCCGTCCGCGGCCAGGAACGCCTGCACCTTCAGGCCGCGCAGCACCTCGGCGCGGGTCGCCGGCGTGCCGATGCCCTTGGCCTCGCGCAACCGTTCGCGCAGCGCCGGGTCCTCGACGAAGCGCCAGGCGTTCTGCATCGCGTCGATCAGCGTGCCCTCGTTGTAGCGCGGCGGCGGGCGGGTCTCCTTGTCCTCCACCCCCGGGTCGTGTAGCGCCGCCGCCTCGCCGTCGCGCAGGCCGGGGAGAAGCTGCGCGTCCTCGCCGCGCTCCTCGGACGGCTGCCAGTCCGGGAACGCCGCCCGCCAGCCGAGATCGACGGGCTGCCGGCCCACGGCGCGGAACGGGTGGCCCGCCACGTCCAGCACCGCCGTGGTCTGGCGGTAGCGGAAATCCGGCATCACCGCCGCCAGGTAGGAGCGCGCGATCACGTCGAACAGCCGGCGCTCGTCGGGCGACAGGCGCGGCCAGACGCCGGGCAGCGCGGCCACCGTGTTGACGTTCGGGATGACGGCGTGGTGGCTGGCCCCTTGCAGGCCCTTGTCGTGGAACACGCCGCCCCCGCCCCGGCGGATCAGCGGCGGCTCGGGCACCGGGACCGCGGCGAAGCTCCGTCCCGCCCGCAGGCCCGCCACGATGCCGGGCACGTCGGGAATGAGGCTCTCGGGCAAGTAGCGGGTTTCGGCGCGGGGGTAGGTGATGACCTTCTTGCCGGCGCCATCGTACAGCTCCTGCGCCACCTCGAGCGTCTTCGCCGCCGACCAGCCGAACCGCGAGCCGCACAGCTTCTGCAGAGAGGGCAGGTCGTGCAGCCGCGGCGGCGACTGGCGCTTGTCCTCCACCTCCACCGCCAGCGGGCCGGCGAAGCCCTGCGCCAGGGCTGCCACCGCCTCGGCCTCCTCACGCTTCAGCATCCGCTGCTTGGGCGCATAGCGCATCCGGAAGCGGCCCGCCGCCACCGCCGCGGTCGCGACCACCTCGAAGTACGCCTGCGGGACGAAACCGCGGATTTCCAGCTCGCGCCGGCAGACGATGGCCAGGGTGGGCGTCTTCACCCGGCCGACCCCGATCACCGCCCGCTCGCCCCGGGCCAGGGTGACGGTGGCGGTGCGGGTGAGCGACAGGTTGTAGATCTGGTCGGCCTGCCGGCGCGCGACCGCGGCGGCATAAAGCTGCGCGTATTCGGCGTTGGGCTTGGCGCGGGCGAAGGCGTCGCGGATGGTCTGCGGGTCCTGCGCGGTGAACACCACCCGCCGCACCTCGCCGCGGTAGCCCAGGTGCTCCAGGATTTCCTGGCCGATCAGTTGCCCCTCGCGGTCGCAGTCGGTGGCGAGCCACACCCGCCCGGCGCCGCGCAGCGCGTCCTGGATGGCCCGCAGCTTGGCCGGCTTGTTGCCGCCCAGCGCGGGCTTGGTGGCATACAGCCCCTCGGGGCGCAGCAGCACGGCCGACCAGCGACTCCAGGCCGGCACGGCGTCCTCGGGTTCGGCCAGGTCGAGCAGGTGGCCCTCAGCCGGCAGGATCTGCCCGTAGCGGCTGCCCACGGCGGCCCGGACATCGCGCGCCTGGCTGGTCTTCTCAGTGATGACGAGTTGGTCCGTTATCGGCGGCTTTGGGCTGTTCCCCATATGTTCAACATGGACCCGAGCGGCCTGGTTTGCCAGCGGAGACGGGCCGGCAGGCGGCACTCATGATACAAACGTCATGAGGGCATGAGGCCAAGCCGCCGCGAACCGGGCCAGGCATCCGCATCAACGGTTGGCGGCCTTATTCGACCCGACGTTCTCGTTCCACTCGACGGGAAGCCCGTCCCATGTCGCCAGTTGCTTGCCCGCCCACTTCCGGCGGGTGTGGACGAGGAATCCCGTGGCGGTGACCTCGACGTACCCCGATTTGCCGTCCGTCAGCTTGAGGTGCTGGGCCAGCGCCTCGCCCTGGTTCTTCATGTAGCTGTCGCCCATCATAGGCCCCCTTCTCGTTGCCGTCGCCCGGCTAAGCTCCGCCACACTGCCTGACCAACCGGCGCGACGCCGCACGGACCGGTGACCGCTCGTTGCGCCGGGAACGCACGCCGGCCGGCCTGCGGACGATCCCAGCGTGGGCACTGCCTGGATATAGGCCATACCATGATGCAGGGAAGTTCAGGGGCGTGCCCCCGTGCGGGGTCAACGATCCAAGCCGCACCGAGCCGCACACGTCCCGCTTCGTCCAGGGCGCGCCGGCCGTCAGGCTTCTGGTCGTGATGCTGGGATCGGTTCACTCCGGCGGGGTCAGGCCCAGCCGTAGTCTTGGCCGCTAGCCGGTTCGGGCCCGGCCGGGTTGCCCAATACGGTCGCCCCGTTGCTCAGCCCGCCGTGTCGGCGCCTGACCGCAGGCTTACCGGCATGCGCCGGGCGGCGGCTTCCTGCCGATGGGTGCGCACGGATCAGCCCGGTCAGCGGCTGTGCGCACAGGCCCGCAACGATGGCCGGCCTCTGGAGGGCTGGTCCCTGTTCAAGCGGCGCGGCGGCGCATGGCGGCGAGAATGGCGACCCCGGCCCCGAGCAGGATCAGCGAAGCAGGCTCCGGAACCGTCACGCCGCCACTGACGTAATCGAGCGAAGTCGCCGAAGTCGCGACGGCTGCGGCGTAATCGACGCCGTTGCCGGTATCGCCGTTGCTCCAGAAGTTCACGACCTGGCCGCCACCGATGTCGAACAGCAGCCCGTAAATGTCCAAAAACCCGCCATGTGCCGTGTAATCGGTGGCTGTCGGCGGCGACCCGCCGGGCCAGAACAGGTCGTCGTAGGTCAGGACGCCATCGGTGAACGCCGGCAAGCCCGTCGCCACCGCGAACTTGCTGAAGCTGTTTGGCGCCAGGAGGTTGGTCGCCTCCGGTGTCGCGAAGTTGCGCGGCTCCACCATGCCGATCGGCGCGTTCAGGATGCCGATGTTGGAATCCGAGAAGGTGCCGGTGATCCCGGTGACCACGAAGGCGTCCGAGTAACCCGCATCCGTGGCTGCGCCATAGGTCAGCTCCATCGACCCGCTGATGCCCGCGCCGTTGAAGCTGAAATCGAATGGGGTGGCGCGCGCCCCGGACTCCAGCGAAAAAGCCGCGACAACCGCCACCGCTGCCAAAAGTCCCCTTCGCATGCTACGTACTCCTCAACCCGTCGGTGACGCTCGATCATCTGCAGAAGGCGGCATTCCGGTCTTGAAGACCTTAAGTCCTCAGGACGCTATGTCTTTAGAATATCAGAACGAGCCGGGTGTCAAACTATATCCAGGTCACTCAATGCCGGGGCGTTCGGGGATGCGGGCGATCATCCTTCTGGCCGCGGTCGCCTCCACCCGGCGCGCTGCGGCGCTTGGCCCGGCATTGCCGATTCGCCGACGCGCTCCCAGCCGGGCAGCATCCGGGCGGCGCTGGTCGCCCGATCAGGCGTCCAAAGGCCAGCAATGGCGGCAGCGCGCCGTCAGCCAATTCAAATCCTGAACGTCTCCAGCGTCTCCGGCGCAAACAGCTCCTCTGGCCGCAGCAGCCGGCCGGACAGCCCCTGCTCGTGATGGTACCGCACGAAGGTGTCCAGCACGTGCCGGTTGGCGGGGAACCCATAGGACCACCAGTCCTCCCCCATCCGCCGCCGCGCGTCCTCCACCGCCGCCACCTGCCACGGCAGCATGGTCTTCAGCGCCGCCGTCACCATCAGCCCCTCATAGGTGATGCGCTGGCTGGCGGCGAACGCCTTGAACAGGCTGGTGGCGACCCACGGATTGGCCCGGTACACCGCCCGGCGGATGGCGATGACGTGCATGATCGGGAAGATGCGGGTGCGCGCGAAGTAGTCCTGCTCCACCGCGACGTGATCCGGGAACAGCCGCCGCACCCGGTCCGGCTCGGAGTAGAAGGTGCTCGGCGCACGGGCGGTGTGGAACGCGTCCAACTCGCCGTCGGCCAGCATCCGCGCCAGGGTCTGGCCGGGACCGATCGGGCGCACCCGGATGCCCGGCGGCAGGTCCAGCTTCAGCTTCTCGACCCGCCCCGTCTCCTCCTGCCCACCGGAGAAGTACTCGACGCTGCCCGGCGGCACGCCATACTCGTCGGCCAGGATGCCGCGTATCCAAACCGGCGCGGTCATCTGGTACTCCGGCACCCCGACCCGCTTGCCAACGAGCTGCCCCGGCTCGGTGATCCCCGACGCCGCGCTGACGAAGATGCAGGAATGCCGGAAGAACCGGCTGGGATACACGGGTATGGCGATGAATGGCGGATCGTCGCGCATCAGCGTCACGCAGTATGAGCTGAGCGACATCTCGCACGCGTCGAACTCCTGGAAACGCGCCATGCGGAAGAACGTCTCCTCCACCGGCAGGCTCAGGTAGTTCAGCGCGATGCCGTCCGGCTGCACCGTCCCATCCGCCAGGGCGCGCGTGCGGTCATAATCCCAGCAGGCCAAGGTGACCGGCAGCTTGGCCATGGCTATTCCCCATCCTGGAAGACAAGTGTCCGCAGCCGGGCCGCCAGGCGCCGGCTTTCATCGTCGGATACGCGGGTGGCGGCCCCGGTGCCCAAATAGCGCGCCGCCACCTCGGGGTTGCCGAGCAACGCGGCGCCGGCGCCTTCTATCGCCACGCGGCCGTTCTCGATGACGACGCCGCGGTCGGCGATGGCCAGCGCGGCGCGGGCGTTCTGCTCGGCCAGCAGCACCGCGATCCCCCGGGCGCGCAGCGACGCCACCAGCCGGAACACCTCCGCCACCAGCCGAGGCGACAGGCCCAGGCTGGGTTCATCCAGCAGCAGCAGGCGCGGCCGGGCCATCAGGCCGCGGGCGATGGCCAGCATCTGCTGCTGCCCGCCGGAGAACGTGCCCGCCAGGCTGTCGAGCCGCGCCGCAAGGTCGGGGAACGCCGAGCAGGCTTCGGCCATCCGCGCCCCGGCATCACGCGGGTCCAGGTAGGCGCCCAGCCGCAGGTTGGCCCGCGCCGACAGGCCGGCGAACACTTGGCGTCCCTCCGGCACGTGCACGACACCGCGGCGCACCCGGTCCGCCACCGACAGGCCATGCACCGGCGCACCGTCCAGCAGCACCGCGCCGGCGCTCGGCCGCAGCAGGCCGGACACCACCTTTACCAGCGTGCTCTTGCCGGCGCCGTTCGCCCCGACCAGCGCCACCACCTCCCCAGGGGCGACCTGCAGCGACACGTCGCGCAGGACCTCCGTCCCGCCATACCCGGCCGACAGTCCGCGCAGCTCCAACATCACGCGGGCGCCGCGCCGAGGTAGGCGGCGACCACCGCCGGGTCGCGCTGCACGGTCGCCGGCGGGCCGCAGGCGATCACCCGGCCGGCGTCCAGCACAACCACCTGGTCGGCCACGTTCATCACCAGGCCCATGTTGTGCTCGACCACCAGCACCGTCACGCCGCCCGCCTGGACGGCGCGCAGCAGGGCCGCCAGCTCCTCGGTTTCGGCGTCGTTCAGCCCGGCGGCCGGTTCGTCCAGCAGCAGCAGGCGGGGCCGGGCCATTAGGGCGCGGGCGACCTCCAGCAGCTTCTGCGCGCCGATGGGCAGGTCCGCCGCGTGGGCAGCGCCTTGCCTGTCCAGCCCAATCAGCTCCAGCAGCGCCGCCGCCCGGTCCCCCAGGGCCTGCTCCGCCCGGCGTGCGGCCGGCAGCCACGCGGCATAGGCCAGCACGCCGATGCGGGAGCCGCGGTGGGCGCCGGTCATCACGTTCTCCAGCGCCGTCATGCCAGGGAACACCCGGGCCGACTGGAACGTGCGGATCATGCCCAGTGCTGCGATCCCGCTGCCCTCGACGCCGCGCAGGTCCTGGCCGAACAGCCTGACCCGGCCGGCGTCGGGCCGCACCAGGTTGGTGATCAGGTTGAACAGCGTTGTCTTGCCCGCGCCGTTCGGCCCCACCAGCGCCGTCACCGACCCGTCCGGCACGATGAAGCTCACGCCCTGGGTCGCGTGCAGCCCGCTGAACCGCTTGTCCAGGGCGGCGACCTCCAACGCGGGGACACCCGGCGCCGCGACAGCCGCCGGGGGGATGATGGCGGTGGGCGCGCGGGGTGCCGTCATGCCCGCCGCCGCGCCGCAAGCCGCCGGCCCGGCCGCCACCGGACGAGCCGGACCACCAGGCCGAACAAACCCTCCGGCAGCCGCAGGAAGAACACCACCAGCAGCAGCCCGACCCCAAGGGTCTTCCAGGTCGCCAGCGACTGCGACAGCGTCGGCAGCAGCGTGATCAGCAGCGACCCGAGCAGCGGCCCGATCACCGTGCCCTCGCCGCCGACCACCATCATGCTCACCAGCTCGAACGACCGCCCGGCGCCGACCATGTCGGGACTGAGGAAGCGGAACTGGAACGCCAGCAGCCCGCCCGCCAGCGCCGCCGTGGCCGCGCTGAACGCAAACGCCGCCAGCTTCACCCGCACGACGGGGATGCCCAGCGCCGCGGCGGCCAACTGGTCGGTCCGCACCGCCTGCATCGCGCGCCCAAACGGCGACGCCACCACGCCCGATACCGCTGTCACCAGCACCGCCGCCACGCCCAGCACCAGCAGGAACATGCGCTGCGGCGTGTCGAACTCGAACCCCGCGACGGAGAAGGCGGGGATGCCGACCAGCCCGGACGGCCCGCCGGTCACGTCGTCGAACCCGATCACGCAGCTTTCCACCAGCAACCCGAACGCCAGCGTCGCCAGCGCCAGGTACAACCCGCGCAGCCGCAGCGTGACCAGGGACAGCAGCAGCGCACACAGCACGGCCAACGCCATGCCGGCCAGCAATCCCAGCACCGGCGCCGTGTCGTAGGTGACGGCGAGCCAAGCCGACGTATAGCCGCCGATGGCCATGAAGCCGCCCTGGCCCAGGCTGACCTGCCCGGCATAGCCCATCAGCACATCCAGCCCGATCAGCGCGACGAACAGGATCAGGGCGATCACCAACGCGGCCAGCACCTCGCCATCCGGCGTCACGACCGGCACGGCCAGGCCCACGGCGAGCAGCAGGACGCCGCCGGCCAGGGCGGTCCGGGGCGGCAGGCGTGCGGCGTGGGAGGTGATGCGCGCCTCGGTCCGCACGTCCTCCCGCCGGGCCGCACCGCCAGCCAGAAGTCCGCCGGGCCGGACCACCAGCACCAGCAGCAGCAGCCCCAGCGCCAGCGCGCTGCTGAACAGCGAGCTGACGTAGGCGGTCGCCATCTGCTGCGCGATGCCCAGCAGCAGCCCGCCCGCCACCGCGCCGGGCAGGCTGCCGATGCCGCCGATGGCCACGGCGATGAAGCCCGACACCGTGAACAGCCGCCCGGCGTCGAACTGCAGGCTGGTGGCCGGCGCGATTACGATGCCGCCCAGCGCCCCCAGCCCCGCTGCCAGCGTGAACGAGAACAGCATCATCCCCGGCACGCCAATGCCCATCAGCCGCGCGGCCTGTGGGTTCTCCGCACACGCCCGCAGCGCCTGGCCGAACCCGGTGCGCGCCAGCAGCCACCACAGCCCGACGATGGTCAGCCCCAGCGCGCCCAGCACCCAGGGTCCCTGGCTGGGTACCAGCACGCCGCCCAGCGCCAAGGGACGCTCGCCGCTGAACGCGGGCAGGGCGTAGGGCTGGCTGCCCCAGACCACCAGCACCAACCCCTCCAGCAGCGTCAGCAGCCCCGCCGTCAGCATCAGCATGTTGCTGTTGGACAGCCGCGACAGCCCCGGCACGAACGCCGCCGCGCCCAGCACGGCGCCGCCACCCGCGGTCGCGAACACCGCGCCGAGCACCGCCGCCGCCGCCGGCCACCCCCACTGCACCTGCATCGTATAGGCCACCAGCGCGCCCACCACGCAGAACGCGCCCTGGCTGAGGTTGATAACCCCCGTCACGCGATAGACCAGCGAGAAGCCCAGCGCCACCAGGGCGAAGATGGCGCCCTGCATCACGCCCCCGACCAGGTACTGCACGAAGGCGCCAAGGGCCGGCATCGGGCGCTGCTACTCGACCGGCACGCCCCGCGGCTTGCTGACCACCTGCCAGGTGCCGGCCCCGGCGTCCCAGCGGGTGACGACGACGTTGTCCATGCCCAGCCCGCGCTGCGGCGACCGCCCCATGTCATACAACCCGTTTGCCCCGGCAAACCCCTGGGTGCGGGCCAGTCGGCTGCGCAGCGCCTCTGGCGTCGCGTCGGCGCCCACGTCGCGCAATGCGGCCACGACCAGCATCGCAGGGTCCCACGAGAACAGGCTGGCCGCGTCCGGCTTCACCGGACCGGAGCCGAATGCGGCGAACATCTGGGCCTGCGCGGCCTGCACCCCGCTGGGCAGGGCGGTGCCGGGGTGGGCGAGCCACTCTGCGGTGGGGAAGTACAGCTCACGCGGCAGGAAGGCGGCAAAGGCCTGCATCTGTGCGTAGGTCATGTTGCCGTTGGTCGTCGCCACCGGCACGTCCAGCCCGACCGAGGTGATCGCCTTGAACAGCGTCCCGACCGCGCTGCCGGTGGCCCAGGCGAACACCGCCTGTGGCCCGGCGGCTTTGATCCGCTCGGCCTGTGCGGCGGCGCTTACGTCGGCCGGGTTGAACCGTTGCTGCTCGATCAGGACCATGCCGGCGTGCTCGGGCCGGGTCACCAGGTCCTGGATGTTGCGCGATGCGTCCTGGCCGGTGGCGTCGGTGCTGGTGATGACGCCGATGCGGGTCAGGCCGCGCGCCTGCCAATAGGTCAGCATCGCCGCCGCCAGGTCCTTGGTGGACACGCCGGAGCTGAACACGAAGCTGCCGGCCTCCGGGTAGATGCCCGGCGAGAAGCAGTACAGCACGGGGCCATGGCGCATCAGCGGCGCCATCGCGTTGCACATGGCGACCAGGGCGGAGCCGAGGATGACGTTCGGCTTGGCCGCGACCAGCCGCGTTGCGATCTGCACCGCCACCTGCGGGCTGCTTTGGTCGTCGTGGAAGATGAACTTGACGGGGCGGCCGCCGATGCCGCCGCCCGCCATGATTACACCCTCGGCGCGTTGCAGGCTGGCCTGCTCCTGCTGGCCAAGAAAGGAGCCGCCGCCGGTCAGCGGCACGACGACATCGATGTTCACCGGGGTGGTGTTCGGGGCCTCGGCGGCGCGGACGCCGAACGGCGCGAGCACGGCGAACGCGAGCACCCATGACGGCAGACGGCAGGCCATTGAACCCCCAGGAGGACGGATCGCAGGCCGTTCTGGCTGCACCTGGCGGGACATCTAACTTTCGCGCCATGCTTCCGCAAGGCGGGAAGGTGGCGCATGATGACGGTCTGCTGCCGTCTGGCATCAGCGTGGTCCCTAGCCGCGGGGGACTCCGGCTGGGGCCGCATAGCCGAGGCGGCGGCGGCGGAATGACATCCCTGGCCTGCGAACTTTAGCTCCATTGTTCCTGTTATAGCCGGGGCAAGCTCGGCCGTGACGTGACAGCGAAGGCTGCTGGAGGCCAGGTTGGGACATCAACCCTGTCCAGGAACCCACCATGACCGACCCCGCCATCGCCGACCTGCTGAACCAGCTTGTGCTCGCCAACCGCATCCTGGCGCGGGAGGACGTGATCGACGACTTCGGCCATGTCAGCGCCCGCCACCCGCATGACCCCGGCCGCTACTTCCTGTCCCGCTCCCGCTCACCCGAGGTCGTCACCCGCGACGACCTGATGGAGTTTACCCTGGACGGCGCCCCGGTCGCCCCGGACGGCCGCGCGATGTACCGCGAACGCGCGCTGCACGGCGCCGTGTACATGGCCCGGCCCGAGGTCAATGCCGTCACCCACCACCATGCCCGCGCCGTGCTGCCGTTCACCATGGGCACGGTGAAGCTGCGCCCGGTGTTCCACATGGCGGCGGTCATCGGCCATGGCGTGCCGCTGTGGGACAGCCAGGCCGAGTTCGGCGACACCAACATGCTGATCGAGACCATGCCGCAGGGCCAGTCGATGGCGCGTGCCATGGGGCAGGAGCGGTGCGTGCTGATCCGCGGTCACGGCGCGACCTGCTGCGGCGCGTCGCTGCGGGAAGCGGTGTTCGTGTCGATCTACATGAAGGAGAACGCTGACCTGCTGCTGCGGACGCTGCCGCTGGGCGAGCCGAAGTACCTCTCGCCCGGCGAGATCGACCAGGCGCGGGCCATGCTGCTGTCGGAGGTGCCGCAGAACCGCACCTGGGATTACCGCCTGGCGCGGGCGGGCTTCGCCGGGCTTTGAGGACGGCTGCTCCCTCTCCCGCTTCGGGAGAGGGCCGGGGTGAGGGGGGCTTGCCTGCGTCCCTGGACCCTGCGGGCGGTGTAGGGGCCGGTTTGCCCGTCGGCCTTGGACCGGGCTGCAAGACCCCCTTACCCTGGCCCTCTCCCGAAACGGGAAGAGGGAGCAGGCAGCGGTAACACGATAGGCATTGGCCCGTACGGTCCCGGATGTGCCATATCCGCCGCCGCTAAATTCGGCACACGGTCCCGGCCGGCATCCACCGCGAATTGCCTGTCTGCCCGTCCCGTCCGCCTCCCTTTTCAGAGGTCCCACCCATGTCCCCACCCAACGGACCCACCGTGAACCGCCGGGGCTTGCTGACCGGCACCGCCTCTGCCGCCGCCCTGGCCCCGCTCGCCGCCGCGGCGCAGCCCGCTGCCGCCCCGCCGCCAGCCGACCCGCGCCGCCCGGTCCAGGTCAGCCTGCAGGTCAACGGCGCCCATCACAGCCTGGCGCTCGACAACCGCACCACCCTGCTCGATACGCTGCGCACCCACCTGGGCCTCACCGGCTCCAAGAAGGGCTGCGACCACGGGCAGTGCGGCGCCTGCACCGTGCTGATGGACGGTAAGCCGGCGTTGGCCTGCCTGACCCTGGCCGTCATGGTGCGCGGCCCCGTCACCACCATCGAGGGCATCGCCAAGCCCGACGGCACCCTGCACCCGATGCAGCAGGCGTTCCTCGACCAGGATGCGTACCAGTGCGGCTACTGCACGCCGGGCCAGATCGTGTCGGCCATCGCCTGCGTGCAATCCGGCCACGCCGGCGACCCAGCCAGCATCCGCGAGTACATGAGCGGCAACCTGTGCCGCTGCGCTGCCTACCCTCACATCGTCGCCGCCATCGGGCAGGCCAAGCCGCAGATGGAGGCCTGACCCATGCGCCCCTTCGTCTATGAGCGCGCCGACGACGCACGCTCCGCCGTGCGCCTTGCCGCCCCCGGCCCGGCCGGCAAGCTGCCGCCGACCGCAGCGCCCGCCCAGTTCATCGCCGGCGGCACGCAGATGCTCGACCTGATGAAGCTGGACTCCATGCAGCCGGCCACCCTGGTCGATGTCAACGGCCTAGCCGCCGAACACTCGGCCATCGAGGTCACCCCGGGCGGCCTGCGCCTGGGCGCGCTGGTGCGGATGAGCGACCTGGCCGCGCACCCCGCCGTGCAGCGGGACTACCCCGTGATCGCCCAGACCATGTCCATGGCCGCCAGCGCGCAGTTGCGGCAGATGGCGAGCCTGGCCGGCAACATGCTGCAGCGCACCCGCTGCCAGTACTTCCGCGACCCGAGCTGGGCCGCCTGCAACAAGCGCGTACCCGGCACCGGATGCGCCGCGCTGGACGGCGTGAACCGCAAGCATGCCGTGCTGGGCGTCAGCGAGTATTGCATCGCCGACTATGGCGGCGATTTCGGCCAGGCGCTGGTGGCGCTGAGTGCCGAGGTGCAGACACAGCGCGAGGGCGGTGGCCGCACCATCTCGTTCGAGCAACTGCACACCGGCCCCGAGGAGCCAAGCCGCGAGACCGTGCTGCTGCCAGGCGAGTTGATCACCGCCATCATCGTCCCAGCGGGTCCATGGACCCGCCGGTCGGTGTACGTGAAGGTGCGGGACCGCGAGTCCTATGCCTATGGCCTGGCCACGGCCGCCGTCGCGCTGGACCTGCGCGACGGCGTGGTGAACGAGGCGCGGATCGGCCTGGGCGCGGTGTCCTACAAGCCCCTGCGCGCCCACGCCGCCGAGAACTTCCTGCGCGGCAAGCGGCTGGACGAGCTGACCGCCGCCGCCGCCGCCCACACCGCTTTCCTGGGCGCGCAGCCCCGCCGCGACAACGCCTACAAGGTCGAGCTTGGCCAGCGCACCCTGGTGCGCGCGCTGATGCAGGCCAGCCTGCTGCCCGCTTGATGCCCGCTTGACCGAGGTATGACCATGGCCGACACCCCGACCGCCGCTCCCACGATCGAGATCATGCCGCAGGGCGCCCCGCCCAGCGCCGCCCAGCCCAACTTCGGCCTGCCCACCACCCGCGTCGAGGGCCGGCAGAAGGTGACGGGGACGGCCCGCTACGGCTCCGACTTTCCGGCGCAGGCGCACGCCTACCTGGTGACCAGCTCCATCGCCCGTGGCCGCATCACCGACATCAACGAGGCCGACACCCGCCGCGTGCCCGGCGTGCTCGACATCCTGACCCACCGCAACGTCGGCGACCGGGTGAAGCCCGGCAAGGTGTTCGAGCAGCAGGGCTACATGGGCACCACCATCGCCCCGCTCGCCTCCGACTGGGTGCAGCATGACGGGCAGATCGTCGCCCTGGTGGTCGCCGACACCTTCGAGGCCGCGCGCGAGGGCGCCCATCGCCTGAAGGTCGCCTATGCCGAGGAGACGCCGTCCGCGGGCTTTGACAGCCCCGGCGTGACCGTGCAAACCGCCGAGGAAGCGCAGTCATCCTCCCGCGAGGGCGACGCCGGCGGCGAGGAAAAGCCCAAGGTCGGCGACGCCGCGGCGGCCCTGGCGGCGGCGGCGGTCAAGGTCGATGCCCACTATGAGACCCCGATCCAGCACCACAACACCCTGGAGCTGTACGTCACCACCGCCGAATGGACCGGCGGCAAGCTGACCGTCTGGGAGTCGTCGCAGAACATGCAGGGCTTCAAGTTCGGCCTCGCCGAGCAGTTGAGCCTGGACCCGGCCGACGTGCGGATCATCTCGCCCCTCGTCGGCGGCGGCTTCGGCTCCCGCGGGTCGCTGACGCAGCGCACGGCGCTGGTGGCGCTGGCGGCGCAGCGGGTCGGGCAGCCCGTGCGGCTGGAGGCCACGCGCGACCAGGGCTACACCATCGCCACCTACCGCGCCGAGACCCGGCACCGCATCCGCCTCGGCGCCTCGCCCGACGGCAAGCTGCAGGCGCTGATCCACGAGGGCTGGGAGGTCACGTCGCGCCCGGACAACTACAAGGTCGCCGGCACCGACGCGACGACGCGGCTGTATGCCTGCCCGAACGTGGACTCCGAGGTGTCGATGGTTCATGCGGACCGCAACACGCCGGGCTTCATGCGCTCGCCGCCGGAAATCCCCTATATGTTCGCCCTCGAATCCGCGATGGACGAGTTGGCGGTGGCGCTGAAGATGGACCCGGTCGAGTTGCGCCGGGTGAACGACACCATGCAGGAGCCGATCAAGGGCCTGCCCTACACGTCCCGGCACATGGCGGCCTGCTTCGACGCCGCCGCCAAGGAGTTCGGCTGGTCCAAGCGCAACCCGCAGCCCGGCAGCACGCGGGACGGCGACTGGCTGATCGGCTGGGGCTGCGCCACCTCGGCCTATCCGACCAACATGGGCGCCGCGACCGCGCGCGTCCGCCTGGCCCCTGGCGGCGCGGTGCTGGTGCAGACCTCGGCGCACGAGATCGGCACCGGCGTCACCACCGCCCTCGCCCTGACCGCGGTCGGCGGCCTGGGCGTGCCGCTGGACCGCGTTACGGTCGAGTTGGGCGACAGCGCCTTGCCGCCTGCGCCGGTCTCCGGCGGGTCCAACAGCACCGCCAGCATCTGCACCGTCGTCGCCAAGGCGTGCGCCGAGATCCGCGACCGCATCGCCCAGGCGGCCACCCGTGCGCCGGACGGCCCGTTCCACGGCGCTGACCCCGGCATGCTGCGCCTGGTTGACGGCGCGCTGCGTGGGGTGGACGGCGTGAACGAGCCGCTCGACAAGGCACTGAGCCGCACCACGCCCGGCGCCATCGAGGCCTATGCCGAGAACATCCCGCATGGGGTCAAGCCGGACGGGCTGCAAATGCTGTACCGGGGCCAGGGCAAGCTGGTGGGCGGCGCCAAGCTGAAGGACCGGATGCAGTTCGCCTTCGGCGCGCAGTTCGTCGAGGTGCGGGTGCACGTGCGGACGCGGGAAATCCGCGCGACCCGCATGGTGGGCGCGTTCGCCTCTGGCAAGATCGTGAACCCGAAGGCGGCCAAAAGCCAGCTCATGGGCGGGCAGATCTGGGGCATCGGCGCGGCGCTGCACGAGGCAACGGAGATCGACCCACGTGCGGCGCGCTACTACAACGATGACTTGGCCGAGTACTATATTCCCGTCAACGCCGACATCGACCAGGTGACGACGATCCTGGTGTCGGAGGACGATCACGAGGTGAACCCTCTCGGCATCAAGGGCCTGGGCGAGCTGGGCAACGTCGGGCTGAACGCCGCGGTGGCGAATGCCGTGTACCATGCCACGGGCGTTCGGGTGCGGACGCTGCCGATCCGGCTGGAGAAGCTGCTGGACGCCCCGGCGGTGCAGACCTAACTGCTCCTTCTCCCTTCGGGAGAGGGCCGGGGTGAGGGCGGCGGCAAGCGCCTAACTTGCCGGGGAAGCGCGGCATCCGTGCCTAAACAGGCGGGGTTTGGCCCTCTCACCCTCCCTCACCCCGGCCCTCTCCCGGAGGGAGAGGGAGCAGCGAGTCAGAGCACCAGTGGTAGCCCCACATAGTTCTCCGCCAGCGCCGCCGCGGCCTCTCGCGACGACGTGACGTAGTCCAGTTCGGCCAGTTGCACCCGACGGTCGAAGTCCGACGCGCCCTCGAAGCGGTGGAACAGCGTCGTCATCCACCAGGAGAACCGCTGCACCTTCCAAATCCGCCGCAGCGCCGCCGCCGAGTAGCCCTGCAGCCCCGCATCATCGCCCGACCCGTACCAGCGCTCCACCGCACGGGCCAGCAGGATCACGTCGCCGATGGCGGAGTTCATGCCCTTCGCCCCCGTGGGCGGCACGATGTGCGCCGCGTCCCCGGCCAGGAACAGCCGTCCGCACTGCATGGGCTCGGCCACATAGGACCGCATCGGCGTCACCGACTTCTGGAACACCCGCCCGGTCTGCAGGGTGAAGCCGTCGCTGGCCAGGCGCACCGACAGCTCCGACCAAACCCGGTCGTCGCTCCAGGCCTCAGCGTCCTCATCGGGCGCGCATTGCAGGTACATCCGCTGCACCGTGGGCGAGCGTTGCGAGCACAGGGCGAAGCCGCGCTCATGGTTGGCATAGATCAGCTCGTGCGAGCTGGCCGGCGCGTCCGCCAGGATGCCCAGCCAGCCGAACGGGTATACCCGGTCATACCCCCGCCACGACCCCGGCGGCAGGGCAGGGCGGCAGACGCCATGGAACCCGTCGCACCCGGCGATCAGGTCGCAACTCAGCACCTGAGCCTGGCCGTCGTGCACGAAGCGGACCTGGGGCGTCCCGGACTCGAACCCCTCCACCATCACGTCCGAGCAGTCGAACAGCGGCGGCGCGCCGGCGTCGATGCGGGCGGCGATCAGGTCGCGCACCACCTCGTGCTGGCCATAGACCATGACGCTATGCCCCACGAGGTCCTGGAAGTCGATCCGGTGCAGCACCCCGCCGAACAGCAGTTGCGTGCCCTCGTGCGGCAGGCCCTCCCGGTGCATGCGGGCGCCCAGCCCGGCCTGGTCCATCATGTCAACGACATGGTGCTCCAGCACGCCGGCGCGGATGCGGTTCTCGATGTAATCGCGGGACCGGCTCTCGACTACCACCGAGCGGATGCCTGCCAGGTGCAGCAAGTGCGCGAGCATCAGCCCTGCCGGGCCGGCGCCGATGATGGCGACTTGGGTTTGCATGGGACCGACCTCCTGCCCGCGCCGGCCGGTCAGGGCGCCGCGGCCGGGCCAGCTTGCCCGACGCCGAGCGCCGCCGCCAGACGGTTCCAGGCGGCGGAGTCGCCGGGGATGCCGAAGCGGAGGCGGGCCGGGGTGTCGGCAAAGCTGCGGACCAGGATGCCAGCCTGGCCCAGGCGGCCGGCCCATCCGGCGGCATCGGCGGCCTCGGCCAAGCGGAACAGCACGGTTCCGCCCACGATATGCAGCCCGGCCCGGGTCAGCAGGTGGTCGAGCGCCGCCGTATCGCCCCGCAACCGCGCCGCTGCGGCGTCGCGCCAGGCGGTGTCCTGCAGCGCCATGGCGCCAATGTGCAGCGCTGGGCCGCTGACGGCCCAGGGACCGAGCGCCGTGCGGATCAGCGCCGCGTGGTCCGGGAGGGCTAAGGCGAAGCCGAGCCGCAGGCCGGCCAGGCCGTACGCCTTGCCGAAGGAGCGCAGCACGATCACGCCGGGTAGGGGCAGGTACGGCGCGAGGCTATTGGCGGCCTCGAAGTCGGCGAAGGCCTCGTCCACGACGAGCAGGCCGTTGCGCGCGGCCTGCTGCTCCGCCAGGGCGAGCAAGGATGGCGCCGAGATGCGGCAGCCGTCGGGATTATTGGGATTACAAAGGACAAGGGCGTCTCCCTCTCCC